>NZ_CP036200.1:0-1200000 GCF_004295345.1 Shewanella maritima | reverse complement strand
ACCAAATAACACGCCAACAATGGCGCCTAAGGCAAAACCAGCAAGGACTTTTTGCCAGAAAGGAATACGGTTAAACACTTGTAGCATAGATATTTCCAACTCAATTTTTGTAGCCGCTCAAGGGCATTGTTATTGTTTTTAGGTCAAGCGCCTTTTTGTCTAGAGCCAGTTTGGTTAAGAGCTATCCTAGCTTAAAACTATTCTGCTCTAGAGTAATAGACCGGATTTTGGCTAGGTTTATTACACTAGTTATCTTACATCTTGTTCGGTTTATTGAATGTGACAAGACGAGACAAGACAATAATGAATTAAGATTAATAGCATTGTATGAGTTGACCTACAGACAAACAAAGCCGATTTGTTATAACTTATATGCTTATAACGTTTTGTTATTAATACGTTAAATCCACCTACAGGTAAAGTCTGTTTTTTAGACAACTTGTATCGCAACAAATTTTAAAGGTAAATCTAGCCTCATGTTAGAACTATGGTTGATGTTTAGCGGCGCATTTCTTGCTGCGACCTTGTTGCCAGGCGGCAGCGAAGTGCTATTAATTGGCCTGTTAAATCAGCAACCTGAGCTTTGGTTGGAACTATTGGTTGTCGCCAGTGTCGGTAATACATTAGGGGCGATAACCAGTTACTATCTAGGCTATGTCGGCCGTTATGCAAAATCGCCGGATGCGATTCACTCTCCGCGTTATCAAAAAGCTTTAGGCTGGATTGAGCGCTACGGCAGCTGGTCATTACTTTTGTCTTGGCTACCTGTAATTGGCGATATTTTGTGTTTGATGGCAGGTTGGTTAAAGTTACCTATAACCTCGTCAGTGGTATTGATTTTTATTGGTAAGGCACTGCGTTATAGCCTTATCGCCTGGGCGATAATTTAACCTCAGTGCTTGGTGCATGGCTCTTGTCTCAAGTGAAGATGATTAGATTTTTAGTCAAGCAGCTATCAATGGCTAGCTGCTGACATTGCAAAGCTGGTGGCTTTTGAGTCAGGCCAGCTTTTATATATTTACAGGAGTGTAATGTGAAACATTGGATGATAGCGGCAGCGGTATCCGCTGCTTTATTTGGCTGCAGCGCAGTTAAGTCTGAACTGGACTCAGCTGCTCCTGCTGCGGTAACCCTAGTTGAAACTGTCGAGCATCAAGCTGGGCAAGCCAATATTCCCTACAAAAAATATCGGTTAGCCAATGGCTTAACGGTAATTTTACACCAGGATAATTCGGATCCGCTGGTGCATGTTGATGTCACATACCATGTTGGATCGGCGCGTGAGTTTGCTGGCCGCAGCGGCTTTGCGCATTTGTTCGAGCACATGATGTTTCAAGGCTCGCAAAATGTGGCTGATGAGCAACACTTTAAAGTGATCACTGAAGCGGGAGGCACCCTAAATGGCACCACCAATACTGATCGTACTAACTACTTTGAAACAGTACCAAGCAATCAGCTAGAGAAAATGCTGTGGTTAGAGTCAGATCGTATGGGCTTTTTCTTACCTGCGCTAACCAGTGAGAAGTTCGAAGTGCAACGTGAGACGGTAAAGAATGAGCGTGCTCAGCGTATCGACAATCGTCCTTATGGCCGCCTAAACGAGCGATTCAGTCAGGCGCTGTACCCTGCAGGGCACCCTTATTCGTGGCCAGTGATTGGTTGGCCAGAAGATCTCGAACGTGCCACTCTTGCCGATGTTAAACATTTCTTCCAGCGCTGGTATGGTCCAAATAACGCAACCTTAACTATCGGCGGTGATTTTGACGAGGCGCAAACGCTAGCCTGGGTTGAAAAGTACTTTGGTGAAATCCCAGCAGGTCCCGAAGTCAAAGCTGATGAAAAGGTACCGGTCACCCTAGATAAAACGCGTTATATTTCAATGGAAGACAAGGTGCATCTGCCGCTTATCTACATGGGTTACCCAACTGTCTATGCTGGTCACAAAGATGAAGCAGCGTTGGATTTACTCGCAAATATCATCGGTGGTGGTAAAACCTCGCTATTTTATAAAAACATGGTTGAGCAAGGTGTGGCGGTACAAGCTGCAGTAAGCCATCCATGTCAGGAGCTAGCTTGTCAATTTACGCTTTACGCTCTAGCAAATCCTGCTCAAGGCGGCGAGCTTGCTAAGCTTGAGGAAAAAATTGCTCAATCGGTGGCGGAATTTGAAAGCCGCGGCGTGACCGATGAAGACTTGCAAAAGGTGAAAGTGCAGTTTGAGGCTGACACTATTTATGGCATGCAAAGTGTTAAAGGTAAGGTGTCGACCCTTGCCGCTAACCAAACCTTCTACGGCAATCCTGATCAGGTAACTAACGATTTAGCCCGCTATGCCAGTGTTACCAAAGAAGACGTGATGCGTGTGTTTAATACTTATATTAAAGACAAGCCGATGGTGGTCATGAGCGTGGTACCAGAAGGGCAAACGCAGTTAGTTGCCAAACCTGATAATTTCATAGCGCCAAGTCCACAAGTGGCAGAGCATGCGGTAGATGTAGAAATTGATGCCGAGCAAATTGTCTCAAGCTTTGACCGCTCAGTTATGCCAAAAGCTGGCGACGCGCCAGTGGTTAAAGTGCCTAAATTATGGCGTAGCAAGCTTGAAAACGGTATTGAAGTCGTCGGTACTAAAAGTGATGAAACGCCTACGGTAGAGTTAGTTGTTTATCTTGATGGCGGTCATCGTTTAGAGCCAGTTGAACAGTCAGGTTTAGCTTATTTAACTGCGGCTATGCTTAACGAGTCGACTACCAAACGCAATAGCGTGGAGCTAGCGAATGCGTTAGAAATGTTAGGCTCATCGATTCATTTCTCAGCCAACGCGAGTCAAAGCTCAGTGCAGCTATCGAGCTTAACAGCTAATTTGCCACAGACTCTGAGCATTCTTGAAGAGCAGTTATTTAGCCCAGCTTTTAACGAGCAAGACTTTAATCGCGTTAAGCAGCAGCATTTGCAGTTCCTGCAGCAACGTAGCTCAGATGCGAATTACCTAGCACGCACTGAATATGGCAAGTTGCTCTATGGTGACAATGTGCACTTTGGTATTGGTGCATCAGGCAGTATTGAGTCGGTGTCTAAGCTGACCCTTGATGATGTGAGAGCTTTCTATCAGCTGCAGTATCGTGCTGGTAACGCCAAGGTTGTTGCGGTATCTGATCTCACTCAACAGCAAGTCACTTCTAAGTTAGGCGCGCTTGCAAGCTGGCAGGGCGAAGCAACCGAGCTTGCGCCGGTTAACCCGATTAAAACCGCAAAAACAGGTGCTATTTACCTATACGACAAACCAGATGCGCCGCAATCAGTCATATCTATTGGCCGCCTAGCCCTGCCGTTTGATGCAACTGGCGAGTACTTTAAAGCGGACTTGATGAACTACCCGTTAGGTGGCGCATTTAATAGCCGCATTAACTTGAACTTACGTGAGGATAAAGGCTACACCTATGGTGCTCGCAGTTATTTTTATGGTGTAGCTGAGGTAGGTACCTTTACTGCGGGCGCGAGCGTTCGCGCCGATGTGACAGGTGATGCGGTAAAAGAGTTTATTGCTGAAATCAACCAGTTTAAAGCGCAGGGTATGACGGACAAAGAACTGAGCTTTATGCGCAGCTCAATCTCGCAAGGTCACGCGCTTGAATACGAAACACCTTATCAAAAAGCGGGTTTCTTACGCCGTATTCAACGTTATCAACTTGCTGATGACTATACGGCTGAGCAGCAGAGAATTATTGAATCGGTGACAAAGCAGGAGCTAAATGCGTTGGCAGATAAATGGCTTAATATTGATGATATGGTAATTTTGGTTGTCGGTGATAAAGCTACAGTTAAACAACAACTTGAACAACTTGGTTACCCAGTGAAAATGTTAAATTAACTCAAGTAGCATTTAATTTAGCCTTAATCACTTGCAATTGCTTGATTTAGCCGCATATTAAAGTGGTAAACAAGCTGGGGTAGCAGGTCATCAAATGTACGAAACGGTAACCTAAAATGTTACCGTTTCGCGTTTTTGTAAAAAGATGTGATCCGCTATCGGCATTGGAGTGTTAACTTAGGTAGAATGCTCGGCTATTAAAAAGTCATATCTTGCCATGAATGTTAGGTGCGTTAGCAGCTTTCTGGTGATATGAGTCAACAAGAGAAGTGAATATTGAAATCATTCAATGAAGTTATTGAGCACTTAGATACCAGTGCAGGGCGCAGTGCATTATTAGGTATGCAGCGCGGTATTGAGCGCGAAGCTTTGCGTATAGATGAGCAAGGCCAGTTAGCTAAAGACGCTCATCCAAAAGCATTAGGCAGTGCATTAACCCATTCACGGATCACCACAGATTACAGTGAAGCCTTACTTGAGTTCATCACGCCTGTTAATCAGGATATTGATGTGCTGCTTGAAGGTTTAACCCAAACCCATGCCTATAGTGTGCAAAACATCTATGGACAAAAGCTATGGCCAGTAAGCATGCCTTGCTTTGTGGGCAATGAAAAAGATATTCCTATCGCTCAGTATGGCACCTCTAACAACGGTAAAATGAAAACTCTTTACCGTGAAGGTTTAACTCACAGATACGGCCCATTAATGCAAATTATTGCAGGGGTACACTTTAATTTCTCTGTGTCTGATGAATTATGGCAGCAGCTATTTGAGCTTAAGCTTGCTAACACCTCAACCGTTGGCAGCGAGTGCAGTAAACAAGACTTCATTTCTGAATCTTATTTTGGCTTAATTCGCAATTACCGCAGGCTGGTTTGGGTGATGCCATATTTGTTTGGCTCATCACCTGCGCTATGTGGCTCGTTTATCAAAGACCAACAACATAACTTTGATTTTAAAACCACGGGCAAAGGGACGCTATATTTACCTTACGCCACCTCGCTGCGCATGAGTGATTTAGGCTATACCAACAAAGAGCAAGATACGCTAAACATTAGCTACGACTCTTTACCTGAGTATTTACAAGGTGTGCAAGCAGCTATTCGTCAACCTTCAACTGAGTTCGCCAAAATTGGCGTCAAAGTCGATGGTGAGTATCGTCAGTTAAACAGCAATATCTTACAGATTGAAAACGAATTTTACTCGCCAATTCGCGCTAAGCGTGTGACACAAGCTGGCGAGAAACCGTCAGAAGCACTTGCTAGAGGCGGCGTTGAGTACATTGAAGTGCGCGCGCTAGATGTAAACCCATTTAGCCCGATTGGTATTGAGGCCAGTCAGGTACGCTTTTTAGATTTATTCCTATTACATTGTTTGTTGTCACCATCTTTGCCGAGTAGTGAAGCGCAAGAAGCCGAAATCTCTGCAAACCTTAATAAGGTGATTGAACTTGGGCGTCAGCCAGGCCTAACGCTTAGCCGCGATGGCCAAGAAGTTAGTATGCAGTCATGGTTATTAGAGTTGTTTGGTGAGCTGCAGCAAATAGCTAAGCTGCTAGATAAGCAAGAGTTTGCACAAGGTGAAGAGAGCAACCGTTACCAGCAAGCTCTGAGTCAATGGCATAGTGCCGTGCTCGACCCTAATTTAACCTTATCTGGTCGCGTGCATCGCGATGTGGTTGAACAAGGTCAAGATCATGGTCAATGGGTACAGTCATTGATGGATGAGTACCATGGCTATTTGGCTGACTACCAACTCGGTGCTGATATCCAAGCTGCTTATCAGCAAGAAGCAGATACGTCATTAAACCAGCAAGCGCAAATCGAAGCGCAAACGAGTGTCGATTTTGATCAATTCTTAGCAGACTATTTCAAAGATGTGGTTGCGAGCTAAGTCTTTCAAGCTATTGGGGTTTGTGGCAAGTATCAGCTTGCTACTCACCTCGTGCGCATCACAAGTTGAATACGCTCCTTGTGGGGTCGTTGCAGCCTTTAAAAATCCAGCTGGTGAAGATAGCTACTACCGCGCAGTGGTGACCCACTTGAACGGCATGCCCGTTATTTCAAGACCTTATTACATATTGCCCGTGGGTGAATATGAGTTCACCCTTGCAGAGTTAATTTCTGCACCGCAGTTAAAAGTCTCGCTCAGTGCCCGCGGCACCAAAACTGTAACAGTGATAGTCGAAGACGATACTCGCTATCATCTGGCTGCTAAGTTCAAAACTGACAAAATCTATGCGGGTAAGAATAGTGACTACTGGCAAGCTGTTGTGTGGCAACAAGAGTCCTATCAATGTGAGGCCAGCTCACAGCTAGTAGGCAATTAGCAATCAACACTTAATTGCCCTCTAATTACAGTAATGAGGTGATTGCATTAGCGAAAACAAGATGTGACACTAAAGCCATTGATTATTCACTGATTGGTTTGTGTATGAAGCGCCTTATCGGCCCTGCTTGTTGCTTGTTGTTACTGTCCCTCGCTGGCTGCGCCACGCCACCGCCAAAAGACCCTGATAATATTTGCTCCATTTTCAAAGAGAATCGCTCCTGGTACAACGCTGCGGTAGATACCCGTGATAAATGGGGGGTACCTGTACATGTCCCCATTGCCATGATGTACCAAGAAAGCTCGTTTAAACATAATGCCGCGCCGCCTATGCAATATTTTTGGGGCTTTATTCCAATTGGCCGAGCCAGTGATGCCTATGGTTATGCTCAGGCTAAAACCATGACTTGGGATGACTATGTTAGAGAAACGGGCAACTCATGGTCGAGCCGAGATAATTTCGCCGATGCCATGGATTTTATGGGCTGGTTTATCAGCAAAACCCATAAAATCAACGGTGTTTCTAAGTGGGATGCTAAAAATCAATACCTTAATTACCATGAAGGTTGGGGCGGCTATAAACGCGGTACCTACAAGAAAAAGAAATGGCTTGGTCCTGTCGCTAAAAAAGTAGATGATCGTGCTCGTCGATACGCTACTCAATATCGTGGTTGTAAGGAAGATCTTGATTCTTCGTGGTTGTGGCGTCTATTCTTCGGCTAACGGCTATTCTTTAACAGCCTCGATGGTTGAGTTACTTTCCAGTAAAACGTTTTAGTGAAGAGTAGGCACCAAAGGCGAAAACTAGAATGCTCCTGTAAAGGAGCATTTTTTGTGAGTCGTAAAGTTCAAAGTGGCAGATGTGTCTCATTGAAGGTTTCTATAGGTATTATTTCGCGTTGTAACAACTTTATGTTTAATCTGAAACATATTGGTTTAAGAAGTGAACCTATCACCAGAGATTTAAAGAGTGATTAACGATTAGCCTCTAGCACACATAATACTAATTAGGATAAATGATCACATACTTGTGCTGATTGGTATAACTAGCAGGCATTTATTACCGCTGTAGAGGGAGTTATTAATGAGCGACATTTTGCTTATCACAGGTCCAATTTTGTTAGTGGACGTACTTAACCCTGTGTTACTGGCGTTCATGGTTTATGCAGCAGGTACCTCACGACCAGTTGCCCACAGCATGGCGATTCTAATTGGTCACACTCTGGCATATTTTGCGGCGGGTGTGCTGCTGGCACCTATGCTTGAAAGTATCTCAGGGCGCCTTAATAACCCACTGCCGATTGATTATGTTATTAGTTTAGTTATCGGTGCGCTATTGCTGTATCTCGCTCTAAAAAAACCAGCAGAGCAGGGAGATAAACCGCAAGAGTCGGGTGAGCTAACGCCAATGAAAGCCTTTGGTTATGGCGCAGTGCTTAACTTCGTCGGGATGCCCTTTGCACTGCCTTATTTTGCCTTGGTAAATCAGCTGATTAAAGAGCAGCTAACGCAAATTGAAATGCTGTTGGTGCTGGTGGGGTATAACCTGGCCTATGCTGTGCCATTTTTGCTTATCCCACTGATCTTAGTATTTATGAAAGACAATAGCGCCGCGTTACTGCAGCGAATTAATCAAAAAGTGGACAAGGCAAGTCAGGTGATTATGCCGCTTATGTTAGGCGGCATTGGAGCACTGTTTGTGGTAGATGCCCTGATGTATATACTGTTGGGCGAGGGCTTGTTATAGCCATTTTGCTGCGATGACTTAGGCAATTCGGATTAAACAAAAAGGAGCCAATAGGCTCCTTTTACAATTGCATTAGTCATAATCGAGTACTAGCTGAACTCTTTTATAATCCACTCAAGTGGCGCTTGATATTGCTCAGGCATCCATTGTTTTAGCTTGGCAATACTATCTTGCACTAGCTCATCGTTATGGGCTGATAAGTTCAAGTGACCGACTTTACGGCCGACACGGACTTCCTTGTTGTACCAAAATAGCTCGGCATTTGGCAGGCTTATCCAACGATCGTCTTTTTCAATACCAATCAGGTTAACCATCACACACGGGTAGTTTACTTGAGGTGTATGAATAGGTAGGTTGCACAGCGCGCGCAGGTGTAATTCAAACTGGTTGATATGACAGCCTGCTTGAGTCCAGTGACCTGAGTTGTGCACCCTTGGGGCTAACTCATTCACTAAAAGCTCATCACCAACACGGAAGCACTCCATTGCCATTACACCTACATACTCAAGACCATTCATAATGGTGCTAAGCATACGTTCAGCTTCAGCTTGAAGGTGAGATAGGCGAGCAAGTGGTGCTACTGACGCCATCAAGATGCCATCTTGATGCAGGTTCAGCGCTAATGGGTAAAACAGGCAACGGCCATCTTGGGTACGTACGCCAACTAAGGACACTTCTTCGTCAAAGTTAATCGCTTGCTCGGCAATCGCTTCATTGCGCCAGTCAGCAGGAATCGTGGTGCTCTCAGCTTGTTTTAGCCAGTGCTGACCTTTACCGTCATAACCACCAGTGCGGCGCTTTAGTAATACGCGATCGCCATAGGCCTGATGTAAATTAGACTCTTGAGTTTCATCTTCTACTAGCTCCCATGGCGCAGTTGCAACCTCAAGCTCATCAAGTAGACTTTTTTGGGTAAAGCGGTCAGCTAAGCGCGCAAAAATAGCACCATTGATAAAGTTTGGGTGCTCGCTTAATTGCAAGCTGGTAGATGACTCAGGCCAAAGCTCACGCTCTGCAGTGATGATGTCGTTATCTGCCAGCGGCAGCTTATCATCTGTTGGGTTCATGATATCAACAGGGCGAACATCAAGTGCCAGTGGTTGACCAGCATGAGCAAGCATTGCACCTAGTTGACCGTTACCCAGTACCCATACCTTTTGTTGTGTCATTATGCTTCTCTCGGATCAGGATTTTCTAAAATCGTCTCAGTTTGCGCAGTTCTAAATGCGTTTAAGCGTTCCATCAGCTCAGGGTCTTGCGTTGCAAGGATTTGGCTAGCAAGTAAACCTGCGTTGAATGCACCTGCTGTGCCAATCGCTAAGGTACCGACTGCAATGCCTTTTGGCATTTGTACAATTGAAAGCAAGCTATCCATACCTGAAAGAGCTTTACTTTGCACTGGCACACCTAAAACAGGAAGCGGGGTTTTAGAAGCAATCATACCTGGTAGGTGAGCTGCGCCGCCTGCACCGCCGATGATAACCTTGTAACCTTTGTCTGCTGCTGTGCTAGCAAAATCCATTAATTTATCTGGAGTACGGTGCGCTGAAACCACCTCGACATGATATGGAACTTTTAACTCGTCCATAATTTGAGCTGCGGCTTCCATAGTTGGCCAATCACTTTTTGATCCCATTACAACGGCAACAAGCGCTTGCATGTTAACTCCTCAATATACTGATGGTGATTCACATTGAATCTATCCTAAGTCGCTGAAACCTGGCTAATTCCACAACAAACTAGCGCAATGTGACTTAGGCTATAAAAAAAGGGGCTAGATAATAGCATTTTTGCTTAGTTAGCAGTGTTTTTTGCGGCTAACACTCAGTTTAGATTTGTGAAAACTCATTTCGGCAAAAACCGTACTGATATTATGGAAATGTTTGGAGTTTGTAAGTGAGTATGGTAAAGATGGAGGCTGTTATTCTATAAGGGTTTAGCGGGAAAAACTGATAAAAATAACCATAACAATGATGAGAAAGATAACAAACTATAACAAGATTTTCAGACAGCTATTTATGCTAGCAATCATCGTACTTTCTGGTGTTTGCTCTGCTGCCCTAGCACATACCGTTGAATCCGGCAAAAACTCCCACCCCAAAACACAAGATGCGTTAAAGGCTGTGGTAATGGGAGTGTTTTCAGACGGCAGCCTGGATATTTCTGAAATTGAGCCAATGAGTATTCTCGATATGTTGCATGTACACAGCGATGGCATGCTGAATTTTTCCCATAACCAGGTGAGTTTAAACCGTGGGTGGTTAGAACTGAGTAAGCGTGAAAATGCTTGTATGTTCAACAAGCTGAAAACGCCAGAGCGTGAAAAAGTCGCTTACTACAGCCAGTATCCCATTACCTTGTATCCACCACTGCGCTTAATTGTATTGAAACAGCAGCGTCACTTATTTCCAGAGGTGATTGACCTAGATACCTTAAAGGATTGGCAGCTCGGTCTTATTGGCGTGTCGGCATCACGTGCTTATGGCAAAGTCATTGATGAGAAGATTGCCTTATCTGATATGCCCTTTTTTAAACGAGAGGGCGGTGACTCATCACGTAAACTGATTGATATGCTAGTTAAAGGCCGAGTGAATGCGGTAATTGAGTACAGTGATTTTGCAGCAAGTTACGTTGAAGATAATGACTTGCCACAGCAAGTGAGCAGTATTGCGATTAAGCAGGTCAATCAGGCATCTGCAGGCTACTTTGTCTGCTCAAAAACAGAATATGGACTAAAGTTAATTAAGCAAGTGGATGCAGCGATGTCGCGTAAGGCTTTTCAGCAAGAGTTTTTTGATATCCACAAGCGTTTTGCATCAGTCGATGACACTGCTGTGTTAGAAAAAGCGCTGGAGTTTTACTTTTAGCCGATAGTTCATCATTTACCGTTATTCGAATTACAGGAGGGAAAGTAACGGCAGGAGGCCAATTGCTTTAGGAAGAAATAGCAAGTTGTGTTGCACGTAGTTGAGCTGAGCTAGCCTGATACAAGACGTAGCTAGTCGTGAGCTTAGTGCAATTAATCCAAAAATATAATAATAGGGTTAGGGCATAGATGCTAAGAAATTCAGTCGTTATTATTGGTCTTATTTTGTTGTGGTTTTCTCCTGTACATGCCACGCCGCTAAAAGGCATAGTGTTTGCGGACACTGACCAAGAAGATGTTAATTTAACTCAAGAGCAACCTATGGGAATGCTAAGCTTATTGCTTAAGCACTCTGCGGGTAGCCTTGAGTTTGAGCAACAACAAGTAAGCTTTAAAAGGGGGTGGTTTGAGCTTAACCGCCTTGGTAATGCTTGTATGTATAATAAGTTTAAAAGCCCTGAGCGAGAAAAATTAGGTTACTTTAGCAAGTTGCCTATCAGTATTTACCCACCTTTAAGACTTATCACCCTCAAGAAAAATGCGCATTTATTCCCACATCCCGTCGATTTAACCAAGCCTGAAACCATGACTAAGCACAGTATCGGCGTGGCGCTAAATCGTTCTTATGGCAATACCATTAATGCCTATATTGCACAAAGTCCTGATTTATTCTTTAAGCGTGGTGGCATGGACTCGTCGGAAACCTTAATCGATATGATGGCGGTAGGGCGCGTTAAAGCCATTATTGAATACTCTGAAGAGGTTAGCGCTTATTTAGAGCGCAACAATAAACAGTTGGAGTTTGATACCGTGATGATCCGCGGCGTAGAAAAGGTCGATCGCGGCTACATGGTATGTGCTAAAACCCCGATGGGCAAACAATTAATCGATAGAATAGACGCCATTATGCAGCAAAAAGCGTTTCAGCAAGAGTACATTGAAATGCATAACGAGTTTTTCACTCAGGAAGAGCGTTTACTGCTTCAACCTGAACTTTTAGGTATTTTTGAAAGCTCAGAGTCACATTCAATCCCACGTTCAAAGTCAGATTAACCCTTTTTTGTTTTTGTTGCGTTTATATAGACATAAGCATTGTTCATCAAGGGGATCTAAGATGGCACTATCTATTAAACGCAGTAAAACTGATTGTTGCAAAAAAATCACTCAAGAAACAAAGTCGCCAAATACAAAAGAAAAAGAGCTGGGTGCAAAGCATGAGCAATGCTTTGCAAAGCTCGCATCAAGATCACCCAACATTAGTTGGCATCAACGTCCAGCATTCTTGTTAAGTGCGGTGGTGGTGCTCAGTTTAATGAGTATGGAGCTCACTGCTGCGGGCTTAAAGCAAGGCCCAGATCTTAATATCAAGCCACGCCACTTTAATGGGCTGAGGGTAACAGCTGAAACGCCTATTTCGCAGCTAGCACTCAATTTCACTCAGCTCAACCTTAATAATAAGTTAGATTTACGTACGCCAGTAGAGCTTGGGCAGTCCTGCGCCGATAAGTCACTATGCTTGCCGCTGCCATGGCAAAATACTGTTGACCAAGCGTTGTTGCCTTTAGCTGCGCAACTAGATTTTAATCATACAAGCTTTGACCATTTTGGCGATGAGTCCGTTACGCCCATTTACCGCCAACATCGGCCCCATGATAACGACACTACACAGTTGCAAGCATATCGCCCCGGCGCAAGTCAGGCGGTTTTTCCTAAGGTGTTGTGGCGCAGCGAGATAGCAAGTTCACCTTATAATCCTGATGCTGCGTTGTTGATGCTGGCTGTAAAGGTGCCTGCAGCTATGTTAGGTAAAGGCTTGCTGCAGGTGAGCTTTAATCCGCGTCAGATCAGCGAATATCGTTTGCTTGGATATAATCCAGTTGATTATCGACTTGCTGACGACAAGAGTAAATCCAAAGGCATAGATGTTAGCCCCGTATCTGTGATGATGTTTGAGCTGTATTTAAACACGTCTTATCACGGCTCTTCTTCGCGCTCTCAGCAAAAGCTTAGCTTAGATGCCATGCAGCTAAGTAGTGGCAATAACCTTGATGATGTTCAACAAACGACTGAAGCAGCGCGTTTTACGCCGCAGCAAGCCAGCAGGCTTGGAATGGGCTGCATCGATGTTAATCGTTTTCCTAACTCCATCGCTTATGTGAGCCTTAAACTAGAAAACCAGCCTAGTAGCCTGCCAGTTGAGCTTGAACCCGAATATGGCTTGTTTACTCTGGGTAAGCCGAACAACACCTTAAAACCGCTAAAACAAAGATGTAGTAGTCAATACCGCATTGCTATGCCCAGCCAGATCCGAGATATTGAAACTGCTAGTGGCTATATGCAAAGCTTTGCTGCGGTAGCCGGCCTAGTCCAAGCCTTTAACCATAATCCTTATATGCGCAGCTTTGACTATGCTAAATTAAACACACTCGCCAAAGCTGGCGCAGAAACAAATCGGTCGCCTTCGTATCAAGGTGTGTTGCAGTTTATTGAGCAACAACAAAAGCCACTGCAATATTTATTGTTAAATCATTTTCAGGGGCGAGATTATAAGGTGGCTAACTAATGAGCATGAGGATAAATTGTGTCGCAAGCAGCATCATTATCTGCAGCAGAAACATCAGATGAACAGCTTATGCTGGACTATCAAGCTGGTAATAGCAGCGCATTTGAACAGCTTTATATAAAGCATAAAGGGGCCTTGTATCGCTATTTTGTGCGCCAGCTAAGTGATAAACAGTTGGCTGAGGACCTATATCAAGATACATGGGGTAAGGTGATTAAGGCAGCAGCGTCTTATCAAGCTACGGCTAAATTCACTACCTGGCTTTATAAGATTGCCCACAATTTGGTGATTGACCATGTTCGCGCGGTTAGGCCGCTAGATTTAACCCAAGCCCCAACTTCTGACGAGCTAGCCGACCACATGGATAGTATTGCTGATTCGGAAGCTAATTCACCCGAGCAGCAAGTTACCGCATCAGCGCAGCAGCAAGATATGCAAGCATGTATTGCCAAACTGCCGGCAACCCAAAAAGAGGCTTTTTTACTAAACGTTGAGCTAGGTCTAACCGCAGCATCAATCAGCGAAATTGCAGGTGTTACGCTAGAGGCGACCAAAAGCCGTATTCGTTATGCATATCAGAGCATTAAAAACTGTATCTCCCTAAGATGGCAGGAGACAGGCTAATGAGTGATAAAACTAAGCAAAACATGGATGATAATGCCTTTGCCAAGCTGCAAGATGAGATCCGTAGTCAATATCATCAGCAGGATTTAGAGCAGCCGCCTAAGCATATTGATGCGGCAATTCTGGCGTTAGCGTCTCAATCGCATCAGCAGGTACATTCTGCCGCAGAAGCGCAAATGGAAGCTGACAAAAAGGTGGTGCAGCTCAGTTGGTGGTCAAAGAATAAGCTCGGTATTTCATCGGCGGCGTCGGTCATGCTGGTAGCGGGCTTGTTTCTATTAAATCCAGAGTTGATGCAACAAGGTGCTAAGCTGCCCGGCGTTGATGCCAATATACCCAGTGAAATGCAAGCCGAGCCGATGTTGATGATGTCCGGTGCACCATCTGACGAGGCAATTGAAACAGCAGGTGATGGCAGACAAAGTGCAGCGCCTCTAGATAACTCTGGATTTGAAGCTATGGCTGAGCCTTCAGCGCAAACGGCTAGTTCAAGTGCAGCAGGTACAACCGCAAGTGATATGTTAGCAACGCCAAAACAGCGAAGTTTGCCAACTGAGGCGTTAGCAAACGGCGCTAAGCTGCTTGGAACTGATCAGTATGAGGAAAGAGTAATAACGCTAGATACCGCCGAAAAAGCTCTTGAGCGCCTACAAGGCTTAGTTGATGCGGATGAGATATCTCAAGCAAGAATGCTGGTGGAAAAGATAGATAAACGCTTCCCTGAGTTAGCTCAAAAATCCCATCCATTGTTTGCTCGATACAGTGAGCTCAAGCAACAATTGACCAGTTACTAGCAACTACTGGCAAGGTTTGAGTGAGACCCGAATAATAAAAAGGAGACCAAATGGTCTCCTTTTTATATCGTTTTTGGCGTTAGCCGTTTAGCTTAAATCAGTTTGAGCCTAAATCGAATTTACTGCGCCGCAGCTTGTTGCTGTTGCTGTTGCTGCTGTTTTTGCATTTGCAGTAACCATTTACCGTAAATGTAGATACCCACAGCTGAGATAATACCGATAGCTGCAATGATGTACCAAGCCATACCGATATTGTTAGCAGCATACAGGTTATGGGTAAGTTGCTGCGCTTCAATGCCCGTTACTTCTACCAAACGCATAAAGGCCTCACCTTGAGGGATAGCGTCAACATCGGCTTGCGATAAACCATTAGTTAACAATTCATTGCGTGAGATCACTTCTTTTGAGGCGTACATTTCATACAGCTTAGGTGCGAAGTAACCTTCTAATGTCCAGCCGATACCCTGAGGTAGCATCACAAAGCCTAGGTACATGGCTTTTTTTCCTTCAGGTGCAATATTACCCATGAACTCATTCTTTTTCGGGCTGATCATCATCTCACCCAATGAGAACATGGCAATGGCTAATACAATCATCCAAGCCGCATTAAACAAGCCAACAAACATGATGGCAGTAATACTTAAAATACAGCCAATTAGCATCGCAGTGGTAATACGATACTTGGCAGTAAATGCAGCTACAAGGAAACAGGTGGTCATGATCATACCAGCGTTAAGGTTAAGCATACCCTCAGGCATCACCTTAGTACCTTCGTTGTTTAGACCAAGCCAGAACTGCAAAATACCGCTGCTGGTGCCCTCAGGGCCAAATAGTGAGGTCACGATAATGCTGGTATCAACCCATTCAGCAATGTGAATAGGTAATACGTCAAACAGTGAGTTGAACAGGAACCAGAATCCGGCAAAGACTAACATGTAGTAGATTACCACAGGCTTTTTCAGCTCGTGCCAGGCGTCTTTCCACAGTGCTTCTTGCTGGATTTCACCTGATTTGATTTTGCGAGCACGTTCGATGCGCTCTTCTTTACCTGGCTCTTTGTAAGCCAGTAAGAATAGGAAGTTCAGCGAGATAATCGCAGCGCAGGCATAAAATACATTGTCCCAAGAAAGCTGACGCATATGCACCGCAACGAGAGGACCTAGGAAGCCACCAATGTTCACTACCTGATAGAAAATGCCCCAGGCCATTGAGGTGTTTTCTCGTCTGGTGGATAATACCAGTGTGCCTTGAATACCCGGTTTAAAGATACCTGTACCCGCGGCTAGTAGCATAGCGCCACCTAAGAATCCCCAGAAATTAGGGAAGAATGCCATACATAGATAACCGGCAATCTTGATTACTGTTGATGCAAAAATGGTTTCTTTATAACCCACACGGTCAGAAATACCGCCGGTAAACACTGGAACGAATGTTTGCAGTAGTGCCCAAATGGCAAGAATAATACCGTAGTCATGCAGGTCGATACCTAGGCCACCTTCAGATGCTGGTGATTTTGCATAAAGACCGGCACTCGCTTTAACGCCGTAATATGCAATACGCTCAACCAATTCCATGCCACCAACTAACCAGAATAGATAACCTAAACTGGTAATCGAGGCCCACATACCTAATTGTTTTACTTCACTCAGATCGTTCACTGAGTTAGGAGGAGTTGCCATAATTCACCTTTATTATGATTATTAGCTTCGAATTAATAGCCCAACACTTTACCTAATTTGTGACTATTTACCAAAGGTTGTGTTGCTAAAATGGAGAGCAAATTGTTGTTTTTTGGCATTTACAGCTGAATTCATATGCAAATTGCATAAATAACCTGAACTCTGGATAATAAATCGGTTTCTAACGGCTATTTTTGCCTATTTCTTCGTTGAAGCTACTTGCAATAGGCTAGCTATTGACGCGTAGCTTCGCCTTGAACTAAACAAAAACTATCTCGCTAGAAACATAATGTGAGGTATAACTCAGGCCTAGGTAGTGGTTATCACTTCCTTATCCACAGTTCAGGTTAACTAGTCTTTTTCGATAACCGTTCTTCGATTTTTATTTGGTTAACTTTTCTAAGGTAGATGTCCGATTTGAGCAGCCCAAGTTGAGTTTTAAAGTTTGAGCTGTTCGTTCTAGAAATGCGTTAACACTTTTACGATGAGGTGGGCAAGTTAAAAGAACCATCGCATCGCCAGTTGGTACTGGTTCTCGGTGAGTTTACTTGGCAGAGCTTGTGCACTTCGCGCCGGTCGCTCGCTATATAGATGATTGTATTCGCCGTGAATGAACCAGTTCTTATTCATTCGGTACTGGTAGGATGCTGTAAAGCCGTGTCCCTGTTCGTGGTTATCATCATCTGGTGTTAAGTCGTTATCTGTGACTGAAAACTGCTCAGCGCGCACACTTAATCTTTGTACTCCCCAGCGCCGACTTAACATGATATATCCCGATTGGTAATCGTTGTTGACGGCATCTGTGCCATCTGGTGCGCTCATAAGCGTGCTGCCATTCATGTACTGACTAAGTAGCTCAATTTTGTATGGCAGTCGCCACTTTATCCCTAGATGAGAGAAGCGAGTGAGCCAAGTGTATTGTCCATTGATAACTATGCTGGTATCGGCGTTGTTGTCGTAGTAGCCAGCTGTGAGTTTGCCATATCCGCGATACTGCCACTGACCGTGGACGTGATAACCAAAGCGGTTATCTAGTTCGATAAAGGGATCGGAACTTCTGGCTTGTCCGCTTAAACTGCCATCTAAGCTTGGCATCTTGCTTAGCTTCACGTGCTGCTGCAATAAGGTTTGCTTTGAGCTATTGGTCCAGCCATGCCAAGCAAGCAGTGCGCCTGCGGTGTCATTGTTTTTAAAGGCCGCTCCAGATAAGGTAAAGCTGTGTTTGGAATTGGTGAACTTGCCGAGTTTTTCAAGTGTAAACTCAGCGCCCACATGGCGCAGTTCTTCACCTAGCCAACTATTTATAGCTGAGTAACTTAATGTATAAGGTGATGCCCAGGCTGTAGCGATATTCTCTAGCGAGATGGTCGGGTACATCAGCCCAAGTTTTGCCTGAGCGCGCAGCCCTGATTGACTCGGTAGTGAGCGGTATTTAATAAAACCTTCGGTGATCCCTAAGCTGGGGTTAGATTGGTCGACATAAGCATTGGCAATAAGGTGGGCTGAAAAAGGGTTGTCCCAATCCAGGGTATAACTGAGTCCAGCCTGAGCAAGTGATAACTGATTGCCAGGATCAAATCGATACTTTCCTAGGCCAGCATTGGTGTGACTTGTATCGCTGCTTGCGCCAGAAGTATGAGTTAAACGCATATCAATCACAGCCGCAAAGTCGTGCTCCGCTTTTAGCTTTTCTGTCGCTCTCTTTTCTGTTGCAACCTTTTCTGTTGCTAAGAGTGGAGCTGCAAAACTAAGCTGAGCAACACAAATACCGCTTAGGCATAATCTGCTACCTAATCGCGCTTTATTTTGCATCTCAAGCCAAGCTTTCATCCGTACTCCTTATTGTTGTTTTTACGGATATCGTGTTAATTGGTAATGCTAGTAAGGGCCCTAGGTTTCAGCGCTATTTGGGCCGTAAGGTGAGCGTGCTAGCCAGTTTGCTAACATTTTGGCATCCACAGGTTTAGAAAGATAAAACCCTTGCCCTAACTCACAATTATGTTTGGCAAGCCATTTAAGCGAGCCTTCATCCTCTATGCCTTCTGCAACCACTTTTAACCCTAGATTGTGGGCTAGCTGGATCGTTGAGCTCACAATGGTTTTGTCGTCGTCACTTGTCATTAGATTTTGTACAAATGACTTGTCGATTTTGAGCTCATCTACTGGCAATTGTTTTAACTGAGCGAGCGAAGAGTAGCCAGTGCCGTAGTCATCAATCGATAGCGTTAAACCATGTTGCTTAAGTTGGTTGAGCTGCTTGATTGCGTTTTCTGGGTCGGCAACAACTGCATCTTCGGTGATCTCTAGTGTCAGCGCTTCTATCGGTACTTGGTGTTGCTCAATCGCGCTAAGCACAAACTCACCAAAGCTTTGATTTTTTAGATTTTCTGCCGATATATTAACCGCAATAGCTAGCTCAATCCCCTCGGCTAACCATAAATGATATTGGCTAAGCGCTTGATGGATAACCCAGTGGGTGAGGGCGTTCATTTGCCCCATTTGTTCAGCAATTGGAATAAAGGTATCCGGTGGGATCATGCCTCTAACAGGGTGCTGCCATCTCACTAACGCTTCGACATGGGTGACCTTGTTAATAGCAAGGTTGAGCTTAGGCTGATAAAACAGTACCAGCTCATTATTTTCAATCGCCGCTTTGAGTTCATTAACTAGCTGCAGTCTGTCGAGCGAGTTTGCATCAATTTGCTGGCTGTATGTTTGTAGATCGATACGGTTACGCTTGGCGTGTTGCAGCGCGGTATCGGCTTGGCGCATCACAGTTTGTAAATCACTCGGGTAATGGGCAAAACTCACGCCTATGGTAACTTGCAAATGCAGCGAAATATCTTGATAGCGATACTCTGCTTCCACAGCTTCTTGCACCTTGCGGATAAGCTGGTTAAACGCGCTAGATTGTATCTCTTTAATGGCGAGTACAAACTCATCGCCGCTAAGCCTGCACACCAGATCAATTTCACTAAACTCTGATAAGCGTCGACCAACCTCGACAATGACTTTGTCGCCAACCAGGTGACCTAGGGTGCCGTTTACTTCAGTCATGCGGCGAATGTTGATAAGACAAATCGCTAAAGGTGATTTATTAGCAAACCAGTCAGCAGTGACCTGACTGAGTTTGTTCTTATTACCCAAATTGGTCAAAGGGTCATGGTAGGCTTGGAAGGCAATTTTATTCTCACGACTTAAAATGGCTTGTTGCATCACGGTAAACTCTTCAGCCAATGCCAGCATTTCCGTGCTGCTACCCACCTCTACTTTGGAGTTGTAATTACCTTTAGCAATAAAGCGCGCTTGATTGATTAGTAAGGTGATTGGCTTAGTCACGCCGCGGGCAATCATGTAAGCCACCATCAAAGATACGGGCAACATAATTAAGATAAGCACTAATTGAGGGAGCCATTGTTCGTGTGACGCTGCCAGTGCAAGGGCGTCACGCTGACTTATATACATAAAGGCATGTAGCTGCTGCTCGTCTATTTGCCCTAAAGAAGACTGCCATAAAATGTAATCTTTATGCTGTAGCCCGCTCGAGATTAATTGACCTATTACTTTTTTATCTCGCTCAGTAATATCATGGTTAGAAATACTGATGAGCTGAGCATCAAATGCTGGCTCATCTAGTTGTGAATTTGGCTCTGTGAGAATAAAGCCAGTATTTAAACCAGTTTGCTCGGATAAGTTATTAGTTAACTCATCGCCAATGACAAAACCAAAGCCTACCCAACCGATAAGGTTACCTGCACCACTGGTTAGCGGCGCAAAACTGAGCTGGTAGATATTGCCTTGCAGTGCGTACAAGGTGTTGATGGTGATAAATTCAAAGTCTAATGTTTGCTTAAATGCTTGACCTTGCTCTGGGCCGACTTTCACTTTGCCTTTGTTAGCGTCATTAAGTGATGTGAGTAATTGACCAATTATTTTGCCTTGCTTGTCAACGGCGATAGCTAAGTCGGCGTCAATGCGTTTACGATGGTTATTTAGGGCGACCAAAAAGCTGCGGCTATCCTTGTCGATAAACACTTCTTTAAGACCAAAATCTTTGGCAGCGGTTTCTGCAAACGCAGACAGGTAATAAGCTCGGTCATTGTATTCAGACTTAAACACTAACTTGGCTATCGACAGCTGGTTTTTCAGTTGTTGCTGCTCAAGCAGCTCATTGCCGTAGTAGGTTAGGGCGAACGAGATGGTTTGTACTGCCAGCAGTAGCAGTACAAACCAAGCAAAAATTCGTGTTTGAATACGGTTAAACAGTGCCGGCATTAGTATCCTTCCAGAAATTCAAAATCATCCAGGCTTTGCTGACTCGGTATTTCACCCATGGTGTCCGTCACCGTCAGGGTTAGCGGCTTGCTAAGTGGCAGGTCAATCTGGTAGCTATTTTGATTGTTTATTGCTTGAAGTTGCGGGTGCCAAACAACAAGTTGGTATTGCCCTGGGGCAATATTGTCAAAGCTGACTAATCCTTTATTGTCTGTATTTGCAAAGTGCGGCGTGTCGACAATGAGAATATGACCACTCATCCAGTCGTGGATATTACAGCCCATTGAAATATGCCCAAGTTGGTCGAATACCATGTCTTTGTTAACGCCATCTTGGCGCAACTTAAATGAAAATCGCTTGGGGCCAGAAGCGGAGTAGATATGATGGGTAATGTCATCATCATTAACAAACTTGAGCTGATAACCCTTTTGCACAATGGTAATGTATGGGCTGAATTGCTTGTCTTTTTGATGCACTTCAACTGGGTTTTGACGTGCCTGAGTTGTTGAGGAGTCAGAGGCTAAAGCGGGAGTGGCAAATGCGGCAGGATTATTAGATTGAAGGTAAACCACCATATTCTCCATAGGTTGGTTATTGTCATCCATTATGTAGATATTGGCTGCTTGTGCCTGCAAAGCCATACTTGATGCTATTGTGCCAATGGCTATTGCCATGTAGCTTATTGTTTTAGTCACTCTATTCCCCTAATGCTCTCTCTCAAGGCCATTTGTTAGCTTGTACTGAGTTAATAAGAACCTAAAACTTGATAAAAACTTTCATTAACATCCTGATTATCCCCCAATTGTTCATCATAGCAACAATTTAGCAACACAGGTGTGTTTATACCAATTAGCACAAGTATGTGATCATTCTTACTGGTTAAAATCGCCTATAACTGCGTTATAAATTTTGTAGTTAGAACAACTAGCTAGCTGCAATTTATGCCTTGTTCTAAGCGATTTTTCCTGCGTAATATCTGATCACTTATTTATCCCAATTGGTATTATCCATCGAATATCTGTTTAGCTTTGTATCAAAAATTGGCAAGTTTGATGGGAAAGGAGATTGGCTTTGTATGTGGAAAGCCGGAAATGGGAAAAACAAAAAGGCAGCCTAATTGGCTGCCTTTGATGTACTTTTGCTTATTAGCGGCGTTAGCGTTCTAGCCTAGTCTTCTAACTTAGCCAACTCAGCTTTTTGCTCGTTAAGCTTTTCGATGTCGCGAGTAAACTCTGCCAGTTTGCTACGCTCTTTCTCAATAACCGCTTCAGGCGCTTTTGCCACAAAACCTTGGTTATTAAGCTTGCCTTCAATGCGCTTAGTCTCGTTAAGTAGTTTATCTAACTGCTTATCGATACGCGCCATTTCAGCTGCAACGTCAATCAGACCTGCCATTGGGATCAACAGCTCCATATCACCCACAAGTTGAGTGGTCGACATAGGCGCAGTTTCATCGTCTGCCAGTATGGTCATAGACTCAAGTTTCGCTAGGGTCTTGAAGAATGCTTGGTTAGCTTCAAGACGCGCCTTATCTTGCTCACTTACACTGCGAAGCAGAGCATTAAGCGGCTTAGATGGCGCAATGTTTAGCTCGGCGCGGATGTTACGCACAGCAACAATCACTTGTTTAACCCATTCGATGTCAGCCATTGCTTGCTGGTCAACTTTTGCTGCATCGAACTCAGGGAACTGAGCTAACATCAAGGTTTCGCCTTCAACGCCTGCTAAACCTTTAACACGCTGCCAAATGGTCTCAGTAATGTAAGGCATGATTGGATGCATTAAACGCTGCATCTTTTCAAGCACAGTTACCAAGGTGTGGCGAGTACCGCGTTGCTCGGCTTCAGTGCCGTTTTGCAGTACTGGCTTAGTTAGCTCAAGGTACCAGTCACAGAACTGATTCCAGGTGAACTCATAAAGTGTGTTAGCTGCAAGGTCAAAGCGGTATGCTGCCATATGCTCATCAAACGTTTGTACTGTTTGATTGAACAGGCTAATGATCCAGCGATCCGCTAAAGAAAGCTGCATCTCGCCACCGTTTTGACCACAATCTAGTGCCTTACCGATTGCATCTTCAGCAGCGCCTTCTTCTTGCACTTCTGTGTTCATCAGCACGTAGCGTGATGCATTCCATAACTTGTTACAGAAGCTACGGTAACCGTCTAGACGCTTCATGTCCCAGTTAATGTCACGGCCAGTAGATGCCATTGCCGCTAAGGTAAAGCGCAGCGCATCAGTACCATGAGCTTCAATGCCATCAGCAAATTCTTTGCGGGTGCTCTTTTCAATCTTGGCTGCTAGTTGCGGCTGCATCATGTTGCCAGTGCGCTTTTCAACTAATGACTCAAGATCGATACCGTCAATCATATCTAGCGGGTCTAGGACGTTACCCTTAGATTTTGACATCTTGTTGCCCGCTTCATCGCGGATAAGGCCAGTCACATAAACTGTTTTAAATGGTACTTGTGGTTTGCCGTCTTCATCTTTAATGAAGTGCATGGTCATCATGATCATGCGCGCAACCCAGAAGAAGATGATATCGAAACCGGTAACCAACACATCGGTTGGGTGGAAGGTTTTTAAATCTTCAATGTTGTCAGGCCAGCCTAGAGTAGAGAAGGTCCATAGCGCTGAGCTAAACCAGGTATCAAGTACGTCATCATCCTGGCGCAGGCTAACTGAGTCATCAATGTTGTGCTTAGCGCGCACTTCAGCTTCATTACGACCAACGTAAACTTTACCGTTTTCGTCATACCAAGCTGGAATACGGTGCCCCCACCATAACTGGCGCGAGATACACCAGTCTTGAATATCGCGCATCCAAGAGTAGTACATGTTCTCGTATTGCTGTGGCACAAACTTAATGTCGCCATTTTCAACGGCTTCTAGGGCAGTTTTCGCCATAGGCGCAACCGCAACATACCATTGGTCAGTCAGCATAGGCTCAATAACTACGCCTGAGCGGTCACCATAAGGTACTTTAAGTCCATGTGGTTCGATTTTCTCAAGCAGGCCTAGAGTTTCAAACTCTTCAACGATTTTGGTTCTTGCTTTAAAGCGATCAAGACCCACATAACGCTCTGGTAGCGCGATTTCGATGTCTTTGTTTGGTGTGCCATCTGTGTTGATCACTTCAACTTGCGCACGTACAGCGGCATCTAAAGTAAAGATGTTGTACATAGGTAGGCTGTGACGCTTACCTACTTCATAGTCGTTAAAGTCGTGTGCTGGGGTGATTTTTACACAACCAGTACCAAACTCCATATCAACGTAGTCGTCTGCCACGATTGGGATAGGACGATTAACGATAGGCAGCATTACGTGCTTACCAATTAGCGATTGGTAGCGCTCGTCATCTGGGTGAACCGCAACAGCGCTGTCACCTAACATGGTTTCAGGGCGCGTGGTGGCGATTTCTAAATAGTCTTTACCGTCAGCAGTTAATGCACCGTCAGCAAGTGGGAAGCGGAAATGCCACATGCTGCCGTTCTTTTCTTTGTTTTCTACTTCAAGATCAGAAATTGCCGTTTGCAGTTTACAGTCCCAGTTTACTAGGCGCTTACCACGGTAAATTAGGTCGTCTTCGTACAGGCGAACAAACACTTCTTGAACCGCTTTTGATAAGCCTTCGTCCATAGTGAAGCGCTCACGGCCCCAATCAACTGATGCACCCATGCGGCGTAGCTGTTTGGTAATCGTACCGCCAGATTGGTTTTTCCAATCCCATACTTTGTCCATAAACGCATCACGGCCTAAGTCGTGACGAGTTTTGCCTTCTTCGGCTTCAATCTTACGCTCAACCAGCATTTGGGTTGCGATACCCGCGTGGTCAGTACCCACTTGCCAAAGGGTGTTTTTGCCCTTCATGCGTTGGTAACGAGTTAGCGCATCCATGATGGTGTCTTGGAACGCGTGACCCATGTGCAAACTACCTGTGACATTCGGTGGCGGGATCATAATGCAGTAGTTGCCTTGTGACGTATCACCGTGCGGCTTGAAGTAGCCTTGCTCTTCCCAGTTTTGGTACAGAGACTGTTCTATCGACTTAGGATTGTATGTTTTTTCCATGGGTGCGTAATTTCTTCAGTAAAAATATGGGTTAAACGGCAAGCGGTTGCGTGCTCACTTGCATGCCAAGTTGTTGGTATTGGCGGTAGCGTTGGCGAGCCTGTTGTTTTAACGCATCGTCTTGCGCGACAAAATCAATAATATCTGGCAAGTTTACCGCAAATTGCGGCACTTGTTGTGCAAGATTAATCAGTAGTTGGCGACTTTTATTTGGGCCAACGGGATCAAAGCCAATTTCCACTGGCGAGCCATTGATTAACCCTTCACCTTTGAGGTTGTGTGGAACGAAGCTTGTGGGCTCAAATTGCCACAGTAGTTCGTCAATTGCATGGGCCTGTTGCTTGTCTTGGCAATGAATATAAACACTGCGCTGCTGACGATAATTTTGCTCAGCCAACTGGCAAGCAGCAAGATACACTGCATCAATGGCAGTGGTATTGGCTGCAAGAGCAGGCATAAGGAAAAATTGAGCTTGAGGCATTAATGAATATAGGCAATTAATTGAACGAGAATTTTATACTAAAACCTCAGTTATAAGCTAGGGGCAGGTGGCATTTGCCACTTAAATTTCAGTGCTCATTGATATGATACCAATTAGCACAAGTATGTGATCATGCTTACTAGTTAAAATCGCTTATAACTTCGTTATAAATTTTGTAGGTAGAACAACTAGCTAGCTGCAATTTATGCCTTGTTCTAAGCGATTTTTCCTGCGTAATCTCTGATCACTATGTTATCCCAATTGATATGAGCGGCAGATTAATTCGTCCCATGAACAAAAAAGGTGAAGCCTGAGCTTCACCTTTTATCATTTTAAGCTGTCGTTAGCAGCTATTCGTTAGTGACTATTCGCCAGCTTCAACACCTGATTTGTTTATCAGGAATTGTGCTAGTAGTGGCACCGGACGACCCGTTGAGCCTTTGTTTGCGCCGCTGTTCCAAGCAGTACCTGCCACATCAATGTGTGCCCAGTTGTACTTCTTAGCAAAGCGAGAAAGGAAACAAGCTGCTGTGATTGAACCTGCTGGGCGGCCACCTAAGTTGGTCATGTCAGCAAATGGGCTGTCTAGCATGTCTTGGTACTCATCCCATAGCGGCATGCGCCATGCGCGGTCACCACTTTGCTCGCCTGCATTGAGTAGCTCATGGGCTAGCGGGTTATGCGAGCTAAATAGGCCTGATGCGTGTTTACCAAGAGCAATCACACAAGCACCAGTTAGGGTTGCTGTGTCGATAACCAGTTCAGGGTCAAAGCGCTCAACGTAAGTTAATACGTCACATAGCACTAGGCGACCTTCTGCGTCAGTATTAAGTACTTCAACAGTTTGACCAGACATAGTGGTTAAGATGTCGCCAGGGCGATAAGCATTGCCAGATGGCATGTTTTCACAGCCAGCTAGAATACCAATCACGTTGATTGGTAGCTTCATCTCACAAAGGGCTTTCATTGCACCGATAACACCGGCTGCACCGCCCATGTCGTATTTCATTTCGTCCATGGCTTCGCCTGGCTTAAGTGAAATACCGCCTGAGTCAAAGGTTAAACCTTTACCAACAAGTACTATTGGCTTTTCAGTGCTATCGACTGCGCCTTGGTACTCCATGATGGTCATGATTGACTCATTGGCACTTGCGCGGCCCACTGCTAGGTATGAGTTCATGCCTAGTTTTGCCATTTGCTCTTCACCTACCGTGGTGATTTTTAGGTTCTCGTAAACTTCACCCATTTGGCGAGCTTGCGATGCCAGGTAAGCAGGGTTACAGATGTTTGGCGGCATGTTTGCCACGTCGCGACACAGGTTCATACCTTCTGCAACGCCAACGCCATGCTCAATTGCACGTTCGCCAATGGTGAGTTCGCGGCGAGTTGGTACATTGAATACCATTTTGCGAAGTGGGCGACGGGTTTCACCTTTGCGGCTTTTCAGCGTGTCGAAGGTGTAAAGAGTGTTTTGTGTGCTCTCAACTGCCTGACGTACTTTCCAGTAGGTGTCGCGGCCTTTAACGTGTAGTTCAGTTAAGAAGCATACTGCTTCCATTGAGCCTGTTTCGTTAAGCGTGTTGATGGTCTTGGTGATGATTTGTTTGTATTGGCGCTCATCTAGCTCGCGCTCTTTGCCACAACCAACCAGTAGAACACGCTCACTTAATACGTTTGGTACATGGTGAAGTAGTAACATTTGCCCTGGCTTACCCTCAAGGTCACCACGGCGAAGTAGGTTACTGATATAACCTTCACTGATTTTATCCAATTGCTCCGCGATACCAGATAAACGGCGTGGTTCGTATACGCCCACAACGATACAGGCTGAACGTTGTTTCTCTGGGCTGCCGCTCTTTACGCTAAACTCCATGAGCACTCCTAGATTATTAAAGACAAATTTTTATATTTATAAGATAATGTTTCACTTCGGCGAAATCGCCATCATGAATAACGTTTAGGTGATAAACTTCTTTCATTCAAAACTTTTGCTTACTTTGCTTGTCATTATTGTAATAAGTAAATGAGTCGTTGGTTGCAAATTGCTGTCAGCAATCAACTCAGCAAATGAATGCTTTGAAGCACCTTCCAAGCTGGTCAGAAAATTATCAAAACTGCTAAAAGTAGACAGTTTACATGAAAGATAGCCTGTTACCAGTAAAAAGATAAGTTAAGCTCCCGGATCCTTGTTGTGATTGTATTTAGATACTTGATTGGCGAAGTTTTAAAGGCACAATTCGCGGTATTAATTGTGCTGTTAACTATTTTTATTAGCCAACAGTTTGTTCGCGTTTTGGCCGATGCCTCGGACGGCGAATTTCCTGCCTCACTAGTGCTTACCCTGTTAGGTTTAAATTTACCTCAGTTAACCGTGTTGGTTTTACCCTTAAGCTTTTTCCTCGGTATTTTGCTTGCCCATGGCCGCATGTACGCTGAGAATGAAATGGTGATTTTGCATGGTGTGGGCGTCTCTGAGTGGTACGTTACTCGTGTGACTTTATTGCTTGGTTTGTTCAATGTCATTGTCACCGCGATACTGGCGATATACGTCAGTCCATGGGCTGAAGAGCAACAAAATCAGGTGCTGGAGCAAGCTCAATCTGAAGCTGGCTTAGCTGCGCTTGTACAAGGGCGCTTTCAAACCAGTCCCAATGGCCGTGCGGTATTGTTTGTAGAGAGAATTGGCAAAGATAACCAGCTAGAGAAAGTATTTGTTGCTCAGTTACCAGACTTAGATAGTGATTCTGATATCACCAATGTGGTGGTGGCAAACAATGGCCGCGTTATCGAAGATGATTACGGCAGTCAGCAACTCGAGCTTAATTCAGGTACGCGTTATCAGGGGAGTGCGCAAGCACCTAATTACCAAATTATCGAGTTTGGCGGCTACCAAATGGAGATTAAAGAGCAGCAAGTAGATGAACGTAATCGCCGTTTGTCAGCATTGCCTATCGATGAATTGGTTAACACGCCTGGCCCAGAAGCCGTGGCTGAGTTCCATTGGCGCATCGCCATTCCCTTAGCGATACCTATGATGACCTTAATTGCAGTACCGCTTGCCAGGGTGAATGTACGCCAGGGTAAGTTTGCCAAAATTTTCCCAGCTATTTTACTGTATCTTGGCTACTTTGGGCTGATGGTCGCAGGGCGTAAAGCGCTTGAAGATGAGGTTATTCCTGTGCAGCTAGGTATGTGGTGGATCCATGCAAGTGCCTTGGTCATGGGACTATTGCTGCTCAGTAAAGAAAGGCCAAAAGCCTTGAAGCTGTTTAATGGACTTAAACGTAAGCAGGTGAAAAGCGCATGATTTTAGACTTTTATATTGCGCGAGTGATTTTAAGCACCTCGGCGTTGACCTTACTTATTTTGACGGGCCTGTCGGGCATTATTAAATGGGTTGACCAACTTCGCCTTGTTGGCCGTGGTACTTACACCATGTTGGATGCGGGTGTTTATGTACTGTTCTTAATCCCGCGAGATATTGAGATGTTCTTCCCTATGGCGGTGCTGCTTGGAGCATTGATTGGTATGGGCATGTTGGCGTCAAATTCTGAATTGGTGGTGATGCAAGCGTCAGGGTTATCGCGTTTGCAGATCACTCAGTCAGCCATGAAAACCGCTATTCCGTTGATGATTATGGTGATGGCCTTGGGTGAGTGGGGCGCGCCAGTGTCTGAACGCGTGGCTAAAGAGATGCAAGCATTGAAGCTTTCAGGCGGTAGCATGATCGCTTCTCACCGCGGGGTGTGGGCGAAAGACGGTGATATGTTTGTCAATATTGGTGAGGTACAAGAGGTCACGAAGCTTAACAATATCACCTTCTATGAGTTCAATGATAAGCAAGACTTGGTCAGCATGAGCCATGCTAAAACCGCTGAATATATGGGTGATGAATGGCTATTATCTGAGGTGCAAAAGACTCAAGTCGAGCCAGATAGAATCGTACCTTCGTACGTAGAGAATCAATCTTGGCAGTCGACATTAACCCCTGACAAACTGAGTGTGGTGTCGGTAAAACCAGAGGCTCTGTCTATTCAAGGCTTAGTTGGTTATTTAGATTATCTGCAGCAAAACAATCAGGAAGCTAGCCGTTATGAGTTGGCGCTGTGGCGCAAGATAATGCAACCGGTGACCGTTGCAGTGATGATGCTAGTGGCGCTTTCATTTGTTTTTGGCCCACTTAGAACCGTCACCATGGGTGCACGGGTATTACTTGGGGTAGTCGCTGGCTTTAGTTTCTACATTTGTAATGAAATATTCGGCCCGATGAGCATTGTGTATGAGTTACCCGCTGCAGTAGGGGCTATGGCGCCGAGCATTCTGTTTACTGGTGTTGCAGTGTACTTCATCCGGCGCTAGTTAATGTGGCGCAAGGTGCAAGAGTCTGGACTACAAAACAATAAAAAATGCGGCTATGAAGCCGCATTTTTTATGTCTAACCCTAAATCATCTACGTTACTATGTGGTTATCATTCAACTAGACTTTGCATGTCAAATTCTAGTTTTCTTCAGATTTAGCAACTTAAATAATGACTTCACGTTGCAATAACACTTAAAGCACGCCGTAAACACCTCCCCTCTTTGTTTCACAAGAATGCTCGACCAAAACATCCATGTTTTGAACGGCTTTAGATGTCATTGCAACTCTAGTTTATAGCTTCAACTGGTGAAGCTAGGCTCCCTTTTAGGGCGCTCATACAAAGCCACCTTCTTCAGAAAGGTGGGAATGTCCACACTTGGAAAGCATCGCCGAGTGATCAAGCACCATGCCAGTTACGCATCTGGTTAGCCTCAACCGATAACACAACCACTTCAGATTGGGTCAGTTTGTCTTGCAGTGCTAGCTTTTCACTATTCAGTAAAATGTATAAGTTGCCTATCCCAAGCAACGACCAAACTACGCGAGCGCAAGCGGTGATAAAGCTAAGGTTTTGCCCATTTGGGTGTTGAACTTTTAAACGCCAGGCGCGCATGCCGAGGGTTTGACCGCCGCGACTCCAAAATAGCGCGTAAAACCCACCAACGCAGCATGCTAGGTAAAATTGATAGACTCCTGAGTAGACTGGGGTGCTATTTAAGGCATCAGATACATGCTCGTAACCATTCATTGATACTAGACCTATGCTGGTTAACCCAAAAAATATCCCGAACCCGATAGCGCCAGCAAACATATACACAGCGACGGCTAGCATCGCGTCGTAGATCATGGCACCGATTCGGCGAAAGAAGGTAGCGCGAGGGAAGTTAGCGTGTTCTGGGTTAATCATCTATCACTCACTATTAATCAGTTATTGTTGTTTTTGAGTTGTTTTTGAGTTGTTTGTCGAGCGGTTAGCGAATGCTATTTAGCAGGCTCGTCGTCTTCGCGAACGAACTTAATGCTAGTAAAACCAAAGCGGGCAAATTCAGTGCGTCTAAAGTCGCGCTCAGCTTTAGCGCCTTTCTTTGACGTCATGGCAATTTGCGCTTCCATCTTTAAAAAGTTAGTCAGGTCGATACCTTCTGCTTCTGCCGCGGCTTCATACAAATCGTGATGTTTGTCGTAACTAAATGCGATGGTTTTGGTTTCACCCTTAAAGGTGTAGATAACTTGGCGAGCCATAAGTGCGCCTCAAATGTACTGGTTCAAAAATTGTCGCTATTGTCACACGGAACCCGAGTTTGTCCAAGCATAGCGAGCGGATGTTTAAGCTAATTTAAAGCTTGGACTGAAGCGTAAGGAAGGCTGATACCATTAACTGCGGGTAAGGTATTGGGTGTTTTCTGGGTAGCTAGCCAGTGAGGCTCTAACCTTATCAGGTAAAACGTTAGGCGCGCTAAAACCAAGTGTTTGCCAGAATGTCAGCGCTTCAGGCAGGGCAACCAATGCCATGTGACCTAGTTGGTTTTGCTGCTTGATTGCTAAGAGCTGCTTGAATAATTGCTTGGCAATGCCTTTACCCTGAAAGTTTGGGCTTACTGCCATATCGTGGATATATAAACAGTCTGCGGACTCAATAGAGGTAAGCTCAAGATTTAAACTGGGAGCATCAAGTTGTTGCCAGGGATGAGCAAAAACATAGGCTGCAACTTGCCCATCGAACTCTACCACCAAACAGGACTCAGCAAAGCGCTGCGCTTTATCTTGCAAAACGGCTTTTGACTCGCAGGTGTCTTGTGGGTAGCACTGGCTTTGAATCGTCATAATTGCTAGCCAGTCACCTGCAGCAATAGGGCGGATAATCATCTTGGTATATCTAACTCTGTATGACTAGTTTAGGGCTAAGCATAACAAGATGGCGTTACTGAAACACCTCGGCCTTAGTGTATTTGTCGATGAGTTGTTCAACATTGCCTTGTTGCTGCAATTGTTTAATAGCGCTGTTAATTGCGGGCAACAAATGGGCGTGTTCTTTTCTAAGTCGCATAACAAGGTATCCGTCTGAATGTAGCGCCGCTAGGCTGATAGGCATATTCAGTTCTTTAGCCCAGTAAAGTGCGGGTAAGTCACCTGAAATAGCCGCTTGTACACGGTTTTTCGAGATAGCTTTTATCAGCTCGCGCTCCGAGCTGAAATCTACGCGAGTGAATTGATCTGTGTCGTGATAGTAATAGCCGCGCACCGTGCCTATGCGTTGGCCTTTTATCTTATTGATATCAGTCCAAGCATCAGCATTGGCTTGAGTGGTAATGATGAACTCTTTAATTGGCATTAGCGGCTCAGACTGCACAAATAGCTCACCTAAATCATGATTGGGAAACCAGTCTGGGCTAACAAAATCAAAGTCTAAGTCACCATTTTCAATAGCTTGATTGGTTCGTCTTGGCGGCAAGTTGTGTTTTTGGATGTCAATTTGGGCCGTTGCCATCAGCAGAGGCACAATTTCACCGAGGATCCCTGGTTTATCGTCTTGATGGGGAATGTAATAGGGAACCCAGCCACTTGATGCATTGACATTGTACTTGAGCACCGTGTCGGCCATAGCGGCGACACAAGTTAACATGGAGAAAAAGCAAACGGCTGTTACAACTAGTCGCAAGGCAATTGTCCTTTGGGTAAAACAATAGGTTGATATCAGTCTAACAACTGATACAAAGATCTCAACTATGTTAAAGCTTATCTATCGGTGGTATTGAACGTGGCTGCGAACAGTGCGTCTCGTTTGGAGGGTTTAGGTAAGCGCAAAATTAGATATTTGTAAGGAAAAAGCGAAAAGGAAAGCGCAATATAAAGAAAAGGGAAAAGTTCAGCGCTCGTTAATACTGCTCCTAGCCCTGATAGCACTAGGTGTAGTTTATTGCCCATCATTGGCGTAGCCGTGAAAGCAGATGCTTAGTCTTGCGCCGTTAGCAAACATAGCTGTTTAAGCTGATTCGCGACACCAATTTGGTAAGCTTTATGGTGTTTAATGAGTGAGGCTTTTTTATTACCTTGGCTGACGAGCAACCCTTGTGCTAGCGCTTGCTTAGCAAACAGAGCTTCATTGCCGCGCACATAGACCAGAATCGATTTTATCAGCTCACCATCTTTAATTGCATCTTCGAGCACATCTGCGCATACCACCAAGCTTGATTGACCTTCACTGTTAAGTTTTAACTTGGTATCAATAGTGGTGTCGGCAATCACTAGCCATTCTAGCTCTTCTAAGGTTTCTAATAGCTGCTCGAGCTTAGTGCCAAGCTGACTGTCGTGCTGCTGCGCAACTTGGTAATGACGCTCAATATTTGCCAGTAATTCGGGGAGTTGCGCGCCAGCTCCCTGACTACGTGCAGTGCGGATCCACATGGTTAAATCATCGGCTACCAGTTTTGAGAAACGTTTGGTTTTTAACGATTCAACCATCCAGCTACACAAGTAATGGCTTTGCTGCGCGGCCGTGCGCGGTGAGCTAAATTGTGCAGCCCAAGTGTTGAGTGCTTGAGTGCCAGTTTGAGCCAATTCGAGAATTGCCTGATTATAGGTTTGTGTTGCCATGGGTTTTCCGAGTGGTGAAATTAACCATAAAAATGAGCGCCAAATTATAAATGATTTTGGCGCTCTTAGGTTAAATAGGTTGTCACCTTGTATTGATTACAGCTTATATTGGCTTTGCAACTCTAAAATTTGCTCTATCTTCATCGGTTTGAAGAAGTAAAAACCTTGAATATGCTCAACCCCCATTTCTCTTACGAGTACCAGCTGTGCCTGAGTTTCTACGCCCTCAACAATCATTTCTTTACCCAGCTTTTGTCCCATGTTGATAATGCCTTCCAGCACCACCTGTGCTTTTTGATTGCCTTCTAGGTGCGACACAAAAGCGCGGTCGATTTTAATCGTGTGCAGAGGTAAGCGCAGCAGGTAACCAAGGGATGAATAGCCTGCGCCAAAGTCATCTAAACAGATGGTAAATCCGTATGCGGCAAGTCTATCTAGCTCACGGATTGCTGTTTCAGAGTGAATAAGTGCGTTCTCGGTGATCTCCAGTTCCACCCGGTTTAGCGGCACCTGATTGCGAATGAACACATTGTGTAGGTCTTCGACAAAGGTTTCGTGGTTCAACGAGTTCGCCGACAGATTTATCGAAATAGGATGTGATAACTGTTTATTTTGATTAATTAAATCACATGTCGCCTGTGCGACATACAGGTCAACATCATAATATAGTCCAGATTTCTCCACCGCAGGAATAAAGGCATCCGGCGGAATATTGCCTTGCAGCTCATGTTCCCAACGCAGCAGTGCTTCGTATCCCATGATGCTCAAATCAGCTGAATTCACTTTAGGTTGCATGACCAAATAGAGTTCTTTGCTGTCGATAGCTTGGCGGATATCACTGAGTAGGCTCATGCGATGACGAGAGTTACGCTCATAGTTGCTATCGAACAACTCACCCGAGCCGCGGCGATTCTCCTTGGCGACCTTAAGTGCTATTTCAGCGTGGCGCAACAACAAAGACGGGTCGAACTCGTCGATAGATTCACCTTCTTCGAGTTTGGCTGCACCTACCGTCATTCCTAGACGAATAGCATGGTCGTCAATGTTAAACGGAATCGAGCTACGCATGGCGACTTCTTGCGCTTTGATATTGCTATGGGGCAGGAGTAGGGCAAATACGTCTGAGTGCAGCCTTGCTAGCACCACATCTTCCCCATAAGAAGCCATTAAGTGACGGGCAATACGCTTAAGAATTTTGTTACCAAAGTCGTAACCTAGGCTTTCGATAATATTGTGGAAGTAATCAACATCAAGCAAATACAAACACAGTTCATCGCCATGGCTGCGATAGAAAGTGCGGGCATTATCAATAAAACCTGCGCGGCTAAATAGGCCCGTTACTTCATCATAATAGGCGGCTTTATTGAGATAATTGAAAAACTTAGCATTCTCAAGCCCAATCGCTACATTCATGCAGAACACTTGCAATAACTCTTGATCTACTTGTTTTAATTTTTCAGCGCGCTCAGCAATAATCACTCCTTCCCATTGTGAAGGGGTGCTTAAATACAAACAGCTATATTGCTCAGAAAAAATATGCTGCTTTTTCTGCAGTACTTGTTTAACGATATCAATTGGTGCATCAGATAAACCGGTTTGCCCAATTGCGCTAATGGGTTTACCAAACAAAGGCTGGTACTTCTCGCTTGCCGCCACCACAAAGTACTCATCTGATTGGCGGGCACTAATGGCCGACGGGCCATTATGTGGTCGCTGGGAAACACAGAATATGCTTTCGGTGTTTAGTTCAAATAAAGCGCTAATTTGATCCAGAACGCCGCTAGCAAAATCATAAACCGAGCGCTCTTGAATCAGGCTGGAAGAGGCTTCGATAATCGCCCTTAATCCCTGGCGGCTTTTCTCAAGAGCGGTGATTTGTCGGTAGCTTCTAATACCTGTTGCCAGAGCTGTAAATAACTTGGAGCGAGTGAGCTCACTTTTAGTTTTATAGGCATTAATCTCGTAGTCGACCATTACCTGCTCTTCAGGGGCAAAACCTGGCTGGCCGGTACGTAGAATGATTTGAATAAACTTGTTGCTAAGCTCTTCACGTATACGTTTAACCAAGCACAGGCCGGCATCGTCGGTTTCCATTACCACATCTAGCAATACCAGCGCCATTTCTGGGTGACGTTCAATGAGCTCATAGCCTTCATGGGCACTATAGGCGCTAACAAATTTAAGTGGTCTGTCAAAGATGGTGATCCGCGACAACGCCAGTTTAGTTACGTCATGCATCGAGGGTTCATCATCAATAATGCCAATCAACCAAGGGTCTAGCTTAGGTTTTGCTTCACTAGGCTCTTTGTGTTTTTTTATTTTTAAGAAGCCACCAGACATACACTATTCTCCCTGTGGTGCTTGTAATGGAATATTGATGGTAAATTGAGTGCCATGAGCATCCGCATCTTGGCTGCTACTCAGGCTTATTTCGCCGCCAAGCATGCCACTTACTATGTTATACACGATATTCATCCCAAGCCCAGACCCGCCTTTCCCCATTTTAGTGGTAAAGAAAGGATCAAAGACTTTGGCTACATGATCTTTTGGTATTCCTTTACCGTTATCGGCAAATATTATCTGAACCCATTTGCTGCAGGTTTTGCTAATGCTGATATTGATTTCACCGGTATTACTGCCATCAAAACCGTGCAGCACTGCATTATTGAACAAGTTAGTGATGACTTGCCCAAGTGGGCCTGGGTAGCTGTCGATTAACACATCCTGATCGCCATTGAGATTGACCACATATTGCTTGGTTTTTATTTGGTGTTTAACCGTGTTGAGCACCTCGTTAATCACCTCAAAAAGATTAAACTCTCGCCTCACTTCGCTTGATTGGTCTATGGCCACTCGCTTAAAGCTATGGATGAGTTCAGCCGCCTTGTTAAGCGAGCGTAGCATGATCTCCAGGCCTTCTAGGCTTTCTGCTTCAAACTGTTCAAGATCTTCCATTGTCACTTCGCCGCTACTGGCTTTTGCCATAAACTCTTTAATTCGGCTTTCAAAGGTGGAGCTTATGGTGACCGCAATACCAATTGGAGTGTTGATTTCGTGGGACACACCAGCGACCAAGGCACCTAAAGATGCCATTTTCTCGTTTGTGACCAGTTTATCCTTCGCAAGATTAAGATCTTCAAGGGCAATTTTTAGTTTGTCGCGCTCGCTCTCAAGCTGTTGTTTATAGGCTTTTTCTTGCTCGCGTAGATCATCTAGCGCTTGTAAGTCTTGTTGAAAATGCTCGACATTAACAAACACATCGCCAAGCTCATCATTGTTATGTTTTAGCTCAATATTACGCTCGCCCTGACGCAGTCTATCTACCGCATGAGCAAGTGCACGAATAGGCTTGTAAATGGTAATACGGGCATGACGTTGAATTGAAAACAGCCCAATAAGTGCAAACAGTGTCATGGTGGCAATTAAGCCAAAGGTAAGGTTGTTGATGTAACTAAGGCTGGCAAGTTGATCTATGACTTCATCTTGTGAGTTTTGCGACAGCTGACCGAGAAGATTTTCAATTTGTGAAAGTTGCTGCTGCTCCATCTGTTTAAAGGTTTGAATTGCATTTTGATATTGCTGTGGATTATAGAGCTGGAATAATCGGTTACCGTCATCAACTAGCGTTTGATAATGATGGCGAATAATAGCTAGGTCCTGCTGCTCATCAACATCTTGCTCAAGCGGTGATACTAACTCAAACCATTGTAAAAACTCTTTTGAGTCTTGCTCAAAGCTTGTCTTGGCGTGTGGGTCATTGAGTAGGTAGCGAGACAGGCCATTTTGCATGTCGCCGACCTTATCTACCATCCTCAAGTAATAACTAATAGCAGGAATATCATCATTACGTAGCTCGTTCTCGTCTGAGCTTGTCATAGCGCCTTCTATTTCGTCATTAGCGCGACTTTCTATCAAGGTTTCAAGCGGTATGGCGACAGTATTTAGCAGGTTAATGGCGATGTTCTCTGCTGCTGATTCATCCCCAGGATTGTACTGACTAAAAATTTGCTCAATGTAGATCTGATTGATTGCCTGACTCAGCTCAGATATTTGATTAAACAGCTCAACTTGCTGTGGGTTTTGCAGCAATTCGTTATCTAAGATGAACTGCTGAGCTTGATTTAATCGCTCGATATTATCGCGATAAATCGCTTTTTGTTGATAGTCGCCTAGGAGGTATTCGGCAGCATTACTTTGCATCGACTTATGGGCTGAAATCATCTTTGCAGATGCCGCCTCTAGTGGAAAGTCGTATTGAATAGTTGAGCTAGAGATGGACTGAATTTGATAGCTGGTGAAACTGAAAACAGCGGTGTTCACAATCACCAATATCATGATGAAGTAAAATACCCGGTTAAGGCGCTTAAGGATAGAGGTCCTTTTCGTCATATCCGCCGTCAATGCTCCAATAAATTATCTATTAAAATTGTCTAATCGTTGAGAGTGCTGCGTGAATCGATGCATTAGATAAAGTGTAGCAAAGGATATTGAAAAGAAAGGATAATTTTTGAAATGGCGTAAAGTTAGCTAGCCGCCTTTTGTTACATATAATGGCTATCAGTCATCTATGGGTTAACTAGATAAAAAAGCAGCGTTGAAGCATGGGGTGCGACAACGCTGAAAGACATGACTTTTGATGATGAAGTCAGTGGGGGTAAAACAGTTTAGCGATTACTTGGCGACAACCAGCTTTGCAGCAGTCATGATTAACTCAGAAGCTGGACGAACCTTGTAATTTGGGTTGGCATATTGAAAGTGAATCAAGCCTTGGTTATCTGCAATGTAAATTGCTGGAACCGGCAGTACTAGGCGCTCTTGCCCCTGGGCATTTTTGAACAGGTGGTTTTTAACACCAAGCTTAGCTTGATACATGTCAGTCACCTTTTGACTGGTAAAGAAAGCTAAACCAAAAGCTTTAGTTGCTTCTAAGTTCTCGTCTGACAGCAGCATATAGCTAAGCTCATTGTCGGTCATCGATTCACGTAGTTTCTCAGGTGAGTCAGGAGAAATACCGACTAATTGGAATCCCATTTCAATTAACTTTGGCTCAATGGCTTTGAGTTGACCCATTTGGATATTACAAAATGGGCACCAGCCTCCGCGGTAAAAGAAGAAGATAGTTGGCTTAGCTTCAACCAGCTTTGCTAAATCGACAGGCTTACCTTGATAGTCGTTAAGGGTTACTTTTGGAATGTTATGGCCATTTAACAGTGGAGAAATATTGTTCTCATCAACGGCGATAGGTTTTGCTTGAGCTTCTGACATGCTCATAGCTGAAAAAGTGATGACAGCGGCTGAGAATAGGGTAACGAGTAACTTGTTTAGCATTATAGGTCCTTGTGTTTGCTACTAAGTTGATGGGTTAAAACGCCCGTTATTTACGGGCGATAACCTAGGTGCAACAATAGACCTGAGTGGTTGAGGAAAAATTTCAGGTTATGGCAAAAAGATTAGTTTTCTGCCATTAAAATGAATGGTCAACCCGATTGTGATGCGGCAGTCATCAAGACGAAAGCTGTTGTTAGAGCGAGTAAATACCAAGAAAAATTACTTGATTGGTTTTGTTCACTTTGTTGCTTATGGTGCTCAATCATAGCAACGCTTGACCCCTTGAAACGTCCAAAATTGTTGATGGTATATGCCTTAGAGTCAGGTAGCTGAGTAAAGTAATCTTTATACTTTGCTAGGTATTTTCTTAGGTGATATGACTCAACGCCTGATTTTTTTGACAAGTTGCTTATGCCTACTCCTTTAGGTTGTTCAGCTTCTAATATTTGTAAGATTGCGGTGAGTTGTTCAAGGTTCATTTTGTAGCTTCCATACTTATTCACTCTAGCGTTATAACAAAAACTAGTCCTGTTAGGTACACTTTCTCTGCTGCTCAAAACAAAGCACCAACAAAAAACGCCTTAGGCATTGAGCGCTAAGGCGTTTTTGTATTCAACTTGTATAGAAGCTAGCGTGCAAAAAGCAGCTACTTAATCTTCTTATACTGCACGTTGTTTGATTTCTTGCCGACTTTGACGTGGCGACCTTTTAGGTTCTTCTCGGCAATCATTTGCTCGCCAGCGTTGTCGCTACGTTGCTTCTTCTTGGCAAAGCTGCGGCGCTTTTGAATTTGTTTAAGCAGTAGCTCACGGCTACTGACTTCATAACCCGGCACTGAAATACGGCGGATTTTCTGGCCGATTAGCTTTTGAATATCTTTTAATGTGCGCTCTTCTTCGCGGCTGACAAACGAGATGGCGACACCGGTTTTACCTGCACGGCCAGTGCGACCAATGCGGTGCACATAATCTTCTGCAAGAAATGGCAGATCGTAGTTAACCACGTATTCTAAGTCTTGAATATCAAGACCACGAGCGGCGACTTCGGTTGCCACCATCACGCGGGCTTTACCTTCCATAAACTCACGTAGCGCGCGGCGACGGCTGCCTTGGGCTTTCTCGCCATGTACCACTACAGAGTGAATACCATCGAGGTTTAACTCTTTTACTAGTGTGTCAGCATCTTCACGGGTTGCGGTAAATACCAACACGCGGTGCCAGTTTTTGGTACCGATCAGCTCTGAGAGCAGTTCACGTTTGCGGCGCTGCTCAACTGGGTAAACCACCTGGCTAACGGTTTCTGCTGTGGTGTTTTGCTTGTCGGCATTAATCAGTTTTGGCTTGTTAAGCATGTCGTTGGCAAGTTGCTTAACCGCGCTTGAGAAGGTGGCTGAGAACAGCAGGTTTTGACGCTTTTTATTCACCGCTTGCAAGATTTTTTGAATGTCTGAGCTAAAGCCCATATCCAGCATGCGGTCAGCTTCATCCAGCACTAAAAACTCAACTGTTGAAAGGCTCAAGTTACAGGCAACTATGTGCTCTAGTAGGCGACCAGGCGTTGCCACAATCACATCTGCGCCGTTTTTAAGCTTTTGCGACTGCGTATCCATCTTCACACCGCCATAAATGGTGTGAACCGTTAGCTCTAGATTTTTACCATAGTCTTTAATGTTGTCAGCAACTTGCGCAGCTAGTTCACGGGTTGGCGTTAGGATTAACGCGCGAGTATTTGAGTGTTGCAGTGCTTTTGGCTGCTCAGCAATACGCTGCAAAATAGGCAGTGCAAAGGCTGCCGTTTTACCTGTACCTGTTTGCGCGCTGGCAAGGACGTCTTCGCCACGACGAATAGCAGGAATAGCTTGTCTTTGTACTGGGGTCATTTCTTTATAACCGCAGTCAGCGATCGCACTGAGAATTTCTTGAGCGAAGCTATATGATTCAAATTTCATGCTGATTTCCTGTTAATTCGTGGGTCTGGGCGCATATTGGTTAGTGCACTCAACACCGAGTCGTCATTTTGCGGTCGCGGAGTATAGCAAACTTTTGTCGATTGCTTGAATTTTATCAGAGTTTTCACTGCTGTTTTTAACTAATGGACCTTAGCAAGTGCCGATAAATATAAATTTCACGGTTATGTGGGGCTAATTGATAATAAATGGCTGATGGTGCAAGTGTTGAAGCAGTCTCATTGCTACCGTGATTCCAAGATTGTTCAATGAGGTACCAACTCTAGGGGATAGATTCGCAAGCCGCCGTAAAATCACCCCTGATGGCTTCGCTACGGCATCCTTGCCGTAAAGACTTGCTCCAATACCCCCTAGAATTGTTTGGCGAGTTCGCATACTTATCTTCCACAAAAAAGGAGAGCCTAAGCTCTCCTAAATCGGTCGTTCGTGCTTGAACGTTACATTTAGGGCTACTAAATAGCTCGCGTTGCCTGAGTTAACCAAGCTAAATCGTCGCCGCTAAGTAGTGGGCTAATGGTCTGCTGAACTTTAGCGTGATAATCATTTAACCAATTGATTTCAGTTGCGGTCATTAATGATTTATCTACCAGACGGGTATCGATTGGGATAAGCGTTAACGCGTCAAACTCATAGGTTTCACGCTCGCTGCCATTAAGTGCTTCACAAGGGCGCACGGCAACTAGGTTTTCGATACGAATACCAAAGCCATCTTCACGGTAATAGCCTGGCTCGTTTGAAATCACCATGCCCGGCAGTAATGGCACATTGTTGGCATTTTTCGCAACACGCTGCGGCCCTTCATGCACACTTAAGAAGTGGCCAACGCCATGACCTGTTCCATGGTCATAATCAAAACCGTATTGCCATAAATGTTGACGGGCAAATGCATCAAGTTGCTGACCAGTTGTGCCTTTCGGGAAGCGGGCTAAATCAAGTGAGATATGACCTTTAAGCACTAGGGTAAACATTTGTTTTTGCTCTGGCGTCACCTCGCCAATGGCAATGGTGCGGGTAACGTCGGTGGTGCCATCTAGGTATTGCGCGCCAGAATCGACCAGGTAGATACTGTTCGGCGTCATGGTTGCTGGCGTGCCATTGTTGTGGTTGTAGTGGCACATGGCAGCGTTGGCGCCGGTTGCCGAAATAGTATCGAAACTTGGCTCGCGATATAGCGGATCTGGCAGGCGATAGCTCTCTAATTGATCGGCAAGTTTGCCTTCATCGTGCATGTTGCCTTGAGCAACTTGATTATCTAACCAGGCTAAGAATTTAGAAACGGCTGCGCCATCACGCACGTGACTTGCGTACATGCCAGCAAGCTCAGCGCTGTTTTTTTGTGCTTTAGGGATTGCAACAGGGTCTGCACCTGCAATTAAGCTTGCGCCGCCTTGCTCAGCAGTTAACTGCGACCAGGCATTGGCAGTATTTGGATCGGCCAATAGCTTAATGTCGCCGAGGTTTAATAAGGCTTGCTCTAGCTCTGACTCATCTTTAAAGCTCACGCCTGCGCCAACGTGCTCAACTGCATTCGCTGGTAACTTGCTGGTGTCGGTAAATAAGGTCATGTCGCCATTGGCAGATAAAATCGCATTGCCAAGTAATACTGGCAGGCGCGGTACATCGCTACCGCGCAGGTTCAGCAGCCAACAGAATGAGTCTAGTGCACTGATAAGGGCTGCGTCAGCACCGGCTTTAGCCACTAGCTCACCAATCTGCTTACGCTTTTGCACACTGTCTGCGCCAGCTGACTCATGACTAAATAGTGTAATAGGCGTTTGCGGCAAGCTAGGACGGTTTTGCCAGTGTTGATCAATCGGGTTACCCGCAACTGATTTAAGCTTAATGCCAGCTTGGTCTAATTTACTTTTAGCTTGTTTGTACCATGCAAGCGTATGCAGGCGTGCATCAATGCCTACTGTGCTGCCGCTAGGCAAGGTGTCAATTAACCATTCGACTTGTGGATCATCAACCAAGCTTAGGTATTGAAATAGCTCGCCATCAACTTGTTGGCGTACCTGCACAGTGTAGCGGCCATCGGTAAATATCGCAGCAGTATCTGCAAGAACAATTGCCATACCTGCCGAGCCAGTAAAATTGGTTGCCCACAATAGGCGCTCGTTTTTCTCGGGTACGTATTCGCCTAAGTATTCATCGGCGCGGGGAATAATAAAGGCATCAACGGCTTGCTCTGACATTGATTGACGAATAAGGCTTAGGCGGTCGGCGATAGTTGCAGGCATATCTACTCCAATTGGGCTGCTTTAGGCAGTGCTTATCATTATTTTTTGTCACGCTACTGCTCATCACATAAGTAAAGCGTGAGCGAAGATTGTGAGGCTATTATGGCAATTAAACCTTAGCTGGCAAGGGCTAGCAGAGCTTATATTGCTAATATTTTTGTAATGCTTCTAACAATCAGCCAGTGCTTAATGTGCTAGTTTTCTTGCCAATCTAAAACTGATTGCTGCTGACGATAGCACAATATTCGCAGATGATGATATATTGTATGCAATTTTACAGTGTATGCACTTAGCTATCTTTCCGAATTCAGATTCATTAGTTTGAGCCTTTTACTCGTCTCAGCAGATGCTACGAGCGGATTTGAGCAGCTAGGTGCGTAATAGATTATTGGAGACAGTAATGACAATTGGTGTAGGTGGAAAAACGCCAGAGCAGGCGTTAGCGACCTTGGAAAATATGACTCAAGGCGTTGAGCCGATTGCGCTAAGTGAGTTCAAGGCGCGCATCGCCAAAGCTCAGCAACTCATGGCTGAGCAAAATATTGATGCCATGTACCTCAATGCTGGTACCAACCTTTATTATTTTACCGGCCTGAGATGGTATCCAAGTGAGCGTATGGTGGGCGCGATTTTGCCAGCAAACGGTGAGCTAGAGTTTATTGCCCCAGCATTTGAACTCGACACCCTAAAAGGCTTTATGCAAATTACTGGCGAGGTAAATACCTGGCAAGAAGATGAAAGTCCTTATGCGCTATTTGCTACTGTCGTCAATCGCATGGGGCTTAATCACAACCGAGTCGCAGTTGATGAAGCTGCGGCCTTTTTTATCGCCAATGGCGTTGATAAAGCACTCACAAATGTTGAAGTTATTAATGCAAGCTGCGTGAGTGCAAAGTGTCGTCAAATTAAATCAGCTGCCGAGCTTGCCTTATTGCAGCGCGCTAAAGATATGACGCTTGCGGTGCATATAGCCGCTGCAAGTATTTTGCGTGAAGGTATTACCACGCAAGAAGTTGAAGCCTTTATTCATCAGGCGCACATTAAGGTGGGCGCACCAAAAGGGTCTTACTTCTGTATCGTGTTATTTGGTGAAGACAGCGCCTATCCACATGGTGTGATGTCGCCCAAAGCGCTTGAGCTGAATGACACTGTGCTGATTGATACCGGGTGTCAGCTTGAAGGTTATAACTCAGATATTACCCGTACTTATGTATATGGCGAGCCAAGTGAACGCCAACGTGAGCTTTGGCAATATGAGCAAGATGCGCAATTAGCCGCTTTTGCTGCAGCGCAAATTGGTACGCCATGTAGCGAGGTAGATAGAGCAGCACGAACTGTGCTTGAGCAAGCGGGTTTTGGCCCAGGTTACGACGTGCCAGGGCTGCCGCATCGCACAGGTCACGGTGTTGGCTTAGATATTCACGAATGGCCATATTTGGTATTAAACGATCATACGCCACTTGCTGCTGGCATGTGTTTTAGTAACGAGCCAATGTTATGCGTACCGGGTGAGTTTGGAGTGCGCCATGAAGATCATTTCTATATGGCTGCTGATGGTCCTAAATGGTTTACCAAGCCTGCGAAGTCAATTGATGACCCATTTGATTTAGCTGACAACTAAGTCGACAAAATTTCTTATAAATAACCAAGCGGTGATGTAAGTCACCGCTTATTTTTTGCAAATTTATTGTTGGATCATCTACGGGCTGGGGTTACGAATATTTACCGCGCGTTTCCTTTAGTACATGGCTGATAATCAATCTCTCATGCACTCGCCCTGTGAGCTGACCTAGGTTTGCTTGATGCCTGGGTTTGGTTAATATCTAGGCTTTAGATGCTTCCATGCCTGCGTCACTACCTTCAAGGTTTATCTCACCCTCAACATCGCCTTCGAGATGAATTTGCTTGAGCAACAAACCGATTGCGACAACTTGGTAAATCATCCCAGACCAAGAAAGTAAATATAAAGAAAGGCTTAGGTTCATCAAGTTGGTAAGCACAAACGCCAGCTTTAGTTTGTTTTGTGCTAAATATAGCACCGCAAAGCTGCTGAACACCCCAGCGCCAACCGCGCACCATTCGCTCCAATGCTGCGCCCACAAAATCCCTTGTAATAGGGCGATTAAACTAAATCCTGTGGCGAGTATTAGTGGCCTTGCCCCTGTACGGCAACGCCTGCTTTGCCCTGCAGTAAAGCGCCCCATATTAATCAGCTGATTAGCCATACCCGCCATGCTGCCCATTAACCCTAGGTGTATTGCGGTGAGCAGTGATGCCAACATATTGTTGCGCATAAAGCCTGAGTGTGAGTTTTGGGTGCAAGCGCGCCAGCCAAAAATCATGGCAATAAAGCCAATGCATTGGGCAATCACTTGATAGCTAAACTCAGTAATATTCATGGATGCTGCGCTCTAGTTTGATCTTGGTTTTCACAAGGGTTGAGACCTTGGGCTTCACCGTGCTGCGATGAAAATTCAAAGGGCGCGCATTGTATGTTTTTTGCACTTGTATGCTGTGATCTACCTAGCAAAGGCGCATATTGAGGCGGTTTTGAGGGCGAGTTTTCGAAAAGTGTTTGTTAGCTGTTTTGCAGACGTGTGTTAGGTGTTTGAAATTTGTTTTCAAAGCGTAAAAATTGGCGAGGCTAGAAATTGTTGACTGAGCAAGCTTTATCTCAAATACATTTGAGATAAAAAGAGACATGAACTGATCCTTGAGCTAACTTTTAACGTATTGTTAAGCAGTTATTTTTTTGTTTTTGAAGCAGGCCGTTGATCGATACAAGATAAGGTCGATAAAAGATCGGTTCGATAAAAGATAGGGAGTAAATATGGCTGATGCCAGCAACCTAGCGAGTGTGCCAGCAAGCACTACGCACGGCACAGAGGTTAAGTTAGCTAAAAGTGAAAGCGTACAGGGCATTAATGCTCAAGGCGTTGAAGCTGAGCTGCCTAGTGCTATTGCAAATTTTATCGCGATGTATCAGAAGCTAGGTAAAGATAATTTGAGCCTACTTGATGAAGTCTATAACGAGCAAATCGAGTTTAAAGATCCGCTTCATCACATCAAAGGATTGCAACAGCTGAAGCACTACTTTGCTGGCATGTATGAAAACGTGCTTGCCATCAAGTTCGATATTCACCAGGTTGATATCAGTTCAGGTCAGCCGCAGAGTTTAGATGTTCGACATGCCAGCGTGTTTTGGACTATGACCTATCAACACCCCAAACTCGCCAAGGGTGAGCCAATTGAAGTTGAAGGCATGAGCCAACTCAAATTTGCCGACAAGGTGATGTTCCACAGGGACTACTTCGATGGAGCAGCTATGGTTTATCAACACATACCTGTGCTTGGTTGGGCGATTAACAAAATTAAACAGCGGGTGGCAACAGATGAGTAAACAATATATAGCAGGCTCTAGCTCAACAGAGTTTAATGGCCAAAATACAATGCCTTGTGTCCTTATTACCGGGGCCAGTTCGGGCATTGGCTACAGTCTAGCAAAACATTATTTTGATCAGGGTTGGCAGGTCATTGCTTGCGGGCGCAACAGCGCTAAGTTAGCGTTGCTGGAGGAATCATGTTTGGCGGCTAGTTGTGCAATCTCGTTCGACAACAACTCATCGACCGGTTGTGTTCAAGGCAAGATTCATCAGCTTAGTTTTGATATTACCAACAAGCAGCAGGTGTTATCTGCCGGTGAGCAACTAAAGCAGCTCATTGCCGATGAAAATCTAAGCCTCACTCAAGTTGTGCTTAATGCGGGAAGTTGCGAGTACATAGATGATGTGTCGCGTTTTGACAGTGACCTGTTTGCTAGGGTCATCAATACTAATGTTGTTGCAACAGGTTTTTGCTTAGAGGCCTTTTTGCCGCTGTTAGTCGAGGATGGGCGCATTGCTTTAATGAGTTCGAGCGCAATTTATTTGCCGTTTCCCCGTGCTCAAGCCTATGGCGCATCAAAAGCTGCAGTAACTTATTTGGCAGAAAGCTTGCGCGTAGATCTCCAAGCATCTAAGCGACATGTCAGTGTCATCCATCCAGGGTTTGTTCAAACACCGTTAACTGACAAAAATGATTTTTCGATGCCAATGCGCATCTCTAGTGAGCAAGCAGCAAGTTATATTTATCAAGGCATGAAAGTTGGCCGCAATGATATTCATTTCCCTAGGCGATTCACCTATATGTTGAAGTTATTAGGCATGTTGCCGACATTTATCAAGCTCAAACTATTAGGGGCTGATGCTAACAACAAAAGTTCTCGTAACAAGCAAGATTCTGGACCGAAATTAACATCAAATAGCAAATCATCAGCAACTAAACGGGTGAAACAGGTTTAAGGCAAAGCAGGTAAAACTCGAATAATTTGAATTAGCTACAAGATAAGCTGGACAAACAAAGGCAATCACAAACAGGACGTAAAATGAAAAAAATAGCCGTAGTAGGAAGTGGTATTGCAGGTTTAACTTCAGCCTATTTATTGAGTAAACAGTATGATGTGACTGTGTTTGAAGCCAATGACTATATTGGCGGGCACACGGCAACCGTCGATGTCGAAGTCGATGGCAAAAGTTATGCAATTGATACTGGCTTTATCGTATTTAACGATCGCACTTACCCTCGATTTCAAAAACTCATGGCGCAGATTGGCGTGAGCTCGTTGCCAACTGAAATGAGTTTTAGCGTGCACAATGCGCTGACTGGGCTTGAGTACAATGGCCATAGTCTTTGGAGCATGTTTGCGCAAAAACGCAATTTACTGAACCCTAGATTTTATCGATTTTTACAAGAGATCCTACGCTTTAACCGCATTTGCAAAGAACTGTATGAGCAAGACAATTTTCCTTATGCCTCATTAGGGCAATTCTTAGACGAGCAAGGTTTTAGCGAGTATTTTTCTCAGCACTATATTTTGCCAATGGGCGCGGCTATTTGGTCGGCAAGTATTGACGATATGCGGGTATTCTCGCTGCAGTTCTTTATTCGCTTTTTCCATCATCACGGCTTGCTTAATGTCAGCGACAGGCCGCAGTGGTATGTCCTTGAAGGCGGCTCACGCAGCTATATTCCAGGTTTAACCGCGCCATATGCGGACAAGATACACCTTAATACGCCAATCAAGCAGGTGAAGCGCAGCGATGATGGTGTTGAACTTACACTTAATAACGGTGAAGTTAAGCTTTTTGATGATGTGGTACTTGCGTGTCATAGCGATCAGGCGTTAGCCATGCTGAGTGATGCCAGTGATGATGAGAAACGGTTGCTGAGTGATTTGGCTTATCAAAACAACGAGGTAGTGCTGCACACAGACACCGGTTTGTTGCCAAAGCGCAAGGCTGCGTGGGCAAGTTGGAACTATCGTTTAGATGGGGCGAGCCAGGCGGAGCTGTTGTCACGACCTGCGAGTGTGACCTATAACATGAATATTCTGCAGCGATTGCCTAAAGGCTCACCGACGTTTTGTGTAACCTTAAACCAAACGCAACTGATTGATGAGTCGAAAATCTTACGTAAGTTTAACTATGCTCATCCAGTATTTAATCAAGCAGCGAGCGATGCTCAGGCTCAGCGCGGACTTATTAATGGTAAAAACAATACCTATTTTGCTGGCGCATATTGGTATAACGGTTTTCATGAAGACGGTGTGCGCAGCGCGGTTGATGTGTGCAATATGCTTGGGGTTGAACTCTAATGGATAAGAAAACTGACAGTGCGCATTGCGAATTTAACGGCGGCATTTATCGAGGCAGTGTCATGCACAGACGCTTTGCGCCTAGTGTGCATCAGTTTAATTATCCTTTTGCCATGTTAGTAATTGACCTTGATGAGTTAAATAACCTCTCTGAGCTTAGTGCCAGCTTTTCATCATCTGGTTTTGCTCCAATACGTTTTAATTGCAATGACTACCTTAATCAGCTTGATAAGCAGTTTGACGAAGAGCTAGCGATAGTTAAATCGGAAGATAGTGCCAGTGCGCTTAAGTCGCGGGTCATATCAGTGGTTAAGCGTTTAGCTGAGCAGCATAGCACTCAGCTATCCCGCTTTTCACAAGAGCCACAAGCGTCGCAGGGCGTTCAAGCTCCTCAAACTGAGGCTTTTGACCCAGATTGTATTGATAAGGTGTTGTTTGCCGGACAGGTGCGCCACTTTGGATTTTACTTCAGTCCGGTTAATTTTTACTTTTGCTATCAAGATGGGCAAGCGCGAGTGATGTTGGCTGAAGTGAGTAACACGCCTTGGAATGAAAGACATTGTTATTTAGTGGACTTATCGACAACCCAAATGACAGACAAAGACTTTTTAGTCTCGCCATTCATGGGGCTCGATATGCAATATCGCTGGCGAGTATTGCCACCAGAAAATAAGTTTTCTATCAGTATCAGCAACCTAGATAGTGGTCGTCAGCGTTTGTTTGAAGCCAATATGGCACTCAAACAGCAACCTTTTTCTAAAGCGAATTTACGAAGTTTTGCCTGGCGCTTTCCTTTGATGACATTTGGCATAGTTGCGCGTATTTACTGGCAAGCATTCAAGATCTGGCGCAAGAAGATCCCATTTCTTGGCAAGAGTGCGCTGGTCTCGAAGAATGCCGAGGTCTAAGCGTATTAGGCGCATACTCGAACTTAAGTTATTCGAATTGATACACGTTAAACCAAATCCTCTTTGTGTGCGTATAAGCTTCTAACTTAATTATTGGTTTTACATTAGCAAATCATGTTGCAACGGAGTGAAAAATGGAAAATACAGCTAACGGATCTGTACTTACTCAGGCGACGCTTTCTCAAAACGTGGCGAAAAAGCTCATATTAAAAGCGCTATCTGGATTGCAACACGGGTTTCTCACCATTCATGACACCGCAGAGCAGGGAAACGGTGGCTCGCAGAGCTTTGGTGATCCTAAATCAGATATTCATGCCAGTATTCAGGTTACCCACCCAAGTTTTTATCGTCAGGTGTTAACTGGTGGGTCAATTGGTGCCGGTGAAGCTTACATCCAAGGCCATTGGACTAGCCCTGATTTAACCAAAGTCGTGCAGGTGTTTGCCAAAAACCTAGCTCTGCTTGATAGCATCGAAGGCAAGTTCTCCTGGTTTAGTCGAGTGGTCAATCGCTTCAAGCACATGTTTAATCGTAACTCTAAGGCGGGTTCAAAACGCAATATCCTTGCGCACTACGATTTAGGTAACGACATGTACCAGCAGTTTCTTGACCCAGAAATGTTGTACTCAAGCGCAATTTATCCGTTTATCGACTCAAGCCTGGCGCAGGCTCAAATCCATAAGTTAGATACCATTTGTAAGCGTCTTGATTTAAAGCCAGGCCAGACCTTACTTGAGATTGGTACCGGTTGGGGCGCGTTAGCCATTTATGCTGCTCAGCACTATGGCGTTGAGGTAACCACAACTACGATATCCGATGCACAGTATGACTACGCGAAAGCACGTATTGAAAAGCTGGGTTTGCAGGATAAAGTTACCCTACTAAAACAAGACTACCGTTTACTCGAGGGTAAATTTGACCGCCTAGTGTCCATCGAAATGATCGAGGCTGTGGGGCATGAGTACCTAAGTGGCTTCTTTGACAAGCTTAACTCGCTGCTTAAATCAGACGGACGCATGCTTATTCAGGCCATTACCATTGCCGACCAAAGATACGATAGCTATCGCAGCGGAGTTGACTTTATCCAGACCTATATCTTCCCCGGAGGTTGCCTGCCATCAGTGAGTGAGATGACCAAACACCTCGCGAATAAGACTGACATGGTGGCGTGTTCGATTGATGATATTGGCTATGATTATGCGCGTACATTGGCTGACTGGCATCATAATTTCGACGCCGCGTACGACAAGGTAAAACAACTGGGTTATGGCGATGATTTCGTTCGTATGTGGAAGTTTTATTTTAGTTACTGCGAAGGTGGCTTTTTAGAGCGTACAACCAGTGCAGTGCATCTGGTGGCTAACAAGCCAGATTATCGCATTAGCATTAGTTAGCGTCTCGCAATATCTAGCCCATCAACAGTTTGAAAGGTTATCGTAGGAGGAAATATGACCTCGTTGTATATGATGATTTTTAACCTGGTTAGCTTTCAGGCTATTTGGTGGCTTGGTGTGCTTTGGGGCAATGTTTACCTGTGGTTATCTAGCCTGCTGTTGCTCGGACATTTCGTTTTATCAAAACACAAAATGCGTGATTTGCGCGTCATGTGGTTTGTTTCACTAATTGGTATCAGTGTTGATGCTGCGCTCATCTTTTCTGGCTTTTTTATCTTTTCTTCAACCCCTGTGTGGCTGATGGTGCTTTGGGGAATTTTTGCGATAAGCCTACAATATAGTTTGGGCTTCTTGTCTCGCCTCTCTGTTTACCTTCAAGCGATTTTCGGTGGCGTGTTCGGCACCATTAGTTATTTAGCTGGCTACAAGTTTGGCGCGGTTGAGCTTGGTTACTCGATGACCAACAGTGTCATAGCTTTAATTTTGATCTGGTCTATCTTACTGCCCGTATTGATTGCTATTGCCAACATGAGTGCAGTTAATCGAGGCCAAGATGACCAATCTATTACCCAATAAATCGAACCTATTACCCACTAAATCAAATCTGTCTACACCAGCGCTAGCTGGATTGTTAATGATATCGAGTCTAGTGAGTAGTGGGCTTGTAGCAAAAAATTTGGCTGCTCAGCCTCTACCCAATAATGTTAGCTTTGAAGAGTTCAAGTTAGTGGGCGAAGGAGAAATGTCATTTATGTGGTTTGATGTTTACCGAGCCAAGTTACTCACTGAAGATGGTAGATATTTTAGTAAGCAGCAGCCGCTGATTTTGGACATTGAGTATTATCGCGATATTGAAGCTGACGACTTAATTGAGGCAACGGTTGACCAATGGCAACACCTCGGTATGGCGCAGTCTTTGATTGATGAGTTTGCTCCCTCACTAAAGCATGCTTGGCCGGATGTTAAACAAGGTGACAGGCTGACATTTAAAGTTAACACCAATGGCGAAGGTGCATTTTGGTACAATGATGAGCATGTCCACACAGTCTCAACTCCCTATTTTAGTCAGGCGTTTGTATCGATTTGGTTATCTGAAAACACCAGTGAACCCGGTCTTAGGCAAGCATTGTTAGGCGACAGTTTTGACTTGCCTCTTGAGTCTATTGATTCTGAAGCAAGTGTAGATTCGTCGATAACTTATGCTCAAGAACTACCGAGCGATACTCTAAACGCTGACTCCGCGACAGCGTCAAATACGCCACTAAACTCTTTATCAAATGCCCAACCAAACTCCCATCCTCAAAAAGTCTCACAGCTAAATCCCGTAGGAGCAAATGATGAATAGAGTTAAGGCGTTTGTTTTTGTCTTGTTTACCTTGCTATTGGCATCCTGCGCATCGCCTAGCATTGATGATTATGTCGATACGAATCCCAAACTTGATTTAAAAAAGTTTTTTGAAGGCGAGTTATACGCCGCAGGTGTAGTTGAGGATTATTCAGGCAAAGTTGTGCGAAAGTTCACCGTGTCGATGGAAGGATCATGGCAAGGGAATGAAGGGCTGCTAAAAGAGTGGTTTATCTATGATGATGGTGAAAAACAGACGCGCTTTTGGTATTTGACAGATCTTGGTGATGGTAAATACAAGGGCAGAGCGGATGACATACTAGGTGAAGCACTGGGTCAAGCTAAGGGCAGTGCACTGCGCTGGCGTTACGATATGATGCTGCCCGTTGATGGCGATACCTATCAGGTTCATTTTGACGATTGGATGTACCTTGTAGACGACAACACCATTATTAACAAAAGCGATATTATTAAGTTTGGTATCACCGTCGCTAAGGTGACTCTAGTTATTTCAAAGGTTAACGGGCGCTAGGTTTAAGGCTCTAGATTTAAGACCCCCAGATTTAAGCCCTTAGCCCTTAAGTTTAGAATTATCGACTTGTTTACGATCAAAATATTCAAAAGGAAATACGTTGCGTAGCTGCTGAGCAATATTGTCACCCACATTAGCTGAAATATTCAGCCTTACATCACCTAAGCGCTCAGCGCGAATAGTACACGTGAGCTTGTGTTTTTTAGCGATGACGCGGCTTTCGCGAAGAAACTTTTCTGGAATTTTGCCCTTGTGTTTATCTAAGCGTCCATCTTTATAGTGCATTTCAAATAATGTCAGCCCTTTTTTGCCTGCGAAAATCAGTTTGTAAGCAAGAAAGGCAGCGGCCGCTAAGAAGGTGATTTTTATAATTGTGTCTAACATAGGCATACTCTCCGTGTTCCTTAACGACTCTAACAACATAACCTGCTGACAACAATGGTATCGTTCCACTCATGTGCGAGTGTGTGAGCTAGGTAGATAGGCTTGTCATCTCGTATCACTTTGTAACAGTTTGTACATTTAATAGCACGCGATGAGTTCTATGTTACACTTTTATTACATTAGCGCTTGCTTGATGAGTAATGGTTAAACTAGATGCGTAAGCTAACGATATGATTTAACAGTTAAATAGTCATCAACAACAGTAAGCAATGGAAGGCAATCGATAACTTTAAGGATGATATTATGGCTGTAACTAATGCCGCTCGTTGGAGCGAGATCTGTGAAATTCAAAAATCATTACTGGCAAATTTGGCTGGTAAATTCCCTCAGCGTGATGAGCAGTTAAAAGATTTAATGTCTAACTGGGACAGCTTTAAGTGCCAATTAGAAAGTGACTGCTTTGCTAGAGCATCACGCGATACTGAAATTAAGTAATCCACAGTAAAAATTAACATCAAGCCTCTATTGTTAGAGGCTTTTTTGTGTCTTGCAGCTATACGCTGCGGCGGTGATAGCGAGCAGTTTACTGTGCTATAGTGCGATTATTGTTAGAAGTTGTTTGTGCAGCATAACTAGGTCAATCATCCATGAACTCGCCCATTAATTCACCCAAGAACTCGTCCACTAAGTCACCCAAGAAGTCACTCAAGAACAGAGAAGAAAGTACCTTGAAGTTATTGCCAAAGCTTGCGGGTAATCCGCTATTCAAGCTGCAATGCTATATCTCTGGGAAGTGGTGTGATGGGGAAGGAGGTGAAACTGATGCTGTGATTAATCCTGCAACGAGTGAGGTGATTGGTTACTCGCCGAAGATCAGCGAAACTCAATTGAGTCAGGCAATGATATTTTCGCAGCAGGCGCAAACTAGCTGGCAGGCACAAACCGCAAAGCATAGATCAGCATTGTTGCAAAAATGGTATGAGTTAATTGTTGCTAACCAAGAGTCACTGGCGCAGATAATTACCACAGAGCAAGGTAAGCCGTTAGCGGAGGCAATAGCTGAGGTGAATTACGCTGCTAGCTATGTGCAGTGGTATGCTGAGCAAGCGAAACGCGTGTATGGCGAGGTTATTCCAGCCCATCAAGCGCAGCTGCAGCTCACTGTGGTAAAGCAAGCTGTAGGCGTTTGCGCCGCGATAACACCGTGGAATTTCCCTGCGGCTATGATTGCTCGTAAAGCAGCTCCGGCGTTGGCAGCGGGCTGCGCCATAATCGTCAAGCCTGCGCCAGCAACGCCATTTACTGCATTTGCGCTAGCTTCGCTTGCTGAGCAAGCCGGCATTCCGGCAGGATTATTTAATGTGGTGACAGGTGATGCAGTCATGATAGGTGAGCAATTTTGTCAAAACCCAATCATTAAAAAGCTGTCGTTTACAGGCTCCACTGCTGTCGGGCAGCAGCTTATCCGTCAAAGTGCCAGCAACGTGACTAAGCTATCGCTTGAATTAGGTGGAAATGCCCCGTTTATTGTTATGGATGATGCCATTATTGAAGATGCCGTTGATGGCTTGATTCAATCTAAATTCCGTAACAGCGGCCAAACCTGCGTGTGTGCCAATCGTATCTATGTTCATCGTGCTATTTACGCTGAGTTTTGCCAGCAATTTACCAATAAAGTCGCCAAGCTAAATCTTGGTAATGGCTTTGATAATGACGTTCATTTAGGGCCTTTGATTAATCAGGCTGCGGTGGAAAAAGTTCAGCAACATGTTGATGATGCGATTGCCAATGGTGCAACACTGGTATGTGGTGGCAAGGCGACAAAAGGGTTGTTTTATCCCGCAACAATAATAACTAACGCCAGTCACGGTATGCGCTTTGCAAGGGAAGAGACCTTTGGCCCTGTTGCAGCAATTATTGCGTTTGATGATATCGAACAGGTGATTAACTATGCCAATGACACCCCATTTGGGTTAGCGGCTTACGTCTATAGTCAGAATGTATCCCACATTCACCGTTTCGGCGCAGAGTTAGCCTATGGCATGGTTGGGATCAATACTGGGCTTATCTCTACCGAAGTTGCACCATTTGGTGGCATTAAAGCTTCAGGTTATGGGCGGGAAGGCGGCAAAGAGGGTATCGAAGAGTATCTAGTGCAAAAGTATCTGTGTCAGGGGCGTTGAATCCCCATTTAGCTTGCTTGTTTAACCAACACTTTATATTAGGCATAATAATGGCTTGTGCGCCTCGGAACCGTCATTTATGAGCTTCTCTTTAATCGATACCATCGCTTTTTTGTGTTTTGCCACCTGTTGGATTGGCTACACTAACTTTTCTCGCTTAAAGGCTAAAAACACCGACTGTATTTCTCGATGTTTACACCAACACCGTATTCACTGGATGAATTCGTTACTCAGCCGTGATGTGAGAGTGGGGGAAGCGGCGTTAATGGCAAACATCGAGCGCAACATTGCCTTTTTTGCTTCGTCGACCTTGCTGGTGCTTGCCGGTGTATTAACCCTATTTGCTCAAGTTGATAAACTTGAAGAAGTGATTAATTCCATTCCGTATGCTTCTGCGCCTAACCATGCGCTAGTGCAAGTTAAGCTAGGGGTGCTGGTGGGTATTTTTGTGCTCGCCTTTTTTCATTTCACTTGGGCGATGCGCCAATATGGTTTTTTAAATGTGATGATAGGTGCGGCGCCATATGACAGTACTGGGCGTGATAAGGCTTTATTCGCCTATGCCAGACAAATGGCAACGGTTGGCGATCAAGCCGCTCATGCCTATAACTATGGCCTTCGTTGTTATTACTTTGCCATGGCTAGCCTATGTTGGTTTTGGAACCCACATGCGCTGATTATTGCTAGTTTACTCGTTGTTTATACCCTTTACCGCCGCGAGTTTCATTCTCGTGCGGTAAAAGCATTTATAGCGGCGCAAAATGAGTTGGAGATTAATGCTAAAACAAGGGGCATTGATTATATTAAGTAGCGGCGCAAACACTCAGTTTAATACAACAAAGCCTACAAATTTGTAGGCTTTGTTGTTTATAGCGTGAGCTTTAGAATAGGTGCATGAACTTGTTATACCAATTGGGATAAATAAGTGATCAGAGATTACATAGGAAAAATCGCTTAGAACAAGGCGGAAATTGCAGCTAGCTAGTTGTTCTACCTACAAAATTTTTAACGAAGTTATAAGCGGTTTTAACCAGTAAGAATGATCAAAAACTTGTGTCAATTGGTATTAGTTAATAGCAAATAGCTCAACATCAAAAATCAGTACAGAGCCGCCTTCAATTTTACCTGCAGCGCGGTTGCCGTAGGCTAATTGGCTTGGAATATAAAAACGGAACTTATCGCCAACTGTCATCAGCTGTACGCCTTCAGTCCAGCCTTTAATCACCTGATTTAGTGGGAAGGCAATGGTTTCACCGCGATCAACTGAGCTGTCAAACACTGTGCCGTCGATAAGTGTGCCGTGGTAGTGCACTGTCACTTTGTCAGTCGCTTTTGGATGTTCAGTACCTTCACCTTTAACCAATACTTCATATTGCAGGCCAGATAGGGTTTCTACAACGCTTTCACGTTTGGCGTTTTCGGCTAAAAAGACTTTACCTTTTTCGATATTCTCTGCAGCTTTTTTTGAGTTGTTTGATTGAGTGAAGAAGTAAAAAATTACCCCTGCGATGCAAAATACCGCTAGTAACATTTTCATAGTTTTATCTTTAACCTTTAGGTGTGAATACTGAACGCCGATAAATTTTATAAGTTCGTCAGCTAGTTTGATTAACAGGGTGAGTGTATCGTATCTATTGATATCAGACGATAGTAAATCTAGATGTCGATAAGGTTGGTGTCAGTCTTTTATTTGGACAAATGAGCTTTGATCGCGCAAGACGCCGTGAAATCATCCATGATGGCTCCGCTTTAGCATCCCTGCTAAAGAGGCTTGCTTTCTCAAAGCCCATTTATCCCCTAAGTAGGTTGCTGTTTATTTTAATGCTCTCGTTTTGTTAAATAATCGCGTTTGTTAAATCGATCGTCAATTTGTCCATTTACTGATGTAGGGGATGTTCAGAGATTGCGACTGAAACAGGAAGTACCCCAAGCTGGCGATAATGCAGGTTTGCAATACCGCGATTAGATAGAAGTTACGCTTGAAAGGCTGTTTTTGAGTCTTGTGTCGTAAGCTCTGCTGAGCGAAATAGGCCGCTGGCCAGCTAGCAAAGGCGCCACTAACTAGCAGCATTTTTTCAGATACTCGTTGCCAGCCTTTAATGGCGCAAAGCTTATCTATGGCGTATAGGCAAAAACTCCACAGGCAAATGCCTAACCATAACCATAAGGCATCAACATTCAGCGAGTAGATAACAGCGGCAAACAGCGGGGCACAAATAAGTGCAATAAGCTTTATCAATTTAGTGAGTCTCGGTTTGTTACTGAGGGGGACAAGGTCGCTATTGTAGCGGTTTTCGTTTCGCCTTTTGGATTACTCATTCAAATTTATACAAAGTTCGCTTTTTACTTCACGAGCCTTTTTACTTCACGAGCACTTTATTTGACGAACTCGGCATAAATCTCCAACGTCACTTCATCGCCAATAAGCGGTACATAGCTGCCCATATCAAAATCAGAGCGTTTAATGGTGCCGCTCGCGCTAAAGCCTAAGGTGTACTTGCCTGTCATCCAATTATCTGCGCCGCCATGAAAGGTTGCTGCAAAGCTCACTGGCTTAGTTACGCCGTGCAAGGTGAGCTCGCCATTAAAGTTAAATTGGTTGTCACTAATTGGGGTTACAGATGTAGAGGTAAAGACAGCTTGCGGATAACGCTGCTCATCAAACCAACTGTCGCCCATTAAGGTTTCGGATAGCTCAGCGTTATTAATGTCTAACGATTTTATCGTCACGCTTGCCTGCATTTTGGCCTGGGTCATATTATTTGGATCAAAACTTAGGCTGGCATCAAAGTCATTAAAGCGCCCAACATAGGTCGACAGCCCAAGGTGGCCGATTTTAAATAAGAGCGCGGCGTGGTTTTTATCAAGCTGATATTCGCCTTGCTCAAGTTCAACAAGCTCTGATTCAACCTTGGGAGTCACCCAGCTGACGCAACCACTAAGCAAAGCAATAACTAAGCTAGTCGATAACACTGCACTCGCGCGTGAGGTTACTAGCTTAACGCTGGCTATCAGCGTTGAGCGGATAGATTCTATAACTTGATATAAATTGTTGCTTATAGTCTTGAGAGGTTTCACTGACGACTCCTTTACATTCAGTTTATTTTTAATGCTATTGCAGTTTTGGTTTGGCAAGCAAACGTAATAGCTTTTCTAATGGCCCTTGCTTAAATACTCTAACGTACACATTGGCGATCACTAGTTGTGCCGCCGCAACGCCCAGCGCCAATAGCAAATAATCGATAAGGTTAAACTCGCTTTGCCACTCGGGGAAGATAAACCTAAGTAAACTCACACCAATAATTGATTGCAGTATGTACAGGCTTAGCGACAACTTGCCGACATTTTGCAGCCACTGCAGTTTTAATGGGTTGTTTTGGCACAGTTTAACAATAATATGCAGGTAAATAGCCGCCATTGGTATCGCACTGATCGTCATAATAGCGGCAGACGCTTGGGAAAGCGTCGCATTGCCGCTATAGCGTAATCCACAGTCTAAAGCGCTTAACAGCAAGCTTGCAGCAGCGAATTTTAATAGCTGCGTTTGGCTAAAGCCTTGCTCAAAATAGCCTTGTTTCCACAGCGCCATGCCAAGCACCATTAGCCCAGAGCAGAACCACAAGGTTGATATCGGCAGCATGAAAATCATCAAAAATGTCAGCCCAACCTGATGTATTAGCTGGTAGACGTAACTGCCGGTCCAAATTGCAAGCTCTTGATTAAACAGCTCACTACCACGATGCCATTCTTCATCAAGTGGGATAAGTGTCATGAGCAAAAAGACGACAAAACCAATGGCGATAAACTTTTTCGCCTTGGTGTATAACTCATCGACACTCAACTGGGTGTAGCGATAAATCAATAAGCCGCATACACCATAAGTCAGTAAAATATCGCCCGGAAACAATAAGCAGCCATGTGCAAAGCCAAATAAAATTAACCATTTAAGGCGCTGTTTTATTGGCGTCGCTGCTAGTGGAGTTAGCTCATTGTGTTGCGTGACTTTCTGCACTTGTAGTAGCAGAGCCACCCCAAACAACATAGAAAACAAACTGATAAAGCGCCCTTCTAAAAAGATGCTGGTAAACACACCGACAGCTATGTCACTGGCAATTTCGGGCGAGTGGGGCGCGTAACCCATCAGTGAGTTACTCATCATCAGGATATTGAGAAAGAAGATGCCAAGTAGAGCTAGGCCGCGAATTGCATCAAGGTTAGCGAACCGTGTGCGAGTTGTTGCTGCACTAGTTTCATAGCTTGAGTCAGCTTTTGGCTTGGTTTGTATGCTTGCTTGCAGATCGGCTTCAGTGCCAATTGTGGTGTTTTGGCTAGGCAGCGTTTGAGGTAAGGGAGTTGTGTGGTTAGTGGTCATGACGAGTTCCATTCGACAAAATTTGGCTGTTGCTAGTTGTTCGAGTTTAAAGCGGCTTAACGCCCGAGTCTATAACAAAAAAATAAGGCAACTCAAACGGTTGCCTTAACTGTTTAATCATCAGTGATAGCTGACGATTGGTTTGTGTATTGATTTACTTAACCGGCTTTTCGGTGATCCACAGCTTAATTTTGCCATCAACGACTACCACACCATCAGTGTCATAAGCTTTTACGTCAACATACAGGTCGCCCACTTGCCATTGGTCTGGGTGAACCTGCGCTACACACAAAATATCGCTACCCGCTTTAGCTGTATATTCTACATTCATGCCTTTTGGTATCCAGCGCAGGTGCTTAGGAATAGACGCCTCAGCCATGGTGCCCATTGCCATTTCTAAACCATTACAAATCGCAATTACATGTACTGTGCCTATGTGATTTTGCACACCTTTACGTTTTTTAATCAACACTTCACAGCGGTTAGCTGTGAGTGACTGAACATAAGGTTTAACCGTGCCAAAGTAAGGCGCCATGCGTGACACCATTTTTGAGAAGATATGATTGCCGAAAGGATAACTGGTCACTTTTTTGTAAAGTGCCATCACTTTATTGGTTTTTGTTGTCATAGCGGTATTGTCCTTAAACCGGATAGAGCGGAACTCGCGCCGAGTTTCTGTGTCTGTAGAGTGGGTTTCTATATTATCTTTCTTCATCTGGTCGGATGAGGTTAACACTGTTATTAACACTTTTGAAACGATAATTATTCAAAGATTGCAGTATCATGGGGTTAATACGGCTATAGAAGCTGGTTATAATCCATCATTATCTATATAAATAAGGGTTTGTTTTGAATTACTTGCTTAACTATCTAAAAGGCATGGCAATGGGCGCCGCCGACGTAGTACCAGGGGTTTCGGGTGGTACTATCGCTTTTATTACAGGGATTCTTGACCCTTTGTTAGACGCAATTCGCAAAATTAACCCGTCATTATTCGGCATTATTAAGCAGCAAGGTATTAAAGCGGCATTTTTACATATTAATGGCCCGTTTTTGGTTTGCGTGTTTGGCGGTATTCTCACCAGTATTTTCACCTTGGCGAAGATTATTTCCTGGCTGCTGGCGAACCAACCCATCCCGGTGTGGTCATTCTTTTTCGGCTTAATTCTGTTTTCGGTTATCCATATGGTCAAACAGGTAAAAGGCTTTAACGCTGCGCGTATCGCCTTGTTTATTGCCGGTGTGGCATTTGCTTGGTTTATCACGGTGCTGAATCCTATCGAGTTGGAAGCTAACTATTTAACCTTCTTCATTGGTGGTGCAATTGCCATTTGTGCGATGATCCTGCCGGGTATTTCTGGCAGCTTTATTTTGCTACTGCTTGGTTTGTATCCTGCAGTACTTGCGGCAGCTAAAGGCTTTGATGTGGTATCTCTTGGCTGTTTTGCTGCGGGTTGTGGTATTGGTCTGCTTAGCTTTAGTCATGTGCTATCAGCATTGCTGCGCAAATTCCATGATGAAACCTTAATGTTCTTGACCGGTTTAATGCTTGGCACTCTCGGCAAAATTTGGCCATGGAAAGAAGTGCTAACCTGGCGCACCAATTCAAAAGGTGAGCAGGTGCCGCTAACCGAAGCTAACCTATCACCAATGCAGTTTGAGGTGGTCAGTGGTGAGTCGGCACAAATTGGTATCGCGATTGTGTGCTGCTTGGTGGGAATCGGCCTTGTATGGGGGCTGGAAATTTTTGCCAAGGTATCTAAAAAGCATGCCGCATAGAATCTAAATGTTACAAAGCCAAAAAGCAGAGTCTAGACTCTGCTTTTTTTATGCCAATTTTACTGTAATTATTTTTTAGTTTTATCCTTGAAATTAAACCTTTTTTGTCTGTTAAGCGTATACTTTAAAAACGATTTTAACGCTTGTCATGAAGGTGAGCTTCAGTTTTTAGCAAGCCAAGGAACCCAACGTAGATTGGTCAGGTGAGGTGATTATGGAACAAGTTTCTGAGCAAGGTGTACACAAGATTAATATTGGTATTAGTAGCTGCTTGCTGGGCGAAAAGGTTCGCTTTGATGGCGGGCATAAGCAGTCGCTATACTGCAAGAAAGAAATCGCTCCATTTTTTGATTACGTGCCAGTATGCCCTGAAATGGCGATCGGTATGGGCGCGCCCCGCAAAAGTATTCGTCAAGTGCGAGATGGCGACAAACTATATGTGCGCAGCGCAGACGGTAGCTTGGACGTTACCGAGCAGCTTGAAGCTTTTAGCGATAAAAAAATTCCCAGTCTTGCGCACCTTGATGGCTATATCGTTTGTGCCAAATCGCCCACTTGTGGGATGGAGCGCGTAACCGAATATAAAATCGATACCAACAACGGCAGCAAAGATGGTGTTGGTGTATTCACTAAAAAGTTAATGGCTACCTATCCGCACCTGCCTGTTGAAGAATCAGGGCGTTTGCATGATCTGGTACTGAGAGAGAACTTTTTCACCCGCGTTTATGCACACAATGATTGGCAGCAAATGCGCCGCTCAGGTTTAACCAAGCACAAGCTAATTAAGTTTCACTCTCGCTATAAGTATTTGCTGATGGCGCATAGCCCGGTTTGGTATCGTGAGTTAGGGCCTCTGCTTGCAGATATTCAAGACCTTGATGCTACGGCTGATGCTTATTTTGATGGCTTTATGACCGCGCTAAAAATTCGCGCTACTAGAAAAAATCACACTAGCACGTTGCAACACATTCAAGGCTACTTTAAAAAGCAGCTTTCTCCAGTTCAAAAGCAAGAGCTGACCCAAAGCATTATGAAGTATCGCGAAGGACTTGTGCCCCTGCTGGTGCCAATTACACTGATTAACCATTATTTGGCTCAGTTTCCAACGCCTTACATTGAAGATCAGGTGTATTTAAACCCACACCCTGAAGAGATGCGTTTACGTTACGCCTACTAACGTTAACCACAGTGTTCAATAACTGTAATGTCACCAACTTTTATTAGCTAACTATGAACTCATTGATCTGGTTCCGTCAGGATCTACGCCTGGCGGACAATAAGGCTTTTTATCAAGCCTGCAGCGACATTCGCTCGCGCAACACTGCTACTGTCGTAGAAGCAAAAACAGCCACTGTCACTGAAGCAAATGCGGCCTCAACAGCCCAACTGCGTGCGGCCTATATTGTTACGCCTAAACAGTGGCTTGCCCATGATGTTGGCGCTATGCAAATCGACTTTATTGAGCGTCATGTCAATTTGCTGGGCGAGAACCTTGCCAAGCTGGGCATTGAGCTAGATGTGCTCACCTGTGATGATTTTGATGGCGTTGATGAGCTGTTATTAGCTTATATTGCGCAGCATGATATTAAGGCTATTTACGCATCAAGCGAACTGGAACACAACGAGCGCCAGCGTGATTCTCGGCTGCATGCTCTGCTTGAAAGTAAAAGCGTTAGCTTCAATCTATTTGAGCAGCACTGCGCCATTACACCTGGTAGTGTCACCAACCTAAGCGGCGACATGTATAAGGTGTTTACGCCGTTTAGTAAGCAGTGGCGAGCCAAAGCTATGTCTGAGTCTTTTGCTCCTCTGCCTGTGCCCGAAGTTATGCATGGATGTGAGCAGGGGAGCCAAGTTGCATATGAGCCTGTTAGGTTTGAGCTTGGTGATAGTTATATCGAGCGCGTGTCAAGTGAACAGTGGAGTGCAGGCGAGGAGGCTGCGAGTGAGCGCTTAAATCAGTTCATTGAAGGACATATTAGTCAGTATTCAGCTAAGCGAGATATCCCTGCCATTGATGGTACCAGTAGTTTATCGCCCTATTTGGCTTTGGGGGTATTGAGTCCTCGCCAGTGTATTGCCGCTGTATTGTTCTATTATCCTGATGCTTTAGTCAATGAAACCAGTGTGTGTAAAACATGGATTAACGAGCTTATTTGGCGAGAGTTTTACCGCCACTTACTTGCGGCGTTTCCACGCTTAAGTAAAAACGCTAATTTCAATGTGCTTGGTGATGGAATTCAATGGCGCAATGACGCGGATGAATTTGCAGCTTGGTGTGAGGGGCGCACAGGTTACCCGATAGTAGATGCCGCCATGCGACAACTCAATCAAACTGGTTGGATGCATAACCGATTGCGGATGATTGTTGCTAGCTTTTTAACCAAACACTTGCTGGTGGATTGGCGTTGGGGCGAGAGATATTTCAGACAAAAGCTGATTGATGGCGACCTTGCTGCCAATAATGGTGGCTGGCAATGGTCGGCAGGCACTGGTTGTGATGCTCAGCCGTATTTTCGAGTATTCAACCCGTATTTGCAAAGTGAGAAGTTTGACCCGCAAGCTATATTTATCAAACGCTTCGTGCCTGAGCTAAATAACGTCGCTCCTAAGCTTTTGCACAAACCTCCAAGCGGTGGGGGCTATCTCGGTAATACGCACTCCAAAAGTGAGAGTCAGGCTAAGTACAATGAACCAAGAGTGATAGATATGTTCGCCGATGTTAATGTTAGTGCTAGTGCTAATATGAGTGACACTAGTGGCGTTAATGCTAGTGGTGAACAAGCGCAGGCCGTCTGTTATCCATCGCCGATTGTAGAGCATAGCTTTGCTCGTACCCGCGCGATTGAAGTGCTAGCCGCATTGAAGAAGTCTTAGGTTTGGGTTAACTCATTTTTCTAGTTAATCCAATTTTCGGCTAACTCATCTGACGAATAGTCTAAGCTGAGACTTTGAGGCTTACTTCATATTTTCTCCATGCATTTTAAGTTCACAATGCATTTTGGGTTCTCGGTACATTTATGCTCGCCACATTAACCACTTAGCGCTTTTTAGCTTATGCTGAATATTGACCTCAGTCGCAAAAATATTAAACATATATATTAAATGCATGTTTAGGTGTTATAGTAGCGGGGTCAATTTCTTATAGCTGTGAAAGAGTTTACCTATGCTCAATATCGACGACCCTAAGCAGGTAGAAACCACTCCCGCAATTTTCAGACTTGGCTTTAGGCCATTCTTCCTTGGCGGCGCTGCACTTGCCATGTTGTACATTCCGCTGTGGCTGATGGGATGGTATACCCCTAAATACAGCTTGTTTAACGGTGAGTTTTGGGCAAATGTGCTGCCGCTTTGGTGGCATCCTCACGAAATGCTATTTGGTTTTACCCTAGCGATAGTGTGTGGCTTTTTGCTTACCGCAGTGCAAACTTGGACCAATCAACCCTCAGTAAAAGGTAAGTCGCTAGCACTTATCTTTGCCTGCTGGCTCGCAGCCCGTTTATTGCTGCTGTTGCCGTTTAATATTCCCCTAATATTGCCAGCTATATTTGATAGTGCATTTTTATTAATTAGTGCAGGTGTGCTGTGGCGCTGTATTTACAGGGTTAAACAGTGGCGCAATATTGGTTTTCCTATCCTATTAACGGTTGCCGCGCTCGTTAACTTACTCAGTTACTACGCTTTATATAGTCGTGATTTCTCGCTCTCTACGCAGATTTGGCAGGCGATGATTTGGTGGGTTGCTGTAGTGATAACCATTGTGGGCGGCAGGGTTATCCCGTTTTTTACCGCGATGCGCATAAAAGCCGACAAGCCTGAGCCAATTGTAGGGTTAGATTGGTGCATAATCTTGCTGATGATCACGCTATTTGTACAAGCTTTGACGCATATGTTGCCAAAAGGTGTCGAGCAGGTCATTCTTGCCGCCGCCGGATTATTGCAGTTAGTGCGCTTTAGTCGTTGGCAAGGCCACAAAACCTTAAAAGAACCTATGTTGTGGTCATTACATGTTTCATACCTTGCACTGCCAGTCACCTTGCTCGCCATGGCATGGCATGTCAACAATGAGTTTGCTTATCGCACCTTGCTGCACTTATTTGCCGTAGGTGGGTTAGCGTCATTATGCTTGTCGATGATATCGCGGGTATCACTAGGGCATACCAGTCGTAATATTTATCAAGGGCCAAATATGGTGTTGGCCTTTGCGTGTTTGCCTATTGCTGGTTTGCTGCGAGCGGTGATGCCGCTGTGGATGCCAGAGCACACTCAAATGTGGCTATGGTTAGCTGGCGCTTGTTGGTCTTTGGGTTTTGGTATGTTTGTTTGGTTTTATGCTCCGATATTATCTCGACCACGAGTTGATGGTCGCCCAGGGTAAGAATCTAAATTGATGAGTAGGACAAAATGATGAGAGAGAGTCGTACTAGTTTTTTAAAGTGGTGTGGTGTGGCGTTACTGTTGCCCCTCACTGCAGTTGCTCAGCCGGAAACGGATGCTAATCAGGTTAAGTTTCCTAAACAGTTTGAAACCTGGGCTGCTACCCAAACCCAGTCTGAGTCAGAAGACATGTTGGCGCATTATCCTGCCAGCATTATCTTGTGGGCGGGTAGCTCGTTTGCCAAAGAGTACCGTAGCCCAAGAGGTCACCAATTTGCGGTAGCAGATGTGTCACGTACTCTGCGTACTGGCACGGCCGTACCGGCAGGCGAGAAAGGTTTATCGGCAAGTTGCTGGACTTGTAAAACGCCTGATGCGCCAAGACTGATGAAAGAAATGGGTGTTGAAGGATTTAGTGATGCTAACTTTGTCGATTTAGGGCAAGAGATAAAGTCAGTGGTTTACTGTAGCGATTGTCATATCGATGGCAGCGCTAAGCTGGCTTTACCACGTCCTCATGCACAAGACGCCATGGCAAAAGTACACCTGCCGTTTGAAAAGCAATCTAGCGCGATGCAAGGGGCGCAAACCTGTGGTCAGTGCCATGTGACTTATTACTTCCAGCCCGAGCGCAAGAACAAGGTGAATATTCCGTGGATTTTCGGCAACACGGCTGACGATATCGAGAAATACTACGACACACGCCGTTTTTACGAGTGGATCCATCCAATTTCGAAAACGCCAATTTTAAAAGCACGTCACCCTGAGTTTGAGCACTGGAGTCGCAGCAAACATGCCGAAGTCAACGTCACCTGCGTGACTTGCCACATGCCAGCTGCAACTGATGCTAAAGGTAATGAGTACACTGACCATCAAGTGGGCAATTCTCTACAGCATTTCGACACTGCTTGTGCAGGCTGCCATGAGAGCCAAGCTGAGCTTACCTCAACCCTTGATAAGCACAAAAAGGACATTGATGCTAAAGCTCGCAAGGTAGAGGATTTACTTGTAAAAGCTCACTATGAAGCAAAAGCAGCCTGGGATGCTGGTGCTACTTGGCCAATGATGAATGACGCGATTATGGGAATTCGCCATGCCCAATGGCGCTGGGATTTTGCCATGGCATCACATGGTCTATATGCTCATAACCCACAAGAAGGTCACGCTTTACTAGATAAAGCGATTGAGCAGGTAACCGATGCCCGTAACGTGCTTAAATTTGTCGCTGGACATATTGGTGCCAGCGAGCCGCAGTATCCAGATATCAGCACCAAAGAGGCGGCCCACAAGGCCATCGGCTTTGTTGAGTCGGATGCACAAAAAGCTAAAGACGCCTTTATCAAGCAAGAGATCGAAAAACACTGGGACCCAATCGCTAGCACGGGTTACTAGTTGTTTGAGATAAAGCGACTAAGTTAGATAATAAAAAAAACCGCCTTTTTAGGCGGTTTTTTGTGGGAGAGCTCTATGTTATGGTGGCGAATCGTAGAGTCTGCTGCCTATCTGTATTTAACCCGAAAGCAAGTATTCTTGATAGGTAGACTAATAAACATGAACTTAATAATTTCTTATAAGTCCCATTCATACTGATGTTTGACCTATTAGCTAACCACCCTGAATAGCTCATTGAACAAGTTTTAAAGGGCTAGTTTTTGCTGCAACTAAGTAGTTTGTTCCGTTGGGCTTTGTGCTTAACGCAACGTTGATAGTAACACGTTGACCTGGTTGAAACTTTGCTCTTTCAGAACGGGCGCACTCGATATACAACCCGGCGTCGAAATGAGTGTTCTTAAGCGATTTAACACGTTTTCGGCCATTTTCGTAGACGATAATACCAAGAGCTACCTTTCGCTGGCTATTGGTACGGCCGTAGACCGTAGAGGTCATTTTCTTGTTTAGAGTTACTCGCTCTGGGACTTGTGTATCGATTGACTGAAAGCCATAGTCTCTATCGAATGGAACTAACTCAGGGCGTTTATTGAGCTTAGGCTTGTAAAATAAAATTGCAGCTGCTTCTCGATTACGGGCTAGCTTTTCACTAGTTGTAGAGGCTATTAGATAGTGTTTCCAGTTTGTGGGACTGTATTTACGCAGTGAAGCCTTGAAAGGGGCTGAATAGTTACGATTGAGTTTATCAACTGAGTCAGAGATGTGTTCTGCCCAGCGCTTAGCAGGATCCGAGCTAAAGCCTATATACATTTCGCCAGCTGAATTTATGTGCGCATAGACGAAGTGAGATACTTTGGCTGAGTTGGGGTTATGGGCGTGGCGATTGATCTTTAAAAAATCCATAGTTTTTCCTTTCAAGTGTTACGATTTATCTTGATTGCATTCATTGACCTAGTTCTATTAAAACGCGAATTTAAGTCGCAAATGCAACACTCGCCTAAGCAGCCTGACGTAGCTTTCAAGCTCGACTTGAGGCTGCCTGTACTCAAGGCATGCTCTTGGCCTTAAATTCCATCACCCTCGCACCGTACTTACTTTTTCTTTACGGTTTATAATGCGTGTTATTCGAATACGTTGATTATAAAAAGTTGGCTGAAGAGTAATATTTAGTATCTATAACTAAATCTAATAGATGAGAAAATTATCGAAGGTAGAAAATACTCTTCTTATCCATATACACTGGATGAGCTTTCTGACGGATTGGTTAGTTTTTTGTAATTTGAAGAATGACAAGCTTGTTTAGTTGTTAGCCTCTACAGTTGCCTATGGATCATAAACGAGTCCGCTAAAACTCAGCCGAGCACTTTTATACGGGTACATATCTCATCTAGCATAATTTCCACTCTTAGCTCACATTAGCCATCATTAATCGATTGCTGGGGAAGGGGGGCTCGAAACTAGCAAGCCACTGTTTTTACATCAATGTCATCACTTTGTCTTATAGCCAAGCTAGCTTGGATATTACGACTAACTTGATGATGACTGTATGGCATTATTTGCAAGGCAACGGACTTTTGAAGTGGATATGCTGGCGAGAATTATCGCTCAGCATCAGCATTTGTTTCGTCATCACACCCTTGCTGAGCGTATGTGCCTTGGTCAGCCTCTTCCTGTAAAATCAATTGAGCTGGGTGCTCGCGGCGTAGGTATGCCCACAGTGTTGTTTGTTGGCGGTATTCATGGTGTTGAGCGCATCGGCTCTCAGGTTGTTTTATCTTTTCTATCAAGCTTGCTTAAACGCCTTGATTGGGACGTGCATTTACAGCAGTTGTTGCAAAAAGTGCGTATTGCGTTTGTGCCCATTGCTAACCCGGTAGGTGTATTCAAAGGCACGCGTGGCAATGGCAATAACGTCGATTTAATGCGTAACGCACCACTTTCAGCCATTGAGCCTGTGACCTTTATGGTTGGTGGTCAATCGGTGAGTAAGCACTTACCCTGGTATCGAGGCGAAGGTGACACTGAGTTAGAAACTCAGGTGCTGATTGATTATGTGCAGCGCTTAATTGACAGCAGCTCAAGCCTTATTTCACTTGATGTGCATTCAGGGTTTGGGTTGTTAGATCATTTATGGTTTCCCAACGCCTACACTAAAGCGCCATTTGCAGGTGCTGCTTATGTGCAGTATTTAAAGCAGTTGTTTGATGCGGGTTATCCTCACCATAGTTACTATCAATGTGCGCCCCAGAGTCAGTTTTATCGCACCCATGGTGACCTTTGGGATTATATTTATCAGCAAAATATGCCAGCTTCAGTTGATGCAGGAAATAGGGGGACCAGCTTGCCAAAGTTAGTGCCGTTAACCCTAGAAATGGGCTCGTGGGCGTGGGTAAAAAAGAATCCAAGGCAAGTGTTTAACTTTCATGGTTATTTTAACCCACAGCAACGCCATCGGCATCAACGTATTTTACGTCGGCATATTACCTTGATGCAGTTTTTACTTGATGCTGCTTATAGTGAGATGTTGGAGAAAATGCCAAACTCAGCATTTGAGCAATATCGTCAGCAAGCTCACGCTAAATGGTACAAGCGCTAAAAACTAAACGAGCACGAGTGACGGAAAGTTAGATGCGGATTTGGGAGGACGGATGGTCATAGTGTTACTACGCGGTTTAATGCGAGACAGTCGCCATTGGGCAGGGTTTGAGCAGCGTTTGCGTGAGCTAGGGCATAAGGTGATTTGTATTGATGTGCCCGGCAGTGGCAAGTTGGCGCAGCAGTCAAGCCCAATCGTTCTTCAAGATTATTGCCCTGCACTGATTGCACAGATACGAGAGCAGTTAGCGGAAATAGTATCATTAGATAAGCAAAGCGAATTGCCAGCGCTGCATATTGTCGGCTTGTCTATGGGCGGCATGCTTGCCACCTTGCTGGCACGGCAGTTAGAAAGTGAATGGCTACAAAGTCAGGTCGCAGTGCAAGATACACAACAAGTAACGCAAAACGTTGCACTTAAAGTGGCTAAAGTGAGCTTGCTTAACTCAAGTGCGGGTAATTTATCGCCTTGGTATCAAAGGTTTAAAATCACGGGTTTGTTATCGGCATTTAAACGTCAGCTGTTATCTCCAGCGGCTAAGCCTGAGCGTTGCCAACATTGGTCATGGTTTGAGCGCTATACCTTGCAGCTGACTTCAGTGCTTCATCATCAAAATGCAAAAATCATTGGGGACTGGTCGCAATATCGCCATGATAATAAAACATCAGTTGTTGACGGAGCGAGGCAGCTGTTGGCTGCGGCTAGGTTTAACGCTCCTCAATTAACATGCCCTTTGCAGGTGATTGTGGGGCGTGATGATAAGTTAGTAAGCACTAACTGTAGCGAGAATTTAAGCCGCTTCTATAGTGCTGAATTACATGTGATAGACAATGCAGGGCATGATGTCACCTTAGATAAGCCAAGAGAAGTCGCCGAATTGCTCAGTGGCTAATCGCAATATCTCATAAGTTGATAGCTCGGTTTGTGAACCGTTAACGTGCTGTGTTTATGCCAATTCTCTGTTATTGATAACAGAAATTTTGTTGCATTCAAGGTACACTTGCTGCAATTGTCTCTATCGATAAGGGTTAGTCAGTGCTAACTAAAATACTCATCACATTGCTCGTCATTGCTGGTGCTATGGCATATTTGCGCCATGGCCGAAAACAACAACAGCAAGATACCCAAAGATATGAGCAGGCTCATGGTAAGGTGTCGGGTGCCAAGTTAAGCATTTATGGCGTGATAGCCTTATCACTTGTGGCGACGATGGCCTATTGGGGCTGGGGTTGGTATCAAGACAATACTGTGGTGAATGTGACGATTACATCACCGGTTGAGGGGCAATCGCAAACCTACCAGGTACGCCGTAAAGATATTGAAATGCAAAGAATTACTACCGTTGACGGCATTCAAATTCGTTTATCGAATCAAGAGCGGATCACCATTTCTCAAGTTGCAGACTCAGACGGACAATAATCAAACGATTGGTCGTTAGATATTTAAAAGGCTTGCTAACTTTCTCAAGCGGGAGTGTTAGCAAGCCTTTAGTCTTTATGAGTGTTAACTATTTCTGATTGTCGTTTTTGTTGATCAGCAAGATGATCAGCAGCAGTGCAAATAGGGTCACAATACTGACCTGAAGTTCACCCGAAATCACAAAACCCATGTTAGAGCCGTTAAGAATATCGAAGATATCTTTAAGTGCACCGACGGAAATTAGTGCCATTGAGCCAGACAGCACACTGGTTAAGCGCTTGGTATTACGACTTTGCAGCTGCTCATAAATACGTGCGCTTTCAGCAATAATTTCATCCTGACGATATTGGATTTTGGCTAGTGTGTCTTGAGTGCGGCTATGAAGATTCTCAAAATCCATATACTCAAAAACTTGCTTTACCATGCGAGTATGATCAGGGAAGGTCATCATACTGCCAGCGTTAATCAAATCCAGTAGCCAGTGAGCGTCGCTAGTAAATTGCTTCAGGCTTTTGCGCTCAGCTTTTAGTACTTCAATACGTGCTTTTAATACTTTGGCTGACTGTTTTTTTGAACCGTTAATAGCAGGTGTAGTCGATAGCTGATTTTTCTTGAGCTGCATGCCAAGTTCAGTATTCGTTAGTTGGAACATATTGGTAATAACTGCAGCTACATCCATCATTTCAGCGCTTTGGTCTAGCACCCAGTTAGGTTGTTCCAACAGACCTAAAACACATTCATGACGGTTGGTGTAAACAAATTCCTGACGGTTATAGCAGGCTTTATTTAGATTGTGTTCTTCGGCTGTGACTGTGCGCAAACACCAGTCATCAACCGCACTGCGAAGCTCTCGCTGCGGCAATACAAAAGCAGGGTAACCTATATGGGCTTTTAGGGCTTTAGCATCAACTGGGGTGAATTCGCCGTTCATGTACTCCATCATGCGATCGAGTCTTGTTGATACATAACGGTTTTCGACCGTGTTGTAGTGCAGCAGGGCGTTACCTGGTGTTTGTTCAATGTCAAAATGGGCGTGTAGTGCACTTGCTACCTCGGCGAAGCGCTCATCGGCAAATTCTTGGAATAAGCCGACTTGTTGGCCATTCCAGTGCATTAGCTGATCCATCGCAAACGGTGTGCCTAGCGACATTGCATGGCGCACGCCACTCGCGCTGACTTTATCTAGCTGGCCTTTAAGGTTAAGCGCAAAGATCCCCATCGGGTAATACACCAGCTCAATATCAAACTCGAGGTTAGTACAAATATCGCCATTGTCGCGAAATGGCATAGTGAGTTTGGGTAACTCCCATGAGTAGATATCAGCAAAGTCTTGAGAAATACCAGACCAGATATCGTTAAGCATGTTGCGCTGAGGAACCTTGTCGTTCCATTGTTCAAAGTAAAGCTTATGGTTAGGGCAGCGGTTGTCGATAATGTCAGATAGCACTTGACGAAACTCTTGGCTGACGTTGTGGCTGACCGTGGCGAAATAAGAAATGCTAATGGCGCCGCGCTCGATAAAGAGCTCGCCTGTCCCGGGCTTACGTTGCTCGCTAAAGAAGTCTAACGGCGGCCAAAGTGACTCGAGGTCTGTAGACATAATGTATTTATCGGCTTGCGTAAGCTGATCAACGGCCTGCAAGAATAGCGGCTTGTTTTGCGCCATTTTTGCAGTGAGCACTTTAGGATCTTGCCAGCGAATAGCGTATAAATCTGAAACCACTTTTACGCCGCTGCTGTAGTGTTTATAGGCAGTAAACTCTGGCAATAAATATTCAGAATAAATACTAGCTTCAACGTCATTAAACAGGTTGCTTAGCGCATTAACATTGGCAAGGTACACTTCAATATTTTCAGTGGCTTGCTGCATCAGCCATTCCTGACTGGTATAGATGCCTCGGTCGATTGTACAAATATCGATTTGAATCGCAGCGAACTTCTCTAGCACCTTAAGCAAGCGGCAATCTGGCATAGACTCAAGCGCAGTAATTGAAGAGCGAACTAAGGTTTCGGCGTGATAATACCAGTTACTTTCTTCTACCTCGTGTCTGGCTAGGCCATAACAAGCTGCAAACAGAAAAAAAGCTTGTTCATCTGTGAGGGCTTCACAGTGTTTAAGCTCAATCTTTGGCGTAGTTTCTATGCTTTCCACCATAGATAAGGCGCTAGATTTAGTGGCTTGTAACTCGGTTTTCGCCCAATGGAAACATTTCTCAAATTCTTCTTCTTGAATAAAACCAAAAAAGCTGTGGATTAACGGCTCAATGGATTTAATGTCGAAACTCATAATGCGTCCTGTGCTTGGATATGGGCAAGTTGCTTAATTAGTCTTGGGTCGTCATCACTGAGGTAATAGCTTTGACGGAAAATATGACCCACCATTTTCGTTAGTTTTTCTGGTGTGGGTTTAACAAGACTGGACTCAGCGTGATACATCAATGCCATAGGCGTTGACTGGTCATCGTCGTAGTGTGGTGACAAAAACTCGATGTTGAAGCGGATAAACCCTAAGCGTTGATAGAACTTTTCTGGCCCAGCTTCGGCTTCTACCAGTAACCAATGGTATTCATCACGCTTGGCAAAATAGTCGAACAATTCCTGACAAAGTTGTTTACCTAGGCCTTGTCCCTGGTGATTTGGCGAGATAAACAGATAACCCAGTAGGGCAAAGTTCATTTGGGGATACAGCTCGGTAAGTGTCATTCCAACAGCTTTACCGTCTATAACAGCGACAATACAGCGCGATGAACCTGCATTAACAGCAGCCGCCATTTCATCAATAGGCTCACGCTCCCACTGGGGGAATACCTCACAATAGATGGCCATTGATTGATCCCAAAGTGGACCTTGAGCTTGGGTAAGGGTAAGGATTTGCATGATTTATCTGATTGTTATCGTTTCAGAAATACTATCAAACCTTACCCGTAAATGACTAGATATCCTGATAGGGAAAACGACGAAAATCAGTTGTTGATCTTGTCTTTAAATTTAGCCTTAGTTGTATCGTCTGCTTTGTTGTACCAGTAATCCAGCATTTGTAAGATTTCAGCTTGATCTTGCTCAATGGTTTTGACTGTCATTTCTGTGCTAGCTTGCGGTGCTGGTGCACTTGGTGCCGTTGATTGAGGTTGGGGTTGTACTTGTGCTTTTGAAGCTGCCACGGGCGTTGCAACAGTAACCGCAGGTGCTAGCGCGGCTACAGATGCTCTATCACTACTTTGATTATATGCTGCGATTTCTGCTTGATAGTTACGCCCAAGTTGCATTCCACTGACCTTTAGGGTGTCGTATACAAAACTAACTTGATTGCCAGTATTGGTTTCAAGGCTAATTTGAGGATTTTTATTAAACTTTTTCCCAGCCTTTTTTGAGCGCACCGTACCCGCGCTTAGGGTAAGCGCATTTGTAGAAATAACCGAGGCAGTATCAAAGGTTACGACAATTACATCAGAGATAAACTTCTCGCGATTGCCTCGTTCCATGAAAAAACTGCGCACATTAAACACTAGCTGTTGTTTCGCCTTGGTGTCTTCTAGTCTTGTTGTGCCCTCATCTTCAACTAGCTCGCCGTTAACCGCAATGAGCTCAATGTTGTCGTCATACTTCAAATCTATGTTGGCACTCGCATTGGTGCTAATAAGTGTATTAGCAGCTAACAAGGCGATAAAAATACTTACCTGAGACAGACGGTTTAAAAGGCGAACTTGCATAGTGAGATGCTCCATGAGAGTTTGTGTTTTTAGCTTAGCGTAAAATGGGCGGCGACTTTGATTATTTAATCCAAGTGTCATACTCAATACCAACTTTGAGCTAAGTTGCTTATTTAGCCAAACGTGGGGCGATATTGCTCTGGTAGTTCGAACACTTTGCGCTCATTGCTTACTGGGCAAATAAACTCAAAGTAGCAACTGGTGAGTTTTAAGTCTGGGCTGGTTTCGTCGGCATCGCCGTGGAGGCGATCGCCAACTACGCTGTGACCTAAGCTTGCCATATGAATGCGTATTTGGTGCTTGCGACCTGATTCAATTTTTACCTGAACTAATGATTGATCTAGCTCGCTGTTGTATTGCAAACGTCTGGCTCGCGATAACGCAGGTTTATTATCAACATCGGTATTAATGGTGACTTCATCATCAGGGAAACGACCATTGACGATAACCTGATAATGTTTGCTCAAATTGCGGGTTTCGAACATTTTTGCAATGTCGCGAGTTGCTTGTTTGGTATGCCCAAGAATAATCAAGCCTGTTGCAGCTCTGTCTAGTCGATGAATTAGATAGGCACTGCGCTGCGGCGTGGCGTTTAGCTCAACAAAGCGATCAATCGTTGTGTGGTCGCTCCATTTTGAGCCCTGACAACGCATGCCGTAAGGCTTGTACCACAAGCTGTATTGCCCTTCATCAAATAGCATTTTTGCTGGAGTAACTTGCTCCGCAAGAATATGGGCGTTGTAGTACAGGTGTAGCTCGTTACCCACAGCTAGTGCTTTTTTGGCACGTCTCAAGCGCGAGGTTTGCTTACCACGAGTAAGCCATACCGCACCTTTTTGCATGGCATTTTTAATCACCTGTTTTGACAACTTGGTTTGCTCAGCAAGCAGACTCACTGCATCCTGGTCTGGCTGGCTTACCTTAATATGGCACTCTATTTTGCTTTGGGTCATGGGGTAGTTTGTTGTGATTGATCGCGGCAAAGCCATTGAATAAAGGCGATCTTACGTTATTTATTTGTTTAGGCACAAGATTCAAATAATGTTAACTCGAAATCCGCTGTTGATAGGGATATGATTGCTGCGATAAACCCATTTGGAGAACCACTTTTGGAACATTTTGTATGGAACGTTGACCCTGTACTGCTTAGTCTGGGGCCTCTGAAAGTACACTGGTACGGTGTATTATTTGCAACAGCCATCGCCGCTGGTTTTATGGTGATGAAGCACATCTATAAGCGTGAAAACTTGCCTGTAGAATCGTTAGACGATTTATTGATGTATTGCGTTGTTGGCATCATTGTAGGCGCAAGGCTTGCCCATTGCTTGTTCTATGATCCTGATTTTTATCTGAGTAATCCAATTAAGATTTTATATATCTGGGAAGGTGGGTTAGCCAGTCATGGTGGTGGTTTAGGTGCGATTCTAGCGCTGTTTTATTATCACAAAAAGATGCAACTACCATTCTTGTTCTTACTTGACCGCTTAGCCATTGCGACGGCAATTTTTGGCTTTTTCGTGCGCATGGCGAACTTTGTCAATTCAGAGATCCTTGGCGAGCCGACAAACTCAGCATTTGGCATTGTGTTTGCCCGCATCGATAGTGTTGCTCGCCATCCTGCGCAGCTTTACGAGGCAATTGCCTACCTCACTAGCTTTGCCGTGCTTTATTGTGTGTACCGTTTCACTTCACTCAAGCAAAAACATGGTGGTATTTTCGGGCTATTCCTGCTGCTTATTTTTAGCGCTCGCTGGGCAATTGAAGCGGTGAAAGTGAGTCAAACTGCATACCAAGAGCAGTTCTTAACAACAGGCCAAGCGTTAAGCGTGCCGTTTTTAGCTGTGGGTATTGTGCTATTTGCTCGCGCTTTATTTGTCGCAGCAAAACCTGATAAAGCCTGATAGCTCCTGATTTTTATAGGGCATGACTTAATAGAGCGTGGCTTAATAGAGCATGGTTTAACTGGCTTGAGCTTAATTTGAGCTATCAAAATGCAGTTGTGGCGTTGATGATTCAATTCCCGCAGCTGCATTTTTTTGTGCCTTTCTAATTAATTATGCTGACTAATCAGTGCTCACTTGTTGACCCTGAAGGGTATAACTTGTTCAATCATTGTACGAATATCTAGCACTTTAGTTGTAAAACGCCTACTGGTTGACCAGTAGGCGTTTTTGTTTGCCAAAATTGAGGTATGTTTTATACATACCTTTATACAGACATATTTTTACAAGGGTATGTCATACAAAACAGATACTTGGTAAGGAACACTGATGAAAATATCTGGCTCTTTCGACGTTGAAATGCAACCAATGGATGTTGATATCGCTGGTACAGACGGTAATCTCCTCGGGCAAAATAAATTGTTGAAACGTTATCAGGGAGATTTAACAGCGCAAAGCCAAGGCAGCATGCTAAGTGTAATGACTCCAGTTAAAGGCTCGGCGGGATATGTGGCAATTGAGAAAGTAGATGGCACGCTTTGTGGCAGGCAGGGCACTTTTGTATTGCAGCACTATGGCATTATGGGAGCAGGCGGTGAGCAACTGATTTTAGAGGTTGTGCCCGACTCTGGTACCAGTGAGTTAGTTGGGTTGAGCGGCAGCATGGCAATTCATCGCGAGAATGGTCAGCACTTTTACGATTTTGATTTTGAGCTTTAATGCTGTAGTCGTGTCGAGGCTCAAACTTTAATTAGCAAATGGATATTGTTTAATTCCAGCCTAGGAGCAGCATAAATGGATTTAGCGAAACAAATGCAATTAGCCTTAACAATAGTGCTTGCATTGTTAGTTATTGTATATGGCGCGTTTTGGAAGTTCGCCCGTGATGAAGTGTATTTTTTGTGTGGCAATTTTCATATTGGGGTGAGTGAGCGCAGTGTACTTAGGCAGCTCGATACGGCTGAGTTGTCACGCTATTCAATTGTGCCTACTTATACCGGCAGTACCATTACTTTTAGCAGCCCAATTAACTTTTCGTTTTATCAATGTGTGATCAATCTAGACGTTCACGGCCAGGTGAAACAAGCACAGTTTATTTAACCGTAAGTTAAGTAAAAGGCTGTTTATCTGAAAACTTGTATAGCTTGCCATCAGTTACCGTACGTAATGATGAATCGTTAACGAATGTCCTTGCTGCGAGTGTGTGCTAGCGCTAGTATCGGCCTCATTCGCTTATCTTTTCTCGCATTTTATTCCATGTCTAATACAGTCACTCACCAATCTAGTTCGCTGTCTGCTGCTGAAAAACAAAAACTGGCTAAACAAACACAGCGTCATCAGCAGATTAAAAAGCAAGTTAGGCAGAAATCTGCACTTGCAACCCAAGACTGCCACCGCGTGGTGTTGCTTACAGGCAATGGTAAAGGCAAAACCAGCTCGGGCTTTGGCATGGTATTTAGGGCATTAGGCCATGGGCAAACCTGCGCCGTGGTGCAGTTTTTAAAAGGTGATGCTGAGTGTGGAGAGCGTAATTTGCTTGAGCAATTGGGCGTTAAAGTGATCACTATGAATACAGGCTGCTCGTTTAAGGATGGTTACTGCGCCGAGCATGAGCGAGTACGTACTCAGCAAGTGTGGCAGCAAACTTTGCCACTACTTAACGATGCTAGGATCGACGTGCTACTGCTTGATGAGGTGACTTACACTCTGGCGCGCAAACACTTAGATGTGGACGACATGGTAGCTGCTATTCAAGCTCGCCCAGAAAATCAATCAGTTATTTTGACTGGCCGCGGCGCGCATAGAAAGCTTAAGCAAATCGCCGATACAGTCTCACAAGTCAACAATGTCAAACATGGTTTAGAGCAAGGATTGAAAGCCCGCAAAGGGATTGAGTATTAACTAGAGCTCGATATAAAGCCTAAGCATGTCCTGATGTTGAATACCGTTTTCGAAAATTGGCTGGTCATAGTTATCAATAAAATGGTCTTTTATCACTGCATCGACACGAAAACCGCAGCGTTGATAATAGCTTAGTTGATGACCAAAGGTGCCGGTGCCAAGCTCCACACGAGTGACCCCTTTGGCTTTTAATTGCTCCAGTACAAAATTTAGTAACGCAGTGCCAATACCAAGCTTTTGATGTTGAGGGGCAATACTGATATTCATAATCTCAACACTATGCGCAGCCTTTTTATCAACAATACATGCCCCAACAGCTGTTTCAGTGGTGGGCACATATGCCGCAAAGCAGAAACTCTGTTCATTTAAATAGCGTGCGATGCTATTAACACATGGGTCGGCTTCGAGCAGTAATTCGGTGGCGATATCGTTTGGACTAACTTCAATTAACTGCATGGTGGCTCGCGTTCCATTTTCGTTTGGTTAAGTGCGCATGATTCAGTACTGATGGTTAAGTGCGCATGATTCAGTTCATATAGAGCAGGGCACTTGGATTAAGGCATAGGTCTTACTATCGATAATTATAAAACAGCGGCGTAGATAATCTACGCCGCTGTTTTATAGGTTGAAGACTTGGTTAAATCTACTTGGTTCGTACGGGTTAGTTAACCAATTAATCCTGCAAACGAAATATCGCTTCAATGGTATCGGTAATGGCGATTTGTCCTTGCTGATAGCTTTGGTTGATTGCCCCTGCATCTGCCATTGCGCGCATTTCTGTGTGACGCTTAGGGACTTGATAGTCGTGATAACGCACTTGCCATACTCCTTGTACCTGAGTGTCAAAACTCTTGGCGATAGCTTGTGCTTTTTCGCGGGCATCTTTAATCGCTAACTCACGTGCTTGTTGCTTGTATTGCGCCTCTTTGCTCGACTTAAGATTGATTTGATTTACATGGTTAATACCTTGCTCAAGCGCACTATCTAATAGTTCATTTAGCATGTTCAAGTCTCGCACAGTGACTGTGATATCGCGGTGCGCCTCGTAACCTGTAAGTTGCCTGCCATTTTCTTTGTCGTAATGGTATTGGGCGCGCAAGTTTAGGTTAGCGCTAGCAATATCATTGGTAGCAATTTTGGCTTGCTTTAGTTTGCTGACAAAGGCGGCAACCGCTTTGTCTGATTCAGCCTTAGCTTGTTTGGCATTAGCCGCTTCAACACGCACTGCAACAACAATTTCAGCCATATCTGGCGATACTAAAATCTCGCTACTACCCACAGTTTCAAGGTGAGGAAACTCTGGCGCACTGGCATTTGCCGCGTTTGAGAACAAAAAGCATGAGCTAATAAGCAACGCAACAGCACCAATTTGACCTGCTAGGCGAGAAGGCTGGCGTGTAGATAGACGAGGCTGATTGAGAGTTAGCTTTTGAGATAGCATTTGAGACAGTTTTTGAGATGGCTTTTGAGATAGCTTCATAAAATACTCCAAAGAAATAATGTGAAGTTAGTTTGCGTAAACTAACGACTGTTGTTTGTGAAAGTTATTCCTATAAACGCAGCAGATCTGAAAAGGGGTTAAAAAATTTAAAATTATTTTTGAGGCTATGATTTAACTATTGCTAAAGTAACTAATGTAGTCATATTAGATACTAGGTTGGTGGTAATCGAGGCTTAACTGTTAAGGCAGGATATCAGCCACAATCAATAAGCGTGCGAAAAGGATAACAAGATGGCGATATGGCATTACTTAAAGTTTATGACCATTCACTTAATGGGCTTGTATGCCGTGGTAGTGATCACCCTAGGGCAGGAGTACATAGTCTATGGCTATCTGTTATGGACGATATTCTACATCGGCGGTGATGGCATCTTGGGCGATGACACCAGTACGCCTGAGTATAAGTATCCTAAGTTGCTGACCTGGCAATTATGGCTTGCTTTGCCGCTGCTTTGTTTGATTACCTTTGTGTTTTGCTGGCACTTCGCGCCAACTGATATTGCTAACTATGGCTATATTGTTGAGCAGCTAACAGGCTATAACGCCAACGCTGCTAAGAGTGCGACACCCTGGTATGCCAACCTCGTGTTATGTGTGTTTGTTGGCTTTGTCATTGGTGTGATTGGAACTGTGACAGGCCATGAGTTAATCCATCGATTAAATGACAAAATATCGCTCACCATTGGCCGTTGGCTACTCGCATTTAGCTTTGATGCGAACTTCTCGATTGAGCATGTGTTTGGTCATCATAGGCATGTGAGTACCGACATCGACCCTGCCTCAGCCCCAAGAGGGCGTAATGTTTATCAGCATATTTGGCGCTCTACCATTGATGGCAATATCAGTGCCTGGCGTATAGAGCAGCATAGATTAGCTAAGCGTAAGCAAGCTTTATTCTCCGTTCATAATCAAGCGTTGCGTGGCTATGCCATGAGTGTATTGCTAGTTGTTATTGTCAGTATGCTGACGAGTTGGCAAGGCTTAGCTTTTTTCGTCATTACAGCCTTGTGGGCGAAAGCCACGTTGGAGATTGTTAATTACATGGAGCACTATGGACTGGTGCGTGAGCGCGGTACTCGAGTGCAAGCCTATCACTCCTGGAATACCAATAAGCTGGTTAGCTCATGGTCGTTGTTTAACTTAACCCGTCACTCGCATCATCACGCCAAAGCTCAGGTTAAGTATCAAGACTTAAAACCCTACCAAGATGCACCAATGATGATCAGCGGTTATCTGTTTACTGTCACCATCGCGATGATCCCGCCACTGTGGCACAAGCTGATGATCCCCAAGCTAAAGGCATGGGATTGTGAATTTGCATCTGAGGCAGAAAAGGCACTGGCTGATAAAGCCAACCAGCAAACAGGGATGGCAGGTTATATGGCGATGCACGCTAGTTAATGGTTAATAGTTAATGGTTAATGGTTAATGCGCTCCAGCAAGTGATTCATCAGCTTATATCTAAGCTTCTATCTCTACTTTTGCCTCAGCTCGCACCTCAACCAAAACTGCTTCAATACTCACTGTTTGTCCTTGCTCTAGCTGACCAATAGCACGGCTTATTGCTGCATTGGCAGGCGTGGCGATGCCATGTTGTTTACCCAAATCCGCAACAGCACCATTTAGAAATTCAATCTCAGTTTTGCGTCCATCTTGAATGTCTTGCCACATTGACGAGCGTGCACTTGGGTCAATGTCGAGCATTTGTTTTGCTACGCGGGTAAATAAAAAATCGGGTAAACGCAAAATGCGGGGTAACCATGTTGGTTTTACCTTAGTCAGTTGCGCAATCGGCAACTTGGCTGCGGCGCAAATATCCAACCATTCTTGCATGGCACTGGCGAGCAGCTTGCGATATGGCTCGTGCTCAAGTTGAGTTTTTAGCGGTAAATCACTAATGGCGTTGATGGCATTATTAAGGTTTAGCAGCAATTTACCGTGGATGATTGCGTTAATGTCATCACTTGTTTGTGCAGAATTTAACTGCTCCAGCGCAGTAGTAACCGCTGTTAACTGAGGGTGTTTGGCAAATAAAAATGTGCCCTCAGTCGCTTGATGGTATACACCGTTAGCCTTGGTTATCACGTTGAACTGAGTAATACCTTGCACACATGGGCGAGGGATTAGTTGCTCAGCAATTTGCTGCTGACTGCCTAAGCCATTTTGCATGAACACCATGCAGGTTTGTTGATGGCTGATGGCAATTAAGTCTTCAGCGACCAGTGGTAAGTGGTGGCATTTTAGAGTGATAAAAATGATGTCGAATAACTCATTAGCTTCAGAGGCACGAGTAATTACGTTGTCGACTTGTACTCTGTCGGTTTCGCCATTGTAATGACTTAAACCTATGCCGCCGTTTTCGGTAATTAATTGCTTGGTGTAGTCACGACCAATAACAGTGACGTTAAAACCTGCCTGCGACAACTTACCAGCTAGATAACAACCAGTGGCACCCGCGCCAAACACGGCTATTCGCAGCGGTGATGTTGGCTCACTCGTTTGGACGGTAGATGCTGCATGTGGGTTGCTATTGTTATTGAGCTGGGACATTGAGCGCACCTTTATTATCTACACAAAATGTTAGCTGTTGGCATCAGTGTTAAATTGGCACACCTTATTACGCCCAGATGTTTTAGCTTGATACATCGCCGCATCCGCATCTGCAATAAGCTTATCGAGCGATGAGCCTGACGAGCTAAAGTCACTGACGCCAAAACTGCCGCTAATGTTGAAGCTAAAACTAGTTTCTTGCGTGCTAATTTGGGTGAGCTTTTCACGGTATTCTTCAGCTATCGCTGCTGCATCTTCTTTAGTGCAGTTAGGTAAGAATAAACAGAATTCTTCACCACCAATGCGGGCGAAAATATCTTGTTTGCGCACCATAGGTTTACAGTGCTGCGCCACTTGTTTTAGCACCCAGTCACCGGTTTTGTGGCCGTAGGTATCATTGATGGACTTAAACTTATCCAGGTCGAACAAAATACAGCTGCCTGATTGTGAGTACTTAAGGCATTTGGCAATCGCGCGGTTTGCTTCTTGAGTGAAGTGGCGACGATTAAACAGACCGGTTAAACCGTCATTTTGTGCCAGATGACGCAATTTAGCCTGAGTTGTTTTACTGCGATAAGCGAAAATCGACAGTAACGAAATGGCGAGGATGAGTAGGGCGATGAACAGGCGGTTATTCTCAGCCTGAACCTTGTCGTATTTCTGTTTTAGTAACAGCAGGTTATTCTGCTGGCTTAAATACTCGATGTGACTGCGCTGCTCGGCGGCTCTATGTTGTGCTAGCTGGAATGCAAGGTGTTTAGTTTTTATATCGTCTAAATAGGCTTTGTCAGCCTCAGCGTATTGTTTGAAATACTTCAATGCTGCTTCGGTGTCACCACGCTGCTCAGCCAAACTATAAAGCACTTGATTGGCGATAACTTTTGGCTCTGAGCTACCTAAAGTCTCAGCATAGCTTAGGGTTTGCAGCGCGAAGCTTTCAGCTGCCTCTTTGTTACCTAGCGCGAAATGGGTTTGTGACAGTAGGCTGTAGAAATAAGCTAAGTAGGGCGGGTACTTGGTTGATTCGATTAGTGGTTGAGCTTTTTCTAAAATTTGCTTGGCGGCAGCATACTGGTTGTTTTTAATTTCGTACGCTGCTTGATATGAATAGATCGAACTTAGAGCAACAGGTTCTGCAGCCTCTTCGCATGCTGCAATGGCATCAGTGAAGATATCTTTGCTTAAATTTGTTTTGCTCAATTTAAAGCTAGCTTCGGTAATTAAACTATTGGCTAAACATCGGTTTCTTGTAGAAGTCTCACTTTGAATTAGCTTTGTCGAATAATCTAGAGCAAGTTCGTACTGTCCCAGTTGATTGTAAAACACGCCAGTAATCACCGAGTGGATATCTTGATACTGCTTCTCTTTAATTTGAGGAAGCATTTGTTGTGACAATAACAGGTGCTTTAATCCCTCATTCCATTCATTCGATATCGCGTAGATATTAACTAGTGACATATTGGCTCTGAACTTAATTAGAGGTGTGCTGGAATTATCACTAGAGATTTGAGTATATAGTTTGACAGCTTCTTTAAAGTCTCCTTGGAAGGACTTCATGTATGCCTGCAAATATTTGTAATGACTAAGCTGATTTGGCGTAAGATCAGCTGTTTTGTTACTAATTTCTTCTAAAATTTCTTGAAAAGTTGTGGGATCACTTGAGCGTAAGCTCTCTGCTTTATCAAGCAAATTATCTATGTAATTTGCATTAAGTGAGAATGAACAGCTTAGGGCAAAGGTTAATGCCACCAATTTTAGATAGTTCTTGAACATGTTACCTTTGCCCATCAAGGTTATGCCAGACGCTTCAACTGGACTTCGTCTGGTTTATCATCGTTGTCTTCATCTGGTTCATCAGGCTTATCTGGAACCATTAAGCAAACAACATCAGGACAAACGTCTAGTTCTTTATGAAGCGCTTGCGCATCTTGATTAACAAGTGCTTGCTTTTGCTCTGCTGAGATCTCAGCTTGAGCAATTTCTTGAGCCAGTTGCTGCGCATCTTGTAGCTGAGCATCTTGACCCATACGCTCTAAAAGTTGAATGATATTTGACATCTTATCTCCTTAATTTTTATTGCAAATCCTGCTAGTACTTTGCAAATGTCGTTGGTTTATTATTAAGTTCTTGCTATCTAACTTATCCACAGCCTAGATATCCCTGTTAGCTAGCCTTTGTATCTGTTGCAGCCTCCGATTGGGCAAGCAGGTCAGCTTCTAGCTTTTCTATTCGTGCAAGCATATCTGGGTTTTGTTGCAGCTTTTCGCTTGGTGGTATAACTAGCGTGGTGTGCTGGTGGACTTGCGCTTTTGCTAATTCGCCTAACGTCACCGTCTGCTGACGTACTTTATCGATAGGTAATACCGCCGCTTCATACAAAATTACTTCATGCTGTGCAGGGTAGGTTTCTAGCAGCAATTCGACTAAAAGTTGCCTATGAGCACTGCCAGTTTTAAAGCGGCCTAGCGTTCTATCTCCAGCCACACCTACTTGCCATAAAATTAAATAGGCAGATGGGTCGAGCTGACGACGATAAAACATAAACTGGCTGGCTTCGTATTGCTGGCATCCTACCCGACCTGGGTCTATGCCAAGATCTGCAAATAAGCAGTCTTCGGCAGATATACCAGGTAGCATTTTGGCATCAAAGCCTTCTTTCTTGGCTTGTTCAATCGCAACATGGGGCGCTTTAGCAAATACCCCTGGGTGACCGTAAAATGCGCCGACGACATTTTTGCCAAGGCGAACTTGCTCTAGCATGGCATCGACCCATTGTTGATAGGTTGTGTTACGTGATTTTCCTTGCTGATAGTATTGCTGTAAGTCGCGCACGTCATGGTGCATTTCTTGTAACCATAGGCCAACGATGGCGTTAGACACGCCAGAAAACACCACATCTGCATTGTCGATATAGCTTTTGCTTATTGGGCTAATGTGGGCACCTAGTGTCATGCCAAGGCCGACACAGGTTAAACTTCCTTTCATTGTAATAGCGCCTAAGGTTATTAGTTTGTTGGTTTTTTACAGTAAGTTAACAGTTTGTGCGACGTATGGGCAGTTAAAAATGCCATTTTTCAGCCTCTAGATAACAAGTGAGCGAATTTTGCGCTGTTTGCTTATTGTTATCCGTATCTTGTGTTGATTCGTAAGTGAAATTCAATCGTTTGGTAATACGTTTAGTCGCAAGGTTTTTATGGTCAAACTCAGCATAAATACGCCTAAAATTTAGATGCTTAAAACCAAAGCTCACTAAGCCGATGGTGGCGTCCATGGCAAAGGGCTTTCCGTGTGCTTGTTGCAGTAACATAATGCCGATGTCTGCGTCATTATCTGTGGCTTTTCTTATCCCTAAACTCTGCAATCCAATGGCTTTACCTTGATGCTCTATTACCCACATCCAGTAACGGTAGTGTTGGTCATGGGTTCGAGTTAGCGCCAACTCGAACGTTTTAGTTAATTGCTCAGCATCAAATGGTGCGCAAATTTTACGCATGGTTTTCTCATCGCCATAGAGTAAGGCAAATAGCGCAAAGTCATCTTTGCTTAACAGGCGCATGTTGAGTTGTGGGGTGGCAAAGTTTAATTGCATCTGTTTGCTAGGCCTCTACTTGCGGTAATACGCCATGTGGCGGTTTTTGCTCGGCGAAGCGAATTACTCCTGTGCCATGTTCTTCGCGGTCAAAAATCACATAGTAATTATTGAGTAGCGGCAAGCCGACCAGGGTTTGGTTGGCCCAGCTTGCAAGTTTGCCAATTATTTTGAAACACGCTTTGCCTTTGGCTGGCGCGTTTACCTGCCAGTAGTCATGTGGCTTGCAGGTGAGCATCATAGGCTCAGGGTTATCTGGGTCGTGGTGATGGTCGTGATGGTGATCGTTGTGAGGTGTACCGTCACACTCGCTATGCCCTGCAAATACAAAGGTAATATCTGGCCAGAGCGTTAGATCTAGCTCGCTGGCATCAATGCCAACATCTTGGTAAGTCAAATCGACAAAAGGGGCAATTAAGTTTAAGTAATCTTGCACGGGTAAACCTGCTGCTTGTCGCTGCTGCTTTAGTTCAGCCAGATTACGCTTAAAGCCTTCAAATAACACGTCGGTCAGCATTATGCCGCTAACGCCCGTATCGACAATGGCATTCGTTAAAAAGTAGTCGTATTGGGGTTTTAATGGCGCAGCTTCAATCATGTCGAAATCGCCAACTTTTATGCCAAGCAAGGTGACGTTGTAGTGCACGTCGTGCTCTACTTTAATATGTTGAAATTCGCCTTGATACAGCTGGGTTTGCTCTTTACCGCCGCCGAGAATTAACCAGCCTTGGTTAAGTGGATCTTGCTTTAATTGTTCTGTAGTTGGGTTGTCAGTGGCGTGATGGATGCTGCTGCGCTGAGAATAAAAAGCGAACTTGTTAGCACACAAACCTTGAGTTTCTAATTCGGTAAAGTAGGGGATGATGTCTTGTTCTGGTTGCTGTCGAAGAAATGCTTTAAAGCGAGCAAGATCGTTACTACTAAAGGCATCGTCACATTGCGCTGCTTCGACTTGTGCGTTGGCATTATTGCTTTGCTGGCTTTGCTCTTGTTTCTGTTCATGGGCTAGCTGGATTTCGCTATGTTCATGCGGGCAAACAGAGCCAGGTTCAGCAAATGGCCAAGGGTAGGTGACAGCCGGGTCATGACCTTCTTCAGTAAGGTACTCGGTTAAGTCATAGCCTGGATTAAGTTGGCGATAGGCGAGTCCCAAAATACCATTGGCCTGAGCAAAGGTTTTACGCTGCTCCATGGTTGAGACTATGGCTAATGGGCATTGCTCAAGGGTGATTGAGAATACATCATTACTTATGGTGACATCAGTGTGCACCAAAGGGCCGTCCCAACCGCCTAAGCCATATTTAACCGCTTGTGCGTAAGGTGTTGCGGTTAAACTCGTGTCGTTTTCGGGTTTGTAGGCGAGTTGGCCGACAACCAGGGTGCTACTGCCTGTATCAACAATCAGGTTTACCGGCGTTTTCTCGCTACCAATTTCAAATGTAACGCAGTAGCCGCCCTTGGCGTAAATATTAACCAAGGGTAAGGCCAATGGGTGAGAGTTACTCATGTTTGCAATCCAGTGCTTTTTATTTTTGTCCCGTGTTAGTTCTGCCGAGCATTATTCGATAATTCTCAGTATTGCTCGCTAACACATTGCCGCTGTTGGCATTCGCGCTTTACTCAAGCTTTGTCTAATCTACACTAACGGCACGATATCTCGATAAGTTTTTTAGCTTATTTCACCAGAAAGTACTAGGGAAGTATTAGTAGCTTGGGCTAGCTAAAATTCGATTAATCAACTATTGCAATCCAGTCTCGACAATTTTTGCGCTTTTTTGATGTAAGCAGGCAGCAAAAGTCGCTGATTTGATATAGAATTCGCCGCACAAAAATTAGAGGGGGTTCACCAATGTCAGATAAATTATATATTAGCGCTCAGCAGCTACTTGAAGACTCGTTCAAAGTCGCTGCTCAAGTATATGAAAGTGGCTTTAGACCGCAGTTTATTGTGGGTATTTGGCGTGGTGGTGCTCCAATTGGTATCGCGGTACAAGAGTATTTTGACTTTAAACAAGTTGAGACTGACCACATTGCTGTGCGTACCTCTTCTTACTATGGTATTGGTACCGATAAGCAAGATAAAAACATCAAAGTACATGGCCTGCATTACATTATTGAAAATGCTAACGCTGACGACGGTTTATTGATTGTTGATGACGTGTTCGACTCAGGCCGCAGTGTTGATGCGCTGATTAAAAAGCTAAACAAGTTTATGCGCTTAAACACGCCTAAAGATATTCGTATTGCTTGCCCTTACTACAAGCCAAAGAACACCAAGGTAGATTTGAAGCCTGATTACTTCATTCATGAGTCTGAAGAATGGCTAGTGTTCCCGCATGAAGTGTCTGGTTTAACGCCGGATGAAATTGCTAACGGCAAGTCTGACTTAAAGAACATCCAAGATTTATTTATCTAAGCTGGGTATTTTTAACTCAGTTTTGTTAGAATAAGCTCAATTAGTTTTATTGATAAGAGTGCGTCAACAGTGTTGTTGGCGCACTTTTTTATCTTTTTGCGATGAATAACCCTATGGCTTCTGTAGAAACTTTTAATCCTGCAACCTTCCAAACCCCTGCTCAAGAGTCTCGCGAGCTCGTGTTGGATAACGTAAAAATTACGCCAGCAGCAGACGGCAGTAAACGTCAATTAGAATTGTTAGCTCCGGCGAAAAATGCTGACTATGGTATTGAGGCGATTCGCCATGGTGCCGATGCGGTATACATTGGCGGCCCAGCTTTTGGTGCGCGTCACAATGCTGGTAACAGTGTTGAAGATATTGCGCGTTTATGTGCTTTTGCCCATCAGTATCACGCCCAAGTATTTGTAGCGTTGAACACCATTTTAATGGATGACGAGTTAGATAAAGCGCAGCAGCTAATTTGGGATTTATACAATGCAGGTGTTGATGCGTTAATTATTCAAGACATGGGCGTATTGCAATTAGATTTACCACCAATTGCGCTGCATGCCAGTACGCAAATGGATAACCGTACTCCTGAAAAGTCGGTGTTCTTAGAGCAAGTCGGCTTTACTCAGGTGGTGTTAGCTCGTGAGCTAAATCTGCCGCAGATTAAAGCCATTGCCGATAATACCAAGATGAAGCTTGAGTACTTTATTCATGGTGCGCTTTGTGTGAGCTACAGTGGTTTATGTAACTTAAGTCATGCGTTTTCTAACCGCAGTGCTAACCGTGGTGAGTGTTCGCAGCTATGCCGTCTGCCTTGTAACCTGGAAACTCGTGACGGTGAAGTGCTTGCTGAGAACCAACACCTATTGTCGCTAAAAGATAATAACCAAACCGAAAACCTTGAAGTCTTAATTGATGTTGGCGTGACTTCATTCAAGATTGAAGGCCGCTTAAAAGATATTACTTACCTTAAAAACGTCACCGCACATTATCGTCAGCAGCTTGATGCCATTATCGACCGTCGTGATGACCTAGAGTCTATCTCTCATGGTCGCTGTGAGTTTAACTTCACGCCAGATCCTGACAAGAGCTTTAACCGCGGTAAAACAGACTACTTCGTCACTGAGCGTACCCAAACGATTGAGCACTTTAGCTCGCCTAAGTTTATTGGTGAGAAAATCGGCCGGATTAAGCGTATGGGCAAAGACTTTATTGAAATCGATACCACTGAAGCGGGTAAAGACATCACCTTTAATAATGGTGACGGCCTTTGTTACTTTGTGGAGCACTTTGAAAAGCAGCGTTTGTCTGACGATAAAATTGCTGGCTTAAGGGTGAATCGCGCTGATGGTAATGTGCTGCATTTCACTGAAATGCCAAAAGATTTAAAAGTTGGCGTGATGATGTTCCGTAACTTTGACCATAAGTTTGAGTTAGGGTTAAACAAAGAGTCAGCCAAGCGTAAAGTGGCAGTTGATGCATTGTTAACAGATACTGACAATGGCATCGCACTGACTATGCGTGACGTTCATGGCTTTGAAGCGACAGTAGAGTTAGAGTGTGACAAACAAGCCGCTAATGACCAGGCGAAAACCGCAGCTAACTTGAAAAAGCAATTGGGTAAGTTAGGTTCAACTGACTTTGTGCTTAATCAAGCCAAGCTGCGAACTGAGCAAATGTGGTTTATGCCAGCCTCGCAAGTGAACGAGCTGCGTCGCGAAGCCATTGAAAAGCTAACGCAGGTGCGTATTGACGGTTATCAGCGCCCAACGCGTGGCGAGTATGATGCGAGTGCCACTTACCCACAAAAGTCGCTGAGTTTCTTATCGAATGTTGCCAACGAAAAAGCCCGTAGCTTTTATGAGCAGCATGGTGTGATTCAAATTGAAGACACCTATGAGAAAAATAAGATCCTCACCGATGCGCCGTTGATGGTGACTAAGCATTGCTTACGATATAGCTTTAATTTATGTCCGAAAGAAGTAGAAGGCATTAAAGCTGAGCCAATGCACCTAGATATTGGCAAAGACAAGCTTAAATTAGTGTTTGACTGCCAGAAGTGTGAAATGATGATTGTTGGCTCGAATCAACTAGTTAAGCGTTAGTTATCGTTAAAACGATAAATGGGTTAAAAGAAAAAGCCGAATATGCCGCATCAGTGCTGCTCATATTCGGCTTTTTTGATTTTTGCTGTTGGCAACCGCTACAACTAAAGGTCATAAATTCTGCTAATATGGTGTTAAATAAAACAATTTTTATCCAATCCTGTTATTGATAGGATATACTGTTTAGATATTGGACTATCTTTTAGATAAACAATTGCACCTTACGCGCAGCATCCTTTGCGCCAAGTGAGCAATGATTTAGGGCATGGACGATGAATAAACCGACTCAGCTAGCACTGATAGGAGGGCTTATATTATTAAGCACTCCGCTTGTGGTGAGCGCGGTTGATAAGTCTGTGCCAGTTAATCAAGCCCCTCAACAATCCCATGTTTTACCTGCCATCGGCTCTGGCGAGCAAGAAGACTTAGGCATGCCGCAAAACGTGCAGCAGCTAACTAAGTTCGCTAAGCAGTTCGGCTTTTTACCGCCGCAAGATTGGAAGCTGGCGTTTCATGAAATCTTAGGTGATATGTTTATGGCTGAGTTTATTCCTGCTAACGAATCACTTAACGACTGGAGCGGCATGGTGTGTATGCAAGGCTTTAAAGGTTTAGCGAATGACGTTGACCCAGAGCGCTTTTTAGACACCATGGCAGATAAATACCGCGACCATTGCGAAGGCGAGATTATTTATCACAAGCTTGGTGGTTCAAAAGTTGATGACTTAACCGCAGTGCATGGCATTCTTGGCTGCACTGTCATGCCAAATATTCATCACGCCACACCATTTGCGCCGCAAACCTTTTTAACCAAGCTAAAAGGTGAGATAGGCTACTTTACTGTGGTTAGCGGCAGCGAAGATATGTACCTGATCCACAAGTCGATGCGCACCAAAACCTTCACCGTTGAGAATGCGCCCATCACAGTTGAAAACTACCGCGAGTTTATGGCAAAGGATTAATTTCTTTGCTCGCTATACTCTCAACTCACTTTCCTCATTCTTTCATTTACTCCCTATTTCATCCGCAGCCTAACATGAGTCAAGCTCATCATCAGCTATTATCTACAACAGTTTCAGCGGCTTTACAGCAACTCTGCTCCGTCCTAAATGAAATATTCTCTTTTCAGTCGTTTATCGCTCCCGCTGGGGCTGCAACTTGTATATAATCACGCCTCATTCGCATACTGGATGGTATGCGAGTGCAAATGATGATCAATCTTTTGTGGTGCCGATAGTGACAAACACTATTGGATAATCGGGAAAACAGTGTGAACCTGTTACTGCCCCCGCAACGGTGAATGGTGAGAATGTTGGGCGCGGCATTACTTAATGTGCAGCGTTAAAACCGACATTTGTATATCGCTGCAAAGCGATATAGAACCTAAGTCCGGAGACCGGCCCTAAAGATGATTTCGAAGATTTCGGTGGGCAGATCTCGAAGTGTGATATTCAAGTTATTCTCGGTGAAGCTGCTTGCTTATTAACACCTATAAGAAACAACTTGGCTATGTATGACGGCATTCCTGCCCCATTTTTCCTTTTAGGAGTTAAAGGTAAATGGGTACTAAACCAACATTAACTGCATTGGCTATCAGTGCATTCTTTAGCATTTCTTCCGCTCAAGCTGCTGATGAGCAATTAACGGCTTCAAGCGGCGCAAATGACCAAGACATCGAAAAGATCGTGGTCATTGGTCGCAGTGAGCAAACCCCAATTAATATGGCTGCCAATGTGACGGTAATTGACGCTGCAGAGATTGAAATGAGCGGCGCAACTACCATTGAGTCTTTACTGCGCAACCAGGCGGGTATTCAAATTTCTGATAGCAACAGCGGCCCAGTATTTTCAATGCGCGGCTTTGGTTCATCAGGTGCGGCAAATAACACACTCATTTTAGTTGATGGCCGTCGTTTGAATAACATCGATATTTCTGCGCCAACAATTGGTGCTATTCCAGTTAACTTAATTGAACGTGTTGAAGTGCTTTCAGGTAGTGCTGGTGTGCTTTACGGTGATCAGGCTGTTGGCGGCGTTATCAATATTGTGACCCGTGCACCACAAGCCAGTGGCGGTGGTATTGAGCTTTCTGGCGGTAGCTTTAATACGTTAGAAGCTAAAGGTGATATCGCTGGTGAGATTAACGATAACTGGCGCTACTTTTTAGCGGGTAGTCAAAAGAATTCAGACAATTACCGTAAGAATAACGAGAGTAAAACCGCTTCTATTTTAGGTCGTTTGCAATACGCTGATGACGTGCAGGACTTCTTTGTTGAGGCCAACTACTATGATAACCATCGTTTGCTTGCTGGCGCGATTAGTGAAGATGAGTTCAACAAGGACCCACGTCATTCAAATAATGACAGCAGCAAATATACCCATGAAATGACCAACTCAACGCGTTTGGGTTATGTGCGTCAACTCTCTGAGCAGTGGGCAATTGATACAGGTGTTAGTTATACAGATACTTTGACCACAAGCTTTAACTGGTCAGCTAGTCGTAACAAACGCAGCCAATTCGCCTTTTTACCTAAAGCTGTTGGTACTTACCAGTTGGATCAGGGTGAAATGACCATTGTTGCTGGTGCAGACATTCTTAGCGGCAAGGCTGACTTTTCTTCTATGGGGCGTAGCAATACCCAAACTCAGTTAAGTGGCTATGTCCATGCAACCGTGCCATTAACGAGCAGTGTGTCTTACGTTGTGGGTGGCCGTTATGCGAAAGCAAAAGACGATTTAGTCGACCAAGCGGTTTATCCTGCAGGTGTTGATCTAGACCAGTCAGCTCATGCATTTGAGCTAGGTTTGAACTATCGTCCAACTGAGTCACAACGCTTATATGTGCGCGCAGATGATAACTTCCGTTTTGCTAAGGTTGATGAGCAAGCTTATACACCTAAAGGCGTGGTTGGTCTAAAACCTCAGGTTGGTCGCTCGTATGAAGCCGGTTGGGACTTTGCAAGCGGTGCCAACGCGATTAGCATCAACGCTTACCGTTTAGACCTTGAAGATGAAATCATCTTTGATCCAAGTGCTGAAAAGCCTGAGGGTGGTAACTTCAACGGCGCTAACGTTAACGCGGAAGCTTCGCGTCGTTACGGCGTACATGCAAAATACGAAGTTAGTTTCGCCAAAGCTTGGTTGTGGGGTATCGAGTATAACTATATCGATGCTGAGTTTACCGAAGGCGTTAACAAAGGCAAAAAGCTGTCTTGGGTTGCTGAGCATTCAGGTCGCAGCTTTATTAACTACGATATCACTGACAACCTACAAACCTTTTTAGAGGCGAGCTATACCGGCGATCGCTTCATGCAGGGCGACAATGCCAATGTTGGGAACAAGATTGATAGTTACCTGCTGACTAACCTTGCAGTTAACTATAACCGTGGTGACTGGAAAGCTAGCCTACGTGTCGATAACCTGTTCGATAAACAGTATGTTAGCTCTGGTTATTTCTCAACTTGGGGTAATGGTTACTACTCAGGTACTGGGCGTGAAATTCGTTTAACCGCAGGCTACCGTTTCTAATAAATTTGATAGAGACAGCATTGAAGATAATAGCCAGCACACTATGCTGGCTTTTTTTGTATTCTTTGGTGCTGATAGCTTGACCTAGGGCTCACTTCTATGGATAAATTCCAAGGTAAAAATAATAACAAGGTGCTGGATAAATATGACGTCATTAGAGCGTGAAGTGTTCGATCAGGTACGAGCTATCATTAGCAATGAAGAGCAAGTGTTAGGTCGCCGAGACATTCTCACTCCGCTAAAAAAAGCCTTAATCAATGAAGCTGATATTCGTGTGGTTATCGATACAGTATCGGCCGACCCCGCGTTAGCTGCGCACTTACTTATTCGCGCCAATTCAGCTCAAGCCGCAGGCGCTGTGCAATCAAAAAATCGCAGTGTGAAAGATGCGCTTATCCGTTTAGGGCAGGTGAATATTTATCGCTACGCTTTTGCGTTTTATTTAAAAGAGCGACTTGATGCTTTAGTTGAGCCATACCGTAAGTTAGTACACGGTTATTGGCAGCTAACTGAGGATATTGCCAGCTCTGCTTTAGAGTTAATTAAGCAAGATGTTGATGCAGGCAAGCAGGTCAATATTGATGTTGACGAAGTGCAAACCCTGGCGCTATTTAGTGTGTTTGGCCAGGTGATCACTTTAACTGCGTTTGCTTATTTAAATGCCAATGCTGAGCCGCCGCTGTCACTGCGAATCGTAAAGTCGATAATTGATAAGCAACAAAAATCGTTGTCATTAGATGCGTTTGAAAATTTAGGCTTAGATGACGATTTAAAGCAGGAGTTTATGGTTGCCCATAACCTCGCACAAACCACAAACCCTAATTCGGCAGGGCTTGTGCTAAGGCGAGTATTGGCCAAGAGACAACTGCTGATTAACCCTTTGTAAGCGAGCAGTTGCTTTATAAGTGAGCTGTTCCTGTAAAGCGGTATTAATTCATGCGCTGTAGTTTTAGCCCTTCCTGAGCGACTAGCTCAAACCATTTATGGATGAGGTTGGTGTTGGTTGTGTTGCGACGATACGCACCAAACAGCGGCCTCTTCAATCCTTCACTGCCTAGTTTTAGCGCTTTCAAGCTCAAGCCTTGACCCTCATTCATAGACCAGTTCGGCAAAGTCGTCACGCCGTCATTACAGGCGACACGTTGCAGCAGCATAGGTGTGAGCTCACATTGCTTTTGCACTCCAGGTTCAACACCTGCTGGCTCCAAAAAGTGTTTGTATAAATCAAGTTTAGTTAGCGGCACTGGATAGCTAATAATGGCTTGCTGGCCTAAGTCGCTTGGCGCAACCACAGATTTTGCAGCAAGTGGATGCTCGGTCGAAACCAGAAGTTTAACTTCAAAGTCGAATAGATGTTGATACGACACCGTGTGCCCCGGCACAGGGTCTGAAGTCAATACAATATCCAGCTCACCAGACTGCAGCGCATTGAGCGAGTCAAATGCATAGCGGCTAGAAATATCGATTTGTGCCTGTGGAAATTGAGCTTTGAACTCTTCAATGACAGGCATTAGCCAGCGAAAGCAGCTATGACACTCGATGCCCAGTTTAAAGCTTTGGGCTTCTCCCTCTAGGCCGCGTTTCAGATCAGACTCAGTTTCGATCACTTTCGGCAGAATTTCTTCGGCAAGATCGAGCAAGCGCGCACCTTCATGGGTAAAGGCTAACGGTTTGCTTTTACGAACAAAAATCGCAGAGTTAATGCGAGTTTCCAGTTCCTTAATTTGATGTGACAAGGCAGATTGAGTTACAAAGCGCTTCTTTGCTGCGCCCGCTAAACTGCCGCTCTCTTTTAACGCCATTAAAGTGCGAAGGTGTCTTAGCTCTATCATTTTGTCCCCACATGAAATCTGTTCACGTTGCCATTGAAATCAATTCGATTGATTGCATTCAGACTAACACAATAAACTTCTAGACGTCCAGACGCCTGTGTAATTTTTTTACATATAGGCAACAATTACTGCTGTGTTAGGAGAAAAGGGTATGAAAATTACAAACTTAGGATTTCCAAGGATTGGTCGTGATCGCGAGTTAAAGTTCGCTTTAGAGCAATATTGGCGCGGAGAGATTGATCAGGCGCAGTTAGAAGCTCAAGCGCTAACCCTTAAGCAAACTCACTGGCAATGGCAGGCTGACGCCGGTATCGAGTTTATTCCGGTTGGCGACTTTGCATACTATGACCATGTTTTAACGTTAAGCGCGATGCTCAATGTTATTCCGGCGCGCCATCGCCAACTCAATGCAGACGGCACTGCAGCAAAGATTACCCTAGACACTTTGTTCAATATTGCCCGAGGCGCTGAGGTGAATGGCGAGCAAGCAAGTGCGAGCGCAATGAAGAAGTTTTTTAATACTAACTATCATTATCAAGTACCTGAATTAGAACAAGATCAGGTGTTTGAGTTGGCATTTGAACAGATCTTTGAAGAGGTAGAGCAGGCTAAAGCCTGCGGTCATCAGCCAAAACCTGTGTTACTTGGCCCGGTGAGCTTTTTAGCCTTGTCTCAAGCAAAAGGCGAGTTCGACAAGCTGCAACTATTGACGAAATTACTGCCAGTTTATGAAATTATATTACAGCGATTTGCAGAGCAAGGTGTGACTTGGGTGCAGTTTGATGAGCCTATACTCGCTAGCGAGCTGAGTCAGAGCTGGCAGCAGGCGATTAGCCAAACTTATCAGTATTTTGCTGATAGCAAGCCCTCGTCTATTAAAGTCTTACTCGCTAGTTATTATGGTGACATTCAGCACCATGCCCAGCTTGTAAATCAACTGCCGGTTGAAGGTCTGCATATTGACCTGATTGCGGGCAACCAGACTGCAGCGGCGTTTTTACCAACGCTTGAACAGCAAAAAGTGCTGTCGCTGGGGGTCATTAACGGTCGCAACGTGTGGGCAGCAGATATTGACGATATTGCTGAGCAAGTACAAAGCTTAATCAATGATTATGATGAGCAAATCTGGCTGGCGCCATCTTGTTCGTTGCTACATAGCCCAGTGGATCTTGATGCTGAGACTGAGCTTAATGATGAGCTTAAACTGCAGCTGGCGTTTGCCAAGCAAAAACTCAATGAGCTAACTGAACTGGGGCATCTTGTTACCCATCCACAAAGTGAGCGCAGCCAACATATACGTAGCCTTTGTGCCAAACGTAAGCAAGCACGTAGTGCAAGGCGTAACGAGGCCGTCTATCAACGTCTTGATAATCTCACTGAGCAAGATTTTGAGCGCGGCAGTGCGTACAAGCAGCGCCAAGTTGCACAAGCCAATGCGTTAAAACTGCCAAGTTTGCCTATTACAACGATTGGTTCATTCCCGCAAACTGCTGCGATTCGAGGTCTGCGCCGCCGCTGGCGTCAAGGCGAGCTTGCTGAGCTTGATTATCAACAACATATAAAAGCGGTGATTAAAGACACCATTGAACGTCAGTCGAGTATTGGCATTGATGTGCTGGTTCATGGTGAGTCAGAGCGTAACGACATGGTGGAGTATTTTGGCGAGCAGCTCGAAGGTTTTGCCTTTACGCAAAAAGGTTGGGTACAAAGCTATGGTTCACGTTGTGTTAAACCGCCGCTCATCTATGGTGATGTTAGCCGCGCGAAACCAATGACGCTAGATTGGACAACCTATGCTCAAAGCCTAACTGACAAGCCAGTGAAAGGTATGTTGACTGGACCTGTTACCATTTTACATTGGTCGTTTGCCCGCGAAGATATTGAGCGCGAGGTGATTGCTAACCAAATTGGACTGGCGATACGAGATGAGGTTGTAGACCTTGAACAAGCTGGGATAGGTATTATTCAAATTGATGAGCCAGCCTTTAGGGAAGGGTTACCGATTAAGCAAAGTGAGTGGCAAGGTTATCTTGATTGGGCGGTGAAGGCGTTTAGGTTAAGTGCCTGCGGTGTTGAGGATAAAACCCAGATCCATACCCATATGTGTTATAGCGAGTTTAATCATACTATCGAAGCGATTGCGGCAATGGATGCGGATGTAATTACCATTGAAACTTCACGCTCGCAAATGGCATTACTTGATGCGTTTGAGGATTTTGCTTACCCGAATGAGATTGGCCCTGGTGTTTATGATATTCATTCACCGAACATTCCTAAACAGCAAGATATTACTCACTTATTGCAAAAAGCGGCGGATAAAATCCCTGTGTCTCGACTTTGGGTTAACCCAGATTGTGGTTTAAAAACCCGAACTTGGGATGAGGTTGAGCCTGCATTGGTTAATATTGTTGCAGCAACAAGAGAACTTAGACGCCAATTGTGTTAACAGTCTTAACTTAACCTTAAAAAGCGAACCCGTGATACAGGTTCGCTTTTGTCTTGAAAGGCTGTTGCAGATCAACAAATGAAAAATCCATAAAATTTACCGCTTTATCTTATTGACGATTGCCGTTTAACTATACGCACTGAAATTTAGCGCTCTGTCTGTTCTTTGAAGAACATTTGTGGCGAATAATGTGAGTGGTTAATCGTATGATGGGAGGTAAATGTGTTGTTTTTTAATCGTCAGTTTATGCTGTTTGTTCTGTGTTTATGCATTTTACCAGCTCAAGCATTTGGCCAGGTAATGATCCCAGTTGAAGCGATTAACATTACGCCAGATTATTCATTTGCTAATCAAAATGATGAGTTTCGCACTTGTCATATGGAACCCGCTCCCGTGTGCGACACTAAACCTGATTTTATGCCGTTGGCTGTGTGGTTTGTGCTAATGCCATTATTACCATTAATGGTACGCTTACTTCACGTAGGACTCGAGCTACCTAAGCTACCTCGCCCGCGCCGTTGCTAGTTTGGGCTCGGTATGCCACGTTAGATCTCTAATGGCGAGTTAGCTAATTTACATTGCTATCGACTCATCATCTCTAGTTTAAGCATCGCGGCTTAAGCCTTTTTGTACCGTTCTGATAACCCTTTGGGTTTTGCGGCTAATCTCAACGCTTTTAGTTTGCTGTCGCTCTATTGCCCAGTCGATGTGTTCTATTACCATGTCATCAACTTGCTGTGAGCTGCGCTTGTCTTGTAGCGCTTGAACAATATCTTCACTGTATGGCGCGTTGCCCAGCGCAATAGCAATATTTCTTAGCCAGCTTTTATGGCCAATACGGCGGATAGCACTGCCTTGAGTTGTGGTTAAAAAGTGTTGTTCATCCCAGGCAAATAGGGTGAGCAAATCTGGCTGAATTAGGTTGTCGCGGGTGTGAAAGTCGCGCTCTTGGGTCAGTGGCGCGCTCGCATTAAACGGGCACACTAACTGACAGTCATCACACCCGTATATGCGATTGCCAATAGCTTCCCTAAATTCAACTGGGATGGCGCCTTGAAGCTCAATAGTTAAATAGGAGATGCAGCGGCGGGCATCGACAATACCTTCAGCCACGATGGCATCGGTTGGGCAAGATTTTATGCAGGCTATGCAGGTGTTGCATTGCGGCGCAATTGGTTCATCAATTGGCAGTGGAATATCAACGAGCAGCTCACCTAAGAAGAACCAGCTGCCGGCCTCTGGATGAATAAGTAAGGTGTGCTTGCCGGTCCAACCTAGGCCTGCGTTGTCAGCGAGTGGCCGCTCGAGAATAGGTGCTGAATCGACAAAAGGACGAAAATTGTGCTTGCTAGAACCTAAGCTTTCACAGTGGGAGCTAATTTTCTCGCCGAGTTTCTTAAGGCGTTGGCGCATGAGTTTATGATAGTCACGTCCGCCAGCGTAGCGGGATATATAACCTAGGTTAGGGTCAGCAAGGTTGGTAGCGAAACCGGCGTTGGGTGGGAGATAGTCCATACGCGCGCTGATCACTCTAATTGTGCCTGGGTGCAGCTCTGCAGGGCGAGCGCGCATCATGCCATGGGTTGCCATGTAGCTCATTTCACCATGGTAGTTGTTGTCTAACCATTGCTGTAGTTTATTTTCATGCGCAGATAAATCGACGTGAGTAATGCCGACATGAGCGAAACCTAATTCCTGACCCCAAACTTTGATTTTGCCAGCAAGTTCATCTAGTTCGGTTACACTTAAATATGACGAGGTCACACAGGTGTTACCGCTATTGGCTTGGGGTTGTTGTGTCATGCGTGTTGAACCATGTGGTTGATTTATCTGCGAGTGTTGTTCGTTGTCGATTATACGCCAATGCAAGTCGCATAGAGACAAATAATTATAATAGGAGTCACTATTGAAGCTCGCCGCTGCGGTTATTTTAATCTTATATGCTTTTTTATCACGTGGGGCATTTGCCACCGATGAGCGTTTAACCATTATTGCTGAAGACTGGCCACCAGTAAGTTTTCATCAAAATGGAGAGCATAAAGGCTTTGCTATTGAGTTGGTAAATCACATTCAGCAGCGCCTGGGTATGCGCCAAGACATCTTTTTTCTTCCCTGGGCAAGGGCGCAGCAGTTAGGGCGTAGCCGCGCCAATGTATTGCTGATTTCAATGGTCAAAACCCCTGAACGATTAGAACACTTTAGTTTTGTTGGCCCTGTAGCCGAAGGCAATATTGCTGTGTATATGCGCGCAGATGACAACGCTGAGTTTGCTAACCCTAGTGAGCTTATCGGACAAGGGCGCATAGGCATTTATCGTGATGGCGCCTGCGAGTATCAACTAAAAAAACATGGGTTAAGTAACTTTTCTATTGCTAGCTTTCCTAAACAAACCGCGCAACAACTGCTTAAAGGACGCATTCGTTTCTGGTGTCAGGCTGACCTTGGGGTGCCTTTCATGCTTAATTTAATCAATGCCGAACAAGACCGGGTTAAAGTGGCTGTGAATCTTTCTGAGCTTACCTTGTACTTTGCTTTTTCAAAACAAACGCAGGATCAAATAATTAATCAATGGTTTGATACACTTGTTGAGTTTAAAGCCACAAACGAATACCGTAAATTATATAAAAAATGGTTTAACAGTGACTCAATACCATTAAAGAGTCAGATTTACCGATAAATAAGCTTTGCACAGCAGGGGTGACTGTGACGAAGCGGCATTAAGGATATGAGTTTGAGTAAGCCGTATACAATCGATGAAATAAACTGGCCATGCAAAATGGACAGTAACGTGCAGCAAAAATTGCTCGAGGCGAGTCAGCCTTATCAAGGCATAGATGTACTGAACAAAATGTTTGATGACCCGACTTTTCGTGGACTGCTTTATTGCACTAAAGGTATTAGCACCATGAGTAATACCCGGTTGGATGGGCAGTTACTCGTGTCTTTGGTTGTGGGTAAAGGCGATTGGGCTGGGGTTAATCGTATTGATGATGGCTTGGCATTAACGCCAGTTAAGACAGCGTTAGCTTCATTAAAAGCCAATATCGCCGTTAATGAAGTACAAGATAGCGAGTTTTTGTATATCCCAGAGAAAGCAATAGTAGAGTTAATGCAACAGGATAGCTCTGTGTATCAGTTTCTGTTTTATCTAGCTAAGCGGATGACCAATAAACTAATGCAAAGCTCGCATATTAGCTTTTTCAAGCCTGAGTCTAAGGTGATTTTTTACCTAACGGAAATGATGCGTAAGGTTGAAACGCCAGCAGGTGTAAAACCATCATTGTCGATTACTCAGCAACTGCTTAGCGAAATTATCAATGTGAGCCGCCCACGCACCAATGAAACCTTAAAAGCGTTAGTCAATGAAGGATTAATAGCCATTGACCGAGGTAGGATCACCTTGCTGGATTTACCTGGGTTGCATCAGCGGATCCAGAGTAACGAGTTTGAATATTACTGGCATGAAAAACGCTAACCTTTGGGTTAGCGTTTTGCTTTTCAGGCCATTAATCACCTGCTTTGGTCGGTGGGTATCATCAATTAGGCTTTGCCTGTGAATTCTAGTGTTTTCAAGATTTAGCAGCTTTAATAATTAGCTGACTACGCTAGGTTGTATCGCTCTTATATCAGGTTGTACTTAGGCTGAATCGACAACATCACTTTTGGCAGTTGCTGCTCATCCATCAAAAAACTCACTACAATTTGACCGTGAATTTCTGGCGAATTAGCCAGATTATTTTTTAGCTTCACAGGCATAGTTTGTGGCTGTTTGCTGGTAAACACCTGATTTATCACATAGGCAATGGAATACTTAAATGGTGAAGCTTGCTGCAAGCAAAAGTCCACAGGTTGTCCGACAAGCTGCTTGGTATCGACTGTTAGCCATTGCTGCGCTTTTTGGTTGACGCTATCAATTTCCTGCTCAGTATTAACCATAATAATCAGGTCCTGACTAGCATCGAGTAACTGCTTAAAACGTTCAAGTTGCTGTTGCTGTTGGCTCGAGAAATGATTGATATTGTTGATTAACTGCTCAATTTCAAAGTGGCTGCCGCTTTGTATATTTTCAAGCTTTGGCAGGTGGCTGGCATTAACCTGTTTTGCTGTATTAACTTGCTCAATCACAGCGCTGATTGGCAATACCACCTTGCGGCGCATGAAGCTTACCCAAATCAATGCTGCAATAATCAAAATGGACGATTGAATTACCAAAATAATACTGAGTTTTTGGCGCATGGTTTGGTTAACAGGGATTGCGACCGACAGCTCAACCGGCATTACTCTACCTTTAAGGTGCAATGAAAAGTTACCAATAATCGTATCGCCAGACCATTGGTGTAGCTGCAACTTGGTTGTAATAATATCATCTATTTCTACGCGAAATGGCTTGCCGTCACCGACTTTGATTTGCTGATGAATATCAACGCCAAAGTCTTCGGCAATATCGTCTATGACCATTTGGTTTTGTTTACGAAAGAAAGTCAGCATGCCGTTGCTATGTAGTTTGTTTTCAGCTTGTTTTACATGCATGGAAACATAATCAATGATTTGACCGTTCAAAATCACGATACCTTTCTCTGGGTTCAGGCTTTCTTGAACTGAAAACAGACTCATTAGTTGGTTATGAGTGGTGTCGTCAAAAATGCTGGTGGTTTTAACGGTTTGGTTTGCATTATTACTTAGGCGCATTGCTACCAGATTAGATAGCTGCAGTTGCTCGGCTTCAATTATTGCGGTCGCAGTAGAGATTTGTTTTTGTTTACCAGTGCGATTGAACTCCTCAATCGTATTATAGGTTTGCTCCCAAATGGCATAGTCCTGGGTCATGGTGGAAAGATCTTCAAAGCGGCGAGTTTCCAGCTTGATGATCACCTCACCAAGGTTTTTAAGACGCTGCACTTCTCCGTCTTGTCTGAGCTTATCAAAGATACTCATGCTCACGGTGAACTGATAAATCACTGCAATCACAATCGCGATGATGGTAAATAAGCAAACTTGTTTTTTCAGTGGAATATTCAAAATCATGATGCCACCTTGTGAGTTTGATACCAGGCTTGTGCTTGCTCTAGCATGACAACAAGATCGTTAAAAAAGCTGTCAACTAGGGTATTTTGCTCGTCGCTATGGGTGATTTGCTGCCATTGTTCAATAGTCGTTACTGCATCTACTAACGACTCTGCAGCAAGATAGCGCAATGAGCCTTTGATTTTATGTGCAATATTGTGAGTTTCACTCGATTTAGTGTCATAGGCTTCACGCAGTTTACTGATATCTGCGGGAGCAGACTCAACAAATACCGACAAAATATCGACCGCTAATTCAGTGTCATCGTCACTCAGTTGGATGAGCTTATCTGCAATAAACAATTGCTTAGAGTAACTAGCTGAAGATGGCGCGGTGCGAGGTACATCGTTGGCTTGGTAGATTGTGTCTTGTGCAAGGCTGTTTGCTGGCTCAAGGCTGTTATCAGGTTTGTTTTCAATTGACTCAAGACCAAACTCTGCGGCGAGTGTGCTCATTTCGTCTTGTTCAATATTGTCATTAGCTTTTAAATCTTGTGGTTCGCCTGCAACACCTGCTGACTCATCGAGCTCAAATTGAGCACGAACTTGTTGCTCAACATCCGACTGTACTTTTGTTTGTTGCTTACTGACTAACTCGATATCACCAAATAAATCCTGCAGCTCAGCTAAAGCAGGACTGTTATAAGGAGACTGCTCAGTCTGGCTTTGACCTAAGTTAGCAAAGTCGCTTAGTTGATGATGAAGTTCATCTATTTCATCAAAGTCATCAAGGTTTACATCAGCAGGCGTGTTTAACTCATCAAGATTAACTTCATCCATGTAGTCAAACTCAGCCAGTGGATCGGCTTTAGTTTGAATGTCGTGTTGCTCATCGTTATCTAAACGCTCAATAACAGCGCTGATTTTTTGTGACAGTAAATCCTGTGGGCAAGGCTTAGACAGATAGTCATCAAAGCCTGCGTCCAAACACTTCTGCGCTGAGCCGCTTAAGGCGTCTGCAGTCAGTGCGATCAGATAAGTATTATCATGTTTCTTGTCATTTCTTAGGGCTGCAGCTAGGCCAAATCCGTCCAGGTTAGGCATGTGACAGTCCGAGATGATCAGGTCATAGTGTTTTGCATTTGCCATATCTAGCGCTTGCTGACCATCATGGGCAACGTCGGCAGAAATCCCCAATCGGTGCAGCTGGCCAGTGATAACTTTACGATTCACCGGGTTATCTTCAGCCATCAGTACTGACAGTTTCGACAGGGTGTGCGGTGAATATAATTGCGGTCCAACCACAGGTTGCAGCTGGTTTTGACGATGCTCGGTTAAGGTTAGCTCAGCCTGCTTTAGTGGCAACACTATGCTAAATAAACTGCCGTGACCTATGATGGATGAAACCTTAATTTCACCTGCCATCGCTTCAACAATTTCGCGGCAAATTGCCAGCCCTAAGCCTGTGCCGCCAAAGCGGCGAGTGGTGTCAGACTCCGCTTGCTCAAACGGGTTAAACAAGCCTGCAAGCTTAGTTTTATCGATGCCGATACCTGTATCGCGAATATCGATTTTTACGGTGAATACATCATCTTGTTGTTTGATGATATGGGCGCGAATATCAATGCTACCTTTTTCGGTAAACTTAATCGCGTTAGAAATAAGGTTGTTGACGACCTGCATTAAACGGCTTGGGTCACCAATAAATAACTGATCTTTACTGCTATCAATCGCCAGGCTCAACGCGATACCCGCACTTTGTGCCTTGTATTTAAAGTTGTCTAAACTTGCCTGTAAAATCGACTGTAAATTGAACTCAATCAGTTCCAACTCCATCTTGTCGGCATCCATCTTGGAGAAGTCGAGTACGTCATTGAGTAGGCCCATTAAATGTTTGGCTGAGCCTGTTAGTGTGTCGAGCAGGTCGGTTTGCGCTGGAGATAGATTGGTATAACTTAACGACTCGGTCATGCCGAGAATACCGTTCATAGGCGTGCGGATTTCATGGCTCATTTTTGCCAGAAAGTTGGTTTTTGATTTCCCCGCTTCAATGGCGGCAAGCTCTGCTTGTTGCGCTTTAACTAACGCAGCCTCTAACTCTTTTTGGTGGCTGGCTTTTACCCTAAGTTGCCACTTAAAGATAATAGCGAGCAACAACAAGATGCCAAAGAACATACCAAAGCCAAGCAAGCTACGTTTGTAGAGTTGGTTGTATTGGGTGTTGTTGGAGTTGTCGATAATTAAGCTGTTAATCCATTGCTGGCGCACAGACTCTATATCCATGGTACTCATATCAGCAAGGGCAGCGTTGACGAGTTCTCTTAGGACGGTCTCTGATTTTTTGAAGCCAAAACGGTAACTGTAGTTGTGATCGCCAATATCAATTTGCGTCAGTTCCATATTGGTGTAACTGAGCTTACTGCGATAATAAGTGGTGTTAATACTGCTACCCAGATAAAAGTCAGCCTGCTTACTGTTGACGAGTTTCAGTGCTTCAGGAATGGTCTGCGCTTCAATGAACTTGGCTCGGGATAAGCTAGTTCTCAATCTCTTAGTGAAATAAGCGCCAGGCACGACTGCGATGGTTGCACCTTCTAACTCACTAATATGGGTAAATTCATGATCAGCAATCGCGGCCAGTGTCGGTGTAATAGGCTCATAGGCTGTCGAAAAGTTGAATTGCTCCATACGTTCTGGGGTTTGGATGACATTGGGTACAAAGCGCACGTCGCCTGTTTCTTTTAGGCTTTTTACCAAAAGTGGAATATTGCGGTAGGTATGGTAACTAAATTCAATACCTGTCTTTTCAGTGATTTTCTGAAGTAGTTCAACGATGTAACCTTTGGCTACACCATTTTCAACATAAATATAGGGCAAAATTCCGTCGGTTAAAAAACCATAATTAACCATTGGGTTGTCGATGATGTACTGTTGAAGATCATCACTTAAATTGCGAGCCAGACCATTAATTATTGGGCTACCACTCTTGCTTGGTGGTAAATCTTTTGCCAATTTACTGCCTTTCCCGTGCATGAATGTATTAATTTGCTGTAGTAGATGTTTATTTTCAGGTTTTACTTTTGCTCTTAAAAATACCTTATGTTTAGCATTGTTAACCCGAGTGTATTGCTCAGCATATTGAGACTTTCTTAGCTCTACCTCAAATTGCTTAGGGAGCCAGCTATAAATTACATCGTATGGTTCTGTACTTGTCAGCAATTTGGCTGAACTTTTGTCTGTTGTTAGGTTAGCAATAGCTTGACCAGACCAGCCAAGGTTGAAGTGATAAGGTGAATGTACACCAATATTTAAGCCAGTTTGCTTTGCCTCATTTAATACATATTCCGCAGGCACAATCGAGAAATAGGGCACGCTGTAGGCGTAGCGCTCACTTTTAGTGGGTTGATAGGTGGTAAGCGCCGCAATATCAAAAGCGCCTTTTTCTAGAAGCTCATCAGTGCTTTGTGCATAGGTGATGACCACAAACTCGATGTGATAGTTGTTCTCCTTGCCCCAGTATTGCCAGAATTTTTTAACAAACTGAATGCCCTGAAAGTAATCAAAATTGTAATCCTGACTTATATCGTTGATATCAGGAATACCTACACGGAAGGTTTGTTTTTGCTGGTGGTCAATTATATTTGTATCAGTCTGACGCTCGTTAGTGGCTGAATCAGACGTAACTGCAATCGCCTCTGAAGCGGTTTGACGTACACCTGTTTGCTCTGTAGTTGTGCTTTTATTAACTACCTCTATAGCGGTATAAGCACTTGCTTGGTTTAGCAAAGCGATAGAAAAAAACAACAAAAACAAAGATTTTAATGACAACTTAACGCCACTATTTACCATACATCCCCCAACAATAATTGACGTTATATTAGCCGAATATGAATTGGGTTCTGTTCTTGTCGTAACAGAAGTATAGATTGGCATTTTGTAACATCTGTTCGAATTTTGAACTAGGTGGGGATGCCAATGAAGTTTAACGAGTTTGTTAACAGTAAAAAGTCTGTGTTGATTATCGATGATTGTCCGGTGTATCGAACTGCACTCAAAGGAATGCTAGTGAAGATGGGCTTTCATAATGACAACGTACTGTTTGCTGCTGACGCTAACTCGGCGCTGCAGATCGCCCGTACCAAAGAGTTGAAGCTTGTGTTCTTCGACTATAACTTGGGCGACAGCAAAAATGGTATTCAGTTGTTGGATGAACTGAAATCTAGCAAATTGCTTCCTCCTAGCTGTGTGTTAGTAGTGGTAACCGGAGACTCAAGTAAGGGCGTAGTGACAGGCTTTGCTGAGCAAGATCCCGATGGCTACCTGATCAAGCCGCTTAACTATGTCACGCTAGCTGACCGACTGCCGCGTTTTACCCGCCGTAAACGTGAGCTTGAACCTCTGCTAAAAATGTATACCGCGCGTGAGTATGAGTTGGTGATTGAAACCGCTAAGCAATATGACTCCACTAATCCTGAGTTGATGCAGTGGTGCCAGTACCTAAGTGCTAAGTCATACCTTAAAATGGGTGATGCAGATGTAGGAGTGAGCTTGTTAAAGAGCTTGCTTGGCTCAACGCTGCACACTAAAGCCCTTGGTGTATTGCTGCGCTATGCTATTCAACATCAACACTATGACGAAGCCCAGTCACTCATATCTGAGTTAGAGGGTTTCCCATTCCAAAAGCCAAAAGCAATGCAGTACGCTGCTGAGATTGCTTTGCGCCAAGACAATAAGCCAAAAGCCTTAGCCATCATCAATGAAGCCGTCAAACTAGCACCAAGCAGTATTGAGCAGGTAGGCACTCAGTTCCAGATTGCCTGTGCCAGTGGTGATTTTGAGACGGGATTACAAAGCATTAATCGTGTTATTCGCTTAACCCGTGACTCCTTTAGAGAGCATATCGACCTTTATTTCAGTAAAGGCAGCATGTTACTTGACGCCGCTGAGCAAGAGTTTGATATCAAAGAGCGCAGTAATTACATCAATCAGTTACTTAAGCTTGCGATTACCTGGCGCAGCAAGTTTTTAAAGAAATATTATATTGGCGCTGAGCTGTTGTTGTTTGCCCGTGCTCATGCCTTGCTTGGCCGCTATGAAAAAGCCAATCAGTCATTAGAAGAATATGAGCAGTGGTTAGCTGAATCTGCGGCCGGTAAAAGTGGTAGTCAGTTAGAACAAATAGAATATGCACGGGTGCTACATAGGCTGCGCGGAGAGTTAAGCCTGGTTAAGATGTTAAAGCAATTTGAAACTATTCCAGTTGCTAAAATGGATATACGCACCTTGTGTGTTAAGCAATATTACGGCGCCTGGTATGGTCAATTCAGCGCTAAGACAAAATTGGTCGCGCAGCTAAAAGATCATGCGTTGGCCGACTTTGCTAAGCAGCAGTTTGAGCCTGGTGTTAAGCGCCTTTCAAAAGCATTTGAAGTGGGCTTGTATGACCTCTCTATCGCCGAATTATTGCTGAAGAACTTATCAAAAGCCTGGCCGCAAGAGTGGGACAAGCACACTGTTTCATCGCTTGTAGCCAAGTGCAAAACCTTACTGCAGGATAATCGCAGTTTAATTAATACTGATATCAGCTCTGAAATGACTGTGCTGAACCGTCAGCTACAACTTGCGAGTTAACTGTGATGCTAGATATTTCAAATAAGCAAGATTTAACCGCGATTGAGCGTATTCTGATTGTTGAAGATGACGACTTTCAACGCCACCTAGTTAACAAACAAGTTACCAAGTTATGTAATGCAGAAGTCGTAGCGGCAGAGGATGGTGAAGCCGCGATGCTGGCGATGATTAATGGTTTTCAGCCTGACGTGATTTTTTGCGATTTAAATATGCCTGGTGTTGACGGCATTGAGTTACTGAGAATTATTGCAACTTTGCATTTTACCGGTCATATCGTGCTGCTAAGTGCAGAGTCTGATGAGATTTTGCAGTCGGTTAAGCTAATGTCTAAAAGCTATGGTTTTGCCAGTGTAAACAGTTTGAAAAAGCCTATTACTAGCAAAGATCTTGAGCTGGTGTTGCTGCAAGCGTTGCAAACGACGTCGCATAAACCTCAACAGCATACCGATAGCGCTGCGCAAGGGTTTACAGACGTAGAGCTCACTCAAGCTATGTTTCATAATCAGCTGTGCTTGTTTTATCAGCCCATGTCGACCCAGCTAAAGAGCAGGTCATTGGTGCAGAAGCCTTAGTACGTTGGCAGCATCCAAGCTTAGGCCTACTAACGCCTGATAAGTTTTTAAGCTCTATCATGAGTCATGGTTTGTCACTGGAAATGGCGCGTTTTGTTATTCGCAGCGCGGTTAAGCAGTGTAAACAGTGGCATCAAGCTGGGTTTGAAATTGGTGTATCGGTCAACGTGTCGGCAAGTGATTTATCTGATACTCATCTCGCCAATTACATTTTGGCTGAGCTGGATAAAAGTCAGTTGAATCCACGTTTTCTCACGGTGGAAGTCACCGAAACTGAAATGACACTCGACCTGGCGAAATCATTAGAAATTTTAACGCGCCTACGCATGCGCGGAGTGAACATATCAATTGATGATTTTGGTACTGGCCACTCGTCATTGATGCAGCTTATTCGCTCGCCATTTTCAGAGCTTAAGATTGATATCAGCTTTGTGCGAGATATGTTTACCGACAAAAAGAGCATGGCGGTGATTAATGCCTCTATGTCGTTGGCAAAATCCCTTGGCATAAAAACCGTCGCTGAAGGGGTCGAGAGTAGTGAACAAGCACAGTTCTTTTTGTCTCACGATTGCCATGCGATTCAAGGATACTTATATAGTGTGCCGTTAGCTCCTGCCCAGTTTCTAACTTTCTTAGGCACAGCCAATCAAACCAAGTTAGCTGAGTCAGTTGTTGTTAATTAGCTAGCGCTAGTCAGCAGCTATGACCATATGTCTGTAGCCGCTTAGTCCAAATAGATATGAGAGAGATAAAGTTGAAAAAAGTACTAATAGCACTAGCAATGACTAGCTTGGTTGCTGGCTGTGGCAATGATGACAAATTGTATAGCGGTGTAGATATATCGTCGAAGTGGGATGCAAGATCCGTGTGTCAAACCGCAAGAATGCTATATAAGCGCTCACAAGGTGAGGCAGCAGCTAAGCCATTGTATTCAAGTAAGTGTACAGTGAGTAAATTAACTGGCGAACTCCCTGCTAAATCATGGAACACGCCTTATGCGGCAACCTGGCCTAATGGCACTGCCTTGCGCGTTTATGTTGATAGTAAAGGGTTAGGCTTGATGGGGATTTCTACTGAAGGTATTCCGTTTGGTTGGAACAAAGCAGAAGATATGACTGAAACCTCTGTCGACGGACATATTCAGATTTGTAAGGCTCGTTTAGCCAATGTCGGAACGAATATCGAGCTTATTGATACCGAGTTGTATGCTGATAAGTCTGGCGGAAAAGCGCATTTTAAATTTCTCCGCAGTCCAACTGAGCAAGGTACTGGCAAGTGCCTATTTGATACTAACAAGGTATTGATGGTAACAACTGACCGAAAGGCAGACTATTCGCTGTTGAACTAAGTCGCCGCACAAAATAAAAGAGGCTGAATAATCAGTCTCTTTTGCGTTTTATAAAATCAAGATTTAACATGGTCAAGTAATGAGGTAGTTACACTGCTTTCACGCAGTTACGACCTGACTCTTTGGCTTTATAAAGCGCCTTATCTGCTTTGAGTAACAGCGGTGATAGGGTGGTTTCATTACTAAAACTAGCTACACCGGCGCTAACGGTTTGCTTTAATTCAGGCGCCACCTGTTGCCAGTCAAAGTTGGCAATAGTGCTTAATAGTCGGTTGGCAATTTCCACCGCAGTGCCTTGTTCTACATTTGGTAACAGAATTAAAAACTCCTCGCCGCCTACTCGGCCTACCACGTCAGTATCACGCATCATGCTCGAGGCTATTTCGGCAAGTTTTATCAGTACTTTATCGCCTACTTCATGTCCTAGGGTGTCATTTACTGCTTTAAAGTGGTCCGCATCGAACGATATTACCGAGAAAGGTTTACCTGAAGCTTTAGCCTGCTTAAGGAACAATTGCCCTTGGTTGTATGTGTCACGGCGATTTGATAACCCTGTTAATTCATCAGTCAGCGCAAGCTGGCGGTAGGTGCGCTGCCTAATCAGTTGCTTGTAGGCAAAAATCGACAGGATAACTAGGATAATCACACTGAGCACGATTACCACAATTTGCAGAGTATCGTTACGCTCCATAACTGCAAGTTGTTGTTCTCTTGCTTTAGCCGCGCGTTCTAGTAATTCGTTTTCACGCTTAAACTTGGAGTTATCAAAACGAGCCAGCATTTCGGCATTACGATCTGACAATAGCTTCTCATCTAAAGCTGCGTGGGTTTTGTTGTATTCAACTAACTCTAGATAGGCTTGTTGCCAGTTTTGCTCACTAGCATGAACCTCACTGGTGAGTTTTTGCGCATCGGTCAGGCCGCGATTATTGGCGCTTTTGTTGAATGCTTGTTGTGACTCTTCAAGGTAGGCTAAAGCCTGTTTGCTATTTCCTTCATGGTGGGCCATTTGGGCAAGAGCGTACATGAGGTGGCTATAGGGAGCATCAAAATCCGCAGGGATAATGTGTTTATGATTCTCTAAAAGTGGCTTAGCTTTGTCGTATTGGCCTAGTGCCATGTACGCATTTGCGATAGTCACCGCCATATCAGCTGCCATTTCCGGGTCGTCATTGGCTTCCCAGTATAGTTTTGCAGCCTTGAAATGCTCAATTGCTTTATCGAACTGTCCCAGCGCTTCATAGGAGTATCCCATTTGTACTCGCACTTCATTGGCATCCAGATTTTGATCCGTTTCGGTAAAGCTTGCTAGCAGCTTTTCTTGATAACGCAGAGCGGTGGCAGGATCGCCAAAGCGGCGGTATGCGGTAGCAAGCTCGGTGAGATTAAAAATTTCCCAGTATGGTGTGTCTAGCGATTCATAGATTTGCTGAGCAGTAATTAAATCTTCAAGTGCGGTGCTGTATTCACCCTGGTAAGAAAACATGGTACCGCGCAAACTGCGGGCATCGGCTATGAGTCTTGGGCTTTCTAGCTTGTAAGAATCATCTACCGCTTTGTTGTAATCGACTAAAGCTTTATCAGTAAATGAATTAAGGTTGTAGTAAAAGCCGCGGCACATTAGCAGCTCAGTTAAAATGTATGACGGCTTTGGATCTGAATACAGTAAAATTAGCTTACTGGCATGCTCAATAGCGACATTAATTTCCTCAGTGGTTGCGCTGTCTTGATACCAACACCTTAGCCCAACAAGTTTATGACGACGTTTAAGGTCGTCATCGGCAATTAATCTGTCTAATTCAGCAAGCATTTTGTCGCTTTGCTCTGGGTAATTGATTTCACCTAAATCGAATTGACGAAAGATGGCATCAGCCTTTTCGGAATTGGTGAGTTCTTCAGCTTTTAGGCTCAAGCTTGTTAAGCTTAAAAAACTGATACATATAGAAATAACGCTTAGCTTAGCGATAACAAAACTATACTTCACGTGTCCACGATTGAGCATGAATTTGAGCAATTGGCGTTCCTGAGCATCAATTATTATTTTTAGGTCGCGCAGTGTTAGAGACAGCGCCATTCCCATGAAATGCATAAGGCTATTATAGATACAAAGCTGTGTAACATGAAGGTAACATTTAGGTTTTGGATAAAAATGTTACATTTATCACCTCTTTGCAAATAGGTGGCTATTTTAAACTGCTTTGATAGCTGCAGCGGCGACTTTTCACAACTTTACATTGTTAATAGTAGCGAGTTTAGCTGTGATATTGAGTATCAATAATAAAGCAGTCTAAATCCCGGTTTGAATGCAGTATAATGCTGCGTTTAAAGTTTTAAGCGTGGTCAAATCTGTATTGGCTTCGCTGCCAAGATAGTTAAAGAGTAACGATTATGAGCGATAAAGATCCACAGTACGTTGAAACAGCCAAAAAGGTAGCTTACAACGTGTCAAACCGTGTACTACCTATGGCAAAAATGCCGGCAACCTTGCTTGAAGCCTATGAAGGTCTATTTGCCGAACTGATTGCTGACAAAGCAGGCCACTTTCAAGCATCTTGGGATGCATTGCCGGCAAGTGCACAAAAGTTGTTTCCTGTTGCTGAGTTCCATGGTTTTTACATCGCTAATGCCTGGATGCAATTAAGCCGCGTAGCGCAAGAGATTGCTGATAGCGCGGAAACCGAAGAAGAAATGAATGATAAGCAATACGACGGTGTATTTGGGCGTCTAGCGGAAGCATCATTGAAAGAGAGTTTGCGTAAGCTTAAGAAAGCACGTACCGACCGCGCCTTACTCAACAGCATCAAGCAGGTGATGGCTGAGTAGCTGAAATAAAGCTGGGTCGTAAAATAAAATTGGGTCCCAAAATAAAGCTGGGTCAAGGTAAACGGTTATTTCCAATTGAATGGCCGTTTACTCTGACCCAGTTTTTTATGGCTAGTGGGGCTAGAACGAAGTACGCTTGTAACGGCGATACTCAGGCTCCCAGAAGTTGTTTTCAATGCGCTGTTTTAGCAGCTCATCATCACAAGGTAGGGCATGACCCTCTTCAATCGCTTTTTTCGCTACCGCAAAGGCGATGTACTTACTCACTTTTTGAATATCTTCTAAATCTGGAAGCAGTGAGCCTTCACCGCTTTCACCAAGTGGTGAGCATTCTGCCAGTGCACGGCTTGATGCCATCAGCATTTCATCTGATACCCTTGCTGCACCACATGACAATACGCCAAGACCAATGCCAGGGAAGATAAATGAGTTATTGCACTGGGCGATGTGGAAGGTTTCATCGTTATAAACAACAGGTTCAAATGGGCTACCTGTCGCCACCAATGCTTGACCATCGGTCCAGTGAATGATGTTCTTTGGCGTTGCTTCCACGCGGCTAGTTGGGTTCGACAATGGGAACACAATTGGGCGTGGGCAATGGCTGTGCATGGCGCGAATGATTTCTTCGGTGAACAATCCTGGCGCACCAGAAACACCAATGAGTACTGTTGGCTTAGCGTTGTTGACGACATCAAGCAATGACACGTTTTCACCGTCATGCTTCCAGCTGTCGATAACTTCGGCTTTTTGCGTCAGCTTTTGCTGGAATGGCAGCAGGTTCGGCATATTGTCTTGCAGTAGACCCCAACGGTCGACCATAAACACTTGAGAGCGAGCCTGAGTTTCGCTGATCCCCTCTGATACCATTTGCGCGATAATCGCTTCTGCAATACCGCAACCGGCGCTGCCTGCACCTAAGAAAGTAATACGCTGCTGTGAAAGCTTAGTTTTTGCAGCTTTACAGGCGGCTAACAGTGAGCCAACCGTGACGGCAGCTGTGCCTTGAATATCATCGTTGAAGGTACAGTATTTGTCTTTGTAACGCTCAAGCAGTGGCATAGCATTCTTTTGCGCAAAATCCTCAAATTGGATGAGCGCATCGGGCCAGCGGCGATGAACCGCTTGCATAAACTCTTCAACAAACGCGTCGTATTCTTCACCAACGATGCGCTGATGTGGCCAGCCCATGTACATCGGATCTTCAAGAAGATGTGGGTTATCTGTACCCACATCAAGGGTTATAGGTAGACAATACGCAGGTGAGATACCGCCACAGCTGGTGTAAAGCGACAGTTTACCAATTGGGATCCCCATGCCGCCGATCCCTTGGTCGCCTAAACCAAGAATACGTTCACCGTCGGTAACAACAATCACTTTAACTTTGTGACGAGTTGAGTTGTTGAGAATGTCGTCAATGCGGTCTTTATTTGGGTATGAAATAAACAGGCCACGGTTACGACGATAATCTTTAGAAAAACGCTCACACGCCAGACCCACAGTTGGGGTGTAGATGATAGGCATCATTTCACTAATGTGATTACGTACTAATCGATAAAATAGGGTTTCGTTGGTGTCTTGAATGTTACGCAGATAAATATGCTTATCGAGATCATTATTAAAGCTGGTGTATTGCTGATAAGCGCGCTCTGCTTGTTCCTCAATGGTTTCGATCTCCCATGGGATCAAACCTTCAAGGTTAAAGAAAATACGTTCTTCTTCACTAAAGGCTGTGCCTTTGTTTAGTAGTGGAGACTCAAGGATTGCTGGACCTGCAAAAGGAAGATAGAGGGGCGTTTGTTATCGTCCATGGGGAACCTTAGTGTTTAGTATTATCGATTTATGGGTTCTTTTGAAAATGTCGCTAGATTACCACGACTGTTACAGATTGTGGTCTGTTAAGTGAGGTATTTCACGTTTTTTCGTTAAAATTTTAAACGCGTAAAGGTAAATAACAAAAAACGCAGCCTTGGCTGCGTTTTTTACGGTATTCAACTCAATATACTGAGTTTGGACTTGTTTGATTGTGCCCGTCGATTGCCAAGGACTACATACCGCGATGTTTGATTGACAAGCCTTTTAAAAAGTTGCGCAAGAATTGATCGCCGCAGACTTTAAAGTTCTTATGGCCAGGGTTTCTAAATAGCGCGCTTAGCTCTGATTTAGAGGTTCTGAACTTAGCCAGCTCAAGTGTGGCAATAATGTCTTCTTCACGTAGCTCTAATGCGATGCGCAGCTTTTTAAAGATCAGATTGTTGTTTAGCTTTTTGCTTGGCTCTGGTATATCGCTACCAGGCTTAAGGCCACGGTTATTGATGATAAGTCCATCTAAAAACTGGCACATTGTTAGGTCGTTACACGCTTGATAACCCTTGTCATCCTCTTTCTTTAGGATGGCAATAACCTGCTCGGTAGTGACCGTTTTATTGGCTTTAGCAAAAATTTCAACCATTTTTTCATTTGAAAAATCAAAGACAAAACGGACACGGCGAAGAATATCGTTGTTTAACATAGCTCTCTCATGCGCGGCTGCGCGATTATTTAATTCGCGCAAATTATACCTGCTTTAGGCTGCTGATGTGCAGCTTTATTGCCTTACTCATCGACTACCGCGTTATTTTACAATGAGCTGTTGTAATACTTGCTGGCGAATGTTGTCGTGCACCGAAAATACCCTAGATATGTCATCCAATGACCAAGACGTGTTTTCTAAAATCACTATACTGGTTTGGCTTTGAGGATAGTAAATACTGCTGCTAATAAAGCCATTAACATAGCCAGAGTGGCTGTACTCAACGATAGGTTTTAGTTGCTGACCGTTAGTGATTTTATTGATCTGCACGCCATACCCATAGCCCAATTGCCCCCAACGATGTTTGCGCTCCCCATAAGTTGTGGTCATTGCCTGATAGCTAGCAGACGACAATAGCTGGCCTGTATGTAGCAAGTGCATAAAGCGAGCAAAGCTGGCTGCATCTGTCTGGATAAATCCTGAGGCTAGCTCGCTCTCGCTAAAGTTTAAGCTCTCAACCTGACTACGTTGGTAGGTTGCTGTGTTTGGCTTGTCACTTTTAAGCTGTTTGTCTTCACTGGTTTGAGTGGGTTTAACAGCAACTTTCTCATTAAAGCCTGCCAGTAAAGATGGGTTTTGCAATTGCGCGTCTTTAAGGCCACCAAAGCTTGCATGCAAATTGAGATCAAACTGCCTGCCAAAATCGCTGACTTGCTTAGCCAATGGTCGGTTATTGATTGCAGTGAGTAGCTGACCAAGTAATTGATAACCAAGGTTTGAGTACTGAAAGCGCTTGTTTGCATAAGCGTTTTCATCAGTAAGTATTTTAGCATCCCCCCTAATGCCCGATGTGTGGCTTAATAGCCCCGCAACGGTCACGTCAGCGTGAATATTATCGCCGAGATAATGGCTGACTTTATCATTGAGCTGCAATTTACCTTGGTCGATTGCGCGCAACACCAATGTTGCAGTGATCATCTTAGATAGTGAGCCAATGATATATTGCGGCTCGCTGACAACTGGCTCACTTACACCCGAAGCCATTTTGTTTATGAGTACCTGAGTGCTGGCATGGTCAGCTATCAAAATGGTGCCGAAAAAGGGGCGGGGTGCCTGAGCTAATTCTTGTTCGATGATTTGTTCAAGTTGGTTGCTGGCAGTGACCGAAAGCTGCAGTGCTTGCGCTTTCGAAAATAGCAGTGGCGCAGAGGCCAAACAAATAACAATGAGGGTACGTATGCTATGGCTCAATGGGGGATATCCTGGTTTCATTGTCTAGAGAATGGGTTTGCCGCACTGTTTGTTAAACTATCAGGCGCTAAAGCGAAGGTCTAACTTTTGCGCAATTTAACCTTTAAATCATACCCATTATCGAGTTATGTCCCTTTTGTTTTAATTTACTCCTTATTTACGTGTTCAGTCGGCTCTCATTTATATAGTTAAGCTGTTGCTAATGCTAGCTTTAATTGTGACAGCTATATTGGACGGTATCCGAAAATAGAGATTTATTTTGTTTGAAATCAGTCAATAACAGTATGTTGTTGACATCCTTTTTGATATTTAGCTTTTGCTAATTTAATACTTTTTGGTCGATTGACAAAGTGAGGCATCACTTTACATTAAATCAGGCTATACCCACTTAAATAACTGATGTTAGTAGTAGTTATGGAAGATACATATTAATAATTAAGGATAATTATAATGATACCTACCTTTTTACGCAGCTCGTGCGCACTCGCTGTCATGCTGGCTGTTACGCCAAATGTTTATGCAGAGCAAGAGTTAGAACGCATTGAAGTAACTGGTACACACATTAAGCGTACAGATATGGAAGGCGCTTCGCCTATGTCAGTGTTGACTGCTGAAGATATCGCCAAGACAGGCGCCCAAGACATTTCGCAACTGCTAAGTAAGTTACCAGAATCGGGTAGCGGTACCTTTTCTACTCAAGGTAACAATGCTGATGACACCGCTAATGGTGGTGCTGCAGTGTCACTACGTGGTTTAGGTGCTGATTCCACCTTAGTACTTTTAAACGGTCGCCGTATTGCGGTGTCTTCGTTTGCGAAATCGATTGATACTGCATTTGTCGACATTAACTCAATTCCAATTTCAGCGGTAAAACGTATTGATATTGTTAAAGACGGTGCCTCTGCAACGTATGGCTCAGATGCTATTGCAGGTGTAATTAATATTATTTTGAAGAAAGACTTTGAAGGCTTTGAAGTCAACGGTAAGTTGGCTGAAACCGTTGAAGATGGCGGTGGTCAGCAAGCTGCATCAATGCTGTTTGGTACAAAAAGTGATGATGGAAAATCTCATACCACGGTAATAGTAGATTACTTTAAGGAGCGCGAAACACTATTTGCTGACCGTGATTATTCTAAGTCAGCTGATCAAAGCGCCAATGGTGGATCAGACTTTAGATCGTCTTCAGGTAATCCTGGCTCTTACATCCCTGCTACAGTTGGCAGTGATGGCTCGATCACACCTAAATCTGATCAATACAGTTGGACCCCTGATGTAAATTGCCCTGCAGATCTGACGAAGGGGCCATATTGTCGTTACGACTACGCGCCGCTGATGACTTCCGTACCAGAAACAACGCGTGTTGGACTGTCAGTATTTCAAGACTATCAATTCAATGACGACTTAAAGTTTTTTGCTGAGCTGATGTACCAGCACAATGACAGCGTGATTAAAGGTGCAGCAAGCCCATCGTTTGGTGAATTTTATATGCTAGCTGATAACCCCCTGTTTGCCAGTGGAGCAGCAGTAAACCCGTTTCCGGGTGAAGACTTAACCATGAGGCGACGTATTACCGAGACTGGTCAACGCCAAAAGTCGGCAGAGTCAAATAGTGCCCGCATGGTATTGGGCTTAAATGGCATGTTGGCTGAGTGGGAATGGGAGCTTGCATATACCTATTCATATAACCGTAACCATGAGTACGGCGAGCAGGGCTTTGTGTGGTCACCAAGATTACAAGAGGCGATTAACACAGGAACATTTAATCCACTTGCAACCACACAAAACCCTGGTGTGATTGATCAAATCACGGTCAACACAGTACGTAATGGTAAGTCTACGACGCAAGCATTTGACGGCAAGATAGTGGGTGATTTATTTGATATGCCAGCGGGTAGCGTGGGTATGGCTGTTGGGTTTGAGCATCGCAAGGAAGAACTGTCTGATACCCCAGATGAGCTGTTTAAGCGTGGCGAAATCTTTGGTACAGAAGCCACTGAAGCGGCAGGTTCTCGTGATCAAACTTCGGTGTTCGTTGAATTTGCGGTGCCGGTGTTGGAGAGCTTAGAAGCCCAGTTAGCTGCACGTTATGAAAACTACTCAGACTTTGGTAACACAACTAACCCGAAGGTTGCACTGCGTTATACGCCGCTTGACAATTTAACGTTACGTGCCAGCTGGGGTAAAGCGTTTAGAGCGCCATCTTTAGTGCAGTTAGGGCTTGGAGCTACTCAAGAATCACCAGGGCTTGTAGATACCACTCGTTGTCCATTAACTGGACTTGAAGAAGACTGTACTGCGCAAGAGCGTACGGTTATTTTTTCAGGTAACCCTAACTTACAACCTGAAGAATCAACCTCTTACAACCTAGGTGGTGTTTGGGCTATTACCGATGATTTGAGTGTTGGCGTTGATTATTGGAACTATGATCAGGAGGGCTTGATTACGTCTGATACTCAATACTTACTCGATAATCAAGGTAACAACCCTGACGTTGTTAAGCGTGAGCCATCTTCCACTGCAGTCCCTGGTCGCATCATCGAGATTTACGACCAGTTTGCTAACTTAGGTAGTCAAAATACCGATGGCGTCGATTTTGATATTAAATACCAGTTACAAACACAAGGTATGGGTGACTTTAACTTTAGTTACCATTTAACCTGGGTTAACACCTTTGATCAGGTTCGAGCAGACGGTACCAAGCGCGAGCTTGCAGGTGAGTATCAACATCCTGAGTATCGTTGGACCACAGGTGCTGACTGGTCAATTGCTGACTGGCGCACCAGCGCTCGTCTAAATTACATTGGCGAGTATATGGGAGATGTTGATGCAGGCGCGACTAAGAAAATTGATGCATTTACCACGTTAGATATGAATGTGTCATACATAGGCCTTGAAAAATGGACCCTGACCTTAGGTGCTAACAATATATTAAATGCAGACCCATCGTTTAGTGAGACTAGCTTCATGGGCTACGATCAGGCTACACACTCTGCTATAGGTGCCTTATGGTACGGTAAAGTGGGTTATCGCTTTTAGTATTTAGTGATAACTTTTACCTTTAATAGAGCGGCAATTTGCCGCTCTTTTTTGTTCTCAAGCTGGGCATCGTTTTGGTGTTATATACCTAGTTAGGGTTCTTTCAAAAGTTTTAAACTCGCCTTTTAGCTCAAAAGAAAAGCTGCTATGTTCAATTACTCGGTGTTTATTTTTTAACAGCAAACCATCTACTGAATCAGGTGGTTTAGTTATCAAGGAATTAAGATGATCACACTGTATGGCACCCCACGAAGCCGCGCGCTGCGTATATCATGGCTGTTAGAAGAGCTTAATCTTGAGTGGGAATTTAAGTTTCTAAACTTTGCTAAGGGCGATAATCGCTCGGCAGAGTTTTTAGCATTAAACCCAAGCGGCAAGATGCCAGTGATCACCGACGGCGATATAGTGCTGACTGAGTCTGCGGCAATTATGCAGTATCTGGTTGAGCGTTATGGCGGCGCATTTGTACCTGCGGCAGGTACAGCTGATGCTGCCAAACATCATCGCTGGGTAAGTTTTATTATGACTGAGCTAGAGCAGCCTTTGTGGAGCATGGGCAAGCATAAATTTGCCTTACCTGAAGAGCAGCGTCTGCCAGAAATGCAGAAAGTCGCGAAATTCGAGTTTGATAGGGCGGCAGCAATTGCTGAGCAGTGGACGCCGGAAGATGGGTTTTTGTTAGGTGATGCTATTACCTACAGTGATATTTTAATCGGACAAACCTTGCTGTGGGCAACGGTATTTGAGCAAGACTTGCCTCCTAAATTAACCGCACTGCGCGATAGACTGCAGCATCGACCAGCGCTCGCGAGTGCACTGCAAAAGACCGAAGCTATTGCTAAAGCCGCGCTAGCACAAGAGTAATCATAACTGCGCTGCGTTAGCTAAACAAAAAGGAAGCCAAGGCTTCCTTTTTTAGTTTTTGTTTCAGTATTCGTTGCTAGCGCTTTTTCAAGTTAGCATTAATGCTACAGCATCAAGCCAAGCTAGCCGGGCAAATTATAATTGGGTTTTAGCCCATTTAGCGCGACTTTCGCGACTTTCACTCATGTTGTTATCTGCTCGGTAGGCTTTGTAGGCTTCAACATCTAGCGGGATTAACGTCACTTCGACATCAAGTACAATCTTGCATTCTTTTTTAATGCGCCATGCAGCTGTGTTGTACAGCTCTGTTAATGGCAGTGAGCTTAAAAACTCAGGGTTGTACTGAGTGTAAATCGCTTGAGAAGGGTAAACCACAAAAGCTAAACGGCGTTTTGGCTCTGTTTTAAATAAGGCTTCAATGCCGTCAGTGGTGTTAAGCACCTGCATTTCGATGGTGTCATCGATTTCAGTCAGTTGCTTTTGAATTTTCATTGGTGCTTCTGCTTCGCCATTTTCCCAGGAAATGACTTCTGCTTCGCCAACCTTGGTCAGCTCAGCCATTTGCGCAGTGCTGAGTGCGAATGATTGACGCAGGCATTGCATTTCGATGGCATTCATCGGGGTAATCTTTGACATGTTTATCTCGCTTGTGCATTTCGCTAATGGCATCGATATATGTCACTAGCGTTAAAATTAACTGTATCTTGTTTTGGCGCTAACCAGTTGAACTAGTGAGCTAACCAAACCTCTTCAATCCAATCCCAAATTGACTCCCAAAGGTCATCAGTAAGGTCGCCATCTTGATATAGGCGCACCTGACCTTCTTGGTCGATGCAATAGAAATCATCACCCTGCTGGCAAATCGCAATTAAGTCACGTGGCATACCAATCGACCAGGCGTAACTGGTCACTTCAGGTAAATAAGTGTGAGAGTAGGGATCTGATGCCGTTACAGGCTCATACACACCATAAATAACGTCACTGCCGAACAGTAAGTACTCTTTTAATGCATTTGGCAGAGAGATCAGAATTTGCTCTTCCACTTCAACTAGCTGCTCAAAGGTTGGCAGAGTAAGCGGCACTGGCACGGTTTCGCTGAGCTCTTGTAGCTGCTCAATAATTTCGTTCATGGATATTTCAACTGGCTCGAATTAATGAGCGCGAGTATAGCAAAACATCCACAAATCACCGAGGGTTAAATAGGACTCAATGAGCCGTGTCGCTTATTCAAGGCAAAAAAAGCCCACTGTAAAAGTGGGCCAAGGTTGGTGGAGAGTCGGTAGTAACGATGGTCGTTGTTTAAGCCGCCGTTAGGGTATGAGCTGCAATATTTTGGCGCTTATAGCCAAGCCACGCTTTGTGATACAGCTTGTGAGAGGCTTGTCTTAACTTGGTTATTTGCGCCGTTTCAATATCATTCAATTGGCGCTGCTGGCGTTTAGCGTTTGCTTCAATGGCTTGAACCTGAACATAGGTGTCGTGCTCTGCGCCGCTTTTGATTTCGGCAATGTCATTAAGGTGCAATTGCACTTCAACAATCATTTGGCTGTTAGGCAGTTTCACCAAGGCATTTAGATCGCGATAGCCAGATGCTTTTGGGTTAGCAAAACGATTTTTAAGCTGCACAATTTCAGCATGTTGTTCCAGTTGTTTGTAGGCGCTCATTAGGCTACTTACATCACTGGCAACAATGCTTGCACGGGCAAGGTCGGTGATTTTTGCCGTTTCACCAGCAAATTTAGTGGCAATTTTTTGCTCTGCGCGAATACGTGATTTTGGCTGGGCGATAATCGCCTGGGTTTGAGTCTGTGCACTGACAAGATTAATTAGGCTAGCAAGCTCGCTTTGCGCTGCCTCGGTTTGTTGCATTAACTCGTCAAGGTCACGGCTATTTTGCAATGGTAAGTAACGTTGGAAGTCTTCTAGTTCATTTAGCTCGTCGACTTCACTGCGGGCTGCTTGAGTGACGCTATAACCGTTAGAGTTGACGACACTAATTTTGGCTTGCACTGGTTGGGCGACTGCGCCGCGGGTGGTTAACAGGACAAGAAAAATAAAAAGGGTACGAAACAATCGATTCATTAATTCACCTCTTTGTGAAACTAATCAGTCTGTGACAGTGGTAAGTTGATCGCTGTCAAAAAATAACTGATATCAATGTATTGATGTCAATGTACCTATAGCATACTGAATCTTTGCTGAACGAAAATACCTGCAAGATTAAACTTGATTTAGAAACCTTAAATTCGCGGGGGCAGTATCAAAGTTTTCGTTAATCGGTAAAAAAAGGTGCCGTGAGGCACCTTTTTAAGATTGTAATACTTGCAGTGATTACCAGATTTTTACACGCTTTTCTGGTGGTAGGTACATCTTGTCACCTTCTTTCACACCATATGTTTCGTAGAACTCTGGCATGTTAGACAGTGCGCCAATAGCGCGGAAGTGACCAGGTGCATGTGGGTCAGTGGCAACACGGTTACGCATTGCTTCTTCTTTCATTTTCACGCGCCAGATTTGGCTAAAGCCCATGAAGAAACGCTCATCGCCTGTTAGGCCGTCAATTACCGGTGCTTCTTTACCGTTAAGCGACATCTTATACGCCTTGTAGGCAATAGTTGCGCCTGAAAGGTCACCAATGTTCTCACCTAGGGTTAGCTCGCCATTGACGTTTAAATCGTCATAAACTTGGTAGCCGTCGTACTGAGCGATAAGTGCAGCACCTTTTTCAGTAAAGGCCTTTAGGTCTTCCTCTGTCCACCAATCGCGCATGTTACCTTCGCCGTCAAACTTAGCTCCCTGGTCGTCAAAGCCATGGCCCATTTCGTGACCGATAACCGCGCCGATACCACCATAGTTAACCGCATCTTCAGCCGCTAGGTTGAAGAATGGTGGTTGCAAGATAGCCGCCGGGAACACAATCTCGTTCATTGTTGGATTGTAGTAAGCGTTCACGGTTTGTGGGGTCATAAACCACTCGCCTTTATCGATAGGCTGACCAAGCTTAGCAACGCTTTGTGCATGGCTTAACTGGGCGGCGCGAACCTTGTTACCGATTAGGTCGTCAGCGGCAATGGTTAGCTTGCTGTAGTCTTTCCATTTATCAGGGTAACCAATTTTTGGATTGAATTTGGCAAGTTTATCTTTTGCGGCAACCTTAGTTGCATCGCTCATCCAGTCCAAAGAGTCAATGCTCGCACCATAGGCGCTGCGTAGGTTCTCTACTAGCTCGGTCATGCGTTTTTTCGCTTCAGGTACGAAGTGACGCTTAACGTAAACTTTACCTACAACTTCACCTAGGGTGTTACTGACACTGCTTACGCCGCGCTTCCAACGTGGTTCTTGTTCAGCTTGACCGTTAAGAGTTTTGGAGAAGAACTCAAAGTTTTCAGTGTCTAGTGCTTCAGTTAGGTTGCTGGCACTGTGAGTTAGCTCGTTCCAAGTTAGGTAGGTTTTCCAGTCTTCTAAGCTATGAGCGCCGATCACTTCACTCAAACCAGACACGAAGCTTGGTTGATTGATAATGATGTCAGCTTGCTTGTCGCCACCTAGTGCTTTTAAGTAACCATCCCAGTTGATGTTTGGTGCAAGCTTGGCAAGATCTTTAACCTGGTACTTGTTATAGGTCTTGGTGCTGTCGCGTACTTCAACTACATCCCAGTGCTTTTCTGCAATCGCTGTTTCTAGCGCTAGGATGGTTTTCGCTGCTTGCTTACCGTTTGGTAAGCCCGCTAGGTCATACATTTTCTCAATATGCTCAACGAATTTAGCGCGGATATTTACGAAGCGCTCTTCTTCATTAAAGTAATAGTCTTTTTCTGGCAGGCTCAAACCATATTGCCAGATGTGAGTTGCGTAACGCGTTGAGTCCTTTGCGTCTGGGTTGATGTAAAATGCAAGTGGGGTGCCGCCGCCATTAACCTGGCTTTCACCAAAGAAGGCTGTTATCGCAGCTTTGTCTTTTAGGCCGGCAATTTTATCAAGCGTTGGCTGGATTGGTTTGATACCTAGCTTGTTTAAGGTTTCAACATCCATAAATGCGCGGTAAAGGTCAGCTACTTTTTGCTCGTCACTACCCATTTCTAGGTTTTCAGTGGCACTTACGTCTTCAATAATCGCTTTTACGTCTTCACGGGCTTTTTCGCGTAGGTCGTAAAATGCGCCAATGTTCGTGCGATCGCCTGGGATTTCAGCTGTTTTCAGCCAGCCGCCGTTCACGTATAAGTAGAAGTCGTCTTGTGGGCGGACACTTTTATCAATGTTTTCGAAATCGATACCTGATGTTAGCGCTTGCTCAACTGCAGCCGCTGCTGGCTTTTTAGCGACTTGCGGCACTGGTGTTTCAGCGGCTTGTGGTTCAGGTGCTTTTTCTGAGTTACATGCACTAAGACTTGCAATTAGTGAGGCGCACAGGCCACTAATAACTAGTTTTTTCATGTTGAATCCCTGCTGTTGTTATTTGTGTTGTTGGTTGCATCCGCCTTTTGCTAAATCTGACTGTTACTCATCAAAAGTCAGTTTGGCAAATGACGGATTGGATTACCGAGTCGTTAATGGGGCTTATGCAATTTGCTCACAAGTCGCCTCACTGCGTTCGGTATATTGTTATTGTGGACTCCATGTTAAGGATGTAACCCTTGATTAACAAGGTTTTTGCCGCAGTTTTATTGGATATTGTGTGACGAAAAGTTACTAGTGAGAGGTTATGCAATATTGCAGACTGACTAATCTGTACGGGCTACTCAATTACACTTTTGAGAGCAATATATTCAAGGTCGTTGGCGGTTACAGTATCGGTTTATGGCAAACGCGTTCCTTGTAACTCAGTTTGAATGAGTAAGCGTTTTTATGGTTTTACTAGGCATATCACTAAAAACCAATGAATAGCGGTAAGTCTGCAGTTCGAATTTTGCGCGGTGATCGAGCTGTATCCAACAGGATAACTGACAATTTCGATGTTTCGCTATTGGTTATGTTTCTGAAATTATTGGGTTTATCTTTTGTAATAAATTCGGCCTGACAGCCGGCGCTGTTAAATTTGCCGGTATTTTTTCGCAAGGGCATCAATAGGAATTAGTAATAGTAGTTAACTTTCTTGGTAATAGTTCAGGCTTTAACATAAAGAAAATTGTATAAATTCATCAAGAGAGGCTCCGAGTGACAAGACAACAAACATTGTTTGCTGGTTTTATGGTTTTCGCACTGTTTTTAGGGGCTGGTAATATTATTTTCCCGCCGATGCTGGGATTTGCATCGGGTGAGTTCTTTTCTCAAGCGTTAATTGGCTTTTTGTTAACTGCGGTAGGCTTGCCCGCTGTTACCTTGATAGCCATTGCCTGGATGGGCAGTGGCGAGGGCGTGACCGAGAAATTACCGCGGTGGTTACAACTCACCTTTTGGAGCACCTTGTTCCTGACCATTGGTCCATTTTTCAATATGCCGCGTACCTTCAGCGTGGCATATGAGTTTACTGCTAAGCCATTCTACGGCGATGATTTAATGCCGTTCGTTACCTTAGTGTTTGCGGCTATCACCTTGTTTTTTGCTTTGTCACCAAGCAAGTTGATGGACAGGGTCGGTAAGCTAATCACCCCGTGTTTAATCACTATCTTCGTGGTTTTGATTGTAAGTGTTTACATGATGCCTCACGGCACCCCAACTGACGTATCTGCTCGTTACCTTGAATCTGCTTTTGCTTCTGGCTTAAGTGAAGGTTATATGACTATGGACGTGTTAGGCGCAATTGGTTTTGGTGGCTTAGTTATTGCGATTATCAGTCAGCGCATGAACGCAGATTCTGGCTCGTTAACCAGAGAAATGAGCAAGATTGTGGTTGTGTATGCCAGTATCATTACTGCGTTATATATGGCAATGGCATGGATTGGTAGCCAATATGGCGCTCAGGTGAGCAACGGTGGTGAACTGTTGTCTAGCTACACTCAGTGGATGTACGGCAATACAGGCGCAATTTTACTTGGCGCAATCATGACGTTAGCTTGTCTAACCACGGCAATTGGCCTTAGCTGCGCGAGCGCTAAGTACTTTAGTGATAACTTTAAGTTTGTTAGCTACAAGCCAGCTGTAGTTACTATTGTGGCAGTAACTACGGTTGTTGCTAACGTAGGCTTAGCTAAGTTAATTGAAATCACCTTACCGCTGGTGGTGGTACTGCACCCTGTGACCATTAGTGTTGTAGCGTTAGCCGTGTTCTACAAACATAAGCCGTTTAATTTAATGGTGTGGGGAACAACGGTAATGACGGCAATCTTATTTGGTGTGATTGATGCGTTAAACATCTTAGGTCAGATGCCAGCGGATCTAGAGCAAGCATTTAATCAATACTTACCGCTATACCAATACAATGCCGCGTGGATTATTCCAACACTTGCGGTATTTATGGGGTTAACCGCGTTAGCAAAACTGGCTCGCAATGTAAGTCGCAGTCGCTGCGCTCAAGTGTAGCCTTGAATCTAGCTAGTTAGCGCAGATGTAAAAAAGCCATACCTTCGCAGGTATGGCTTTTTAGTTTGCCCGGCGGTTGGGAGTGCCGGGCTATTCGTTCACTTAACTCTTGTTAATTAAGCTTTGGCGCGGCGGCGTAGGCCTAGCATAACCAGTATGCTCAACCATAGTGCACCTAGCGAGCCACCGTCGTCTTGGTCGATAACATCAACTTTAACTGTTTCGGTTTCGCTTAGCTCACCGTCAGATACAGTCACTTCAAACACTAGGGTTTCATTGCCACTAACATTTGGTAGTGAAACTGTTGCTTCTGCGCTGTCAGCTGAGCTGATGGTCGCCTTTGTACCTTCAACTTGCGTCCAAGTAAAGCTTAGCGCGTCATTGTCAGCATCTTCACTCATTTGTGCGCTTAGGGTAACCGAAGTACCTTCGTCTGCACTCATTGAAGCCACTTTCACTTTTGCATCAGGACGTGAGTTAGGGTTAGAAAGGGCAACTGCGCCGCTGTCTGTTACGCTTGTGCCTTCAACGCTGTAGCTCCACGCGGTAGACATGTCACCGCTTTGGTTCGCTAGCACTTGGGCTTTAGCGACAAACTCACCACCTTGAGTCGCTTCAAACGTTAGGGTTTGACCACTCACGCTGCCTTCCTCTGAGTCTAACCACTGCATTTTTTCAGATAGCTTTAACTCAACTTGCATTGGTTGATCAGCAGATGCTGCACCTTCAGGGATAACCACTGAGTATGCGACTTCCTGACCAGAGGTGACTGAGCTTGCATCAGTGCTAACGTTTAGCGCGTTGCGAGTGTGGTCGAATACCACGATTGATTGACCTAGCTCCATTTCTACACCGTCGTTGTTTTCAGTGAAATCAATCGCTGTGTAGTAAGCTTTATTAGCAAGCTTAGACGCCCACTCGATGGTTAATGGCATTGTTGAGTATGGCTCAACAGAGCTGTCAACAGTGATATCTAATGGGATCATATCTGCCTCACGACGTTGAATAACATCAACACGGAAATCGTCTACCGAGCCATCTGCTTCAGATAACCAGTTGTGAGTCATCACCCAGTACTGGCCCGGAGTAGGGTTGTCGATGCTACAAACTTCAAACTGTGCAAGGTCTGCATAGTTACCAGCACAAATAAACTCTACTTCTTCAATTGTGCCGTTATTGTTGTTATCCCAACCGATGTAGATATCAGCATCATAGCTCTTAGTTTTACCAATGATGGCGACTAGCTCTTCAACATCGTCACCCACGTTGACAGTCACCACTTTTACGCCATCAGTTAGATCATCTACTGGTGAGCGGTTGTCAGTGTCGCCTGCTAGCGAGAAGTGGAATGACTCAGATGGCATTAAGCCTTCAGACGTTGCTGATACCGCCAATGGGCGACGGAATGCATAGTCATTGCTTTCGATGCTTGCATTGCTGTGGAAGACTTCAACCGTGTTCCAATCAGCAATATCTGCAACCATAGGTTGAATTGCAATAGGCAATGATAGCTCTGGTGATGCACCTGTGCTGTCGGTTAGTTTCAAGCGGCCGTAGTTCCAGCTATCACCTGCGTTGTCAGCAACCTTGATGCTTACAGTCACTTCAAGTGACTCACCTTCAGCTAGTACTGCTGAGGTTGGTGAGATAGTCACGTCTAATTCTGATGCGCCAGTGTAAGCCAGTGACCAGTTACCCGCTTGTGTTGCGGTAAAGGCACGAGTGAACTCACATTCACCTTTACAGTTACTGTCAACTAAGTAAGCACCGTTAAGCTCTTTTGGTGTACCGCCAACTTCTGGGTTAGCTGCAACATAGTTGTCAATGGTCTCATCCATCCACAGGCCTGCTTTCACTGCTAGGTCAACTTGGGTCATACCTGAGCCGTGATCCCATACTTGTGATGGGGTTGCTAAGTCTTGAATGGTGGTTTCGCTGTTAGCGGTCAACATTAACGCTGATTGAATCTGTGCTGGTGTTGCGTCAGGGTGAACCTGAGTAAATAGTGCTGCAGCACCTGCTACGTGAGGTGATGCCATTGACGTACCGGTTAGGAACGCAAAGTCTGCAGTACCTGGCTCCCACGCGAATGGTTGATCATCAGAGTAAGCGGCGTAAATGTCAGTACCTGGCGCAGCAATGTGCGGCACCATGTTCTCTGCTGCGTACAGAGACGGACCACGTGAACTAGACGCGTTAGCAGAGTTTGCCATTAGGTCTGAATAACCGACTTCACCTTGAGCAATGGTTAATGTTGGGTTAGTTGAGCTTGCAACCCAGTTCATTAGCTCTTCACCGCTTTCTTCGGTCAACAACATGCCAGGAATTGCATAAGGAATGTTGTACATATCTGAGCCGCTTTGCGGTACGTTGCGGATGAGTACGCCTACAGCACCTTTGTCTTGCGCGTTGACTGACTTGTCATATAGCGCAATGTCACCGCGGTCACAGATGAGGATCTTGTCCTGGATTTCAGGAAGGTCATCATAGAAGGTGAAATCACAAAGGCTATAGTCGATTGAGCCGTCACCTAAGTCACCAGCGTAAACCACGCCAGCAGTGACTTCATCGCTCAGCCCACCAACACCTTCGATAGCCGCTAAGTCGACACCTTCATCGTTAGTACCAGTGAATGACTTAGTAAAGATACGCGAGTGAGTGTAGTTAGCGACAACGGTCGTCCAAGGGGCAACGTTACCTACAGTGCTTTCGCCAGGGCCTGCGTTACCCGCAGCGGCTGCAACGAAGATACCCGCTTCGCGTGCTTTCAAGAAAGCCATACCTGAAGCCGAGGTCCATGGGCTACCGCCATCACCGCCTGGGCCAATAGAGAAGTTGATGACATCTACGCCATGCTCAATCGCAAGGTCAACCGCTTTAACTGTCAGTGAGTCAAAGCACGAACCTTCTTCATTACAAGTTTGGTACGAGATGATGTTTGCGTGTGGTGCAACACCCGATAGGCGCGCAAATTTCGCATCACCAATTGGTGTACCATCACCTTGATTGGTGTTGTCTTGCTTAAGGATAGGTTGGTCTGCTAGTACGTTACCGCCAGCAGTACCAGAGGTATGCGAGCCGTGACCGTTATAATCTTCACCAACAGGTGCTGCCAATCCTGCATAGTTGTCGGTGACTTCAGGGAAGCTATATACACCAATTAGCTTGTTGTTACATAGGCTAGCGTCTGTTTCACAGTCACCAACAAATACACCATCACCATACGGGTTGGTGTGCACGTAACCGTCACCGCCTACTTCAGCAAATGAAATGTTATCTGTATTGATACCACTGTCGATAATACCTAGCAGTACACCTTCGCCTTTACCTGCAAGTTCAGGTACAGCGCTTTCCCAAATTTTGTCCGCGCCAATATGCTGCGGGCCAACATCAGTGTTTAACTGGTGAATTTGCTCTGGGTATACTGCTTTTACTTCTGCTAGCTGTGCAATGCGCTGAGCTTGCTTTTTCGAAAGCTCAAGAGCAAAACCATTCATCGCGAAGTGGTAACGCACTGTTGGCGAAACCGATAAGCTTGTTGCTTTAGCAATACTAGCTAACGCGCTGTTTTGACGGCTTTGTAGGTGTTGCTTGTACTGCTGAATTTGCGGCGCAGCTTTGGTTTTTACACCTTGCTTAAGCAGTTGCTTAGTACCAGCAAACTTATCATTACCCTGGAAGCTGCTTACCGCGTCATCTTTAAGCTCGATAATGTAGGTTTGTTTTTCTGCATTAGTGATTTTACCGCTAATACCTACGTGGTTTTTATGACCTGCTAAGAAGGTCTTTTGAGCGTTGCTTTTTACAGGTGCGGCTTGGGCACTTGCGCCAGTTAGCATTGCAACAGATAGTGCTAACCATAATTTTGATTTGTTCATGAATTAGGCCCTTATTATTTTTTAATTTTTCTTGTGAATAAGCCAAGTAAAGCGAATAACCATAAGCTACCAAGTGCACTACCTGCGTCAGACTCGACTTTATTAACCTTAACGGTCACTGTTTTTTCTACAGTATTGACGCCATCATCAAGTGTTCCGGTTAATTCAATGCTTTGAGTGTTATCAACAAGTGGAGCAGAAACTGTCAGTTCGTTGTTCGACCAAAAAACGTTAAGCTCGATGTCGCTATTGTGAGTCCAGTTTACTGATACATCATCTGAGTCAACATCAGTCACGACGGCGCTGACAGTGGTGGACTCGCCTTCAAAAACTTCGATGTTGCTGGCAATTTCAATTTCTGGAGCATCGTCAATTGTCACAACATTAAGGGTGTAGTTTTGAGTGGCAGAGCGTGAGCTGTTGTCTAAATCGGTTACTGCAAGTGTGAAAGTTGCTTCACCAATGTAATCAGCACTAGGTGTGATGGTCGCGCTAACATGAGTTGCGGCCTTAACTACGTCTGTGATAGTGATATCAGTGGTTTCTGTGGTTAACTGGACATCATGGTTTTGCGACGTTTCATCATGGATGGTAAATGTCATTACCTTGCTCATGTCTTCTAATGTGGCAAGGTTTGGCTTCACGGCTAATTTAATATCAGCAGTTAAACCATGGGTGCCATCGTTATGGATGTTTTGAGCATATATAGGGCTGTTATTAGTACCGTCTTCTGACCAATAAATGACATCACCGATAGGGTTAGTATGTAGCTGCAGGTTGCCTTTGGTGTTTTTGTTGCCATCGATTGTCTTTTCTTCACCTGCCTTACCGTCAGCATCAAACTGCACATAGTTATAGGTAATTGGCCAGTAGTCCCATACTTTCATGAAGTAGGCATTAACAACGCCGTTGCGGCTAGAAGTGTTAACCACGTCTAAGTAACCGTTAAAGCCTGTATCGAAATCACCAGAGGTCAATTGAACAATTTCTCTTGGCTCGCTCCAAATAACTTTGCCGTCAGCAGAAACTTTTTGCGCAAAAATACCTGTTTCAGGTGTCGAGCCATCAAGGAGTACTGCGAATGTGATGATACGGTCACCGTTCACCACTTCAATGCTAGGACCACTTGGGTTGTAGTCAGCATCGCCATGAGAGATACGCAGGTTACCGCTGAAGCGCTTGTTACCCATGCGATCAAATTCTTGCATCATTAGCATCGCACCAGAGTCTGTTGGTAGACGCCATGCAATAATTACGTTCTCGTGTTCATCGATAGTAATATCTGAGTTAGGAGCAGGTGAGTCTGGAATGTTCTCTAAATCGCCTTTGGTAAAGGCAACTGGCTTATCACCCCACGTTGGCTCACCATTTTCCAGAGAGTACTTTTGAATACTTAGGTGTGAGCCATATTCGGGATCGATATCTTGATAAACAACAATAAAACCATCGCTTACTAATGCGCGCTCAACAGGGTAGCTCGCATCGTGCAGTTGTTCATGAACGTGCCACTTTATTTCGCCGTTTTCATCAACATAAGCGATGTGCGCGTTAGTTGGGTCACCGTAATAGTCTAAGTCACCATTAACATCTTCTGATTCATCCCAGGTCACGATTGAACCGTTACCAACAGCAGTAACATGCGGTACACCAACATGGCTTAGGCCCGTCGGTGAAGTAATTTCAATCCCCGTTTCCCAACGAGACTTTTTGTCTGCGCTGACTTCATAGATCACTACGACATCTTGAATATTACCGTCAGTGTTTTCGCGCTCATCACGAATAGCGATACGAACTGACTCGTTATCTAGCGCTGCGATAGAATAGTCATAAACATATGATTTACTTCTATCAATAACTAATAGCGGCTCATCATCCCAAACGACTTCACCTTTTTGGTTAACGCGCTGTAGGTACATGTCATAGCCGTGATAAACCGAGTTCTCCCAGTCATCGGCCTTAAGGAAACCTGCGTAATGGTTACCGGTTTTGGTCGTCGTCCATTGTGGGATGACACCCTCACTGGCAATAGTAGCGAAATTAGTTTGATCATTATGCCAAGCTGCTGAGGCTGACATTGAGCTTAATGCCAGTCCTATCGCTAGCCCGAGTTGGGTTTTTGTAGTCATTATTCGTCCTTCATTATCGTTAGAATTTGGTGGGAAATGCGACTCTTATGTTGATTACCGTGTCATTACTGCTTTGTTATAGTGATGTTGACCTTTGCATCGTATCGTGTAAGGGAAGTGAGCTAAATTGGACTTGGGACTGCATACGGTAAGACTAAAGTCCTACATGTTTGGTCGTTGAATTCTTTAATGAAAACAAGTAAAAGGAAGGAGTGCTCGCCCCTTATAATAACAATGGAGTCACTATGCAAAGTACCGTCGTCATTGCAGATGATCACCCGCTATACCGTGAAGCATTGATCGGTTCAATCGTTAAACAGTTACCCGAACTTACGCTATTAGAATCTGCAGATTATTTGTCGCTGTTTGACATGCTTAAGGAGCAGCGCGACGAGATTGATTTGGTATTACTGGATTTGAGTATGCCCGGTTGTCAGGGCTATAGTGGCTTAATCTTTATTAAGAAGTACTTCCCTGAAATTCCGGTACTGATTATTACCGCCCATAACAGCGCAGAAATTATGAGTCAGTGTCAGCTATTTAATGCAGATGGATTCGTATCTAAAACGGCATCAAGCGATACCATCGTGAGCAAAATAAGCCACTTACTTGAAAGCGATGATGTGTTGTCTCCGCAATTAAATATGGCTGCATTGGCTCAGCAAGAGCAGCTGCGCTATCACAAGGTGATGCAATTAACGCCGCACCAATTTCATATTCTGTCCTTAGTTGCTGATGGTTTGCTCAATAAGCAAATTGCCGCGCAGCTAGAAATCTCTGAGAAAACGGTGAAAGCACACTTATCGAAGATTTTTAAAATTCTCGATGTGGGTAACCGCACTCAGGCGGCTAAGTTTGTCGCTGGATTAGCCTTAACGACATCTTGGCAGCATTAGCGTGGCGAACTTGTCCCATCGATTGCGTGAATTAAATGTGCATGCTTTAGGCAAAAGTAGGTTGCTATTATCGCTGGTTTTGCTGGCGTCTTTCATTCTATTGCTACCAAATAAAGTGAATGCCAGTGATGAGATGCTTTCTGATGTAGATATTACTGCTGAAAATACCCAGGTTGGGTTCGTTGCAAGCGAAATACCATCAAGCAGTCGCACAGTAAAGGTCATCGATTATCTTGATGGCTTATCGCAAAGTACCATTATGGCGCTGGCACAAGACCAGCAGCACAATTTATGGGTTGGAACCCAAAATGGTCTTAATCGAATTTCGGGTAACGAAGTTACTCAATATGGTTACGGTACTCATGGCGGGCAAACGCTATCTGGCGGGTTAATTAATGCCTTGCAAGTTGACCGTAATAATCGTTTGTGGATTGCCAGCACCAAAGGGCTTGATGAGTTTGACCTTAGTAACAATGTGCTTGCACCGTCATCATTAATCGCTACCTGGCCCGAACAATATAGCCGTGACATTCGTGCCTTGCTGGTTGTAGGCGAGCAAGTGTTATTTGCTACGCGCGAGCGTTTAATCATTGCCAATATCAATACCCATAAAATTGATGCCCATATCGACTTTGCTAAATATGGTGTGACACTGCGCTTCCCACATTTAGTGTCAGCGGCTGGCAAGGTGTATTTGGGCAGCGATGAAGGGGTCTATAGGCTAAATTTAGCCTCTACGTCGCTAACTAAACTTAGTTCCACTGATGGGCTGATTATTCGCTCAATGGTTTATGGCAAGGGTAAGCTGTGGCTAGGTACGCGCCATCATGGCTTAAAAGCATTAAATTTGACTGATGAAAGTTCAGTTGAGCAGGTGATTGAAGGTGTAAATATCTACCGTTTGAGTTTATTTAATGATGAGTTACTTATTGATCTGCATAATCAGTTTCTCAGCTTAAATTTATCAGAACGACAGCTAAAGAAACTTCACCTAACCGCGTTTAATCGCAATTATGTGAGTAGCTTAAACATCTTTTCTTCACTGCAGCTTAGCTCGGAGCAATATCTACTTGGTTCTGGTACAGGTATCTTAGCGCTGAGCGATAGCTCCAGGTATATGGAGCGAATTCCTCAAGTTGAAGAAGAAGGCTTTGAAAATATCGATGCTGTGCAAGCGCTAGAGTTGAATAGTGGCGCAAGCACTTCAACCACAGATTTTTTAGTGCTTGATAGCGAAGCCATTTATCGCCTCAATATTGAAACTCAGCAAAAGCACCGGCTATATTCGGCTAAGCCAAATCAAACCTTTATTCGTATGTTGCAACATCAAGGTAAAACCTATGTCGCTTCTCAAGGGCTTGGTTTTCTCGAGCTAAGCGAGCAGTTTGAGTTGCTGAGGCAATCTGATGTTGCTGTCACCATATACGACATGAAAGTGATTGCAGGTAAGCTATGGCTAGCAACCCCAGATGGTATTTATCTTGTTGATTTAGAGACGTTTGAGCACGATTTGATCGCATCTACTGCATCAAGACGTTTTTTTAGCTTGAATCAGTTTGGCGATATTGTGGTTGCGACCAGCTTTCGCGACGGCACCTGGGTATTTAGCGCTCAAGATGAATCACCAAAGCAGCAATACATAGCATCAAAACCTGCGATGGTGCTAGAGAGTTTTCAAGCCAATGACGGTCAGATTTGGTTGATGACGGCAGAAGATGGCATGTACAGCCTCAATACGCCATCGCGTTCTAACAGCCAATACAGTGTTAAACCGTTTGCGTTAAATGATCAATTCCCTAGTCGCACCATCGTTTGTATGGCGCAAGACAAACAGCAGCGTTTATGGATGGCGACGTTAGATGGATTGGTAATGTCAGCACCCGGCTCGCAGCAGCTAGTTCATTTTGGGCAAATAAAAGGTTTGAGCAACTCAGACTTTAACCAAAAAGCCTGTGGCCGTATTGGTGATCAGCTTTATTTTAGTGGCTATAACACCATTGATTTGGTTGATGCTGATAACCTTCAAGTACAAGGTGCTAAAACCATTGCACCGCAACAAGTGCAGCTATTAAGTGCTGATAAACAAATTAATACTGTGCTGAGCAAACAAACCCAAAAGGTGGCAGAAAACCCTATTTATCGCTTTGTAGTGACGCTTAATACCGATAAGTTGATGCAAAATATGACCTATCGTTATCGCCTAAAAGGTTATCAGTCACAATGGCTTATCTCACGCAGCAACGAGTTTGTATTTACTAACTTACCTGTTGGTGATTATCAGCTTGAGCTATACGCTTATAACGACGCCGGAGACACCTCTGAAGTTAGCCGTTACCCACTAAAAGTCACGGCGCTTTGGTACAAGTCTTACTATGCCTATGCGGCTTATTTCATTATTTCCATTGCAATATTTATATGGATTGTTCTGCTGAAACTGCGCGCGGCAAAACTCAAATATCAGCTTAAAGAGCAAGAGGCAAAGCAACTCACTCAGCTTAATGAGCAGTTAGAGCAATTGGTGAATGAACGCACTGCGGTACTTGAGCAGAAAACCTTAGACGCCGAGCAAGCTAACCAGGATAAAACCGCGTTTATTGCTACCGCGAGCCATGACATTCGCCACCCGCTCAATTCAGCGAAATTGCTGCTTGAAGCGAATCAAAATGATGAGGTTGGTCAAACAGCGTTCTTTAAACGCATGCAAGAAAGCATAGGTAGTTTGTCGCGTTTAATTGAGTCGATTCTTGATTTATCTAAAGTCGAATCAGCGCACTTTAAGCCATTTGTGCGCTCATTTGAAACGCAAAATTTGCTGAATGATTTAATTGTAGAGTTATCGCCGGTTGCGGCTAAATACCAGGTTAATCTTGAGTGCAGCGCCTGGCACAATTTGAATGTTGAAAGCGATAGCTTGTTGATAGAGCGGGTGCTGCTTAATGTAGTCATCAACGCCATTGAGGTCAGTAAACCGGGGCAGACGGTGAGTTTAGCTGCGAAACAGCTAAATGATATGTGTGTAGTGGAAATTACCGACCAAGGGGCTGGTATTCCTGCATCGATTAAGTCGCAGCTGTTTGAGCCATTTGTTACCCATAATAAAGCGTCCGGTACTGGCCTTGGTTTGACCATTGTTAATAAAATCAACCATGTTCTCAATCTTGGCTTAGCGGTTAACTCAAGCAGCAAAGGCACTAAAATGAGTTTTAGCTTGCCGCTGGCGAGACAGGTTGCTCACGCTGAGCCAAGTACCAATATTGGCGAGGTATGGGTGCTTGATGATCATCAAGAAAGCGCTGACTCACTGGCGACTGTACTTGGCAAGTGGCAGCTTGAGTATCGTATTTTCTATGACCATCACAGCTTAATTAGCGCACTTGAGCAAACCACGCCTGATTGGTTATTGCTAGATTTTCATTTGCAAAATACAGACAGCGCTCGGGTGCTAGCCGAAAACGGTCGCTTGTTTGAACCAGTGAATATTATCGTGATGTCGGCAGAAGCCAGCGTTCGCTCCATTTTGCCTTATCCCTTTCTGCTTAAACCAATCAAGCCTAACAAGCTAAAGCGGCTATTGTTATCGCCTAAGAGGGTTTAGCCTTGCTACAGAATTGTGCGTAAGTATTCGGTTAGGGTCAGATATGTTAGTATCTGCCCTCATTGATTTTGGTAAGAGATCCCCGTGAGATTAGATAAATTCATTTGCGAAAGCACCGAGCTAACCCGCTCTATGGCGAAAAAGCTGCTTAAATCAGGTGAAGTCACCTGTGATGGTGAAGTGGTTAAAGATCCAAGCTTTAAAGTTACCGATGCTATGCTGATTGAGGTTGATGGTAATGAGCTTAACCTAATCGGCGAGCGCTATATTATGATGCACAAGCCCATCGATACTATTTGCTCAACCGTTGATGAGGAATATCAGTCTGTGCTGAGTCTAATGGACATTGAAAAGCCTGAAGCACTGCATATTGCTGGCCGCTTAGATGTTGATACCACAGGATTGATTTTAATCACCAGCGATGGTCAATGGTCACATAAGATCACTTCACCAAAAAAAGGCTGTGGTAAGCGTTATTTAGTCGAAGTAGCTGAGCCACTTAGCAAAGACTTAGTTGATGTATTTAAGCAGGGCATTGAGCTGAAAAGTGAAGATGGGCTCACTAAACCTGCTGAGTTAGATATTATCGACAGCCATAATGCTAGGTTGACAATTGTCGAAGGTAAATATCATCAGGTAAAACGCATGTTTGCAGCTGTAGGTAACAAAGTGGTCAACTTGCACCGCGAGGCGATTGGCCCAATAGAGATGGACCATGATCTCGAAGAGTGTGAATGGCGTTATTTGACCGATGAAGAAATTGCACGGGTAAAATAAGGTTTTTTACACTTCACATATCTGCAGTACATACATGTGCGTTATACATAACAGGCAGCTTTTAGCTGCCTGTTTCATTTTGCTCTTGTTTAGTTTAACAGGCTAAGCGATTACCAAACCTCTCGATAGAGATTAACGAGATTGCTGCCAAGTACCTTAGTAATCACCTTGTCTGAATGCCCTGAACGTTGCATATAGTGGGCAATAAGCTCCATACGGCGAATGCTGTTTAGTTGCGGGATAAATGGCGGACGATTAGCTGACTCACCTGGCGCTGAAATACCAGCAGCTTTGCGGCGCTCAACATCTTTGCGGATCATCTCGCGGTACTCAGGGCCATCGTTGACAGGCAAGATCCCCTGATCGCTACCAATGGCAACATGGTCTTCACCGCAGACATTAATGGCATGATTTAAGTGGCGCATAAAGGCGGCTGCGGTAATTTCACCATCGCCGCCTTCAAGAAATGGCATCAGATAAATACCGACTACGCCGCCTTTATCTGCTATTGCTTTTAGCTCAGTATCGTCATTGTTTCTCGGGTGCTGATAAACCGCGTTACAACCCGTGTGGGAGAGCGTTAACGGCTTACTTGCAGCTTTAATCGCATCAGCGACAGTTTGTTTGCCCGAGTGGGATAGGTCAAGTAACACCTTAGCATTTTGTATTTGTGCCACTGCCTGACGGCCAAGCTCGGTTAGGCCTGTATCGTGTTTTACCAAACCGCCTGAACCATATTGCGATGGGCCGTTATAGCTCAGCTGCATATAGCGCGCGCCTTGCTTGGCAAAATAATCAATTCGGCTTAAGTCATCGGCGAACATTTCTGTTGATTGAAAGCCGATGATAATCCCTATTTGCCCTTGTGCTTTAGCCTGCAAAATATCATCAAGGTTGTACACAATGCGAAGATGCTGCGGGTACAAAGCGGTGATTTGTTTTACATGGGCAATTTTCGCTTTTGCTGCAGCAAAATCATCACCGGGGTAAGGTACGGTTGCATTTACCGCCGTCACACCTGAGCGTTTAAATTGCGCTAACGTCTCAGCACTTAACTCATTGATACCATAATCAAACAGCGCGCTGAGTCCATCTATCACTATGCTTTTGTTGTAAGCTGCCCAGCTTTGTTCTTGTGCGATAACGGATAAACTCAGTGATGGCAAGCTAGCTGCTAAGGTGGTGAGGCCACAAAGTTTGATGAATTGCCGACGACTTGTTTGACGTTTAGTGAGTTGCTGCGAATTTACTTGTTCGATATCCATGGCTAGTTCCTTATAGCTCGGCAATACATTCAACTTCGACTTTGGCGCCTAACGCCAAGTCAGCCTTACCAAAGGCGCTGCGAGTTGGGTAAGAGTCAAAAAACGGTGTGTAGGCTTCATTCGCTGCTTGCCACTGGTCAATATCTTCCAACATCAGGGTGCATTTAACGATGTCTTGATAGCCTAAATCGTGTTGCTCAAGCACATTGCCTATGTTCTTCATCGCCTGAGTCATTTGCGATTTAATATCATCGCCCGCCAAGGTCATTGTGGTTGGGTAATTACCGAGCTGTCCTGACATCCACAGCATGCCGCCAGCTTTTTTTGCATCTACAAATGGCAGCTTAGGGTTAGAGCCGCGATACACAAACTCGCCATTTTTGATCACGTGGGCGATGTCTCTGGCAAAATGAATGTTGTCGCTTGGGTCTTGATTTAACACCACTAGATTGGCTTTTTTGCCCACTGCAATTGAGCCATAGTCTTGCTCGATTCCAATCACTTTAGCGCCATTAATCGTTGCCGCTTGAATCGCCTCTAATGGTGAAAGGCTTGCTTCATGTACCAGCAGCTGCATTTCGTTGAACACTAATGGCGTCGTATGACCAAAGTAGTCGCTGGCTGAGTCTGTACCTGTGGCGATGGTAATGCCGTTCATGTGCGCCAGTTTGGTAAATTCATAGCCCCAGTTTTCAAGCATTTCACCGCGAGCGCCGCGCTGGGCTTTGGTTTGTTCAAACACGGTAAGGGTCGAGTCGAGAATAGTGTCCTTGCTTAGCATGTCTTGCATTAGCCCTTCATAGCGCGACAATTGCTGCGAGTCTTGTAGTTGCTTGTCGGTGATTAACTCACCTTTACGGCGCAGCTCGTAAAAGTTATCAACCACATGGGCTGAGATATCTGGCGCGTGGGAAATCGTCTCTACCCCAGCGTTAACAATCTCTTGCGGCTTAGCTGGGCCAATATAGGCATGAGACCACACTTTTAATCCATGTTTCTTGGCTGCACTTGCAAGCATTTCAACGACATTTGCTGGCACCTTGGCGTAGATTTTTATGCCAGTTGCACCTGTGCCAAGGGCACGTAGCATGATGGTATCAAAGTCACTATTCTCATCTACCGCACGCATCCAATCTACCTTACCGGGCTCGCGACCTAATGCAGATGCCACAGTGCGTGGGTCAGCAAAAAACTCCTCGCCACCGATGATCACCGAATAGTAAATATCAGGCGATTGAATCGCATCAATCTCAGCGCGGCGTTTAAGCGAGCTAAGTGCACGCACATCACCGCCCATGTCTCTAACTGAAGTGACACCGCCCTGAAGTAGGTGGCGCAGCCGCTTACGGGTCGTTATGTCGTTGTCGCTGCCATCGGGCACAGTTGCATGATGCACATGAGTGTCGATGTAGCCTGGGATAAGATATTTATCGCTCATATCAATCACTCGAACATGCTTTTTATAGCGAGGTTTACGGCTCTTGATTGATACAATTCTATCGTCTTCAATCAGCACGTGTTGCGCCTTATTTATTGTGAGGCTTTCTACATCGATAATATTGATATTGGTTAGCGCGATAGAGTCAGCGATGCTCGGCGCGCTAAATAGGCTTGCAATAGCAAATGCTAGCGATGCTGTTGATAGACATGAATGATTAGCCATAGTTGTTCTCGTTGTTTAGGGCACAAAACATTTGTTATCGAGAGGTTAACTTAAACCTAGGTGACTAAAAACTGCGATTTGGTTTATAGTCTATAAACATATTGTTTATATTTGGGGTGTGAATGAATAAGCTAGAGGCCATGACGGCATTTTGCGTGGTTGCCGAGCAGCAAAATTTTTCAGCAGCGGCGCGAGAGTTAGGTGTGTCGAACACGTTAGTGAGTCGTCATGTGAAACAGCTTGAGCAAACTTTGGGGTGCTTGCTGTTGAAGCGCAATACGCGCAAGGTTTATCTCACCCCAGCAGGTGAACAATACCTTGAGCAAATTCGCCCTTTGCTTAAGAAACTCAACTCAGTTGAAGCTATGATGGGGCAGTTTAGTGAGCAGCCAAGCGGCAAGCTGACCATATCAACTACCTTCGAAATGGGTGGGCAATACTTTGCGCCTCTGATTGCTAAATATCGCAAGCAATATCCAAAGGTTGAGTTAAATATTCGCTTGGCAAATAGCCCCGCAGATTTATTCGAATCTGATATTGATCTCGCCTTTCGCGTCGCGCCTAATTTACCCAATGCTAGTTACATAGCCCAAAGTATCGGCCAATCTCGCCTGAGCTTATGGGCAAGCCCAGATTATCTAGCTAAATTCGGCGAGCCGACATCGCCCGAAGGTTTGATTGAGCACGAGCTGTTATTTTTCTCTCACAGCATTCGTAAAGAGCAGTGGATATTTGAGCATAACGGTGAGCGATTTACTCAAAAGTTGCCTTGGACCTGGTCATCAGACAATGGCCGTTTACTTAATGAAGCCGCTGCTAGCGGGCAGGGGATTATTCAAGCGCCAACCTATTCAGTAAATGAGTATGTAAATCAGGGGCGTCTTGTAGAAGTTATGCCTGAATATAGCATTAACAATTTGATGGTATCAGCGGTATTCCCACACCGACTAAAACTGACTAACAAGATCAGCAGCTTTGTCGCCATGGCTAAAGCGCACTTTAGCGAGTTCCCGTTGCCTTAGATTTGGTTCGCGTTTGAGGGAGTATGACATTGCGTGGTGGATAAATGCGCGCCCAAATGGCGTCCAAGTTCAAGCTGCAGTGTTTATCGACTGGACATAAACACAAAAAAGCCCATCTAATGATGGGCTTTTTTGTAAAATCTGATGGTGGCCCCTCCCAGACTCGAACTGGGGACCTAACGATTATGAGTCGTGTGCTCTAACCAACTGAGCTAAGGGGCCGACTTAAAGTAGTCGTCACTACTGAAAGCGAAAAAGAGTATACGAAGTTTATATTGGCTTGTCACCTGTGTTTGTCATTGAATTTTCATTTTGAGATTCATTTGGTTATCTGTTGTACAAACATAGGCTGTTGCTTCAAGCTACTAAATGTATCAGGCATAAAAAAACCTGCCGTAGCAGGTTTTTAATGTCGATATCGCGATTGCAGACTTATTCGACTCTCAATTGACTTACTCGTCTTTCCGCAGACTTACTCGTCTAAGAACGACTTTAAGATTTCTGAGCGAGAAGGGTGGCGTAGTTTACGTAGTGCTTTCGCTTCAATCTGACGGATACGCTCACGCGTAACGTCAAACTGCTTACCTACTTCTTCAAGCGTGTGGTCAGTGTTCATGTCGATACCAAAGCGCATACGTAGCACTTTAGCTTCACGAGCCGTTAGGCCTGCTAACACTTCGTGAGTTGCGTTACGTAAGCTTTCACCTGTCGCTGAATCCAGTGGCAGCTCTAGCGTGGTATCTTCAATGAAATCACCTAAGTGCGAATCTTCATCATCACCGATTGGGGTTTCCATTGAGATAGGTTCTTTAGCAATCTTGAGTACCTTACGGATCTTGTCCTCAGGCATCATCATGCGCTCAGCTAGCTCTTCTGGAGATGGCTCACGACCCATTTCTTGTAGCATTTGACGAGAGATACGGTTTAGCTTGTTGATCGTCTCAATCATGTGCACAGGAATACGAATGGTACGTGCTTGGTCAGCAATCGAGCGAGTGATCGCCTGACGGATCCACCAAGTTGCGTAAGTCGAGAACTTGTAACCACGACGGTATTCGAACTTGTCTACCGCTTTCATCAGACCGATGTTACCTTCCTGGATAAGATCCAGGAATTGTAGGCCACGGTTGGTGTACTTTTTCGCGATAGAAATTACTAGACGTAAGTTCGCTTCAACCATTTCTTTCTTAGCGCGGCGAGCTTTTGCTTCACCGATAGACATACGACGGTTGATGTCTTTAATACCAGCAATGGTTAGGTCAGTTTCTTGCTCGATAGCTTCTAACTTACCAACACAGCGCTCTACGTCGAATTCAACCATGCGTAGGCCTTCTGCGTATGGTTTAGCGCTAGTTTTCTCTGCTTCAAACCACTCAAGGTTGGTTTCGTTGCTAGTAAATGCCTTAACGAAGTTCTTCTTAGGCATTTTAGCTTGTTCAACACACAGCTTAAGAATTAGACGCTCTTGAACGCGTACGCGGTCCATCATGGTGCGCATGCTTTTAACTAGTCGGTCAAATTGCTTAGGTACAAGACGGAACTCTTTAAATAGCTCACCGATTATGAATAGTGAGCCGATAGACTCAGGGTGGTCACGACCTTTCTCAGCGATAATTGCTAAGCTCTTTTCATAAGCCTCACGAAGTTGAGTGAATTTTTCTTTGGCTTCTTCAGGGCAAGGGCCTTTGTTGCCTTCTTCCTCTTCTTCGTCATCGTCGCCATCATCGTCTTCATCTTCAAGCTCTTCTTCAGAAAGCTCAGAACCAACGTGAGTCGCGGTTGGGGCAACGTCATCTTCGTCAGGATTGACAAATCCAGAGATAATATCAGACAAGCGAATTTCGTCAGCTTCGTACTGGTCGAATTGCTCCAAGATCATGGCGATTGCTTGTGGGTATTCACTCACTGAACATTGAACGGTATTAATACCTTCTTCAATGCGCTTAGCAATAACAATCTCGCCTTCGCGGGTAAGTAGCTCTACTGTACCCATTTCACGCATATACATACGTACAGGGTCAGTGGTGCGGCCTAATTCGCTTTCTACGGTAGCAAGGGCTGCGGCAGCTTCTTCAGCTGCATCTTCGTCTGTGCTGTCTTCCGACATCATCATGTCATCGGCATCGGGTGCTTCTTCAAACACACGGATACCCATGTCATTTATCATCTGGATAATATCTTCAATCTGGTCAGAGTCGACCATGTCTGCAGGTAAGTGATCGTTCACTTCTGCATAGGTTAAGTAACCTTGTTCTTTACCTTTAGCTAGCAACAATTTAAGTTGCGACTGCGGAGTTTGATCCATAGATATCATCCAAGTTTTGGTAACTGAAAATCGACCGCATCTTAACTGGGTTAAGATTTATGCGAATCGAACATTATAGCCTCGCGTTAGCTTGTAAGCTAGTCCGAGACTTTGTTCTAGCGCAGAAAAATCTGCTTTATTTGTTTTTGCCTTTCATTATCGTGATCAGTTTAAGTAGTTGTACTTTCTCTTCCTTCGACAATGGTTGTTTAAGGCTAAGCTCTTGATATCGCTGCTCGATGTATTTATCACTCAGCCATAATAAGGATTGTTTAAACTCGGATACCTGGTTTTCATCCGCCACTTGATGGTCCCATTGGGCCAATTTGATCAGCATCGAATGTTGTTGATGCTCTCTATATAGTTCAAGTAGTTGTGCGCTGTTCAACTGTTTGTCGCGAGTTATATCCAACAGGCTATTGAATAAGTCTATGCCTGTGAGCTGTATTTTGCTTAATGCTGGTTGCTTAGGTAAGCCATAGCCCAATTGTGGGGCCTGTACGAGTAAGGCAATCGCGAGCCTTAATGGCGTTCCTCTACCTTGTAAGCCCTTGGCATTTAGCGGTTTGGCTTTTTGTTCAACAAAGCCTAGTTTCTTTTTTAAGTCATCAGCACTGTTCATACCAAGTTTGTGCGCGAGGTTTTCGAGCAACAAGTTTTGTAGAACGGAGTCCTGAATCTTTTGGATAAGAGCAATTGCTTGTTTTGCCAATGCACCCTTATCGGTGCCATGAGTGCGAGTTAGTGTGTCAAACAGGAACTCAGGAAGCCCCATTGCTTGTTCAATTAACTGCTCAAAGGCTTGTTTACCGATTTGCCTCACCATAGTGTCTGGGTCTTCACCTTGCGGTAAAAACATAAACTTCACAGTGTCACCAGGTTTGAGCAAAGGTAATGCGGTTTCTAGTGCTCGCCATGCAGCTTCACGACCGGCATTATCACCGTCGTAGCAGCATACGACTTCTTTAGCACTGCGAACCAAAAGTTGAAATTGTTCTGCTGTGGTGGAGGTTCCCAAAGATGCCACAGCGTAGTCAACGCCAAACTGAGCTAGTGCGACAACGTCCATATAACCTTCAACAATGAGTACATGCTGTGGGTCACGATGCTGCTGTTTTAGCTCGTATAATCCATAAAGCTCATTACCCTTATGAAATATGGGCGTTTCTGGTGAATTCAAGTATTTAGGAGTACCGTCTCCTAACACTCGGCCACCAAAGCCAACCACACGACCGCGGCGGTCGCGAATTGGAAACATAAGTCTGTCGCGGAACCTGTCGTAACGTTTGCCATTATCGTTGGCAATTAGCATTCCCGCGGTTAGTAACTTGTCTTGCGCATCTTGATTTTGACGGTAACGGCTTAATAGTCCGTCCCAGCCATCGGGTGCAAAACCAATCCCGAATTTTTCAACCACTTCGTCACTTAAGTCACGAAAGGCGAGGTAGTCGACAACTTTTTGTTTGTCGCTGTGTTGACGCAGCTGGGTTTGGAAGTAGCGGTTTGCTTCATCCATCAACTCATATAAATCGCGGCTTAAACCATGGTCAACGCGTTTGCCAGTGCCTTTCTCTCTTGGTACTTCAAGTCCAAGTTGGCCGGCTAACTCTTCAATGGCATCAACGAATTCTAAGCGATCATATTCCATGACAAAATCAATCGCATTGCCGTGTGCACCACAGCCAAAGCAATGATAAAACTGTTTGTCGCGGCTGACGGTAAACGAAGGTGATTTTTCACTATGAAAAGGACAACAAGCCGTGTGATTTTTACCGGCTTTTTTCAACGGAACTTTGCGATCAATGAGATCGACTATGTCTGTGCGAGCAATAAGCTCATTGATAAAATCACGAGGGATCGCCATGAATTGCTAGTTACTCGACTTTTTACCTTTATCAATTGAGACTTTACGTTTATCAACTGATTAAAACAAACAAGCCGTGCAGGTGCACGGCTTATTCAACATTAAAAACCTACTAGTTTAATTTGGCACGGATAAGAGAGCTAATGGCTCCCATGTCTGCACGTCCTTGAACTTTTGGTTTTAATGCTCCCATTACTTTACCCATATCCGCCATGGACGCTGCACCAACTTGTTCAATAGTTGCGTCAATTAATGCTGCAACTTCTTCTTCAGTTAGTGGTTTTGGCAAGAAGGTTTCAATGACTTGAACTTCCAGCGCTTCAGCTTCAGCTAACTCCGGACGATTGGCTGCTTCATATTGAGCAATAGAATCGCGGCGTTGCTTTACCATTTTGGTTAAAACAGCTATCGCTTGTTCATCTGTTAAAGCTTCGCGTGTGTCCACTTCAACTTGTTTGATGGCGGCAAGTGCCATACGAATTGTTCCTAAGCGCACCTTCTCTTTGGCGCGCATAGCAACTTTCATTTGGTCTTTAAGCTGGTCTACTAGGCTCATAATGAGATATTAGTATAAACGTACGCGACGTGCGTTTTCGCGAGAAAGCTTCTTCGCAAGACGTTTAACTGCAGCAGCTTTAGCGCGCTTACGTGCAGTAGTTGGCTTCTCGTAGAATTCACGAGCACGCACGTCTGCTAGGATACCTGCTTTTTCACAAGAGCGCTTGAAACGACGTAGAGCTACGTCGAATGGTTCGTTTTCACGTACTTTAATAATTGGCATACGCCATCACCCCTTAGGTGTAGTTGTGTTGACCCGTTAAATCCCGAAAAATCGGCACCCAAATAGGCCAAAGGCTAATTAAAATGGTGCGGAATTTTACACCGACTAAATACGACTTGTAAACCCCTGAATGTATTTCGAAGATATCTGGGCGCTAGCTTGTTGATATTAAGCCAATAATCCTAGCATCTTAACGTACATAAGTTACGAGTCAGTGACATTCAGCTAGCTGATATCAGGTTGGTCTTCTTTAACGCGGCGCATTGTCGTCGAGTTCGGCTATGGCACACAACTGGCGCAATCTTATCTATATAGGTAGAATTAGCGCCCATTCCCTAAGCTGATTGAGCGAACAAGATAGAACTATGCGAGTAATAGGAATTGAAACCTCTTGTGATGAGACCGGTATCGCCGTTTATGATGACGAACAAGGTTTGCTATCACACATGTTATATAGCCAGGTTAAATTGCATGCAGACTACGGCGGAGTAGTGCCAGAGCTGGCCTCGCGCGATCATGTTCGTAAAATTGTGCCGTTAATTAAACAGGCGCTGAAAGACGCTAATTCAACGCTCGATGACATTGATGGTGTCGCTTACACCAAGGGACCAGGTTTAATCGGTGCACTGTTAGTTGGTGCCTGTGTTGGTCGCTCACTAGCATATTCTTGGGGCAAGCCTGCGGTTGGCGTGCATCATATGGAAGGTCATTTACTTGCTCCTATGCTAGAAGACGACGCGCCTGAGTTTCCATTTATTGCGCTTCTTGTATCTGGCGGTCACACCATGCTGGTAGATGTAAAAGGTATTGGTCAATATGAAGTACTTGGCGAGTCCGTTGATGATGCAGCCGGTGAAGCGTTTGATAAAACCGCTAAATTAATGGGCCTTGATTATCCGGGCGGCCCTCGTCTTGCCAAGTTGGCTGCTCAAGGTGAGCCTAACTGCTATAAATTCCCAAGACCAATGACTGATAGACCAGGGCTTGATTTTAGCTTTTCAGGTCTAAAGACCTTCACAGCTAATACCATTAATGCAGAGCCTGATGATGAACAAACTCGCGCTAATATTGCTCGCGCTTTTGAAGAGGCTGTGGTTGATACTTTGGCGATTAAATGTAAACGTGCATTAAAGCAAACAGGTTATAAACGCTTAGTCATTGCTGGTGGCGTAAGTGCCAATACTCGCTTGCGTGAATCTTTGGCTGAGATGATGAGCAACATCGGTGGTAAAGTGTTTTATCCACGCGGTGAGTTTTGCACAGATAATGGCGCGATGATTGCCTATGCAGGTTTGCAACGTTTAAAAGCGGAGCAAACTGAAGACTTAGCAGTTAAAGGGCAACCACGCTGGCCATTAGATAGCTTACCGCCTGTGTAACCGTTTTTGATACGCAAATACCTGAGTAAGTGTTAGTTTATTGAGAAAATGAAAGCCCGCTTAATCTAAGCGGGCTTTTTGTTGATTATTTTTGAATGCTGCTCAGCGTGTCAAAAGACTAAACGTCTCGAAGCATTAGCGTGTCAAAGACACTAGGCTTTCTTTTTTCGCGATACTTTAGACTCTTCGCCTATGCGCAGCCTTTCAATATTATCTTTGTGGCGAATAAGAATGAGTGTGGATAGCATGGCAGCAGGGAGCACAAAGCGTTCATCGAAAAACCATGTATATACTGGCGCAAGCACAGCGGTTGCCATTGCCGCCACGGATGAATAGCGAGTAATAAATACCAGTACAGCCCAGGTTATCATCAAGGTAATGGCTAAATCACCGCCAATCGGTGCCATCGCCCCAAAAGCCGTTGCTACACCTTTGCCGCCTTTAAAACCAAAAAACAATGGGAAGATATGCCCAAGACAGGCAGCAATGGCTATAAAGCCAAGTGATGGCGCATCGAGACCAATTTTATAGCCTATATAAGATGGCGCAGCGCCTTTAAGCATGTCGAAGAACAACACCATAGCCGCAGAGCTTGCGCCGCCAATACGCAATACATTGGTTGCCCCTGGGTTACCTGAGCCGTTGGTGCGCGGGTCTGGCAAACGACGAAGCTTACATACCAATATCGCACTTGAGATCGAGCCAGCAATATATGCAGCAGTGATCATCAAAAGGGTAATGGCAATGTCGTTCAACTTGGTTTCCTTACGCTTGTTAGGGTATTATCGCGCCTGCAAATTCTGGAAGAGACGTTATCAGATAATTTTTATGCCGTTATCCTACTGCTTTAATAGGCAATGAAAAAGGCTTATTGCGTAATATCTGTCAATATCCTATCCGCTAACCGTAAATAATTCTGCGTAATGATTGTTTTGAGCTACGCCTAGTCGCAAGCTTAAGGTCAAATGCAACAAGGAGTCGTAATGGATAAAGTGCTTATCCGTGGTTTAGAGATAAACACTGTTATTGGTGTTTATGATTGGGAAAAAACCATAGAGCAACGTTTACTCGTCGACTTAGACATGGCCTGGGATAACCGCCAAGCGGCTGCGACCGATGATTATCAGTATGCATTGTGCTACGAAACAGTATCTAACCGCGTGATTGAAAAAATCACCGAAAAGCCAATTGAGCTAATTGAAACGGTAGCAGAAATGATCGCCACGACTTTGCTTGAAGAGTTTAATGTGAGCTGGGTAAAGGTGGTAGTGAATAAACCTGGTGCAGTTAAGCAGGCGCAATCAGTTGCGGTTGAAATTGAGCGCAGCCAATCAGCGTCACAAGCGAGCTAAGCAGATGGCAACTATTTATATTAGTTTAGGCACTAACATTGAGCCCCATAAGCACCTTGGTGCAGGGCTTGTAGAGCTACAGCAATATTTTGGCAAGCTTGCACTATCGCGCGTGTTTGAAAGTGAACCCGTTGGCTTTAACGGCACTAACTTTCTAAATATGGTGGCAGCTGCACAAACTGAGCTGCCTATTGCCGAAGTGGTGGCTATTTTTAAGCAAATTGAGCAAGACAACGGCCGTATTCGAGGTGAGAAAAAGTTTAGCCCACGTAGTCTAGATATCGACCTATTGCTTTATGACGATGTGATATGTGAGCTGCCGGTAAGTTTGCCTCGCGGTGAAATCCTCTATAATGCTTTTGTGCTGTGGCCGATGGCGGAAGTCGCGCCGGAATTAACACACCCTATTGCTGGTAAAACTTATGCTCAGCTATGGCACGAGTACGACAAACCGTCGCAACAATTATGGCCAGTAGAATTTACATTTCCCGAGCAATTAACCCTATAACGTATTAAACGAGCTCGTAAACTAAGTTTCACTTTATTCATGGTAGAAAATCAGGCTTAATCATCGACTTAATTTTTCTTGCTTAGGTTTAAACTGCACAATAAGACCTAAGCAGAGATAGAGTTAGCATTGGTGGACACTGCGTAGTTTTTACTAATCAGGAAGTAGTTTCAGCCAATGCTAGTTAGAAGCTTTAAAGATAATAACAAGGAGTATTATGGACACTTTGCAGGTTATCTTACTGGCATTAATTCAGGGTTTAACTGAGTTTTTGCCAATTTCTAGCTCGGCGCACCTCATCTTGCCCGCGCAGCTACTCGGTTGGGAAGATCAAGGCTTATCATTTGATGTCGCAGTGCATATTGGCTCTCTGCTAGCTGTGATTATCTATTTTCGCGTTGAAGTCTGGACCATGCTTAAAGCTTGGCTAGCTAGTATTTTTAAAGGGCAGCATACTGAAGACAGTAAGCTCGCTTGGTGGATTATTTTGGCCACCTTGCCAGCTGTAGCCTTTGGCTTTGTTGCAAAAGACTTTATTCAAGAGCACCTTCGCGGCCCCGGCGTCATTGCAATTACCACTATCGTATTTGGTTTGCTGCTATGGGTGGGCGACAAGCTATCGCGCGATGAGCTAACCGAGTATCAAACAGGTTGGCGTAAAGCCTTGCTGATTGGTTTTGCTCAAGCTATTGCGATTATCCCAGGTACATCACGTAGTGGCATTACTATTACTGCAGCATTATTGTTAGGGCTTAAGCGCGAAGCAGCTGCTCGTTTCTCATTCTTAATGTCAATTCCCGTGATTCTTGGCGCTGCGATTCTAATGAGTAAAGATGCCATGAGTACGGATGCAGTGATTGACTATCAAGCAATGTGCTTAGGCATCGTGATGTCGTTTATCGCGGCTTATGCCTGTATTTTCTTCTTTTTGAAAATCATCAGTAAAATGGGCATGACGCCGTTTGTCATCTATCGTCTGGCCTTAGGCATAGTATTGTGCGGTTTTGTGTTTATGTAGCAGAGACTTACGCTGATAGTGATAAGTGTCTGTGATAATTGCCTAGTATGTTGTCCCTTATTGATGCCTTAGTTAAAGGCTGCGATTAACTGCCGTTGCCGCTAGAATTAATCACAAATATTGTTAAGAGTCGGGTTTACCCCGACTCTTTTGTTTAGCCGTCACTTATTCTCAACAGTGACTCGTTATAGCCGAGATTGATATGACCACCACGCCAGTTCGCTGTCCAATTTGCCAGTCACCGATGCAACTTCATCAAGCCTCAAACGGCTATTATTGTGATAACAAGCACCGCCTAGATAAGACTGAGCAAGGCTTTTACCCGTGCTTTATTAACAATAAAAACAAGCCGAAACCCATGACTCGCGCGCAAATGCGTGCAAAGCAGTTTTTGTTAGCATCGGGCTTGTATCAAGGCTTAGTGGATAAGCTCGCAGATGTAATTCGCCCGATGCACCAGCAAACTGTAGATAAAAAGCAGTCGCTAAACTGGCTAGATTACCAGTGTGGTGAAGGTTTTTATATTCGCCAGCTTAGCAAGGCTTTAGGCATCAACAGTGGTGATGAAAGTCAGATTGACGCTGTTAATTGTTATGGTTTTTCAGATGCTGAAAACGCGCTGTTTGCTGCCAGTAAGCAACAAACAACTGCGCAGTTATTTAACGGCTCAGTTAAGGGCTTGCCGTTTAATGATGAAAGCTTCGATCTCATTACTGTGCTGGATAGTCAGCTAAAGGGTAAAGAGTGCCAGCGCGTGCTTAAAGCCGATGGTCGTCTGTTACTTGTTGTGCCAACACCTGAACATTTACTTGAGCTTAGGCAGTTGCAGCAAGGTGATGTTGAACTAAAACCGACGAAGTTAAATTTACCGAGCGGATTAGAGCTAGTTGTTGATCACAGTGTTCAACTTGTGCAAGACGTTAGCGCTGAGCAAGCTCAAAGCTTATATGAGCAAACGAGTTTTGGTTGGCGCGCCAGTAAACAAGCGCAAAAAGTCACTCAGTTCTCACCAATGAAGTTAACTTTTGCCTGGCAGGTATTGGAGCTTGCAAAAGCGCGATAGACTTTTTGTAGTACCAGACTTGCTGGATGCAACCAACGGGATAAGTTAACTAGACCTGGTTGGCGAGGGGAATCGGCTGGTGAGCAGAATGGTTGGTAACTGGGTTTAGCGATTTTAGATTGTAGTGAAAGTTGTTGGGGAGAGTGCCTTGATTGTATGCGAGTTTAGATAAGCTCTGTAATTTAGATAATCTCACTAATTTTATACTCGAACAAAAATTAAGGCTTGATACTAAAACCACTTGTGAGTGACTTTAGTATCAAGCCTTAATAATCAACCTATAAAATAAGCTAATTTAAATGGCGATTACTTCTTGTAAGAAGAAGCCATGTTGTCTAAACGGTCGTTAGCACGTTTAGCTTCAGCTTGAGCGTCCATTGCAGCTGCTTTAGCGCCTTTAACGTCAGCAGAAAGTTTGCTTTGCTCAGATTTTAGTGCACCCACTTCAGCAGATAGTTGGTCTACTTTGTTACCTAGGTTTGCAACGCTTTCTTCTAGAGCAGTAGTGTTAGCACAGCCACCTAAAAGAGCAGTTAAAGCAACACCAGCAATCATCATAGTTTTTTTCATGGGTAAATCCCTTAATCAAATAGGTTGTAGATAATGCAGAACATATTTCTGCACCATTGTCTTTACGACAGTAACGTCTAAACGACACACAATATTTCAAATACCATGGGTAGATATAAGATATTGCTTTAAATTAATGAATTCAAGCAAAAATGTGGGCTACACCACCAAAAAACATGGCCTTGGTTGGGTTTTTGCACAAATTTACGCAGAATCCACTGAATATAGGTAAATCCTTGTTTTACCTAGCTGCACCTTTGTTAGATGTGCCAGTGTCATCCATCTGTAAACATTTAGTATAAATGGTGAATATGAAGTTTGAGTTAAAATCGCGCTTTTGACTGAGCGGCTTTATACTCAGCAATCACCTCAATACGCTGTTTGCTCAGCTGCTGCTTGATATCAGCCCCTTTAAACCCTGCTTCAACAATAGGTTTGACCGCAATCTCTGACGCCAAATTAAAACATTGAGTGACATACTCAGCTTGCGGGTAGTCCTTATCTTCAAATCCAGTGCGGCCTCGAATATCACTGTGGCAGCATACTAGCAATTGACTGAGTCTTTGTGGCTTACGCCAAAAGTCGGCTTTGTCGAATATTTTGAGTAAGGTTTCAGCTCGTAGCTCAAACGCATTATGGATGTTCTGGTGCTGATCGCTCATCAGCAAGGCTAAATCACGTAGCTCATTCGGTACGCGAATACGACTGCAGAGTTGCTTAATTGGTGCTAAACCTTTTTGGCCGTGACCATGGTGCTTTGGCCATTGATCTTTTGGGGTTAATGCTTTGCCTAAGTCATGGGTAAGTGCGGCAAAACGCACTGCTTTATCTGTGGTTAATTTGGCGGCTTGCTCTAGCACCATCATGGTGTGGATGCCGCTGTCTATTTCAGGGTGCCACTTTTCTGGTTGCGGCACACCGAATAATGCATCTATCTCTGGCAATATCTCTTTAAGTGCGCCGCATTGCCTGAGTACCTCAAAAAACACCTGCGGCTGAGCGCAATCGAGCACTTTGTCGATCTCTTGCCAAACTCGCTCTGCAGTTAGCGCTTTTAACTCGCCTGAGTCCGCCATTTGCTGCATTAATGCCACGGTCTCACTGGCAACGGTAAATCCTTGCGGAGCAAACCTAGCGGCAAAACGCGCGACTCTCAGTACCCTAAGAGGGTCTTCACTAAAGGCGGCGGATACATGACGCAGAATGCGGCTTTCAAGATCTTTAATGCCGTTATACGGGTCGTGTAGCTTGCCCGACTCATCTTCAGCAATGGCATTAATCGTTAAATCGCGGCGCAATAAGTCTTGTTCAAGAGTAACAGTTTCATCAGCGTGGCAAACAAAGCCTTCGTAACCACGGCCACTTTTGCGCTCAGTACGCGCGAGCGCATACTCTTGCTGGGTTTTCGGGTGTAAAAAAACCGGGAAGTCTTTACCAACCTGTTGAAAGCCTTTATCTAACATGGCTTCGACCGTGCTGCCGACCACCATATAGTCTTTGTCTTTCACTGGAAGGTTTAATAATTTATCGCGAACTGCGCCGCCGACGAGAAATACTTGCATGTGTGCTAGTGCTGATTTTTGATAAAGAATACTGGCAAACAGCTTACCAGAGATCGATTTTCGCGGCTAACTTTTGACATCACCTTGCGCAGGTATTAACTTGACGCGGTACTGTCAAATTAGGACTCAAGTCGGATGTATAAAGCCTTTTATGGATTAACTGACAATCCATTCTCTATTGCCCCAAATCCTCACTATTTATTTTTAAGTGATCGCCATAAAGAAGCACTGGCCCATTTAACCTATGGCCTTGGGGAAACGGGTGGCTTTGTGTTGTTAACTGGTGAAGTCGGCACGGGTAAAACCACAGTGTCTCGTTGTCTATTACAGCAGCTTCCAGAAAATACCGACACTGCATTTATTCTCAATCCGTCACTGACTGAGCTTGAATTGCTCGCAACCTTGTGTGATGAGTTGGGGATTAAATATGGTGAAAACCCAAGCCTTAAACAGCTTACCGATTTGATCAGTCAGTTCTTGCTCGCAAATCATGAGAAAAAGCGCAATACCGTATTAATTATCGATGAAGCGCAGCATCTTCGCTCTGAAGTGCTCGAGCAGCTGCGCTTACTGACAAATCTTGAAACCGACACCAAAAAGCTGTTGCAAGTTATCCTTATTGGTCAGCCTGAACTGCAACAATTATTGAAGCGCCAGGATCTGCGTCAGCTTGCGCAGCGAATTACTGCTAGATACCACTTATTGCCGCTTTCAGTTGAAGAGTTAGGCTTTTATGTACGTCACCGTTTGCAAGTGGCTGGTCGCCATGAACCACTGTTTACCAACAAAGCCATTAAGGTGCTACATAAATACAGTGGCGGTATTCCAAGATTGACCAACCTACTATGTGAACGTGCGCTAATGGCAGGCTACGGGCAATCAAAAGTGCCGGTTGATCATAAAATGGTGAATCAGGCTGCTAAAGAAGTGTTAGGCGCTGATGAAGTGATTGAAAGCAAGCGCTGGCCGTGGGTGTTAGCTGGGTCGTTGGTAGTAGCTTTTGTTGGTGTGCTGCTTGTGTTGCAACAGCTAGATGGAGACTCATCAAATCAGCAAGTTGCTGCCAAAGTTGAGCAAACCGATAGTGCGCAAACTGTCAATACACAAGCATCTTCTAAGCAGACTTCTGTTAAGCCACAAGCACCAAAGGGAATTGAGCAATCGATATTACGCACGGCAATGAGCAGTGCTAAGCAAATCGACCACGCTTACTCGGCGCTGTTTGGTTTATGGCAAAAGCAACCGATTATTGGGCTGACTTTTTGTCAGGCCGCGACTCAGCAAGGGTTAGCTTGTTACCAACAGCAAGGCAACTGGAACAGTGTTGCTCAGCTTAATTACCCAGCGGTTGTGTACCTTTATAACAATGCTGGCGATAACTTTTATGGTGTCGTGGTTGAGCGTCAAGGTGAGCAGATTTTACTGCAACTATCTGAGCAACAGTTTTGGGTAGATAAAGCCTGGTTCGAACGTCATTTCGCTGGCACCTTTGAGATCCTTTGGGCGGGTGCAGATAACACTCCGCGCGAAATTGGCCCAACCGCAAGCCTTTCGCACGCTCAGTGGCTTGAAAATAGTCTAGCCAGTATTCAGCAGCGCCCGTCTCGCTTATTAAGTAATTTTGATCAGCAACTATCGCAACATGTGATGGAGTTTCAGCGTCGTAATGGCTTAAAAGCGGACGGTATTGCGGGTAGTCAAACACTGGTGAAAATACACTTGTTGCTAAGCCAGCACGGGCCAAAACTGTCTCGTACATCAAGCCAAGCTTCATTTAACCTTTCACGCAATCAGTCAAAATCTATAGTGAATAACGCGAGCGGGCAGGAGCTGAGCTAATGTCGATTTTATTGGACGCTGTGTCGAAGCAAAAGCAGCAACAAAACCAACAGCAGCAATCGCCAATTGATATGGTAACCCAGCCCGCGCCTGTAACTGCAAAGCCAAAGGTGCAGTTGCCATTAGCGGTAAAGCAAACACTAGGTTTAGTTGTTACAGTGAGTTTAGGCGGCGCGCTCGCCTGGGCAAGCCATACTTGGTTGCTTAGCCCTAAAACTGTAGAAACTCAGACTAATGGCAGTCAAGCTAACCAGACAAGTACTGCAAAGCTCGCTGAGCAAACCGCTGCAAGTAAACTGTCGCAGCTGCCTGATGATATCAAAACAAATGTTAACCCGTCTGAATCTAGCACTAACGTGCGCTTGGCGGGGAAAGTTGCCTTGCCTGTTGCAAAGCATTATTCGGCGACAGCAATCAGTAATACTCGACCTGTGCAGGGGCAAGTTAACCAACCTAGTTATCAGCAAACTTTAGAACCGTCAGCTTCAAGCATTCAGCCTTCGGGAGTTGGTCAAAATGTGGCTGCAACTTATGCATCAGCTAACCAAAATGCTCAATCTATAGCGGAATCTCAGCTATTAGAGCCCACCGACTCTGGCATTACCTTAGCGCAGCTTGAGGCCTTAAGTTATCAGTACGATGTTGAGAATGGCTTGGTGTCAACTGGTGCAGCTAACCAAGCCTCACAAATGCCTGACTTAGCAGCAAATACGAATGTTAATGAGCAAGAGCCGATTATTCTCGGCGCTAATCCGAATGAACGTGGACGCAAAGAGTTAGCCAAGCTTCAATATGAAGTCGATAGCGCGGCTAAATCCGTCAACTTTGAACAAACTAAGGTTGAGCAGGCTGAGCGCAATAACTTGATGCTCGCTTTTGAGGCTGCCCTAAAAGAAGTTGAGTATGAGCAATCAGCGAATCAGTCTGTAACCGCAGAGCAGCTTGATCCTATCCCTAAAACGCAAGATAAGGTGCTTCCTAGCTATGGCGACTTACCTGCGAGCGTACAATTACAAGTGCCTGAGTTTAATATTGTCGCCCATGTCTATTCATCAGAGCCAGCGCAGCGTTGGTTAAATGTAGATGGCGCTGAGCTGCAACAAGGTGACAAAATCGGCGGTAAGATGACCATTATTGAAATTCGTCCGCGCGATGTGATTTTAGATATCGACGGCACTGAGTTTAAAGTGCCAGCGATTTAAGTTTGTCATAATTTTTTAGCTGGTTAACACTTTAGTTAACCGACTGTGCTAAAAACAAAAATGCCTTTTATCTCGTTCGATAAAAGGCATTTTTTATGCTTTATTTTTATGCTTATAGGTAAGCCCTAAAACTTAGGCTTGTATTCAAACGACTGCGACGCTGTTGAGTCGCTAAATACTTCAATTACCTGTTTTTTATTGAACATGCCGTTAACCAGGTTGTTAGGAAATACCTGAATACATGAGTTAAAGCTGGCAACGTTTTGGTTGAAGATACGCACCGCTGCACCGACGTTTTCTTCTTGCTCGGTAATTTCATACATAAACTTCGAGAACGACTCAGATGCGCGTAGCTCTGGGTACGCTTCTACCGCCACATTGATGCCTTTAATTAGCTCTTGTGATTGCTGGTCAATTTGGCTTTGCAGCTTAGTATCAATCTCACCATCTTTTAGGGCGTTAATGCCTTGGCGCAGCGCAGTGATCTGCGGCAAGATTTGCTTTTCATAATCTTGATGCTGCTGCAAAACGCGGTCTAACTCGGGAATGATACGACCACGTTGGCGCTCTTGGGTAAGCACGTCAGCCCAGCCTCGCTGCACCGAGTTATGCTCTTTAACGATGCGGTTATAGATAATCCACATGCCGAGTAACACTACGCCGGCAATTATTAATAAAATCATAGAAGCGTCCATTTTTAATCCTTATCGAGTTGGGCCGACACTGTGGTGAATAATCTTATTTACGAAGCCAAATATGCGATTAACTGTATCAAGCGAGGTGTCGTTTAACAGCTCGTTTTTAAACGCGCGTGGACTCGTTATATCGTGATCCATTTTGGGGTTAAGTAGGTTGGCTTCATTTTGGTTGATGAGCAAGCTGCCATCAGCTGCAAACTCGATGGTGAGTTGCGGTAATTGTTTACCAAGCGCTTCGCAGGCGACAACCACCACGGGTTCAAGGAACTTGGCGGCTTCAAACTCGCTAGCGGTTTGTACATTAAAACGTTTTTCAAACTCGCGCGATGCCGGCATAAACTTCTCTGGCCAATGTTTTTTCGCTCTAAGCTCGCTCATGACTAGGCTGTGGCATTTATTAATCGGCGGGAAAATGACCCCTTCACGATGGTAGTGATCGTAAACGGTGCGAGTACGGGTTTGAGTATTCCCCTTGCTATCGGTCTCAGTATAGGTTTCTTGGCGCTGGTCAACATAGTGATGATGAATTACGCTAGCGCGGATAACTCCGGCTTGGGTATGAAAGTCAATTTCCTTGCCCCACTCAATATTGCGGCTGTGATTACCACGCTGAAAATCAACAAACTTGCTTTGGGCTTGCGCCAAAAATATACCATCACACTCAGTCATATTATAGAGATGCTTAATGGTTTCATCGCGCAGCAGCTTGGAAGTGCTTTTAATACGCTTATGGCGAATGGTTAGGGTGATAACGCAGCCAATTATGACGCTAAATAGCAGCGCAAACGCCAGCCAATGAGTCTGTTGATAGTATGAAAAGCTATAGCCCAGACGGTCGAGATACAACCATAGTCCGATACTGGCGATGGTGCCAAGTAGCAGCGAAATATAATGGTACTGATTGCGATACTTGGTGGCATAGGGCAGGGCAATAGCCTGATCAAGGCAGTCTTTAATGGTATCAATCGAGGCTGAACCCGCTGCCTGGCGTTTTAGCTTGGCTAAAAACTGGCTAAGCTGTTTATTATTGTAGGGTTTATCCATCCTTTGAGGCTGGCTGGGCGTTGACATAATCCGTCCTAGTCAAAATCATTACCGCTATACTATCTAGTCGCTAACTTGTGTAAAGTGTTGTTTTTAATAAATTTGAATTAACACTATTCAGACTTAGAGTTCTACCGAGTGTTACCCCGTTTGTTGCAGTAGGAGCATGCTATGGCTAGTTTACAAAGGATTGATCATATTCATATCTATGTGTCCAACCGCGAGCAGGCTGTTGATTGGTATCAACAGGTGTTAGGTTTTCATGTGATTGAAGCGCTTCGTTTTTGGAGTAAAGATGGCGGCCCGTTAACCATTAAGCATGGCGATATTCACCTTGCCTTGTTTGAGTCTGATGCCAATAAGCGCACGACAGTTGCATTTGGGGTTAGTGCTGAAGATTTTTTAGCCTGGCAAACGCAACTAAATCAACACAATGTGGTCTCTAAAGAGTACGATCATGATTTAAGCTGGTCGATTTACTTTAGCGACCCATTTGCTAATCCGTTCGAGATCACCACGTATGAGTATGATGAGGTAAAGGCGCTTAAAGCTAAGCTTTCCTAATCTTACCCGTCCGATAGACGAGATTATTCAAACTCGGCTTTCACTTCGAATTGCATCGGTGCGCCCGTATCCGGGTGATTAAAGCTTAATTGCTGGGCATGGAGGTGTAATCGCTTATCGTGCTTGCCATATAAGTCATCACCAACGATCGCCATGCCTAATCCAAGGTGGTGGGCGCAGTGCATTCTTAGTTGATGAGTGCGCCCAGTTTTTGGGTATAAGGCTAATAAGGCTTTACCATCAATCACGCGCTCAAGCTGCCAGTGTGTTTCGGCATGCTTGCCGTGTTCATAACACACCAGCTGCTTAGGTCTATCATCGAGATCGACTCGCAGTGGCAAGCTGATATCACCGCTTTGCTGCGCTGGCACATCGTCAATTAATGCCACATAACGTTTACATACAGTGCGTTCAATAAACTGCTGCACTAACGCTTTGTTGGCTTCGCTAGAAAGGGCGATAACCATCAAGCCTGAAGTAGACATATCAAGACGGTGAACAATTAGCGGCCCGCTAGCTTTCGGATAGCGCTGCTTCATTCGTGTTTGCACCGAATCGCTAATATGTTTACCCGCAACTGATAGCATTTCAGCAGGCTTGTTAATGACTACGATGTGCGCGTCTTCATAAATAATTTCGATTTGTTTATCCGCAGCGGTATTGATCAGTAGCGGGTCTGGCTCGACATTTAGCCCTTGTAGCATGTGGCCAAGTATAGGGCGACATTTGCTGTGACAGGCTGGATAGTAGTTTTTATGCTGCTTTACTTCAGACTTAGGCGCTTTACCCCACCAGAACTCCGCCATTGCGATGGGCTCAAACTTATGGGTAAAGGCGTACTGCAGTAGCTTAGGTGCTGCGCATTCTCCTGCCGCCGCTGGTGGCAAGTGATTTGGGGTATCAGCAAAAATCGCATTGAGATCTTTAATCTCACCCAAGCCATTGTTGAATTGGTATTGAGCAAATAGTTGCTGTTGTAATTGGTTCGAGCGTTGTTTACGAGCCGCCTTTAAGCCTTGTAATTCGTCAGTTAATTTATCTAACGCGCGCTCAACTTCAGTGATTCGCTCAAGCCAATGCGCTTTTATTTCAGCCAGATGGTTTTTTTGCGTCACGCTTTGGCGACTAAGTTCTATCGATAAGTTATTAAATGCTTGCTCGGTAATGACTTGCTGCTCAAGTTGCGCTTGTGCCTGCTTGCGTTGTTCTTTTCGTTGTTTACGTCCAGTTACCATTAACTGCTGTTGAGTTTGAACAGCTTGGTCTCGCTGCTCGGTTAGCGATCGCTTGTTAACTTGGAATTGCATGAGTTGCTCACTGTGACTCAGCGACTCAATTTGCGCATTGATTTGGTTTATTTCTTGGCTCTGCTTGGCGAAAAAGCTGTCTTGCGTCAGCATGTCGAATACAGGTGGTACAAACGGAGACAGTAGATTTTGATCGGCAAGCTTGCCTGAAAATGCCGCAATAAAACCCAGCTTGCCCTGCTGGTTTTTAACCACCAATACACCAAACATCTTACCGACAGCAGATTGTTGCTCATCACTGTCATTTAAACCAAAGTTATGCTGCCAAGGGTTAGGCTCAAGATAATCTTGTTGCAGTTGTTTCGCCGCTAGCTCAGACAGCGCATGCGGCTGATAATAGAAGGGAAATGTAAATTTCTCAGGCAAAGCGATTTGACTGATATCATCATTAAACTCAATAAAGCAGTCTGCATCGTACGCATTGGCATTGATATCAGCTTGTGCATTATTTATTGAATCGCTCGTTTTCACCGACATATTACAACTAACAACCTAAAATAAAATTCGCGCTATTTTACCTTGATAGTCTTAAGCAACCAAATTGAAATCTAAGTGCATAGATGAGTCTTTTCACTTGTAATAAATTCAGTTGCTTAGCGTTTTACTCTGACCCAATTTGCTGCTTTAGTTGTTGGAAGTGGTGTTGATAAGCTCTTTAAAGGTATCGCCGTTAAATTCAATATCTTTGATATAGCTAAAACCAGCTTTGTTGATGTGAGCCGCAAAAGAGCGGGCGTTATCTTGATGAACATAGGTGTAAACAAACTGGTAGTTTGTTGCCATTTCCATTGCGCTGTACTCGTAAAGTTTGGCAAATACTCCTTGGCCGCGGCACTGCTCACCCACACATACAGGTCCCCAAAAATAGCTATTTGCTGGAGTGATAACACCTTGTTTATGGCTAATGTTCACTAGGCTTTCACTTAGCTGAGTCAGCGTGGCAGAGCACTGCCAAAACTGCCATGAAGCACAAACCGCCATGGCGACAATTTGCCTGCGTTGCTGAGTAACGCTGAGTTCAGAGTTATAAGGCCCAGAGGTATTGAGTTCTTTTACTTTCGACTTGTCAGCTTTTAGTTCAGCGACGTCTAACTCAGCGATGCCTAACTCAGCTACGTAAACCGTTTGTTCTGTTTCGATGATGTGAGTGAGTTGCTCAGCGCTTAATACAGTATTGAGAAACCCTTGCGACTTATCTTGCCCGTCGAGACTGTCGATATGGCAGGATTGCTGCAAAGCAACTAATTGGCTGACATCTTCAATAGTTGCGCGTCGATACATCATCTTGAGCCCTCTTTAAAACAGAATAAGCTTAAGAGCCTAGCAAGCTTGGGAATAGGTATCTGTTCTTTAGATAACGCTTAAGCGATTCCATTTGGAATAAAACTACTTTTTAAAGTTGATTTTAATCAATGCTTTATAGGTTTACTCTGACCCAATTTAGATAAGTAGTTTAGTGTTGTAGTCGTAGTGGTGGGCTTGCAGTAATAGGGCATTTACTCCAACTTGAGTTTTCTATACTCTGTTCAAACGAGTGTTTGATTTTATTGCTGAGCAAGTTAGAGAGAAGTTGCCTGTGACCATCTATCAAAAGATTGCCAAAGTTGGGCCTAAACTAATAGGTCAAGATAAGCTGTTTAAATACGGTTTTAATTGGCTGCCTATGTATCGTCGCAGTACTGGGCGGATCGTATCGGTGTCGAAAGACTTAACCGAGGTGACTATGCGTTTACCTTTGTCTTACCGTAACCGCAACTATGTAGGCTCTATCTTTGGTGGCAGTATGTTTTCTGCGGTTGACCCAATTCCTATGGTGCAACTGATTAACCTGCTTGATAGTCAGTATGTGGTGTGGGATAAGTCAGCTGAAATCTACTTTAAAGCGCCAGCCCGTGAAGATTTATATGCAGACTTTGTATTTACTGAGCAAGAGCTTGAGCAAATCAAGCGCGATGTTGAGCAGCAACAAGAAATCAACCTGATTAAAACTACCCAATTAACCAACAAAGCCAGAGACAAGGTATTTTGCGAAGTGAAGAAGACCTTGTATATCTCCACTAAAGCGCACTACAAGAAAAAGCGCGCTAAACGTCAACAAGCTAAAGCGGAGCAAAGCTAAACCAATCAGCAATTTTAATTCTCGATTCTCAAAGCTTAGCCCTCAAAGCTAAGCCACAAGCTCAAACCTAAGCCATTAGCTCAGCGCCTAGGCCTATTGTTGTTATCTGGCAACAGTTTGTGAACTTTATCGCTATATATCAACAAATCTTGGCTCGTTATTATTACCTCACTGTCGCAGCTAACTAGGGCGTGTTGATCTTTGCTGATTAGAATTTGTTCGAATTAAAAGCACTTTAATCGCGACGCGAGCGATGACGTCTAGTCACCTAAACAAATTCGCTCGCAACAAAGAGTAAAGTGCTTTTAAACGAACCTTTCAGGCAGCGCTTGTTGTCATTTCTACTGCGTTAACGACTTATCATGTGGAACAACCACACATCAAAGTCGTTGCCTTGTATAAATTTCCAACAAGCAGCTGCAAAAATAATCTTGAAAGATCAACACGCCCTAGATACAGGCTGCACAAACTGAATTGGTCGATGTACAAGTTAGAGGTAAGTGATGAAAAAGTTAGTGGTTATTACAGGTGCAAGCTCAGGTATCGGTGAAAGCATTGCAAAACGTTTGAGCGATGAAGGGCATCCGCTACTACTGATTGCCCGTCGTGTTGAGCGTTTAACTGCGCTAAATTTACCAAATGCGCTTTGTGAAGCAGTTGATGTGACTGACAAACAAGCGTTTAGCGCTGCAGTGGCAAAAGCTGAGGCACAATTTGGCGCGGTAGATTGCTTAATTAACAATGCAGGCGTGATGTTGCTTGGGCAAATCGATACTCAAGATAGTGACGAGTGGCAGCGCATGTTTGATGTCAATGTCATGGGGTTATTGCACGGTATGCAAACTGTACTTAAGGATATGAAACTGCGTAAAACAGGCACAGTGATCAATATCAGCTCGATTGCTGGTCGCAAAACGTTTGCTAATCATGCCGCGTACTGTGGTACTAAGTTCGCCGTGCACGCTATTACTGAAACTGTTCGTGAAGAAGTCGCAGATAGCGATGTGCGTTTAACCACGATTTCTCCAGGTGCCGTTGAAACTGAGCTGTTGTCACATACAACATCAGATGAAATCAAAGCAGGTTACGATAGTTGGAAACAAGACATGGGCGGCGTATTAGCTGCTGATGATGTGGCGCGCGCGGTAAGTTTTGCCTATAGCCAACCACAGAACGTGTGTATTCGTGAGATTGCACTGGCACCAACACGTCAGCAGCCATAATTAGCTCTTAGTGTTAATTAGCGCGTTAATGGTAGAGTTTAAGTAGCGCGTTAATAGTAGAGTTAAGTAGCGTATAGATGGCAGTGTTGCGCCGCACTTAAACAAAAGGAAGCCAAGTGCTTCCTTTTGTATTTTTATAGCTTGTGAATCAATGCTTTTTTACAAGACTACTAAATTAGATAGCCATTACTGCCTAAAGCGCTTAACACAAAACTCGATAAAGGCACGCAGGCGCTTGGGTTGATATTTGTCTTTATGGTAAATGGCGTAAAAGGGGATGCTGTGGGTTTAAAGTATGCCAATTTGGCATAGGTACAATTGGGTCTCTGTCATCTTTATCTTGTAGTGCATGCCTAATACCTAAAGCGCTCAACACAAAACTCGATAAAGGCACGGAGGCGTTTTGGTTGATATTTGTCTTTATGATAAATAGCATAAAAGGGGACGCTGGCGATATGCCAATTGGGCATAATTGCGACGAGTTCACCTGACTGAATTTGTGCTCGGCAATACATTTCAGGCACGCGAATAATGCCGTTGCTTTTAAGCGCTGCGTTAACCAAAGTACGACCATTTTTACAGCGAAGTTTACCCGCAATATTGACTTCGTAATGAGGGCTAGTTTGCTGCTGCACAGACCCATTTTTGTCAGAGCCGTTTTTATCAGAGCCGTTTTTGTCAGTAGCCGTGTTGTTCAATTCTGTATTTGCTTCGCTTGCGCGATAGCGCCATTGAGTCACTGACCCTGTAATGCAACGGTGGTGTTTTAGTTCGCTTGGATGCTTTGGCTTGCCATACTTCGCTAAATAAGCTGGGCTGGCTAGGGTAAGCATATCTATTTGCATTAATTTACGGCCAACGAAACCTGCATCATCTAACTCACCCATACGAAATGCCAGATCAAACTCATCTTTAATCAGATCAATTCGATGGCTGCTAAAATCGAGCTCGATATCCACTTCAGGGTGTTGTAGCATAAAATCGCTAATCAGTTCAGTAACCACATCTTCCCCAATCGGACCGCCAACACAATTGATTGCGAGTTTGCCGCGAATGGCGTCATTGTCATCAATGGTGGCAAGTAGCGCCTGATCAAGTTGGTTTAATGCTGTTTGTGCCTGTTTTAGTAGCTGTTCACCTGCTTGGGTGATCTTTAAGCTGCGAGTGGTGCGGATCACCAGGGTGACACCCAGTTGCTTTTCAAGCGAGCTTAACTGACGTGACACATGGGAGCGCGAAACGGCCAGTATTTCAGCCGCTTTAGTGAGGTTACCTTGCTCGGCAATTAATACAAATGCCCTAAGGTCCGCGAGATTGATTTGATTGATCATAGGAGAATATTAGCGCGCTTTCGTTTTAGCCGCTGCACCTAGCTGTGGCCCATACTTGTGACGTTTATAGCGCCAGTATTACTAACGGTCACCCAAAAAGCTACCGTTAAAAGCAAGGTAGCTAGCTAACTAACAGAGTCACTAAATAACAAAGCCTCTAAATATGAGAGCCACCTTAGCAACAAGGCGGCTTTGTTATTTAGCGATGTTTAGCTTTACTCAAGCAAGTTTTGAATAGCGAAGCGCTAGGCTTACTTCATCATACCCGCGGTGTATTTTTCAATGAGATCTATGGTGTGATCTAGCAGGCACTGATCGCCAATGGCGCCATGGCCAGGCATGATGGTTTTTGCATCTTTGAATTTGTCTTTAAGATGGGCAATTGAGCTCGGCCATGCGTCGATATTGGCTTCACCCACATAACCTAAAGTGCGGCTGCGGATACTTTTTACTAGGCAGCCACCGTACAGGAATTTATGTTCAGGTAACCAGACGACTAGGTTGTCTTCGGTATGGCCTGCGCCAACATAGTGGACTTCGATTTTATTCTCTAGCATTGCAAAAAAGTCACCACTAAAGCTCTCGCTTGCCAGTGGCTGACCTGTTTTTTGTAGCAGCGCATTGGTCTTGTCAGACACATAAGTTGGCACGTTAATGCTATTTAAATAACCAACTCCACCTGTACGATCAGTATGGGAATGGGTCGAAATGCTAGCTGCTAAGGTTAAACCTTGCTTGTCTACCCAGGCGACCAGTTGCTTGGTGTCTTCTGCTGTCCACGGCGTATCGACCAAGTAGGCTTGTTTGCCATCCACATAAATCAATCCGTTTGACCCAACCATGCCAAAGTTTTGCGTTTGCACGTACGAGCTATGCATATACACGTTCTTGGTAATGCGATTAACACTGAACTTACCTTTTTTCAGTGCTGGCATTTTTGCGTGTTGCGAACTGGTTTTACATTGTGCCGCTTCGGCCGTCATATAGCCGGGTAAGGTTAGTGCGCTGGCGATTAAACCTGTTTTCAGCGCTTTTGATGAAGCGATGCGGGTAACAAGCTTGCTTACTTGATTCAATCTGTGTGGATGGCGGATTGACTTTTTCATCTTGCTCTCTGTGCTGTGTATCGCTATCAGTTCGTGACATAAACCTAGCTAAATAGCGGTGGCGTAAATGCCTTATTATGTTGTAATAACCGCGCGATTTTGCGTTGTAAAATAGCGTATTGCAAGGACTAAGCAATGGAATCGCTCCAAATATAGCAATTAGCTAATTTAGTTAACTTATTAATAATAATTGCTGCGATTTTTAGAGGGTGTGATACACAATACGGTTAAAAATATCAGCCAAACTTTCGTTGAAACTTCTCAGCAAATGTTGAACTAGCGACAAAAGCAATCATAGGTATTAAGCAAACTGCAGCTTTTGCCTGTATGGTAATAGCTGCACGATGCGCGAGGGATGAAAATGGCAAAACGGATAGTGATATGTGCTGATGGCACCTGGAATCGACCAGAAGAAGATCTAACTAAAGATCAAGCCAGTAATGTACTGCAGCTTGCCAGAGCGATAACGCCTGTGGCAAGTGATGGGGTCAATCAGCAAGTGTTTTACGACTGGGGCGTAGGTTCGTATTACGACAATGTGATTGGCGGTGCTACAGGTCGAGGGTTACATAAAAATATTGTCGACTGCTATCGCTATATAGTGCAGAACTATGAAGCTGGCGATCAAATCTATTTATTTGGCTTTAGCCGAGGTGCTTATACCGTGCGCTGTCTATGCGGGCTGATCAACAATTGCGGCATAGTAAAACGCGCTGATGCCAAACTGATCCAGCAAGCGTTTGACCACTATAAAACCCAGGCAAAGTCCTATGCACCAGATGGGGTAAAATCACAGCAATTTCGCGCGCATCACAGCCATCAGTCAAGGCAAATTCACTTTGTTGGGGTTTGGGATACCGTTGGCGCAATGGGAATACCTAGTTCACTGCTGGGTTTGTTTGAAGATAAAGACGAGTTTTACGATACCAAGATAGGTAGCAATGTGTCGATTGCCCGTCACGCTTTAGCCATTGACGAGCATAGACGTGATTTCGAGCCGACAATTTGGCAGGTACGTGATGGCGTAGACATGCAACAGGTGTGGTTTGTCGGTGCCCACAGCAATATTGGTGGTAGCTACTTGCCCGATAAAAATGGGCAAATGTTATCTGACAACGCACTTATTTGGATGCTGCAGCAGGCAACAGCCGCAAATTTACAGATTGAGGCCCATCTTACTGACAGACTCGCGCCTACGCCGATGGCAAGACTGCACAATTCAAGGCGCAGTTTTTATCGCATTAAACGTAAATTTTATCGCGAGCTGGACAACCAGGTTGCGCCAGTGCAGATCCACCGTTCAGTCAAACAGCGCTGGGACAATGACGAGAGCTATCGCCCTAAGAACTTACAATCTTATATCGATGACTTTGGTTGGCCCGATAATTTGGTAGACTAGCGCCAGATATAGCTGGGGATAAGGAATTGTTTTGTTAGTAAAAAAATCAAAGGCTGCGGCGGTATTGGGAGCAGAGTCATTTGGAGTCGGCTTAAAGGTAGCCTCTAAAGCGCGTCGCCTTTTAGGCTTTGCTGTGGCGTGTGGATTATCTGCTTCTGCAATGCTCATTACTTTGCAAGTACAAGCTGAGACTCGCCGCTCTGAAGCTAACAGCCAAGCTGAGACTAACCGCTCTGAAGCAAACAGCTTTGAAACACGCGTGAAACCTGCGAAAAAAATCATCGCTTTGTCACCGCACTCTGTCGAGCTGCTATACGCCATCGGCGCAGGAGATAAAATCCTTGGCACTACTGAACACGCTGATTACCCAGAAGCGGCTAAATCAATTCCGCGTATTGGCGGTTATCATGGTATTCAAATCGAGCGTGTGATTGAGATTGACCCAGATTTAATCGTGGTGTGGCAATCAGGCAACAAGCTTAATGATATTAATCAACTCATTGAGCTTGGTTTCCCTATCTACAACTCTAGTGCCAAAACCTTAGATGACGTTGCCAAGCACTTACGTGAATTGGGCGAGCTAACCGGTCATCGCTCTCAAGCTGAGCAAGCAGCTCGTGAGTATGAAACCGAGCTTGCAGCAATTCGTGCCCAGTACCAGGCGAAAGCGCCAGTAAAGGTGTTTTACCAGCTGTGGTCAAACCCACTGCGCACAGTTGCAAAGGGCAGTTGGATTGAGCAAATCATCAGCGCCTGTAATGGCGACAATATCTTTTATGATGCAGCGAGTGAATACCCGATAGTGAGCATTGAAAATGTGCTTTTAGGTGGCGCAGAGGTGATTTTGCAAAGTCAGGAAAAGGGTAACTACCTTGGTATTGAATGGAGCAAATGGCCAGAGTTACCAGCAGTGAGCAATAAGCACATTTATCAATTAGATGCCGACTTACTTCACCGCGCCGCGCCGCGAGCGGTTAAAGGCGTTCGCGCTATGTGTGAGGCGATTGATAAGGCGAGATAGCGACTTTGTTGAGTCAATCTCTAACCTAGTCATCGACCTAGTGTCCACCTAAGTTCGAATAAATAAACCTCACTTAACTCAAAAGTGTCCGCCGGACACTTTTTTTGTGTCCGTTCATAGATTATTAAGTGTCCGCGGACACTTTTAGTTTACCTATTAAATTCTAACTATCTGTTATGTAGTGTTTTATTCGTTATGGCACACTCTGTGCTGTATCTAGTCATTGAATATTGTTGCGGACAGCTCGATTGGGTTTAAGGACGACAGATGATTAAAGATACCAGTGCACAAGATACCGTTATCGCACCTACGTTAGGGCAAAAGCTAGGGCAGAAATTCCGCATACCTTTAGTTGCTGGTGGCGCTTTATTACTGGTTAGCGCTCTTGGCTTTGCCAGTTTCGACCGTGATACCAGCATTCGCTCGGTAGACAGTGAGCAACTCCGTTTCGCTACCGTGAGTCGCGGCACTCTGGTTCGTGATATTGCTGCGACGGGTAAAATTGTTGCGGCAAACGCGCCGATTTTGTACAGCACAGAGCAAGGGGTGGTAACCCTACTGAGTCAGCCTGGTGACACTGTCAGTGCCCAGCAAGTGGTCGCCACCATTGCCAGCCCTAAATTGCAAAGCCGTTTTGAGCAACAAAAATCGTTACTTGCCGCGATGCAAAGCGATTTAGAGCGCGCCAAGCTTGATGCAAGGCGTGAGCAGCTGCGCGTTAGTCAAGTGCTCGATATGGCCAAAGTGGATTTAGAAGCAGCAGATCGTGAAAGTCGCCGCGGCGATCAATTGATTGAAACCAGCCTAATTAGCCGCATCGACTTTGAAAAAGGCAAAGATGATCTGCATAAAGCTAAGCTGCTGCATAAGCATGCGTTGCAAGAAGTTGACCTGATGCGCGATACCTTAGCCTTTGAGTTAAAAAACCGCGCTTTAGAAGTTGACCGTCAAGCGTTAGTGGTCAATGAGCTAGCAAGACAAATTGAAGCGCTGAATATCAAGGCACCTGTTGACGGCATAATCGGTAACTGGTTAGTCGAGCAAAAAGCGCGTATTGGTGCTAGCCAATCATTGCTAACGGTTGTGGATTTAAGCGCCTTTGAAGCTGAGTTAGCTGTGCCTGAATCTTACGCTGATGACCTCGGAATAGGCATGGATGTTGAGCTGAGCTTTGGTCATATCAAGGTGATAGGTCAGCTGGCATCTATTTCTCCTGAAGTGCGCAATCGTGAAGTGGTTGCCAGAGTGCGCTTCACCCCAACCGATGAATTATCTCTTAGACAAAATCAACGACTTTCTGCCCGTGTATTGCTAGAGCATCGCCCAGATGTGCTGATGGTAAAACGTGGCGACTTTTTAAATCATGGCGGCGCAAGTGCCTTTGTGGTGAATGATGATGTCGCTTCGCTAGCGGAAGTGACGCTAGGCGCGCGCAGCATGAGCCATGTTGAAGTTATCGCAGGTGCTAATGAGGGCGATGTTTGGGTGGTATCAGGTACTGAAGAGTTTGGTCGCGATAAACAAATTCAACTGCGCTAGTACACCTAGCACCTAGCACCTAGCAATAAGACAAAGATTCAAGGAAGTGGAGTCAGAGATGAAACAAGTTAGCAGACACACAAGCAAATCAAAGCAGTTATTAGGTTTTATCGCCCTTGCAGTACTGGCGCTGGCGATTAGTTATCGACTAGAGCAAGGCATCGACTGGTTACTGGTGAGTTTTCAAATTATTGATGCCACCGGGCAATTCACCACTTCAATGCAAATGCCAGCAGTGCCAGATACACCGATTATCAGTATTTCAGGCGAGGCGTTACGAATTAACGCAGCAGAGCTTATGCGGCTGATATTGGATTGGCTGTTTTAACCGTTAGCAACATTGATAAACAACAGAATTAGATTACAAGGACATCACCATGTTAACCATGACCAACATCAGCAAGGTATTTAAAACGGATTTAGTGGAAACCCATGCGCTGCGCGACTTTAGTTTACAAGTTAACGAGGGCGAGTTTGTTGCGGTAACTGGCCCGTCAGGCTCAGGTAAAACTACGTTCTTGAACATAGCAGGCTTACTAGAAGGTTTTAGCTCAGGTGAGTATTTACTTGATGGCGTCAATGTATCGAACCTATCGGATAATCATAGCGCTAAAGTACGTAACGAAAAGATTGGCTTTATCTTTCAAGGCTTTAACCTAATTCCTGATTTAAACCTAGCTGAGAACGTTGAAGTGCCATTGCGCTATCGTGGCATCAATGCCAAAGAGCGCCAACGCCGTGTGACTGAGGCGTTGGAGAAGGTGGGGTTAGCATCGAGAATGAAGCACCTGCCAACTCAGCTTTCTGGTGGTCAGCAGCAACGCGTAGCTATTGCGCGTGCACTTGCAGGTGAGCCTAGATTCTTACTTGCCGATGAGCCAACCGGTAATTTAGATAGCTTAATGGCGCGTCAGGTGATGGAGCTGCTTGAAGATATTAATCAGTCTGGTACTACCATCATTATGGTGACCCATGATGTTGAGCTTGCTCGCCGCGCGCAACGCAATATTCAAATTGTCGACGGTCAGGTGTGTGATTTTACTCAGTATCAAAAGCCGCAGCAGATGATGCAAGAGCTGCAACAAGTCGCCAATAGTGGTCAGTAAGCGGAGGTCATTATGTTTATTTATTATTGTGTTCTGGCCTGGCGTAGCATTAAAAAAACGCCTATTTTGTCGCTGCTAATGGTGCTTGCTATCTCGATTGGTATTGGTATAACCATCACTACACTCAATGTTTACAAGACCATGTCTTACAACCCCGCGGGCGATCGGAGTGAGCAAATTAACTCGATTCAGCTTTGGACGCAAGGGCTAGATACCTGGGATGAGTTTAGTTCAAACATCACCTATACCGATGCTATGAATCTGCGCAATAACCAGGATATTCCCTTAAAAGCTGCATCCTTTCGTACAGGCTTGGCTATTCAATCCGAAAACACAGACATCAAGCCTGAGCTTAACAGCGTGCGTATGACCGACCGTGACTTTTTCGACATCTTTGAGGTGGAGTTCTTGTACGGTGATAAATGGGCGACCGAGGTGGACGAGCAGGGCGGCTATCAAGTGGTTATCAGTGAGCAGCTTAATCAAACCTTCTTTAATGGTGCTAATAGTGTTGGGCAAACGGTGTTTTTGGACCGCAAGCCGTTTCAAATAGCTGGGGTAATAAAAGAATGGAATCCGCAGCCTAAGTATTTTGACCCACTTAATGGCCCTTTTAATGATGCCGAACAAATCTTTATTCCATTTTCGTTAGTCGCAGAGCAAGAGTTTGCTGTTTGGGGCAACACCAGTGGTTGGAAGTTTGAGCCTATGCTCAACCATCAAGACAGGCTCAACTCTGAAAAGGTGTGGATTCAATTTTGGACATTTTTAGATACTAAAGAAGATAAAGCGCAACTGCAGCAATGGCTAACCCAATATGTCACCGAGCAAAGGCAAATGGGGCGTTATACTGACACAGCCAAGCAAGTGACTGAATTAGCTCAAGTAAGCGATGTAGATAAGTGGTTAGAGGATAACAATGTGGTTCCTCGTGACAGCAAGATTTTGGTTGGGCTAAGCGCGCTGTTTTTAAGTGTGTGTTTAGTGAACATTCTTGGGTTACTGCTAACTAAATTCCTAAAACGTGCACCAGAGGTAGGAGTACGCCGAGCCATTGGCGCCAGTCAGGGGCAAATATTCGCCCAGTATATGGTTGAAGTGGGCGTGATTGGCTTTATCGGTGGTGTCGTTGGTCTGCTTTGGGCGTGGGGCGCACTATCAATCTTACATGGTGAGTTTGGCATGGACGCCGCGGTAACAGGCCTTGATGCCAGTATGTGGATTATCACGCCAGCTATCGCTATTTCGACAGCCGTGCTTGCGGGCGTCTATCCAGCCTGGGTGGTGTGTCGAACCAAACCGAGCGTGTACTTAAAAGCGCAGTGATCTATTTTGCACAAAGCAACTTAGCCAAAAACTAGTGGCAAGAAGCAACTTAGTAAAAACTAGTTCGCAAGAAGCTACTTCGCGAGAGTCTTAAGCAAGGACCAAACCATGTTACATATTAAACCTATCGTATCGAGCTTATTACGCAGCAAAAGCGGCCCAATACTGCTGTTATTACAGATTATTTTGTCGGTAGCGATTGTTGCCAATGCTAGCTTTATTATCCACGAGCGCCTGTCGTTAATGGCACGCGACTCAGGCGTGGTTGAAGAGCAAATTGTACGTTTTAACGTGTATAGCTTTGAGCCAACAATTGACCATGTGCAGCAAAACGTCATTGATCAGCAAATTATTCGAGACCTGCCAAATGTGATGGCTGTAAGTTCAACCAATATGATGCCTGTGAGCGGCAGTGGTTGGATGGACCGCTACGTAGACGGCCCTAATCCAGATACCGCTAAAAGCATGCCTGGTTTTGCTTTGTATTTAGGTAATCAGCATCTACTTGATGTATTTGGCGCAGAGTTAGCCGACGGACGTAATTTCCGCCCAGATGAGATTAATACTCGCTTGGATGACACAGGCATGAAAGCCATGGTGTCACAAGCTTTGGCAACTGAGTTTTGGGGAGATGAGTCTCCAGTTGGCAAAATTATGTATCAAGGCGACCAAACTATTGAGATCATCGGTGTTATCAAGCAATTGCAAGGTGCCTGGGTTGATCACCGCCATTTTGAGTACAGCGTCATTCAAAACATCGACTTTGGTGGCAGCTCGCAAAACAAAACCTATGCAGTACGTTTATTGCCTGAGCATATGGAAGATTTTGAGCAGCAGGTAACTGAAGCGCTACTTGCCGAAAACCCAAACCGAGTGATTAACGATTTCGATACCCTAAGCGATATTAAGCAGCTTACCTACAATAATCACCGCTTAATGGCGTGGCTATTAAGTACTATGGTTGTGCTTTTATTACTGATCACTGCTTTAGGTTTAACCGGTATGGTGATGTTTAATATTCAGCGCCGCACTAAGCAAATTGGTACTCGCCGTGCGTTAGGTGCAAGCAAAATGGATATCATTAAGCACTTTATGGTGGAGAACTACCTGATTTGTATCGCTGGCGGTGTTATTGGAGGCTTGCTAGCGCTGCAGCTTGGTGAGCAGCTAATGAAGCTGTACTCGCTGCCTATGTTACCTAGTAAGTACCCAATTGCTGCAGTGGTTGGATTGCTATTAGTTACAACGCTCGCGGTTATCTTCCCAGCCTTTAGGGCTGCTAATATCGCGCCTGCCACTGCAACCAGAACGGTATAACAGCTTTGAGTGGATTCAATTGCAAACTCGAAAAATGCTAGTAAATAAGATAGCTTAGCAAGACTAAGTCGCTAGATTACGAAGCAGAGCTACCTTTTGACTGCATGGCGGCAAGAGTTTTAAATAAGCAACACAAGGATATTTTACTGTTTTTTATGGATAGCATTTTAATCGTCGATGACAATCAGGCTATTTGCAGCGCGCTTTCGCTTATGCTGGAAATCCACGGCTATAAAACGCTAGTTTGTCATACTCCAGAGGATGCGATAAAGCTGGTTGCCGAGCAGGATATAAGCTTGGTTATTCAGGACATGAACTTTAGCCGTGACACCACCTCCGGCGAGGAAGGCAAGCGCTTGTTCTATACCTTGCGTGAGCAGCAAGCTCAGTTGCCTATCATCTTAATGACCGCCTGGACCCAATTAGAAACCGCCGTTGAGCTAGTTAAAGCTGGCGCGGCAGATTATATGGGCAAGCCTTGGGATGATGCTAAGTTGCTTACTAGCATTAATAACCTACTATCGATATATCATCTCTCTAAACAAAATCAGCAGCTGAGTCGAGTTGACTCAGAGCGCATGCAGGCGATTAGTCAGGCAAATTTGTGCGGCATCGTATTCGGTAGCGGCGCCATGCAACGCTCAATCGATTTAGCGCTGCAAGTGGCAAAATCTGATGTGTCAGTGATGATCACTGGGCCTAATGGCGCGGGTAAAGACAAACTCGCTGACATCATTCAGGCAAATTCACTGCTGCATGACAAACCCTTCATTAAGGTAAATATTGGCGCTTTGCCAGTCGATTTATTAGAGGCCGAGTTATTTGGTGCTGAAGCTGGTGCATTTACAGGCGCGACTAAAGTTAGGATTGGGCGATTTGAAGCGGCAGATGGCGGCACCTTGTTTCTTGATGAAATCGGTAATCTGCCGTTATCTGGGCAAATCAAACTATTAAGAGTGCTACAAACGGGAGAATTTGAACGTTTGGGTAGCCATCAAACGCGCAAAGTAAACGTGCGAGTGATTAGCGCAACCAATGCCGATCTTGCACAAGATATCAATAATGGCAGCTTCCGCGAGGATTTGTTTTATCGCCTCAATGTGATTGAGTTAGCGCTCGCGCCGTTAAGTCAGCGTGTGGATGATATTTTGCCGCTGGCTCAGCACTTTGTCGGCCAAGGTTATCGCTTTGATAAGCAAGCGCAGCAAGCCATGCTAGCTCATGCTTGGTCAGGTAATGTACGTGAACTTGAGAATGTATGTAAGCGTGCAGTGTTGCTAGCGCAATCTGATTTAATTGGTGTTGCCGATTTAGGTCTTGAACGCTTTGAGTCGAGGCCTGAACAGCATCTCGAGCAAACGGCTCAGCTGGCACAAGCTTCACAGCTTGATATCGCTCAATCAGTTAACTCTACCTCACCGGTAAGCAACAATATCAGTGAACCAGAAAAAGTCAGCCCAGAGCTAAATAAAAGCGCCAGCCCTGAGCCAAGTAAGAGTGATATCGAAACCGCGCTAGCTGAGCATAATGGCGTGATCGCCCGAGTGGCAAAGTCACTCGGCTTGAGCCGTCAGGCTTTATATCGCCGTATGGAGAAGTACGCCCTTTCTAGTAAAAAATAAGTGATCACAATGAGCGCGACAACCGATAAACCTGCGGCAAAATCAACTCCGAAAATGACACCCCGAGGCTTGCTTAGCCTCAGATATAAACTGGTACTTGGCAGCATGCTAAGCTGCGCTATTGCCGGTACAGTCGTGTGGCTATGTTGGCATTACTTAGCGCTTGATTCAGTTGTTTCAGCCGTGCTGCTTGGGCTTGGGGTGTGCTTTTTATTAGTCATGTGGCTTACCCGTAAACTTGATGCCAGCTTGCAATCACTAGAGATTGGTTTGCTTAACCTTAAAGACAACGAATTTAGCGCAGCATTGCACACCTATGGCGAGCCACAGCTTGATGCGATTGCAAAGCTTTATAATCAGGCCGCTGCTAAGATGCGCGATGAGCGGCAATATATTTATCAGCGTGAATTAATGCTCGATAAAGTCATTCAAAACTCTCCCAATGTAATGATGCTGGTGGATGATCATCAGCGAATTTTATACGCCAATGACGCCGCGCGGCATTTATTTAATAAAGGCATTCGCATTGAGGGTATGGCGTTAACAGAGCTAATAGCCGATTTACCTCAAGGGCTGCGTCAGGCATTGGCGAGCGAGCAAGAAGGCTTGTTTGCGGTACATGCTGACGATGTTGGTGAAGTTGAAAATAGTGATGTTGATACAGATAACCTTAATGAAGCAGAACTTGAGCGCTGGCATATCTCCCGTGGTAGCTTTAATCAGAATAACCAGCAGCACCACCTCATTTTACTTAAACAGCTCACCAAGGAATTAAATCGGCAAGAAGTGGCTGTGTGGAAGAAGGTTATTCGCATTATCAGCCATGAGCTTAACAACTCGGTGGCGCCGATCGCATCTATGGTTAATTCAGGGCGCCTGCTAACTAAAGATCAGCAAAACAGTAAGTTGCAGTTAATATTCGATACTATCGAGAGCCGCACCTCGCACCTAAGTCAGTTTATTTCTCATTACGCTCAGTTTGCTAAGTTGCCGCTGCCAGATAGAAAGGTAGTGGATTGGACAGGTTTGGTTGCGCAGCTACAACAGCAATATCGTTTTCGTTTATTAAGGCCGATTGTGCCAGAGCTTTTAGTTCCTGATGCGTCAAACAATGTGCATCAGTCTCAAGTCGGGCAAGATGCTAACGTGTATCAGCAGGTGTTGTTAGACAGTGTGCAGCTTGAACAGGTATTGATTAACCTACTTAAAAACGCCCATGAATCTGGCTCAAACCCAGATGAAATCACGCTAGATATTCGCTACCTTGCCCAGCCAATGCAAGGGGTATTGATTACCCTTGATGATGCAGGCTCAGGGATGCCGAGTGAAGTATTAGCCCAAGCCTTGTTACCGTTTTATTCGACTAAACAATCAGGTACAGGTATTGGCTTGCCATTGTGCCGCGAGATAGTTGAAGCTCACGGCGGACATATCAGTATGAAAAATCGCGCAGAAGGTGGCTTGAGTGTCAGCCTATGGCTGCCAGTTGATGTGAGTTGAAGTGTCTCTACTATGGTTTAAGTACATTAGTTTTGGTGTAGGCAAGTTTTTGTTTGGTAGTTGTATCTACCACCCGCATCCAAACATATATCAACTTGAATAAAGCCGTACACTTTAATTGCAACTATAAACATTGAACCCCAAAAAACTAAACCTGCAATTATGACTACAAATCCATCAGGGTTTATGTTTTTTGAGAAAGGGCGACAAATAAAATAGCCAGTGCCTTTCAGTAAAAATTCCAACAACACTTCGTTTAGAATACGAAATAGGAACCTGAATACACCTGTGAATATTTCGGCAACTGTTTCTACTGCCATACCTTGACATCACTCCATTGACGCATAGCCGTGCCTAATTAAAATTTATGAACATCAAGTTCAAGCTCCACCTTTCACGTATCTCCACACATGGGAATGCTCTAGGTCGCTTGTGTTGGCAATAGTTGCGTTGACATTTAAAGCCGTTGAAAACATGGATGTTTTCGTCGAGCTCACAGGATGTGCTTGCTGCGAGCTTTAAATGTCATTGCAACGCGGGCTTACAGTTTGGCTAAGCTGGAGCGCGGTGAGTGTTATAGGTAAATCACCTCTAGAGAAATCAGCATAGCGTCATCATCATCTGAGGCGAATTCCGCTCTAACCTCGTAGTCGTCATGGGTAACCATCAAGTTTTCAGCCCATACTTCTGCATTGGTTGGATACTGTCTCATCATCTCTTCTTTCGTTGCCGGAATATTGGCTTGTCTTAAGAAGTTCATAAAGTCCTGATCAGTTTCAACAGGGTAGTTAATACTCTCTGTGAGTCTGACTTGAGTGATCTCATGGTCGTCATGTTTCACTTGTAGGTACTTAGATAGCACCTCCCAGCTGCCGTCTTGAGAGTAGTTAATGATATTAGGTACGTAGCTAACGACAATATCTTCTAACTTTAAATCAGGCGCATTAAAGTTAGGCAATAGCAAATCATCAAGCAAAGTTTCATCAATTTGCGAGTAAATGATGTCACCTATATCTTGGTAGTAGTCGCGCGAGTGGAAGGTAAAGCCACTTAGTAGCACCTCTGGCTCGGTAGTGTTGTATGACGAGAACTCAGCAAAGTCGAGTTTCAGCAAGTTCTTTTGGTTCGATACAGTGAACTCGGTTTTAGACTGCTGTTTTAGATAGTTCAGCTTGCGGCGCACGTTAGGAACATCGTCCCTAAAGCCTGCTTTGTCATCGATTAGCCAGTTATTATCAAAGTCTTGATCGTACAAGATGATATTACGGCCAGTGTAGTTCAACAGTGAGCGTTCGCGGTAAGTGACTTTTTGCACTTTATCGTTTTCAAAAATCACCCATAAGTCGCGGCCATATAACCAAGCTTTAGTATCTCGGCCAAGGGTGAACTCTGCGCTAGCAGGTCCTAGTAGGTTACGAACGTATTTGGCTGAGTTGTTAATGTTGACGCCATAAGCGCCAGATAGTGTCACGTTTGAGCCTGAATTACGGTCAGCTTTAGCGGCTATCTTAGCTAACTCCAATTCGCTCAAAAGCTCTGACTTAAAGTTCCTTACGCCTGTATATCTAGGGGTGCTAGATGCGCGAGCTGCAGGCTTTGGCGCAGGCTTAGCTTTAGGCTGCGGCGAAGTTTGAGCTTGGGCTACACGGGTTTCAGGAATTGAAATACTGGCAGGCGACTTTTTCTTTGGCGTGCTAATTGAGCTTGGATTGGTGCGCTCAAAGGTAATCGGTCTGCGGCTTAGTTGATTATATGCGGTGCGAATCCCCGACAAGCTGCGGTCTTCATCACAATAGTCAATCAGATCTGCCGTGATGATCAGCTTATTGGTTTGAATTAGGTTGGTAATAATGACTGCATCAACGCGTTTATCTTTGGCGATAGTCCGCACCTGATGAAAACTGCTTTCAATCAATTTGTTCTTAGGAATATCCGCAAGTTGTTTCTCAACATAAATACCATCAATAACATTCGGGGAACAGCTTGGTAAATACTCAAGAATTGGCGGAAGTGATTTTGCAGATACAGGCAGACTGAAAAGTAGCACAGTTGCCGCTAGCAGTTTTTTCATTGTCGGGCGCATCCTTATTATTGTTTTTGGACGCAGGCGAGTAACAGTTAATTTTGAGCTTTAGTCATACATATTTGTTAGTACAACAGACAAAATGCTGATGTTACTTAGGTCATTAAAGCCAGCGCATCCATACTTTAGTATTGTTTTTAGGAGCTATTGAGCTCAAGCTTTAAGTTAACAAAGATTTAACAACAGTGTCAAAGGTCGTTTACAATAATTGCGAAGGATATTTGTATTTTACTGTTTGAAATTAATCACTAGAGAGTATATTCGCGTATACATGGAAGAGTGACTCGGCTCAATTGTAACAAGCTTGATGTTAATATTTTGTATCCTGCCTGACTTTGCAGGCGTATTTAAAACACAAGTTTAAGATGTAGATAGTCCGATTTGATGACTTTGGTTTAGCTTGCTACTAGCACTACTAATTATTGGATATAAAAAATCATACTAAAGCAGTAGGTTTCTGCTATGCGAGCGTTTAGCAGGTGAATACCTTAGTAGCCTAGCTGGGCGAGAACATGAACATTTCGCGCGTTTTTTTATGAGATTAATGAGCTTTGAGTAAGCAAGCCTCTTTAGCAGGGATGCTAAAGCGGAGCCATCAGGGATGATTTAACGGCGTCTTGCGCAATCAAAGTTCGTTAATCCTTAGTACATGGCAGATGATTAATCACTCATGCGCTTGCCCTAAGAACCCTAGCTTGCTAGGTGTTAACACCCTGCGAAGCTGATTGAATACACAAAAATAAGGAAATGTGATGACAACAATACTGGTTTGCCTGCTAATTGCGATGATACTGCCTTACCTGGCTAAAGCGCCGGTTGCCAAAGCCATGGCTGATTTACAAGGTTATGATAATGAGCACCCAAGATTACAGCAGGCAAAGTTAACTGGGTTTGGCGCAAGAGCATTAGCTGCACACAAGAATGCGTTTGAATCGCTAATTCTGTTTGCCATTGCCTGTTTGGTTGTGCTCGCGACCGACAAAGTTAATGACACTGCAGCAACGCTGGCAGTTGTTCACATTGTGGCTCGCTGTGTGTATCACATTTTCTATTTGGCAGGGAAAGGGACATTGCGCTCCCTATCATGGTTTGTAGCCATTGGCAGCGCAATTGGGATTTTTTGTCAGGCGTTTTAGCGAGTCTTGTAAAAAATAGTAGCTTGTTGCAAGCTTTAGACTTTAGCTAGCTGTTCACGGACAAATTCAATACATGCTTCACTGAGTTCACGTTTAGAAAGATATTGTTTTTGCTGGTCAACTTGTAAGGTAAAACCGACTTCAGACTCAGTGTGGCTGGTGATTTGTTGCCAGCTGAGTTTGTGGTTAATAAAATCTGAATAGCTATGAATGCCTTGTTCATCAATGGTAAGGGTTAACGGGTTGCCAGCTGCTTTACTCATCATTTGACGCCACAGCCACCAGGTACGTTTAAACTTGATGCTAAACACCTCAACCACCGCTAGACCGATAAAGAAGTAACCCAGGTAATAGGTGTTTTGTACTAACTCATCACTGGCGAGGCTGGCGAATACTGTGATCAGTAATAAGCCTGCAATTGCAAAGCCTATGGCTTTATAAAACGGCTTTTTGCCAGTCGGTATACTCGCGGTTTGGTCATAGCATTCGGCAAAATAGGTTTTATCTAGGGTGTAGCGGGCTTGGAAATGTGCTTGGCTCACTGTGGCTCTCTATCAATCTATGGCGACTGAGGCGTATTGTCGCATATCCAAGAGCACGGGCAAAATTTGCCCTAAGCTTAACTCACCTCTGGTACAGTTTTGTAACAGCATAGGCGCAGCCCAAGCACGGAAAAGTGCAGAACTAGCACAGTCCAAGATTAAATTTCAAATTCGCCTACAGCTGCCTGCTCATCATTAATTCTATTAATCAGCAAGTTAGATAATGCCTGTTGCTCTCTCTGGTCAAGCTGCTGCCCTTGGTTGTTGGACACCAAAAACACGTTATCTGCGCGCTCACCCACGCTACTAATGGTCGCTGAGTGAATATTCAGGTCTAATTCTCTAAAGGCGCTGGCGACTTTATCCATAAACTCGTGAGTGTCGAGTGCAGATACGCTTATCAGGCTGCGGGTTGAGTGGCGCGAATACAGGAACTCAACGTTTGGCTGGTTATCGAAACTTTGATGTTGGCGTGATAAACGTTGCTTAGGCGGTTTGGCGTTATTGTCGAGCACGCTTTTAAGCTTGTTGATAATTAGCTCGCGGCGAGACTGACTGTCGATTGGCTTTTCATCAAAGTCGAGAATTTTGAATGACTCAACCACATAACCATCTTTCGTGCGCGAGATCTGCGCTTGTTTCACCGATATCTTCAATGCCGATAAGGTTTTGAATAACTTAACAAATAAACCTGCTCTATCTTGAGTGTACACAAACACATCGCTGCAGCCCTTAACCACTGTGTCATCGATGACAATCAAGGTGTCAAACGGGTTATCGGCATTTGGCAACGTGGCTTTGTGAGCGACTAATGCTTTGGAATAACGGGCGATGTCGTCTGCTTCGGCATGGCTGAAAAACGAAATAGGTAATTGCTTCCAAACTTCTTTGACGGCCTGTGCGCCATTATCGTCTAGCTGCATTAAACCAAGGGCTTCTTGCTTATGCTCTCTGACAATGGTGCGCAGTTGCAATACATTTTCGCCGCCGCTTCTCAGTACATTGCGAGTGGCGAAATACAAGTCGCGAATTAACGCTGCTTTCCAGTCATTCCATAAATCGACATTAGTGGCCTGAATATCGGCAATCGTCAGGCAGTAAAGCGCATCCAGCCGTGTTTGGGTACCGACTTGTTTAGCAAAACGCTGCACCACGTCAGGGTCGTAAATATCCATGCGCTGAGAGGTAACCGACATTAACAAGTGCTGCTCAACAAGCCAGCTGACCAACTGCTGCTGCGATTGTTTTAATCCGTGATAACGGGCAAAGTGCAGCGCATCAACAGCGCCTAATTCGCTGTGATCGCCGCCGCGACCTTTGGCCAGGTCGTGAAATAAGGCACCAAACAACAAGCTCGATTTGTTCGACATCTTTTGATAAATCTCACTTGCTAGGCGTGTAGCTGAATCAACCGCACCATCTTGTTTGGTGTGCGCATATTTAAGTACGTTTTGCACCACTTTGTGGGTGTGTTCATCGACCGTGTAGGCGTGGAAAAGGTCAAACTGCATTTGGCCCACAATTTGTCGCCATTGAGGTAAATAGGACGACAAAATACCGTGTTGATGCATTAAGGTGAGCGCTAAACCTAGGCCGCGATGATTGTTAAATATGGCGACAAATTTTTCACGGCATGCCTGAAAGTCTTGCAAATCGGCCATTAAGCGGCGGCGAACCTGCCTAAGTAATCGCAGAGTTTCAGGGGTAATACCAACAATTTGTTCATGGTGCTCAGCAATAAGTTCAAACAAAGCCAGAATTTGCGTGCGGTCAATAAATACATCGTCATGGCGCACGTGAATATGATTGTCGACTATCTCGAATTGCTCGTTGAGCACCTGTGGTTCAGTATGGTTTTTTGGCAAAATCGCGCGCTCAAAATATGCCATAAGCAGCTGATTAAGCTCGCGGATGCGCTTCATCACTCTAAATAGCTGGCGCATCATTTTTTCAATGGCGATATTGCCGCCTTCACCTAAGGATGAGCCTTCACCAAAGCCCATCATTTTGGCGACATCAGCCTGATATTGCAGTAATAACCGGTTTTCACTACGCCCAGCAACTTGATGCAAAGCAAAGCGCACTCTAAATAAAATGTTCTGACACTCAATTAATTCGGCGTATTCGTCATTACTGAAAAAGCCCTGACTACGCACACCATGCATATCGGCGGCGTTGAAGTGTTTGCGTGAAATCCAGGTCAGAGTTTGAATATCACGAATGCCGCCAGGACTATTTTTAAGGTTGGGTTCAATGCTATAAGCTGTGCCACCCGCTTTTTGGTGGCGCAATTGCTGTTCTTGCTTTTTTGCTGAAAAGAAACTTTGGCTGCTCCAAAGCTTGTCGGCATACATGGCTTGTAGCACTTGTTGCTCGTGATCGCTATTGCCGCAAATATGGCGGATTTCTAAATGGCTGGTCGCAATGGTGATGTCATTTTTACAGGCGCTGAAGGTATCATTTAGTGAACGAACGCCATGACCTAGGTCCAGATTTAAGTCCCATAACGCGGTAAGAAATGCGCCGGCTTTGTCGCCGTCTTCTGCAGTTAACGCATTGCTATGGATGATGCAGATATCGATGTCTGAATAAGGGTGCAGTGTTTTGCGGCCATACCCGCCGACAGCATTGAGCGATAGGTTGTTTGAATCAAAACCTTGTTGCTGCCAAAGCAATGTAAGTAGCTGGTCAAAAAACTCGGCGCGTTTTAGTAGCGTTTCGTTAATTGAATAATCTAAAATGCACGCATGAAGCTGCTCATCGAGTGCTTTTATCGCATGTTTTAGCTCGCTGATGGTCATATCTGCGCGTAGCTGAGCGGCTTCTGGTAACGAAAACATATCTGTTGTATCAACCCCAATTTTTCTGCAAACACTTTGACTTGAATAATTATGCATAGATTTACAATTTGTTTACAACCTAAAATGTATAACTTAGATGAGTTTTGCATACGTATGGTTGAGGATTCAGTGAATGGCTAAGCGAGGCAGACTCGATAGTTTTGTCGCCAAAAAGCTGCAAGTCTCAAAAAAAGCGGTGCGTAATCTGCTGATTGAAAAACAATTATGGGTTGATGGTGAATTAGCCACTGGGCTTGATCAGCAAATCGATGAGTTTAGTCATATCGTGTGTGCTAGTGAGGTGTTGCAACAATTTACCCGGCGCTACTATTTACTGCATAAACCCGTTGGTGTGGTGAGCGCGACTACAGATGATATTCACCCCACCGCGCTTAGTTTACTGGCGCTACAACAAAGTGAACAAGCAATGCTACATATCGCAGGTCGGCTCGACCTGAACTCTACTGGCGCACTTATCATAACCAATGATGCCAAATGGTCAGATGCATTAATGGCGCCCGAGCGCAAAGTCGCCAAAGAGTATCTGGTCACCTTAGGTAATCCAATTGATGCTAGCTATATTCAGCCCTTTTTAGATGGCATGTATTTCGGCTATGAAGACATTACCACCAAGCCCGCTGAGCTTGAGATAGTGTCAGATTATCAAGCTAAAGTGACACTGCATGAAGGTAAGTATCATCAAATTAAGCGCATGTTTGGCCGCTTTCGTAACCCTGTGGTCGCGCTGCATCGCACTGCTATTGGCGAAATAAAACTGGCAGATTTGCCGCTAGGTGAGTATCGCGAGCTAACCCAGGCCGAGGTTGACTCGGTTAAGCGTTAATAGCTTTAAGGGGTTGTGCGATGTTATGGCTGCCACTCATGCGCCTCATTGAAGCAAGCCTCATTGACGCAAGTCTCAAGGGCAGCAAAGCCATTCGTCTTAAGCGGTGTAATCCAGCTTTTACATATTCTCTGAGTCTAGTATTAGCCCCGTTACTTCTTGAAACAATGTCTGCCTGACACTCAGGCGAATCTTTGCTAACGTGAGGGCACTTTAGTAACCCTTTCAAAGGCATATAACAATGAAACTACGCCAATCTGTTTTGAGTTGCTTGCTCGCACTCGGCACATTATCAAGCGCAGCTGTTGCGGTAGAGGCTGTCGCTGCAGAGAATAGTCAAAAAGGCTACTACCGTGCGCCAGCACTGCATGACACGACTGTAGTCTTTACCGCCGAAGGTGATTTGTGGAAGGCAAGCATTAACGCACAATCTGCCACACGCTTAACCACTCAAGTCACTGAAGAAATAGATGCCAGTATTTCCCATGATGGCCAATGGGTGGCTTACACCGCAGATTATGACGGCGTAAAAGAAGCTTATGTGATGCCTATTGCTGGCGGCGTTGCCAAGCGAGTTACGTTTGAGAATAGCCGAGTCACAGTGCAAGGTTGGACCGCAGACGGCAAGCTATTATATGCAACTGACCATGCTTTTACCCCAGCTAATTCATGGGCGCTTAAAATTGTCGACCCATCCGATTTAACCGTTACTGATATCCCGTTAGCTGACGCCGTTGAAGGCAGCCTTGACGATAAAGGCGAGTACATTTATTTCACTCAATTCGGCCTGCAATTAAGTACCGACAATGCCAAGGTGTATCGCGGCGGCGCTAAAGGTGATATTTGGCGCTTTAAGCTTGGCAGCAAACAAGAGGCTGAAAAGCTAACTGGCGAGCATATCGGTACTGTGCGTCAACCAATGTACTGGAATGAAAGGGTTTACTTTATCTCTGACGCCTCAGGTAATGACAACATCTGGTCGATGAGTCAGCGCGGTGGCGACTTTAAGCAGCACACTCAATTTGCAGACTGGCAAGTACGTGATGCCCAGCTAAATAATGGTCGCGTAGTATTCCAACAAGGCGCCGACATCAAATTATTCGACCTAGCCTCTCAGCAGTTAATCAATCTAGATATCGGCTTAACCTCTGATTTTAGCGATCGCCGCGCCAAGTGGGTCAATAACCCAATGGATTACGCCACTTCAATCAACTTTGCAGGAGAGGGCGATAAAGTAGCCATTACTGCCCGCAGCCACATCGCCATAACCAGTAACGAGTCAGGCCGCTTAGTTCAAGTGAGTGCGCCGCAAGATAGCCGTTTGCGTAATGGTGTGTTATCGAAAAACGGTGACTATGTTTATGCCATTAGCGATGCCTCGGGCGAGCAAGAAATTTGGCGCTTTGCGGCAGATGGTAGCAGCGATGCCAAACAATTAACCAAAGATGGCAACACCTTACGCACCGGGCTACACCTGTCGCCAAATGGAAAGCTTATTGCTCATGAAGATTACCAGGGTAACGTGTGGTTGCTTGATTTAAGTGACAACAAAAACAAGAAGATCATCACTAACGGTGAAGGTCTTGGCGAATACCAAGATATTGTTTGGTCGCACGATAATCGCTATTTAGCACTGACCAAATCAGAAGTGGGCAAACAGCGCTCGCAAGTGGTGTTGTACTCTATATCTGATAACAAAGAAGTGCCATTAACCACAGATAAATATGAATCCTTCTCGCCGAGCTTTAGCCAGGACGGTCAATGGCTGTACTTCTTATCTAACCGCGAGTTTAATGCTAATCCAACATCCCCTTGGGGTGACAGAAACATGGGGCCAATGTTCGATAAGCGCACCCAAGTGTTTGCTATTGCCCTCGATCCAAAAGCTAAGTTCCCGTTTGCTAAAGCCACTGAGCTAACAAAAGCTAACGCAGAAAAGAAAGATGATAAAGATGACAAGCAAGCCAAGGTTAAAGTTGATTGGAACGACATCAACACCCGCTTATGGCAAGTACCTGTCGATGCCGGTAACTACTCAAGCCTTAGCGCTGCCAAGGGTAAGCTTTACCTGCTAGAACATCAGGCTGAATCAGCCAATCTGTTAGTGGTTAAGTTCAGCAATCGCGGGGTGAAAGCAGAAACCTTCAGTGAAGATGTGGCCGACTACCAATTGTCGAATGACGCTGACAAATTAATGCTGACCCGTGCATCTAACCCAAGTGATATTCTGATTGTTGATGCTGGTGATAAACTGCCGGGCGACACTGCAGATGCTAAAGTGAATGTTAGCGATTGGCAGCTAAGCATTTCGCCAAAACTTGAGTGGCGACAAATGTTTGAAGATGCTTGGTTAATGCATCGCGACTCTTTCTATGACGCTAATATGCGTGGTCTGGACTGGGCTAAGACCAAGCAAAAATATCAGCCGTTACTCGATAGATTGACCGATCGTAACGAGCTTAATGACATCTTTGAGCAAATGATGGGCGAGCTTGATTCATTGCACTCGCAAGTGCGCGGTGGTGATATCGCTAAAGATCCTAATCGCCCACAAGCTGCAGCGCTAGGGGCGAAATTTGCCAATGTTAAAGGTGGTGTAAAGGTTGAGCATATTTACCAAACCGATCCTGAGCAGCCAAGTCATGCCGCGCCTTTAGCCCGCGTAGGTGTTGATGTTCAAAATGGTGACGTGATCACCGCAATGAATGGCCTAAGCGTAGCGAACATTGCCGAGCTGACTAAGATGCTAAGCAATCAAGTTGGTAAGCAAGTGCTGTTAACCCTTAAACGTGGTCGCAGTGAGCATCAAACTGTAGTTGAGCCGTATTCATCGCGCGATGATTTATATATGCGTTATCACGATTGGGTATTCCAAAATGCTGAAAAAGTGACTGAGGAATCCAAAGGTGAGTTTGGCTACTTGCATCTTTATTCCATGGTGTCTAACGACATCGAGAGCTTTGCTCGTGAGTTTTACACTCACTATGACAAGCCGGGTTTGATTATCGATGTTCGCCGTAACCGCGGCGGTAACATTGATAGCTGGATTATCGAGAAGTTATTGCGCCGTAGCTGGATGTTTTGGCAGCCAACTCGTGGCAGTAGCTGGGGCAACATGCAGCAAACCTTCCGAGGGCACCTGGTCGTGTTAACCGACCAAATGACCTATTCAGATGGCGAGACCTTCTCGGCAGGTATTAAATCACTGGGTTTAGCACCATTGATTGGTAAGCAAACTGCGGGTGCAGGTGTGTGGTTATCAGGCCGTAATGCAGTAACTGATAATGGTATGGCGCGTGTCGCTGAGTACCCACAATACTCGCTTGATGGCACTTGGGTAGTTGAAGGTCATGGTGTTGAGCCTGACATTGAAGTCGATAACCTGCCTTATGCGACATACCAAGGCGGCGATGCGCAGCTTGATGCGGCAATTCAATACCTTAAAGATGAAGTGCAAAAGCAGCCAATCTTGCCGTTTGAAGCCAAACCTATGCCAGTAAACGGCCCTGCGGCAGATGTTAAGCTAATTAAACAGTAAGCCTGCATATTAGCTAGCTAAACCGCTTACAAACAAAAGCCCACCTAAATTATTTTAGGTGGGCTTTTTAGTGTCTAGCTAGCTTCGTGAGAGATTAGCTAACAAGCTAGTAGTTAATCTCAACTTCACAGGCGAGAGAATTTGCAATAAAGCAGTTTGCGTGGGCTTTTTGATGAATTTTATCAATCACTTCAGGGCTGACTTCAACACCATCGGCGAATACCACTTCTGGAAACAAACTCATTTTAGTGACAGCAATCTTGCCGCTGGCGTTTTTACCCAGTTCAGCTTTGGCGTTATCGACATAGCTGGCAACTGGTAAGCGCTTTAAGTGGGCAATGGCTAAGAAGGTTAGCATGTGGCAAGAAGATAACGCCGCTAATAAGTTCTCTTCTGGATTAATCTTGTCTTCGCTGCCCTTGTACTCAGGGGCTGATGAGGCCTGAATAACCTGACCACTGCCAAACTCAATTTGATGGTCGCGATTGAACTCACCTTCGTCTGCTGGCGATGTTTGCCAGTTAACAGTTAAATTAAATGCCATTACTTGCTCCAAGGTGCCAATACTGGCAGGGAGTGGAAAAATGAATCCAGAGTTTACAAGAAAATTTAGCCAGTATGTAAGCCTGTTTGGTCACAGAACTTATGAAAATATGACATCAGATATACCCGAAAGTGGCATAACTTCTTCACACCTTTGGTTAGCCAGTAAAAAAACGCCAATCTAACCTACCCAAAAGTATTATTGGCTAATCGATTGACTTCATTGGATTTTAACCGATTTAACTCATATATCACCCACCTATGATTGTTACAAAGTTGTAATGAATACGTATGCATTAGCTTGTTAGAAAATCCTGACGATGCCTAGTATATCGAGATAAAAAACTGCCCATACACTCTTTTAGGATGAGTTGTATGACTGAGTATTGGGTGACTAAAAAACCAATATGGTTCAAGGGGAAGCCGATGCTCAAGTTCAAGCCCAGTCTTTTGACTGTGGCTATGGCTGCTGGTATGAAAATGATGTTCATACCCAGTACTGCTCTAGCTGCAGAACAAACCACCAATAATGCTGAAACCGAAATAGAAGTTTCAGCCACCGCTGCGCAAAATGCAGCTTCAACGACTACAAGTAACACCAACTCAAGCGATGCTGCCGCAGAAGAAGCGGGCGATATTGAGCGCATCAGTGTTCGTGGTTATAGCCGCAGCTTGATTGATTCGATTAATGCAAAACGCTTTGGTGATACCGTTTCTGAACAGTTATCTGCCGATGATTTAGGCTCGCTGCCTGATGTGTCTATGGCCGATGCACTGACGCGTCTGCCGGGGATCAGTGCGGTGCGTACTGGTGGTCAGGCTGCCGAAATCAATATTCGCGGTATGTCTGGTGGTTTTGTTTTTTCAACCTTGAATGGTCGTGAGCAGGTATCAACCAGTGGCTCACGTAGTATTGAGTTTGACCAATATCCATCTGAGCTAATTACTTCAGCAGCGGTGTATAAGTCACCAAAAGCATCGCTAATTGAAGGCGGTGTTGCGGGTACGGTTGAGCTAGCAACAGTTAGCCCGCTGAGTAAAACTGACACTCATAACTTTGTTGCCAATGTTCGCGGCATGTACAACGACCGTGCGAGCGAGGTTTATGGCGCAGAGGAATATGGTCACAGGGTCAGTTTTTCTTATCAAGGTAAGTACCTTGAAGACACCTTAGGCGTGGCAGTGGGTTATGCACGTCTAGATCAGCCTAGCGTAGCTACTCAGTTTATTGGTTTGGCTTACAACGATGTCAAAGACGTTGACGGTATCGTAGGTGACATGGACGGCACTGAAGATTGTCCTGAGTGTGAATACATCAGTGAAGGTTTCGAGCTGCAGCATTTAGGCGGCGTTGAGAGGCGTAACGGTTACATGGGCGCGATTGAATGGGCGCCAGTAGATAATTTCACCTTAAAAGCCGATGCCTTTATCTCACGTTTTGACAGTGAAGCCTTTGCACGTGGCTTTAGGGTTAAGCTGGGCGGGCAGGGTGCATCAGTTGCCAACCCTGTGCTTGATGGTAATTCAGTGATTGGTGGCACGTTCAACCGTACTTCTAAAAGCTTTACCCGCGTTGAGTTAGTGAATGACGATAATCAGGACTTCGATGAAGTCGACAACTATGGCATCAATGCCGACTGGCAAGTCACAGACAATCTAAACGTCAATGTCGACGTGTCGTTATCTTCGGCTAAAAGCGATTTTCGCAACGGTTTGTTATGGTCTAACGTTGCGGTGGATGCAACCGCAGACACACCACTGTTTGATGAAAACGTGTCAATTAGCTATTTGCTGAATGGGTTAGATTTACCTGATGTTGGTTTTAATCAAGCTGATGCCTTTACCGATATCGACCGGGTGATGGTGAGTAAATACGGTATCTACCCATTTGAAAATGAAGATGAACTTAAAGCTTACCGCGTTGATTTTGAATACACCTTAGACAACGAATACATCTCAAGTATTGAGTTTGGTGCCCGCTACTCTGATCGCACTTATTCAAACGATCGCTCAGTATTTGAATATGGTAATGACGGCGCGTTTTCAAAATCAGAGCCGCCATTACAGCTCACTTCAGACATGGCAACTGTTGTGAATTGGGAGGGTGATTTCAGCTACTTCCCATCTTACCTTGCTATCGATTTAAACAGCGCCTTAAATGCCTGGTTCCCGAGCGGCATACCACAACCTGTACAAACCTGGGGTAATGCTGGTGGTGTGATAGACCCTAAAGGCTACACCACTAACTACTCTTGGTCTGTGCTGCAAAGTGGTGATGTGTTTGAAAAGGTCACTTCGGGTTATGTGATGGCTAACATCAACATGGAGTTAGGTGATATTCCTGTCACCGGTAACTTCGGTGTGCGCGTGGTGCATACCGACCAGTCCGCAACCATGCTGCAAAATGTTGAAGGTGATCCTGAGTTAGGTGCGCAAAACATAACCGATGAAATCGGCATTATTAACCAAAACTACGCGCCAACGGTGCAAGGCTTAACCTATACCGATTACCTACCATCAATTAACTTAAATTTTGGCATTACCGATAACTCGCAAATTCGTTTTGCGGCAGCGAAGGTCATGTCGCGCCCACCAATTAACCGCCTAGCAGGTGACATTAGCGCCACGGTTAATGACGATGGTGAGATTAACGGCTCAAGTACAAATAACCCATTCTTAATTCCGTTTTATGCGACTCAGTATGACTTATCGTATGAGCGTTATTTTGAAGAGGGCGCGTTTGTTGCAGCACTTTTCTATAAGGATATTGACTCATTTATCGATACTTTCGCCATTGAGGGCTATGACTTCAAAGGTAACGGCTTCAACGTACCTGACTACATCATTGACGAAGACAGCGGTGAGCAAATCAAAACCACTAATGGCACCTACACAACGGCGGTAAACAATGCTGATGGTGGTTACATTCGTGGCCTAGAGCTAGCGTATACGCAAATCTTCACTTTCTTACCTGATGCATTCTCAGGCTTAGGCTTTAGCGGTAGCTACTCATATACCCAATCAGAAGTTGAATCTATCACTAGCCTTGGTGGCGATAGCGTTAAGCAATCGCTTGATGGCTTATCTGATCACGTTGCTAATGCGACCTTGTTCTATGAGTACGAAGGCTTTGAAACTCGCATTAGTGCACGTTACCGCTCTGACTTTGTTTCTGAGCAGGTGGCAATCAACGAGCAAGTGGTCAACTTCGATGCCGAAACCGTTGTGGATTATCAAGCGTCATATCAAGTCACTGAAGGCTTAGGTGTGTTGTTCCAGGTGAATAACTTAACCGACGAGCCAACAAAGAGTTACTTCGGCACAGAGTCTAAAACCGGCACCATTCAATACTTTGGCCGCGAATTTTATCTGGGGGTGAACTATGTCATGTAAAAACCCACAAAAAATAACAATAACGAGGGAGAAAGCTACCATGAGTCGCTTTTATCAACCGCTAAAATTACCGCTATTGGCAGCTAGCGCGCTAATGCTCTCTGCTTGTGGCAGCGACAGTTCAGAGCCAGGTGAAGTGCTACTGACCTGTGATGTGCCAAATGTGCCAAATGCTGCAGGAACAGAGTGTGTGCCACCGCCGCCGCTCAGCTGCCCAGCGCCGCAATTCCCAGATGCTAAAAATGAATCATGTATTGTCGGTTATAACCCTGAGTTACCAGAGCCAGTCGCTCTTGCTGGCCCGAATCAGGCGGTGCTGTATTACAACCGCATTAAAGATAAGGATAACTCTGATAGCAACCCAAACTATCCAGGCTACAAGCTCCATACCTGGAATAACGATGCGTGTGACGCTTACGCGCCGCCGTTTGATTCTACCGACTGGGCCAATGGTCACTCTTATGATGGTATCGACCCTAACTATGGTGCCTACTGGATTTTGGACTTAAAAGAAGGCCACAGTGAATGTGCCAATTTTATTGTTCACATCGGTACTGAAGGTTCGGGCAAGGCATTGGGTGATGCCGACCTTAAGATGAACCTAAAACCTTATGATGACCAATCTGCGCCAGAGGCACTATTTGATCGCGCTAACTTTACTATCCATGGGCAAGGGGATGTATACGACTTCCCATTGTTAGAAGTGGGCTTTGCAATCGAAGGTGCTAGCGCCCATTGGTTAGACCAAAATACCTTTATTTGGAACGCTGCCCCTGATGGCATCGCTAAGTTCTTAGTGCATCACTCAAGCACGGCTGAAGCTGTGTTAAATGATGATGGCACGGCTATTGGCGGAGAGCAGTTCGAGGTAATGGCTACAGAGCTTACCGATGCCCAAAAAGCCTTAGTCCCGCACTTGGCTGATTGGCCAGCTTATCAAGCGCAGCTTGATATGGACGCAGCCAAAGCCATTGCCAAGCAACAACTGGTCATGGCTGCCTATGATGCCGACGGCAAAGCCGCTGCAGCATCCAATGTGCAAGTGGCGAAAGTGCTCGATGATCTTTACACCAAGGGTGATATGGATGCTAACGAAGCAAGCCTAGGTGTGATTTACTCGGGCGATAACATCAGCGCTAAAGTATGGGCGCCAACCGCGCACAGCGTAAACTTAAAAGTATATGACGCGGCTAAAAATGAGCTGGCAACCCATGCTATGAGCGAAGACAGCGCTACGGGTATATGGTCATACATGGGCGGCAGTGAGTTAGACCGTCAATACTACCGTTATGAAGTGACAGTTTATCATCCTGTCAGCGCTAAGATTGAAGTGCTAGAAACCACTGACCCATACTCGCTTAATGTATCAACCAATGGTCGTTATAGTCAGTTTGTGAACCTTGCTGATGCAGACTTAAAGCCTGAAGGTTGGGACAGTCACGATGTGCCAACTATCACCAATGTTGAAGATGCGGTGATTTATGAAGGTCATGTGCGTGACTTCAGTGCGCGTGATGAGTCAACCTCAGCCGCCAACCGCGGTAAGTACTTAGCCTTTACTGAGGAAGGCAGTGCGCCAGTTGAGCATTTACGTAAGCTTGCACAAAGTGGTGTGACTCACTTCCATCTGTTGCCAGTGAATGATATCGCCAGTGTTAACGAAGACGCTGCAGAGCGCGTTGATATAAGCGATACCTTAAGCAAGCTGTGTGACAAGATTGATGACAACGCTGATGCTTGTAAAACTGAAGATAAAAACGCCACTATCGAAGAAGTTTTAGCTGGCTTTATTGCAGGCTCTGATGACGCGCAAAACCTAGTTAATGCCATGCGCGGCTATGACAGCTTTAACTGGGGTTACGATCCGCATCACTTTATTGCACCAGAGGGCAGCTATGCCAGCAGCGCTGAAGGTACCGCGCGTATTGTTGAGCTGCGCGCGATGAACCAAGCGCTGCATGAGCTTGGTTTACGAGTGGTGCTAGATGTTGTCTACAACCACACCAATGCATCAGGTCTGTGGGATAACTCAGTATTCGATAAAGTTGTGCCCGGCTATTATCACAGATACAACGAAATCAGCGGCAAAATTGAATCATCAACCTGTTGTGATAATACTGCAACAGAGCATGTGATGATGGATAAGTTTGTTGCTGACTCTATGGTGATCCTTGCTGAGCAATATGGTTTTGACAGCTTCCGCTTTGACATCATGGGACACATGCCAAAAAGTAGCATCTTGGCTGCACGTGACGCTGTACAAGCTGTTGATGCTGACAACTACTTCTACGGTGAAGGTTGGAACTTTGGCGAAGTAGTGGATAACCGCCTATTTGAGCAAGCGGTACAAGCCAATATGGCAGGTACAGAAGTGGGTACCTTTAACGACCGCATCCGTGAAGCTGTCCGTGGTGGTGCACTGTTTGCCATGGAGCAAAAAGACGATTACCTGCGCGATCATGACACCTTGCGTTTGTCTATGGCAGGTAACATCGACACCTATGTGCTCAAAGACTTCAACGGTAATACTGCAACAGGTAGTAGCTTCAGCTGGAATACTCAGCCAACGGCTTATGCCAAAGACCCTGCCGATAGTATTAACTATGTGTCGAAGCACGATAACGAAAGCTTGTGGGATATTCTGCAGTACTCAAACGACATTACCTTGTCGATTGAAGATCGCGTGCGCGTACAAAACATTGCAGCAACAATTCCGCTAATGAGTCAGGGCATTCCATTCTTGCAAATGGGCGGCGACATGATGCGTTCTAAATCACTTGACCGTAACACCTATGACTCAGGCGATTGGTTCAACTATGTCGACTTCACTATGGAGACCAATAACTGGAATGTGGGTTTACCACTGGCTCAAGATAACAACGCTAAAATGGAGCAGATTATCGAGTTGTCGGGTAACCCTAACTCTGCGGCGTCGATGAGCGAAATTGAGTTTGCCTCTGGCGTATTCAATGAGTTTCTATCTATCCGCCGCGACAGCCCGCTTCTGCGCCTGACCACCGCGCAAGATATTATCGACCGCGTGGGCTTCCACAACATTGGCAAAAACCAAACTCAAGGCGTAATTGTCATGAGTGTTGATGACGGCGAAGGGCTGGTTGATATCGACCCTGCCGTTGATGCTATGGTCGTGATGGTAAATGGCTCGCACGAGTCGCAGTCAATCACTGTTTCAACCGCAGCAGACTTTAGTCTACACAGCGCACTGGCAAGCTCGGTTGATAGCCGCATGGCTGATGCAAGCTTTAACCAGGGAGAAGGTGAAGGCACATTCACAGTACCGGCACTCACGACAGCTGTGTTTGTAAAACTTCAGGGCGAGGCTCAAGGCAGCGGCTTAAGTGCAGATGCCACAGCAGGAGCGCCTGATGTTGTACCTTACGGCAGCACAACCGTGTTTGTCAGAGGTGGCATGAATGGTTGGGGTGAAGTTGATGCCTTTGAATATGTCGGTAGCGGAGAATACCGCGTAGCGATAGCTCTCAATGCCGAGTCTTATGAGTTCAAGATTGCTTCAGCAGACTGGAACACCGTCGACTTTGGTGGCGTAAGTGCAGCTGAGGCTGGTGTGGACGAAGACGTAGCTGAAGCATTAGCAGCAAAAGGTGCAAACCTAAGCTTTACGCCGAGCATGGCTGGTACCTATGTGTTCTCACTTGATGCATCAGATAAAGATAACCCAGTGTTAACCGTTTACAACGAGGAGCCATTTGTAGGCACGGCAGTGTACCTGCGCGGTGGCATGAACGGCTGGTCGACTGATAATGAGTTAGTCTACATGGGCGGCAGTATTTATCAGGCTGAGGTGATGGTTGGTGTTGCGACCCACGAGTTTAAAGTGGCATCGTCTGACTGGAGCACGGTTGATTATGGTAGCGGCGAAGCTGATGGTGTAGTTAGCTTAGGCGAGGTAAAACAGTTAGCAGTAAAAGGTGGCAACTTAAGCTTCGAGTTCGACAGCGAAGAAATGTACACCTTTACCTTTGACATGAGTAATCGCGACGAGCCTACGCTAACCATTAATAAGACAGACATGTTCGCAGGTAACACGGTTTATATCCGCGGCGGCATGAACGGTTGGGGTGAGGTTGATGCGTTAAGTTATCAAGGCTCATCGGTTTATAGTGTCGACATAGCCCTAGAAGCTGGCGCGACTGAGTTTAAGATTGCGACCGGTGACTGGGATACAGTGGACTTTGGCGCGATTGGTGGCGATGAAAATGTGGTAGTTGGTGAAGCTAAAACCATGGCAAGAAAAGGCGCAAATATTAAGTTTGATGTGCCAAATGCTGCAACATACCGCTTCACTATCACAGGGCCATCTGCTGATAGTCCGAGCCTTATGGTGACTGAGTTGAACTAGCTGTTTAATAGGTTAGAAGCTGTTGCTGAAGCGTTTTACTAAGCGCTCCTAGCTAGCGTTAACAAAATAAGTCGCAAACTACCAAGCCCAACGCTAAGTTGGGCTTTGTTTTGCTCCCCAAAAAATGCGCTTTAAGGGTTACGACTATAGTTGTAGCGACTAAGTTTTAAACAAAAAGGCTCAGTAAATTTGTTTTATATCAACTAGCTTGTCATTTTTTGAGCAAACAAACCAAAAGTTGCAACCTTTGCCTGAAGAATAGGGCTATACTCAAGCTTAACAGCACTTTGACAACGCTTACGTTGCAAGGTGCTTACACTGCGCCAACAAGGCGCATCGCTGACAATGTAAAGCTCGTAAATCTTGTTTTATCTCAGCGAACATTTCGTACATGATGAAGTTAAGCAATGTGATCCAGCTATCAAAGTTGTAGCCCGTTTGTATTAGCCTCTTGTTTTAGCAAACCATGCCCTTATGTCTATTAAAGCGAGCATGTAAATGTATGAAATTGAAATAATAGGCAAGCTGAATTAAGGATACTTTATGAAAATAAATCTTTCAGGACACCACGTCGACGTAACAGATTCTGTAAAACAACATGTAGACGAAAAATTTGCCAAGATTGCTAGCCATTTCCCCACTCTTATTTCACTAGATGTCACCATCACTAAAGAACATGGTGAGTTTGAAGTTGAAGTTCGTACCAACTATGAAGGTGCGAGCGTTGCGGCTAAAGGTACAGATCCTGTTATGTGGCCAGCTATTGCGGCAGCAAACAAAAAACTAGACGCGGCACTAAAACATCGTAAAGGCCAACTTAAAGCAGACAAGCATGCAAAGCCTGATGTAACAGCCCCTGAAATTGCGTACGAAAAAGTACAAGAAATGAACCTGAACTAAAGCTTCAGGAATCGAATACAAAAAATGCAGCCAATTGGCTGCATTTTTATTATCTAGCTTCTAATTAAGCTTTTGGCTTAGCCGTATTAGACTAGTCGTTAATCTCAGCGTTGTGGTAAACGTTTTGTACGTCGTCGCAATCTTCAAGTGCAGCGATAAACTTATCGAAAATCTCTACGTCTTCACCGCTGATCTCAGCCATGGTTTGTGGCACGAAAGATAGATTCTCAACTTTAAAGTCGATGTTTGGCATTTCTTCAGTTAGCGCGTTACGTACCTTGCTAAACTCAGGTACTGGCGCAAATACGCTGATCATACCGTCTTCAAGCTCAACGTCTGTTACGTCAACATCAGCCATCATTAGCATTTCTAAGATTGCTTCATCGTCGTCACCTTCAAACACGAATACAGCCTGGTGATCGAACATGTGGGCAACTGTACCTGGGCCGCCTAACTTAGCGCCGTTTTTCACAAACGCTTGACGAACTTCAGTGAAGGTACGCTTACCGTTGTCGGTTAAGCAGTCAACAATGACCATACAGTTACCTGGGCCGAAACCTTCGTAACGTGCGGTGTCGTAATCTTCACCACCGCCGCCGCGAGCCTTTTCAATCGCGCGCTCAATAACGTGTGCAGGCACCTGGTCTTTCTTTGCGCGAGCAATCAAGCTACGTAATGCTAGGTTACCGTCAGGGTCAACACCACCTTGCTTAGCGCAAACGTAAATCTCTTTACCATAGCGCGAATATAAACGGGTTTTTTGACCGGCTGTTTTAGCCATTGATTCTTTACGGTTTTGATATGCTCTGCCCATCTTAATCTCGTTTTGTATCTATAATGGATTTTTTAAATTTTCCCGATTCTAGCAGGATTCCCCACGACTGTTTAGCGGATGACTGAATTTATTCATAAAAAAGCGACTGATATCCAACCAGATTTAGCAATTTTTGTTATAGACTTGTGGTGTCTCACACCATGTAGAGTTTCATGTACGTTTGGCTCTGCAATGCCTTCAGTCAATATAGTAACTGATAAGTGAGGCTAGCTAATAAGGGGTAACTCTATTAGTATGGCAACCGATAAAGCTTAATTGCTGCTAGGTTATTGACCGGTGATGACATTAAGCATGTGACAAATTTAAGTGAGTCCAATTTATGAGTTCAGAACAAGTAGTACAACAAGTGCTTTCGTCAACCAATGACACTGGTAAAGCCACTGTGACCGTGCTGTATTATGAAGCGCCAGTGGGCTTAGAAATGCACAATGCTGTGCTGTACGACCTTGATATCAGCCAAAGTGGCAGGGTGATTATTCCTGATGATTTTAGGGTCAATAAATCCATTATTGCGGTACTAGATGGTGAGTGTCGCATTCTGAACTCATTGGGCGAGCGTGTATATTCGCAAAAGGTTGTAGCAGAGTAACTTATCACTCACGCTGCAGGCCATTGCGAAAGGCTGTTAACCAAAAAATGACACCCAATGGTGTCATTTTTTTGTGTCTGATGAATGCGCTTTAGTTAAGCGATTATTTATCTTTGTTGGGGCTAGTTACTAGAGCGACAGCGCCTAGCTGAGTTAATACAAGGCTGGGGTTTACCAAGGTAAAAACCTTGGGCAAAGTCGATTTGATACTCAATCACTTTATCAAGTACCTGTTGTGAGTCGACAAACTCAGCAACAGTTAAAATCCCCATCTTCTTAGCAAAACTCACCACAGTCTCTACCAGCTGCTGCGCCTTAGCATCGGTATCTAAATTACGAATAAGCGAGCCATCAATTTTTACTATGTCGATATCTAGGCCCAGTAAGTGCACAAAGTTCGAATAGCCTGCGCCAAAGTCGTCAATGGCGATGGTGCAGCCCATAGGTTTCACCAGCTTAATAAAGTCACGCACTAGATCATAGTTAGTGATTTGCTCACTCTCTAACAGCTCAAATGTCAGGCGCTTACAGGTTTCTGGGTTAGCTCTTAGTAGTGCCTGTAGCTGTTTTAAGCGAATAGGGTCGGCAATATCATCTAGCGTGACATTAACCGAAAAATCGTAAGGTTGATTAGCAAATAATGCGAATGACTTCTCGAGCATGCTTTGCATCAAATGTGGGTACAAGCGTGAACGCAGCGCGGTCTGCATAAACATAGCTGGCGTTAGAATATGCCCGTCTTCAAGGCGAATACGCATTAAACACTCAAATTTAGGTACGCCGCCTGTAAGCGGCTTAATCATTTGCACAAACGGTACGACCAAGTCATTTTGCACCGCCTGTGCTACTAAACGGCTTTGATGCATGTTGTCTTCAAAAGCTTTAGGGTCTAGCAGGTCTTCAGTGAATAACCTAAATCTTTGGTGGCGGTCGCGGGCAAAACGCCTTGCTAGGTCTGCCTGTTGATGTAAGCGCGAATAATTGTTATCGACACACAGCGCAGCGCCAGCGATCATATTGATGTACAGCTCATTATCATCAATTTCAATAGCATGCTCGCTCACTTCATCCATAATGCGCTCAGCTAAGGTCATCAGTTGCTGCTCGTCCATTGGGTTAGCAATGGTAATGGCAAATTCATCTGCACTGGTTTTGTAAACCTGGTGCTCATTAGCGTGATGCTCTTTAGCATAATCGACCAAACGGCTGGCCACCTCTTGCAAGATAGCATCACCGGTAGCCAGGCTATAAAAGTCATTGATTTGCCCAAACTGATTGATGTTTAGCACCATCAACGCATGCGGAGTTTGCTCGGCCATATCGCTGTAGAGCTTTTTACGGTTAGGTAAGCCGGTTAGGTTATTAAAGTAAGCCTCAAAATAGAGGTTAGATTTTTGCTGTTCAATGCGGTTAAAACTGCCGCTGAGAGATTGGCGCATAAGCTCAAAGTTTTCGGCCAGCTGCTGGATCTCATCTTGACTGTTAATCTTTAATTGCTCGTTCAAATCGCCTTTAACAATCTTCTGCGTCCAGCTTGTTAGCAGTAGTACATCCTCTGTGACTATCTTACCCACGCGGATCAGCAGCCAACTAGCTAGCGCGAGTACGCCAGAGAGCAATAAAAGCTGGAATAGCAGCATTTTAAGTAGCTCAGCGCCGAACAGTTTCACCTGAATTGATGCGCCGTAAAAACCTTGCAGCTGACCTCTAATAACAATCGGCTGGATCATTTGGCTAAAACCTAACGCCCATTCAGATTGAAAGGTGCGGCCGGTTTCTACGCTATTGATTAATCGTGAGCGTTTGCCAGTGATTAGCTGCCCCGACAAAGCTTGCGCTTTAGCTATAGGAATAATCTCGGCCCACACACCCTGGGTAAAATAGTCTTTGGTACTATCGAACCCTAATCGTGCTGCTCGGTCTTGCTGTATGCCACGGTTTTGATCTCTATGGTGCAGCGTAAGCAGTTCACCATTGGCATCAAATACCGCAAAATCTGAAATAGTGATTTGAAATAGGCTATTTTGTTTGCTGTCAATTCGCGTGGTTGCGCGGGTAAAAAAGTCATCTATCTCATACTTTAATTTGGCGCGTTGCTCTGGCAGGCGGTTAAAGTCAATGTCTTCAGAGGCGAGCATCAGGTGCATATTGTGCACAGCATCAGTTAAGCTCAGCTTGATCAGTTGGCGGCTTTGATGCAGCTGATAGCCAAAGAACACCACTTGCGCACAAATAAGAATTAACAAGTTCGCCCACATCAACTTGCGATGGAACGGCATGTTTAAATGCAGTAGCCAATACAGAATTGGCTCTAAACAAAAGAACAGTAAAATCGCGCCGAGCAGAGATAGCGTAAATAGCTTGGTAGTAATGCGAATTTTAGGCCAGTCAGGCACATTTAATACTGAGTTAATACCGCCCCAAGGGTTCTCGGCAGTGTCTGGGTTACTGGGGTCGGTTATCCAAACTGGGTCGGGGCTATCTTTTAGGTATATAGCCATCTTGTATTCAACCAGTCCAGGGTGCAACGCGAGCTGATATTGCCATCGATTTTCATCAACTTGTTGCATTTGATAAAACGGGTCATCGCTATACCAATCTGAAAAGTTACCTGAGATAAATATTTTATCTATGTTTGTTGGCTGACTGATGCCGTTGAGCTCAAGAGTTGAGTCAGGTAAGGGCAGGGATACGGTTAAGGTGTGTGGCTCGAGTGAATCTGAAGCGAGGTGATTAATCAGCCAGGTTTGAATTGGTAGCAAGCACAGCAGTAAAGCGAACATTAGTAGTCTGCTTTTCCACTTATGGGCGTAGTGCTTAAATAAACTCAAAAGCAACCTTTCCTTAGTTAACTTGTCCTGACTTTATCGGTGCTAGGTGTTTAAAAAAGATTAATGCTGTATCTCAGCCTATAATGCTAGCTTGGTTAGCGTACAGCATATTCATATCTTGCTCATGTTGGCATTTTATCGTGACGATAGTAAAGCATGAATAAGATATTTTTCAGTATTTCTTAGCAGAAACAACTGCTTGATGAATCTTGGTGATACATATTGTTACCAAGTTAAAAGGCACGCATAACTTGCGCTAGTCATGAATGAAAAACTACACATTATGTGAGTAGGCTCATATCTCCAATATAGCTGCTTTGCCTAGTTTTACGTATAATTCTAGTTATCTATTGCCTAATGCTTATGGTTGTTTGCATAAACATTAGGCTAAATTTTTTGTACCAAGTAAAAGAGAACATACCCATGAGCAATATCCCACCATGCCCAAAATGTGAGTCTGAATATGTATATGAAGACGGTTCACTACTAATCTGCCCTGAGTGTGCTCATGAGTGGAACCCAAATGAAGTGATTGAAGACCCAGATGCAATCATTTTAAAAGATGCAGTAGGCAACCTACTGGCTGAAGAGGACAAGGTAACCTTAATTAAAGACCTTAAAGTAAAAGGTTCTTCACTGGTACTAAAAGTAGGCACTAAAGCGGTTATAAAGCGCTTTGTAGACGCTGACCACGACATTGATTGTAAAGTAGATGGTCACGGCCAAATGATGCTGAAATCTAAGTTTGTGCGTAAGCAAAACTGATTTAGTTTAACGCGCTTAAAGTGTTTCAAGCATAGACTCACTAACAGTGCTTTAAGAATATGATTAAACCTCCTAGTGAGGTTTAGTTTAAGAAACACCCGCATAATTGAGATTATGCGGGTGTTTTTGTTTTGTTTGCTATTTACCCATAGTGACAATCGCAGTATCGTAAAGGAACTTAGCTAAGTTTTTATTTAGCTTACATATTTTAACTAATAGGGCTTGTTTAGTTGTCAACGCCGAGTAGTCAGTTTTATAACCAGAATGCCGCTGAGTTAGCAGAGCAATATCAGTCTAAGTCTTTTATGCAGGTGCATAGTGACTGGGCGCATCTGTTGCCTGGCTTGTTCAAGTCACCAGACAAGCTTACGAAGCATGAGCTCGCAGTACTTGATGTTGGCGCTGGTTCAGGGCGCGATATTGGTTATTTAGCTGCTCAAGCAAAGATTCATTTATCTGAATCTCACTCATCTCAATACTTTGTGGCAGTTGAGCCTGCAGCAGAGCTGCGTAGGTTAGGGCAAGCTAACACCCAAGAGCTAAGTGTGAATTGGTTAGATGATGCAATGCCCAAGCTGACGGCAATTAAAGCACTCGATAAGCAATTTGACCTAATTTTACTCAGCGCCGTGTGGATGCATTTTGAACCACAACATCGCGCAGAGGCGATGGCGAGCCTTACAAGCTTGCTCAAACCACAAGGCTTACTGGTAATGTCTTTGCGGCATGGGCAAACTGAGCAAGAGCTTAGAAGCCGCGCTATGCACCATGTTGAAGCCAGCGAGGTGCTAGCGTTAGCTAACAACAATCTATTATCTACAATGCTTGTAACCGATCTTAATCAAGACCAGCTAGGTCGCAGCCATGTGCAATGGCAAACAGTCGTATTGCAGCGAGGTGCTTGATGCCAACTACACCAGCAACAGCTCAGCAACAGGTCGATTTTATTGCTTATCTACAACGCTTATTAGTTGAGGGCGAGTTTGTCGCAACCTACAAGTTTGCCTTACTACATGCCATTGCGGATATTTGTATTGAAAGGCCAATTACTGCAGAGCTTGCGGCTCACTTACAGCAAAACCCGAGTTCAGATTTAGATCCAAACATCATTAGCATTGATGCTCTTGTTGAGAAGTTTATTGAGCTTTACTGGTATCACTCGTTGCCGTATGGCGTTGATGACAGTCAAGCGATTATCTTGATGCAAAATACTGGTAAGCAATCAGCGCTGATCCGTAACTTGAGTGAGTTTCGCGCCCAAGGTGTCAGGTCATTTAGTCAGTTAAAAATGCATCCAGAGTGGAGTTCTCTTAAGAGTGCTACACGCAGAACTCTAAAAGAAGGTCCTTTGTGGCGTTTGCAGCTGTTAGCTGGGCAAGAAGAGTGTTTTTACTACGCCCATGACAAAAAGCTTAAACATATTCGCCTCAACTCAGGTATTGCCTATTGTTTTAGGCGTTTTTATGACTTAGTGGTATCGCTTGCGCGAACTCATTGGGTACAAAAGGTTTGTGATATTCCTGCAAACCAATCTGTGATTGGCGGCTTGGGCAATGTGTCTGACTTCTTATTCGGTCGAGATAGACAAACCATCACAGCGGCGCGACCCATCTTGACCGAGATCCAACATGGCAATTGCTTTTATTGTGGTAAACCGCTGAAAGAAAATGGAGAAGTTGACCACTTTATCCCTTGGGCACGCTACCCGAATGACCTTGCCCATAACTTTGTGCTTGCACACAGTAGCTGCAACAATGCCAAGAAAGATTACCTTGCTGCAGAGCAGCACAAAGACCGTTGGTTTGAACAAAATATCATCCAGCACAAACACATTATTGACGCTGAAATGAGTAAATACTTCGTATGCGAAAGCGAGCGTAGCGAGGCAATTACCACTTGGGCGTATCAAATGGCTGCCAATAGCAATTCTTCGTTATGGCTTCACGGTAAGCAATTTGAATCACATGGAAATAGCGGGTTACTGCTTAGTTAACTTTGATTTTTAATTATGTCAGTTACGTATATTCACGAATTTACTATTTAAACTTATCTTCTTTTCAAAAACTGATTTGGCGTCATACCAAACTGGCTTTTAAATGCGCGGGTGAAGTGTGATTGGTCGTTAAAGCCGACTTCTTGACCGACAATGGCGATGCTGGCGTTGTCATTGCTGAGCATCTGCTTGGCAAGTTCTAGGCGTTTGCTCATTAGATATTGATAGGGCGTGTTGCCCATCAGTTTTTTAAATTCTCGTAGAAAGTAAAATTTGCTGCAGTTAAGTAGCTCGGCTAGGTCATCAACTGTGATAGCCTCTGAAATATTGGCGTCGATGTAGGCGTCGATTTTGCTGATTTGGCTTTGATCAAACTTAGAAGCATCATTTTGCTGAGTTTGCAGATCGGCATAGTTGGAATAGTTTTGAATATAGTGGGTTGCTAGTAGCGAGACTAGGTTATTGAGATACACGCTGCCATTTCGCCCCTTGTTGCGCAGCTCTAGCAGGAACAGCTCAATCAAGCCTTTGATGACATCGTCATGCACATTGTAATTATTGAGAAAGTTAAGCTGCTTGCCTTGTAAATTGAGTGGGCAGTTCGCCAGTAATGTTTGTTCTTCAATGGCTAGAATAATGAAGTAACACGGCTCATCAATATTATGAGTAAAAGGCGTGGCTGGTGGGTTTATCCAAATGTCACCAGGCGTAGTTTGTAGTGGCGTTACGTTGCCATCGTTCATCGCCGACCAGGTTAGGTCTTTATCTAAAGCCAGCGCGAAGTAAAAGTAGGGCGTATACACATTTTGCGGATAAAAGTGCGGTGATGCGCCTTTTTCCAGTACCACACCTTGCCAATTTAGTGGCTCACTCGATAGCTCAATATTAAGCACCTCGCCGCAGTTAGACAATTGCTTTGAGTCATAGTCGAAGAACTTTAAATTTGACTTCATCGCTAAGTATTTTCCTTTATTTTCCTTAAGTTATCTTCACTTACGCTTAGGTCAGGCTTTATTTACAGGCTTTGTTTATTGTAGGCCCTGCCCTGATTCTGCTTTAGTCACATGTGGCTCGCTTCTGTGGCTGCCCTTAGCTTTCATCACTATTACCTTAGTTTTTTGACCTTAGCTTATGGAATTGGCTAGGGTCAAACACTAAAGGCCACTTCTTTTTTTACCAGTGTTAAGCAACTCTTTATTGGGCAAGTATCTCCTGAGCAACTTTTCACCAAGCAAGAATGTACAAAAACCTGAGCAGCAATTTTCAATATTGATATTCAAGGTATCGCTATTCTAGTCATCAACAACTGAGCACTCGCAATCATGTGAGCGTATTTAATCAGCTAAAGATGACTAAAAGGCTGTTGTCATTTTCTGCCAATTCACAACAAGAGGGTTTTACTATGCAATCAATTAATCTAGATACACGCCTTGGTACATTAGCGGCAAACCTATACCTACCTCAAGGTGTTGAAAATCCGCCTGTTGTTGTGGTGACGGGAGCCTGGACTACGGTGAAAGAACAAATGCCAGCTGTGTATGCTAAAGCGCTAGCCGATAAAGGTTTTGCAGCAATTACTTTTGATTTTCGTGGTTGGGGCAGATCAGAAGATGCGATTCGCTATTTAGAAGACCCAAGCCGTAAAACCGACGATATTCGCGCTGTGATTGACGCCTTAGCGAGTGTAGAGCAAGTAGATGCTAGCCGTATTGCGGGTGTGGGAATATGTGCATCAGCAGGGTATATGCTTGATGCGATAGCCGGCAATAGCAAGATTAGCGCCGCAGCCGTGGTGGCTCCCTGGTTACACACACCGGCAATGGCGACACAAATTTATGGTGGTGATGAGCAAGCAGCAAGCTTGTTAAAAGCCGCAGCTGCAGCCAAAGGCGCTGAAGTTTATATTGAAGCAGCAAGTTTAACCAATGAGAACGCCTTGATGTATCAAGCGCCTTACTACACCGAGAACGATCGCGGCTTAATCCCTGAGTATGATAACCAATTCAATGTGGCATCGTGGGATGGTTGGCTTAACTACAATGCGCAGTTAAGCGCGACAAGTCTTGAGCAGCCAACGTTAATGGTGGCATCTGAAGCAATGGCGTTGCCAGCAGGCGCGCATGAATATCTAGATGCCGCAAAAGGCAATGTATCAGCGGTGTGGCTAGAGAATGTGACTCAATTTGATTTTTACGACCAAGCTGATGTGGTATCACAAGCTGTAGAAAATATTGCTAAACACTTTAATGCTCACTTATAGGCTGCGAAGCGATAGGAGGGAAGAGATGTTTACTCGAGCTTTAACTGTTATGTGTCCCCCGATTAAGGGCGCGGTTTTAAGTATGGTCTTAGGATTGATTTTAGGAGTTGCATCAATGAGTGCTAACGCGAAAACGAGTGTTAAAACCAACACAAGTGCTACTGAGTTAACAACACCATCAATGGCTGAGGCGACAATCGCCCGCAATCTAGCAAGTTATGCGGTGCTTGCCGACCAAAATGCGTTTGCATATTTAGGGCGCCTATTTGCGCCAAAGGTGACTGTTGATTACACCGCGCTATGGGGTGGTGAACCGCAGAGCTTAACTCGCGAGGCCTTAATGCAACAATGGGCAGGCTTTTTACCTGGATTCGATGTGACCTACCATCAAGTCAGTGATATTAAGGTAGAGCTTGATCAAGATAATGCTACCAACGCAAAAGCTACGATGCGCTTTAGTGCAAGCCACTTTATTAAAGATGCTGGTAATCGCGATAAGGCTGACGCGAACGGTGTTAGCGTTAAAGAGCACGAAGATAAAGGCTTTTGGCAAGTGGCTGGGCGCTACCATTTTACTCTGACCCAGATTGACGGTGACTGGTTAATCACTTCAGTGACCTTAACTGAGCCTAGCGAGCAGGGTAGCCGCGAGGTGTTAGCCATCGCCCCTGAACGCGCCGCAACAAATCTTGCTAAGCGCCAGACAAAGTTAGTGGATTACCAAAATTAGTGGGTCACAAAATTAGTGTAAACAGCAACTTGTTGTTGAAATCTCACTAGAACTACAAGCACTAAAAAAGGCTTAGCCAATTACTGGTTAAGCCTTTTTGTTTACGGAGTTCATTTATTGGACTCGACGCTTAATAAGCTTTGGTGAGTCTACAACAGCTTAAAGATAAGCGAGGTGTTAATGCCGCCGAATGCGAAGTTGTTGGTCATAATGTATTGGCAATCCATTTCTCTGCCCTTGCCAGTAATGTAGTCTAGTTCGCCGCAGCGCTCATCGACATTATCTAGGTTAATAGTTGGTGCAAACCAGCCGCTACGCATCATTTCAATGCTCAGCCAGGCTTCAATTGCGCCGCAGGCTCCTAAGGTGTGACCAAAGTAGCTTTTAAGACTAGAGATTTTTTGCTGACTGCCAAATACCGCATTGGTTGCTGTGGTTTCTGCAATATCGCCTAAGTCTGTCGCGGTGCCGTGACCATTCACATAGCCAATTTGCTCAGGCTTAAGCCCTGCATCGCGAAGCGCCATTTCCATACATATTTGCATGGTTTCCGCACGTGGTTGCGTCACATGGGCTGCATCACAATTGGTGGCAAAACCAACCACTTCAGCGATAGGTTTAGCGCCGCGAGCTGCTGCAAAATCGGCATCTTCTAAAATCAGTGAGCCAGCACCTTCACCAATTACCAAGCCGTCACGGTCTTTATCGTATGGACGTGGAGTTAACTTGGGTGTGTCGTTCTTGCCGCTGGTGGCGAATAAGGTATCGAACACAGCTGATTGAGTCGGACAAAGTTCTTCTGCGCCGCCGCCGACCATGACCTGTTGTTGACCGTATTTAATTGCTTCATAGGCAAAGCCGATACCTTGCGAGCCAGAGGTACAGGCGCTTGATGTTGGCACTACGCGGCCGCGTAAACCAAAGAACAAACCTGTGTTAACTGCAGCGCTATGGGACATCATTTTCACATAAGTGTTGGCGTCTAAGTCGCGGGTGCTGTGATCTTTAAGTACCGTAGTAAACGCATTGCCCGCAACTGTACTACCAGAGCAGCTGCCGTAAGCGATACCGGTTTGGCCGCTAGTGAGAATATCGGTTTCAAGCAGACCTGCTTGCTCAAGTGCTAGCTCAGTTGCGCGCGTTGATAAATGCGAGACACGGCTCATTGAGCGAATGCGTTTGCGGGTGTAGTGCTTAGGTAAGCTAAAATCTGCAATCGGCGCCGCTAGATTGATTTTCAATCCCTGGTACTTTTGCCAGTCGTCCATTTTTACCACGGCACTTTCACCTTGTTTAAGGGCTGCCATTACCATTTCTAGGTTGTCACCTAAAGCCGTAATGCCTGACATGCCGGTTACAACAACGCGCTTTGCCATTAGTGTAGGCCTCCATTCACGCCAATCACCTGACGGTTAATGTAGGCGGCTTTATCGCTTAGTAAAAACTCCACTAAACCTGCTACTTCTTCTGGCTTGCCCATGCGCTTTAATGGCACTGCTGGCAGCACGTGATCTTTTACATGATCCTCCACCATACCTGTGTCGATTAAGCCTGGTGCGACGCAGTTAACCGTGATCGCGCGGCGTTTGTTACTTAGCTCAGTCGCTAACGCTTTGGTTGCGCCAATCAGGCCAGCCTTTGAGGCTGAATAGTTCACCTGACCACGGTTACCAATTTGCCCAGACAGGGATGAAATAGTCACGATACGGCCAGTGCGCGCACCAACCATTGGCATAATGGTTGGATGAACCACGTTATAAAAACCGTCTAGGTTGGTATGGATAACCTGATCCCACTCTTCGCCTAACATAGATGGAAAAGCGGTATCTCGGGTAATACCAGCATTGACTACCACACCGTAATAAGCGCCATGCTCGGCGATGTCTTTGTCAATTTCAGCTTTGCATTGTTCGCGGTCTGAAATATCAAAACTTAAAATACGCCCTTTGCCCGAAGCGGCTTCAATTTGGCTAAGGGTATCAAGTGCGCCTTGCTCATCGCGGCCATAATGGATTGCAATTTCATAGCCAGCTTTCCCTAGCTCGATTGCGATTGCTTTACCGATACCTTTGCTGGCACCAGTGACCAATACTTGTTTCATCACTATTCCTAAATTTTCCAAACTCTTTACAAAAAGCATTATTGGGCTGAGGTTAATTGTGCTAGCACATCTTTGCTTGGTACGTATGCGTTAACTTGACTGCTTGCCACTTCTTCGCCGTCGAGCTCAATCTTTGCGTGGTACACGCCCATAGATTCATCGCTCATGGTTAATTTTGCCGACACCACTAGTTTTTGCCCTAGCGGGTAGGTCAGGCCGACATCTTTATAACTGCGGCCGCCAAGCAGCAAGCCAATGGGAGCTTGTTCGCCTTTTTTGTGGGCTTTTAAGCCTGCTAATGCGCCAATGGTTTGTGCCATGTACTCGATACCCACGTGTGACGGAATACCGTTTAGCGACTCATTAAAAAAGATGCTGTCTTGCTTAATGACAACTTCGCAGCTAATGGTGTCGTCCTGTGTGCTAAGTACACGGTCGATAAGCAGCATAGGAGCTTGATGGGGCAATAGCAGCTCAATGTCAGGAAAGGTTGGTTCAGTCATGGTTGTGCTCATATAACTCAAAAACTAATGAGGCGTTGTTTCCGCCAAAGGCAAAGCTGTTAGATAATATCCTTAGGCTAGATAGTTGTCCTGAACTTGCCATAAAGTTTAGTGATTTTACGTCATCTGCCTGTGTAAAGTCTTGTGGCCATTGCGGCGCAGATTGCTTTTCCTCTAGTAAGTAGCAACAAATGGCAGCTTCAATCGCGCCAGCTGCGCCTAAGCAGTGCCCAGTTAATGCCTTGGTTGAGCTAACTGGCACTTGATTGCCAAATAGCTCTTCAATCGCGGTAGACTCCATGGCGTCATTTAGCTGAGTTGCGGTGCCATGGGCATTGATGTAGCCAATATCAGCTGGCTGTAAGTTCGCTGATTCAAGTGCTTGCTCCATTGCGCGTTTTGCGCCGCTACCACAAGGCATAGGCGCAGACATGTGATGACCTTCGCCAGACTCGCCCCAGCCAACAAGTGCCAGCTTTGATGGTGTTTTGCTTAGCACAAATAAACCTGCTGCCTCACCAATATTGATGCCACGGCGGCGAGAATCAAACGGACGACTTGGCTCTGGCGAGACTTGCTCTAAGGAATCAAAGCCATTGACGGTGAGTTCGCACAAACTGTCGACACCGCCGCAGATCACTACATCGCATAAACCTGATTCAAGCAGCCCTTGGGCTGAAATAAAGGCGCGATTTGATGACGAGCAAGCGGTCGATAAACTGTAAGTTGGCCCAGATACTTGCGCTAGGCGGGCGATAAAATCTGCAGTATCGCCAATATCTTGATGAGCAAAACGAAAATCATCTGGCAACTTGCCATGTTGTTGATGATGCTTAATCGCGCTTTCGCCTTCTGCAATAGCTGTGGTGCTGGTGCCAATGACTACGCCAATACGACTAGCCGCGGTAGTTTGCTTCAAGGTTTCTATCACCTCGGCGATTTGTTGATAGGTGGTGGCGGCAATCAAGTTGTTGCGGTTTTTGGCGTCATTAAGCTTTGGTGGCAGTTCAACCAAAGGCTCAGTAACCTTGCCAACAAAGGTGCTGCGGCCTGAGTAAAGCTTAGCGTCATAGGCTTGTAGCCCTGCTGATTGACCACTGCTAATGCCTGCTAAAGTGGCCTGTTTTCCGCTGCCTAAGGCGCTTAGTGCAGCGATGCCATGAATGTAAATTGGCGTCATGATTGGATCCATTGAATTGTCGTCAGCGCAGTGGCAAGTTTTGTGCGGTGGTCAACTAGGTTGATTTGACCTTGTGGCTGACGGTGTTTTTTATAGTTAATCTCTAAAATTAACTTATTATTTTGCAACACTTTACGCTCGATCAGACTTGTTTGGCTAGCGTTTGAGGTGGCAAGATTTGTGTCATATGTTTGCTGCAACTGCCAATTGCTATCATCTAGCATGGCCTCAAGTGCTGCCTCAGGCCAGTAACTGTAGAAAATGCTATCTAAGATCAGCTCAAACGGAATAACACTGATATCCATTCCTGTCGGGCTTTGTTTATCTAGCTTAACACCATCCCAGGTGATGATGGCGATAGGTACGCCCACTGGCGACAGAGCCACTAAGGTGAGCTTTTGCGGATTTACTTCTAACGCCACCGTCATGGTATGGGAATCATCGCCATGGTTAATGGTAAGCACTTGTTGGGCTTGCAAACTAAACCCAAGCGATTCAGGCGTTGGCCAATGTTGCTGCTGCGAGGCTGGCATCATGGCTTTGGCTGCGCCTTGTTTAAGCGCAGTGCAACCAGACATTAGCGGCGTAATCAGTAATAGCGCAATAACCAGTAAACGTATCATTGACTGTCTCCTGTACTGTTTTGAACCGCGTGATGGCGAGTATGTAAATACTGCGAAAATACCGGCGCTAATACCCAAGATGCCAAAATACCGCCTGCGATAGTTAAGCCAAAACTGGCGATTGCATGATTGCTTGAAAGTCCCATTAACCCAAACGATAACAAGGTGGTGATACCAGCAAGTAGCACCGCAAGGGTGGCGTGAGCCTGATTAAGATGAAAGCGCAGAAACAAGCTGTAATCGATACCAATACCAAAAATGAGCAGCAGCGCGACCACGTTGAACAGATTGGCAGGCATGGAAAATAGCCCAGGCAATGCAAGGGCAAAGATGCCAGCAAGTAGCGGCGCGGCAAGTATGCAGATGGCATCTTTAAATGAATAGCGCATGGTTAATAACAGCAGCACTAGGCCATAGGCGATGGCGAGCATATACAGGGTGAACTCACGGTAATCGCCCAGCAAGGCACTTATTTCATCGGCGCGGGAAACATAGGCAATGTCGAGCTGCGATCCGCTATTACTCAAGCCGCTATTATTCAAGCTGGTAGTAATAGTATCGCTGTTTGCCAACTCAGTTAATTTAACTAGCGGCGCAACATCGGTAACGCCCGACAAGGTGATAATGCTATAAGCTCTGCCACTTTCAAGCTTGCCCCAAAGATAGGGCGTGTGCGGTGCAAGCTCGGCCAAAGCATGCCAGTCGAGCGCTTGGTAGGGCGCGTATGCGTTAGGTCGCAAGCCAATTTTTGCTGTTAATGCGCTTGCTTGCTCGCGATAAAGCTTGCTGATTAACTGCTGATTGTGTTTTAGTTCAGTCTCACTTGGCAGCAATTGATATACGCCGCTAAAGTCGCTAATGACGCCTTGCTGCTTTAGCTCATTTAGCTTAGGCGCAAGCGTTTGTTCTGCTTGGCGTAATTGCGCTTGGCTTTCGCCATTAAGCACTAACCATTGCTGCGATTGACTCACGCCAGTTAGCTTAGCGATTTGCAGCTCTTGCTGTTTTAGCCATTGAGGCGCTGATTGCAGCAAGCGGATATCGTCATCAAAATTAAGCTTGCTGATGCCAACAACGCTACCTAGCGTCATTAACGCAATGACCGCCCACGCCACTTTGCTTTGTTGATAGCCTTGCACCAGATGAAGTAGACCATTAGCAAGCTTAATGGGTTTGTGTTTGGCGCTTGCTTGTGATAGTTGGGGGTAGAGCACAAGCACAGTGATTAAACTGGCGATAAGCCCAGCGCTTGAAAACACAGCAACCTGATTTAGCCCAGGAAAGTTTGCCCATAACAAGGCGCTATAAGCGAGCACGCTTGAGATTAGCCCAAGCAGTAATACAGGGCGCAGGTGTGCAGCGGCTTTTACGCTGTGCCAGTGATTGCTGTTGCAGGCGCGGTAACTTAAATAATGGAACGCATAATCAACCGACACGCCAATTAAGCTGGCGCCAATCACTAGCGTAAAACTGTGGATTTCACCGAACAGCAGCACGGTAATGCCAGCGGCGCTAATTACCCCAATGCTGATAGAAGTGAGGCACAGCAGTAATGGGCGCACGCTTTTAAATACCAATAAGATCAGTAATATCACCCCAAGCAATGAGCCGCCGCCAATAATACTGACTTCACTTTTCGCGCTGCTTGCCGCTTCAACTACATAAAACGCCACGCCTTGACGCCAGATGTCTATGTTTCTTGCTGCCTGTTGTTGTTCGGCTTGAGCATTAATCGCATTAATGGTTTGCTGCGCAGCTTGGGTATAAGCGCCAACGTTTAGCTTGGCTTGAATAAGTGTGTAGTGAGCTAGTTGCTCGGCGTTGTCGTTAGCTGCTGTTTGGTTTAGGTAAAGCAGATTATCGACCAGCTCGAACTGATTATCGGCAAAGCCTTGCTGCATATAGTGGCGAAACAGCAGCCACGGGTCTTGCTCAAGCTCGCCAGCGGTGACGCCGGCAAAAGGGTTATAAAGCTGGGTTAATACTCGCGTTGTGAGTTTGTCTGCTTGTTGCTGCTCAAGCCAGTTTTTGGCGTCAGCGTCTAGCAGTTGTCCGCGATAAGGAAACAGTCCTTGATAATAAGCGCGCTGGCTTTGCTCAGGAGTGACTAGCTCAACATGCTCAAGTCCAGTAAGCGTTTGTTGCCAGCTTTTGGCTGCATCTAGCGCCTGTGCTTTAGAGTTGGCCTTAATCACAAATACCATGCGCTGCTCAAGACTGCCGGCAGCAGCTTCGATGGTTTGTTGCACCCAAGGGCGCTGCTCATCTTTGGGCAACAGGGCTAAAAAGTCATTGTTTGGGCGCAGACCATTGAAAATCTGAGTAACCAGTAATATACACAAGGCAAGCTGACACACAAGCCATAGCCACATGGCGTAGCGAGGCTTGTTGCTGGCAGGCAGTGCATTGTCAGCATGATTGTGTGAGTGAATCTCTCGGCCTGGTTTCATTCGCTTGAGCTTTTTATTATTGGGCTTTTTGTTATTGGGCTTGTTTCTTAGTGAGCGGCGAGTTTTAGCACTCGTTCAATTGACGCTGGTAGCTCACTAGCATCATCGGCTTCAAGGCTAATGTTGGTGCTGTCGCCACTGTGTTCATGTAGCGAGATACGGCGAATATGGGTATCTAACCCTTGAATATAAATCGCTTTAAATACCTTAGCCATGGCACCAGATGTTGGCGTTAGCTCGGCTTGCCAATGGCTTTTATCACCGCTGATCTTAAAAGCAAAATCTTGGGTTAGCTGTTGCCAGTTGCCAGAAAATAGCGCCATGATCATCTCTGACACCATATCACTGGCACCCGCTTGGTTGCTGGGCTGCACTTCACCATTTACCAATTGGGTTAACTCGCCATTTTGGATCAAGGTGGTTTGCGCAAAAGGCTGGAGTTGTTGCCAAACAATAGTCTTGCCCGGGTCAACAAAATAAACACCATTAGAGTTAAGCGGTAGGGTGAGTACCGACATGTTCTTTTGCTGCTCGAAACTACCATGGGTTTGGCGAGTGTCGCTAAACATAGTAGCTAGGCTGTCGATTTTTAGCGCTTCAGTGTTAGCTGTAGCGCTAGGTAATGAACAAATCGATGCTAGACAGACGAGTGTTGCTGCCAAATAGCGATGTAGTGGTAGCCAGTTTTTCGCAAAGCGTAACTTCATTATTGCTCCTGCGCCGGTTTGTTTTGCTCTAGTGTTTGTTGGTTTAGCGTTTGCGCTTGCTGGGTTTGAAAATAGTGATTCACTCTATCAAGCAAACAAGATGGCGAAGCAAAGCGCATTTCGCCATCTTCCAATCCTACGGCGCAATGTGTGGTGTAGGCTTTTATGCAGGTTTTGCCGTCGCTGACACGTACAATGCGGTAGCTTATTTTGAGGCGATTTTCCCACTCATCAAGAGTGGCGATGACTTTGAGGCGGTCGCGAAAACGCGCTGAGTCGACAAACTTCATTCGAGTATCGACAACAGGATAGGCATACCCCTCTTGCTGCATGATCAAGTAGCCAAAGTCGATTTTGTCGAGCAAGGCCAGACGGCCTTCCTCTAGGTAGCGGAAGTAGTTGCCGTGCCAGACAATTTGCATAGGATCGCAATCTTGAAATGGCACGGATAATTCAGCTTCTGCGGTGATTTTCATCGCCTATATCCCTATAAATGTGGGTAACCTAATTGTTGTTCGTTTCGCCCGTGTACCGCTGATTCAACTTTTATATTGATCCAACTCGCTGCTAGCCGTAAAAACGCCACGCTTGATTGGCAATTGCCGCCAAACCTGCTCTTAGTTCAGTTTCTAATGGGCGATCTTCTGCTAAAAATGGTGATACGGTTCTAACATCATCCATGGTTGTCAGTAGCGCTGGCGTTAGGCTGTCTTTTGACAGTTGCTGCGCGTTAATGCGTAGCTCGACACCTTGAGTTGCAGCATATAAACAGGCAACTGATACTTGCTCGGTTTGTTCAAGCACGCGGCGACAATCACGAGAAGCAATGGTGCCCATGCTAACTTTATCTTGGTTGTGCGACTCAGTAGAGCGTGAGAATACCGACGCTGGCATGGTGTTCTTTAACGCTTCAGCTGTCCATGATGATACGCCAATTTGCACTGCTTTAAAGCCGTGGTTAATTGGGCGAATGTCTTCAGGAGCGCCGCTTAAGTTATACGGTAAGCCGTTGTTAAACTTGTAGTCACAAAGCTGCGCCAGTTGGCGGTCAAGTAAGTCTGCGACATTGGCAACCGCTGTTTTTAGGCTGTCCATTACCATCGCAATGTGACCACCATAGAAGTGACCACCGTGCAGCACGCGGCGGTTTTCACCGTCAATAATTGGGTTGTCGTTGGCTGAATTTAGCTCGATTTCAATCACGCCTTTGGCCCAATCTAGGGTGTCTTGCAGCACGCCAATCACGTGTGGTGCGCAGCGCAGTGAGTAACGGTCTTGCAGGCGATCTGAATTGCTTGGTGGCAAATCAGAGTTTAAATCATGGCGCAGACGCTCGGCGCACAGCATTTGCCCTTGATGAGGTTTTACTGCGTGCAGCGCTTCGTCAAAGTGGAATGCGTTGCCTTGCATTGCCACGCTCACCATAGCGGTTATGCGGGTTGCCATTTGGCATAGATACTCAGCGCGTTGCCAGTTTAAGCAAGCAATAGCAGTCATTACCGCAGTGCCATTCATTAAGGCTAGGCCTTCTTTTGGACGCAATTTGATAGGCGTTAAACCAGCGCGCTCAAATGCTACAGCTGTATCAACAATCTCACCTTTATAACGCACTTGACGCTCGCCGATTAACACGGCTGCAAGGTATGACAGCGGCGTTAAGTCACCTGATGCACCTACGGAGCCTTCTTCTGGAATAAGCGGTAAAATGTCGTGCTCAATCAACGCGGTGAGCAGTGATAATAACTCGTGGCTAACACCTGACATGCCGCGACTTAGCGAGGCAAGACGCGCCACCATCACGGCGCGGGTTTCTGCTTCATCAAAGTGTGCGCCTAAACCACAGCCGTGGAAGCGGGTAAGCTGATGAGGCAAGCTCTCTACTAAATGGCTTGGAATTGATACGGTAACACTGTCGCCGTAACCCGTAGTAACACCGTAAATCACGCCATCTTCTTTAAGTAGGTCGTCAAGAAACTTTACCCCTGCATCAATTTTATTGATAAATGCGTCCTGGGTAGATAGCGCGGCAATGCGCTTGCGCTGGGCTATTTGGCAAACCTCGTTAATTGAGATTTCGCTGTCGCCAAAAACGACTGGGGTACTACTTAGTGTCATTATCTAGTGTCCAAAAATCAAAAAAGTTAAACCATTGCAGCGGGTAGCGCAGTGCGTAATGCTCTAGTCGACTGGCGTAGCGTGCAATTAAATCTTGTAAAGCTTGGTCGCGGCCTTTGCGCGGTAGACTTGGGTTCGCTTCAAATTCTTCAAAGAAAATATCGTAAGTTGCGTCTTGCTCGCTGGCAAAACCAAACATTAAATAAACTGGGTGTTTTAAAATTGCCGCCAATACAAAAGGCCCAACCGGAAACGGCGCATCTTTACTTAAAAACTGCTGCCACACCACGCGCTTATGCTGGGTAACTGAGGTGCGATCGCCAACAATCACTACCCATTCGCCATCATTTAGCTTCTGCTCTAGCAATATGGCTGTATCTGGCCCTAGCTCGTTGACCTGAATAAGGTTCAAATTACTGCTTGGGTTAACTTGCCCCATGACTTTATTAAAGTTTTCTGCATGCTGAGTGAAGACTAATGCATTGATTTTTAAATCAACATATTTGCTGCTCAATGCGCGGCACAGCTCTAAGTTACCCAAATGGCTACCTAGGATCAGCCCGCCTTTGCCTGTGGTCAGAATTTGCTGCAGTACATCTTCGTTATGAAACTGAAGCTGGGAGTAATCTATGTCGCCACCCCAGCCCGCAAGTTTGTCGAGAATGCTTTGACCAAAGGCATAAATGTGTTTGAAACTTGATAGCTTTTTCGGCGCTTTGCCTTGAGCAATTAGATGCTGGTCAAGCTGGTTTAAAAACTGCTTAGATGCATTGCGGCTCACTTTATCCATTAAGTAGAAGTAGCCAATAATTGGGTACAAGAATAGCGAGAACACCTTGCGACCAAACAGGCGATAGGTGATCAGCATAAACTTAATACCCAGCACGCTGCCGCGCTCTTTAGAGCTAGACCAGTGCTGCTTGCTTGATTGCGCCTCTGCTGGCTCTGGCGAAGTATCTGGCGAATTACTTGGCTTTGGCGAATTACTTGGCTTTCGCGAATTAGTCTTCATTGGCAAATTTTCGCAGTAGCAGTTTTGGAATACGCGGCAGCATGCCGCAGATTAAGCGGGTATGTAGCCAGGATATTTTGACGTTATCGCTTACGGCGTTGAAGTGACTTAAGCCATCTTCTGGGTAACTCACCGGCGTATCGACATGACGAATGCTTAAGCCCTGCCAGTACAGGCGCACCAGAATTTCGATATCAAAATCCATACGGGTACCAAGCTGCTTACGGCTTAGCAGTTGCTCGACTGGTGCTAGCGGGTAGACGCGAAAGCCGCACATGGAGTCTTGAATTTGCAGTGACAGGGTTTCAATCCACACGCTCACATGGGTCAAGTAGCGTCCGTAAAGCCTGCCTTTTGGCACATCATCACCGTAAACTGGCTTACCAGAAATCACATCTTGCGGATGGGCTTTTGCGCTATCAATTAGCTCGCTGAGTTTAGAAAGATCGTGCTGTCCGTCTGCGTCAACCTGCACCGCATGGCTATAACCTAGTTGATGTAGGTGGCGTAAACCTGCCATCACCGCGCCGCCTTTGCCTGAGTTTTGCTCAAGCTCCAATAGATGAATGCCGCGACTTGCTTTTATCGCCCGCAATGTGTCTGTGGTTGGCTGATTACTGCCGTCATTGACGATGAGTACATCTAAACCTTTGGCTTGCAAGGCAACGACCACAGCGTCAGCCGTGTTACCGTGGTTGTAACATGGAATAATCGCTGCCAGCTTAAAGCTCATGAGGTAACACCTTAATTTTACCCGAGGCGTGATTGCCAGACGCTGAGCTGTATTTAAACTCAAGCTTGCTACGCTCGCTCTTCCATACCATGGTGAGCGTGACCTGCATATTTGGCAAAATTGGCTGCTGATATTTGATCACATCACAGCCTTTAAATTGAAAGTCATTGATTAAATGCGCTTTGAAAAAGTGTAATACCCAGTCAAGCTGCACTACACCTGGTAGAAGCGGGTGTCCGTCAAAATGGCCTTTGAAGTACTCAATGTCTTCGCCAACAAACAGCTCAACGATTGCTGTGTTGTCTTGGATTTGAGCGCTGATGACCCGAGGGAGTTTATTTACTGTCATTGAAATAGTTTCTCTAATTCCACATAGTTGCGCTTGCCTTGTTGATTAACGGCAATCGCTTCAACAACGCGAACCTGCCTTGGCAGTGCAACTGGCTCAACTAACCCTTTTAGCTGAGCGCGAATATTTTTCCATAACCAAGCCTGACCATTATCAACGACTTGTTGCTGCCAGTCAGTATTCAAGGTGACGACCGCGCCAATGCGTGTTTGCTCGGCATTTTTAAGGGCTATGATGGCGCAGTGTTCAATGCCCTGACAAGAGGAGAGTGTTTTTTCTAGCTCATCAAGGGAGATACGCTTTTCTGCGATTTTCACAATACGGTCAGCGCGGCCTTTTAGGCGAAAGTGCTGCTGGTCAATCAGCTCAACTAAGTCTTGGGTTTGAAACTGTCCTTCGCCGATATAATCTGAACTAACGTGCAAGCAGCCATCATTAAGGGCAAGTTTTACCAAACTAAACTTTTGCCATGGCGTGCTTGGCTTATCTTGTCTGCGCCAGCCTATGCCGCCCGTTTCTGTGCTGCCATATACTTCAATCGGCAATGCACCAAGTTGTACCTTCGCCTGTTGTGCACTGGCAAAATCTAATGGGCCACCAGAGCTAAAACTGATTTGCTGCTCTTGTCCTCCCGACTTGGCCTGCACACCTGGCATCGCTTGCAATCGTGATAAAAACGCAGGGCTGGAGATAAAGGCTAATGGCTTTGTTAGCTTAGGTAACAGCTGCTCTTCAGTCTGGATTAGTGCGCAATCGAACATTCGTTGACTTAGTAGTGGCCAACATAAGCGAAACAGCATGCCATAGATGTGATAATGCGCCACAGTGCCAACAAATACACTGCCTTTTGTAAGCTCAGTCCCAAAATCACGCTCTAGCGTTTGCGCTTCAAGCTCAAGCTGGGCAAGGTTTTTGGCAATTGCCGCTGGCTCACCTGTGCTGCCAGATGTGTACAGGGTGAGTTTGGCTTGTTCGCTGTTAACAGCCTTGAGCAGCTCTGAATGAGTAGCCTTGAGATCAGTTGCGGCAGCTTGCTGCACCTCGGTGTTCAACACCTGCTTGATAGCTAGGGTGTTGGCGTTACCTGCAAGCGAATCTTTATCCGTAATACACAACCATTGCTGGCAATATTCAGCCGCTTGACGGTCTTGGATATTGGAAAATACCAGTGGCTGCTTACCTAATTGCTGCACAGCTAGCAATGCAACCAAGAAAGTCCACGGCTGCTGGCAAATAATCCCTATGTTTTCGGCAGCGTGAGTAGCGTCGTTGCTATTTGTCATACTGTCGTTTGCATCAGAGGTGGATAACAGCTCCAAGCGTGCACTTAAGCTTGCCATTAATGCGGCTACATCACGTTGTAAGTCAGCAATGGTGAGTTGTTGCTGGCCATTGATTGCAATAGTGCGCTCAAGCTCGTTTGAGAGTAGCAGTTGATGAAGAAGACTAGCTTTCACGGCGCATTACTCTTAGGCGGTACAGGTATTCAAGCAGCATAAATGTGCCGATTAACAAATAGCTGATAAGACCGTTATATAAGGTCCAAATATCGATAGACATTGTGGTTGTAATAGCTGCAACAACGGCGTTAAGGGCGCAAAATACTGCCCATACACACGTCAGTTTTCGGGTGTAGACTATGCCAGATTCAGGCAGATTAGGGTCACGCCACTTAGCAATCGCGGTGATAATAGGCTGCTTTAGCCACACGCTGCCGGCAAACATCAAACTTAGGCTGACGTTGATTACTACAGGGTAAAACAATAACCAGCTGGATTGCGGCATTAAGCTGCTGGCTGACACCAAAGCAAGGCCAATGGTACTGGTAACATAGGTCATCAGTTTGAGTGGCTTGTTGCTCGGCGCAAAAATAAAACGCGCAATAAACACAGCACCAAGAAGCAACAGTAAGGCTGTTGTTTGTTGGTGCTGTACTGCGAGATAAACCAGAAAGGGATACAAAGCCAGCAGAGCTGCTGGTATCAAGCTCCCTAGCTTCATGCGATTTCGCTAGATTCTGCTTCTAATTTTACTACTGCGTCGACAACATCTTGCACGGTACGCACTGACTTAAACATTTCTGCTTCAAAGTTAGTGTCAGTTTTGTTTTGCAAGAAAACCACTAGGTCAACCGCGTCTATGCTGTCTAGATCTAAGTCTTCAAACAGGTTGGCTTCTGCTGTTACTTCTTCTGGCTCAAGCTCAAATAGCTCGACCATGGCATCTTTAATAAGATCGAAAATCTGTTGGCGGGTCACTTTACACCTCAGCGGTTTGTTGCGATTCAATGAAACGAGTTAGGGTGTCAACACTAGTAAAGTGCTCACGTACGCTTGGGTCGTCGCCATTGATAAGCACATTGAATTGTTTCTTGATGGCTAAGCCAAGCTCTAGCGCATCAATTGAGTCAAGGTTTAAACCATCGCCGTCACCAAAAAGTGGCTCAGCAGACTCAATGTCATCAGTGGTTAAATCTTCTAAGTTCAATGTATCGATAATTAGTTGTTTTAGTTGTAATTCTAAGTCTTTCACTTTTGGGTCCTTAAATCATTTGTCAGCTACATTCGGCTGCAAGTGGCTATTCAAATAGCGTGTTAGTCGTCGTGCCGCGGTAGCTGGTGCCGGCGAGCCTTCAATAATTGGCATTATCGAAATCGGCTGGTCGACCTCTATGGTAAATTTCATTGGTGACGCGGGCATTTGATACCAAGCACTGCCTTTGTATAGCGCGATTGGCGAGCAATGAATTCTCACTGTTTGGATATCTGTATCGCATCGCACTGCAAGATGAGCTGCACCTCGCTGGCATTTTACACTTTCTCCAGGGACTGTGCGACTGCCTTCAGGGAAAATCAGCAATTTGCGCTTTTGTGAGAGCTTTTGCTGGCATAAGTTAATGAGATCTTCTGATTGGTTAGGAATAAAACCTGCCAAGTTAACAATATGACGCACAAAAGGATTGTGGAACAACTCACTTTTAACGATGCAATCACACTGGTCCATGTAACCCATTAAAATGACCACATCGATTAAGGTCGGGTGATTGGCCACCACAATACAACCGTGACGCTGCGATAATCTCTCCTGGTTCTTTACATCGAGATCTAAAATCCGCAACCAGTGCATAAACAAGGTAAAAAAACGAAAGCTTTTACAAATGCTCTTTTGACAGGCTAGCTCTCGTTTTTTCTTGTCGCGATGAACTACGCAAAGTAGGGGAAACCACACGTAAGATAGGATTAAGCCACCAATCCCAAAAAACGTAAATGAGATTGCCGATGCACATGCTCTAAGAGACTTACTTAGGCTATTTACAACTTTTTCCATGACCAACGCGTGTTCGTAAAATCGAAATCAAAACTGGTGTTATCAGCAAGTTTGTCTGCAAATCGTGTTCGTGCTGATGTTTCAGCAGGTTCTGCTTCACCTGCTGAGTGCTCACCGTTATTGGCAGAGTTACATTCAATTTGCCAGGATTGACCCTGGGTAAAATAAAGCGCTAACAGGTTTTGCTGGTGCTGTTCAGCACTGTGATGTTGATAAATCTCTGGTAGGGCTTCATCAGTTACTATCAATAAAATATTACTTTGTGGCTGCTGATAAAATCGCATTGCCACTTCAATTAAACCTGCTTGCAGGGTATTTTTACCGCCAGAAACCGTAGTAAATGCAATCGGTTGCTTACTAGCAATAGTTAATAAGCCGGGTGCAGTGCTGGTAACCGATTGGGCGAATGCAGTTGGTGACAACTCTTCTTCGCTGGCTAAATCCGTTAGCAAATTAAGCGTGCGATGAATTTCACCGTGTTGAGTGGCGAAAACAACATAGTCAACTGAGCGCTCCGCAATAATAGGCAAACAGGTATTGATCACAAGTTTACTTAACTGACTAGCACGGCGTTTTATACCTGCTGGTACCTTACTTTGCGTTGGCGGAAGTGGGTGTCCGGTTAGTTCTGAAACATGCTCTGGGCAAGCATGCCAGGCCTGGATGTCACAGCGAAACTGCATACGAATTTGGGGTATCTCTTTATTAACGAATGGAGTATGCTACCACCTTTCAAAGCGATAACAAAAACGCTGTAAAATAAATTTTAAAAACAAGAGTTTAATCCTGTTTTTTAGATCGATTTTGGTGAGTTAAATCAACGGAATGTTACATGGAGTAAGTATGAAGAAATTAATTGCACTTATATTCACACTTGTATTAGTTGGCTGTAAAACAATTCCTGTGCCTGAGCTTAAAAGTGAGCCCGTGGGATACAACTTGACTCAAGAGCAAGTAAAAAATGCGATTGTTGACGCTGGCTATGTTCGTAATTGGCAAATTACTCCAGTAAACGACAATTTATTGCGCGGTACGTTAAATGTTCGCTCACACATGTTGGAAGTGGATATTCCATATAGCGCTGAAGATTATTCAATTCTTTATTACGGTTCTGAAAACCTGAAATATAAAGACGGCAAAATTCATAAGAAAGTAGCGACCTGGGTTAGAAACCTTAATTTAGACATTAAGAAATCGATCCGAGAAGCAGCTGCTAAATAGTAGACCCTCGATAGAAAGAAGTTAATGAAGTTTTATAATGAAGATAATCGCACCGCATTAAGTGCGAAAGAAGAGGCGCAAAGGCTTGCTTTTGCGCCGATTGCGTTTCAGGCAAGTAAGAGCTTGCGCGACTTAGGTATTCTGGCCGCTTTAGGTAATGCACCAAAAGCAGGTGCGAGCGCAAAAGAGCTCGCAGAACACACTCAAGTTACTGAATACGGCGTAGCTGTGCTACTCGATATGGGTTTATCCGCAGGCCTTGTGACCTGGAATGACGGCAAGTACCAAATTACTAAGCTGGGCCAGTTTGTCGACTTTGATCCTATGACTATTGCTAACATGGATTTTGTCGCAGACATTTGCTACCAGGGCATGGGTGAGTTAACGGAAGCGATCAAAGATACTAAGCCTGCAGGATTAAAGCACTTAGGCGAGTGGGACACTTTATACCAAGGTTTGTCTAAGCTTACTCAACGTGAAAAAGACAGCTGGTTTGGTTTTGACCACTATTACTCCGATCGCAGCTTTCCAACGCTGTTAAAAGAAGTGTTTGCCAAACCTACTGCCACACTGTGTGATATTGGTGCCAATACCGGTAAATGGACCAAGCAATGCTGTAATCATAACAGTGATGTTCAGGTCACTATGGTTGACTTGCCGCAGCAGCTAGCCGTTGCAACGGTGAATATGGAAGAAGCTGGTTATAGCGAGCGTGTTGAAGCCTTCCCATGTGATTTGCTTGCACCTAAAAATGCTCTGCCAAAAGGTAAAGATGTTTACTGGATGAGCCAGTTCCTTGATTGCTTCTCAAAAGAAGAAATCGTTAGCATCTTGATGCGCGTGAAAGAAGCCATGCGCCCAGACTCGCGTATCTTTATTCTTGAGCTGTTTCCTGATTGTCAGGAATTTGAATCAGCAAGCTACTCACTTAACGCGACTAGCTTGTATTTCACTGCCATTGCCAACGGTAATAGCCGCTTTTACATGAGCCACGAGTTCTTACCGCTTATTGAACTTGCAGGGTTATCTATTATCAAGCAAACCGACAATATTGGTTTAGGTCACTCTTTAATCGAGGTTGGCTTGTAAGCTGAGTTAGTGATTAAACAAAAACGCCGATAGTGAAAACTAGCGGCGTTTTTTTATGGGTATAGCAAGGTTGAATATTTTGCCTATAAAAGCAAAAAGCTCACCCGAAGGTGAGCTTTTTAATGTTTGGCTACATTTGGTTGTGCATATCGTTTAATGCCTGACTCAACAGATCATCATCGCTAACAATATGATCGGTTTGGTCTCCAGGTATCCCATCTACGTCTTCTGATTGAGAATGAGGTAAAAGGTCGTCGTGATCAGCCAGCGGATTTTCAAATCCATCTGTTAGAGTCACGTCTAGCATATCTGCGTCAGCACCCGATTGAACTGTACGGGTAAACTCGGCTACCGGTTCTGTTGGTGAATTAGCGGGTGTAACCGTATCCTCTGTCGGGGTGATCCCTATCATCTGGAAGTAATGATCAACTGGTGAGCTAGGCTCAATGGTGGAACTTACCTCTTCAACAACGTTGGCCTGACTGTCCTCGATCGGCTCGTCGGCAGCAGAGGTTTGTGCGACAACCGCGACAGTTGGAAGCACATCGACACCAAGTGTCTGACGACTGCTTGCCGTTGAATTACCATCGTGGGCTGTAGCAACAACTTGAATATCAAAATGACCACTAAAGTCTGTTTCAGGCAGCAGTTTCAGGTTGGTTAACTCATTTTGTAGTAGGGTCCATACACCATTATGTTCTGTACCAGCAGATAAGCTCGCACCTGAGGGAAGGCCACTTATCTCTACAGTAAGCGTTTCATTGTTGTCAGGGCTGGAGACGTTGATGTTTAGTGCAAGCTCAGTATTTTGATTACCTTGAATAGCAAAACTATCCAATGGCGCTGATAAGTCTCCGACATGTTTAGTGAATATCATGGCGGGCGTGTCAGCATCAGGTGACACATGGATAGCCATACTATTGTCGACTGATGTGTGGCCATCTGAGACTTTGTAAGCCAGCCTTAATTCACCACTAAAATTAATGCCTGGATTGACGACCCAGTGATCACCTTTCTGGGTAATACTCCCATCACCTTCAAGGCGTAATTGGCTAATATTAAAATGATCAAGTAAATCAACGTCATGAACGTTAGCGAGTAAATCTGCTTTAGTGAGTGTAAGTAGATGATCTTCGACCACGGTACCTGAAAGCGCATGGCCGACAACGGGTATATCATTGGTGCCAATGATCACTAACTTCATGGCTTGATCAACGCTGTGACCAAGAGAGTCTGTAGCTGTCACCATGACAGTTTCTTCAAGTCGCTCACCCTGAGCTAGGGCTTGCACTCGAGCCGAATCGTTATGAGCCTGATATTGCCAACTTCCATCGCTATTTAAGGTTAGGTCACCATATTGCGGACGTGTTCCGGCTTGCAATGTCCAGGTGACTCCGCTGGCGACTTTGACATCACCGACTAATAAATCGAGTAAACCGTGCGAGCGTGTGACCTTATCTTCCGTGACTACAGACTCAGAAGCGCCGAAAATTTGCGGTCCGGTTTTACCATCACCAATATGCACGGTCAGATGCTCTTCTCGGCTCTCACCGCTGCTATCTGTTACTCTGAGAGTAACGCTTTCGGTATGAATTTTACCTGCAGCAACCTCTTGAGTGAGTTTGTCTCGCTCTGAGCCACTATGGCTAAAGGTAAAGTCCCAGCGCCCGTCTGCATCAATATTAAAGTGGCCAATACCCTGTACATCAATTTTATTACTGCTACCGGGAGTGAAATCCAATTGATGATGAGCGCCTTGTTTATCTATGTACTCGACGCTGAGGTTGTCAGTGTTATCAATATCATCGATATTGATATAGCCATATGAGTGAGTATTGGTCATTGTGCCCGTGGTAATCGAACGGGATATCTCAAAGGTGCCTGTTAGTAGTGGCGCGTCGTTGGTGCCATGAATACCTATATTAACTACGGCATGCTTGGTGTCGCCGTGGTTATTGGTGTAACTAATGAAAAAATTGTCTGCATGGCTATCGGTTTGCCCCATTTGCTGAATAGTGGCTGAGTTATTGTCCAATGTGTATTGGTAACTACCATCTGCATTCATCTGTAACGTGCCGTAGTTACCTTGTAATAAGCCCGTAGTGGTAACTGTTTCACTGGCGCCCACGGCAAATAACGTTCCCGTTGCATTAGTCTTAGTGTCTTCCTCAACACCTCTAGTTTGTACCAGTGTGCTGAGATCTGCTGAAACCACCAGTTGTCGCTGTTCATGAGCACTATCGCCAGTAGCTGTAGCGATAACTTCAGCATGGACTAGGTATGCGTTATCGCCAATATTGGCAACTTGATTTGCCGGAATGACCAGTTGCCAATGATCGTTACTTACGCTGGCGCTATAGTGTGTACCAGCCACAATCACCTCAACTGAATTACCATCAGCCACATGGGTAGTGGTGCCCGTAATCGTTAAATCTTGCTGGTGGTCATGATGATTCACCCAATCGTCGTCGGAAATTGGGTCGATAGACAAGGTTGGTTTGGCTGTATCGATAGTGACTCGATGATGTGCTTGTGCATAGCTACCGTCTGTTTTGAGTGCATATACAGCCAGCGTATAGGTGCCATCGGCTCGATCTGTTGCGCTAACATCTAATTTCCAGTGTCCATTGTCATCGACAATCGTTTTAGGGCCTGTGAGAATCCCTGTTCCCATGATTGTGGCACCCGGCTCACCAGTTCCGTATAAGATTATGCGACCGTCACTAGTAACAAAATCACTATCACTGGTACCTGTATCATGTTCTAATCGGGTGATCGCTAAAGGCGGAGTAACATCGATTATTGCATTGGCATCAACAGTATTATGACCATCGCTGATTTTGAAACTAATGGCTAAATCGTTACCAACAAAACCTGGACTTGCAGTAAAGCTATAGCTGCCATCAGGATTGGTTACTACAGTTCCATGGGGGGAGGATAGCGAGCCTGCCACAATCGATAATCCCGCTGCACTGGTATCGACATCGGTAACATTAGCAAGCAAATCTGTTGCCTGGAAGTCGTGGGAGTGGCCAGACTCAACCTTGCCTAAATCCGTGGTGACGGTGGTTGGGGCGGTATCGCTACCGATGAGTGTTACACTCAATTGTTGCTCTGTTCCATCAATGGTTTTTACGGTAACGATGTCAGTGGCGTTATGGTTTAGAGTCAAGGTTTCAGCCAATTTACTAGGGGTGAATTCCCAACTTCCGTCAGATTTTATTATAAATTGACCATGAGCACTTGGTATCACTTCAGCAATAAAGTGTGCTTGCGATGGATCTGTATCTGTAATAATTAGTTGGCCAGAAACAGTAGAGGTTTCATCTGTTACTAGGTGTTCATCTCCGGTAATAACAGCATCAGGAACCGGGGAATTAACATCTAATATTATTGGCAGTTTTGCACTATCGGTTGCACTTACTCCATCTGGCCCTGTTGTGGTAGCGATTAATTGCATTAACATGTTCTGATCGCCATGAGCAGGTAATGTTGCGGTCACTTTATCTAAATCCCAACCGGTAACATCCGCATGTTGCACCGCTGAGCCAATCGTTAAACTATGATGGCCATCGGTAAGAATCGTGCCTTTCGCAAGTCCCAATACCTCTATTTTGCTGAGAACATCGTCATGATCTATAGGAGCGGCTACTGACAGGTGCATATGTAATACATCGCCTGATGCTAAAGCCGTTGAGCCAATATTGACCATTTCACCTGTAAACGTATGTAAGTCAGCAATATCAAGCTGATGGTGACCTGTTTGGTCAGATATAACCCCATGACTGTCGGATCGAATGTCGATTAATAGGCCATTATTTTTACTAACAGACTCATAGACTGGGCCATGTTGAATTTGTTCTGGTGTAAGTGCTTGCGAGGCAAAACTAGTTGAGAGCAATCGTCCTGGAAATTTATCTTGTCCTGCAAAATGCCCTGGCACGTATTTACTGCCTACGTTAAGAAATGGGTTGGCAGCAATGTGATCGCTTCCAGCGAAACCAGAAACGGTAACTTTTAAAACGCCGTTATCGTAAAGTCTTGCGGTATCTGTTTTACCATCCCATGTCATGGTTATACGATGGTCTTGCCCATCGTTAAAATTGACTCCAGGGTTGCCGTTATCACCACTGATATGTGAACTGGTAAACTTCAAATTACCGCCAAAGGTCCACATGCCGAAATTAACGCCATCCATATCAGGCGTGCCATCAGGTTTAACCCCATGAAACATAACAAAATCCTGATAAGTACCAATGGTGATTTTTGGATCGTGGATATAAGTGAATTCAGCCGTAAAAGCGTGTAAGTCACCTCCCGAATTAATTTGATCGCCTTGTGGTTTGATATATCCATGGTCGGATGATGAGGTTAAACCAAATGCTGTACGTTGAACTTCTGCAGACAAGGAAGTCGTTGCTGCATCGGTAACTGAGCTCACACTTAAATGAGCCGTTTGGGCGTACTCGGTCGTTCCGTCACTGACTTTATAATCAATTTCAGCTGGTCCATGGTAATTTGCATTCGGGGTAAAGTCATACCCTCCTGTTGCATTCGCTGTTACTGTGCCTTGAGTTGATGTCGGCACGCCGCTTACATGTAAGACACCATCGGCATCTGATAAGTTTGCGAGTAATTGCGCGTCTGTAAAATGTGTGGTGGTATCTTCATCCGCTGTACCTAAATCACGCATACCGCTATCAACTAATGGATCATCAACAGAAGCGATATGAATTGATGTTTTAGCTGGTGCGGAATCAACGTGACCGTCATTAACTGTGAAGGTGAACTGCACATCTCCGTTAAAGTCTTTGGCCGGAATAAATTGCAGCTTGCTGATATCCGCAGTCGTAATACTTTGGCCTGCGGTAATAGTTTGTCCGTCAAAGACAAACTTACCTTGTGATGCTGGTGGTAGGTCGGTGATGGCAATAGATTGTAAGGTGTCGCCAGTATCGATATCTGTAAAGCCAAATTGACTCGCTTGCATCTGATAATGAGTATCTTCAGTGCCATTGGATAAAGTGACAATATTGGCCACCGGGGCATCATTTGTACCTTCAACTTGGATATGGAGTTCATATGCCGTGCCATCTTGGCTATGAACTCGATAAACCACTTCTTCAGTTTGGCCGGCAGCTAAATGTTGTAATTTGCTATTGTCAACGCTGTATCCCCAGTTGCCAGCACTATCTATTCGAAGCTGACCATTGAATTGATCTTTTATGGCTGTTTCACCGAATTGGCTATATCTAAATTTATTTTCGCCGCTATCAGGGTCAATAACTTGTAAACTACCTGAGGCAAGCTCTGTGATATGTCCAAGGTTCTGTCTGTTATGAGAACCATCTTCGATAACTGTTTCTGTGGTGACTTCACTAATGATAGCCGTATCCCTAACAGCGCTTAAGGTGGTAGTAGCGCCAGTATGCGTGAGCCCCCATGGGCATCTTTTACGTCATAACTGAAATGGACTTGACCGTTGTAGTCTCTGTCTGGGGTAAAGGTAAAGGTGCCATCTTGGTTATCTTTGAGTGAGCCATGATTGACGCTGATATTGGCAATGGTTAGTTTGCCGGCGTCATTGGCATCCACGTCGACGGTGTTTGCTAAAAGATCCGTAACAGAGATGGTTTGAGCTAGATCTTCTTTACCACTGGCAAGTTGCACTTCTGAAGAGCAGTATGGGCGGTCATTATCGCCATGAATGGTGATAACAATATCGTGAGATGTGCCATCTTTGGAGTATACGGTAATGGTATCAGTTAACGTTTGATGCTCACCTAATTGATCAATGGTTGTGCCAATTGTTGTTTTGCGGTTTCCTACCCAATCGACATTCCCAACGGTGACATGGTAATGCCACGTTCCATCTGGGTTTAAAAGTAAGTGTCCATATTGTCCATGGTAAGAGTTATTCCAGGCACCGCCTTTAGGATCAAAAAGGGATTCACCAGTGTCAGGGTCAATAATGTCTAACTTGCCATCAGCCGTTAATGCGGCTTGACCTAGCTTAGCCATGCCTGGCTGGGCATAGTCTGGAGACATATCTGCGTAACTGCCTTGGCCCTCATTGACATCACCTGTATCAACCCCACTTATAGTCGCGCCATTATTTATGCCCTTAATGGTGATCGTCAGGTTTTGAGTTGCGCTGGTGTTATGCTCATCAGTCACGGTAACTGGAATCGTTAGCGTTTTTGTTGCCCCTGCGACCAGTGGTTGATAACTTGCATGACTTGGGTCAAAGCTGTAGCTACCATCGGTATTTAAGGTGAATCCATCTATTTGTGGGGCTGAATAGCTCAGGATAGCACCGTGATCAATATCTTGACCTAGCATCTGTCCATGCAACAATGTGCCACCTTCGACTACCGATTGCGACTGTGCAGCAATGGTTGGCCTATCATTGGTGCCATGAACGGTAAGCTCTATGGTATGCGTTGTGCCATCAGCGGTTCTGATCACCGCGGAGTCTTTTTGAGTTTCTCCCTCAGCGAGGTTTTGAATGTTGCGATTATCTAAGGTGTAGGTATAACGGCCATCTCGCATTAATAATACATGGCCACCTAACTTGGTATCGTATCCAATGCCTTGATAGGTTTGTGGGCCGATATTGGGGTCAAAACTGCCTTCTCCTTTATCGGGGTCTTGAACGTTCAATTTGCCTTCATAATGAAGATCGTAATGGGTATCGGTATATCCTCGATCTTCGGTAACACCGCGTAAATTGATATCTGTTTGAGCATCTGTAATCACTGCTCTATCGTCTGTACCGTTAATGGTCACCGTGATCTGCTGCTCTGTGCCATCCACGGAGCGTACGATCAGAGTATCTGTTAGCGACTCGCCTGTTTTTAGGCTTTGAATCACTGTTTGTGAATTGTCAGCTGTGTAGATCCAATGGCCAGAGTTGCTGATACTCAGCTCACCATATTGCCCTTGCAGAGTTTCAGCGCTGAACTGGGCTTGGCCGTTGTCAGGATCTGTGATGTTAAGTGCACCATCGACGCGCAGTTGACCACTATGGACATCTTTGTCTTCGGTAAGAGTCGCAGTGCTCGTTCCTGCAATTACCGCTTTATCGTCCGTGCCGTTAATGGTGACAGTAATTTTCTGCTCAGTGCCATCAACCGAGTGTACCAGCAGGGTGTCGATGAGCGACTCACCTGTTTTCAGCCCTTGGATCGCGCTTTGTGCATTGTCAGCTGTGTAGATCCAATGACCCAAATTGTCGATATAAAGAGTACCGAATTGGCCTTGCAGGCTTTCAGCTGTGAACTGGGCTTGGCCGTTGTCAGCATCGGTCACACTGAGTGCACCATCGACGCGAAGCTGGCCTGAATGCACCTCTTTGTCTTCGGTAAGAGTCGCAGTGCTGGTTCCTGTTATAGCTGCCTTATCATCAGTACCGTTAATGGTGACGGTAATTTGCTGCTCAGTGCCATCTACGGTGCGAACCTTCAGTGTATCGGTGAGTGACTCACCGGTTTTGAGCCCCTGAATCGCAGCTTGTGAATTATCCGCAGTATAGGTCCAGTGACCGAGGTCATTGATACTCAGCGTACCAAATTGGCCTTGTAGGCTTTCAGCAGTGAACTGTTGCTGACCTGCATCGGGATCGGTGATGCTTAAATTGCCGTCTGCTCGAAGCAACCCTTGATGAACATCTTTATCTTCGGTGAGGCTTGCAATGCTAGTTCCGCCAATCACCGCCTTATCATCAGTACCGTTAATAGTGACGGTAATTTGCTGCTCAGTACCATCAATGGAGTGAACAACCAGCGTATCGGTCAGTGACTCACCCGTTTTCAGGCCTTGAATCACCGTTTGTGAATTGTCAGCTGTGTAGATCCAGTGGCCTAAATTATTGATAGAAAGCGTGCCGAACTGGCCTTGCAGGCTTTCAGCTGTGAACTGGGCTTGGCCGTTGTCAGCATCGGTCACACTGAGTGCACCATCGACGCGAAGCTGGCCTGAATGCACCTCTTTGTCTTCGGTAAGAGTCGCAGTGCTGGTTCCTGTTATAGCTGCCTTATCATCAGTACCGTTAATGGTGACGGTAATTTGCTTCTCAGTGCCATCTACGGTGCGAACCTTCAGTGTATCGGTGAGTGACTCACCGGTTTTGAGCCCCTGAATCGCAGCTTGTGAATTATCCGCAGTATAGGTCCAGTGACCGAGGTCATTGATACTCAGCGTACCAAGTTGGCCTTGTAGGCTTTCAGCAGTGAACTGTTGCTGACCTGCATCGGGATCGGTGATGCTTAAATTGCCGTCTGCTCTAAGCAACCCTTGATGAACATCTTTATCTTCGGTGAGGTTTGCAGTACTAGTTCCGCCAATCACGGCCTTATCATCAGTACCGTTAATGGTGACGGTAATTTTCTGCTCAGTGCCATCAACCGAGTGTACCAGCAGGGTGTCGGTGAGCGACTCACCTGTTTTCAGCCCTTGAATCACCGTTTGTGCATTGTCAGCTGTGTAGATCCAATGACCCAAATTGTCGATATAAAGGGTACCGAATTGGCCTTGCAGGCTTTCGGCTGTGAACTGGACTTGGCCGTTGTCAGGATCTGTGATGTTAAGTGCACCATCGACGCGCAGTTGACCACTATGGACATCTTTGTCTTCGGTAAGCGTCGCAGTGCTCGTTCCTGCAATTACTGCTTTATCGTCAGTGCCGTTAATGGTGATGGTGATCTTCTGCTCAGTGCCATCTACCGAGTGCACCAGCAGGATGTCGGTGAGTGAGTCGCCAGTTTTCAGCCCTTGAATTGACGTTTGCGGGTTGTCGGCGGTGTAAGTCCAGTGACCGAGATTATCGATGCTTAGCTCACCGTATTGCCCTTGTAGAGTTTCGGCAGTGAACTGGGCTTGGCCGTTGTCAGCATCGGTAACGCTAAGCGCCCCATCGACGCGCAGTTGACCACTATGGACATCTTTGTCTTCGGTAAGCGTCGCAGTGCTCGTTCCTGCAATTACTGCTTTATCGTCAGTACCGTTGATGGTGACGGTGATCTTCTGCTCGGTACCATCTACCGAGTGTACCAGCAGGGTATCGGTGAACGACTCGCCAGTTTTAAGTCCTTGAATCGCGCTTTGTGAGTTATCCGCGGTATAAATCCAGTGGCCGAGATCGTCGATGCTTAGCGTACCGAATTGGCCTTGCAGAGTTTCAGCAGTGAACTGGGCTTGGCTGTTGTCGGCATCGGTCACACTTAGCGCCCCATCGATGCGAAGTTGGCCTGAATGAACATCTTTGTCTTCGGTAAGAGTCGCAGTGCTCGTTCCTGCAATTACCGCTTTATCGTCCGTACCGTTAATGGTGACAGTAATTTTCTGCTCAGTGCCATCAACCGAGTGTACCAGCAGGGTGTCGGTGAGTGACTCACCTGTTTTCAGCCCTTGGATCGCGCTTTGTGCATTGTCAGCTGTGTAGATCCAATGACCCAAATTGTCGATATAAAGGGTACCGAATTGGCCTTGCAGGCTTTCAGCTGTGAACTGGGCTTGGCCGTTGTCAGCATCGGTCACACTGAGTGCACCATCGACGCGAAGCTGGCCTGAGTGCACACCTTTATCTTCGGTGAGGCTTGCAATGCTAGTTCCGCCAATCACCGCCTTATCATCAGTACCGTTAATAGTGACGGTAATTTTCTGCTCAGTGCCATCAATGGAGTGGACAACCAGCGTATCGGTGAGTGACTCACCCGTTTTCAGGCCTTTAATCACCGTTTGTGAATTGTCAGCTGTGTAGATCCAGTGGCCTAAATTATTGATAGAAAGCGTGCCGAACTGCCCTTGTAAGCTTTCTGCTTGGAATTGCTGTTGACCCGCATCGAGATCGGTGATGCTTAAATTGCCGTCTGCTCGAAGCAACCCTTGACGAACATCTTTATCTTCGGTGAGGTTTGCGGTGCTAGTACCGCCAATAACCGCCTTATCATCAGTACCGTTAATAGTGACGGTAATTTGCTGCTCAGTGCCATCAATGGAGTGAACAACCAGCGTATCGGTGAACGACTCGCCAGTTTTAAGTCCTTGAATCGCGCTTTGTGAGTTATCCGCGGTATAAATCCAGTGGCCGAGATCGTCGATGCTTAGCGTACCGAATTGGCCTTGCAGAGTTTCAGCAGTGAACTGGGCTTGGCTGTTGTCGGCATCGGTCACACTTAGCGCCCCATCGATGCGAAGTTGGCCTGAATGAACATCTTTGTCTTCGGTAAGAGTCGCAGTGCTCGTTCCTGCAATTACTGCTCTATCGTCCGTACCGTTGATGGTGACAGTAATTTTCTGCTCAGTGCCATCTACGGTGCGAACCTTCAGTGTATCGGTGAGTGACTCACCGGTTTTGAGCCCCTGAATCGCAGCTTGTGAATTATCCGCAGTATAGGTCCAGTGACCGAGGTCATTGATACTCAGCGTACCAAATTGGCCTTGTAGGCTTTCAGCAGTGAACTGTTGCTGACCCGCATCGGGATCGGTGATGCTTAAATTGCCGTCTGCTCGAAGCAACCCTTGATGAACATCTTTATCTTCGGTGAGGTTTGCAGTACTAGTTCCGCCAATCACGGCCTTATTATCAGTACCGTTAATGGTGACGGTAATTTTCTGCTCAGTACCATCAATGGAGTGGACAACCAGCGTATCGGTGAGTGACTCACCCGTTTTCAGGCCTTGAATCACCGTTTGTGAATTGTCAGCTGTGTAGATCCAGTGGCCTAAATTATTGATAGAAAGCGTGCCGAACTGCCCTTGTAAGCTTTCTGCTTGGAATTGCTGTTGACCCGCATCGAGATCGGTGATGCTTAAATTGCCGTCTGCTCGAAGCAACCCTTGACGAACATCTTTATCTTCGGTGAGGTTTGCGGTGCTAGTACCGCCAATAACCGCCTTATCATCAGTACCGTTAATAGTGACGGTAATTTGCTGCTCAGTGCCATCAATGGAGTGAACAACCAGCGTATCGGTGAACGACTCGCCAGTTTTAAGTCCTTGAATCGCGCTTTGTGAGTTATCCGCGGTATAAATCCAGTGGCCGAGATCGTCGATGCTTAGCGTACCGAATTGGCCTTGCAGAGTTTCAGCAGTGAACTGGGCTTGGCTGTTGTCGGCATCGGTCACACTTAGCGCCCCATCGATGCGAAGTTGGCCTGAATGAACATCTTTGTCTTCGGTAAGAGTCGCAGTGCTCGTTCCTGCAATTACTGCTCTATCGTCCGTACCGTTGATGGTGACAGTAATTTTCTGCTCAGTGCCATCTACGGTGCGAACCTTCAGTGTATCGGTGAGTGACTCACCGGTTTTGAGCCCCTGAATCGCAGCTTGTGAATTATCCGCAGTATAGGTCCAGTGACCGAGGTCATTGATACTCAGCGTACCAAATTGGCCTTGTAGGCTTTCAGCAGTGAACTGTTGCTGACCCGCATCGGGATCGGTGATGCTTAAATTGCCGTCTGCTCGAAGCAACCCTTGATGAACATCTTTATCTTCGGTGAGGTTTGCAGTACTAGTTCCGCCAATCACGGCCTTATTATCAGTACCGTTAATGGTGACGGTAATTTTCTGCTCAGTACCATCAATGGAGTGGACAACCAGCGTATCGGTGAGTGACTCACCCGTTTTCAGGCCTTGAATCACCGTTTGTGAATTGTCAGCTGTGTAGATCCAGTGGCCTAAATTATTGATAGAAAGCGTGCCGAACTGCCCTTGTAAGCTTTCTGCTTGGAATTGCTGTTGACCCGCATCGAGATCGGTGATGCTTAAATTGCCGTCTGCTCGAAGCAACCCTTGACGAACATCTTTATCTTCGGTGAGGTTTGCGGTGCTAGTACCGCCAATAACCGCCTTATCATCAGTACCGTTAATAGTGACGGTAATTTGCTGCTCAGTACCATCAATGGAGTGAACAACCAGCGTATCGGTGAACGACTCGCCAGTTTTAAGTCCTTGAATCGCGCTTTGTGAGTTATCCGCGGTATAAATCCAGTGGCCGAGATCGTCGATGCTTAGCGTACCGAATTGGCCTTGCAGAGTTTCAGCAGTGAACTGGGCTTGGCTGTTGTCGGCATCGGTCACACTTAGCGCCCCATCGATGCGAAGTTGGCCTGAATGAACATCTTTGTCTTCGGTAAGAGTCGCAGTGCTCGTTCCTGCAATTACTGCTCTATCGTCCGTACCGTTGATGGTGACAGTAATTTTCTGCTCAGTGCCATCTACGGTGCGAACCTTCAGTGTATCGGTGAGTGACTCACCGGTTTTGAGCCCCTGAATCGCAGCTTGTGAATTATCCGCAGTATAGGTCCAGTGACCGAGGTCATTGATACTCAGCGTACCAAATTGGCCTTGTAGACTTTCAGCAGTGAACTGTTGCTGACCTGCATCGGGATCGGTGATGCTTAAATTGCCGTCTGCTCGAAGCAACCCTTGATGAACATCTTTATCTTCGGTGAGGTTTGCAGTACTAGTTCCGCCAATCACGGCCTTATCATCAGTACCGTTAACGGTGACGGTAATTTTCTGCTCAGTACCATCAATGGAGTGAACAACCAGCGTATCGGTCAGTGACTCACCCGTTTTCAGGCCTTGAAACACCGTTTGTGAATTGTCAGCTGTGTAGATCCAGTGGCCTAAATTATTGATAGAAAGCGTGCCGAACTGGCCTTGCAGGCTTTCAGCAGTGAACTGGGCTTGGCCGTTATCAGCATCGGTAACACTTAGCGCCCCATCGACGCGTAGTTGGCCTGCGTGTACGTCTTTATCTTCAGTGAGGCTGGCCGTTGAAGTGCCTGCAATCACTGCTCTATCGTCAGTGCCGTTGATGGTGACAGTAATTTTCTGCTCAGTGCCATCGACTGAGTGCACCAGCAGGGTATCGGTGAGTGACTCGCCTGTTTTCAGCCCTTGAATTGCCGTTTGCGAGTTGTCGGCTGTGTAGATCCAATGACCCAAATTGTCGATAGAAAGGATACCGAATTGACCTTGCAGGCTTTCGGCAGTGAACTGGGCTTGGCCGTTATCAGCATCAGTCACACTGAGTGCTCCATCGATGCGAAGTTGGCCAGCGTGTACGTCTTTATCTTCAGTGAGGCTGGCCGTTGAAGTGCCTGCAATCACTGCTCTATCGTCAGTGCCGTTAATGGTGACGGTGATTTTCTGCTCAGTGCCATCCACTGAGTGCACCAGCAGGGTGTCGGTGAGTGACTCGCCGGTTTTCAGCCCTTGAATTGCCGTTTGCGAGTTGTCGGCTGTGTAGATCCAATGGCCCAAGTTGTCGATAGAAAGGGTACCAAATTGCCCTTGCAGACTTTCGGCAGTGAACTGGGCTTGGCCGTTATCAGCATCAGTAACGCTAAGCGCCCCATCTATGCGAAGTTGGCCAGCGTGTACGTCTTTATCTTCAGTGAGGCTGGCCGTTGAAGTGCCTGCAATCACTGCTCTATCGTCAGTGCCGTTAATGGTGACGGTGATCTTCTGCTCAGTGCCATCCACTGAGTGCACCAGCAGGGTGTCGGTGAGTGACTCGCCGGTTTTCAGCCCTTGAATTGCCGTTTGTGAATTGTCAGCTTTGTAGATCCAATGGCCACTCACGTCAATCGATAAACTGCCGAACTGACCTTGCAACGTGCTGCTGACGAAGTGGGCTTGGTTTTTATCTGCATCCGTCACCGAAAGCAGACCTTCGGCATGCAAGTTTCCTTGACTGACATTGTAATCTTCTTTGACGAAGGCGTATGTATCTCCACCAGGTGTTGGTGCGGTTAATAGAGTGGGATTACCAGTTGATGAGATGACATTGGCAATTACCGCTTTGTCATCAGTACCATGGATAGTGACAGTTATTTTTTGTTCAGTCCCATCCACGGTGCGCACTAATACGCTGTCTGTTATTGACTCGCCAGTTTTTAGCTCCTGAATCGCGGTTTGTAAATTGTCCGTGGTATAGGTCCAATGGCCATCAGTATCGATACTAAGCTGACCAAATTGTCCCTGTAGATTGCTCGCGATAAATTGACTTTCACCTAAATCAGGATCGACAACGGATAGTTGTCCCTGTGTATGCAGCATGCCATGGCTGTCGATGTGAAGATCTTCAGTGACACTGGAATGATTGATTCCTTGTATTTGCGCAATCTGGTTTTGACCATGGATGTCGACTGTTATCTGTTGGCTAACGCTATTACCCGAACTATCAGTAACCTGCACAATGAAGCGTTCGCTGGCGATGTCGCCCTGCTTTAACGCTAGGGTTTCGGCAGATTGATTATCCAAATGGTATTGCCACATTCCAGTTTGTGGGTCGATTTGTATGTGGCCAAAATGACCTTGTCTATTAACAACCGACCAAGTAGCACTATCGCCATGGTCGACATCGGTTGCAATGAGTTGGCCGATTGCGGTATCAACGCTGCCTTGCTCATTTAATGCAGCATGATGAACACCTGAAATGGTGGGAAGATCATTACTACCTTCTACGTTGACAATGACTAGGCTGTTAACTTGGTTACCTTGGTTATCTGTCGCGGTGATCACAAACTGCTCTTGATGTAACTCACCTTCATTTAAAGCATTTGTTGCGGATAGACTATTATCCAAATGGTATTGCCACTGACCTGTGGCGCTATCGATCTGTAGATGACCATATTGTCCTTGTTGTTGATTGGTCGCCCATGTCACATGTTGGCTGTTTTCACCATGAGCAGTTAAAGTGCCATGAACTGAATTAACACTGCTATCTTCCTTAACTTGTTGATTTTTATGTTGACCTTCAATTGTTAACGGCTTTTCATGGCTGCCAGTGCCAGTGCCAGTGCCAGTGCCAGTGCCAGTGCCAGTGCCAGTGCCAGTGCCAGTGCCAGTGCCAGTGCCAGTGCCAGTGCCAGTGCCAGTGCCAGTGCCAGTGCCAGTGCCAGTGCCAGTGCAGTGCCAGTGCCAGTGCCAGTGCCAGTGCCAGTGCCAGTGCCAGTGCCAGTGCCAGTGCCAGTGCAGTGCCAGTGCCAGTGCCAGTGCCAGTGCCAGTGCCAGTGCCAGTGCCAGTGCCAGTGCCAGTGCCAGTGCCAGTGCCAGTGCCAGTGCCAGTGCCAGTGCCAGTGCCAGTGCCAGTGCCAGTGCCAGTGCCAGTGGTCACTTCTGTAAATGGCACAGCAGTCACTTGGGCGGGTTTTGGGGTCACATTAAAAGCGATGGTAAAATTGGCAGGGTTTTCGCTGTTGTGGTTTGCAGACAAGGCTTGTGCAATTGTTGAAAGGCCAGGGACTTGGGCGTGTGAAATGCTGATATGCTGCTGTTCAATCCCTGTGGTCTCACTACTACCATGTTCGATTATCGGTTGAGCATGGGACGCTTTGCTTGCTGTTGTCTTTATATCGGTTGGTGTTAATTCTGATGTTGATTGACTGGCAATTTGCGCTGAAGCATCTGCATCACCATCTGTGGTTGGCGCGCTGTTGGATTTGTCAGCGAGGGGCGTCTCATCAGTGTGTTGTGGATGGGGAATGGCAGCAGTTTGACCGACTTGCCAAGGCTTATCTGCAACAAGATCTTTGTTACCTATTTGGCTGGTTTTGCCGTCACGAAGCTCTTTTGCTTTGAGCTTTTCAACATCAGCATCCACTTTTTTCGCTTTGGATTGGGCGATTTGTTCCCGTTTTAATTGCTGCTTAGATTTACTTGCTTGCTCGCCATGCTGAGTTTTGTTGTGTGGGCGATTTTCATCGTGTGACATCGTAATTGACTCCTATCGCTCACCAAAAGCTTCAGTAACATTAGTAAATACAGGCTTCCAAAGGTATTGAAATACGCTTTTCTCACCAGTAACAATATCGGCTTCACCGGTCATCCCTGGAAGCAGATCAAATTGACCCGGGTGTTCGCCAAAATAGGGTTTATCAATGCTTATCTGTACCTTATAAAAAACGCCACCTTTCTCATCTTTGTCTGTACTGGGAGAGATGCGAGTGACAGTGCCGTCGAGCGCACCGTAACGACTATAATCAAACGCATCTATCTTGATTCTGGCAGGCTGATTTTCACGAACAAAGCCAATATCTCTCGGTGATAACTTCACTTCCATCAAGCCTGTTTTTGTCATGGGTACAATGACGGCTACCGTGCCTCCGGGTTGAATAACGCTGCCGCTAGATGTAGAGGGAATTGATTGAATAATGCCATCAACAGGTGCGGTCACCGTGTTTTGCGACACTAAAGAGCCAGATGATTTTAGTTGCGCCAGAATGCCCAGTAGTTGGGCCTGAGTTTCAGTGCGTTTTTCTTCAACTTCTTTAAGTTGAGTGGCTTGTTTCTGTTTAAGTTGTTGCTCGAGATTGATCAGGTTTTTGGCCAAAACTTGCTGTTTACTTTGCATGCTTTTTAGTTCGCGCATATAGGCATCAAGCTTTTGTTGCGACTCTAAAATACGCAATTTTGATACCGCTTGCTCGGCGGTAACCGAGAGCATCATTTTTAGGGTTTGTTGGGCGGTATTAATTTGATCTTCTAAAGGGGGATTTCCGTTTCTAGCCCATCAAGTTCCGCTTGAGATTTTGCGATTTCAGACGCCGACAGTTGCTGCATGGCTTCGCGTTCTTGATTCATGCGCAGCAATGATGCCGTGTGGAGTTTGACCAGTTGTGGGTAGGTGCTATTAAACTCATCAAAGTTGGCTGAGCGTTGTTGAATAAACGCATCGTATCGTTCAATTCTCAGTAGCAGGTTAGCGCGTTTACTCTCTAATTCCTCTTCTGCAGATTGACTATCAATGGCGACAAAACTGGCTAGCACATCACCTTTTTTGACCTGATCACCTTCTTCTACCACCACAGAGGCTATGGTACCGCCGGTGAGGCTCTGAATCACTTGCCGATGTCCTAGCGGTACAACCTGGCCTTTGGATTTTGATATCTCTTCTACTTGGGTCAATATCGACCACAGTAGCATGACCAAAACGGAACTGGCGATGAGGATGATAATCCGCGTGATGAGTTTCTTCTCTGTAGGGGCTTCTATTGCTTCTGTAAACTCATGAGCAGGCCAAGTTCGATTGGCAAGCTGTCGATTATCCATGGCTGCTCTCCTGAGGTAGTTGGCTGTTTTCGCTGTTTTCGCTGTTGGGGGCGCTTGGGTCGGGGACTGGCCCTGCATAGACCACAGTGCCTTTATCTAAAATGATCACTTTGTCAGCCTGTTGAATTAAGTCGGCGTCGTGGCTGGTAAATAACACGGTTGTATTGCCCTTCAACTTAGCAAAGGTTTCGAGTAACTGCGCTTTGGCATGGGGGTTTTGATTGGCAATCGGTTCGTCAAGTAAGATCAACTGGGACTGTTTCAATAGTGCTCTTGCTAAGCTGATATAGCCACTTTCCACGGGAGACAGCAGACTATGGCCGTTTTTAAACAGTTCACAATGGATGTTATTGTCGAGTGCATCAAATAGGGCGGCACCACCGGCTGCGTATAGCGCGTTAATCAGTTCTTCATCGCTAGCACTAGGCATAGATATGCGGATATTGTCAGCTAAGGTACCTGGTAGTAAATCAGCTTGAGCTGGGCTATAAGCTGCCCATTGCCTGAGCGCTTGCGGGTCATATTGTTTTAAGTTTTTGCCGTTAATCGTGACAAAGCCCGCCTGAGATTCAACCACGCCAATCGCCGCTAACAGCAGCGAGGTTTTGCCACAAGCATTGGGGCCAATAATCGCCACATTTTCACCGGCATCTATGTCTACCGAGATGCCTGATAATGCGGGCTCAGCATCTGCACTATAACGTAAGGTCAGATGTTGGAAGCTCAGCTGCGGAGCTTGGCTAGTATCAGGTAAATCCAGCCGGAGTTCATTATGTTCAGTAGAAGCGGTCATGAAGCGGTCAAACTGCTCGGCAGCACTTTTAACCATAGTGATCTTTTGGCTCGATGAAAATGCCAGTTGTGCAGGGCCTGTGATACGCCAAATCAACATCACACAGGCGATGAGCGCCCCAGGGCTGATACTCTGATTCAGCACTAAAAAAATGCCCGTAAATACGGTGACTAACGCGGTGAATAAACTCATCGCATGGGCAACCGCGGCATTGAGCCCACTGCGTTTCGCGTAGATAAAGTTTTGTCGGCAATGTTCACGACATTGACGACAAAACTTAACGTACCACCCTTCATTGTGGCCGCTGGTTTTGACTTGAAGTAGGTTCTTGGCTAACTCGTTCAACGATTGTTGATAGTCGCTGCTAATTGTCGGCGAGGCCGATTGAGTGAATTTGTTGGTCAGCTTCATAACCCAATAAAAAAGCGCCAACATACTCAGCGGCACTACGACTAACCAGCCACTCAATAGCGCGATGGTAACCAGTGCAATTAAGGTAAAAGGAACATCGACTAAACCGGTGCCTGCGGGACCAGATAGTAGTACTCGCATTTTTTCAGCATTGCGCATTCTGGAGATATGATTAGACAGTCCGACGCGAGAGAGTACGGTCAATGGCATGCTCAGCAAACGATCGAAGGTCAAATTAGACAGATCGCGAGCAAATCGATTGCTGGTATTGGCGAGTACCTTGGCACGCACTAATCTGCTTGAGACCAAAATACTGATTGCTAACGCGGCTCCTAAAGCAATGGTTGGCAATACCGATGGGCTCTGGCCACCAATCACCCGGTCATATACCGCCATTGTAAACAGCGGTACCGCAAGGCCGGTGATACTGGCCAGAAGGCTTAACCAGAAAACCGGTCGATACCACTTGGTCTTTTTACTTAGCTCATGGGCAAAGGCTTTGGTGTTTTGCTTATCCGTCGGCAAGCTATCAACAATCAGAATGTGACCGCCTGTCTTGGCTGTAAGAGGTTGCCACTGATCGTTATTACCAAGTTGTTCAAGGTGTTCATGGCGCCGGCGGATAACCTGGGCTGGTGAGTTATCTGGAATAAACAAACACGGGTGACTCGTTTGTGCCATCATCTGCGGACTAAACTGCAACACGCGAAAGCTCAGCTTGTGTTTTTTTAACAGCTGATTTAACGATAACGTATCGAAAGGTTGTGATTGTTGATCATTGAGCAAATGGCTGGCTTGCGCGTATAACCCAAGTTGTTGTAACAGCGAAATTGTGGCCTGTTTCAGGTCATTATTTTGTGACATATGAACGACGGAATTCATGCTGACACCTCCTTCGCTTGCTGCTGGCAGTGTCCTTGGGTATCAATATGTAGATGTATGTCGCTCAATGCTCTAATACTAGTAAAATAACTGGCGAATATGATGGTCATGTCGCCGCGATAGCTAGCTAATAATTTCAGCAACCTTTGTTGTGAGTCTGCATCCAATGAGATCATCGGTTCATCAAGCAGTAAAATTGAGGGCGATTGGACTAATGCCCGCACTAAGCCAATGAGCTTAATCGCACCTTTATTCAACATTTGGCTGTCGTTATTGCCCACAAGTGTTTGATAGCCCGCAGGCAGTTGCGCGATGGTTTCTGTTAACCCTAAGGTTTCCGCTATGGCCATAGCTTGCGGTTCTTTGTCAGCAGCAAATAAGGTCATGTTTTCCATCAGCGTGCCAGCCATCAAGGTTGGCCAAGGGGATACGTGCAGTACCGACTGACGATATTCACTGCGTTTATGTTGGCTTTGCTCGACACCAGCAATCAATATTTTTCCGCTTTCTACCCGATGAAACGCGCCAATACTACTTAGTAGCAGACTAGCGTGAGTGAGCGGGTTAGAGGTCACTGTCACAAAGCTCCCTGCTGGAATTTCAATATTGACATCAACGAGCTTGGCCCCGGTTTGTTGCAAGCTAACTTGGTGCAGCTGTATTGGGCCTAGAGGAAGTTTTTGTTGGTATTGGGTTGTGCCATCAAAAACCTCCCCTGGCAGCTGGCTCAACTGCTCAACCTGTGACATAGCCGTTTTCGCCACAGCCAACCGTGAACGTAAGCTGATGATGGCACTTAATGGGGCGATTGCCCGGCCGGCCAAAATAGAGCAAGCAGCGAGTCCCCCTGTGGTTAAATCACCGTTGAGCACCGCCAAGCAACCTATGAGGACGATAAGCAAGGTGGTGGCTTGCGAAGCACCTTGAATAAGTTCCTGTAATTTGGACGACAACCAGTCGACTTGTTGCTGCTGGGCGAGTCGTTGGTAATTGATCTCGTTGTACATACCACTGAGTTTGGTTTCCATTCCCAGAGCTTTGGCGGTAGTGAGTCCCGATAGCACCTGGATAAGCAAGCGTGAGCGCTCACCCTCGGTAAGCCCTAAAGCTTGGGTGGCTTGATTGAGTTGTTTACCAATCAGGTAAACAAGTACGCCAATTACCGCCCATACCGCGATGGGGATGAGCACCAGTGGGCCGCCAATATACGCCACTAAAGCCAAGAAAATCAGCACGAAGGGAAAATCCATCAATGCAACAAGCGCTTGGCCTGAATAGATTTCTCGCATAGTGGCAATGCTGTTTAACCCGTTGGCAATCACCCCAGTGCCTAAAGACTCAATCCGCTTATAATCAGATTGCAATAACGCGCCTACGGTATGGGTAGTTGTTTGAAGTTCAAAATTTGCCGCGCTGGAAGCAAGTACCCAACTGCGTGCATAGCGCAGAACCAGTTCTAATAAAATGGCAACGGCCACGGCAGAAACCAGCACGCTGGCAGTGCCATACCCTTGATTCGGCAGAATTCGGTCGTAAATTTGCAGCATAGTGAAAGGCAGTGCCAATGACAGCAAGTTAATCAAGGTAGACGAAAGCAATAGCTCGACCCAAGCACGGTTTTTGATTAGCAGGCTAAAGTTGTCTGTCATTGCTTACTTCCTTGTTGTGGGGGAGATACGTCATTACGGAACGATTTTTGAGCGGTTACTATTACCAGATTAGTAGTAATTTTAGTGAAAAGACTATGTTTTGTGGAATTTTTGTGACTAAAACCGTATGTGTAGTCCAAATGAGTGGGTTTTAAAAATGAGGGCTTTAGATGAGCATATCATTAGACCTGAATTTAAATTCTTAGCGTCCATTTTGTTGCTGAAAACTTAGTTTACATTGAGCGGTTATTATCAAGCTTGTTTTACAGATAGCTAATGGATGCATTGTCGTGCAGTTTTTTCACCTCAATTAATTTGAGTTCAAAGGCGGAGGGGAGTACGCAATACAGTGTTAATTGTAATAAACCAACGTACAGAGATTATGCTAGATAAATCGCGTAGAACAACGTAGAAATTGCAGCTAGTTATTCTACTTGTGAAATTTTTCGTAGAAAGCAAAAAGCTCACCCGAAGGTGAGCTTTTTAATGTTTGGTGGGGCGGCGGGACTTGAATTTGTTTTTTAACTTGATGTTATATATGGAATAATAGGTTTTCATCTCTTTGTTGTGTTACCTTTGGTGTTTCTTTAGGTTTACACTCATTGGGTAGATTATTTTTCACGTAGAAGATGTTTAACTTTTTTATCAAGTTTACTCAAGCGGTCATTGTTCACAATCGTCTGTAGCGATTTTATATGTCCGAGCAACCGTAGTAAGTATGTTTCGCTCACTCTAGTTAATCTGCCTTCGGGGAGCATACTTTCTACAGTGTATTCGTCCAGCAGATGGAAAATAAACTCTAAGTTATTGATGCTTTGATGCCATATTGTTTCAATTTCACTATCAAGCTGTTGCTTTGCAATAACTTTAAACTGCATAAACTCAGGGAATGGAAACCCAAAACGCATTCCATCAATTAAAGATGATACGGTTTTATATTCTACCCATGGGTTTTGGCTTTGATCCACATAAGTGTCTAAATCAGTGCTTGGAGAATTGATTAAGGTCTCATAGACTTTGAACTGTTCGTTTAATGAGCGAGTTATTTCTCGTACTCTAAAATCTTTTTCACTCATCGCTACTTGGGCTGCAAGTGCTGAGGCACTCTTTTCGGCTTCAATTCTAGTAAGTTGGAGTTCTATTTTGCTGTTTTCTAAAGCTTCTGTAGAGGCTCGTAATTCTTTGAGCTGAATTCGAATTGACCATACCAGCAGGCCAATAGTTGCGAAGCTTAAAATTGGGTTGAGTGTGCCCCCTACGTAATCACCAAATTGTGCGAACGATTCTTGGGAGAAAATACCACTAGACCCGAATGATATGAAATAAAAGCCCAGAATAAACACTGTAATCACAATCACAGCAAATCCACCACGTATTAATGGCCTAGGGAGAAAAGAGCTTTTACCTTCAACCTTTGTTTCTTGATTCATTTTCGCCTCATGATAATGAAGAAAATTGTAATGGTGATAGCTGCTAGGGCTATATGGGTTGGTTCAAATAGATAACCGTCTACTTTCGTAACCGTTTGTGAGTTTAAAGCGATAGTTTGGGCTGCGCCCTCTTGTTCTGGAACAGGCTCTAGCTCATGTTTTTTGGGTTCTTCACCGCCGCCACCAGGCATAACAACTCCTTGTTTTGATTTACTAATATGAGTTAACCGGACGGCGATAGCATAACGTAGGTTTAAAGGCGTTTAAATCTAATTGGCGCCTTTTATGGCTTAGTTCATATAAATAGCCGTAGCTGCCACTGGTGAGTTTAGTCACTGCAGAATTCCCACTTCTTAGCTGGTGGGAACAGCGTAGCTTGTTAGTGGAAGTAGTTATTCCCCCACAAAATCAACATATAAGCAGTCTTGTTCCCAGTTTCCCACAGTTACCACAGGGTAAGTGTCACTGCTTAATCTCGGGCTCTAGATTCCGTTTAGCAAATGCGGCTCGCAGAGGGGAAAGGGCTTGTAATCGTTACCTTATATGTATTCTCCACCTAATAAATAGGGCTAAAAAAACAGTTTGAGTTTTGGCATGCATAAAAATCTGTCTGGGGCGGCGGTACACTAGCCAAAGGCCATAGAGATTCTAATACCCCCTACTATGAATATAGGTGCATATATATGCATCAAAGGGCTTTTTGTTTTCATTTTAATGCCACATAAAAATCTGTCTGGGGCGGCGGTGTACAAACTGAATAACTAGACTTTTATAACCCCCCTTGCTGGAATTAGTAGCTGTTTAAATATCGCGAGAATCGCTTCGCATACTAGGGCAAGTTCAAAGTACCTTGAGGTTATTAGGAGGGCTTTGGAGTGACGTTGAGGCTGTGTTCTGAGCGCATGACTAGGTAGGCAAGGGGAGCGGGGTGGTAACAGTGGGAAAGTGGGAATAACTAGCGTCAAAGCCTTGAGTGGTAAGCTTTCCAGTTGTTCCCGTTGTTTGGTTTTATTGTTCCCAGTGTTCTTCCAGTGGGAACAAATCAATTAGCTGGCTAGTGCTCTTTGTACTGTCGATAGAGCGCAACCACACTCATTAGCAATCTTGCGTAGTGAAAGCCCTTCAGCTTTTAAAGCTCTGATCTTGTCGTGTAGATTGTTATCGGTTGGGCGACCTTTGTACTTGCCTTGTGCTTTAGCTTGTTGAATACCTTCTAATTGGCGTTCTCTGATCATTGAGCGTTCAAACTGGTAAACGCTACCTAGCATACTTAACATAAGCTCTTGCATTGGGTTTGACTCACCAGTAAAGGTTAAGCTCTCTTTATGAAAGCAAACTGATATACCTTTATTAGTTAGGTCTTTTACTAGAGTCAGCAAATCCTCAAGGTTACGAGCTAAGCGGCTAATGTCGTGTACGTGGATTTCATCACCTTCACGAACATACTCAAGCATTGATTCAAGGCCAGGTCGATTTGTGTCTTTACCAGAGCACTTATCTTCAAATACTTTATCGAATTCAATGTTGGCCAATTGGCGGTCTAAGTTTTGCTCTACTGTGCTTACTCTAATGTATCCAACTTTTGACATAGTATTACCTGTACCGTTTTAAGTCTTAGATGTATTCATAATAATGTACCGATATATAAAATCAAGCTTATATCGGTACATATAACTAAACAATCTGTACTCGTTTGCGTTGTACTCTTTTGGGTATAATCAAAGCGGTACAGGACTATAACGGTTCAACGTATTCGAGAAAGTGTTCATTACTTTCAGCCCTTTCAACCTCTCCATCAATGTTTGAAATCATTCCTTCGATTTTTTGACTACCGTTTTCGTATTCGACAAGAGCCCAACAAGCCAAAGGCTCCAAGTCTAAACATTCGTTATATCTAACTTTCCAACCAGTGGCGGAGGAAATAGAAATAACTTTGCATTGTAATGGTTGTTCCATTGTTTAATATCCTCATTTTTGAATGTTGTAACTCGAGTAAGCTTAGCTAGCTGCATTGTTATGCCTCCTGTACTTGTTCCCTGTTGGTGGTTTGTTAAGCTGCAAATAAAACGCTGCCTTTGACCTTATATATTGGCCTAGCACTTTTACCTGAGCCTGGTAATCTTTCTTTCGTCTTTAATCGGTTCTCCTTTAGTTCACTGTCTCTTAGAATCAAAGCGCCTCTATCTCTCAACAATCTGGCAGCTCTGAGGTGGTCATTGCCTTTGCAAATTCGTGTTTCAAATGCGTTGGGATATATGTAGTAAATGACTTCTTGTGTATCTCCCTCGGTAGCATTTTTATCTTCAAGATAATATCTGAATCCCCACATCTCAGCTGGTGAGGGGACGTGGGTATCTGTAATCGTGCTTTGATGGTCAGCAAAGCCTTTGGCTTTCTTATCCCATCGTTTAAACTTGGATTCACCGTATAGCTCTAGTTGAGTTTTGATTTCTTCCAATAGCTGTTTATCTTCCATGTTGCCTTCGCCGCCTCGGGTCTTTAACCAAGATTTAAAGCACTCTCTAGCAGCTGAATAAGCCTCACCTTTATTCCAGCCTGTGATATTCCACTTTGTTGCGAGTTCACCGGCTAACCCGACTAATGCAAACTTGGCAGCAGCTCGTTGCACTTGTCCACCAGCTTCAGGAGTAAGGTTACTTGAAACAAACTTGTCGACTTCTTTTACTAGCCAAGTTGTTAGTTCTTTTAGATCTTGAGATACAAGCGTGTCGATAAAGGCGGGGAACGCTAGGCCGTGATACTGTTGCATGTTTCGCTTTAAGTGATTTGAAAGATCAGCACCACCAGCAAATTCATGGCAATGGTCAAAAACGCCTTTATGCTTTTTATCTTGTTCTGACTCTTGGAAAGTAGCCTTAATACCTAGAAAGCGCATTTCCATGCCTCCCGTCACTTTCTTGCCACCCTCAAGCAAATATTGCTCTAGTGTTTTCTCGCCATTGGTTAAGTAGGTGAGTTTCCATTTATGCTGTGACTCTCTCGCTTGGCCTCGGTCATTTGCCCGGTGCTTTCCTTGGCCGTTGCCTAACATGTAAATAATGTCGCCAATAATACGAGCATCTACTTGGTTAATTTCATCAAGTGCTAACAACATGTCGGAATGAGCGGAGGCTAGGCTTTCTAGGGCGTTGTCTGTTGCTCTAAATGTACATTTGTAGCTTTCTGGGTCGCCATATACAGAGCAAGCAACATTAAGTAACGTGGATTTACCCCAAGAGCTATCACCAAAGAAATGAAAGCCCATTGACTCATAGCCCATTAACTCGACTAATGGGGCTGAAAGTGCCGCACTCACTGAAAATAGAGCTAGGGAGTTTCCCTTGCAATAGTGGCTAACATTAGCTTTCCAATCATCAAGTGAACCAGTTTCACCAAGTTTGCATAGTGTCGGGCTCTCGCTGTAAAACATTACTTGTTCATTGGTGCCAGCTACGGATTCAGGGAATACAAATGCCTTGTTATGCCACCCCATTTTGTAAACTAAGGAAACTCGCTGCTCTGTTTCATATTCTTGAAGGTACTCAAGGATTTTGCGCTTAGCTTCACGGTGGGAGCTAATATCTAACCCACGTTCTAACAAGCCACGAATGACCTCGGAACCTCCATCAGTTGCAAAGGCTTGCATTGGTATATTCCAAACCTTTTCTTGTTGGTCGAAATCTTCAAACTTGAGCAATATTCCCCAGTTCCTGCCATCACCATGACCACTTCTTGAACGGGCTACAAACTCTAAAGGGGCGCAAAGTCGCTTGCTGTTTCCTTTGTCATCTGTGTACCAAATCCCGTTTTTATCAAGTCTGTAACCGTGAGGGATACCGTCTTGTAATGCGAGTTGTTTTACTTCGGCTTTAGTAAATAACTTATTGAGTTCAGTGGCTTTAGCTATATGTTGAGCTGTCCAACCAAGTTCTATAGCTTCATAAGCATCGGCCTTATCCGGCCAGTGACCACCAGCAATCAATTCACCGTTTTTAGAAGGGGCGTTTTGGACGAAACATTGAGTATCAATGACTCTGAAATTCTCTATACCTATGTTTTTTAGTTGTTTGTGTAATACGGCTACAGACTCTTTACCAGCTTGATCATTGTCAGGCCAAAAGATAACTTGTTTACCTTTGAGTGGGGTAAAGTCGGTTTTGCTTATTGCTTTAGATCCACCAGCCCAACACGTAACAAAGCTGTCAGGGAATAACCCTGTTGCTGCATCTGCGGCTTTTTCTCCTTCACATATAACCGCAGTTGAGTGTGTCTTTATGCGGTTAAGGCGATAAAGAGGGCGCCCAATAGGTAGTTGTCGCCAATGCCACCTTGGTTCTTGCTCTCCATAAACACCATAAGCTAACGGCCTATAGTCCTTTTTCCGTTGTCCAGCTTTGTTTGAATCAAAACGCATGATCCTCATTAGCAGCACATTGTCTTGTGAATAGTAGTCCCAAACTTGAGATGGTTTACCGTTCTTAGGGTGTCGAGTTGGGCAATTGTCTCTAACATTAGCTGGTGGCGGATAGATGGCCTCGAATACTTCCTGTTTCTTAGTTGGTGTTTTTGCCTTTGATTCATTAGTGCGAATTGAAACGATACCTAAGTATTCGCTGAGCAATTTAGCCGCATCACCTTGTTTTATCCCTTCAACATAGGCAACTAGGCTGATAAGGTCTGCCCCACCGTCATTTGTAGCAAAGTCTTTCCAAACACCTGTGTTCAGGTTGATTGAAAATGAGCCCTTGCTACTGTCATTTCTAGTTGGGTTTAGAGCAATCCATTCATGGCTTTGCTTTGAACCATCAGGCACCCAGTTTTGAACCACATTTAATGCAGAGTTTAAGGCGCTGTCGTTTATTGTTTTAAAGTCGATTTTTTGCATTGTGATCCTTGCTCATACATGTAATTGATGGGCTAGTGCAATGAGCTAGGCCGCTGGTCGGTATTCAGGTTTGTAGCTAAATTGGTGAACAAGTACCTGGTAAACTAAATCAAAGTTAGCGCAACAATTATTTAGCCAATAGCGTTGAACAATTGTGTCTTGGCCGCATTTACCAACTACTGATTCACAGTGGTTATTGAACGTAATTTGATAATTGTTACTAAGGGTAAAAACAAGTACATTTAGGTTCTCACAGTTAAAATAGCTATTCGCTTCAAGCTGATTTAATGAGCCCCCTTGGTAACAGTGGTAAAGCACTTGCGCTATCTGTGGTGGCACTGTTGCTGGTGGAGTTAGGGTAATTGTTTGCATAGCACCCCCCTATATCTCTTGCTTACGTGAGGCTACTAGTCGCTGAACAATTGCGATTATTTCATTCTCTGTTTTAGCCGCCGCTCGTGCTTTAATTACTGACGTTAGTTCATGCTCATACCAGCCTACAGCTCTGCAACCTAGACTAAACGATGGTGGGAAAGTCCCAGCTTTGATTTGGCGGTGAAGTGAGGTTTCGGAAAGCCCTAAAAGTGCTAAAACCTCTGGTTTACGAAGTATTTTTAAGTGATTTGAATAAGTGTTCATAGCCAGTCCCGAATGTTTATGGAGATTACTGGCTGTTAATTATTCACATGAGTTTATAAGTGTGGATGGGGTATTTTTAAAAATAAATTTTATGTTTTATCCCGTTTGTTCTTTAGAAGCTTGAATGTCGAGTTGATTATGCCAAGCTATGGCTTCATTGATATAGTTAGATGGGTCTTGAAGGAGTAAGCCAGCAGATTCTAAAACGAGTTTTACAAGTAGCCATAAAGATATTTCAGGGCTTTGCTTTCCTCTTTCGTGATCACGCCATGCTAAAGTTACATCAGTAATAACACGGCCATTCGCAACATAATTTCTCCATAATCCCACGATGCGGCCAACTAAATATCTCGGGGTCTCTTTTCTTGCATGTTTCTGTTTTGATATTTCTTCAAGATGATTGTTCGCACTGTCTAGTAGTATCTCTAGTTCAAGTGTTGGGTCACTTTTCCAGTGAGATAAAGGGACTGAGCCTTTTATGTCTTTTTCCGCTAAATATGCATGTTGACTAAACTCAGCTTGAGCATAAGGGTCAAGAGACTGAAGAGCTGTAATGGCTTTTGATAATCCATTTGATACTTTTTTCAATTGAGCGATATTGAAAGCGCGATCATTCATTTCACTTCTAGTGTCTATAGACACCGAGTTAACCTCTATAGCTCGTTCAAGACCATTGATAAAGCTATCAGTGCTTTCAGAGGTTGGAAAATATCCATTCAACAACTCGAACAGGGTGTTATGTTCTTCATCATTAAATTGAAATGGCTCTACCCATGCCCCCTCAATAAGCGCCCACTCTCTATCTTCCATTAATATCGCCCCCGCGATCCCAAGTTAAGGACAAAGCCAGGGGCGGTTGGGTGGCCGCCCTTTTCGGGAGCTAACCTAGGCTTTGTAAATACATACAGCTGCTTTGACTTATCAAGCAGCCTGTTTTGCTGGTGGGTTTTCTAGTAAGTCGTTCGCTAACTCTGTTGCGCTGTGCAGTAAATCAAATATAGCCCAAGCTGCGTTTACTATGTGCAGATAAAGTTTGTTACCATTGAGTGACGCAGGGTTGATGAGATCAATACCATCGTGCAAATCTTCCTTGGCTTCATAGAATAGTTTGTAAGCCTTGAACTGTTCACTGGTGGATGGTATCGCCTTTTCTTCGCCAAATTCTTTAGCTACATCGGTAGCTTGCTCTAAGCTAGCTATAACCTTATCAAGTGCCAATTTTATATCCTGGATTACTGGGTGATTAACGTCTTTGCAAAGCAATAATAGGCAATGGCTTAGCCCCAGTGCTTGTTCATGCTTCAGAAATAGATCTACCCCTCTGTTATCATGTGCATTCATATTTAATCTTCCTTAGTTTTGATTGACGACTCTTAGACCTTTATATCCACCAGCAAGGCTATTAGAGCCGCTAGCAGCTTGTTCTATGTATTCAGACCACCAAGCCATAATTGGCTTTCTACGCTCTAGGTAGTCAGCTCGGTTATAGGCTCTGCGAACATCATTTTTATCAACGTGAGCTAGTGATGCCTCGATTAAATCAGGGTCAAAGCCTTGCTCGTTTAGTGTGGTACTAGCTAATGCTCTAAGACCATGAGAAACGAGCTTACCACCATATCCCATACGTTTTAGCGCCATGTTTGCTGTTTGCGAATTCGCGTGCGATTTGGGATCTCTATCAGCGGGAAAGATATGTTCCCTATGGCCGCTAATAGGCTTTAATGCTTCCAGTAAGCTAAGGACTTGGTCGCTTAGCGGTACAATGTGTTCACGCTTCATCTTCATGCGAGCTGGTGGAACTGTCCAAAGCTTGTTATCAAAGTCAATCTCACTCCACTTTGCACCAGCAGCTTCATTAGGGCGCACCATAGTATGTAATTGCCACTCAATTAAAAAACGAGTAACCAACTTAATACTTGCAGTGTTTAGAGCTTGCATTAATTCGGGTAATTCATCGGGTCTAATGGTTGCCATCAATTGCTTTTTGGGAGCTTCAAAAGCGTGGCTAATGCCCGACAACGGATTACTAAAAATCACGCCAGTATTTACGGCATAGATCATAATTTCATTTAGCCGTTGGCAAAGTCGTCTAACCGTTTCCAAGCTACCTTTAGCAGCAATCGGTTTTAATACTTCTATGGTGCTGGTGGCGGTGAGTTTACTAATAGGGTATTTGCCTAACCTTGGGAATAAGTGATTTTCTAAAGAACGCCACAAGCTGGTGGCATAATCATTAGTTACTTTGGTTTTCTTAATTAAGAACCAATCATTGGCTACTTTTTCAAGAGTGTTGAGTTGTTCTTGCTCGGCAGCTTTTTGTACCGTGTCTCTGTGTTCTTTAGGGTCAATGTTAGCGGCCACCAGCTTTCTAGCATCTAATCTAGATTGCCTAGCTTGGGCTAAAGATATTTCTGGATAGGTTCCAAGTCCAAGGTTTTTTCGTTTTTTGGTGTACGGGTGGTAGTAATTGAACAGCCATAGTTTAGAGCCGTTAGGTTTTACTCTAAGTATTAGTCCATCACCATCAGTAAGGTTGTATTCCTTCGCCCTTGGCTTAGCCTGGGCAATTTCCGTATTTGTCAGGGGCTTAACTATCTTCGCCATCGTAGTAACACCATTTTGGTAACATTGATTGAAGTGTTACCAAAAAGGTTACTATAAAACTGGGGTGTTACGAAACCCCTAGAAAGCTACAGAAAGACAAAACCCCTTTAAAGCCTAGGCTATAAAGGGGTTTTAGTATTTCTAGGTTACCCTAGAATGCTTAATTTGGTGGAGGCGGCGGGACTTGAACCCGCGTCCAGAAAGCCTACATCCAAGGCGCTACATGTTTAGTCTCTCTTTTGGTTAACCCGATAAGCTCCGAAAGACAGGATATTACCAGGCGAGTCCGGTACTGTTTCGCGGTTCACCCCCGAACAAGGTTCCCTCGCTAGCACTATGTAAGATGACCATCAAAATCCACTGCCCATGTGCGAAACGTGTGGCTGATGGCTAGCGAGCCTAAGCTGCTAGAGCGTAGTTATCGTCGTTTGCAACTATAACTGTGCGGCTTTTTACGAGGCCAACCGCCCCTCGACATGCTCCCAGGGTTTCGTGAATCCTGTCGAATCCAGAATCGCCCCCAAAGTTTGTTAATTGTATCGAGTATTTAGCTAAACGCCTAGCGACATTTTCGCAAAACATCACTGTTTGGTTATTTATCAGCCCAAACGAGACTTTTTCATCACGCGTGATTGCTCAACCTTCCACTCGCGCTCTTTCGTATCTTGGCGCTTGTCGTGATCTTTCTTACCTTTACCTAAGCCAATTTCAACTTTTACCCATGCGCCTTTGCGCCAGTATAGTGACAGCGGCACCAATGTGTAGCCTTGGCGTTCAATCAAGCCTTCTAGCTTGTCGATCTCGCTGCGTTTTAGTAGTAGCTTTTTGGTGCGAATTGGGTCACATACAACATGAGTTGATGCTGTGTTTAATGGTTGTACGGTACAGCCGTGCATAAATGCTTCGCCATGTTTAATGTAAACATAACAATCAGCTAGGGTAACTTTACCCATACGCAGAGATTTTACTTCCCAGCCTTGTAGCTCTAATCCGGCTTCAATTTTGTCTTCGATTTTAAATTCAAAGGTCGCGCGTTTGTTGCGGGTAATTGTTGCTGGTGGATTCTTTGCTTTTTTGGAATTCTTTTTTGCCATAATTGCGTGGTTAACTCGCAGTTGCCCATCTATTTTTCTGCTCTTAAAGGCAGATATGGGGGAGAGAATAATCTAATTCAAGGGATTATACCCCAACAGCTTGAAGATGCGAGGATTAACTTGTTTGCCCAGTACCTAGGTTTGTGAGTTAGATCGTCTGAGCTTTATAACGGCTGATAACTGTAGGGATGCCTTTTTTTACCAACGTGCTAAAATCCCGTGCAAATTACAGTATTCCAATGAGCAACAATGCCAAAAATCTCTAAAAGTGTGCTGGTCCGGTTTAGCGCATTAGAAATGTATAACCTAGTGAATGATGTTGAGTCTTACCATGAGTTTTTACCCGGCTGTGTCGGTGGTAAGGTGCTTGAGTTTGATGGCAAAACCATGGTGGCATCGGTTGATGTCAGTAAAGCAGGTATTAAGAAAACCTTTACGACGCGAAATCAAGTCGTTGAAGGCAAGTCGATAGCGTTAGAGTTAGAAAATGGCCCGTTTAAGTTCTTACATGGCAATTGGAAGTTTACTGAGCTAACGGAAGAGGCCTGCAAGGTTGAGTTTGACTTGGACTTTGAATTTTCAAACCCGTTAACTGATATCGCTTTTGGGCGAGTTTTTAAAGAGTTAGTCGGTTCGATGGTAACCGCATTCACAGACAGAGCTAAGGTGATTTATCGTGACTAAAGAAGTTGAGTCATTTCCCGTTGATGTCATTTATGCCTTACCTGAGCAGCAAAAGGTAATTACGGTGAATGTTGCGCCGGGCACTAGCTGTATTGAAGCGGTTGAGCAGTCAAACATTGTTGCGTTTTTCCCTGAAATTGACCTAGCAAAAGTAAAGCTGGGTATTTTTAGTCGTCAGGTGAAGCATCAAGAGGTATTGCAACCAGGTCAGCGAGTGGAGATATACCGACCGTTAATCGCCGACCCTAAAGATGTTCGTCGCCGCCGCGCTGAAAAAGCCAAAGAAGAAGGGCGAATTAATAAGACCACTGGCGCGAAGGTGAGCGCTTAACTTGCGTTTGCCTATGGTTTTCAGACCATGTTAAAACTAAAAAAGCAGAACGGGTTACCGTTCTGCTTTTTTATTGCCAACTTAAGGTAGGTTGTCGCTTTGGGTTCAATCTATTCAGCGTCGTCGTTTTGCTGTTTTAAACCTTCTTGCAGTTCAACCACCTTCTCTTGAACTAGCGGTTTTGCATCTGGACGCGACTCAGGTACAAGTGGCTCATCTTTTGATGGCCCTGAGATACTTGGTAATTCGCCTTGGCCTAGTGGCGTATTAAAGTCTTCACTGAGTTCGTAATCACCCTCAACGCGGGCGATTTTGTCATCTTCAAAATGAATGATTAACTCTTTGTGGATGATGCTCGCATCACGACCACTCTTAAAGTGATAAACATAGTACCAGGTGTTGTCAGAAAAACTGTCGCGTAGTACAGGGCGCCCCAGGATGTACTCAGCTTGCTCCTTAGTCATATCAACACGCAACTGCTCTACTTGTTGCGCTTCCATATAGTTACCCTGTGGGATGTCAGGCTTGTAAATCAGCCAGTCAAATACACCACAACCAGACAGCGAAAGGCTAAGTACTGCAGCACTCAAAAAGGTAAAACGTTGTTTTTTGTTAATCATTATTTGTAATACTTCCTAAATTCTGTCGGCCATGATACCCAAGGGCGACCTAAAATGACAAGGGTTCAGGCTTATGTTTGTGTGTTTGAGTGCTTAGGGCGCTTTAAGTTCAGCTTTAAACAAAACATATCGATAAAAGCCAAACTTGCTCGATTTAACTTGAGAGGGTAAAACGGGCTTGCTAAATTTGTGTGGTCAATAAAAGTATGTCAAGTTTAGAGTGTTGCACACTAATTAGTGTTCGCTAATATAAGGTCGCGTACGACGATTATGGAAAATAAGCAGAATAAACTGGGGAGTTTGGTTTTTGTTGGCACCGGATTGCAGTTAGCTGCTCATATCGGTGCACTAAGCAAAAGCCATATTGAACACGCTGATATTGTGTTTTCATTAGTGCCAGATGTTTTTTGCGAGCAATGGCTCGTTGGCTTAAACCCAAAACATGCTTCTTTACAGCCGTATTATGCCCAAGAGGGCGAGGTAAAAAGTCGCCGCGATACTTATGCGCAAATGGTTGAAGCTATTTTGCAGCAAGTCCGCCAAGGTTTAGATGTAGTTGTAGCCTTATATGGCCACCCAGGGATCTTTGCTTGTGTGTCACACCTTGCAATTAAGCAAGCTAAAGTCGAAGGGTTTGAAGCACAAATGCTGCCTGGCGTTTCTGCAGAAGCTTGTCTTTGGGCAGATCTTGGTATCGACCCAGGCCAAGCTGGCCATCAAAGTTATGAAGCCACGCAATTTATGCTTTATAACCACCAAATTAACCCCTATACCCATGTTTTGCTGTGGCAAATAGCCTTAGCTGGTGAGCATTCATTAACTCAGTTTGCTACCACTAAAGATAGGTTGCAGATATTGGTTGAACATTTAAATCAATGGTATCCGTTAGATCATCAGGTTGTCATTTACGAAGCGCCTAATCTACCTTTAATGTCGCCGCGCATCGATTGGCTTGCACTAAAGGATTTGCCAGATGCTGATTTAACTATGATTAGCACCCTGATGATCCCGCCAGTAGGCAAATTAAAATTGAACCAACAAATGTTGGCAAAATTAGGAATTTCCGAGAGCGATCTCGGTTAGTCGTGACGCAATAGCGTGTTAAACTCTCCCTTGAAACATCAAATAAGGAAATAGTATGTCTAAATTGACCGATTTTTTTACAGAATTAAATCAGGATGTAAAGCTGCAACAAGCCTACAAAAAGGACCCTCGTGGCGTGATGCAGCAGTATGGTCTAACCGATGAAGAAGCCGAAGCTGTGATGTCAGGTGACATGAGCAAAGTCCAATCATTGTCGGGTGACAAGAATATGAAGTTGTTTATGCTAATTGCTAATCACTCGGAATAAGCTCTTGTTATCTCGTCTGCTGATTTCAGCTTTACTTACCTTGATGTTGAGTGTCAACGTCAAGGCGAGTGATATTGATAGCCAGTTAGGCGAGCTAGACTCATTGTTGCAATCTGACCTTCCTAAAGCCGTTTCTGTTATTAAAAGTCTTGAACCTAGAACCGGCAATTTTACTTCGCAGCAATTAGCAAAATTTAAAACCTTGAAAAGCATTAACCACCTTTATACCGGTAACTTTATTGCTGCAAAACGCGTGTTAGATGAAGCTGAGGGGCTAAATCCCAATCAAGAACTACTCACTCAGATTTATCTTTACAAGGTAACAGTAAGTATTGGATTAGGTGAATACCAGCAAGCATTTCAACAGCTAGAGCAGAATTTAAGACGTATTGAGCAGGGCGATGATACTCATGTTAAGGTGCAGTCCTATTTACGTTTGTTGAATGTGTACCTTGATTTGGAAGCCTACAAAGAGATGCTGTTGGTGGTTAATCGGGTATTGGCATTCAATAAGGGTAGAGATACTAAAAGTGAATGTTATGGCATGCTCTACTTAGCGGTAGCGAATCTTGAACTGGATAAGCACGAAGCTGCGGCTGAGTATTTCAGGCGTAGTGGTGATTATTGTCAAAAGCATGGTTACCCTCTAATCGTGGCGATGTCAGTTAAAGGTCAAGCTCGGGCTTTATTTGAGCAACAAAAGTACCCTAACGCACTACCTGGTTTTTTATCTTCTTTAGAAGCCTACGAAAAGTTTAACTTTAACATTGAGATATACAGTAACTGGGCTTTTTTAGCTGAAACTTATTATCACCTAGGGATGTTTGCTGAGGCTAGAGACTATGCCCAGCGAGTAGCTGATCTGGCGCAAGTGCAAATGAATATTCGCCCGAAACAGCGCGCCCACGGCATACTCGCTTTATTAGCCAGAGACGCTGAGCAATATCAGCAGGCGTATGAGCATCAAGTAAGATCGCAGATGTTAAGCGAGACGTTGCTTAATGAGCAGCGATTAAAACAAAACGCTTATCAAATGGCACAATTTGAAATTGCCGAGAAAACCCGTGAGCTTGATAAAATTGTTCAGGATTACGATATTTTTGGTGAGCAGCGCAAAGTGTTGAATCAGCAACGCAGTTACTCATATATGTTTTCAACCATTTTCGCTGGAGCCAGTATTTGCTTATTCCTGATGCTCGTAGCGGTTTGGTCTCAACGTAGCAACTACAAACGCCAGGCCCAGCGTGACCAACTTACCGGCGTTTATAGCCGTTTTATTGGGCAAAACATGGCTGAAAATCAGCTTATTCAATGTCAAACTCGCCATTCGGATTATTCGGTAATCTTGTTTGATCTCGATTCGCTTAAGCAAATTAATGAACAATACGGTAATGCTAATGGTGACTGGGCATTGCAGCAGGTAGTCAATGTGCTAAATGAGCTTATTGATAAAAAACATATTTTGTTGCGGATGAGCAGCGAAGAATTTGGACTATTCATGCCGCAAACTCATATTGAGCAAGCATATGAGCTGACAACGCAATTTCTCGAACAAGTAGCCAGCATTGAAACTAAACTGACCGGCCATCAATTTGCCATTACGGTGAGTGCAGGCTTAAGCTGCTGGACAGAGCAAGACTTAAGCCTTGACCCGATAATCAGCCGTGCAGCCCTAGGGCTTAAACAGGCAAAAGAGCAAGGTAAGAACCAGGCTGTGGTTTATAACCCTGTAAAAGTGAAACAAAGCCAAGCCGATGCAGATATGGCAGTAGCGGAAAGCTAGCTAAGCCCTGTTGTCGTCAAATGTTGGTGTGCGGCCTGTTAGCTGTACTAGCTCAGCCTTGGTCTTTCACCTCTCGTTAGTATTGTCACCTTTTTAATCTCGCCTTTGTTCTCAGGTATCTATTTTGTCGTCTTTAGCCCGTCGTTATTAGTTGGTCGCTCCCGCAAGGCTGCTAACACAGTCATTCCAACAACGCTACCAACAGTGTCATTCCCGCAACGCTGCTACCATCGTCATTCCCGCAAGGCTTTTGAGCGGGAATCTAGTTATCGATTGCAAGAGTAAAGCGAGACCCTCGATTAAAAGCATCTCGAGGGTGACCGTTTGGTTGCCATTCCCGCAAGGCTGCTACCATCGTCATTCCAACAACGCTACAAACAGTGTCATTCCCGCAACGCTTTTAAGCGGGAATCTAGTTCTCGACTGCAAGAGTAAAAGCGAGACCCTCGATTAACAGCATCTCGAGGGTGACCGTTTGGTTGCCATTCCCGCAAGGCTGCTAACACAGTCATTCCAACAACGCTACCAACAGTGTCATTCCCGCAACGCTTTTAAGCGGGAATCTAGTTCTCGATTGCAAGAGTAAAGCGAGACCCTCGATTAAAAGTATCTCGAGGGTGACCGTTTGGTTGCCATTCCCGCAACGCTTTTAAGCGGGAATCTAGCCCTCGACTTCAAGAACAGGAATAAGACCCTAGCTTGTGCTTAAACAAAACCAAGGTGTGAATACTGTATCTTTGACATTGAACTGCAAGTCGATCAGCAGTCGCGCTATAGATAACAGTTCGTCGTTAACACTTCCCCTTGAGGCTATCACTTGTAATTTTTGCGCCATCCAAATCTCTCCACCATTTTGGTGCGCTTTCAGAAAGCTCCATTCATCATGAGCAAGTTAATTCAGCAAACTTGCACCAAATTGGCTCTTTTGAACTTTTTATGCACTTTTTTTGAAAAAATTTAAAAAAAATTGAATATTTTTCGCGGACAAATCGAGTGTTGTTCGGTTAATACGTAGCCACGCCTAACAATAAATTAACCTTATTTCGGTTACCTTTACGTTAACGTAAGATTAAAACGGTCGTTTAAGTTGGCTTGTCTAGGTTTGTTATCTAAATGTATGAAATATATGCTCTTTCACTATTTCCGCTAGCGGCAGCTCAAAACGCAGAGTTGATTCCTATTGTTACTAATTCGACTAAAGTTGCGTAACAATATTTGTACGATGCGTGCTTTATGGTTGTAATTTTACTACATTGCGTTTGTTAGGGTTATTGGTCTGACAAATTATTCTATTGCTGGTGTTTTGCTGTTAATCTCTCTGGATGGGTCTTGGTTAATTATCTGAATTTTAATGAAAAATCCTTGTATTGTAAGTCTTGGTATTACCAATTTTATGATGGTTTTTAAGTCTATTTTTGCTCGTTTTTTCTGCGTTTAGATTGTTGCAATTACAAATGTTTGTGGTTAGTTTTTAGTTCAACGCAAACATTTGAAAGTTTTTGCTTACGGTTTTTAAAGAGTGAATGCTCTAAATTGGCAGGGCACCTCTGATGAAGGATTCGACTAGCAAAAGCTAAAGTTACTCAATAACAGTTACTCAATAACAGTTACTCAATATTTATCGGGTCAGTTTTATTAAGACCGCTGGTTGCCAAAACAGAAATATGGCGGCACCCAACACAGTCTCAATAATCTAAGCACAAGGATGCAATTATGACGGCAGATCAATTAGTCGCTAAATATTCAGCGCAAACCGAAACCCAGTCGAGCTCAAAGCTGGCAATTTTGGGTAGCCATGTTGAAGGCCAAGAGAAGATCCTTAACTCAGGTGCTTTAGCATTACTGGAAACACTATGTGAGCAGTTCGCTGCCGAAGTGCCACAGCTATTAGAGAAGCGCTGCCATAAGCAACAGCGAATTGATGCGGGCGAGCTGCCTGATTACTTACCTGAGACACGTGCAATTCGCGATGGTAACTGGTCTATTCGTGGTATTCCGGCAGATTTGCAAGACCGCCGCGTGGAGATCACAGGTCCTGTTGATCGCAAAATGATTATTAATGCACTAAACGCTAACGTAAAAGTGTTTATGGCAGACTTTGAAGACTCACTCGCACCTAGCTGGGAGAAAGTGGTTCAAGGACAAATTAACCTACATGATGCGGTTAACGGTGACATTGAATTTACCGCGCCTAATACAGGCAAACATTATTCATTAAACCCAGATCCTGCTGTATTGATTGCTCGCGTACGTGGTCTGCATTTAAAAGAAAAGCATATTGAGTTTGAAGGCGAAGCCATTCCTGGTGGATTAGCTGACTTTGCTTTGTACTTTTACCATAACTACCGTCAGTTATTGGCGAAAAACTCTGGGCCTTACTTCTACATTCCTAAGCTTGAAAGTCACCATGAAGCGCGCTGGTGGGCAAAAGTATTCGCCTTTGTTGAAGAGCGTTTCTGCCTGCAACCAGGCACCATCAAGTGTACTTGCTTGATTGAAACCCTGCCGGCTGTGTTTGAGATGGACGAGATTTTATATGAGCTTCGTTCAAACATTGTGGCGCTGAATTGTGGTCGTTGGGACTACATCTTTAGTTACATCAAAACCCTTAAAAACCATCCCGACCGAGTGTTGCCAGACCGTCAAGCTGTGACCATGGACAAGCCTTTCTTAAGTGCTTATTCACGTCTGCTGATTAAGACCTGTCATAAACGTGGTGCACTGGCGATGGGCGGTATGGCGGCGTTCATTCCAGCAAAAGACGAAGCAACCAATCAGCAAGTATTGCAAAAAGTTCGCGGTGACAAAGAACTAGAAGCTCGCAACGGCCATGACGGCACCTGGGTTGCTCATCCTGGTCTTGCTGATACTGCCATGGGCATTTTCAACGACTACATTGGCGGTGATAACACCAACCAATTGCATATTACCCGTGATGTTGATGCGCCAATTCCAGCTGCTGAGTTGCTTGAACCTTGCGATGGTGAGCGCACCGAGACTGGCATGCGTTTGAACATTCGTATTGCGGTGCAATACATCGAAGCCTGGATCCAGGGTAACGGCTGCGTACCTATATACGGTTTGATGGAAGATGCGGCAACGGCAGAGATTTCACGTACTTCGATTTGGCAGTGGATCCAACATGAAAAGAGCTTATCTAACGGCAAGCTGGTGACTAAAGACTTGTTCCGCCAGATGCTAGCTGAAGAGTTGAAAAATGTTGAGCAAGAGCTAGGTACGGAACGTTATCAAGCGGGCAAGTTTACCCAAGCGGCACAATTGTTTGAGCAGATTACTACCTCAGATGAGTTGGTCGACTTTTTAACTCTGCCTGGTTATGAGCTGCTAACAGCCTAAGCCGATTACCCAGCTCTAATTAACAAACACTGAATTACAGATTTACAAAAACAACGGAAATTAGGCAAGTGGCGAGTGAGTTATCTCATAATGCCGCACACTTGCCAGCCCTACACACAGGAAGGAGAAGCACTATGTCTACTGAAACACTGACTCGCGAGCAGCAGATTGAAGCGATTAAAAAGGATTGGGCTGAAAACCCACGTTGGAAAGGCGTGAAGCGTCCGTACACTGCTGAAGAAGTGGTAAAGCTACGTGGCTCTGTTGTACCAGAGAACACAATAGCTAAACGTGGTGCAGCCAAGCTTTGGGAATTAGTAAACGGTGGTGCTAAAAAAGGTTATGTGAACTCACTAGGTGCACTAACCGGTGGTCAAGCGGTTCAACAAGCTAAAGCGGGTATTGAAGCGATTTACCTTTCAGGTTGGCAGGTTGCGGCTGACGCTAACTTAGCGGGCACCATGTACCCAGACCAATCACTATACCCAGCGAACTCAGTTCCAGCGGTAGTTGGTCGCATCAATAACTCTTTCCGCCGCGCTGACCAAATCCAATGGGGTAAAGAAATTAACCCAGGTGATGAAGGTTACACTGATTATTTCCTACCAATCGTTGCTGATGCTGAAGCTGGTTTTGGCGGCGTACTAAACGCATTCGAGCTTATGAAAGGCATGATTGATGCTGGTGCGGCTGGCGTTCACTTTGAAGACCAATTAGCGTCAGTGAAAAAATGTGGTCACATGGGCGGTAAAGTACTTGTACCTACTCAAGAAGCGGTACAAAAGCTTGTAGCTGCGCGCCTTGCGGCTGATGTGAGCGGCGTTGAAACCTTAGTGATTGCCCGTACCGATGCTAACGCAGCTGACCTAATGACATCTGATTGCGACCCATATGACCGTGACTTTGTCACTGGCGACCGCACTGAAGAAGGTTTCTACCGCGTGAAAAATGGTATTGACCAAGCAATTTCGCGCGGCTTAGCTTACGCTCCGTATGCTGACCTTATCTGGTGTGAAACGGCAACGCCTTGTCTAGAAGAAGCGAAGAAGTTTGCGGATGCGATTCATGCTAAATACCCTGATCAGCTACTTGCTTATAACTGCTCGCCATCGTTCAACTGGAGAAAGAACCTCGACGACGAAACGATTGCACGCTTCCAACAAGCGCTGTCAGACATGGGCTACAAGTACCAGTTCATCACCTTAGCGGGTATTCATAACATGTGGTACAACATGTTCGACCTAGCGTATGACTATGCGCGCGGTGAAGGCATGAAACACTATGTTGAGAAGGTGCAAGAAGTTGAGTTTGCTGCGGCAGAAAAAGGCTACACCTTCGTATCGCACCAGCAAGAAGTGGGTACAGGTTACTTCGACCAAGTTACCACTTGCATTCAAGGCGGTAAGTCTTCGGTTACAGCCCTAACAGGTTCTACTGAAGAAGAGCAGTTCTAAGGCAGCTTTAGCAGTAACGAGCTGTATCGGTAAGGCTGGAGTACCAGCTTTACCATTGTTTTACTTTCACTTTTTGTTGTTACGCATTGCCATGTTTAACAACCTTGTTATTCAAATCAGTTTATTACGAGCACTCATAAGCTGATTTGAGTAAACCCTGTGCGGTTCACCTACAGGCCACACAGGATTTTTGTCCAATTCAATTAGCTATGCTTATGTTTTTATAAATGGTTATGTTCAGAGACTGTTTATAAAAGAGTGAACTAGGTAGTGGTTAGTTTCTTGGTTTGGATCTTTCCTACCCGTGAGGTTTTCAACCACATTGTTTGTGTTGCGGCTCTTAGGAGCCGTTTTTTTCGCCTTTTATTTCTAGTTGGTCACGTTTTAGTTTGTTGAGTTTCGTCCGTTTAGCGTAAGGTCTGCACCAATAAGCAATTTCAACCGCATAGAGTTATGCCTATACTGTTAAAACGCGAGTCAGCTTTTCATGTAAAGGAATGCAATTGAATTCACCGTCTAATTCAAAACAAAATCAAAATCAGCCACGTGGGGCTGATTACTGGACAAAGCGGATCAGCAATCAAGAAATTCCCGCATTATGCTCAACGGTGCGAGAGTTAGAAAAGCTCGCCAAGGATGATGTGTCGTCGCTTGCCAAGCTCGGGCAGAGCGTAATGCACGACAATGCGCTTACCTCGCGCATCTTACGGGTCGCCAATAGCGCGATTTACAACAAAGGTAATAATCAGGTCTCGACGGTAAGCCGCGCAGCTGTAGTGCTTGGCTTTGATACGATTCGCAATATCTGCATTACAGCTAAGATGCTGTCGAGTTTGCTAGAAACCAAAAACCTCACTGAAGATGTGTACCAACGCTTGCTAAAGCTAATGGCGCAATCGTTTCAGGCGGCTATGTTTGCCCGCATGATGCTTGATGATCATGATGAATCCTTGCGTGAGGAAGCCTTTATCGCATCGCTACTGTATCGCATTGGCGAAGTTGGCTTTTGGAGTGTTGGGGATATTCAGTCAGAGCGCTTAGACAAGCAGCTAAAAATGGCGGATGCTGAGTCGGTAAGGGCTACCATCAATGCTGAGCTTGGCACATCGTTCAATCAGTTATCGCAGGGGATTGCTCGTAACTGGGGCTTAGGTGAGCTGTTAGTGAAGTCTCTGACACGCCCTGATGAGCGTACCCCAGAAATACGCAGTATTTACATGGCAGATCAACTCGCTGATGTGATTATGGCTGATCGTTTAGATTTGCCTAAGTTTAAAAAAGTGATGCAGCAGTCGGGTGAGTTGGTTGGTGTATCAAGCGAAGAGTTCGCGCAGAAGGTATTGCAATGTAGCGAGCAAACCCAAAAGCTCGCCCATGCCTACGGTGCTGGGGATTTAGCCGAGTTCTTACCCAATGCGCAGGCTAGAATTGAAGCCTTTGCTGCTGATGATGCTGAGTATTTCCAACAAGGGAATTTGCCTAATCTCACGATTCAATTAGCGCAAATTCGTTTGCTTACCGAAGCCATTATTACTAAAACGGACTTTAATACCGTCACTATGCAGACGCTTGAGGGGATCCTTAATGGCGTTGGTATGGATCGCTGTGGTTTGTTGTTGCTATCACCTAATCGTAAGCAGCTAGAACCAAGAGTTATGTACGGAGAGGATAAGGAACTACTCAAGCGATCATTGGTTATTTTGCTGGATGAAAGCGGCGCGGTGTTCACTCAGTCAGTGAGGTTAAAGCAAGCTCAGCTAGTTGATAAGTTAGCATTAGAGAGCTGCTTAACCTTGTTGCCAGAGGCGGTTGCAGAGTTAATCGACAAGCAAGGTTTCATGATTGCGCCTTTGGTCGTGGAAGATAAAGTACTAGGTGTGTTTTATGCTGACCGCATTGTTAGTCAACAGATGTTAACCGAGCAAGACTTTCAGGGTTTTTGTCATTTAGTGCAACTGGCTGGTTTGAGCTTTGCTACTTCGATGAAGTAACTCTGGTTCTATGAAGTAACTCTGGTTCTATGAGGTGCCTCTGGCTAATCCTAAAGCTGCCATTACTCCTGCCTAAGGCGAATTTGAGACATAAGTTTGAGTTGTAGGTTTGAGGTTTGAATAAGTCCACCAGTTGGTGGACTTATTTTTTGTAGCAGAATTCGTTTTTTTGGGGGGAGCTTACTGCTTTATCAAGCTAGTGATGCGTTTAGCTTTGTCATTAGGGATAGGGAAGCTTAAGTGATATTGCAATACCTTCCAGCCTTGTGGTGTCCATACCATGGCGCCAGTTCCTCTGCTAACACCATAAGACTCGCTGTATAGCTGCTCATCAAATACCACAGTGTCGCCAACCTTGATTAATTTGCGTGATTGCAATTCATAGCGCCAACCTTGGGTCTTTTCGGCGTATTGCCTAAATAGCTTCATGTCCCAACGTTCGGTGGCGTCTGTGCCAATGAATACCGCCTGGTCATGATACAGCGAAAAGTAGAGATGCCAGTCAGCGGTTTCTGCACTCTCATGCAACTGGTTAAGTAGGCTATTAATTAATTGGCGATCTTTTTCATCTAATTGCTGTGGATCGTTAAGCTTTATTGCATCGTTGAGATCTGTGATAACCCCTGCGCTCTCTTTACTGACTTGCTCGCTTTGTGTGTTCAGCTCAGTATCTATAGTAAGGCTAGAGGTTGTGGTTTGCTCTAGCGGTTTGTCGTCGGTTTCTACTTTGGTATCGTTCGCTAGACAGTCGAATGCGGTGACTGTGGTAACTAGCATGGCGATAAGGCCAAGTTTGTTGATGCTAAGTGTCATGTTTATCCTTGAGCGTTGGTTTAACTGTGCTTTGCAGTTGTGAGTTGCTGCTTAGCTATTAACTATTGCTGCGTAGCTAAGTAGGCTTTTGTTAGTTTGTATTGGTACTCTCGTTCCCGCCTACTTGTTTTATTGAGGAGCGAGTTAACTAAATTAGTGCCAGTGTATCGGGTTTAACTGATAGAAACGACTGAGTTCTTGATACAAATCTGGATGTTGTTGGTGAAACTGTTGCGGTTTTTCAAAAAATGTCTCGCTGATCACTGCAAAAAACTCTGCTGGGTTAGTCGCACCATAATAATCAAACAATGAAGGTATATGGTTGCGAGCGCAATGGCGCAGTTGCTCAAATTCGCGACTTAGCACTTGAGTCCAGGTCGGGTAGTCATCAATTTTGCCTAGAAAAGGGGCGCCGTTGGCTGTTCCTGTTTCCTGATCCAATTGGTGGGCAAACTCATGGATCACCACATTGCTGCCATCAAATGGGTCATCTGCACCAGCTTTGGCGCTGTGCCAGGATAAAATGACCTTGCCATTTTCCCAAGACTCACCCAAATGAACCTGGCGTTGACTAGCATGTACACCGTTACCATCGACGCTTTGACTTTGCACAACGAATGCGTGCGGGTAAACCAGTATTTGTTTCAGCTTTGGATAATAATGATTGGGGCGATTAAGTAGCAGCAGGCACGCTTGCGCTGCAATGGTTACTTTTACTTCATCATCAATCTCAAGACCCGCGCAGCCGACGAATTTCTTCTCAGCGACGAACACCTGAATGTGTTTTTTCAGCTGTAATTGCAGGTCGGTTGGCATGGACTGAAAGTAGGGGAAACGGCGTTTAAGGATCTGCCGCCAGGCCTTTGGAAACGGCTGAGCGGTAATTTTCACGCGTCTGCGTTTGGCTCGGCCATTGCTACTGGCAAGATAGTAAATCGCGCCGCTGGCGGCAATGAGTAACACAATGATTGCTAACATAGCTTCTCCCTGTTGTTGATACCAATCAGCACAAGTACTTGAGCATTCTTACTGGCTAAAATCACATATAACTTCGTTAGAAATTTTGAAGCTAGAACAACTAGCTCGCTGCAATTTCTACCTTGTTCTAAGCAATTTTTTCTGCGTAACCTCTGCTCAGTTATTCATCCCGATTGGTATGATTTAGACATGGGGGAGCACCGTGGATTATTCAAGGGGAAATGTTAATCGGTTGTTCGTCAACATATTTAGATGAGGTTAGCTGGCCTGACTTGTTGGGGTGAGTTGTGGGTTAGGTCAATTGATTACGCTGTATCTTTGAATAGCGCCGCTGCGCGGAAAAAAAACGCTAACTAGTCGGCTTGGGTAACTAGTTAGCGTGACTTTGAGGATAGTCCAAATATCCCGAAAATGAGCCCTATGTAGGGAGTGGCATAAGACCCCTTCGGTACCACAACTATGACGCTGATGATTCTCCTATTGACGAATGATGACTGGTATTAATCAATATTTAACGATGCTTCAATTTCTGCTCTTTGCGCTGGCGTCAGTGAAAAGTGATGATCCACTAACTGCCGAATTAACTTAGATTTTGCCGTTTTGCTACTTTGACTGAGGGTGGTTAGCTGGGTAATGGCTAACTCGCTTAATGTAAAGGTGGCACGTTTAAAGGGCTTTTTGTTTACTTTGCTTGCTTTAACGGTTTGCGTTGGCTGCTCTACCATGCGGCTTATCTCAAGCTGCGACAACAGCGCTAACGTTTGTTTATTCAACTGATTTTTAGGTGCTACTTTTGACGGGTGTACCGTCGCCATCAAACGTTTTTCAATGCGTTTGGGATGGCTATCAATTGAGGTGATGTTTGTAGCCTCAATCAACTCATTTGATGTTAGTTCACTACCTTGTTGTTCGTTTGCTTGAAACTCTACGGTTTTACCTGCAGCGTACAAATTAGCCGTTTCGATAAACTCATCGACAGACATCTGTTTTTTAAAAGCGGGTTTACATGACGAAGCGTTTTTCTTGAGATCGGCTAGACCCATAGTTTCCTCCCATGTTGGTGACATTTGCATGCGCGGTGCGAACCAGCTCTTTCGCATTGCTCACCTCAAACAACTCACAGGCAATTTGACGCATTTCATTGGCCGCTTTACCGTTTGGCTCGATTTCAAAAACTGACAAGCCTGACTCTTCACTGTCGTCATAAATGTTGCGGCTATAGTTGACAGCATCAAGCACGTTAATGTCATAGGTTCGGCAAACGTCTTTTGCCTCGATAATGCGGTTAGCTTGATTGGGTAGGCTTGGGCATTGGGTGATCACAAATGAGGCTTTCATTTTGGGGTTTATCATCATGCAAGTGGCAACGATGTCGTCCATGTGGCTAACGGTTTTTAGATCGCGGCGTTTTGGTCTTAGTGGCATTAACGCATGAGAGCACACAGAGAGGCTTGCACGCAGCGCAAGGTTATCCTGGCCTCCACAATCGACAATTACATAGTCGTAGTGCTGTTCAAGACTTAATAAGTCATTGCGAATTTTGCCGTAAAGTTGAACGCAGTTAATTGCGGCGAGGCCTGTATTATTGTTGCGAGCTTGAATCCAGTCTGAGGTGGTGCGCTGGGGATCGCAGTCAACCATAATGACTGAAGCTTTTGCCTCTGTGGTGAGAAATACGGCGATGTTTTGAGCTAGGCAACTTTTACCACTGCCGCCTTTTTCTCCGCCTACTAACAAAATCATAATGCCGTCCTTAAGACTGTAAACTTGTCTGCCCTAAAATTCGTCTAACGTGAAAGCTCATTTGCCATCGTCCACTTAAGCTGTATGCTTGCCGATGAAACTATTACGTAGTATCTATTTACTTAGTTTTCATACATGGTGAAAGCGCTCAAAGTTAAAGCTTAAAAGTCAGCTTGTGATACGTCAATTGGTTGAATTTTGACGATTTTTTCTATTTGTCGTGATGATATTTTATTGACGTGCAACTTAGGTTTGGCGGTTTTTTGACTTTAGTTTGTCGGTTTAGCAGGCGCAAAGTGTGAAGCGCTGGTTGTGACTGGCTTTGCACTAATGTCAAATTTTTGCAGCTCGGGTTTTGTGCGTATATTGTGCGCTAAACTAGTCGCAATGTTATATTTTTAATAACTAAAATGATTGGTTAATTTGCTGGTTAATTTCAATTTGATATAAAAATAAAACGCCGCAAAGTGCTTTTGTTTCAAGCGAACTGCGGTCTTGGCTATTTGACACATGCGGTCTACACATGTTTTTTGAAGAACCAGTTAGGTTTTGGAGAGTAGGTTATGCAGCAGCAACAGCTTATTGAAGCGGTGAATCAGGTGATGCCTTTTGGCAAGTATGCTGGGCGTAAACTATTACAGTTGCCTGAACCCTACTTAGTTTGGTTTCATGCTAACGGTTTCCCTGAAGGGAAACTTGGTGAGCAGTTAGCTTTGATATATGAAGTTAAACTCAATGGGCTGGAGGCAATGTTACAGCCTTTGCTTCGGGACTAGCGTGTAGGGGAATTACAGCCCTTTTTCGACAAAAAAGCCATTGAAGGTGCAGTTTTGCTTGCGCTGAAAACTGGTGTGTAGCGAGTTAAACCCATGTTTTTCAAACAGCGCTTTTGATAGATATGACGCGTCCGCGCTTAGCTTAGCATAACCTATGGTTTCAGCCCATTGTTGAGCCTGATATAGAAGCTGCGATGCTATGCCTTGCCCGGCATACTCAGGTAAAACATAGAGGTGATTTATATAGCCCGCCTGATGGAACCCAACCGCCATATTGATAAACCCTACAACTTGTTGGTTATGAGTTTGCGCAACCCAGGTTATGCCGCAATGCTTGTGTGGTTTATGATTGGATTTATTCATATACGCTTTGCTGCGCAGATGCCAATACTTTGCAGAGCGCGGTGAGCAGCTCCAAGCATTTAGTTTGGCTTTTGAATACCTCGGGTGCTCAATGGCTTGTACAGCTTGGTGAAACACTTGACTGATGGCCTTAGCATGATGTGGTTGGTATCGAACTATCTGCATGGTAATACCAATTAGCATAAGAATGTGATCATTCTTACTGGTTACTTCTTATCGGTAAAAATGGCCTATAACTTCGTTAGAAATTTTGTAGGTAGAACGACTAGCTAGCTGCAATTTCCGCCTTGTTCTAAACGATTTTCCCTGTGTAATATCTGAACACTCATTTATCCCAATTGGTATAATAAGCGCGTATACAAAATAGGCTAATCGTTTGATTAGCCTATTATTCAATCTGAATGTAAGTGTTATTGTTTGTTGATGTGACCAACAAACATAATTTTGTCAAAAGTGCGGTTTAGGCTTGAGCTTTTGAAATCAGTCATCCACATTTGCTCAGACACTTGTACTTTGTCGCCTTTAACAACTTGTACTTGTGGACCTGCAGCCCAGTAAGTTTTTTCTGTGTCTTTAATTTGAACATAGGTGTAGCCGCCACCATTCATAGTGTCTACAACTTCACCTTCATGGATCACACCTTGTGCCCACGCTGAAGAGAAACCTAAAGCCAAAGTTGCTGCAGCGGCAAGTTTAATCAGTTTTGCTTTCATGGAAATGTGTCCTATCTCATCTATTGCGCTAACGATTTACGCGATTAAATATATACGAATCTTCTGTTAAATCGATTGAATTCAGTAACAAACTCGCACATTTAAATGTATTTGATTCTATTTTCTTTCATGCTAGGAGCAGCATGCTGAGTCTAGTTAAGCACGTAAAATCTTGATAGTCATGTAAATCACTAATGTTCTGTGATCCAACACCAATTAACCGACCTCTTGACTCAGGCTTACGCTACTAAAGCGGTTCAAATGTGAGGCGGCTCGATTGTGAGCCGCTAAAATTAAAGTCTGAGTTCGCGATTGGGGAGATGGGCTAATTGTGTCGGGCAAAGTCAACGTTGCGCATGAGTGGCTCAGTGATCTTGTCTGAGTATTGACTGACATAATCCACAAACGCTTCTTGCAGGGTTTGCTGCTGTAACTCTTTTTGCCATTGCGCTTTAAGTAACGGCCCATAGCCTTCTTTTCCTGAGGCAGTGTAGGCGGTTGAAACACCTATGTAGAAGCTATCAAGCTCAAGCGCTTGCCATAGCTTGTTGCGATAAACTAGCACCTCTGATACCCGCTCGCCGGGACGTTTCTTGCCATCGTAGCTAAACCTTAAGCCGTATGGGTAAGGGAAACTGCCGGTGCCTGTTCCTGCAATGCCATTATTGGTCGCAGCGTCAATTGCAGACTCTAGTGCTGTTTTAAGGTGCACGCCTTGAATTTGGTATAACGTCAGCGGCAGCTCAAATGGCAAAATACGCCCAACAACGTCAGCCATAGACAAGCGACCTTTTGTTAAGTTTTGTCTTACGCCGCCAGCATTGTGCAGGGCAAAGTCGAGATCTTGCTCGGTCTTTTTTGCCGCCTTGTACATGCTTCGACTGACCCAAGGTGCTAACTCACTGCCATGAGGGAAGTCTTTGCTTGGCAGACGAGTATGAATAAAGTCGCGAGGAATATAGGCGAGGGTTTCATCTTCTAGCTTATCGAGTGCAGGGCGGTAGTCGCTATGAATCACATCATCTATAGCCTGGTTTGCTGTATCGCCAAGATCTGCCGAGTGGGTTTTCAATGTTTGTTTAATGCGCTCAAGAGTAATCGTGCTTAACGATTGTGGGTCAAGACTACTTGTTTCATCTGAGTTTTCACTTGGCTGCGGCCTAATATCCACCTGTTGAGACAACATAAAGTGATTGCCGCCTTCAAGTGCGATAACTTTACCGTGTTTGTCGAATTCAATTTGTGCAAGCCCTAAGGTCTCGGCATATTTGCCTGCCTGAACGATGGGTGTGTTATTAATCCGCTCGCCATATTCAAGTTTACCCAGTCCTAGCTCGCTAAAATCACCTTGCAGAGAGTGTGAGTGCCCACCAATGATTAAACTAATGCCATCAACTGCTTGAGCAAGCTCACGGTCTTGCTCTAGCCCTAAATGGCTCAGAATCAAAATGTGGTGAATACCTTGAGCTTTTAGCGCTTGTACTGTGCGTCTGGTGCAGTCAATGGCGTGAACAAAGTGCGTGTCAGCGTCGGGTCTCGCGATCAGCTTCATTTGATCTAGGGTGATACCGACAATGGCAATTTTTTGATCGTAAAATGGTTTTAGTAGCACCTTGGCTGTCGCGCTGTCGTTATCATAGTCATACAGCATTGGGTGGCCGCTTAACTTGGCGTCTTTGGTTTTATCTTCCTGACTCAAATCCATATTGCCAGCTAGCAGCGGAAATTCGATGCGATTAAGGAAAGCTTTAACTGGGCTGTTACCTGCATCAATTTCATGATTGCCAAGTACCATAGCATCTGGCTTTAGCAAGTTGAGTAAGTGGGCATTAGCTGCGCCTTTAAATTCACGAAAGTATAAGGTGCCCTGAAAACTGTCGCCGCCGTGTAAGAATAAAAACTCGCTATCACTTTGTAGCGCTTTCGCTCTGGCTTGCTCAATTTGATAGCCTAGACGAGCATAACCGCCGGAAAACGTGGCGACTTGATACTGGGGATGCGATATACCTTGATTGCCGTTTTGGTTTGGGTCTTGGGTGTGCTCTTTGTCTGTGATGGTAAAGCGTACATTACATGGCTCAAAGTTGGAGTGAGTATCGTTAATATGTGCCAGGTGTAAGCGGTAGCTTTGTTGCATATGATGTCCTGCTTGTTGTTTCCTGATCAGGAAAGATGGAAATGAAAAGCGCTACTTAAAGTAGCGCTTTTTCTATTATATCCGAGAATACAGAGTTATATCTGTCAATAGAGAGTTATATCCTATAAATATTGATAGTTCCCTAAGTATTACTGAGCTGGCGGGCTTTGAGTTGCATCTGCATTAGCAAATTCACCGTCATCGGCAGAAAGTACAATGCCTTTGTTCTTCATGCGGCGCTGCCATTGTTCTCGGGCAAGCTGTTGCATGTCGATAGCCGGGTCATTTTGGTCAACGATTTCAAGTCCAAGTAGTGATTCGACGATATCTTCAATGGTGATGATACCTTCGCTTGAGCCGTATTCATCGACAATAATTGCCATTTTAGACTTGCGCTGGGTCATTAGCTGAAACAGTGGTAGTACTTTTGCAGTTTCAGGGATAACCAGTAAGTTCTTTTTGTGAATCCCAATGCTTTCTTGTGGTGTACGAGCGGCGTTTGCCAATATATCGTTACGGTTAATGTAACCCACAATGTTGTCACGGTCGTCATCAGCAAACACAGGTAAACGCGTAAATGGTACGCCAAGATGTTGCTGCAAAAACTCCTGATGAGTGGTACTTGCGGCTAATTTATAAATAACCGTGCGCGGCGTCATAATCGCTTTTACCGGCATATCTTTGACCGACAACATCTGGGTTAAAATGCCCGATTCTTGTTCGTCTAACTCACCAGACTCACGGCCAATTGCAGCCATTGCGCTCATTTCCTGACGAATGTATTGACCTTCATCGCCTTTACCCATCAGCTTGGTCACTTTTTGTGACATCCAGATAAGTGGCATAGTGAGCTTTTCGAGCCACATTAAAATAAATGAAACCATAGGTGCTAGGCGTCGCCAGTAGTTGGCACCTAAGGTTTTAGGAATAATTTCTGAGAAAAACAGGATAAGGAATGTCAGTACGCCCGAAAAAATACCAAGCATTTCATCGCCAAATACCTTTGCTGCCTGAGCACCTGCTACCGCTGCGCCTACAGTATGGGCGACCGTGTTTAAGGTAAGGATAGACACTAGAGGTGACTCAACATTTTCTTTTTGCGCCTCAAGTCGTTTAGCCGCTTTTGGATCGCTACTGGCGAGCGAGGCGATATAACTTGGGGTAACAGACAATAGAACAGCTTCGAATATACTGCACAAAAATGATACGCCGATTGAGACGATCACTATAATGATAAGGGTTATCATATGGGGTTTTTAAAGTCTTTAAGTGGCGCGTTAACATTAACGCCAAGGAATTTTAGCATAGTCTTTGATAAATCCTATCTGTTTATATTTAAAATCAACATTCCAGATGCTGCACATTTAAGCATGGTTATTGTGGCTTAGCTGGCTTACACAAGTGCTGGCTAATAAATGCCATTATCTGTATAATTCGCCGCCCTGTGGCTGTCTTTGGTGTTCGAGGTTAAACAAAAATGAGTGAGAAAAAGATCAATTTATTAGATTTAGATCGTAAGGCGCTACGTGCCTTATTTGTCGAAATGGGCGAAAAGCCGTTTCGCGCTGATCAGCTAATGAAGTGGATTTATCATTTTGGTGTTAGCGACTTCGAAGAAATGAACAACATCAACAAAAAGCTACGTGCTAAATTAGCTGCGCGCTGTGAGATTGTTGCCCCAGAGATTTCGAGCTACCAAAAGTCTTCAGATGGCACTATTAAGTTTGCCATCAATGTGGGTCAAGGTCAGGAAGTTGAAACCGTTTATATTCCTGAAGATGACCGCGCCACCTTATGTGTGTCTTCACAAGTAGGTTGCGCGCTTGAATGCACTTTCTGCTCGACAGCGCAGCAAGGTTTTAACCGTAACCTAACCGTTGGTGAAATTGTTGGTCAAATTTGGCGAGTGTCGCAATTCTTAGGTTTCCAAAAAGAAACTGGTGAGCGCCCAATTACTAACGTAGTAATGATGGGTATGGGTGAACCTCTACTTAACTTGGCTAACGTTATTCCTGCCATTGACATCATGCTTGATGACTTTGGCTTTAGTTTGTCAAAACGTCGCGTGACCTTATCAACCTCAGGTGTCGTGCCAGCGCTTGATAAGTTTGGTGATGCGTTAGATGTTGCCTTAGCGGTAAGTATCCACGCCCCAAATGACGAGTTGCGTGACGTGCTTGTGCCTGTGAATAAGAAGTATCCGTTAGAGGACTTTCTGGCAGCAATTCGCCGCTACCTTGCTAAATCAAATGCTAACCGCGGCAAGGTGACTGTGGAGTATGTGATGCTCGATCATATCAACGACAGCACAGATCAGGCCCATGAACTTGCGAAAGTCATGAAAGATACTCCATGTAAGGTTAACTTAATTCCGTTTAACCCTTATCCTGGCTCTCCATATGGTCGCTCGTCTAACTCACGCATTGACCGTTTCTCGAAAGTGTTGATGGAATATGGGCTAACCGTCATTGTGCGTAAAACGCGTGGTGATGATATTGACGCCGCTTGTGGTCAGCTTGCTGGTGATATTCGTGACCGGACTAAGCGTTTGGCAAAAAAACAAATGCAACAAAATCAGATTTCGGTCACAATGGACTAACTCTTTGTTTGTACGATAAATAGGTTATTCAATGAAGCACGGACTGCCACATCTATTGGGTGTAACGCTACTGTCTTTAACCGTTACTGGTTGCGTAACTGAGCGCACCTATTCTGGCACAGATGTGCCAGTGTCTGAACGAGCAATGGATAAAGAGGCCGCTGCCCGTGAAAGAATGCAGTTAGGATTAACCTATTTACAGCGCGGTAATAGCGAACAAGCCAAGTTTAATCTTGATAAAGCGGTGTCTTACGCGCCGCATTTAAGTGAAGTGCACGTGGCACTAGCTTATTACTATCAAACCGTAGGCGACTTAGTTCGTACTGAAGACGCCTATGAAGATGCGATTAATTCGGGCAATGCCACTGGTGATGCCCGTAATAATTTTGGTGTGTTCTTGTGCCAGCAAGAGAAGTACGAGCGCGCTGAAAAGCAGTTTTTGGCAGCCATTAATATGCCAAAATACACGCGTACCGCCTCAAGTTATGAAAACCTAGGGGTATGTAGCCGCAAAGCAGGTGATAACGCTAAAGCACGTGAGTACTTTGAAATGGCGTTGAAGTACGATCCAAGAAGAACGGCAAGCGTAAATGATTTAATTGAGTTAGCAATGGAAGATGCTGACTATAGTGGTGCTCAGAAATACCTGTCTTATTACCACAAACTATCGGGTGAGACAGCTGAGAGTTTAGCTTTAGGGATAAAGATCGAGCGGGAATTAAATAATATCGAGGCGGCGAAACGCCTGGGTATTTTACTTATTGCCAAGTTCCCACAGTCTAAGCAGGCAAAAGAATACAGAGCTAACATGCACTAATGAATGACCAGAAAGAATTAGAACAAGATCAACAAACTGAATTACTTGAAGAAGTTGCCACCGCGGGCGCCATTTTACGTAATGCGCGTGAAAATAAAGGCTTAAGCATTGATGCGGTAGCAATTGCGCTAAATCTACGTCCTCAAGTACTAGAAAATATTGAGAACGACAACTTTGGTGATGACTCGTCGACTACCTATATGCGTGGTTATATTCGTAACTATGCCAAGCATATTGAAGCTGACCTAGCGGCGATTACCAGCTGTTTAGATCAGCAGTTACCAGAGTCAACCCCGCCAACTATGCAAAGCTTCTCGCGCAAAACTAAACGTCAGGCTCGCGATAGCCAGGTTAAATGGTTTGGTTATGTGATTGCCTTGGTATTACTCGGGTTAATGGTGACCTGGTGGGTGCAAAAAGATGATAAGTTTGCAGTCAATGATTTCTCACAGCCAAGTATTGAAGAGATTGAAGCAGAGAAAACCGCAATTAGGCAGTCGCCAGAGCAAGAACTCGTTGCGCAAATTGTTGCAGAGCAGGCGGATACGCCTGTCGAAGTTGACTCGGGCGACACGCTAGCGATGAGCGCTGAACAAGCTGAGTCAATGCAACTTACTACATCAACAACAGAGCGAGCAGCATCGAGTGCTGAGCCGCTATCAACGTCAAATGACGTTGCCAGTACAGATGCAGCTAGGCGCGATACTGCAAGTCGTGATACTGATGATGCTAACAATGCGGTGGCAGAAGTTACTCAAGCAGCAGTTGTTGACCAAAATGTTGTGGGCGCAGCAAGTATCGGTTTTACACTTACAGGTGACAGTTGGATTAATGTTACCGATGCCAATGGTAAGGTGATTGTGGATGGCGTAAAATCATCGGCTCGTGAGGTTAAGGCAAATGGCGTTAGCCCACTTAAAGTGATTATCGGTGCGCCGCAATTTGTCACAATGACGTTTAATGACCAAGCTGTTGACTTATCTGGATACCGTGAAGGTCAGGTAGCACGACTAACCTTGCCGCAGTCGCGCTAGCGCTCTAGCGTTAACGAATAAGCGCAGTGTTAGCAAACGCAAGCGTGGCCGATAGCTAGCTATACCCAAATACAGAAGTAATCAAATTAGAGCAAATTTGCATGTATAACGAATCTCCTATTATTCGCCGTCCTTCTACTCGTATTTATGTAGGTGACGTACCGATTGGTGATGGTGCGCCGATTGCCGTGCAATCAATGACCAACACCAAAACGACTGATGTGGAAGCCACAGTTGCACAAATTCGTTCATTAGAAAAAGTCGGTGCCGACATTGTACGTGTGTCTGTGCCAACTATGGATGCCGCAGAGGCATTTAAAGTCATTAAGCAGTCTGTTGATGTGCCACTGGTTGCCGATATTCATTTTGATTACCGCATTGCACTTAAAGTTGCTGAATACGGCGTAGATTGCTTGCGCATCAATCCTGGCAACATTGGTAATGAAGAGCGCATTCGCAGCGTAGTAGAATGTGCGCGCGACAAGAATATCCCAATTCGCATTGGTGTAAACGGCGGTTCATTAGAAAAAGACCTAATGGACAAGTACAAAGAGCCGACACCAGAAGCGCTGCTTGAATCAGCGATGCGCCATGTTGATATTCTTGACCGTTTGAACTTCGACCAATTTAAAGTCAGCGTTAAGGCGTCAGATGTGTTTCTAGCTGTTGAGTCATACCGCTTGCTAGCAAAACAAATTCAACAGCCTCTGCATCTAGGTATTACTGAGGCTGGCGGTTTCCGCTCAGGCTCAGTTAAATCAGCAGTTGGCCTAGGCATGCTATTAGCTGAAGGTATTGGTGATACGCTGCGTATTTCACTAGCAGCAGATCCAGTAGAAGAAATTAAAGTCGGTTTTGATATCTTAAAGTCGCTACGCATTCGTAGCCGCGGCATTAACTTTATTGCCTGCCCATCATGCTCGCGCCAAGAGTTTGATGTAATTGGCACTGTTAATGAGTTAGAGCGTCGCCTAGAAGATGTGACCACCGCAATGGATGTATCAATCATTGGCTGTGTGGTTAACGGCCCAGGTGAAGCGCTAGTGTCTGATATCGGCCTAACTGGCGGTCACAATAAGAGTGGTTACTACGATGATGGCGTGCGCCAAAAAGAGCGCTTTGACAACAACAATCTTGTTGATGCGTTAGAGACCAAAATCCGCGCCAAGGTTAGCACTATGGCTAATCGTATTGACGTAACTGACACCACTGAAAAGTAATTTTTAGATAAAAGTAAATTAAGACGAGTTAAACGTGGCAAAACAAATTCAAGCAATTCGCGGAATGAACGACATTCTGCCAAGCCAAAGCCCAATCTGGCAAAAAGTTGAAGCCGTGATCCGCGCTTCAGTTAGCGCCTACGGTTATAGCGAGATCCGCACACCAATCGTTGAGAGCACAGACTTATTTAAACGCTCTATTGGTGAAGTGACCGATATCGTCGAAAAAGAAATGTATACCTTTGCTGACCGTAATGGTGATAGCTTAACGCTGCGCCCTGAAGGTACGGCATCAACAGTGCGTGCCGGTAACGAGCATGGCTTGCTGTATAACCAAGAGCAGCGCCTATGGTACACAGGTCCTATGTTCCGCCACGAGCGTCCGCAAAAAGGCCGTTACCGCCAGTTCCACCAATTTGGTGTTGAAGTGTATGGCATTGCGAGTGCTGACATTGATGCCGAAGTATTAATGCTATCTAACCGTTTGTGGGAAGAGCTAGGCATTAAAGAGCATGTTGAGCTTGAGCTAAATACTCTAGGTGATGCTGAGGAGCGCGCTAAATATCGTGATGCACTGATTGCCTTTTTAGAGCAGCATAAAGACAAGCTTGATGAAGATTCACAGCGCCGCATGTATTCAAATCCGCTACGTGTATTAGATACTAAGAACCCTGAAATTCAGGCAATTCTAGTTGATGCACCTGAATTAATGGACTACCTGGGCGAAGAGTCAAAAGCACACTTTAATACTTTGTGTGAACTATTAGACGCAGTTGGCATCCAATACAAGGTTAATCCTCGTCTGGTACGTGGTTTAGATTACTATAACCGCACTGTGTTTGAGTGGGTCACCACAAGCCTTGGCTCGCAAGGCACGGTACTTGCGGGTGGTCGCTATGATGGTCTAGTAGGCCAACTCGGTGGCAAAGACAGCCCAGCTGTTGGTTTTGCTATGGGCCTAGAGCGCATTGTGTTGCTGCTTGAAACCTTAGAGCTAACCAAAGATATTGCGCCAGAGGTTGATGTATACGTCACCGCAATGGGCGAGCAATGTGTTGCTGAAGCATTTAAGATTGCACAAGAGTTGCGTCAAGCGCATCCAAGCCTTAAAGTCATGTCTCACTGTGGTGGTGGTAACTTTAAGAAACAAATGAAACGTGCCGACAAGAGCGGTGCTAAGTTCGCGCTTATTATTGGCGAGAACGAATTAAATAATAACCAGGTAGCGATTAAACCGCTGCGTGAAAAAACTGAACAACAATTGGTTGCCCGCGAAGCATTGGCAAGCCAAATTGCAGAACTGATTTAGAAAGGGGAAGTTGGCGTGGAAGTCTATAGCACAGAAGAACAACAAGTAGATGCTATTAAGCAGTTCTGGAAAGACAATGGTACTGCGATTATGATCGGCGCAGTAGTCGGCCTAGGTGGCCTATATGGTTGGAACAAATATTCGGAAGTTCAATTAGCATCAGCTGAAAATGCATCAGCAGCGTTCCAAACTATCACAGACAAAGCTGCGCAGCCGCAAGCGGTTATCGACGCTGCGCCTGAGTTTGCAAAAAATCACTCGGAAGCGGGTTACCAAGCACTATTAGACATGATGGTAGCTAAGTCTGCAGTTGAAGTGGGTGACCTTCCTAAAGCTGAGCAAACCTTTAAGCAAATTATTGCCGCTAAGCCTGGTGCCGGTATCGAAAGCGTTGCCACGCTGCGTTTAGCTCGCGTTCAAGCAGAGCAAGGCAACGTAGGTATTGCTTTAGAAACGCTTGAGCAAGTAACTGACGCAGCTTTTGCTGCACAACGTGACGAATTAAAAGGCGATTACTTAGTCCGTCAAGGTGACATTGATAACGCACGTGTTGCTTACCAAGCGGCAATCGACAAGGGCGGTGTTACTTCAAGCCCAGCGTTAACGATGAAACTAGACAACTTAAACAAGGCATAAGGAAAGCGCCGATGAAGTCGTGGTGTAAAAACTTGTTGGCCATTGGCCTTGGGGTGTCACTTATCTCAGCTTGTTCTTCTAACGATGTTGAAGATGAGCCGATTAGTGAACTAACTGAAATTCAAGCAACGGTTTTCCCAGAAGTTAGCTGGCAAACCAGTGTGGGTGATGGGGTAGGTGACTTCTACTCTCAGCTGCGTCCAACAGTGCGCTACGATAAAATCTTTGTTGCTGATCGCTCAGGTGAAGTGGTTGCTTTTGACCAAACGTCTGGCGACAAGCTTTGGAGTGTTAACCTTGAGCGCGAACTAAGCGACCAACTCGCAACCAAAACCAAAGGTGTTCGCATTGCTGCAGGTGTAACCGCGGCGCGTAACAAAGTGTTTGTTGGCGGTGAGTCAGGTTTGCTAGTGGCGCTTGAGCAAGACACAGGTAAAGTTGTTTGGTCAGTTTTTGCAGATGGTGAATTATTGTCTGCGCCAACCGTCGCTGAAGATGTGGTTGCGGTAAGCACGAGTAAAGGCGCCTTTACTGCATACAATGTTGATACAGGTGAGCAGCTGTGGACTAACGAAATGCAACTACCTACGCTAACTTTGCGTGGTACAGGCTCTGCCGCATACGAGGCTGGTGGTTTCTTCCTCGGCACCGCTGATGGCAAGGTCATGGTTGTTGTAAAGAACAATGGTCAAACTGCCTGGGAGCAAACCGTTTACAATCCGAAAGGGGGTAACGAGTTTACGCGTATGGCTGACGTTGATATGACGCCAATCATTTCAGGCGAGAATTTATACGCAGTCAGTTATAATGGCAACTTGGTATCAATGGAGCTGCGTACAGGTCGTGTTGTTTGGACCCGTAAATATTCAAGCTTCAACGAGTTAGCTGAAGCTGGTTTAAACCTGTTCGTGGTTGACGATTTCAGCCGCATTTACGCAGTAGATAAGCGTAATGGTCTGGAGCTATGGAGCAACAGCGAGTTAAAGAATCGCACCTTGACCTCACCAGCAGTCATTGGTCCATATATTGTTGTTGGCGACTTTGAAGGCTACTTGCACTTTATTACCCGTGATACAGGTGAGCTGGCTGGTCGTATCCAAATCGACTCAGACGGTTTATACGCGCAACCATTAGTTTCTGGTGGTAAAATTTACCTACAAGGACGCAGTGGTAAAGTTGCCACGGTTACGCTTCCTTAGGCGTTAAAGAATTTTAAGCTCTAGAGCCCCTGGAAGCTTTCCGGGGGCTTTTTATTGAAAGTTATTTTTTTGAGGCAAAATCATGATCCCTGTAGTGGCCCTTGTGGGGCGACCAAATGTCGGTAAATCGACTTTATTTAATCGTCTTACACGTACTCGTGATGCATTGGTTGCAGACTTTCCGGGGTTAACCCGTGACCGTAAATATGGTCGTGCGTTCCTTGCGGGTTACGAGTTTATCGTTGTTGATACAGGCGGCATCGATGGCACCGAAGAAGGCATTGAAACTAAAATGGCTGAGCAGTCGCTAGCAGCGATTGAAGAAGCCGATGTTGTACTGTTTATGACCGATGCGCGCGCTGGTTTAACCGCAGCTGATCAGGCTATTGCCCAGCATTTACGTAGCCGTGACAAGGTGACCTTTGTGGTTGCAAACAAGGTTGACGGTATTGATGGCGATTCAGCCTGTGCTGAGTTTTGGTCACTTGGCTTAGGTGAAGTTTATCAAATGGCAGCGGCGCAAGGGCGCGGCGTAACCAACATGATTGACTACGCACTAACGCCGTTCGCTGAAGCCATGGGTATCAGCAAGCAAGGTGAAGATGACGAGCAAGAAGAAGTTCGTGAATACACCGAAGAAGAAGCAGAAGCCGAGCAAAATCGCCTGCAAAGCCTGCCTATTAAGCTGGCAATTATCGGTAAGCCAAACGTAGGTAAGTCTACGCTAACTAACCGTATACTCGGTGAGGAGCGCGTCGTGGTATATGATGCGCCAGGTACCACGCGTGACAGTATTTACATCCCAATGGAGCGCGATGGTCGTGAGTATATTCTTATCGACACTGCAGGTGTGCGCCGCCGCTCTAAAGTCCATGAAATGGTTGAGAAGTACTCGGTCATTAAAACCCTAAAAGCGGTTGAAGATTCAAACGTAGTGCTACTGATCATCGATGCCCGTGAAGGTATTGCTGAGCAAGATCTTGGCTTGTTAGGCTTTGCATTAAACGCTGGTCGTGCGCTAGTGATTGCGGTGAATAAGTGGGATGGCATTGATCAGGAAGTGAAAGATCGCGTTAAGAGCGAGCTTGACCGCCGTCTGGGCTTCATCGACTTTGCGCGTGTTCACTTTATTTCGGCACTGCACGGCACAGGTGTTGGTCACTTATATGAATCAATTGAAGAAGCTTATGACAGTGCAACGCGCCGCGTAAGTACCTCAATGTTGACGCGTATTATGCAAATGTCGCAAGACGATCACCAGCCGCCGCTAGTGAACGGTCGCCGCGTTAAGCTTAAGTATGCGCATGCAGGTGGTTACAACCCACCAATCGTGGTAGTACACGGTAACCAGGTTAGTAAACTGCCTGATTCATACAAGCGTTACATGATGAACTACTTCCGCCGCTCGTTAAACGTAGTGGGCACACCAATTCAAATTCGTTTCCACGAAGGTGCAAACCCATTTGAAGGCAAAAAAGAGAAGTTAACTTTAAGCCAGGAACGTCGCCGTAAACGCGCAATGAGTCACTTGCAAAGTCGCAATAAGAAGCAAGCGGACTAGCTCTTAACAGCACGATTGAGCTGCACTACTTGGCGGCAGTTGAACGCTAGAGCAAATACCAAGAGCCTGACATTGATGTCAGGCTCTTTTGCGTTTAGGGCTATCCGCTATTGATTGCGGTTAGCGCGACTTTTGTTGCCTTTGTTACTAGGAGAAGGATTACTTCGTGAAGGACTGCTTCGAGAAGGCTGGCTTCTAGATTGACTGCTGCGATTTGCACTGCTTCGCGAATAGTAGCTTTTTGAGTTAGTGCTATATGAAGACGAGCTGCGTGCTTGTGATTTGTTCATATTGCTACCTCTATAACTGCTTGTTGCTTGCTTTTGTGTCGATGGAGACTTTGCCCTTTGGTTGTATGACTTAGTCTGGCTATTCGACTTCGCGCTGTGCTGGGAATAGCTTGAGTTATTATTGCTGCGATGCAAAGACTGTGAAGAGGCTTGTTTTGCACTCTTGTCATAGCTTTGGCGCGATGTTGTTGACCTTTGCTGTTGCAACTTCTGGGTTAAATTCCGCGCTTTTTGCTCATGACTGCTCTTGTTTCTTGATAACTGTTGGGCGTGGGTCTGCTTGCTATTGCTACTTGGTTTGTACTGCTTATCTCTGTATTGCGTAGAGAGTTGTTTAGTACTCGCCTTGTAGTTAGCTGGTTTATTGGTGACTTTTGCCACGCTTTTTCTATCTAGGCTCGTTCTATCTAGATTCGCTCTATCTAGACCACGATGAACCTTGGTCACTTGCGCTTTGTGATGATTAATTGCCACAGCAGGCTTAGCACGCACATGTGGCTTAGCATAGCTGCCTTGATAACGCTTGCTCACAGAAACTGAGCGGTAGGCGACACCCTTGCGATGCTGCGGTTTATGCCTCCAGCGTTGTGCTCCTGAGCTGTAGGCAATTTTTCTCGCAGGGCGATAGATGTGTGAGTGACGATGGTTAATTACAACTACCCGGCGATAGCTCCAACGAAACGCCGAGAAATAATAGTTAAAACTAATATGAATCCCAGGCCCCCAATAAATTGGCCTATGTGACACATACACAGGCGGCCTCCAGTAAACCGGTGGATGCCAATATACCGGTGGGTAGTGCGCCCAGTACCAGTTACCGTAAACCACGCGGGTGTCATAATACGGTACGTAAACTATCTCTTTTTGTACCGGTTCGATAATGATTTGCTTCTCGGTTTTAGTTACGGTGACATTTTCCATATCATCGAGACTGTTAGCCTGATCTGCTTGATGGCGCAGTGTTTGAATCGCATCTAGTACTCGGCCTTCATCTTGCAAAAAGGCATCGCCGAGGTTTTGCGTCCACTGCAAATCATCACTGAGGCGTTCAAGTACAGTTGGGAAAGCAGCTAATGCCTTAACACTTGGCTCCCAACTTTGTTGCTCAACATCTTGCATTACCCGAGCTGTGTCATCGCTCTGGTTTTTACGCCACCTGTGTGCCTGAACTATCTCTAACGGATAGGTCGAAGCAATGAGGATATGAGTTAATAAGCTGTCAGGGTACAGAGCTATTGGCGCTAAAACCTGCGCTAGTTGCGCATCTGAAAAATGACTATCTTCATCGGCTAACTTATTTGTTTGAGAGCTGCTATTTGTTTGAGAGCTGCTATTAGTTTGAGAGATGGCAGTAGCTTGAGTATAGTCAGATTGCTGAGCCAAGTTTTCATATTGCCCCTGAGTAAGATCCTGCTGCGATGCCTGAGCAATGTTAGCCATTGGCGAGGTTACCCCTATAAGCAAGATGCCTATAAGACTTTTAAAGCGCAGCTTGGTATTCCTTGAATTGAATTTAGCTGTGTTCATCATTTCTCCCGGTCAATAACTGACTTTTATTGATGTTGATAACAGGATATCTGAGTGAAGATGAACATAAGCTGAAAGTGATTTTAGGCAGATTTGCCAATCAAGAGTGCTGTTTGAACAGGGGATTGTTTGAGAAGGGGATTGTTTGAGCAGAGTAGGGTTAGCTCAGCGTATGATTGGTATAGCTTATTGCTGAGGGCTATTTGCCCCAAAGGTAAATGTGAACTTTGCTCCGCCAAGTGTATCAGAGCGAGTGACTGTTAATGCACCTTGATAGCTTTGCACCAAATCTTGGGTAATCGCGAGTCCAATACCATGGCCTTTTTGGTAAGTGTCGGCGCGCACGCCACGTTGAAAAATTAACTGCTGCTGAGACTGGCTAATACCTTGGCCGTCATCTTCAACAATGATGCGACAGTTGTCTTGATCGCCAGCGACCGAGACAATGACCTGAGATTTCGCCGCTTTACAGGCGTTATCTAACACATTGCCGACCATTTCACTAAAATCAGTTTTATCGCCTTTAAACATCACATTCGCAGCGCTGTGATATTGGATATCAATAGCATCAGCAATATGAAGTTTTGCCATAGTGCGCACTAATTTACTCAGCACGTCATCAACATCAAAGCCCACATGCCATGCTTGACCAGCGCCGCTTTGTGCGCGTTTGAGTTGGTAGGCAATAATATTGTTGATGTTAGCAACTTGCTCTTTTGATGATGGCGTTAAATCTGTTTGGCTTTGAATAATCGCTAGCGGCGTTTTTAAGCTATGGGCTAAGTCAGCCAACGCATTGCGGTATCTACTACGTTGATTTTTCTCAGAGGTGAGAAGGGTATTGATTTGTTTAGCCAACACCTTAAGCTCAACTGGATAGCGGCTACTGAGCTGCTGTGTTTGACCTTGCTCTACCTGTTTAATTTCACGCACAAAAGCAGCCATAGGCTTTAGCGTCCACCATAGCCAGCTTAACTGCACTACTAATAGCACTAACATCAAACTGATCAGCCAGCTCCATAGCGTTTGGCTAAACTCGTCAAGCTGTTGTTGATACTCGGTTTGGGTTTTAATGATATGCAGCGTGATAGGGTAAACGTTGCCCGCCTTTTCAAAACTCACGGTAAAGCTGAATATCCAATACGGAATTTCATCAATGTTTAAGGGCGCGAAGGTTTGTTGGCCTGTCTTAGGTGTTGGGTAGTTGGATGGCAGCTTAATGCCGATTGATGAATTTGAGCGCCAGGCTATGGTAGAAGGGTTAATGCCAGTTTGATAGGTAATAACCGCATATAAGCCTGATTGAGTTAGGTTAAATTGATTTTCCATTAAGTGAGGCGGCATTTGCGGCTCACCATTATCCACCTCAGCCACAGCGAGCACAGAGTATACATAAGCCTGCAGTTGCTCTTTGGTTGAGTCCGTTAATTGTTGTTCAAACGCTTTGTGTAAGGCAATACCAATCGTTGGCACCAATACTAATACCAGTAGCAATGCACTAACGATGATCCTTGCCTTTAACGAGCGCATCAAAATTTATTCCACCTTGTTCATGCGATAGCCTTGACCGCGTAGGGTTTCAATCAGTTTGTACTGACCATCTGGGTCAAGTTTTTTACGTAAGCGGCGGATAAAGACTTCAATCACGTTTGAGTCTAAGTCGAAATCTTGATCATAAATATGTTCGATTAACTCTGATTTGGATAGCACTGCTTCTACATGATGCATCATGTATTCAAACAGTTTGTATTCAGAGCTACTTAAATTGATTGTCTGTCCTGCTTTAAACACTTCAAGGCTGCGGGTATTGATGGTAATTGGCCCGTTGCTGACTAACGGGCTGGCTTTACCTGCTGAGCGGCGAATTAACGCGTTGATTCGCGCAACTAGCTCTTCTGGTTGAAAGGGTTTAGTTAAGTAATCATCTGCGCCAGCATCTAGCCCAGTGACCTTGTCTTGCCAGCTATCTCGTGCAGTTAAAATCAACACCGGATAATCAATACCTTGACTGCGCAGCTGGGTAATTAAGCTAATGCCGTCCATTTTAGGCAAGCCTACGTCGATGATTGCGGCATCATATTGGTATTCTTGGGCTTGAAATAACCCATCTTCACCATCGCTGCTCACATCGACCTGATAATTGGCGTCTTGTAAATGTTGCTTCAGGTTAGCTTGTAATGCTTGATCGTCTTCGACAAGTAATAATCTCATTGCTAGTTCCTTCTCACTGCACCCGTTCTGGCATCAACTGTTACGTAAAACACTCGGCCATCACTACTTAGCATCTTCACTTGGTAACTATTGCCAGAGCGATTGCTCTGCACTCTCAGCACCTTGCCTTGATATTGCTGCTGGACTCTGGCGATAGCTTGCTGACTACTTTTGATGGCTAAAGTGGGCTTATTTTTTCTAGGCGTGGAGTTAGGAGAATATTGCTGGGTAATACCTGGAGTGAGAAAGCGTGACTGACTATTGCTTGCACTTAACTTATCCATGTGCGCCTGGCTTAGTGGTGTCACTAGCAATAGGCTCAATAGGCAAGGTTTAACGTGTTTGGCAATTGTCATCTTGGTTACTCATTTCATCGTCGTTTTATCAGTGTAAAAGATTAACCGTATTGAAGAAATAGTGATAAACAGTTAACGCCTTATAAATTCAGTGAGTTAGTTGTAAAGCATGAACTCGGTTGACTATTCACTAGCGCTTACTGTTATTTCTAAGCGATGCCTTTCCTTGGCGATACCTTTCCTTTTGTAAGTTTTACTTTTCTCATTCTCAACACACCATTAGAAAAGGTCAGCATATAGGTCGTAAGATGAACATAAGATGAATGAATAAGGTGCTGTTTTTGTTCAGCTTATGTTCATATTACCTTGGTTTAAATACAGAGACTGCTTAATAAAATTGTCGAGGAAGGTTATGAAAAAGTCTCGTTATCAAGTCAGCAAGCACAAAAAGTATCGTCAGTTAACTTCGCTGCCAATCATGCTTTTGGCTGTGTTTGCCTGGCTAAGTTGTCATGCAGCGTTTGCGCAAACTCAGCAATCAGAGCAGGTTAATAGCGATGATGGCATTACCGCTACTAATGCTGCACCTGCTAAGCAGGTAATTAGTGTTGGCATGCAGCACTCCACGCCCGTTGCGCGCATAGAGTCAAAAGCGTCTGAGATGCAGGCTACAGCGTCAGTAAGCTCGGAAGATGCCGATACGAATATAGAGAAAGATGCTAGTGACGAGTTGCTAGTCCATTTGCAGCACAAGCTGCAGCTAGCGTTACAAAAAAGGTTAGAGCAAAAGCAGGTTGTACAATCAAACCAGCATCAAGTAGACACTCCGTCATATCAGGGCTTACTGCGCGAGTGGATTATTGTGCAAAAGAAAGCACAAAAGAAAGAGCAGGCAAAAGAAGATAGTCAATCTGCTCAATCAGCTGACTTTGCGCAGTCCCAGTCTCTGTTGAGCGTGAAGGTGAGTCAACCCACTGATGCCGCTTTGTATTATGACTTTAGTATTTACGATGCATATAGCCGCTTGTTTGATGACTTCAATTACAACGGTTTTTATCAAACATTTAGCGTGACCTTTGACGCCGATATTCTTGGTCCTACGGGTTATGAAATTGCCAATGTGTACGCTGAAATGTACCTAAGTCGAAACGGTGGGCCGTGGGAGCATTATTACACCACAGATATTTTCACTATTGAAGGTGATAGAACTGACGATGATTATGAAGTGCTTACCACCCTTGCCAGTGGCTACCCCACTGATCACTATGATGTGTTGATTGATTTATATGAGGTTGGCTACAGCGATATTGTCGCAACGATTAGCAGTGAAGATGTCGATAGCCTGTATGCCTTGCCTCTGGAAAGCCGAGATTGGGACTCGGGCAGCAGTGAGGTTGTGATTGTTGAAGAATATTCCGCAGGTAGTTTAGGTGCTTTTGGTTTGTTTGTGATGCTCATTGTCGCAGTTAGGCGTAAAGCGATTCATTGAGAAGCCTTTGGCTAGTATCGAATCGAGTAACCTTTTGTTGGAATAACAAAACAGCCTGACAATAATGCCAGGCTGTTGCTTCATCTGGGAGAGCTTCAAGCTCCATTAGTCCAATATCAGTGTATTTTTACCCCAGTAATTGTTGTCTTTCTCTTTTACCTGCCAACCTTTTCTTGCGAGCTCGCGGCGAATATGAAGGTTCATAAAGCCGTGGCCAAATGCCATTACTTTTTTATGTTGCTTGGCGAGGGCTATCAATTCATCGGCTGCAACTATCGCGCGCTGTTTTGCATCATTATAAGACTCAAAGTTGCCTCTTTTACCCAACATCCACAATGCGCGGTTGAGGTAAACCCAGGTCCAAGCATTTAATGTAAACGGTAGTTTGTAGCGCGGAATGTCCATCTCGCGTAGAGAGGGAAGTTGCTGCTGAGGTGTTTTACCTGAATATATTTCGCTAGAGTGAATAGCTCTTTTTAAGTCGCTTGAGACTAGGTAATGGCTATTATCAAATACTTGATGATTGGCGCGGCTTGTGTAGCACACCTTAGCGTGATGATAGTGCCTAACCCATTGAGTAAAACCGCTGGCGGATACTTTGGGGTTGCCGGCCGTAGTGGGGCGTCCATGACGGATAAGTATAATTTCCATATTGCTTATTATTTGATGAGTTTCTAAGTGATGGGTTTCTAAGTGATTTCTTGCGATAAGAGCCGACAGCCTAAAGCAGAAAGCAAATGACTGTCAGCTAATATTAACGACATTTAAATGAAGATAGTGCTATCTCAATATGAGTTTTTCTATTTTAATTGCTTATTTCTAAGCTCTTAGTTTTTGTCGCCAACTTGTGCGCTGCGCATCCAGTCGCGGTATTCATCTGCGCCAGATTCACCTTCAGCTGCCGTCCATGGTGCAAAGTCCTCGGCGGGCGTTGGCACGTAAGCACCTTGTTTAATTTCTAAGCCAACGGTGCCCGATTGCATGCAAGCATAGCCGTGCCAAGTGCCTGGTGGAATTTCGATAGCGCGGTTGGTCTCTGGCGACAAGCTGTGACGCTCGGTGACAGTGCCTTCATCATCGAAGATAAGTAGGTCAAGCTGACCTTTCAATACCAGAAACAGCTCCCACTTGTGCGATTCGCTGTGACGATGTGGTCGCATATAGGTATCAGGCTCAGTCGAGATAAATAAGCGCTGTACACCCGCATCTAGGCTCTCATGCAGATTATGATGACTGCGCTGACGCGGTGCATCTTTAGCGTTTTGAGAAAATTGTTCAAAATCTTGGTTCGAAATAATTTTTAGCATAGTTATCTTTATTGCTCATATAAGGCAGCGCGTGCTGCAAGAATTCACTTAATTGCTGTATTAAGGTTTTTTGCCGTAGGCTAAATTGGTTTAACACTGTAGCTCGTCATATTGGTAAGGAATGCTCACGTTATCAACAAACCCTGAGAGCTATTTACGCAAGGCGCCGTGAAATCATCCATGATGGCTATACTACGGCATCCATGCCGTAGAATCTTGCTCCAATAGCTCCCAGGACTTTTACACAAACCCATAGGGCTGTATCCAAAAAAGCCTGCTACTCAACAACAGACAGCACTTCACCATTATTTAATTGGGTTATTAGCTTATCACCGCTATTCAGCTTAGTTGCATCTTGTACGACTTTACCGCTGGCGTCTTTGGTAATCGAGTAGCCACGGCTTAACGTTGATAGTGGGCTGACGGTTTCCAGCTGATGAGCGGCATTGGCGATACGAGCTTTGGCTTTGTCCATTTGTAGCTCCAACGCTTTATTTAATCTAGTGTCTAGAAATGACAGTTTGTTGGCTTCCATGGCAATATGCTGCGCTGGTGAGTTTTGCGCGAGTCTGTGCTGCAGTTGCTGCTTGATCAATTGTGCATTGGTTAACTTGCGTGTTAACGCAGTTTCAAGGCGCATTTGTAGTTCATCAAAGCGCTGCTCAAATTGTTGTAGTTGTCGCTGCGGGTCTTGGCGCTGCAGTTGATGGTTAAGGTTATCTAATACCGATTGCTGATTAAGCTGATAGTGACGCATGCTTTGTTTTAAGCGGTTAAGCACTAACTGTAATTTGTCCTGCTTATTACCTTTATCTTTTGACAATAGCTCTGCTGCGGCAGATGGCGTTGGCGCGCGCAAATCGGCAACATAATCACTAATAGTAGTATCAACCTCATGACCAACCGCGCTAACAACGGGTAGGGCGCTGTTGTATATCGCATGGGCCAGCTGCTCGTCATTAAAGCACCATAAGTCTTCTAGTGAACCACCGCCTCGGGTAACTAGTAGTACGTCGACTTCTAGGCGGGCATTTGCTGTGGCAATTGCCTGACATATTTGTTGGCTCGCCGCTGCGCCTTGTACTTGCGTTGGGTAAACCACGACTTCTAATGACGCGTCACGACGTTTTAGCACGTGAAGAATATCTCGAAGCGCCGCGCCTGTTGCCGAGGTGACAACTCCAATGCGCTGAATATTATCTGGCAATTGTCGTTTGGTATCGGTAGCAAACAAGCCCTCTGCTGCCAGCTTCATTTTCAATGCATCATATTGCTGAGCTAGCAAGCCGTCGCCAGCAGGCAGCATGGATTCGAGTAATAGCTGGTAGTCGCCCCGTGGCTCATACACGCTAATGTTGCCTTTAACTAAAACTTGCTGACCATTGGTTGGGGTAAAGCGCACTTGTTGATTGCGACCTTTAAACATGGCGCAGCGAATTTGCGAGCGACTATCTTTTAAGGTGAGGTACCAATGCCCTGAGTGCGGTGCAGAAAAGTTGGAAATTTCACCTTCCAGCCAGACTCTGCCGAGCTGTCCTTCGAGCAAATTTCGCACTTCTCCGTTTAATCGAGAAACTGTGTAAACATTGTTTTTCGTAGTTAGCATAATAAAACGCTTCGTAAGGGCTATTTTGAAGCATTTTCCCATTTACCGACCAATATATGCAAGGTATAATCCCGCCGCAATATTTACCCTTTCCTACCCTACAATTTACTGGGAGATGTTGCATGTTAAGATTAAGAAATGACGCACTAACCTTCGATGATGTCCTACTGGTTCCTGCTCACTCAACCGTTCTCCCAAACACCGCTGTTCTAAAAACTCGTCTGACTAAAAAGATTGAACTGAACACCCCAATTGTTTCTGCCGCAATGGACACTGTGACTGAAGCACGTCTTGCTATCGCAATGGCGCAAGAAGGTGGTCTAGGTTTTATTCATAAGAATATGACCATTGAACAGCAGGCTGAAGAAGTACGTAAAGTTAAAATCTATGAAGCGGGTATTGTTCAACAGCCGGTAACGGTTAAGCCGTCTACTACGCTGGCTGAAGTTAAGCAGCTAACCGAGCGTAATGGCTTTGCAGGTTACCCTGTAATTAACGACGCTAACGAGCTAGTGGGTATTATCACTGGCCGTGATGTTCGCTTTGTAACAGATTGGAACCTAACTGTTGAAAAGGTGATGACTCCTAAAGATCGCCTGGTAACCGTTATTGAAGGTACGCCGCTAGACGAAGTGCAAACCCTAATGCACTCACACCGTGTTGAAAAGGTGTTAGTGGTTGACGATAACTTCAAGCTTAAGGGCCTTATCACTGTAAAAGACTTCCAAAAAGCTGAGCGTAAGCCAAACGCATGTAAAGACGAATTAGGTCGTCTACGTGTTGGCGCAGCAGTTGGCGCTGGTGCAGGCAACGAAGAACGTGTTGCTGCATTGGTTAAAGCCGGTGTTGACGTGCTGCTTATCGACTCATCACACGGTCACTCTGAAGGTGTATTACAACGTATTCGCGACACTCGCGCAGCGTACCCTGACTTACAAATCGTTGGCGGTAACGTCGCAACAGCTGAAGGTGCACTAGCACTGGTCGAAGCGGGCGTTGATGCAGTTAAAGTTGGTATTGGCCCTGGTTCTATCTGTACTACTCGTATCGTAACAGGTGTAGGTGTACCGCAAATTACCGCAGTGTCTGATGCAGCCGCTGCAGTTAAGCACTTAGACATACCTGTTATTGCTGATGGCGGTATTCGCTTCTCAGGTGACCTAGCTAAAGCACTAGCCGCTGGCGCATCATGCATCATGGCTGGCTCTATGTTTGCGGGTACTGACGAAGCGCCAGGCGAAACTGAGCTATACAATGGCCGTGCGTACAAGTCATACCGCGGTATGGGCTCACTAGGTGCGATGACTCAAACTCAAGGTTCATCTGACCGTTACTTCCAAAGTGACAACGCTGCAGACAAGCTAGTTCCAGAAGGTATTGAAGGTCGCGTTGCCTACAAAGGTAAGCTTAAAGAAATTATTCACCAGCACATGGGCGGCCTACGCTCATGCATGGGCTTAACCGGTTGTGCAACCATTAAAGAATTAAACGAAAAAGCAGAGTTTGTGAAGATCACTTCTGCTGGTATGGGCGAGTCTCACGTACATGACGTGACCATTAGTAAAGAAGCGCCTAACTACCGTAGCGGTTCTTAATATCGACCCATGGGCGGCAAATCAATTGCCGCCTTTTTTCAATCAACTTGATTGAAGTTAAGCGTTAAACAAGATTTCGACTTAAATATCCCAGATATAAGGTATCCCATGAGCAACATTCATGACCATAAAATCCTGATCCTAGACTTTGGATCGCAATACACTCAGCTGATCGCACGCCGTATCCGTGAAATCGGTGTTTATTGTGAGCTTTGGGCTTGGGACGTATCTGAAGAGCAAATTAAAGAGTTTGCTCCAAACGGTATTATTCTAGCGGGTGGCCCAGAAAGCGTAACAGCTGAAGGCTCACCACGTGCACCTGAATATGTATTTAATGCTGGCGTACCAGTTCTAGGTATCTGTTACGGCATGCAGACCATGTCTGAGCAGCTTGGCGGCAAAGTTATCCAGGGTGTTGGCGAAGGTGAATTTGGTTACGCGCAAGTAGAAGTACAAACTGAATCAGCGCTATTCAAGAGCATTGAAGATGCAATCAGCAGCGATGGTAAACCACTACTAGACGTGTGGATGAGCCATGGTGACAAGGTATCTGAAATTCCAGCTGGTTTTGTTGCCGTTGCTAACACTGAAACTTGTCCATTTGCTGCGATGGCAAATGAGGACAAGCAATTCTACGGCGTGCAGTTCCACCCTGAAGTGACTCACACTCGTCAAGGTAAGCGTATGCTTGAGCATTTCGCACTTGATATCTGTCAGTGTGAAGCCAACTGGAAACCATCTTCAATCATTGAAGATGCTGTTGAACGTTTGAAAAAACAAATCGGTGATGATGAAGTTATCCTAGGTCTCTCTGGTGGTGTTGATTCATCAGTAGTGGCTATGCTGCTGCACCGCGCCATTGGCGACAAGCTAACTTGTGTGTTTGTTGACAACGGCCTACTGCGTTTAAACGAAGCCCAACAAGTAATGGATATGTTTGGCGATCACTTTGGTCTGAACATTGTTCACGTTGATGCTGAAAACCGCTTCTTAGATGCACTAAAAGGCGAAGCTGACCCAGAAGCGAAGCGTAAAATCATTGGCCACGTATTTGTTGATATCTTCGATGAAGAGTCGAAAAAATGCGTTAACGCTAAGTGGTTAGCCCAAGGCACTATCTACCCAGATGTGATTGAGTCTGCAGGCAGTGCAACTGGTAAAGCACACGTGATCAAGTCTCACCACAATGTGGGCGGCTTACCTGATGATATGGAGCTAGGCCTTGTTGAGCCGCTACGTGAGCTGTTTAAAGACGAAGTACGTAAGATTGGTCTAGAGCTTGGCCTACCTTACGACATGCTATATCGCCACCCATTCCCAGGCCCTGGTTTAGGCGTTCGTGTACTAGGTGAAATCAAGAAAGAATACTGTGATCTGCTGCGCCGTGCTGATGCTATCTTCATTGATGAGCTGCACAAGGCAGAGCTTTACCACAAGGTGAGCCAGGCATTTACTGTATTCCTACCTGTACGCTCGGTTGGCGTAATGGGGGATGGCCGTAAGTACGATTGGGTTGTATCGCTACGTGCGGTTGAAACTATCGACTTTATGACTGCGCACTGGGCACACTTGCCATATGACTTCCTAGGCCGTGTATCTAACCGCATTATTAACGAAATCGATGGTATTTCTCGTGTGGTATACGATATTTCTGGTAAGCCACCGGCAACTATTGAGTGGGAATAATCTGGTAGACTAGCTTCTAACTTTGAAAAAGGCGCATTTTGCGCCTTTTTTGTTTTACACTAGCGGCATAAGTTTTATCAAGTTTTGAGAGTCTTATGCCTTCGCAAGAAATGTCCTCTAAGCAAGTTACTTTAACTCAAGTTGCCATAACGACAGTCAGCATCAATCATCTTGGTCAGCAAGTTGTGAGTGAGCTTAGTTCGGAACAACAAGCCATTGACGAAAAGTGGATGCGAGTTGCCATGGATCAAGCCAAGCTCGCTGAGGCTAAAGGAGAGGTGCCTGTTGGCGCTGTGCTGGTGAAAGACGGTGAGCTGATCGCCACTGGCTACAACCTAAGCATTTGCGAGCACAACCCAACAGCCCATGCTGAAATTGAATGTATTCAAGCTGCGGGTAAGGTACTAGAAAACTACCGTATGCTGGGTACCACCTTGTATGTGACTCTTGAGCCTTGCTCGATGTGCGCGGGCGCCATGGTGCATAGTCGAATCGAGCGAGTGGTGTATGGCGCCGATGATTTAAAAACAGGTGCTGCGGGAAGTGTGGTTAATCTATTGCAGCATGAGCAATTTAATCATCATGTAGCGATAACTAAAGGTATTTTGGCTGATGAATGTGCTGCCCAGCTAAGTAACTTTTTTAAACGTCGCCGCGCAGAGAAAAAAGCGCTGAAAAAGCAGCAACAACTGCAAGCTAGTCAGCCTTAAGCTAGCTGTTTTAGCATGCCTTCCTTTGTGTCTGAGTAGGCAACTAGCTTTTAGTTTCAGTAGAGTTTGGGATCCAAAACATAAAGTGGGTGCGTTGGCGTTCATGAGTACGGCGGCGTTGCTGTTTTAACATGATCCTACGACGCGATGCCGACGAGTTATTGAGTGCTTTATTACGCATTGGGATGGCCAGAGTTATTTTACAGGCTAAAAGGACTCGCTAAGTGTAATCAGTTATCTGCTAACAACCAAGGGCAAATGTCGAATAATTGTTATTACAAAATCAACCTTTAAAATATAACTTGTGTTTATTGAGAAAGGGTTAGGCGCTGTTGGTTTGTAGCGCAGGCGTTATTGGTCAAGGGTTTTGGCGTAAACGCTATAGCGTTAAGTAGCTTTGGGCAAGCTATCGCGCAGACTCTTGAACCTGCTGAGTTGTATCTTCCGCAATCACTTCCACTTCAGACTCCAGTTCAGCATCTTTTAATTGCTTAGTTTGGTTGTCTACCCACACTAGCGTGTCGTAGTAACGGCGAATATTGTCAACGTAATGCACAGCTTCACCGCCGCGAGCATAGCCATAGCGGGTTTGCTTGTAGTATTTAGACTGCTGCAATAGCGGCAATACTTTTTTGACATCACGCCACGCACTTGGATCTAACCCCATGGATTGCGCCATTTTGCGCGCATCCTCCACATGACCCAGGCCGACATTGTAAGAGGCGAGGGCAAACCAAATTCTTTGATTATCTGGTATTGACTCCGGTAGGCGGTCAATCATGTTTTGTAAGTACTTAGCGCCGCCGCGGATCGATTGCTCGGCATCAAGTCGGTTTTTTACCCCAACATAAGATGCGGTAGGGCGGGTTAACATCATCATGCCGCGCACACCGGTCGGTGAGCGGGCACTTGGGTTCCAGTGTGATTCTTGATAGCTGGTAGCAGCCAATTTACGCCAGTCTAGCTCGCCAGCGTATTTCTCGAACATGGCCTGATACTCAGGCAGCACATTATCGATAGCACGAATGAACGCGCGAGTGTCGACATAATCAAAGCGTTTCACATGGCCGAAGTACTTTTCATCCAGGTACTCAAAGGTACCAGCACGTTTTTCTTGATGCCAAAAATCCAGCAGTTGGCTAAGCAAGTAGTCGTCTTGCTGAGGATGCAATAACCAGGTGACTTCAACTTTTTCTTCAAGCGTTAATGCTTCGCGCAGTTCTGGTAAAAAACGCTGTGAAATCAGCAGGCTATTAGAGTCTAACACTGTGTAGTCAAGTTCATCATTGACCACCATTGCCAAAATTTCTTCGTACTCTTTGTCTTTGGCGGTGATCCAATTGAGATCGGGGTAATCGTTTTGCAGTTTGATTAAGGCATTTTCAGCGGCTGAGTCAGGCAAAATCATCATGCGGCCATTAATCTGATTTAGCTCTCTGGGTTTTGGTTTGCCTGCTTTGTAAACCAGTACTTGATTAACAAAGTAGAGGGTTGGCCCCAACTTAAATTGCTCGGTACGGGCAGGGGTTTTGGAAATACCCGCAGCGACAATATCTATCTCTTCAGCTTTAAGCGCGGCAAACAATTGTGGTCTATCGCTGAACGGCACCATTTGTAATTCGACGTCAAGGTAGTCTGCAAAACGCTTGGCCATTTCATAGTCAAATCCAGACTCACCTTGCTCTGAGTTTAAGTATATTTGCGGCCCATACAAGGTCCCCACCTTAAGCACAGTGCGCTTGGGCGGAGTTTGGTTGAGCTGGACCTCTTCAATCACTACCTTGCTACATGCACTAAGTAGGATACAGAAAAAGACAAATGTAAACTTGTTGAGCATAGGTTGCTTTGGGTGTGCCTTATAAGTTACTGAAACTATGAGGTTGTTCGGCTGTGTGTTTGTTAAATCAAAGGCGCAATTTTACTACTCTAGCCGCTGATTATTAAATTAATTATATGTCTTTAGTCGCCAATTGAGGTTGTTACTTTAACATTGGTTAACAGCTTTGGCGAAAATCGGCTAAAACAAATGCACAATTCACCATGGAATATCACCAGATTTTAAGGCTTTTTCACGGCGATTTTGGCTTTAAAAAAATGTGATATTTCCCATAACGGGAAACACTGTTTTCATATGCTGTTGCGGGTGATTTGTAGTAGTAAATTCCCTATAATTGCGCCCAATTCTGACCCTGCTATACAAATATAAGGTGAAAAGACGTGATGGAAATCTTTCGCGGAGCCCCTGCACTTTCTGCATTTAGAGTTCAAAAACTCATGGAGGCCTGCGATAGCGCGGCTCTTCCTGTGACAAATATCTATGCTGAATATGTTCATTTAGCGGATTTAACTGCAGCTCTTGATGACACTGAACGTCAGCAACTAGAACGTATCCTTACCTATGGCCCGGCGATTGAATCTCACGCCCCACAAGGTCAGCTAATTTTCGTAACGCCTCGCCCTGGCACCATTTCTCCATGGTCTTCAAAAGCAACCGACATCGCTAACAACTGTGGTCTTGATAAAGTCACACGTTTAGAACGTGGTATTGCTTATTATGTTGAGGCTGGTGAGCTAAGTAGCGAGCAGCAAAAACAATTAAACGCGCTACTACACGATCGTATGATGGAAGTAGTGCTAAGCGATTTTGAACAAGCGAGCATATTGTTCGAGCGCACTGAGCCAGCTAAATTCACTAGCGTGAACATTTTAGGTGAAGGCCGCCGCGCATTAGAAGTCGCTAACGTGCAGTTAGGTCTGGCTCTTGCTGAAGATGAAATCGACTACCTGGTTGAGAACTTCATCAAGCTTAACCGTAATCCAAACGACATTGAGCTTATGATGTTTGCTCAAGCAAACTCTGAGCACTGTCGTCATAAGATCTTTAACGCAGATTGGACAATCGATGGCGAAGTTCAGCCTAAGTCATTGTTCAAGATGATCAAGAACACCTTTGAAACCACACCTGAGCATGTACTGTCTGCCTACAAAGATAACGCAGCAGTAATGGAAGGTAGTGTTGCGGGTCGTTTCTTCCCAGACCCAGATGGTACATACAACTACCACACAGAGCCAATGCACGTATTGATGAAGGTGGAAACCCACAACCACCCGACAGCAATTAGCCCATACCCAGGTGCAGCAACTGGTTCTGGTGGTGAAATTCGCGACGAAGGTGCAACCGGCCGTGGTTCTAAGCCAAAAGCGGGCCTAACGGGTTTCACTGTATCTAACCTTAAAATTCCAGGTTTTGTACAACCATGGGAAGGTGACTACGGCAAGCCTGAGCGCATTGTTACTCCGCTAGATATTATGATTGAAGGCCCATTAGGCGGCGCGGCATTTAACAACGAGTTTGGTCGCCCTGCGCTAACCGGTTACTTCCGTACTTATGAGCAACAAGTTAACAGCCACAATGGCGTTGAAGTGCGTGGTTACCACAAGCCAATTATGATTGCTGGTGGTCTAGGTAACATCCGTGAAGAGCATGTTCAAAAAGGCGAAATTACCGTTGGCGCTAAGCTGATTGTACTTGGTGGCCCAGCAATGAACATCGGTCTTGGTGGCGGCGCAGCGTCTTCTATGGCGTCTGGTCAATCAAGCGAAGATTTAGATTTTGCTTCAGTACAGCGCGAAAACCCAGAAATGGAGCGTCGTTGTCAGGAAGTGATCGACCGTTGTTGGCAGCTAGGTGATGACAACCCAATTCAATTTATCCACGACGTGGGTGCGGGTGGGCTATCTAACGCATTCCCTGAGCTAGTTGATGATGGCGGCCGTGGTGGTGTGTTTGATCTACGTAACGTACCTTCTGACGAGCCAGGCATGAGCCCGTTAGAAATTTGGTGTAACGAGTCGCAAGAGCGCTATGTTATGTCAGTTGCGCCAGAAAACTTAGATAAGTTCGCAGAAATTTGTGCTCGTGAACGTGCACCATTTGCAGTAGTGGGTGAAGCGACTGAAGAGCGCCATCTAACACTGGACGACAGTCACTTCGATAACAAGCCTATCGACTTACCGCTTGAAGTATTACTTGGTAAGCCACCGAAAATGAGCCGTGACGTGGTATCAGCTAAGGCTGAGTCACCAGCGCTAGATCAAAGCAAAATCGCTCTGAAAGATGCCGTTAAGCGCATTCTTACTCTGCCAACGGTTGCCGACAAAACATTCCTTATCACCATTGGTGACCGCTCAGTAACCGGCCTTGTTAACCGTGACCAATTAGTTGGCCCATGGCAGGTACCTGTAGCCGATTGTGCGGTAACCGCATCAAGCTTTGACAGCTACACAGGTGAAGCTATGTCTATGGGTGAGCGCACGCCGCTTGCACTACTAGACTTTGACGCATCAGCGCGTATGGCTGTAGCTGAGTCAATCATGAACATTGCTGGTACTGATATTGGCTCGTTCAAGCGCATTAAGCTTTCTGCTAACTGGATGTCGCCAGCAGGTCACCCAGGTGAAGATGCTGGTCTTTATGAAGCAGTAAAAGCAATTGGTGAAGACTTATGTCCTGAGCTTGGTCTGACTATCCCTGTGGGTAAAGACTCAATGTCGATGAAGACGGCTTGGGAAGATAACGGCGAGAACAAAACAGTTACTTCACCTATGTCGCTAATCATCACAGCGTTTGGTGTTGTACAAGACATTCGTAAAACAGTGACTCCTGAGCTTCGCTCTGACAAAGGTGACACTGAGCTATTAATGCTTGATTTAAGCAATGGTCAAAACCGTTTAGGTGGTTCTTGTTTAGCGCAAGTTTACAGCGAGCTAGGCGATGTTGCGCCAACCCTTGATAACGCGCAATCACTTGCAGGCTTCTTTGAAGTGATGCAAAAACTTGTAAATGAGCAATCTGTTATTGCTTACCATGACCGCAGTGACGGCGGTTTATTTACTACCTTAGTTGAAATGGCGTTTGCTGGTAACACTGGCCTGAATATCGATATCGTAGCGCTTGCTGGTAGCGATCTTGAGCGTCTATTTAATGAAGAGTTAGGCGGAGTAATTCAAGTGGCTAAAGCCGATGTTGAAGCGGTTAAAGCACAATTCGCAGCTAAAGGCGTTGCATGTCATGCAATCGGCTCGCTAACAAGCGATAACCAAATCACCATTAAAGATGGCGAGCGTGAAGTATTTAGCGATACTCGCACAGCACTGCGCACCCTTTGGTCTGAAACCACTTATCGCATGCAGGCGCTACGTGATAACCCTGAGTGCGCTAAGCAAGAGTTTGAAGCTAAGCAAGATGCTGACGCGCCAGGCCTTAAAGTTAAGCTTGGTTTCGACCCAAGTGAAGATGTTGCTGCGCCGTACATTGCCAAAGGTGTCGCACCTAAAATGGCAATCTTGCGTGAGCAAGGTGTTAACTCACACATCGAAATGGCAGCAGCATTTGACCGTGCAGGCTTTGAGAGCCGCGACGTTCACATGTCAGACATTCTAGAAGGTCGCATTAGTCTTGAAGAGTTCCAAGGTCTAGTAGCTTGTGGTGGTTTCTCATACGGTGACGTACTGGGCGCTGGTGAAGGTTGGGCTAAGTCAATCTTATTCAACAGCCGTGCACGTGACGAGTTCAGCCGCTTCTTCGAGCGTGATGCAAGCATTGCACTGGGTGTGTGTAACGGTTGTCAGATGCTTTCTAACTTGAAAGAGATCATTCCTGGTAGTGACCACTGGCCACACTTTGTACGTAACCGCTCTGAGCGTTTTGAAGCACGCTTTAGCTTGGTTGAAGTGCAACAAAGTCCATCTGTGTTCTTTGAAGGTATGGCTGGCTCACGTATGCCAATCGCGGTATCACACGGTGAAGGTCTAGCTGAGTTTAAATCTGCTGATGCGTTAGCTAAAGCGGAAGCGACTGGCACAGTGGCACTACGCTATGTAGACGGCAACGGTCAAATCGCCACTCAATACCCACTTAACCCGAATGGCTCGCCAAATGGTATGACAGGTATTTGTACAACCGATGGCCGCGTAACCATTATGATGCCGCACCCTGAGCGTGTATTCAGAACGGTTGCTAACTCTTGGCACCCAGATGAGTGGGGCGAAGATAGCCCATGGATGCGTATGTTCCGCAACGCACGCGTTAAGTTAGGCTAAGCTAGCTTTCACGTAACAGCATTAGAATGCTAAAAGGCGAACCATCTGGTTCGCCTTTTTTGTGCCTGTTCCAATAAAAGTATGAATTTATAGGTTTGCCATTGAAGCCTCGTGTTTTACTGCTAGTTTGAGGTAATTGTCGCCTCTAACATTGGATGTTTAACCATGCGTTTCCTTAGCTTTATTTCGCCTGCCTATTGTATGCTGTGCGCACTTAGCCTTACCTTTTTTACGCAAAGTGCACTGGCAAAATGTGATACGCCAAGGGTGTTTAAGCCCTGGATTTCGCAAGGGGTCAATAGCGATGTTAAAAGTATATTCAAGATAAAGGGCATCGCAATTGGGGATGATATGAATCAGTCGATGGCGAAACTATGTGATAAGCAATTTACTATCAAAAGCATGCGTCAGGGGCGATTAGTGTCATTAGGGAGTAAAGTTAGCCAAAACGGTGTTGAGCTGACAGAAAGCATTAACCTGGGAGTGGCTGACTATAGCTCTGACGTTATTTACTCAAGCAATTATATTCTGTCTAGTCACAGACAAAAGTCTAGCTTAACCTCGTTTGAGTCTATGTATGAATTATTAACGCGCAAGTATGGTCAAAGTGCTAGTTATCAAAACATTGTAGAAGCATCATCGCGCTACTGGCAGCATCAACTGCAGGTGAAGCTTTCGCACCTTGAGCAGCGTTTAGCGAGTGATTTAGCTCAGTGCAAGTCAGAAAGTTGTACTCAAGGAGCGAATTATCAAGCTGATAAGAAAATGCAGCAATTGGAAAAGCAATATCAAGATAAGATAATGACTGAGCCAATGCTTTGCTACGACAAGTTACCGTTAAATGATGATAAGGATTACTGCTTTAAGCTGAGAAAAGGTGAAATGACAGAAGGCGAGCGGGGCATTTATGTTTCTTTAAGCGGCAGGCGTGGCACCAACAGCGATAGATGTGTGGTGTGGTTTAATGGTAGCGATATTATTGAGGCTTGCACCCAAACCAGTGCAAACCGTTTTATTGTGAGAGCTGAGAGTTTCGCTGTACGTCATTGGCTTAAACAGTATCAATTGCAGCAGCACGCATCACAGCCAAAGCTCGACATTGAGCTTTAGTTTGGATAAGAGGTTTTTAAAATTGGTGCTCAGTAGTAATCAAGCGGTTACGACCTTGAGCTTTGGCGTCATATAAGGCGTTATCGGCAATGGAAATCGCATCGTCAATAATCTTGTCTATATTTAATGATCTGGATGAATGGTGCAGCATTGCCTTAAAATCAAAGCTGCATGAGCCAATCGATACTGTGATTGGATTATTGGTCAGTTTGATTTGACCAATATCATTCATAATTCTTCGGCTAACTTTTTGACAGCCACTTTCCTGGGTGTCAGGTAACCACAATAAAAACTCCTCACCACCGAAGCGGGCGACTAAATCGTAATCTCTTAGCCCTGAGTTAATCACTTTAGCAACCTCTGTAAGCGCTTGATCACCCGTTTGATGGCCATAGGCGTCATTAAGCTGCTTGAAGTTGTCAATGTCAATAAGCGCTAGTGTGCCTTGGCCTTTGACTCTACTGAGCCTGTTGATGTCTTTTTGCAGCGTTTTGCGCATACCGCGACGGTTAGGGATTTCGGTTAGCGAATCAAAATCAGCGAGCTGACGCAGTTCTTCGTTTAATGCTTTTAATTGTTGTTCTTGCTCGCGGCGAATGAGCTCGACTTCAATCCAAGATGCCATTAACTGCAATGCGTCAATGTCGACCTCTTTAAAGTGGCGAGTGTATGGCTTTGGGCTGGAAAAGTTAAGCGTGCCATAAAGCTGACCATTAAGACGTAGTGGAATGCCAATGTACGACTCAAGCCCAAACGCCTTGTAGGCTGGATGACTGGCATACTTATCATCTTTTCCCATGTGCTCAATACTAATTGGTCCCTGCGCTTTGCAGGTGATATTGCAATAGCTCTCACCAAAATCGAAACAATCACCTGACTTGAGCGAAACATCATCGGGTGTGACACAGTGCTCGACTAGGTAGTTGTCTCCTTCAATATTGGAAAGAATACCAATATCTAGCTCAAAACGTTCAAGCCCCATTTTTAGCAACTCAGAAAGTTGCTGCTCAAACCCCTGATGATGGCTTTGAGTGATCTGATATAGTCTGCGGATAACTAATTCACTACTGGATTTATTTGTCATTATTATTGTCCGAGTCGGTTAGCCTAATTACTGTGCCGATTTTTAACTAAAGCACTTTGTCTCATAAAGAGTGGCTTGCAAAAGTAGGGCAAGCCAATATCAAAACATATTGTTACATAGTTGTTAAATATAAAGTAAGGTAATTGATTGTTCTAGCAATTACATAGAACAATTTGCCGGACGTTATTCCGCAAGACGCTAATTGATAGCTTTGAAGGCTGCTTTGCAGTTTCTTCAGGTGAAAAAAAACCACTCGATTGAGTGGTTTCTTTATATGGTGCCGGCACCAAGAGTCGAACTCGGGACCTACTGATTACAAGTCAGTTGCTCTACCAACTGAGCTATGCCGGCTAAATAGTGGTGCCCGAACCCGGAATCGAACCAGGGACACGAGGATTTTCAATCCTCTGCTCTACCAACTGAGCTATTCGGGCAACAAACGTCAGTGTTTGTCGTCTACTTCAAAGTTGAGCAACTCATTTTATGACGAGCACTGCACCTTCGAAGTGGGGCACATAATATAGATATGAATTTTATCCTGCAAGCGCTTTTTTTAGTTTTTTAAACTAAAAATGTTAACTGCTCAAAAAGCTAGCGCTTACTCGAATGGGGGAAGTGACACTGGCTTTGGATAAAACTCTCCTATCTATATGACTTAAGTGGTGAATTACCAAAGAGTGATGTAGGCTAGTGCTTTCAAGGAGCATTCTTATAAGGAAATATATGAACAATAAACTAGGTTTATTGGCCGCAGTATTGTTGCCTAGTGTTTTACATAGCGACAGTGTTTTTGCACAACAGGTTGAACCTTCAGCTGACATAGAGTTGGCGAGTAAACCGACCTCAAAAGCTCAAAACGAAACAACACAGCTTAGTTCTTCAATTCCCCCAAAATGGTTAGTCGAGTTTGGTGTTCAGTACTTTCAGTATCATGACTTTAGCTACCAAAACTTAGATTTTGGCTTAGAATCTATCTCGGTTCGACTCGCTTTAGGTTACCAGTTTACACCGAATTGGGGAGTAAAGTTTGCAGCCCACACTGGTGAAAGCTGCTGGTTAACGGATATGTTTGGAGCGTGCACGTCAAGTTCACTCAAAGACGATTCGTTACTCAGAGCTGATTACAGTTCAAAATTATATTCACTAGAGGCGACTTATAGCGCCAATATTTCTGGGAATTGGTATTTTGATGCTTCAATGGGCAGCGTTTATGGAGTTGAGAAATTTGACTTTAGGTCGTGTAAACCTGACGACGGAATAATTTTCAAAGGGTGCGATGAAAGCGAGCCTATCAATAATTACAGCAACACAGAAACCCAATTTAGTTATTTGGCAGGGGTTGCCATTCGATATGCCTTTAACAATTATGTCGGCCTTAAACTCGGTTATACCCATACAGGCATAAATGAGGGAACAAACTCAACTGGTATCTCTATACAAGCGAGATTCTAACTACTTGAGTGATTGAAAAGCTAACCAAAGTAGGATTAGAAACGCCGACTAACTCAATGAGCTAGTCGGCGTTTTGTTGTTTTACACTTTCAACATTCAGGCAGGGTTAGGCTAGATAAGGTTAGGCGAGCTGTTTACCTTTGGCATAAACGGCTTCAATTGTTAAGGTTTCAGCGCATAGCAAGTTAATGTCAGCATCCAGCCCAGGCTTAATTTGCCCTTTGTTTTTTAGCTTTAAGATATTCGCAGGTGATAAGCTAATGCTCGTAAGTGCGTCACTAAGCGGTACATTAAAACACTGTACAGCTTCGACCATGGCTTGATGCAGGCTTTTGACCTCGCCAATTTGCAAATCAGTTAAGTTACCAGCCTCATCAAATACCGGCAGGCTAGCATTGCCATCTGAGCTCATAGTGAGCTGCGATACAGGCACGCCTTGCTCAAGGGCAATGGCTAATGCTTGCGCAGCTTTTACTTCTCCCGATGCCAGAATTTGTTCATTGGTGCTGGTGGTGAAATCAATCACGCCGCCTGCTTTTGCTAACTTAATGCCTTGCTCAAGCAATGCTTGAGAGCGGTTGATATGAGTTGGGTAAAATTGCGATAGCGGAATGTCAGTCTGCTCAGCGACTTGATGCAAAAGGCTAACTCCAGACTCGCCATCACCCACATGGACGCTAACAATTCCCACCTTGTTAGATAGCATGCCGCCAACACGTGCTTCAGATGCTGCTTTTGCAAGTTCTTGCACAGTAAGCTGCGAGCCACGGTGGTCGGCAATGGCAACCTCGCCAATGCCAATAAACTTGTCGATAAGCATAATGTCTTTGGTGATTGAACCTGTTACAGTCACCGCAGGTAAGTGATATGAGCCTGTGTAGCTATAAACGCTGATCCCTTGCTCTTCAAGGGCGTAACTTTTTGCAAGCAAGTTTTCTAACGAGCGGGTGATTGAATCTGTTCCTAGCACACCAATGACAGTTGTTACGCCGCCTTCAATGGCTTCATTGATGGTCATCTCCGGGGTGCGAGTCCCATAGCCGCCTTCACCGCCGCCACCAGTAATATGTACTAAAGAGTCGACAAAACCCGGCGTTAAAATCTTGCCCTTTGCGTCGATGACTTCAACGCCATCGTGCTCAAACTGACTCAAGTCATCGGCGACTTCGATGATCTTGCCACCGGCAATCAATACATCTTTGACGCCAAGCTCTTTGGGGGCAAACACGCTTGCCTGCTTAAAAAGTTTCATAAAATAGTCCTAACTGCAGCGTTATGAGAAATTAATAAACACTGCGACGACAATAAATAGGGCGGCGCTAGTCATGATAAGTAACATGAACTTGCTGATAAACTTAGCCCATACCAACCAGTCAATACGAGCAACACCCAAACAGCCAATCAACGACGCCGATGTTGGAATGATAAGGTTAGTTAAGCCGTCACCAAGTTGAAATGCCAATACTGCCACTTGTCTGCTTACGCCAACGAGATCGCCTAGTGGTGCCATTAGTGGCATGGTCAGTGCAGCTTGCCCTGAGCCAGAGGCAATAAAGAAGTTAAATACTGACTGAAAAACAAACATTAACAGTGCAGATAAGGTTGTTGGTAGTTCGCCAATGACGTTGGCAGCGCCGTATAAAACCGTATTGAGTACCGATGCTTCATCGGCCTGATCGCCGCCTAAAATGATCACTATGCCTTTGGCCATACCCACTATCATAGCGGCAGGCAATAAGTCTTTAGCACCTTGTTTAAAGGCATCAGCAACTTCATTCACGCTTAGACGTTTAAAGACTACCGCAATCAAGCCAATGACCACGCCCATGGTGAAAAACTGACTGGCAATTTCTGGAATGTAATACCCTTTAGCTACTACGCCCCAAATCACCCAAATAATAGCTAAGAAAAAGCTCGCTAAAATGGCCGTGTCAGTTTTATCAAACGTGCTAGCAGTACTTGGCGTTTCGCTTTTATAGGTTTTGTCAACTAGATAGTTAGCTGAAAGCTCTGGCTTGGCCTTAATATTTGCCGCATAACGCATGGTGAATACAACACCGATTGCAGTTAATACAAACCACATGATGACGCGAAACTCCATACCAGACATTAAAGGTATATCTGCAATGCCTTGGGCAATTGCCACACTAAATGGGTTCATCCATGAGGCGGCAAAACCAATTTGGGTGGCAACGTAGGTGACCATGACAGTGGTGATAGAGTCATAGCCAATTGCCAGCATTAATGGCAATAGCACAATACAAAATGCGATGGCTTCTTCGCCCATTCCAAAAATCGCGCCGCCCAGTGAAAATAGGGTAAATAGTATGGGAATAAACAACACTTCGAGCTTTTGCGTTTTGCTGATAAGCGCTATCACCCCATTATTAATGGAGCCGGTTTTCATTACGATACCAAAGGCGCCGCCAGTGAGAATGATGAACATCATCACCCCGATTGCAGAGCCCCATTTATCGCCTGAAACCATGCCTTCAAAGGCAAAGTTTAAAAATCCTGCGTTGCCACCATCGGCAAATAGCGGTACGCCTTGAAAGTCTTCAACCACTTGATAGCTATCGGAGACTAACACTTTCTTGCCCGTATCCTGGTTAATTTCGGTGGCAAACTTACCTGCAGGGATAATGTGGGTCGCAATTGCCGCGACTAACACGACAAAGAATAAGATGATAAAGGCATCAGGCATCGACTTAGAGTTAACCGGCTCGGTATTAATCGACTTGGTTTTATCGCTGCCTTGGCTTTTTGGGTCTGTCATTGAGAGCACTCTTAATTATTTTTGTTGGCTATTCTAACGCAAACAGTCGCGTGTATATAACAGGTGCCTAGGGAAAGAGCTTGCCTAGGCAAATGAATTGCCCAGGCAAGTTGTGGTTAGGTTATTTAACCAGAGTTCAGATTATCTAAAAGAAATAGCTAAATGACACTTTATAGTTAGCACCTAGGGCGTTGTGATTAATGGAATCAAAACCGCGGCGCGAACCATAAGCTACAGATGGTTTCTCGTTAAATAGATTATTGATAGTGAGATTAATATTCATGTTATCAAAGTCATAGCCTAGGTTAGCGCGCACTGTTGTCCATGAATCTACATCTCGCTCGCCATTGGCATCTAACTCACCCAAATCTTCCAGCTCATCGATATTTCGTCCTCTTAACCCAGAAATGTCATCGGCATAGCTGTCAGTGTATTGCGCAGTTAAACTGGCGTAGAAGTCTTGCTGTACCCAACCAACTCTGAAATTGGCAATGTTTTGCGGGTAACGCCAGGTGCCAATTAACTCTTCAACTTCATCAGAGCCAGGCTTGTTACGCTCGAACTCAAGATAATGTGTCGCATCTAGCGATAATGACAAGCGGCCAAGTTCGAATTCAAAATCATGGCTCATTGCCAGATCTATGCCTCTTACGGTTTGTTTACCCGTGTTTTGCAATTGAATGATATGGTCGCGATATAGTGGCAGTTCAGCATCACGTGGGTTATCGAAATCGACCCATGCATCAAGGATCTCTGTTAAGTTTGCGCCAGCTTGCTCGATGGTTAAGCCTGAATTGTCCGTTACTAAGCATAGGTCTTCAACGTATGAAATCCCCATTTGTCCTTCAGGCACGATGCCGCAATGGCGCAGCGTATGGTCGGTAATTGCCGCATCAAGCACGGCTGTCATGTCAGTATCAACAAGGTCATCATGCTCAAATTGCCAATAATCAAGGGTCAGGTTAGTGTCTTGAGTTGGACTAAATGCGAGGCCAAAGCTAAGGGATTCAGACTCTTCTGCACGTAAGTTTTTGTTACCTAGTTCAAGTACATTCGGGCTAGACTCAAAGCTTTCACCACTGCAGTACAAGTCCGCAACCGCTTGATTGGCTCCGCAGTCATAGGTTGCCGTGGTGGTTCTAAGTTTTACACCAGCTTGTGTCAGCGATGGTGCTCTAAATGAGGTTGACCATGAACCACGTAACACCAAAGAGTCTACAGGGCGGTAACTAAAGCCGATTTTGGGATTAAAAGTATCGCCAAAATCATCATAGTTGTCGTAGCGTCCTGCGACCTGCATTTCTAGGCGGTCGGTAAGTGGAATGTGGAATTCGGCGAAAGCGGCAAACTGTTGACGCTTCGCTTCTGACAGACTTGAGCCAAAGCCAAATACATCAACAAGGTATTCATCTTCAGCGCGGGCACGGGAATTCTCAGAAGGAACGTCAGTGATTTCTTCTTTGCGTATTTCAGTGCCAAAAGCCGCCATGACATAGTTATCGCCGAGCTCAAATAACTCCCCTGAAATGCTCGCATCCCAGGCATAAACGGTACTCTTACCATCACGAGTTGGCTGTTCTTGCGTCATGGCAAGGACACTGTCATTGGAACTATCACCCGTTAAAAACGGGTTGTACATGGCAACTAAATCTCCACTGGCGCAGCTCAAATCGTTACCGTCAAAGCTTGCGATAGTGCCATCGCTACATAGCTCTCCTGCTAGCGCGGCGTGGTATTTATAGCGATTATAAATGCCAGCAATGGCTTGTTGCTCTGATTTTGATTGCGACAGGGTGATCCCGCTTTGCCAGTCCCAACCTTTGATTTGACCTTCTAAGCTGGAAACTAAGCGAAATGCGTTGGTTTCAACTTCAACCGTACGAGGTGATGCAAAGCGGGCATCAAATCGAAAACCGTATAGCTGCTGCCCTGCTTGCGTTAGCTCAGGGAAAGGGTCGATATACATTTGGTCGAGCAGGTCATTACGTGTTTGTTCATCAAACGCATCAAGAGCCGACTCATCTACCCATGGGCCTTCGCCATCATCGATATCGTTAATTGGTGCAGGGGAAGATACCGCTACAGATTTAGTGCGGCTGTAGAAAAAGTCTGTATTCCAGGTTATCTCTCCGATGTCTTTAGTAAAGATAAATCCTGTTGAAGCACTTTCAAGCTCGCTTATCAGCTCGTCATCTTGGTTGCTGTAATAAGCACAAATTTGTTCGCCATACTCGGTCGTGACTAGTTCAGTAGCACAGTTTGGTGCGCCGATTTCGTCGCCAGAAACGGCTGAATAATAATAAATATTTGGTGTGTTTTTTGGTAGATATGAATAGTTACTTACCAAGGCTGGATTGCGGGTAAAGTCACGGTCTTGGGCGTCAAAGCTATTACGGTCATAGTAGTCGCCAAACAGGGTTAACCTGCCTCCTAGTAGCTCTGTGCCCCATACCGCATTGAGGTTGTATCTGCCTTCGTCGCTACCGGCAAAGCTGTTCCCATAAGACAGATTGACTTCAGCGCCTTGGTAGTCTGTTTTTAGGATATAGTTGATTACCCCAGCAACCGCATCGGCGCCGTAAATTGCTGACGCGCCTGTTGCCAAGACTTCAATTCTTTCAATTGCGGCTAGCGGAATGCTATTTACGTCGACAAAGTTCTGCGTACCTGATGCAAATGAACTGGCAGCAACTCGGCGACCATTGATTAACGTTAATGTGGAGCTTGGGCCTAAGCCGCGAAGTGAGGCCGCAGCTTGCCCAGCAGGAGTTGAGGTAGATGTAGCGCCACTTTCTGATGTGGTAAACGAACCTTCACCGCCGCGAGTTTGGGTGATTTGGCTCATAAGCTCGGAAATGGTCGAAGCACCAGAGTCTTTAATATCTTGGCTTGAAATGACCACCATAGGCTGCATGCCTTCTAGATCGACACCTTTGATTTGACTACCAGTAACAGTGATTTTTTCGACCGGCTGGGTATCTTGCTCTGCAGCAAAGGTAAGGTTGGTACAGCAAAGGCTAGCTAGCGCAAGGGCAATAGTGTTGGGTTTGAACAGAGTCATGTTATCTACCTTCCTAAATTCCAGACGCACCTGTGATCTATTTTTGTGCCGTGCGCGGAAATAAAAAATGAATAATATTTTTTAGATAGTGAGCTACGAATGACAAAACGTCTTCGAAACAATAGCTTGCTTCAAATGTTTATTCGTCAAACCACTCCGAAAGGTAGTAGTTTTGATAAGAATATGTTGATAGCGAGAATGCTTTCTTGTACATATAAAAATATCTTATCTCAAACTTCGGGAGTCTATGACATCCCTAGATGGGTGAATAGGATGCTTGTTGGCGCAAGCAATTTTTCGTTCTCTTTTTTTAGAATTACCCCTGATAGAATTTGTTGTCAATAGCGTTTTTGCAAAATTCTATCAACATTATGTTTACACAAGGAATTGAAAAATGCTGCGCACGCCATCGATACTTCTTGCCGGTTTAGTTTTCTCGTTTTCCAGCTTTGCCGATGAGTTTGGTCAAAATGCCAAGCTGTTTTTGGTTGGTGGAGGGCTAAAAACTTGCTCATCTATGTCTCCAATCCAATGTTTATCCGATGATTTTATTCACGAGTCCGACAAATCCCGTCCCTTGTATCAAGTGTCAAAAGACAATATTGATTTCCTGTTTCAACATTGGGCACAAGGTCATCTTGAGCATCAAAAGCATTCGCTGAAGCGGTTGTTAATTGATATGCACCGTGACAATCCTGGCGTATTGACCAAGTCGCGGTTACGCAGTTTATGGCTTGCCAATGGGGCAAAAAGCTGGTTAATCAACTGGCCGATCGTGAGTTTTATTTGCTGTTAGATGCGCTAGAACTTGGTTTGGTTGATGACAAAGGTTTTCGTCGCCAAGAGCGGGTCTCTGTTGCTAATACTCGCAATCCATTTTCAAAGGAAGTGTTTAATCGCTTCACCCAACTTGCAGCTGTAAAAGCCAAAATAAAACAAAGAACTAAACCAAAAATTCTAGTGGTGACTGCTTCAGCGCGTGACCCATTTGAAGCGGTAGATTTTTATCAAAGTGTGTTCGCTGAAACTGGCGCCGAGGTCAGCTGGTTGCCAATAGATGCTGCGCTAAATACACTCTGGCAACAGCAAGGAACCGAGGTAGCTGGTTGTACGCAGTTGGAGCAATATCAAGCCGAGGTACTAGGCACAATAAAGCGCAAGTTTGTGTATCCCGATCATTATTTAAACCAGCAACAATGGTGCCGTGAGCCTGCAGCTTTTATCAATGCGATTGAACAAGCTGATGGCTTATTTATCAACGGCGGCGATCAGTCGCTTACATTACAAGCGTTTAAGAACAAAGATGGGACTGACAACGCGCTTCTGAAGGCCGTTCGTAAGCAGCTTGAGCAAAATCAGCTTATTGTTGGCGGCACTAGCGCAGGCACAGCTGTGATGTCTGGTGGCGTCTATCAACAAAAGCAGGTTCCTATGATCACTAACGGCCGCAGTGAAGTTGCACTACTTAGAGGGGCGAAAGCAGATGTGTTGCCAAGTGCTGGCTGCAATAAAGATAACCAATGTGGTGAGCTACTTAATGATGATTTAACCTATAACAGTCAAGGCGGAATGGGTCTGTTCAAGTGGGGCATTATGGACACCCATTTCTCTGAGCGCGGCAGGCAAGGGCGATTGGTAAAGTTGGTTACTGATACTCAGTCTAGATTTGCTTTTGGCGTTGATGAAGCCACTGCATTAGTGGTGTCGTGGCAGTCTAAAGAGCAGCTTGAAATGCAGGTTGTTGGTCAAACTGGTGTGTTTGTTGTTGAAAATAAACTTGCTGATGGCGGCAAGAAAAACCAAGTTTTGACTCATTTTGCTACCCGAGACGATCGCATGCGTTTGCAAGCTGATAAGTTAACTATTGATTTTGCCAGTTGGAAACAAGCATCCTCCGTGAGCGATGAGCAAGTAAAAGCTACCACCTCAGTCACTGAGTCCGTCACTTTGCCAGTAACGTTGTCAAGAAGCGCTGAAGTTGATGATATTTTTGCGGGTGAAAATTATCTAAAAGCGGCGCATAACCTATGTAACTCTGCTGACAAATCACTAATGTTTACTAGTCATTTTCAAGGTAAGCAAATAGAGTTAACACTAACAAAGGCGGAGCATTGGCAACAGGCAAGTGGCGTAATAGAGTCTGATAACACAAATAAAGATTACTGTAGCTATCAGAATATGGCGTTTGACTATCAACTACGTTATACCAATTAGCACAAGTATTTGATCATTCTTACTGGTTACTTTTTATTGGTAAAAATGGCTTATAACTTCGTTAGAAATTTTGTAGGTAGGGCAACTAGCTAGCTGCAATTTCCGCCTTGTTCTAAGCGATTTTCCCTGCGTAATCTCTGAACACTTATTTATCCCAATTGGTATTTAGTTGCAGTCAGTGGAACTACAAATAGTGCAATTAAGTGCAAAAAACAAAAAAGCCACTCGATTGAGTGGCTTCGTTGTATATGGTGCCGGCACCAAGAGTCGAACTCGGGACCTACTGATTACAAGTCAGTTGCTCTACCAACTGAGCTATGCCGGCTAAATAGTGGTGCCCGAACCCGGAATCGAACCAGGGACACGAGGATTTTCAATCCTCTGCTCTACCAACTGAGCTATTCGGGCAACAAACGTCAGTGTTTGTCGTCTACTTCAAACATTGACCGTGGCTTGTAAGCCCTGTCTCGTTTGGAGTGCGCACATATTATAGCGGTGGTTTTCATCGTGCAAGTGCTTTTTAATGGGTTTATTGTCGTTAGCCTAGTTAATGCGCAAATTGTTCAGTGTTTAACTGTTTTAAGGTTAGCTTAGCTTGCAGTTGCTAGTGTTGAGGCTTATTCACCGCATTTGAATCAATGTTACTCAGCCTTACTTGGTGTCGCCTATGACTGCTATTTTAGGGAGTACAAACCTTATGTTTGATTAACTGCATAGAGTTTAATTCTAAAAAATAGAATGTTAATGGCGAATTTTTGCGATTTAAATCTAAAAAATGGGTCTATAGAATGAGTTCAACAATTAAACAAGACACTAAATAAATGCACACAGCTATTAGCAGTAAGCGCAGGAGTTAAAGGGAGTTCAATGTTCAAGAATACAAATCAAGGTTATGGCTGGGTTGCCATAGGATTGCACTGGATGTCAGCTATTACGGTAATTGGCTTGTTTGCGGTTGGCTTTTGGATGGTCGAACTAACTTATTACAGTAAGTGGTATCAGGTAGCGCCTCATTGGCATAAAAGTATCGGCTTGATGCTGTTATTGGCAACAGTGATACGAATCGCTTGGAAACAGCTAAATCCTAAAGTCAGTAAAGCTGCAGAGCATAAAGCTTGGGAGCAAAAGGCGGCAAGCATTGCTCATGGTCTTATCTACATGCTGTTATTCACGATTATGGTGTCAGGTATTTTGATTTCGACAGCAGATGGCCGCGGAATTTTAGTTTTTGATTGGTTTGAGCTGCCATCACCGGGTTTACTGTTTGGTAAAGAGCAGCTGTTTGAAAATCAGGCCGATATTGCTGGGTTAATTCATCAGTACGCAGCTTATAGCTTAATTGCACTCGTTGTTGTCCATGGTGCAGGCGCGATTAAGCACCATTTTGTCGACAAAGATAACACCCTTAAACGTATGCTACGCCCAGAAAAGTAGGCGTAGCCCCACAACACAGTTTCATTAATTTAGATAAAGGAATAGCAATGAAAAAATCACTCTTTGGTAAATCACTCTTTGGTAAGTCAATAGTAGGCCTAGTTGCCGCAACCAGTTTATTAGGGCATCGTTTAGCGCTAATGCCGCTGACTACAAAATTGATACGCAAGGTGCCCATGCATTTATTCAATTCAAAGTGAGCCACTTGGGCTACAGCTTCGTGATGGGGCGTTTTAATGAGTTTTCTGGCGACTTTAGTTATGACAAGGACAATCTAGCTGCTGGTAAAATCAACGTAACGATTAATACCAAAAGCGTTGATTCAAACCATGCTGAGCGCGACAAGCATTTGCGCGGCTCTGATTTTTTAAATACCAGCAAGCACCCTCAAGCAAGCTTTGTATCGACATCAATTGAAGATAAAGGCAACGGTAAGCTGGTGGTTAATGGTGACTTTACCTTTAATGGAGTGACTAAGCCGTTGGCGATCGATGCTGTAATGGTGGGCGAGGGCAAAGATCCTTGGGGCGGCTACCGCGCGGGTTTTACCGGTACTACTCGCTTTAAGATGAAAGATTACGGTGTGAAGATGGATCTTGGCCCTGCATCTGCCTATGTGGATCTTGAGTTAGTAGTTGAGGGTATTAAGCAGTAATTTTGCTCGGGTAGCTAACGCTCGTAAAGCGGTAAACTATCAGGTTAAATTTGAGATAATCCAAGTAAAAGCACAAGCATATTAGCTTGTGCTTTTTTGTTCTGTCTCACCCTGAAAGTGCCTGTTTATTCGCCGTAACCTCGCTCACCAACTTAACTCAGCTCTACGTAAACCTTGTAGTGCTTACCCGCCTCGATATCGTCAATGATATTGCCAACAATCGGCTGTCCATTTAAGCGAACTTTAACTGTGCTGGTGGCTTCACTCGATTGGCTTTGCTTATAGTAAACCTCGAAGGTTGCGCCGCGAAAACGGCGTTTGACACTAGCCCTAGGCCAGTTACTCGGCAGCTGCGGCGCAATCTTTAAACCTCGCTCACAGCCTTGCAATCCAAACAGTTTTTCAATTAAACATCGGTAATACCAGGCGACTGTGCCTGTGTTAAATAACTGACTTGATTTACCTGCTACATCAGGGTGCTGAAAATAGGCGCCGCGGTAGTAATTTGGAATAAACACAGGGAGTTGCCCACGGGCAACTTGATCGCCTTGCTCGCTGCTAGGCAGCATTTTACTCATAACCTGCCAGGCAATGTCTTTACGCTTATTTGAGTGCTCATCATAAAGCGCGTAGGCATAAAAAATCGCGGCATGATTATAGACGGAGCCGTTTTCAGCGCTTCCTGGGTACTTTTGCGTTACCCTGCCAACATCTTCGCGCATTTGGGTATAACTTGGCGCCAGCATCATAAGCCCAAATGGCGTGAATAGTTGTTGCTGAACTTGATCAATCATAGATTGGCTTTGCTGTTCATCACTGGCATTTGCCAGCAGGGCAAAGCTTTGTGGGTTGGCATAGATACGGCCCTCAACATCATCACTAATGCCAAATTTTACCCCATCATCAGTAATGCCTCGAGCAAACCAATTGCCATCCCAACAATGTTGGTTGACGCTATCATTTATCTGCAGGGCCAATACAGATAGCTGCTCTGCAAGCTCATGTTCTTGAAGTGTTTCGGCAACAATACTCCATAACCTGAGGGCATAAGAGGTCGCCAAACTTAACCAGCTTGACACCCCTTTACCCTTGTAGCCCACCATGTTCATAGGATCGCACCAGTCGCCCTGGGCGATATAACTCAAGCCGTGATGGTCGCGCTGTTTAACTAACCACTCTAGAGCAAGATTGATGTGCTCAAATACACTTAGCTGTTCGCTACTGTCTTTGAACGGCAGCGTTTGCTGCAGGAATGAATAATCATTGGTTTCATCTAAATAGGCTTGTAAGCAGATCACTAACCATACGCAGTGGTCGGTGTGCGGCACTTGATTAATGTATTTAAGCTCAGCTTGTTCATTGAGTAAGATGCCATCTGGCATCGCCCCCGTTCTATGTTGCTGGCTAAGGGCGGTGATGAATGCATCTTTTGTTGCTTGTGGCTTGATGTACACCATGCCCATGGCATCTTGCAGGTAATTGCGAGTTTGCGGATCGGTAGATAAGCGATTGACATCGCCATGATAAAAAACTTGCCTTGCTAGCCAGTGATTAACAAAGTGATTAAGTTCATCATCAGGCGTGCTAATGTCGATGCAATTGACCGCCTGATCTATGTACTCTTTGAATGCAGTATTCCAACTATCATCGCTCGATAGCCCTGATGATTGCTTGTGCTTTGTCGGCAGATAGTTATCAGATAAGGCTTTTATTTGCGCTTTATTGGCAACTGGCGCAAACACAAACTCAAGCTCATCAGTGCTATGCGCATCAAGCGTCAGTGTAAAGTGCATACTGGCAACCGGTGTTTCATATTTAGCTTCACCGTTGTCTAGCCTCGTGTGCTGTATTGCCTGAGGGTTGGTTAGCCCAGATTCGCCCTCAAATATGGCTTGTCTGGTTTCAAAGCTATCTGGTCTGCGCTGACTGATGAGCACAGTATTGTCTTTATTGCCCTGATTTTTAAAGTAATCAGCGACCTTTTGGTATGGGGTAACGCTTTGGCAGACAATGGCATTAAGCTCGCTATCAAAGAGAGCAGACTGATTCATCCACGACATATAACCTACAGGGAAGTAGCTATAAAGATGCAGCTTGCGCTGTTTGCCTGATAAATCTTTGACGATAATACGCCAAAGCTCAGCGGCGTCATCAACGGGTAGAGTGACGCTCAAGTTTACTTCAAGTTGGTTGTGCTCGATGTGCCAACAAATCTCTGATTGACCTGCAATAAAGTTAAATTTGTCTAACGGCTTTTTGATAGGCGCATAAGGTACAGAAAATAGCTCATTATTGGCTTCATCTTTAATATAAAAAAAACGCCCTGGGTGATGGCTGTAGTAGGGATGCTCAGGTTGGATAAAAGTTGTTGCTTCAATATTGGGCCCTTTAGCGTATTTAGCCGGCTCTGGTTGCATAAACTGCCCAACAGCGTAACCACGGCAATTAAAGCTCACCATCATTTGTTTATTCCACAAAAAGCTTACTGCGTTAGGCATGTCCGTTGGGCTTGTTAGACGCACCTGACCATTTGATTGATAGTCAATCATGTTCAAAATACTCATATCTCTGGCTTAATTAGTTGTCGGGCTGTTTGTTGTTAGTTTTGGAATAAAACACAGCAAATTAGCTGCTTGGCGCACCATGAAGGCTTTGGTTCACCTTATACATGGTGGCTTCATCTAAGCTGTAGCGGCTAATTATCCATACCGAAATAACGGCAAACACAGCGGGAATGAGTGTGTTGAGCAATACAATGCCCATCTCTGAGCTGTCGGATTGAGTCTGATTGGCGACATAGCCCATGCTAGATAAAATCCAGCCCATCATGGCACCAGCAATGGCGCCGCCCAGTTTTTGCGAAAATGCGGCCGCTGAAAAGGTCATGGCTGTGGCGCGGCGACCATTTTGATATTGGCCAAAGTCGGCGGTATCGGCATACATAGAGAACACTAATGGTGATTTGGGGCCTAAACAAAACCCGATTAATGCCTGAGTGACAAATATCAATTCAATACTGGTGGCGGGATAAAATAAAAGCCGATGCAGAGTATGGCGACTGCTGACATTAGGTACATAAGCAGCGGCTTTTTATCAAGGTACTTAGTCATCAAAGGTGTGCTTGCCGCGCCTATAGCTAGCGCTAGCATGTAAGTGGCGGTAAAGCTGCCAATAAGATCTTCACGCCCCACATAATACTTAAAGTAGAAGGTACCTGTACTGGCTCGCAGGGTGATGGTTAACATGATGATAAGCGCGAGCGAGAATAGCACTAACCAGGGTTTATTGCTGATTAAATCTTTAATGTCTTGCGTAATTGAAGAGCGCTGATTGACAGGTGGAGTGATGCGCTCTTTAGTAGCGGCAAAGCTGATATAAAAACACAATGCAGCGACAATACCATAACAAGCCATAGTCAACTGCCAGCCGAGTTTTTCATCGCCTGCGCCGAGCAAATTCACTAGCTCCGGCGTTAAAAAGGCGACTAAGGTACCGCCACTAAACGCGCCGATAAAGCGAAAGCTGGTTAGGGTGGTTCTTTGCTGACTATCAGCGGTAACCACACCTAACAGCGCGCCATAAGGTACATTTATAAAGGTGTACGCTAGCATCATGAAAATGTAAGTGGCATAAGCCCAAATGAGTTTGCCACTATCGCTAAAGTCTGGAACAGTGAAGGTGAGCACACCTGCAGCTGCAATTGGAATGATCCCAAGCAGTAAATAGGGCCTGAATTTACCAAATCGGGTTTGGGTGCGATCAGCTAAAGCGCCCATTAGCGGGTCAGAAAACGCGTCAATTAACCGGGTGACTAACATCATGGTGCCAACGGCAGCAGCAGATAAGCCAAATACGTCGGTGTAAAAGATGAATAGGAATACGTCAAACACGCGCCAATAAAAGTTAGACGCTACATCGCCCATGGCATAGCCTATTTTCTCTTTTAATGGCAATGCTTTTTGAGCATCGTTGGTGTTTGTCATAATGATCATCCATTTTCTATTTACGCTTATTTGTTGCGGCCAAGTCGTTTATATGTGTTGGCTAGACACATTTGACACACTCGACCAAAAAGAAATGAAAGCGCTTACATTTTTATTTTAATGTATGCCATTGATTAGATAATCACCAGTATTATTTTTAATAAAATGTTAATTGAGATGTTTTGAGGCATAAAAATAGCCCGCAGGATGCGGGCTATTTGATATCGGTTTAAGACGGCTTAGTTATCTTAACTATTTTACTCGTCTTCACTTGGTGGTACGTAGCCTTCAATTTCTACGTCTTTACCTTCAAATAAAAAGTTCACCATGTTTTCTTCAAGCATTTTACGGTCGTCAACATTCATCATGTTGAGTTTATGCTCATTGATTAGCATGGTTTGTTTCTTTTGCCATAGGCCCCAAGCTTCTTTACTAACATTGTCAAAAATACGCTTACCTAAATCACCTGGATAGAGTTGGAAGTCTAAGCCATCAGCTTCTTTTTTAAGGTAAACACAATTAACGGTACGAGCCATGATTACTCCTTTACTGGACGGTTGGCTATATGAGGCAATGATACCAATCAGCACAAGTATGTGATCATTCTTACTGGCTAAAATCGCTTATAACTTCGTTAGAAATTTTGAAGCTAGAACAACTAGCTCGCTACAATTTCTGTCTTGTTCTAAGCGATTTTTCCGGCGTAATCTCTGAACACTTATTTATCCTGATTGGTATAGCCCTGATAAATTTTCTAGTATGCGCTCTGTCGCCGCTGCTAAGCCGACTTTTGCTCTTTGGTTGATGTTATACCAAAGCTCTGGAGTTTGTTCCATGACCTTGGTCGCGTCATTGCTTTGATTGTCGCGTATCACCAACACTGGGGTTATGTCTAAATGAAAATGACTAAACGTATGCCTAAACCCGCTTAGCTCATGTTCGGCTAGTGTTAGCTGGTTGTCTGCGGCGAACTGTTCAAGCTGAGCTTGTGAATCAAATTGCGGGAAACACCAAAGTCCGCCCCAAATTCCACTTGGTGGCCTTTGCAGTAGTTTTACCTCAGGCGAATTACCCATTATACCCGTTGCTTTATCTAACTTTAGCTCAACTAGCATCCAGGCCTGCTTTGCAGGGATCGTTTTTTTCGGCTTTTTTCCAGGGTACTGGGTTTGCTTGCCCTGAAGCTGCGCTTCACAGTCGATAGCGATAGGGCATTGTTCGCACTTTGGTTTTGAGCGAGTACAAACATTGGCGCCCATATCCATCATTGCCTGATTAAATTTTTGAATATCTTTTTTGGGAGTAACCGTTTCAGTTTTCTGCCACAGACGTTGCTCAACGCTTTTCTTACCTGGCCAGCCATCAATAGCGTCGTGGCGAGCCAGTACGCGCTTAACATTACCGTCAAGAATAGGGTGGTGCTGACCAAGCGACAGAGACAAAATCGCCCCTGCTGTTGAGCGGCCGATGCCTGGCAGTGCTAACACTTGCTCAAACTCTGTTGGAAACTCGCCCTGGTGCATATCACGCACTTGCTGAGCCGCTTTATGAAGATTCCGCGCTCTTGCGTAGTAGCCAAGCCCTGTCCAAAGATGCAGTACTTCATCTTGTTCGGCATTGGCTAAATCCACCACTGTAGGGAAGCGGGTCATAAAGGTTTGATAGTAAGGAATTACGGTTGCGACCTGAGTTTGCTGCAACATGATCTCTGAAATCCATACGCTGTATGGGGTTTTATTTTGTTGCCAGGGTAAACTTTTACGCCCGTGTTGGTCGTACCAAGTAATAATGCGAGAGGAAAATGAGGCTTTTGATTTCATCGGGGCAGTGTATATAGGCAAGCCTTTAAGTACAAGACTGCAAGCACAAGCATGTATCGCAGAATTTCACCCGGTTGAATTTAGCGAGTTCATGTTGATTAGTTTAGTAGCCATATTTGGCGGCATTATTGGCTAATAACACTACCACTCCCGCAGCTTGATTGAGTATAATGACCGATTAGTAAAAATTAATTGACTATCATTAGCTAAGCGACTTAATCAAGCACTAAATGTAGGCTAGGTTTGAGTCTGAGATGTCTCTAATGATAAAAGAGGAAACAATGAGCGACGTAACCACAGCGGAATTCACCGAAGAAGGTAAGTACCTTCGCAAAGTCAGAAGCTTTGTTTTAAGAGAAGGACGTTTAACCAAGGGACAACAACAAGCAATTGACTCACATTGGGCGACTATGGGTTTAGACTACAGCCCTGAGCCACTTGATTTGACTCACGTGTTCGGCCGTGACGCAGACACAGTGCTTGAAATTGGCTTTGGTATGGGAGCGTCGTTAGTTGAAATGGCAGCTGACGCACCAGAATTAAACTTTATTGGTATCGAAGTACACAAGCCTGGTGTTGGCTCTTGTTTATCTGACGCTGGCGCAGCTGGTGTGAGCAACTTACGTGTTTACCATCATGATGCGATGGAAGTGCTAGAAAACGCGATTGCTGATGGCTCGCTTGCTCGCGTGCAGTTATTCTTCCCTGATCCATGGCATAAAAAGCGTCATCACAAACGTCGCATTGTACAGCCTGAATTTGCTCAGCTTATTCGCCGCAAGCTTAAAATTGGTGGTGTTTTCCATATGGCAACAGACTGGGAAAACTACAGTGAGCACATGCTAGAAGTGATGCATGATGCAGAAGGTTTTAAAAACCAGTCTAAAGATGGCACTGTTGTCGAGCGCCCAGATAGTCGCCCTTTAACTAAGTTTGAAGCTCGTGGCCACCGTCTTGGTCATGGTGTTTGGGATATTATGTTTGAGCGCACTGCTTAAACTCGCTGCTTTTTCGTCAATTAAGGAGAGATAACATGGCTAAGAATCGTAGCCGTCGTTTACGTAAGAAACTACGCGTTGATGAGTTCCAAGAGCTTGGATTCGACGTTAACTGGACTTTCGAAGATTCGGTGACAGAGTCACAGATTGACGAGATTGTTGATAAGTTTATCGATGATGTAATCGAGGCGCGCAAATTAGGTTTCCATGGTGGCGGCCATAAAGAGTGGGAGGGCATTATCGCTACTCAAACTCTAGGTAAGTGCACCGAGGAAGACATGGCAGCGGTTAAAGCCTTTTGGGCAGAGCAGCCTGCGAAAGATGTTGAAGTGAGTGCTTTATACGACCTTTACTGGGACTAATGAACATTGCCACAAGCAGATTTACTTAAACAAGCGGTCGACATAGTTCGGCCGCTTTTAGGTCAGGGCAAAGTCGCTGACTATATTCCCGCACTAGCGAATGTTAATCCTAATAAGCTAGCGATTGCGGTTACTAGCATTGACGGCACGACTATCGGTGCGGGTGACTATTTAGAGCCATTCTCGATTCAAAGTATCTCTAAGGTGTTTAGTCTAACTATGGCGCTTAATCTTTATCAAGAAGATGAGATTTGGAGCCGAGTTGGTAAAGAACCGTCAGGACAGTCGTTTAACTCACTGGTGCAAGTTGAGCTTGAGCGTGGTAAGCCGCGTAACCCGTTTATTAACGCTGGTGCGCTGGTAATTGCCGACCTTATTCAGTCTAGACTGAGTGCCCCTAAGCATAGAATGCTTGAGCGGGTACGGGAGATGGCGGGTAATCAGTCTATTTGCTACGACAAAACCGTGGCTCACTCTGAATATCAAGCCAGTGCCCGAAATGCCGCGATTGCCTACCTGATGAAGTCATTCGGCAACTTTCATGAAGATGTTGATACGGTTTTAAAAAGCTACTTCCATTACTGCGCACTGCGAATGAACTGCGCCGATCTATCAAGAGCGATGTTTTATCTTGCTAACAAAGGTAAGACGCTTGCAGGTAAGCAGCTTATTACCCCGGTACAAACCCGTCAGCTTAATGCCTTGCTTGCAACCTCTGGACTTTATGATGGCGCAGGAGAGTTTGCCTATCGTGTTGGTATGCCAGGTAAAAGCGGTGTTGGTGGTGGTATTATCGCAGTTATTCCCGGTGATATGTCGATTTGCGTATGGTCACCAGAGCTTGATGCTAACGGTAATTCGCTCGCTGGCACAGCCATGCTTGAGCATATTTGTCAGCAACTTGGGCGCTCAATTTTTTAACGCGAGTCACTTATCTAACAACAGCTCACAGCTTTAGCCAACATCTCTTTAAAGAGGTATTGGCTAAAGTGCATATTTCCAATCGCACCAGCGTTTGTTTACCGCTATTTGCGGCAAGTTACTTTTATCTCTCGTTTGCTGGTTCAATCACTTACAGCTTAAATCACTTGCAGCTTAAATCACTTGCAGCTTAAATCACTTAGTGCTTTGTGGCACAAACTTGGATTTCTATCATTTAACCTGTTATTCACTCATTGGTTAAATTCCTCAACTCTAGTTAAAAAGACCAACTTGTTAGTTATTTCGCTCATCAAGTCCAACTTGCTAAAGACATTGCCTTAACTTTAAGTTTATGAAAATTATTGGTTTTTAATATTTGGCACACCTCGTGCTTTATCCTAAACAAATTGGAAAGACTTAAACGACTAAGGATGATGACAATGACTAATCAACACTTGCTTAAAGCTGCTGCGGTAACAGGCTTAGTATTATCGACTACTTTTGCTATGCCGGCCCAAGCAAAGATTTCATTCAGCGATGACGAGTGCAACGTAGCGCTTAACTACGATATCACTGTTGAGCCAAAACGTTTGCAGGTAAGTGATCAAGGTAAAGAACAATATCGTATCGAAATGGGTGAGTTGTATGTCAATGGCAAGCAAGTTGAACTTGATGCCAAACAACAAGCGCTTGTTAATCAATACTCTGACGCCGTATCTAAACAAGTACCTGAAGTGATTGACCTAGTTGGTGACGTTGTAGTGTTAGCCACTCAAGCTGTAAGCATGGCGCTGACACCAATCTTAGGTGATGCGGCAGGTAGCCAAATAGATGAGTTAATGGTTGGCATTCAAGATCGAGTTGACGAGTTAGCATACCAGCAGGGTGATCGTTTCTTCTTAGGCGCAACAGAAACCACAATGGAAAATGCGTTCAACGAAGAGTTCGAGAAAGAAATTGAAGAGGTGATGACTAACTCTATCGGCACCATGATGATGGCGCTAGGTGGTCAAATCATGTCTTCTGAAGGTGGCAGCTTTGAAGAGAAGATGGAAGCCTTTGGCCGTAAAATGGAAAACATTGGCGATGACATCGAAATGCAAATCGCTGAGCAGTCAAAAGACATCGAACATAGAGCTGAAAAAGTATGCGAGAACTTCCAGTCAGTTGTTGAACTAGAGCAGCAACTACGCCGAGAAGTACCAGAGCTTGCACCTTATGTACTGACGCAACCTAGCTCGTATGTGGCTAAATCTGAATAAGGTGTTAACTAGCTATCTAAATTAGCTAACCTGTGTTGTCAGTCCTAGAGTTTTGATTCTTCGAAGCTGTTGCTTTCGAAGTTGTTGAAGACGCAGCACGTAAAATCTTCCCTCGATATTTTAACAAATATCCTGACCTTCCCCTGTTACTTCATCCAAGGTAACAGGGGCTTTTTTTGCCTGTTCACGGGCTGGTCGCACAAATAGTTTCCTATCAGTTGCACAAAAAATATCAACTTTGTTCGGCTAAAAAAATTGTCAATTATAAATATAGAGCAATTGGACAATTTTTTGTTATACTCATAAAAATTATAAGAAAAATAACTTGGATTCCTGAAATAGTTGGCTATTTCGGATAATCGTTAACAAGATGTAGACGCCTTCTGAGGTGCATTGTTGCAACCGTTAGCACAATGGTTGAGTAATGTTAGCCGAATAAGTAGACCGCTTATGAACAGAAGGACTTCGCTTAATACTTTTGTGTCGTAATCAATTTAAGGCGACTTCCATGTTAGAACTGTTAGAACCCATTGCAATTTTTACCCATGTGGCTCGAGCAGGCAGTTTTAGTGCTGCTGCTAGACGTCTTGGGATTTCTAAATCCAAAGTGAGTACTCAAGTCGCTGACTTAGAACACAAACTTGGTGTGCAACTTATTCAACGTACGACACGTAGTTTAAGTTTAACTGAGGCGGGTAATCTGCTTTACCTTCAAGGTGAAGAGCTACTGCGTGATGCTGAGCAAGCTGTTGCCAGTGTGCATAACCTCAATGATGCAACTCGTGGTGTACTTAAGGTGGGTATTTCCCAGTCTTTCGGTACCATGCACATCATTCCGGCACTGCCAGAGTTTATGGCAAAGCACCCTGAGTTAGAACTGCAGGTGAGCTTGCTTGATCATAAGGTTGACGTAGTAAGTGAAGGCTTAGATCTACTGTTAACTATGTCTGAGCAGTTACCACTTGGCATGGTTGCCAGGCCACTAATGAAGTGTCAGTTCTTGTTAGCTGCGTCGCCTGATTATATTGCTAAGCACGGCACCTTAACTCGCCCTGAACAGCTAGTTGACCATAACTGCCTTGTTTACCAAGGTGAGTGGCATGAGCACAGCATGTGGCAGTTTAAGAAAGGTGACGATTATTGCGAGATAGGCGTTTCTGGTAATTTCCGTGTGGATAATGCACCAGCGCTTAAGTCTGCGGCAGTAAGTGGCTTGGGTGTGGTTTACCTTGCAAGCTACCTGCTTGAAGATGAGTTAGAGCAGGGTACCTTGGTTCCGTTGTTACCTGAGTGGCAGTTAACCAATAACTTACCACTGCAAGCTGTTTACCCACGCCGTAAGCACTTAGCGCCTAAGGTTAGTGCGTTTATCGACTTTATTAAAGAGCACATTGGTAGCCCGCCATATTGGGACGCGAAATGTGAGCATTTATATAAAATGCGCAAATAGTCACCAACCATACATGGTGAAAACATTGTTCGGAATTTAGTAAAAAGCCGCGAATTAGTTCGCGGTTTTTTGTTTTTGCAATTGAAACAGTTGCTTAGGTTGATCTTGATCACATTGGTAAAAAGTTAACTTCAATGGCTTAGGGTGATCTGGGCAAAAGTCCTATTGCACTCTGTTCTGAAATAAATACAATGACCTCATCTGATTCAAAATGATTTGAACCCTATATTTAAAAAAGAAATGACCCCTTCTTTTTTAAATATACAAATCAGCAACTTCGCAGTTTTGGATCTTAGCTGGCAGCTGTTTTATTTATCAAACAGTGCGAGCCTTCAAACCATCATCCTAATTTTGGTACCCCAGACTTTGTCTGGGGTTATTTTTTGCCTGTAATTCAGCTGACTTGCAGTGACACTCGCCTTATTTGTCTACGTGCTTCTACCTTAGCGATGTATCTAAGCACGCTTTATCCGATAGTTAATCACTCATACTAACCGTTGCGTGCTGTGATTGTGGCAACAAAAAAGGACAAGCGTTTGCTTGTCCTTTTTAGCGATTTTATGTCTATAAGCTAAGTATTAGCTTACTTAACACTCGCAACCCATTGGTCAACTTGCTGCTCTAAAACATCAAGCGGCAGAGGACCATTCTTTAAGATAAGTGTGTGGAAGTCGCGAATATCAAATTTGTCGCCAAGTTTAGCTTTGGCATCTTCACGTAATTCTAGAATTTTGATCATACCTACTTTATAAGCGGTAGCTTGAGATGGCATGACTACGTGGCGCTCAACCATCTTGATAGCATCAGACTCAGCGTTTGGCGTGTTATCAACGTAATATGCGATACCTTGCTCACGAGTCCACTTTTTGGTGTGAATACCCGTATCAACCACTAAACGACACGCGCGCCATAACTCCATTGCTAGACGACCAAAGTCAGAATAAGGGTCTTGGTATAAGCCCATCTCTTTCGGGAAGTACTCGGTATAGAGTCCCCAGCCTTCAGTGTAAGCTGTGTAGCGGCCAAACTTGCGGAACATAGGAATGCCCTCAAGCTCTTGTGAAATAGCGATTTGCATATGGTGGCCTGGAATACCTTCATGGTAGGCAAGCGCTTCCATTTGGTATTTAGGCATGGCCTTCATGTCGTAAAGGTTCGCATAGTAAATGCCTGGTAGTGAACCATCAGGCGCTGGCTGGCTATAGAACGCCTTACCCGCAGATTTTTCACGGAATGCCTCGACCTGACGCACGACAAGTGGCGCTTTAGGTTTAATTTTAAATACTTCATCTAAGCGTGACTCCATGACGTCAATCATGGCTTTTGCTTCTTTTAAGTAAGCCGCTTTACCTTCATCTGTTTCTGGGTAATAGAATTGCTCGTCATCACGCATAAAGGTGAAGAATTCTTGCAGGTTACCTTTGAAGCCAACTTTCGCCATGATTTGCTTCATCTCACCGTGAATGCGGGCGACTTCACTCAGTCCTAGCTGGTGGATTTGCTCAGATGTCATGTCTGTTGTGGTGGTTCGCTTAAGTGCGTTATTGAAAAATACATCACCTTCAGGCAGCTTCCACACACCATCACGGGTATCGGCTTGTTGCTCTAACTTGTTTAAGTAGCTAACTAGGCTCTTATATGCCGGTTGTAAGTTGTTAATGAGCGCAGCTTTTGCTTCATCTAACAGTGCTTGCTTGCTGTCTGCATCTAACTCTAACTTATCAATTTTGCGGTTAAAGTCTGCCCACAGTGTGCTGTCTGCGCCGCTGTTATCAAATGGGGCACCGGTGATAATGTTCTGACTGTCTGAAATAACGTATGGGAACACAAATTTCGGCGCGATAATGCCTTTGTCTGCACGCAATTGCAGCTCAGTTTCAAGTTGTTTGAGCATTGGCTTAGTGCCGTTTAAGCGGCTAATGTAGGCTTTAGCATCACTAACATCGGCAATTTGATGTTGGTTAATCAAAAATGATGCAACCATAGAGTGCAGGCCATACATTTGGTTAACTGGATAGTTGTGGTGACGCCACTTATCATCAGCAATTTGGTTTTCTAGATTAGCAACCAATAACTTTTGGCTAAGTGCGGTTTGCTCATCTAACTGAGTTACGTCAATTTTAGCAAGTTGGGCAAGGTGTTTTTTAGCTCGAGCTAGATTTTCATCAGTGTTTTTATCGCTAATGTCGTCCCATTTACCATAGTCCTTCTTGATACCAAGATAAGTTTGGTACACAGGGCTCGCCATCACATTTTCCATAAAGATGGCTTGGTAAAGCTCATTGGCTTTTTGCGATTCAGTTTTAGCCTCTACTTGTTCTGCTACAGGTTGCGTAGCTGAACTTGAAGAGTTGACGTTAGTACAAGCTGTGCCTGCAAATACGGTTGCTATAGCGAGAGCGATGAGGGTTGTTTTGGTTTTTATTGCCATCGTTAACTTCCATTAGTGATGAGTAAATCTAGCTTAAATAATTACTGAATTTGACGTTGCTATTTGTTGTGACAGGCACCGTGATATAGCTTGGTTCAGCAGTTGATGTTTAAGTAAATTGCGAATTATCCAGCGCACATCCTAATAAAGGAAAAGTCGTTTGTGTTAACAAAAATGTTAGCAAGTGTGTTGCATTGTTAACGGCAGGGCGTATTAGCAAGGTTAGAGTGTGTGGTAGAAGCTTTGGAATTGACGCAGATAATTCTGCATCAGCATATCAAATGAGCGCAATCTGCTATTTTAGTATGAGCGGCAAGTTGATCGGCTTGGAGTGTTAATTGCCATTTGCTGGGTATTTTTATGCAACTAATGCTTATGGCAGCAAGGTTGCCATAAGCACAGGTTTGATTGCTCCTCGTTTGTGCCTCGAGGTGCTACTAATTACAAGAATAGCGATAGTACTTCGTTGACAAACATCTGTCCTTTAGCTGTGAGCTGCCAATGGTGTTCGGTTTCTTTTATTAGCCCACGTTCTTTGGCTTGCTTCATTCCTTCATCAAGTGAGTTTGCAGCAAGGCCGGTTCTTTGCTCAAACTCTGATTTTAGAATTGGCTCAATCAAACGCAAACGGTTCATCAAGTATTCAATTGCCAGCTCATCTTTGTCGACGTATTGAGTGTCAAAGGTATAGTCGTTAGTTTTTAAGTAGCCTTTTGGGTGCTTAATTTTGACTGTGCGGATGATGCGATGGTTTTCAACATCGGTAATTTTACCGTGTGCGCCACAACCAACACCTAAATAGTCACCAAAGCGCCAATAGTTGAGATTGTGGCGACATTGAAAGCCAGGTTTGGCATAAGCTGATATTTCGTATTGCTGATAACCGAGTTCGGCTAGGCGCTTTTGTCCTTGCTCATAAATTTGCCACAGGTTTTCATCATCTGGCAACTGTGGCGGCTTTGAATGAAACAGAGTGTTGGGCTCAATGGTGAGCTGATACCAGGATAGGTGAGGTGGCTGCAACGCAGCAGCTTGCTCGATATCTTGCATGGCTTCATCAAAGCTTTGGCTTGGCAAACCATGCATAAGATCAAGGTTGAAGCTTTGATATTGCGCCTGTTTAGCGCTTGCTGCAGCGACTACCGCTTCGTTGTCGTCGTGGATACGCCCGAGTAAGTTGAGCTTGTCTTTTGAAAAGCTTTGAATACCAATAGATAACCTGGTTACACCAGCTTGTCGATAAGCGCTAAAATCATCATGCTCTAAGGTGCCAGGGTTCGCTTCCATGGTGATTTCGATATCATCTTCAAAACCAATCATTTGCTTAGCACCATCGAGGATGCGCTTGATTGCAGCAGCACTAAATAATGATGGCGTTCCGCCGCCAATGAAGATGGTATGGATACGTCTGCCATGGACGTATTTTAAATCCTGCTTTAGATCTTCCAGCAGGGCATCGACATATTGCTGCTGTGGTAGCTCGCCGTTTTGTCCGTGGGAGTTGAAGTCACAATAGGGGCATTTTTGTACACACCAAGGAATATGGATATATAGACTAAGTGGGGGAAGCTGCAGCATCCAAATGCCCTCGGTAAATTGCGGATTGGTTAAAAAATTCTGGCATTAAAACAGCTTGAGTTAGGGTTTACTGACCTTGGTGCGGTATTTAAACATGCTCAGCTAAATCCGACTCAAGCTCTAATGTGAAATCTAATTTAGGCTCTAACTCAAGTGCTAACTAAAATAGCGAGTTGGCTAAATAACGCTTTTGGCTTTAAATGCCTCTAGTAATAAGGCTAGTGCTTTTCCGCGATGACTGATGGCATTTTTCTCATCACTTGATAGCTCAGCGGCCGTTTGTTCATAGCCGTTAGCAACAAAAATTGGGTCATAACCATGGCCCTGCTCACCCACTGGCGCATGATTTATTTCACCTTCCCAAGCAGCCTGACAAATAATTGGTGTTGGGTCATCAGCATGGCGCATGTATACCAGTACGCATTGGAATCTAGCACTCCGGTTTTGCTCACCGCTCATTGCTTGTAATAGCCTTTCGTAGTTTGATTTCGCTGTCGCATCAATACCTGAATAACGCGCAGAATAGATGCCTGGTTGACCATTTAGCGCATCTACCTCAATACCTGAGTCATCAGCAATGGCGGGTTTGCCAGTAATTTTGGCCGCATGACGCGCCTTAATAATCGCATTTTCCACAAAGGTGGTACCGGTTTCGGCGACTTCTGGCACATCAAATTGGCTTTGCGGCAGAACCTGAATGTTAAATTTGGCGAGCATTTGATCAAATTCGGCAAGTTTACCCTTGTTGCCGCTGGCAAGTACGATTTGCTGCATGAAGCACCTCTAGCTAGAAACGATAAATCGGCGCATATCATACTCTGCTATCTGATGGTTTTGAACTGGATTATTGAGTTTGCGGTTAATGAAGCTAGCGGTTAACGCACTTAACAGTAATCAAAAAGAAAAAGGGCAATAAGCCTGCTTTGCTTACTGCCCTTAATAACTCATGACTTGGTTGAGCCTGAAGTTTTCCTTCGAATTGTCGAAGTTAATTTACATAGAATTTTTGCTTGAACTTTAGGCTGGTGTTCAATTCGTTGTCATGGCGAATGGCTAAGTTAAAGTGGATAACTTCTTCATCGCGAAAAGGTACTTGAGCGATGTAGTAAATTGCTTGTCCTTCACGTATTTCTTTAAACTCGAGTTCGGCGCGAGCATCAAGTAAGTTTTTGGCAAAGCCTTTAATATCAACGGCAACTGCAGGGTTGCCGTCTTGGCGCGTATCTAACACGGTAATGTTAACCAAACCATTGTAACGGCTACGCTTTATGCCGTAGGTGCTGGCAACTTCAGGCGTAATGAAGGTGCTGTCTAGCGCTATGTAGTGGATTTCAAACTGACCAACCACTTGCTTTTGTTCAGCATGTACTGAGGCATTGATTAGCGTTAAGGCGGCAAAAACTAAGGCTAAGCTGAGTTGTCTCAACATACTGCATCCTTGATTTGGTGATATAAGTGAAGATAGAAGTGTGATCTAAGTCCGTTCAGGGTAACCGTTTTTAATAACAAAAAAAAGCCGTGAACCAGTAGATGATCACGGCTTATTCATTGATTTAGCTTGGTTGGACTATTCCGATATTAAAGTAAGTAGTTACTTACTGTACCCGAATGAGTACTTGGCTTTGTTTTGATTAAATAAAAGCCCAAAACGGGATGTACTGACTAAACAGAATATTTAAAAAGTTCATCGCGATAAACAGCACCAGTACTGATAAATCCAAACCACCGATAGGTGGAATAATGCGGCGGATAGGCGCGATTAGTGGCTCAGTAAGTTGCCCCATAATCATCACTACAGGGTTGTAGCCCTGGTTGAACCAGCTCAAAATTGCGCGGATTAACAGCATCCAGAACAGCAATACACCTGTCTTTTTAAGCACTGCCACAACTGAATACAAGATAAACGTTAGCGCATCAAACTGGGCTCCAGCCATGAGAGTAAGTACTAACAATTTTGCCATCACCACCAGAATTGCTAGCACAATCGATGAGGTGTCTACGCTTCCAATCGATGGCAGCACGCGACGCATCGGCGCAATAATCGGTTGGGTGGCTTTTACTACAAACTGACTAAACGGGTTGTAGAAATCCGCGCGTACCAGCTGCAGCCAGAAACGTAGGATCACAACCATCAGGTATAAATCAAAAACGGTATCGACAAGAAAAGTCATTGCATCCATATAGAGCCTTTGAATTCATGTTTGTTAAATCAACTTTTGTTAAGGTGCCATATTAGCATTAATGACGCTTGCTGCTGATTAAATTAATATTTAGGTTTAATTTTTGCTATCTCAGCCTATATTCTCTGGCCTCTTAGTGAAAGCTTTTGTGTTTTTTGGGGAGTAGATTCCCGCTCAAAAGCGCTGCGGGAATGACGGTGTTGGGGCGATGGAAATGCCCACCATTCGTCACACTCGAGGTACTTCCCTCTCAATACGTCACACTCGAGGTACTTCCCTCTCAATACGTCACTTTCGAGATGCTTCCTTCATTCGTCACCCTCGAGGCGCTTTTAATCGAGGGTCTATATCGAGGGTCTATGCTGGTGTCGGGAATAGATTCCCGCTCAAAAGCGTTGCGGGAATGACGGTGTCGGATAGGTTGTGTGAATGAACTGGGTTGCATTGCGGGAATGACATGTGGTGGTTTGTTGTGGAATGCCCTTATTGCCGTCCTCGAAGTGCTCCCCTCTCAATACGTCACTTTCGAGATGCTTCCTCTCAATATGTCACTTTCGAGATGTTTCCTTTATTCGTCACCCTCGAAGCGCTTTTAATCGAGGGTCTCTCAGTAATAGGCCTCTTAGCAATCTAAAAGGTTTGCGCCATCTCTTTTGCTCGTGCAACACAGTTGTGCATTGCTTTATCAACTAGGCCACGTAGATCGCCTTGCTCAAAGGTGTTCACTGCCTGCGCGGTTGTGCCACCTTTCGAGGTAACGTTGTTTCTTAAGGTTGCCAGCGATTGCTCTGGGTTTTGAATAACCATTTTCGCCGCGCCCAATGCCGCTTGTTGAGCGAGCTCGCGCGCTTGTTGCTCGCTCATACCCATTTTTATGCCGGTTTCAATCATGGATTCGATAAACAAGAAAAAGTACGCTGGAGAACTGCCAGCAAGCGCAATCACCTGATCAAGCTCATCTTCCTGTTCAACCCAAACCACCTTACCGCCACTTTGCATTAGCAGCTCACAGATTTGTTTGTGCTCATCACTGATATTGTCTTGCGCGTGCAGACCTGTCATGCCATAACCAATTTGAGTTGGCGTGTTAGGCATAGTGCGGATTAGTTTAATCGGCTGTTTTAAGTAATCTTGATAACGCTTGGCTGGAATACCTGCTGCGATAGTCACCACAAGCTTATTGCTTAGATCTAACTGGGCTAAATGATTGCATACTTGCTCCATTAGTTGTGGCTTGACGCTAAATACAATAACGTCACATTGTTTTGCGACCGCTAAATTGTCGTTACTAGTATTAATGCCAAAGTCAGCTTGTAAGGCATCGAGTTTTGGTTGGCTAGGGTTGCTTGCGTAAATCAATTTAGGGTCATAGCCATTATTTACCATGCCGCTGATAATACTGCGGCTCATGTTGCCGGCACCGATGAAGCAAACGCTTGCTTGAGTCATATTTATGTTGTTCCTGAATAATTAGTTTTGTTCTTTTAATTGTTTAAGAGGTTGTCAGTTTTCTTTGAGAGCAAACGATCAACCATCCATATAGAAATTAATTTCGTTTACCAAAAATGGCGCTACCAATACGCACCATAGTTGAGCCTTGTTCAATGGCGATATCTAAATCGTTACTCATCCCCATCGATAAGATATTGACTTGATTATATTTAGCTTTAAGCTGCTTGAATGCTTCATTTAATGCTGCGAATTCTTGTCGCTGTAGCTCTGTATCATCGGTCGCTGTCGGAATAGCCATAAGCCCGCGAAGTACAAGGTTACCTTGCTGATGAATATGCTCAGCGAGCTCTGTGAGTTCAGTTAATGCGATTCCCGACTTAGATTGTTCATTGCTGACATTAACTTGAATACAAACGTTAAGTGGCGATTTATTCGCTGGGCGCTGCTCACTCAACCGTGTGGCAATTTTGGCGCGGCTAACTGTATGCATCCAGTCAAAGTTCTCTGCAACGATTTTGCTTTTGTTAGATTGCAGTGGGCCGATAAAGTGCCACTCGATGTCAGGGTATTGCGCGCTCAGCTCAGCAATCTTTTGCTCGCCTTCCTGGACATAGTTCTCGCCGAATTTACGCTGCCCAGCTTCATAAGCTTCTATAATGTCAGCTACAGGTTTAGTTTTACTCACGGCAAGCAGCGCAATATCTTGTTGTTGGCGTGCACATTTTTGCGCCGCTTGATGAATTCTACTCTGGGCGATTGATATTCTGTCTGCTATTGTTGTCATAGTGTTGATTATATGGATGTCATTTAAATGGAAATCACTGAATTACTAGCCTTTAGTGTAAAACACAAGGCGTCAGATTTGCACCTTTCTGCAGGTGTTTCACCTATGATCCGTGTTGATGGTGAAGTGCGTAAAATTAACGTGCCAGCACTCGATCATCAAGGTGTTCATAGCTTAGTTTATGACATCATGAACGATAAGCAGCGTAAAGACTATGAAGAGCACCTTGAAATTGACTTTTCGTTTGAAGTACCTGGTCTTGCGCGTTTTCGTGTAAACGCATTTAACCAGTCTCGCGGTGCTGGTGCTGTTTTCCGTACTATTCCCTCTGAAATCTTAACTCTTGAGCAGCTAGGCGCGCCTGAAATCTTTAAAAAGATCTCTAGTTTCCCTCGTGGCCTAGTGCTGGTCACTGGCCCTACTGGTTCGGGTAAGTCAACCACGCTTGCTGCTATGGTCGACTATATTAACGAGAATCGTCACGACCACATTTTGACCATTGAAGACCCTATTGAATTCGTGCACCAGAACAAACAATGTTTGGTTAACCAACGTGAGGTGCACAAACATACTCATAGCTTCAACGCTGCGCTACGTAGTGCACTGCGTGAAGACCCTGACGTTATTCTTGTGGGTGAGATGCGTGACCTTGAAACCATTCGCCTAGCAATGACGGCAGCAGAAACCGGTCACCTAGTGTTTGGTACCTTACATACCACCTCAGCGGCAAAAACCATTGACCGTGTGGTTGACGTATTCCCAGCGGGTGAAAAAGACATGGTAAGAACCATGTTGTCAGAGTCACTACAGGCGGTTATTTCGCAAACTCTTATCAAGAAAATCGGTGGCGGGCGAGTCGCCGCTCACGAGATCATGATGGGTACGCCAGCTATTCGTAACCTCATTCGTGAAGATAAAGTCGCGCAAATGTACTCGGCAATTCAAACTGGTATGGCTCATGGCATGCAGACGCTTGAGCAATGTTTGCAAAACCTGGTTAACCGCGGCCAAATTACCCGTGAAGATGCGATGTCGAAGAGCTCGAATAAACAAGCTAACTTTTAATTGATAGATTAGCGAGATAATAAAAGGACTACCCAATGGATGTCACACCATTTCTAAAAGTAATGGTTGAGAAGAAAGCCTCGGATTTATTTATCACTGCAGGCTTTCCACCCAGCGCCAAAATTGATGGTGAGCTACGTGCGTTAAGTGAGCATAGCTTTAACTCTGAGCAGTCATTAGATTTCGTAGAATCGCTAATGACAGATGCGCAAAAACAAGAGTTTAAAGATACCAGCGAGTGTAACTTTGCATTTGCTGCTAAAGAACTTGGCCGTTTTCGTGTTAGCGCATTTTGGCAGCGAGAATCTGCAGGTTGTGTGATGCGTCGTATCGAAACGCGCATTCCTGAAGTGGAAGAACTAAAACTACCGCCAATTTTAAAAGACCTAGTTATGAGTAAACGTGGTCTTATTATTATGGTTGGTGGTACAGGTACGGGTAAGTCTACCTCGCTTGCAGCCTTGGTTGGTTATCGTAATGCTCACGCTCGCGGGCACATTTTAACCATTGAGGACCCGGTAGAATTTGTGCACGATCATCGTAAAAGCATTATTACTCAGCGCGAGGTGGGTATTGATACTGAATCGTTCGATGCTGCGCTTAAAAGCTCATTGCGTCAGGCACCTGATGTTATCTTGATTGGTGAGATCCGTACTCAAGAGACCATGGAGTTTGCACTGTCGTTTGCTGAGACGGGCCACCTTTGTATGGCAACGCTTCACGCTAACAACGCTAACCAGGCATTAGACCGTATTATGCACCTTGTGCCAGAGAATAAGCACAACCAGTTATTGTTCGATTTATCTTTGAACTTACGCGGTATTGTGGCGCAGCAGCTTGTTGCTAAGTCTGACGGCAGCGGACGTCGCGCTGCGATTGAAATTTTGATTAATACGCCGCGTGTTGCCGACCTAATCGCTAAGAATGATCTACACTTGCTTAAAGAGACCATGGCAAAATCAAATGAGCAAGGGATGCAGACATTCGACCAAGCGTTATTAGCCTTATATCTTGAGGGTGAAATTAGTTATGCTGATGCACTACACCATGCTGACTCACCAAATGATTTACGCTTGATGATCAAGCTACAAAACAACGATACCTCAAGTACTGGTGGCTTTATGGAAGGTGTCACCTTAGATTTGGATTAGCCCTAACATATAGGTCAATAGAATATTTAGCTAAAGCTCGTAATGAGTTTAAGACGACTGATATACAAAATGCCGTAACTTTAAGTTACGGCATTTTTGATCGAATTAGTGCCTTAAAGCGTATAAAGTGAGTACATATTTAACAACTAATTCATGCAGTTTGAGTTCAAAATGAATTGTTTAATACCAATTGGGATAAATAGGTGATCAAGTATTACGCAGGAAAAGTCGCTTAGAACAAGGCTGAAATTGCAGTTAGCTAGTTGCTCTACCTACAAAATTTCTAACGAAGTTATAAGCGACTTTAACCAGTAAGAATGATCATATACTTGTGCTAATTGGTATAAGCTGCAGGTTAAGGGAAATAACATGACTTCAGTTTTATCTTCATCGCAATCAAATCTTAAAATCGTCAAGTCACTTTTTACCGGTTCGCTGGTGCTGTCAGCGCTAAGCTTATCAACGGCGCAAGCGGCAAGCTGCCCAGATTACCTGGATGTAAAAGCACGCAAACTACACTCTGAAGATGTGGTGGATTTGTGTGATCTGACCCAAGGCAAACCTGTGCTTATTGTTAATACAGCATCAAACTGTGGTTTTACCCCGCAATTTGAAGCGCTTGAAGCGGTGCATAAGCAATATAAAGATGACGGACTTGTGGTTATTGGTTTTCCGTCTGATGACTTTTTCCAGGAAGAAAAAGATGAAGCCAAAACCGCAGATGTGTGTTTTGTTAACTACGGCGTAACTTTCACCATGGTAGCAACATCTGAGGTTCGCGGTGATGGTGCGAACTCAGTTTTTCAACATTTGAATGACAAAACCTCTTCGCCTAAATGGAATTTCTATAAGTATCTTGTCAGCGGTGATGGCAAGCAAGTTCAACAGTTTAACTCGCGTGTTAAGCCAGATAGCGCAGAGTTAAAACAGGCGATAGAGTCTGTTCTCTAATAGCACTGACACACAAAGTTGAATTTGTTAAACCTTATCTCGTGTTAAGGTTAATTAGTAACTGTGATTTAAAGCTAAGTTTACAACTAAGACTGCACAATGGTGCGATGGTTTTGATAACATCCAAGCACTGTGCAGTCTTTTGTTATTTACTCAACAATAATGAGTAAGACTATGATTACTTGGAGTCAATTGTGTATAAGTTTTCTGGGTTAGATAAAGATACTGGTCATCAAGCCAGAGGGAAGAAAGGCGTGTTATTAATGAATTTAGGAACGCCGGATGAGCCAACAACGCCATCAGTGAGGCGTTACCTTGCTGAGTTTTTGTCTGACCCGCGCGTGGTGGAAATCCCAAGATTGGTTTGGCTAACTATTTTGCACGGTATTATTCTGCGTACACGCCCAGCCAAATCTGCCGCACTTTATAAAGAGATTTGGACTGAAAACGGTTCGCCTTTGATGGATATTAGTAAACGCCAACAAGCAAAGTTACAAGCACAACTTGATGAGCAAGGTATCGATGCTAAAGTGTATTTAGCGATGCGTTACGGCAACCCATCTACCGCGTCGACGTTACAACAAATGCATAAAGAAGGCGTAGATGAAATCACAGTACTGCCGCTTTATCCTCAATATGCCGGCCCAACGAGCGGCACGGTATTTGATGCCATCGCGCGTGAGTTGATGAAGTGGCGCTTTGTGCCGTCGATTAACTTCATTAATACTTATCATGATAACCAGGACTATATTGATGCTTTAGCTGAGTCGATTGAGCAAGACTTTGCTATGCATGGCAAGCCTAAAAAGTTGGTTATGTCGTATCACGGTATGCCAAAGCGCAATCACTTGCTTGGCGACCCATACTATTGCTTCTGTGCTAAAACAACGCGTTTAGTGGTCGAGAAGTTAGGGTTAACAGAAGATGACTATGTGATGACCTTCCAGTCTCGCTTTGGTAAAGCGGAGTGGTTAGGGCCATACACTGACGCCACAATTGAACAGTTAGGTAACACAGGCGTTGATGACATAGCTGTTATCTGCCCTGCGTTCAGTGCCGACTGCTTAGAAACTCTTGAAGAAATCAAGGGTGAGAACCGTGAAGTGTTTGAAGAGGCCGGCGGTAAGCAGTTCCGCTATATCGAAGCATTGAATGACCACCCAAGTCACATCAAGATGATGCTAGGTTTGGTTGAGCCGTACTTAAAGTAAAGCCGTTTTTACTGCACCCGGCGGGACCATAAGCTTTTGATGCATGTGGCGCTAGAAAAGTGTGCAGAAGAATGAAAGAGGTGAGAGTGGATCTCGCCTCTTTTATTTTGGTTTGGTAAACTCAAACTATCCTATCTGTATAGAAGTAAAGCCAATCTCATGAGAATTGATCCTAATATTTCACTGGTGTTCAGCACTGACAAAGGTCGTATTGAACAAGAAAAGCCGGTGGAAGAAGTCCCTCAAGGTGACGGTATTGTCCGTATCCATAAAGATAGCAAAGGTCGTAAAGGCAAAGGTGTTAGCGTTATTAAGGGCCTTGGGCTAAATGCGAAAGAGCTGAAAGCGCTAGCACAAAAGCTTAAAAAGCAATGCGGCTGTGGTGGCACGGTGAAAGAGTTCAATATCGAGATCCAAACCGATAACCGTGAACAAATTAAAACGTTACTTGAAAAAATGGACTACAAAGTAAAACTAGCGGGCGGCTAGGCTTTACTCTGCATTAAGCGCAGCCAACACAGGAAGCATTTATGGAAAGCTTGCAAGATCATCTACTTATCGCCATGCCATCTCTTAACGACACCTTTTTTGAGAAGAGTGTGATTTATATCTGTGAGCATGATGACAAAGGCGCAATGGGGCTCGTTATTAATCGCCCCGTTGGTATTGATGTTGAAAGCTTGCTTGAACAAATGGCCATGGCAACCGATGATGAAGACGTTGTCGCGGTAGTAGCCCCATCGACGTCAAGTAACAAGCTCGCCGCTCAGGTTGTGGTCGGTGGACCTGTTGCGCCAGAGCGCGGCTTTGTATTGCACACACCTAAAAAAGCCTGGAGTAATAGTTTTCAGGTGAGTGACTACTGTGTGCTCACTTCATCAAGAGATGTACTCAGTTCGCTAGCAACAGAAGACGCGCCAGATAACTATATTGTTGCTTTGGGCTATTCAGGTTGGGGCAAAGATCAACTTGAGCAAGAGCTTGCAGACAATACCTGGTTAACCATTAAAGCAACGCCCGAGCTACTTTACGATTTAGATTACGATAGCCTCTGGCAAAAAGCGGCGAAACAATTAGGTATTGATATTTGGCAATTGACTGATCAAGTTGGCCATGCTTAAGGTAAAATGCGCTATTGCCTAATTTTGTGGTGAAAAACTTTTTTGTTAATTAAGTCACCTTTTATTTCTTATTTTACTGCTCTTAGTTTAAGTGGCTTATTCAATTTACATCGCCCTTCGAACTAATATTTAAACTTCCCATAATTAATCACATTTGAGACAGACATATGTTGCCACAAACGGTTTTAGGCTTTGACTTTGGTACAAAAAGTATTGGCATTGCTATTGGTCAAGGCGTTACAGCAACTGCTAGGCCGTTGTTATCAATAAAAGCGACTGACGGCATTCCTAATTGGGATAAAATCGGTGAGCTGATTAAAGAATGGCAACCTGATCTTGTTGTAGTTGGCCTGCCACTTAACATGGATGGCACAGAGCAAGAGATGACGCAACGAGCTCGAAAATTTGCCAACCGTATTAATGGTCGATTTGGGATCAAGGTAGCAACTCAGGATGAGCGTTTAACCACCGCCGATGCTAAAGCGCGTTTATTTGAATTAGGGGGTTACAAGGCGCTGACCAAAGAGCAAGTTGACGCTGTATCTGCTGTACTGATTGTTGAAAGCTACTTTGAGAATAGCTTTAGTTAACTAAGTACGACCGCATAAGACCCTCGATTAACAGCTTCTCGAGGGTGACGTTTGAATATAGCAACGAAACCCACAAGTCATTCCCGCAACGCTTTTGAGCGGGAATCAATTCCTAATTAATAAGCTAAACTTTCTTATTTGCTAAAACTTAATGCAAGGATTGCAAGTGCCTATAGGATATGTGTATATGATGGCCAATAAAAAGGATGGTTCAATTTATATCGGCGTCACCTCTAATTTGATCAATCGTGTTTATCAACATAAAGCGAAGTTGGTGAAAAGCCATACTCAGAAGTACAATATTAACCTGCTTGTATATTATGAAGTGCATGATGAAATTGGCTCTGCTATTGAACGAGAAAAGAAGCTAAAGCGGTGGAGGAGATCTTGGAAGTGTCAATTAATAGAAAAGCAAAATCCTGATTGGTTAGATTTATATCAAGAAATCTTATAATCGGCTGTAGAATACGTTTTGTTTGGGTTTTCCTATTTGCTCAGAGTTAACAACATAAGACCCTCGATTAACAGTTTTTCGAGGGTGACCAACCACACGTCATTCCCGCAATGCTTTTGAGCGGGAATCAATTCCAGCCTCCAACATAAGACCCTCGATTAACAGTATATCGAGTGTGACGTTTGGATATAGCAACCCAAACCACAAGTCATTCCCGCAAAGCTTTTGAGCGGGAATCTATTTCAACGACCAACATAAGACCCTCGATTAATAGCTTCTCTAGGGCGGTGCGAATGCCATTCACAACGACATGTTGCACTGACTTGGTGCAACAAATACTAAATCAGTACTTCAAATGGCAGACTTGATCCTTACCTCTTTAGTTATATTCAGCCTTTTTTTAATTAATAGTGTTTAAAATTAGTTACTTACGCCAACTTCACCCTGTCACCTCACAGCTCTACGTTAGCTGGCATAGTTCCTGAACCCATTTTAGTACCGAATCAGAGCGGGAACATGAACATATCATTGCACCTTTTAAGATATGAATGAGCTTTTTGGAAGCCAGTCTCTTTAGCAGGGATGCTAAAGCGGAGCTATCAGGGATGGTTTTACGGCGTCTTGAGCTTTCAAAGTTCATTTACTCCCTGTGCAATCGTAAATGCTCATGTTCTTGCCTAGGAATCGAGTTAGTTCAAAAAACTATCGAGCAAAATGGGGAAGGGTATGACAAAACAGCCAATAATCTATACCGATATGGATGGCACCTTGCTAGATCATTACGACTATAGCTTTACCGAGGCTATACCAGTAATGGAGGCTCTAGCTGAACGCAAAATTCCTATCATTGCCAACACCTCTAAAACCTTCGCTGAAATGGAATCTATTCAGCAAACCTTAGGCTTTAACGCGCCCTTTATTTGTGAAAATGGCGCTGCCGTTTACATTCCCAAAGGTTATTTCACCACACAACCGCAAGATACAGAGGAGCGTGGCTATTACTGGGTGAAATCGTTTTGCCAGCCTCGTAGTCACTGGATTGAGGTGCTTACGACCCAGGTTACTGAGTTCAAAAAATACTATGTTGGATTTTCTGCAATGACGGTTGAGTCGTTGTGCAGTGTGACTGAGCTAACCCCTGCAAAAGCCAAGCTTGCGCTGATGCGCGAACACACTGAGCCATTACTGTGGCTTGGAAGTGAGAATATCAAACAACAATTTATCGAAAAAATGCAGCAGCTTGGCGCTGAGATGCTAGAAGGTGGCCGCTTTTTGCATGTTGGTGGCCAGTCTGACAAAGCCCAAGCGATGAATTGGTTGACCATGCTATATGCCTTTGAGCGGGCTCAAACCATGTACACCATTGCATTAGGTGACAGTGGTAATGATATTGCCATGCTTAACGCTGCAGACGTGGCGGTGCAAATTAAATCTCCAGTTCATGATTTCCCCTTGTTGCATACCAAAAAGCCGGTGCTTAAAAGCCCGTATCCAGGTCCAAGAGGCTGGGCTCATTGTTTAAGTGAGCTGTTGCTTACTCCAAGCCTAGTCGAAATATGTGACCGCGCAGCTAATCAAGGTGCTTAACAAAGAGGGAAAATGAAATGGCTGATTTTTATCAAAATGGCATAGTGACCACATTACATAATCTTTCCCAACGAAGTGACGAAGCACTTGAAGCTGAGTTAATAAAGTTCGCCAAGGTGCGACCATTGGGTTTAATACTACCTTCATTGTTTTCAGAGCTCGAAGGCGAGGCAATGCCTGACATCGTTAGTAAACTTGCTCAGGTGCCATATCTTAGTGAAATCGTTATTGGTTTAGATAGAGCTGACAAAGCACAATACCAGCATGCACTTACATTCTTTAAGGATTTGCCTCAGCATCATAGAGTGCTGTGGAATGATGGCCCAAGACTAAAAGAACTTGATGCCAAGCTAGAAAAGCTTGGACTGGCACCGCAAGAAATGGGCAAAGGGCGCAATGTTTGGTATTGCATGGGCTACATTCTGGCGTCAGGTAAATCTGAATCTATTGCGCTGCATGACTGCGATATAGTGACATACGAGAAATCACTGCTTTCAAGGTTGTTATACCCAGTAGCTAACCCGCAATTTAACTATGAATTTACCAAAGGCTATTATGCGCGGATCGCCAACGGCAAGATCAATGGCCGCGTTTCCAGGTTGCTGGTAACACCGTTAATTAAAGCCTTAAAGCGAGTTGTTGGTTATAACGATTATTTAGAATACATGGATAGCTTTCGCTACCCGCTAGCGGGGGAGTTTTCTTTTAGGCGGGATGTACTCAATGACCTGCGTATTCCCAGTGACTGGGGACTTGAAATCGGCGTGCTTAGTGAAATGCAGCGCAATTATGCTCACAACCGCATTTGTCAGGTTGATATTGCAGATAACTACGATCACAAGCATCAGGACTTATCGCTAGATAACACTGAAGCTGGTTTGTCGAAAATGTCGATTGATATTACTAAGGCGTTTTTCCGCAAGCTTGCTACCCAAGGTGAAACCTTCAGCTGTGAAACCTTCCGCTCGTTAAAAGCGACTTATTATCGAATTGCCCTGGATTATGTTGAGAACTATCACAATGACGCGTTAATGAACGGGTTGACCACTGACATTCACCTGGAAGAAAAGGCGGTGGAGATGTTTGCGCAAAATATCGTTACGGCAGGGCAGCGATTTTTAGACAATCCAATGGAAACACCATTTATGCCAACTTGGAGCCGGGTGATAAGTGCGATGCCAGATGTGCTTACAAAACTCAAAGCGGCAGTTGATGCAGATCATGCGGAGTTTATGTAGCTTTGTGATTGCATGTCTGGCGGTTTTAGTTATAAGTCAGTCTATACGTTAGTGGTTCCAAGCATAAGCTATTCAGAATCAAGGGTAAGTGATATGTACAACACTAAACTCCAAGTTACTGATAATACATCAGGTGAGAGTTTAATTAATGAGAATAACTCAGCACATAGTGATGTGAGAAAACAAGCCAAATTACTGGATAGCTTAATTGCTAAATTAATCCAGCAATTGGCAATCATTTATGCAAACGTTGAGTTACAGCAAAACTACAGCGCTATTGCCGGAAATCTCGTTGAAACTATGGGATTGGATGCAGATTGCCATGAGCCAACGCCATACAGTAATTTGTGGAGCGAGCAAGATATTGTGCTCATTACTTATGGTGATAGCGTGTTTACAACATCATCAACCAGCAGCAGTGCACCTTTAGCGACCCTGGATAAGTTTTGTGACGAGTATTTACCTGAACTGACCGGTATCCATGTTTTGCCATTTTTTCCATATAGCTCAGACGATGGCTTTGCGGTAATGGATTATTCTACAGTGAATCCTTCCTTAGGAGATTGGCAAGACATTAATCGTATTGCGAGTAAGCGTAGGTTAATGGCCGACTTGGTGATTAATCACTGCTCAAGTCGCAGTGTATGGTTTGATAACTTCATTAAGCAAAAAACACCTGGCAAAGATTACTTTTTTACTGTTGACGAAGATGCCGATATCTCAGATGTCGTGCGTCCAAGGGTATCGCCTCTATTGCGGGCAACCCGAACAGAAAATGGTGTAAAGCAGGTGTGGGCGACCTTTAGTCACGATCAAGTCGACTTTGATTTTCGTAATCCTGAGGTGTTAATCCAATTTGTGAGGATCATTCGTCTGTATTTGGATATGGGCGTCAATATATTCAGGTTAGATGCAGTGGCATTTTTGTGGAAGGTCACTGGTACTAAGTGCATCAACTTGCCACAAACCCATGAGGTTATTCGTCTACTGCGCACGCTGGTGGAACACGCTCAGCCAGATGCGATGATCATTACCGAAACTAATATCCCTAACACTCAAAATTTAACCTACTTTGGTAATGCTAATGAGGCACATGGTATTTATAACTTTTCTCTGCCGCCGTTGTTAGTTAATACCCTGATTACCGGAAGCTGCTTATATCTAAAACGCTGGTTAATGAGCATGCCGCCAGCACAGAATGGCACTACGTATTTCAACTTCATTGCTTCCCACGATGGAATAGGCCTAAGGCCTGTCGAAGGGTTACTGCAGCAAGAAGAGGTGGATACATTAGTGGAAACCATGGAGCTGTTTGGCGGTAAAGTGTCATGGCGAGCAGATAAAGAGGCTCAAAAAGCCTATGAAATCAATATCGCGTTAATCGACGCTCTCAAAGGCACGATTAAGGGAGAAGACCACCTCGGCTTCGAGCGTTTTATTTGCGCCCATACCATCATGCTAGCACTTGAAGGCATACCGGGAATTTATATCCATTCACTATTGGCCACTCGCAATGATTACCAAAAGGTAGCTGCAACCGGGCAAAATAGGGCAATCAATCGCCATCGCTGGGATATAAATGAATTAATCGAATTGCTTGAAGATAAGCATAGCCAGCACCATCAAGTACTAAGCAGCCTTAATCATTTAATTAAGCTACGTAAACAACAGGCAGCATTTCATCCAAACGCGACTCAGTTCACCTTGCATCTAGGGTTACAGCTGTTTGGAATTTGGAGGCAAAGTCAGGACAGGCAGCAAAGCATTTTCTGTATCAGTAATGTGAGTGATCAAGACGTGACTTTACCGCTAACCGAAATCAACCTTATTGTGTCAGAGTCTTGGTATGAGCTAATTACAAGCACCAAATTAGAAGCGGATATGACCAGCATGACGCTAGCGCCATATCAGACGGTATGGATAAGCAATATTGCAACATAAGACCCTCGATTAACAGCGTTTCGAGGGTGACACTTGATGGAGCTGCACTTCCTGGGGGAACAACAACCATTCACTCCTACAACCTAACCCACATGTCATTCCCGCAATGCCTTTGAGCGGGAATCAAATCCAGCTGCCACTATAAGACCCTCGATTAACAGCACCTCGAGGGTGACATAAGGAGATAAACACCCGAGGGTTACGTATAAGGGGAAGCTGCATCTCGAGTACAATCCGGCGTTCATTCCCAAAACGTAACCAATCAGTCATCCTTATCTACAACCTACACGTCATTCCCGTAACGCTTTTGGGCGGGAATCTTGCCCGTCAATCACTATCCATTACGTTAACTAGTACTCGGATCAAAGCCATATTACAACGTTGAAAAATAAAAAAGTGGTGAGTAGCAACTAGATTGTGTAGCAGTCAGCTAAGGTTCAGCTAGCTAAGATATAATTAAGTTACTTTTAAAGCTGAAAGAAACCTTTAGCTGAGCAAATTGGTGCCGAACTTTCTGTCAACCCAAGCTTGTATGCCACCCGAGTTGTTTATCAGCTCAAGCTATAGTCGAGCTAAGTCGCATTCAAAATCTTCTACATGTGGTTATGTGAAAGAATTTAAGTGAGCCTACACATCGTTGTAGCGCTGAATGTAAATACATTAACTATGCTTGACTTGCCATACTGCGCAGATAAGCTAAAGAGAATCAACCTGTTGTTGGAGCAACACATGAAAAAATTATTTGCCTTTATCGCCATCGCTGCACTTTCTGCGTGTAGCTCGTTAAAAACTAACTCTGACTTCGATCCGGGTGTGTCATTTGACCAATACAAGAGCTTTGCCTGGATTGAAAAGAAATCAGATAGCCAGTACCACCTTGATGGCCTAATGGACCAACGTGTTCGCAATGCGGTAAATAACGAAATGACGGCAAAAGGGCTAAAACAAGTCGGCGCTGAATCTGCAGACTTATTAGTTAACTACTTAACCAAAGTAGACAAGAAGATTAATGTAGACACCTTCCATACGAACTATGGTTATAACCCATATTACTACCGTGGTTGGGGTTACGGTGGCAGCATGCAAAGCCACACAACCGTGCGCGAGTACGAGGTAGGCACATTGATTATCGACTTAGTTGATAATAAAACTGACAAACTAGTATGGCGTGGTACAGTTGCTGACACCATCAAAAACAAGAGCACACCTGAAGAGCGAGAGCAGCTGATCAATGAAGCGATCAACAAAGTGATGTTAAACTTTCCTCCTAAGCCAGAAAGCTAATCATCCGATGAGCTGAGTAACCTAGATAGTGTTTGAGAGCTGCTTATTAAAGCAGCTCTTTTTATGTTACCTAAGTATATGTTTAGTAGACTTAATCCGTCGTTAATTTCTGGGTTACTTTTGATAGGGGAAATAAGCTCAAGCTAGTACAAACAGGTAGTTAGATTATTCTAAAAAACTTCATACATATTTACTCAAATGAGGTATACTTTTGCTGTTACACTAGCTCTGCCCTAGAAAGTGATTGATATTGCATCGTATTGCGTTGATGTTACACAGCTACAAGCATAGGAAGTGTTTGTAAAGGACAGGTTTTAGATACTCATAATAGCGACCGGTAAAAACTGAATCACTGCAAAGGAAAACTTAAGGACAAGTATGGATTATTTTATTCCCCTTTTGAGTAGCTTTATCATTGCGTTCACCACAATTCGACTCTGTAAACCCATTGCCATTCGAACTGGCTTAGTAGACTCTCCAAACGCTAGAAAAATACATGTAGGCGAAGTACCCCTAGTCGGAGGTTTTGGGATATTTATCTCAATTCTTACCGCATCAATGCTGTTTATCGACAATAGCCGCCATTTAAATCTCTATCTGATCGCTTCCGCGCTAATTCTATTCTTAGGTACATTAGATGACCGTTACGACTTGAGTGTTAGAGTCAGACTCGTATCTCAAGTTATTGTAAGTTCGCTAATCATATTTGGTACTGAAATACACTTAACTAGCTTAGGCAACCTTTTTGGGGTGTTTGAAATACAACTAGGGTACATAGGCGCGCTAGTTACAGTGGTAGGGATTATTGCAGGAATTAATGCATTCAATATGATTGACGGTATTGATGGACTAGCTGGCTCGACTAGCATTATTACTTTTTGCTCTCTAGCTTATTTATTCGCTGATAGCGCAAATGAACTCTTTTTATTACCTGTTTTATTCATCGCGGCACTTGCGGCCTACTTAATGTTCAACCTTGGGTTGCACCGGTCACTATCTAAAGTGTTTATGGGTGATTCCGGTAACATGCTTATTGGACTGACAATAGTTTGGCTTATGGTGATTGGCGTTCAGTCAGAACAACAGTATCTAAGGCCTGTCACAGCCCTATACTTAATCGCGATTCCATTGATGGATATGGCGGCGATTATGATTAGAAGAGTAAAGCGAGGAGTCTCGCCGTTTAAAGCCGACCGAGAGCATCTGCACCATATTTTTGAAAGAGCAGGGTATTCACGTAAGCAAACCTTGTGCATCATCAGTCTGATGAGCGTGTTTTTCGCGGTAATAGGTTGTTGGTCAGAAGTTGAGCAAGTACCTGAGTGGATAATGTTTTTCACGTTTTTAATTGTATTTGCCATGTATAATTGGGCATTACAGAATATTTGGACAATTTTGACTTGGCTTCGCAAGAAGAGTTAACAGATGAAATTTAGATGTAATCTAGTAAGTATTGTTGGTGTATTGCTAATGGCGGGATGCTCGATGTCTCCACCTATTGTTGAGCCTAAAGTGAGCTTGGTTGAACAAGCTCCAGATATTTCCCGTTATCGACAAGTACCACAGCAGTATTGGGCAGACTTAAATCATGCATCATCGGGTACAGAGATAGTCCACAACAACAATGTGATTTCAGTTGGTCAACACTACTTCTCTGCGTTAGGGATGAGCTGTCGAAACTTAAATGTAAGTAAAGCAGCATCGATGAGCGAGCAACTAGTCGTTTGCAAAGATACAAACGCTGCATGGTATATCGTGCCACAAATTATTGACCGAGAATCGCAACCTGTCTTTGCGGAACAATAACAATAACAATAAACTGATAGATTTATCACTATGACAAAATTACTGAACGTTGCAGGCGCTATTTCACTATTGTTAGGCTTTATTGTGAGCTCAAATGCGGTCGCTGTTGATGAGCAACCTCAAAGCCTAAGCCAACTTCAATCTTTGGGTAACAATAACCAAAACATTTCTAATTCTAGCTTACAGCAGGGTACGTTTAATAAGACTAATCGCTCAGGTGTTTTGTTGCCAGGTGAGGCTAGTGCGCAAGAGTTACTTCCTGCCGCAGAAGAAGGATTGCCGCCGCCATTTGGTGCCAACTTATTCGCTGGTGGGTATGAGAGTGAACGCTCTGACGGCTTAAACGATGATTACGTAGTTGCACCAGGCGATAAAGTGTCTGTTTGGCTTTGGGGGGCAGTGAATCAATCAGAGGTACTAACGGTTGATAATCAGTCGAACCTGTTTATTACCAATGTCGGCCCAATAAATGTGGCCAATGTCAAAGCTAGCCAGCTCAACCAAGTGGTTACCGAGCGTATTAAACAAGTCTACAAGTCCAGTGTGAGCATCTATGTAAATCTACTTACAGCAACTCCTGTGAGTGTCTATATCACTGGAAGTGTTATTCGGCCTGGGCAATATGCTGGGGTAGCTTCTGACAGTGTACTGTATTATTTGAAACGTGCTGGAGGTATAGACTCAGAGCGAGGTAGTTATCGCTCTGTCAAGGTGCTAAGAAACAACGAAGTGATTAAAGAGATTGATTTATATGACTTCGTATTAGGTGGTTATTTACCTCGATTTAATTTTAAAGACGGCGATGTCATTTTAGTTGAACGTCAGCAGGCGACTATTTTGGTGACAGGGTCAGTAAGAAACCCATTTCGATTTGAGCTTGATAAAGACGAGTCGATAGGTACTGATCTAATTAAAATTGCGCGTCCATACGCCAAGGTAAGCCATGTAGGTGTTGTTGGCGATAGAGCTGACGGCCCATTTTCAATCTATGTACCTTTCGCCGAGTTTGCGCAGTTTCAGCTAAAAGACGGTGACCGCGTGTTTTTTAACGATGATATCAGAGCACAAATCTTCGACATTCAGGTTGCCGGCAGCTATTTAGGTCCATCGTATTTCGCAGTCAAAAAAGATACTCGTCTGTATGATCTTTTAGCACATATTGAAGTAGACCCTAACTTAGCTGATTTTCAATCTGTTTATATCCAACGTAAGAGTGTTGCTCAAAAGCAAAAGGAGCTTATCGATCAGTCTTTAGAGCGACTTGAGCGAAGTGTATTTACTGCACCAGCGTCTTCAGATGGTGAAGCAAGTATCAGGTTGCAAGAAGGGCAAATGATTCTGCAATTTACTGAGCGTGCGAGAAAAATTGTACCACTAGGCAAGGTAGTTATTGCAGAAAACGGCAAAATAGCCAACGTTTTGCTTGAGCAGGGAGACATTGTCCATATCCCTGCCAAAAGCGACCTTGTTCAGGTTGGTGGCGAAGTGATGATGCCGCAGGCCTTGGTGTACAACGAAAATGCAACTGTAGAAGATTACATTGCGTGGGCTGGTGGATATAGTGAGCGAGCTAACTATGAGCAGATTATGGTGATCAATCCAAATGGTATGGTTAGATTAAACGCAACAGGCGCGCTTAAGCCTGGAGACCAGATCCTAGTCCTACCGAAAGTTGACGCCAAGATCATGCAAAATGTTAAAGACATCACGCAAATTATCTACCAAATTGCTGTAGCGGCTAACGCGATTAAATAATATGACGACGTTAATAAAGCGCAATAATTGGCAGGTCTGGAAAGATGTTGTTTTTGCGCTTTTTGTAAGAGAAATTAGAACCGGATTTAACGACAAGTTTGGATTAGCCTGGGCGGTAATTAACCCTGTTGTATTCATTTTTGCGCTTGCCTACGGCCGTTCATTAATTTCAGGCCCTGAAACCCATAGTATGCCTGGATTTACCTTCATGGCACTAGGCTTGCTGATGATCCAGCTGTTTCTTGAAGTGCTAAATAATACGTCTAATGCAATTAAGAAGAACAAGGCTCTATACGCGTTCAGACAAGTTCAACCAATAAGTGGGATTATCGCTTCAGGTGTGTTTCAGTTGTTGGTGAAATTGGTTGCTATGTTAGTGATTGCCCTGCTGATGTTCCTGATGGGGATTGAATTGCGATTTGATAACCCGTTACTAATGCTTAGCAATATCTTAATGTTGTGGCTAATTGCTATGTCAATAGGGTGCACTTTTGCAATCATGGCTTGCTATGTAGAAGAGATGCAAAAGGTCTTAAGTTTACTGTCGCGGCCTTTATTTTTTATCTCGTGCGTATTCTTCTCACTTCAAGATGTTCCTAGGGAATACTGGCCATATTTAAATTGGAATCCTATTGCTCATGCAATTGAGCTTACTAGGTATGGGGCATATACCAGTTATGGGTTAGAGGGTGTAAGTCAACTGTTCTTGGCAATGTGTACGCTAACAACGGTATTTTTGGCTTGCTGCAGTTACTTCGTTAGCTGGAAACAAGCTATAAGCAGGTAGTCAATTGATTGTTATTGATAATCTAACGAAATTCTATCCTTCAAAACTTGGAAACCAATACGTTTTTAAGGATTTGTCTTTTGTTATTCCTGGCGGGCATAACATTGCTATTTTAGGTCGCAATGGTGCAGGTAAGTCCACGTTATTTAGGATCCTTGCAGGCAGTGAGTATCCAAATAAAGGGCGAGTGATTACTGATTTAAACTTGTCTTGGCCAGTTGCACTGACAACTGGAATACACCCGCAGATGACAGGGCAAGAGAATACGCGTTTCATCGGTACCATTAACGGCGTAGCCAATTTAGATGAGTTTGAGGACAAGGTTAGGGAGTTTGCGCAGTTAGGGGAAAGATACCTGTTACCTGTTCGAACATACTCTAGTGGCATGAGGTCTCGTCTTGCATTTGCATGTTCAATAGCGATTGATTTCGATGTCTATTTAATTGATGAAGTAACCTCGGTGGGTGATATGAAGTTTCGAAAGCGCACTAAGGATGCACTTACCGAAAAGAGTAAGCAAGCTAATGTAATTATGGTCAGCCATGAGATGAATGAATTGCGACACTTCTGTGATAGCGCTTTAGTTTTAAATCAAGGGCGACTCACGTTTTACGATGACCTCGAAGAAGGTATTGCAAATTATCAGGCGCTATAAAATATGAGCTCAAAAGAAATTAGTGATTTAACAGAACAAAAATTCGAGCAGCTTGAAAAACAGCAAGATGCAAAAGTTTGGAATAGTTGGCAAGATTTGCTGAATCTAGCAAATGACCTTAAAGGTGAAGATATTTATCTTGCAAGGCGAGTGTTGTGGCGCGCGAAGTTTTTGGCACCGGAGAATGAAGAGCAAGTGTTAGCCGCGATTAAGACAACTCAAAGAGAAATTAAAGCTGACGAAGTTGGGTCTGAGTATGATGAAGGTGAATCAAATTCTGGCGGTAAACGTCGAGCAACGTCACTGTTAGCAAAATTTGCTTTTCTGCTAGGAGAAACTGAGCAGCAAGATAAGGCTAGGCAAGTAGTTAAGCAACCATGGTTTATTTTTGTAGTTGCCCCCTTCTTATTATTTGCGTTTTATCAAATCGTTTGGTCTAGTCCACGCTATGAAAGCCGTGCTCAACTAATCGTTCAGCAACCTGATAGCATGGCTACAATGGATGCTTCGATGGCGTTGTTAACAGGGTTGGGGTGAGTAATGCAGGCGGTACTGATTCGGAATTGGTGAAAGCCTACATCAACTCAGAAGACATGTTAAATCACTTAAATTCTGAGCTTGGGTTGTTTGAGCATTACACCTCTGGCAATGTCGACTTTTTCTCAAGACTTGCCTCTGATGCCACTAAGGAAGAGTTTTACGAGTATTACTTGAAACGCACGATAGTCACTATTGATGACAAATCTGGTGTGATTAGTGTTTTTTCTCAGGGATTTTCTCCAGAGTATGCTCATCAGCTGACAGTTCAAATTATTGATAGAGCAGAGTGGTACATTAATTCAATAGGTCATCAGCTAGCGGAAGCTCAACTAAAGTTTATCCGACAAGAGCACAGCAAGGTTGAAAACCGATTACATGATGCCAAGAAACAGTTGATTGGTTTCCAGCAAAACAACAACTTATTAGATCCCGAAGCCGAAGGCATAGCATTGCAGCAAATTGCTTATGGTATGGAGGCTGAAGTTGCTAAAAAACGAGCTGAGCTTAAAACATTGAAGTCAATTATGACTGATCAGGCTCCACAGGTCATGATATTGCAAGCTGAGTTGGACGCTCTTGAAAAGCAGTTAGCTACTGAAAGGCAACGCTTGTCTTTAGCACAGAATGAAACCGCAGTCGTTGAAGGAAATTATTCTGGCGAGCCCAAAGCCATTAGCCAAGTTTTAGCGAATTACTCAGATTACAAGATTGAGCTTGAGTTAGCGTTGCAAGCATACACGTCTTCAGAGATCTCGCTTGAAAAATCAAGAATCGAAGCGTACCGACAATTAAAGTATTTAATTGTAGTGGAGTCGGCTACGACTCCTGAAGATTACCAGTATCCGCAGATTATTTATAATCTTACGTTATTTGCGGTGATACTGATAATGTTGTTTACCGTTGGTAAGATCGTACTCGCGACTGCGAGGGAACTTAATTAGTCCGATAGTGGGGTTCCATAGTTTAAGCGGCTAATAGAAATAGCATAACAGATTATTTTTAGGTGTAATTATTAATAACTTAAGCCCAATAAGTCGTTTGCCATCTTGTAAAGGTATTATCCTTGCCGGGGGACGGGAACGCGCTTGTACCCATTGACGCAAGTCGTTAGTAAACAGCTCATGTCTGTATATGACAAGCCGATGATTTATTACCCTATATCGACCCTACTGCTGGCAGGTGTAAAAGAGTTTTTGTTGATTGTTACGCCAGAAGAGCTTCATCGCTTTCAACGGCTGTTAGGCGACGGCTCTCATTGGGGGATCAGCATTGAATATACGGTGCAACCAAGTCCCGATGGTTTAGCTCAAGCATTTATTTTGGCTGAAGAATTTCTACAAGGAGCCCCAGCGGCACTAATTCTTGGTGACAACTTGTTCTATGGCCATGACTTGTCCAGCTCTTTGCAGCGCGTCGCTCAAAAAAGTTCAGGCGCAACAGTGTTTGGCTACCATGTATCTAACCCACAAGCCTATGGTGTGGTTGATTTTGATGGCTCTGGCAAAGCGGTATCGGTAGAAGAAAAACCCAGCAAACCTAAATCAAACTACGCAATCCCCGGCGTTTACTTCTTCGACAATAAGGTTGTTGAATTAGCGAAGACAGTTACCCCTTCCTCTAGGGGGAGCTAGAAATAACGGATTTAATTCATTTGTATCTCGAGCGCGGGGAATTAGATGTAGAAATCATGGGGCGAGGCACTGCTTGGCTTGATACTGGTACGCTTGACGACCTGTTAGACGCGGCCAACTTTGTTCGCTCTATTGAAAAAAGGCAAGGGTTAAAAATTAGTTGCCCTGAAGAAATTGTCTATCGAATGGGCTATATCGATAGCGAGCAGCTAAGACGCTTAGCACAACCATTACAAAAGTCTGGCTACGGTCAGTACTTGTTAGATGTATTAGAACAATCTTACTTTAGCGCTGCAAAAAATGAAGTTTATTGATACAGAAATTGAAGATGTAAAAGTAATTGAGCCTGTCGTTTTTGGCGATGAACGAGGTTTTTTTATGGAAACCTTTAGGGCGGATTTGTTTGCGCTTAATTGTGGCCAAACTGAGTTTGTTCAGGAAAACCATAGTAAGTCGACAAAAGGGGTGCTAAGGGGCCTACATTACCAGACTCAAAATACCCAAGGAAAACTTGTTCGGGTCACACAAGGTGAAGTGTTTGATGTAGCAGTCGATTTGCGAATAAATTCTAAAACTTTTGGTAAATGGGTTGGAGTTAATTTATCTGACACAAACAAGCGACAGCTATGGATACCAGAAGGTTTTGCGCATGGGTTTTATGTGTTAAGTGAGACGGCGGAGTTTGCGTATAAATGTACAGATACTTATAACCCTAATGCCGAAGTATCGATTAGCTGGGATGACCCCGATATTGCCATTGATTGGCCGATTTTAGATAACTTACCAGTTCAGTTATCAGGTAAAGATATAGCCGGGATTAGTTTTACCGAGGCACCTAAATTCGATGACTGACGCTATTAAAGTTCTAATTACCGGTAAAGGCGGGCAATTAGCAACCGAGCTAATTAAAGTATTCCCTAACAAATTCGACGTAGTTGCTTTGTCATCCCACGAGCTCGATATTGTTGATGCTGAGTCTGTTGAACGTTCAATTGCTGCTGTTAAACCAGCCATTGTGATTAATGCTGCAGCTTATACTGCAGTAGATAAAGCTGAAGACAATCAGCAACGTGCTTTTGATGTGAATTATTTGGGCTGTGAAAACTTAGCTCATGCATGTAAGGCTGCTGGTTGTAGCTTGATACATGTTTCAACAGACTTTGTATTTGATGGTAAAAAGGCGACGCCTTATTTTGTTGATGATGTGCCCAATCCTATTAACGTTTATGGAGCGTCAAAGCTGAGAGGTGAGCGGGGTATTACCAATGTGCTTGAGGATGCAGTTGTGATTCGCACTGCATGGGTTTATTCCGGCACTGGGAATAACTTTGTAAAAACCATGCTTTCGTTGATGCAAAATAAGCCTGAGTTAAGCGTGATATGTGATCAAATAGGTACGCCAACCTGGGCTAATGGTTTGGCGCAGTTTATTTTGCATATCGCATCAAAGTATGGCGAAGGCGAACGCCAATCACTTGTACCCAAGCCGGTTACTTATCATTGGACTGATGCCGGTGTGGCCTCTTGGTATGACTTTGCCGTTGCAATAAGGGATTTAGGCATAGAAAAAGGGATTCTGAAGCAGGCGATCCCTATTAACCCAATACCCGCGAGTCAGTATCCTCTTCCAGCCGAAAGGCCTAGCTTTAGTGTACTGGATAAGACAGAAACGGAAGGTTCGACTGGATTTAAGACCACACATTGGCGACACCAGCTTGATAAGATGCTGGATGAATATACTGAAGATAGTAAATTGTCAGAAGGCAAAACGTAAATTTAGGTTACAGCACAGTAAGTCAAAATCAGGTTAAGAAAATAATTAATGGAAACGAGAAAAATACTTGTCACCGGCGGTGCAGGGTTTATTGGAAGCAACTTTGTTCATTATTGGTTGCGTAAAAATCCGCAAGATAAACTTATTGTGTTAGACGCATTAACCTATGCAGGCAACCTCAACAATTTGAGTCATATCGACTGTGATAACTTTATCTTTGTTCAAGGTGATATTAACGATACCAAATTGGTGGAGCAGTTATTGATTGAGCATCACCTTAATACCATAGTGCATTTTGCTGCTGAGTCTCACGTTGACAGGTCAATTTTGGGGCCAGATGCCTTTATCGAAACCAATATTTTAGGTACACATAGTTTACTCAAAGCGGCAAAAAAAATATGGATTGATGTACCACAGGAAAATGGTGACCCAATTAAGGCCCATCGTTTTCATCACGTGAGCACCGATGAAGTATATGGTTCACTCGAAAAGGACGCCTCAGGTTTTACCGAGAAACATGCTTACGAGCCTAACTCACCTTATTCGGCCTCAAAGGCTGCGTCTGATCACCTTGTTAGGGCTTACCATCATACATATGGTCTTGAAGTGACGACATCTAATTGCTCCAATAATTATGGTCCGTTTCACTTTCCTGAAAAGTTAATACCGCTGGTGATTACTAATATTTTGCAAAATAAAGCATTGCCTATATACGGTGACGGTTTACAGATCCGCGATTGGTTATTTGTAGAAGACCATGCTAGAGCCATTGAGCTTGTTCTTGATAAAGGCGATGTTGGACAAACCTATAATATTGGAGGCAATAATGAATGGGCAAATATCGATATCGTAAAACTGATTTGTGATAGAGTTAACGCTCGGTTTAGCCATAACCCAAGCCTTGCTCGTAAATTCCCTAACGCGCTAGAAGCAATTAAAGGAAGTAGTGAAAATCTAATCTCCTATGTTACCGACAGAGCAGGGCATGACAGACGATATGCAATTGATGCTCAAAAAGTGCAAGATGAACTTGGCTTTGAACCTGAGCATTCATTCGAAACTGGTTTTGACAAAACGTTAGATTGGTTTTTAGAAAATACTTTATGGTGGCAGCAAATACTTGATGGAAGCTACCAGGACAATACTTAATCGGAAGGAACTAATGAAATTAACTCCAGTAATCATGGCAGGTGGTTCAGGAACTCGACTATGGCCGTTGAGTCGCTCACTGTTTCCAAAACAATTCTTAACGCTGGCTTCAAGTGTCAGTATGCTGCAGCAAACGGTTAACCGTACATTAAACCTACCATCTGAAGATTGTATTTTGCTGTGTAATGAAGAACACAGGTTTTTAGTTGCAGAGCAACTTAGAGAGCTTAATTATCAAAATGGTCGCATTATGCTGGAGCCAGCAGGTCGCAATACTGCTCCTGCCATTGCATTAGCTGCATTTGATATCGCCGAAAAAGATGGTGATGCATTGATGATGGTGATGGCGGCCGATCATGTTATCGAAAATCAGAGCGCGTTTGAAAAAGCCATTCTTAATGCCATTCCGTTAGCTGAAGACAATAAGTTAGTGACCTTTGGTATTGTGGCAAACTCGCCAGAAACAGGTTATGGCTATATCAAGCGTGGTAAAACGTTATCTGATGATGCTTTCGAGGTTGAACGTTTTGTAGAAAAACCAAATTTAGCTACCGCAAAAGATTATCTAGAATCAGGTGAATATTACTGGAATAGCGGCATGTTTATGTTCAAAGCAAGTGTCTACCTTGAAGCTTTGAAAACAAACGCTCCAGAAATTTTCCTAGCGTGTGAAGCAGCTTACAAAGCAAAAAGTGAAGACTTAGACTTTATTCGTGCAGGTAAGCAAGAGTTTCTCCAGTCGCCTGATGACTCCATTGATTATGCCATTATGGAGCATACAACTGACGCGGTTGTTGTCCCTATGGATGCGGGGTGGAGTGATGTTGGGTCATGGTCAGCCCTTTGGGAAATCGATAAAAAAGATGGCAACGGCAACGCGACCAATGGTGATGTTATTTTACATAACACATCAGACTGTTTAGTTCATGCAACCAGCCGTTTAGTATCTACTGTGGGCTTAAAAGACGTGGTTATAGTTGAAACTAAAGATGCAGTGTTGGCCGCGCATAAAGATCAGGTTCAAGATGTTAAAGAAATCGTCTCTAAGCTAAAAGCTGATGAACGCACGGAGTTTAAACATCACCGCGAAGTATACCGCCCATGGGGGCATTATGACTCGATTGATTGTGGTGAGCGTTACCAAGTTAAGCGCATTACAGTCAAACCTGGGGCTAAACTATCCGTACAGATGCATCATCACCGCGCCGAGCATTGGATTGTGGTTTCAGGTACCGCAAAAGTGACTAACGGTGATATAGACATACTCCTCACTGAAAACCAGTCAACTTATATCCCTGTAGGCGTGGTTCATGCCTTAGAAAATCCTGGTAAGGTAGATTTAGAGCTGATTGAAGTGCAGTCTGGTAGCTATCTAGGCGAAGACGATATAGTACGTTTTGAAGACCGCTACGGTAGAGTTAAGGGTTAAATAATGGCGATGTTAAATACTCAGACTCTATTGCAAAGCTCTAATATCGCTTTCGGTACCAGTGGCGCAAGAGGGCTCGTTACCGATTTTTCTAATGAGGTATGTTCGGCGTTTACCCACGCGTTTATTGACGTTATGCAAGCTGAAAATAAACTAGATAAAATCGCAATCGGCATCGATAACCGCCCTAGCAGTTATCAGATGGCTATGGCTTGTGCTAGTGCAGCTATAAAGGCTGGGGTTAAGGTTGACTTTCATGGTGTTTTGCCAACACCTGCATTAGCTTTTTTTGCGTTAGAACAAGCTATTCCATGCATAATGGTTACTGGCAGCCATATTCCATTTGACCGAAATGGTCTAAAGTTTTATCGCCCAGATGGTGAGATAACTAAGGCCGACGAGCTGGCAATATTATCTGTAGATAAAGGCTTTGATTTGGTTAATGAATTACCAAAGCTTGAAGTGGATAGTAGAGCTGTAGATGCGTACATTAATCGCTATTTGAGCCTATTTGACGGCGAGCAACCGCTTGCTAATAAACGTATAGGTATATATGAACACTCTAGTGCTGGACGGGATATTTACCGTGACATTTTTGAGCGTCTAGGCGCAGAGGTTATCTCATTAGGCAGGACTGACACTTTTGTCCCTATTGATACTGAAGCGGTTGCAGAAGAAGACATTCAACGAGCAAAATCATGGTCTGATGAGCATAAGCTTGATGCTATTTTTTCTACAGATGGCGATGGCGATCGCCCATTAGTTGCCGATGAAAGCGGCAACTGGCTGCGAGGTGACTTGCTAGGTCTTTTGTGTGCGGACTCGCTAAACATAGAGGCACTAGCCGTGCCTGTTAGTTGTAATACAGCTTTAGAGTTATCCCAAGCATTTAACAGAGTATCTCGCACTCGTATTGGTTCGCCATATGTTATTGCACAGTTTTCTGAGCTTTCAAAAGATTACGCATCTGTGGCGGGATTTGAAGCTAACGGCGGGTTCATGCTGGGCAGTGACATAAAGGTTAACAACAAGCTTTTAAAAGCGTTACCTACAAGGGATGCCGTCTTACCTGCATTAATTGTTTTGGCCGCATCAGCTAAAGCACCTGTTGCTGAGATGCTTCATCGCTTACCTTCTCGCTATACCGCCAGCGATCGAATCAAGAATTTTGAAACTCAACGCAGCAAAGCGTTACTCCAATCTGCAGAGCAAAAGCCACAAGCATTGCTAGATGCACTTGGAATTGAACAACAAGTCGTAAATACAGATAACACTGATGGTTTACGGATGTCGCTTAATAGTGGTGATGTGGTCCATTTGAGACCTTCAGGCAATGCACCAGAATTACGCTGCTATGCAGAATCTAAGCATGAAGACAAAGCTAAGCTGCTAGTCAAACATACCCTGGACGCAATTGTTAACATAAAAATATAACGACAAGGTTAATTATGGAATCGGTTTTAGTAGTTGGTTACGCCCTAGATGGATGGCGAGAAGAAATTGAACAATGGTTCGATGATTCCGTTAAAGTTACTACACTAAACATATCTCAGCAGGAACAACCAATCGAACAGGTTGCAGACTCCGTAGATAAAGTTATTGTAATCACTAGTTCTCCCGTAAACTTTCTGACAACTTGTATCACTGATAATGTAATAGATGTGGCAGTGCTACTCGAAACTCAGCTGCAATCTTGGTTAGATTGTAGCGTTCAATTGCTTCAGCTTATTACGAATTTCAGACATAAGGTTTTTGTGGTCGATGAGTCATTGTTGCTTGAGCTTGTAGATGATTGCAGAGCTAGGTTAGAACGTTTTTTGAATAACAAAGCGCAGCTAACTCAATTACAAAATATTGCTTCCTCGTCGTTAAATAGATTAATTGCTCAATGCTTTTTGATGAAATCTGATATAGCGACAACAGTCCGTACTGAACTAGTTGCAATGTCTAACGTTGCATATCAGGACAAGTGCCCGGACAACGCTATTTATGAACTTATTCCCCGTGTATTTTGTGACGTTGCTGATTATAGAAATGAGCTTAAGCAAGTCAATCAAGTGCTAAAACATGAGAACGATATTACATCAAGTGAACTTGGCGTAGCTTTGCAAAAAATAGAGAAAGAGGTAAGAGCCCAGAAAGAGCTTAAAGTTAAGCTTCAGCAAGCGGGTAGTGATACGGCACAATTAGAACGTGAACTTAGGCTGTTACAGCGAAAGAGAGCTGATAGCCAAGTTGAAATTAACTCACTAGGTTCACAAAATTCACAATTGCAATCTGAGCTCGAATCATTAAAACGGACAAATGCTGAGTATGAAACTAATTCAACTGTATTGCAGCTTCAAACTTCTCAACTGCAATCAGAGTTAGAGCTGGAATATGGCAAGCGCAGCTGTGCAGAATTAAAGTACAAGGAGCAGATGCTTGAGTTGCAGCGACAAAATGCGGAGTTAACATCGGATAACCAGTTACTAAATTCAAAGCTAGTAGAGTTGAAAGAAGAAGCCAGAAAAGAGCTCAATGCTGGCTCAAATGAACCATACCTGAAAATAAAAACAGAGCTAGATAGTGCACGAGTAAATCTGCAGCTGATTCAAAGTGAACTAGCAACTGAAAAAGATGCGAAGATAATGCTACAAAGCGAAGTGGAGTTGGCGGACTTACAAGTTTCCATGCTGCTAAAAGAGTTAGAGGTTTGTGCTAGTTACAAGCAATCAAGTAAACAAGAGCAAGCTGACTTTTTCGCATGCTCCGTTAATCGGGATATACCAGAAACAACGCTATATTTATTATCAAATTTAAAAAGCTTAGCTAGTATCTGATTTATGAAAGAGCTAATAGTAGTTGATGCAGGGCTAGCAACTTTAAGTGGTCATCATGCCGCCGTTATCGATAAATTGGCAGCGGTTCGACAGTTAAAAGTCTGTATATATAGTCATGTTTCTGTTAACTCAGATGTTATAGAGCATGCAGATAGCTATGGTATTGAACTGCATCCTTACTTTGAAACAGAATTTTATGGGTATTTGTCCAGTAACGAAAATAGAGTGGGATTTTCGAAAACGCTTAAGCTATTAGCTACAGAATACATAAACTTATTGACTTTACATAGAGAAAAGGAAGCTCGTTACCTATTTCATACAATGGATTGGATTCACCTTTGGGCTTTGTCTTTAGCATTAGAGCTTATCCAGCGAAAAAAGCATCAAGTTCCTTCCGTTATTGTTTTGCTAATGTTTAACCCTTTGAGCAAGGCTTTGTATGGCGCTTCTAGAACACTATATGCATCAGCAGTTAAGTTGATGCTGAAGTTTGGTAAATCAGTATCAATGTGGCCATCAGACTTCGAAGTGGCTCAGGCTATCAACCTTTTGCTTGGAAGTAACATATTTGCGCAAGTCCACCCTTGTTTATTACCTTTTGAACAACAAGTATGTAATGCTGAATCAAGGAAAAGAGGGATACGTCAAGTGTTGCTGTATTGTGGAGATGCCAAGGGAAGCAAAGGTTTTACTGAGTTACCTGAAATATTAGGCAAAGTTCTACCTAATAGTAACGACGATATACGGTTTGTTATTCAGTATACCAACGAGAGTCTAGATCCTAAATTGCTAAAGGCTGAGGCATTGTTGGAGCATATAGCTTATAAAAGTGATAAGTTGAAGCTGATTAAAGGTTATATGTCTGATGCAAGGCTGGCTAAATTGTATAAAGCAAGTCATGCGTTACTTGTGAATTATTGCCCCTTAGTATACCAATATAAAAGTTCGGGCATGGTCTGGTTAGCTGCTAAATATAATACTCCAATTGTAAGTTTATCTGAGTCTTGGTTGACGCGAGAAGCACATCGTTTAGGTGTTGCATGTGATGTAGTAGCGTTAGACAGCTTAACTTCAGAGTCATTTTTTGAAGAGCCTAGAGAGCGTAAGGTAACGACATATTACCAAGAGTTAATGGCTAGCTTCGATTCTTGGTTATGTAATCAATTTTAATATTTGGATAATGATAACAAATGAACTTAATTGAACAGAACAACATCGAAGAAGTTATCAAAAGAGAGCATTTTAAGACCGATAAACCTTTAGGAACTGTGCTGTGGGTAGGATGCGGCAGTTACCCTAATATCAAAGAAATTATAAAGGAAAACTTTAGGCATATTGTATTAGTTGATGCACAATCCGATGTGAGTGAGCAATTAGAGAAAGACTTCGCCGGAGTTGACAACGTAACTGTACTTAATCGATTGGTTACAGCTAAAGGTGAACCATGCACGTTTTTTAAAGCCTCCTTGGATAAATACAGCGGGGTTGAAGTTGCAAATGATTTAATTGACCTTTATCCGAATATGCAAATAACAGAACAGCATTTTAATAAGGCGTATAAACTAACTGAGTTAGTCAATGAGATTGGAATGAGCTCACGTGAGTTTAACACGCTAATCATTGATACCCCTTATATCGAAGAGCAGTTAATTAGTTCGCTAAGTGATGAGCATATAGCTGTTATTGACATGTTCTATACTCCTTCCTCAACGCTTTCATCCGCATCTCAACTTCATAATATGACGGCTTTATTAAATAGCCACTGCTACGACAATGATGATGCACCCAATGTATATATCAAAGATTATTGGCGAGAAAAGGCCGTTAACTTAGAAAGTATGGTCAATATTGAGGCCCGCAGGAGCCTTGCCTTGCAAGAGGAATTATCACTAAGCCTTAGGCAAATAGATAGTTTGAGGGACAAGCTATCAGCAGAAAAGGCAGCTGTATCTGAACTCAATGAAATTAACGAGAATGCGCTTGAAGTATACGCCGACCTTGAGTCTGAGCTGTCTAATTTCGAAAAGGAACACCAAGAAAAACTGCAGTCGTTTGACAGAGAGGTTGCTGATTTACAATCGTGTTTGTTGGCTACACGACATGAATTGAATGGAGTGATAGAGAATAATATACAAGCACATAGAAGTGAAAAGCAGGCTTTACAGCAAACAGTTGAATATCTTGAAAGTAAACTTAATAAATTGCAGCAAGAGCTTAAATCAAGTAACAAACAGAATTCAGAGCTACGGGATGCAAACTCAGCGTTAGAGCAAAAGTTAAATGACGCACAAGCGCAAACACAAGTAGCAATTGACAGGGTTGAGTTAGAAGCTAAGCAGGAGCTTGAAAAGGTATTAGCTACTTATAAAGACAAGATTACTTCTGGTATGTCAGAAGTTAAGTCTTTAGAGGGTGAGCTTTCTCAGTTAAGTGCAGAGCTTGTTTCAGTTACGAGTGCTCATCAAGTTTCAGAGAAAGTTAATTGTGATTTGAAGGCTCAACTAGAAAAGTTAGAGTCAGAAAAATCTCAAGTCGATAGCGAAGTGCAGTCTCTTAACGATCAGCTACGTCAATCTTTAAAAGAAAACGCCGAGTATCAAGTCCAACTGGAGGAGACAAAGGTGCTGTTGGTTAATGCAAACGCAGAAACAGAATCAATAAATAGTTTATTAGCTTCTAGTGAAGAAGCCAAAGAAGTACTGGCTACTAACTTGGAAAAAGAAAAGGTAGCACTTGCTAAATGTACTGGAACAAACCAGTTTTTAAATGATGAGCTTCTTCAGGTAAAGACTATTTCCGAACAAGCACATAACCATAGAGTTGAAATTGAAGAAAACTTTAAGGAATACAAATTAAACTCTGAAGTTCAAGCCGAGAAATTGCAGCTGGAGGTAGAGTCTTTGAATGAGCAGATCGGAGATTTAAAATTGGCTTGTGATAGTTTGCAGCAAGAACTGTTATCCAAGGAGCATAGCTTAGCTAAAGTCAACTCCGATTTACAACAATTAGAGAGTAGTTATAAAGAGTCAAAAGATAGTATTGCTACGTTAGAGGCGCAGACTATTGATACCATTGCGTTAGCGGATGCAAAGATAAAGGCTAATGGAGATGAAGTTGCAGCTCTAAATGACAAAGTAGAGAAAGCGCAGGTAAGATGCTCTGCTTTGGAAAATGAGCGTTCGCACTTTCAAAAGGAGATTGGAGAGTATAAGCGTGCAGAGCGAATCAATCAGAAAATGTTGAGTAAGGCACATGTTGACCTGGAAGACCTGCGAGCTAAGTATGCTGAAAAAGCCGACTCAGAGGCTGAGTTGTTAGAGTTGATTAAAGAGCTTCGAGAAAAACTGACTATTGCGTCAAAGTACTATTATAGACTACAGCAAGAACATCCGGAATTGCTTTCAAACTCTATTAGTGAAGACGTGATATGACTAGTAATTTTGAAAGGTTCAAAGGTGAGCTAGATCAAGCGTTGGGGTTAGTTGAAACATCTGAAATGGTAAAGTCGCTCGAGGTACCGCAAATTTCGGCTCCACAAATAGTTGATGCTGAATCCTTGCTGGCAAGGTGCGACCAAATTTGCGACAGTTTTACGAGTCGGAAACCAATGCTGAGGATTATCCATCATATAGCATGTAGTGGTGGAACTTTGGTTTCTAAATGTATTTCTGCTTTGCCTAATGTTTATTTGTTAAGTGAAGTTCACCCATTCACTGAGTTAGGGCTAGATAAAAATAAACCTAAGTATTCACCTACAGATATTGTTTCCTTAGTGAAATATGCGGGTGTTCCAAACTCGACCGAACTGGCTGCTGATCTCTTTAAGTCTTCAATAAAGCATGTCGATAGGCATGTAACACGCTACGGTGGCACCTTAGTGTTAAGAGAGCATACCCATGCAGACTATTTTACGCGGGCTACTATTCCCAAAAGCTCACCTTTAATTGAGCTTTTAAAAACAGATTATGAAATTGAGTCAGTGTTCACAGTTAGAGATCCGTTAGAATCATACACTTCATTACAAAATAATGGTTGGCTACATTTTGAACCTAATGACTTTAGAGAATACTGCCGACGCTTATTACTATGTATAAAGCAGTTTGACCGCGATAGGGTTTTTAGATATGAAGACTTTGTCGCTGAGCCTTCATTAATTTTAGGGCAAATTTCTGCTAAATTACAACTGCCATTTGATGACGGGTTTGAAGACATTTTTGGTTTATTTAAAGTGACTGGTGACAGTGGAAGAACGTCGGACACTATTGAGATAAAAACTGCAAAAGTTTCAGAAGATTTATTGATGGAAAGCAAGTTAACGGATACTTATCAAGAGTTTATCCAATACATGGAACAAAAAATTTAAAGTAGAGGTAGTTATGATAAAAGTTTTAGACTGTACGCTTCGCGATGGTGGTTACTATAACGAATGGGATTTTGATGCCGAAGTTGTTGCTAGTTACCTTTCAGCAATGGCGAAGGCTCGAGTTGATTATGTAGAGTTAGGCTTGCGCAATTTTACCAAATCTGGCTTTTTAGGAGCATTCGCGTACACGACTGAAGCATTTTTACAAGAATTAGAACTGCCAGAAGGGCCTGTGTATGGCGTCATGGTAGATGCTAAGACCATTTTGTCATCTGAGTTACCTTTAGAACAGGCAATGAGCAAGTTATTTGTTCATGCTGATGACAGCAAAATAGGTTTGGTAAGGGTTGCAGCACATTTTCATGAAGTTGAAAGCTCTGGTGAAATTGTCAAATGGTTAAGTGACAATGGTTATATTGTGGGTTTTAACCTCATGCAAGCTGGTGGCAAGCCGACAGCGGTGATAGCTGAAAAAGCTAAGCTAGCTCAAAGCTGGGGGTATTAGACACACTATATTTTGCCGACTCATTAGGCAATATGGATACTGCTGAGGTATCACGAATTTATGATGCGGTAAGGTCGGAATGGCAAGGCCCGATTGGTATCCATACTCATAATAATATGGCTAGAGCGATTGATAATACCTTAGCCGCTCGAGAAAAGGGTGTAACCTGGCTTGATGTTACGGTGACAGGAATGGGGCGTGGTGCTGGCAACGCTCAGACCGAGACCCTGTTAGCAATCCTAGCTAAGGAAACTGATACCTATGAGCCTGCACCTGTGTATGAGTTAGCTATCAGGCATTTTGAACCAATGCAGCGATCGCATGGTTGGGGAAGTAACTTGCTGTACTTTTTAGGTGCGCAAAACGACATTCACCCTACTTATATCCAGAACTTATTGTCTGATACTCATTATGGTACAGATGAGATCGTTGGGGCGATTGATTACCTAAGTAAGCTTGAGAATACAACAAGCTACAAAGGGGATATTCTTGCTGAGGCTTTATCTTTGAATTCAGCAGTTGAATCTGTTTCTGGAACTGCAGATTTAGCAGGGCTTGCTGAAGATCGCGAAGTACTCATTTTAGCTGATGGCCCAGGTTTGAAAAAGTATGGCTCGCAGCTGTCGGTTTACATTAAACAAAGAAACCCAATTGTTATTGCGATCAATAATTTAAGTGTTCCTTCTGATTTAGTTGATTACTATTGTGTTACTCATAATACGAAATTCTTATCAGAAAAAGACGAGTATAACCGCATTACTAAACCAGTAATCTTACCGAAACATCGATTCACACAAGAAGAGTTATCTGCCTTTTCTAGCAATGTAAAGTTGTATGACTATGGCTTAGAGGTGAACAAGGGCGAGTTTAGCGCTGGTGATTCAATGTGTGTTGTTCCTTACGATGTAACAGCAGCCTATGCTCTTGCTATAGCCTATACCATGTCAGCAAATAATGTGAGTCTTGTAGGGTTTGATGGCTATGAGGCACATGACCCAAGACAATTAGAAATGTTGAAGTTATGGAGCTTGGTTGAAAATTATGCAGGCTTTTGTGATGTAGTTGCGATTACACCGACAACTTATCCAATTACTCAGGGGTCAATTTATGCCCCAGTTTAATAATTACGAGGCAATTATATTTGACTGTGATGGAGTCATTCTTGACTCCAATCAGTTGAAAATTGAAGCAATGAGGAATGCGCTTGTAGCTCAGAATTTAGCCGAAGAGTCTGTTAATGAGTGCGTGGAACTTTTTGCTAAAAATTTCGGACGTTCACGTTTTTATCACGTTGACATTTTTTGTGATGAAATATTGGATGTCGATGATGATGTTAAGCATCACTTAAAAGCCCAGCTGTTACAAAGCTATTCACAGCAGTGCAAAAAGCTATATATGACAGCGAGTCTTACACCTTCAGTTGAAGTAGTGCTTCAACGTAGTGAAGCGGTAAAGTATGTGGCGAGTGGTTCTGAGCAAAACGAGCTGAATACTATTTTCGAGCGAAGAGGGTTAGCTAAGTATTTTTCTAAGATTTTAGGTTCCCCAACTAAGAAAACTGAATTAGTGCGGCAAATTGTTAGTGAGGTTTCTGGAGTTGCCGTAATGATTGGAGATGCAAGGTCAGATCTCGAAGCTGCTCAGGAAAATAACATTGACTTTATATATTACAGCCCGTACTCAAATGTAGACGAGACTATGAGGGAGCTAGCTAAGGAGAGTGGCTTCAGGGTAATTGATTCTTTTGATGAAATTTTGGGTGAATTATGACAAACCAAGATAATTTTGCAGTAGTAATTCCTGCCAGATACAAATCATCTAGATTCCCGGGAAAGCCACTGGTGGATTTATGTGGTAAACCAATGATTCAGCATGTTTGGGAAAGATGTTGTGAAGCGGTTTCTCCTGATAAAGTATTTATTGCAACTGAAGACGAGCGAATTCGTGAGGCTGTAGAAGGTTTTGGCGGCCAAGTTGTTATGACGAGTGATAAGTGTTTAACGGGCACAGATCGTTTAGCAGAAGCGAACTTGAAGTTAGATTGTGATTTTATTGTGAATGTACAAGGTGACGAACCTTTAATAGACCCAGCTAACATCAATGTTGTGATTAAACGTTATTTAGCAAGCGGAAATATAACCAATGCATACAGCGAAATTACTGATGACGCTGAATTTACCTCTTTGACTGTCCCAAAAGTTGTTTGCTCCAAAACTGGTCGTTTGGTGTATATGAGCCGCGCAGCAATTCCATTAACTAAGAGTGGTGAATTTATAAGAGCGCACAAACAAGTTTGTATTTACGCTTTTAGTCGTGAGCACTTAGCCTTTTTTGCTTCGCACAATGAAAAATCACCATTAGAGGAAATTGAAGATATTGAAATTCTTCGATTTTTAGAGGCCGACTATCAAGTTGATATGATAGAAGTGCCGAGTGGGTCCTTGGCAGTTGATGTGCCAGAAGACGTGGATAAAGTAGTTGATGTTATGGCAAGGGTTGAACGATAAATATGGAATATCCAAAAATATCAATGGTGATTGGTAGTTACAATAGACTGCCGATGCTGAAATTATGTATAGATGCAGTTCGAGAAGAGCTGAAAGACACATCTTATGAGATTATCGTTGTGGATGGTGGCTCAACTGATGGTGCTGTTGAATGGTTGGCTGAACAAAAGGACATTATTTCAATTGTTCAGCATAATCGTGGAGAGTGGCTAGGAAAAACAATTGAAAGAAAGCCGTGGGCCTATTTCATGAACTTAGGGTTTAAATGTGCAACTGGTCAGTACATTTGTATGTTGAGTGATGACTCGCTCATTGTTCCTGGGGCTATTAAAAATGGCGAAGCTCTTTTTGACTTGATGTTGCAGCAAGATATTAAGCTGGGTGGAGTAGCATTTTATTTTAGAGACTTTCCTGTTCGGAAAAAATATGCTGTAGCTGTAAATGTAGGTAACCTCTATGTAAATCATGGTTTGTATTTGAATAGTGCCCTGCGTGAAGTCGGATATGCTAATGAAGATTACCACTTTTACTTTTCTGATACAGATATGGTTTTAAAGTTGAAAAAGAATGGTTACCTTTGTATTCCTTCTATGAGTTCTTTTGTCGAGCACTACTTTGAGGCAACCCCTGAAATTAGAGCATCAAATAATGATTGGAAAAAAGATGAAGATCGCAACAGGTTGATCGACTCATGGAAGGGTATTGCTTATCCTGAAAGTGATTATGATAAGTATAAAAAAATCGTAGGGTATTGGGACTGGCATCCTACCGGTTTCGATGACCCTAACAATACAATTCAAAAACTAATTGATGCACATTCTTAAGGAAGACAAATGGAAAGTGGTGATTTTCAAGCCAAATTACTAAAAGGTTTGGATTGGAAAAAAGTGCTTGAAGCTGACCTTTATTGGATACGAGTTAACTTTCTTAATAAGGATGATGCTTTTAAGAAACGAATGGTAGAGCGTTGGTATAAGGATTTTGTATTTTCAACATATGATATGGTGCAGGAAGTCGATGTTGATATCTTGTTCTTCAGATTCTTAGTACGGGACGATTACAAATTTTTCTTTGAGGATGTTGCTTCCCAGTTTTCAGGAAAAAAAGCAATTATTCAAGATTACAAGAAGCAGTCTGAAAGGGTGAATATAGACGCGAGTAAGTGGCTTAATGAAGTTTCCAAGTTTATGCCTCGGTTAGATCTAGATTGCCATTTAGCTAGGGCTTGTATTGCAATCAAGCTTGCTATGTACTCTTTTATATTGAGAAAAGTCGTAAATAACAAGTTTAAAACTATCGTTCTTTTTGCTGATATGCAGCCAGTTGAAAACTTAATAGCTCAATATTGCAAAAGGCTAGGAGTAAGAACTGTAACCATGCAGCATGGTTTGTATGTAGAGTACGAGAATTTAGATACGATTAATAAGATAAATTATGAGCACGTAGTGTCTGACTACTTTTTGGCATGGGGAAACAACACATCAAAGCTCGTTTCTAAATATAACGCTGACGTTAACATTGTTAATTGTGGTAAGCCTGAGATTCAAATGTCTGGTAACTCGAACCCTGATGATAGCGAAGGGTATATTTTAGCTGTGTTAGATCAGAGGATTTTTGATGAACAAAATTTGGAGATGTTAAAAATTTTGTTTGAATATTCCTCTCTACACAATGTAGAATTGAGGGTTAAGTTTCACCCATCGAATAATAAGAAGTCGTATACGGATGCATTTCCTGAATTGGTTGAGGGTGGTGTAGTCAAAAAAGCCAAAATTGTAGTTGGGCATACAACATCTTTGATATATGAAGCAATGAGACTTGGAAGCAAGGTTGCCAAGTTTTATTCTCCAGTTCCTTCTATCCGACTCGACGCTAGTTTGGAGTTTGATTCTTTATCAAAGTTCGAGGATATTGCTGCTTCCAAGTCTGTTGTAGTTCATGATGGTAAGGAGTACATCGAGTACATTGGGGATGAGTCGCGACAGCGTTATGCAGACTTTTTCCACAGCAAACTTATTTGCCACAGCTAGTTTCGTAATAAAATATGTTACTAATAGAACTTTAGAGTTATTGACCGTATATTGAGGGTTTTATGAATATAAAAAAGAAAGTGCTTGTAACTGGGGGAGCCGGTTTTTTAGGGTCTCATCTCTGTGATAAATTGATTCAAATGGGGTGTGAGGTTTTATGTGTTGATAATTATTTTACGGGAAGACGTGATAATATTTCACATTTACTAGATAATCCAAACTTTGAGTTGTTGCGCCACGATGTTACATTTCCTTTGTACGTAGAAGTTGATGAAATTTATAACTTAGCTTGCCCAGCTTCACCAGTACATTATCAGTTTGATCCTGTACAAACCACAAAGGTGAATGTCTTAGGTGCTATTAATATGTTGGGTTTAGCCAAGCGTACAAAAGCAAAAATATTCCAAGCTTCAACTTCAGAAGTATATGGTAACCCATCTGTTCATCCGCAACCAGAATCTTATCATGGGGATGTAAATCCGATTGGTATTAGATCTTGTTATGATGAAGGGAAACGTTGTGCAGAAACATTATTTTTTGATTATTATAGGCAGCATAAATTAGATATTAAAGTTGTTAGAATATTTAACACTTATGGTCCTCGAATGCACCCAAATGATGGACGTGTAGTGTCTAATTTTATTATGCAAGCACTTGCAGGCGAAGATATCACTATATACGGTGATGGTAGTCAAACTCGCTCATTTTGTTTTGTGGATGACCTCATTAACGCTTTCATTTTAATGATGGACTCTGCTAGTGATGTTACCGGACCAATAAATGTCGGTAACCCTACCGAGTTTACTATGAAAGAACTAGCCGAATGTGTAATACGATTAACAGGTTCTAGTTCTAAGATCACTTATCAACCTTTACCGCAAGATGACCCATTACAAAGGAAACCAGACATTGTTCTTGCCAAGGAAAAATTAGGTTGGACGCCAACAATTGAGCTAGAACAAGGATTAACTAAGACTATCGAATACTTTAAGCAGTATATAAGGTAGCCCTGCATTTGAGTGTACCTATGAATTTTATGAAAAGTGAGTGGATTGCAAAGTCCGAAGTATTACTAAAACTCGCTCGAGAGAATAAATTAGACAATGATACTTCATCTGCCGAGAAAAATTATCTTGAGGCGTTAAAGTATGACTACTACTCCAAAAATCTACGAGAAGAAATCGGAGAGTTTTACAAGTCATTGAGTAGGGAGGTAGAGGCTGAAAGGGTAATGCATACCCCTTATGTTCCTTTGGATATTAAGACGTACAAAATGTCTTCTCAGGAAGAATATCATATGAGTAAACATTTAGTTGACAAGCTTGATGGCTTGGGGTTAAGCCCATTGTATGTCGATGAGTGTTCCCGCTCGTATACTATGAGATGTCCTGATGGTTACGATTTGCTATCAGAATCATTACAGCAGCATGATGTCTTTCAGTGTATAGGCACCGAGCAGTTACTTAGTAAATCTACTGTTCGTTGCTACGGGAATGCATGTTTTACTCCTAATGGAGCATTTACAGTTGATGACTATTATTTCAAAGAAAATCGAGTAACATCTGGCTCATTTTTAAGGTACGTTTTTTTTCACCCTTTACTAGGGTTTATTTCTGATAAAACTCAAAAACCAGATAAGGTAGAGTGTGATTTAGGTTTTGTTTTCCAAAGGCATCCGATGCTCAATTATTATCACCTTATGGTTGAGCAAGCACCAGCTCTTTTGAACTATAAGAGGTATCTCGAGCCAAAAGGTGTAAAGCTTATAATCTTGAGAAACAATTATGAAGGATTAATTAAGCAAATTCTGTCATTGTTATCTATTAGTGAGTCTTCCGTAGTCTGGGAGAGCGCGCGTTATATTCAATGTGAGTATACATATAAACAGGATGCAGCAACCAATAATTGTAATCAGGTTGTTAAATTTGTTACTAATAGTACAGTTGAGTTTTTTGATTATTTATCCTTGCAGCATTCCGTACCCTTCCGTGTCAAGAAAAAACGTATATTTATATCTCGTGAAGATAGTCCAAAGCGGACGATGAAAAATGAAAAACAAGTATTTGAGCTTCTAGAAACATTTGGTTTTGAAAAAGTTATATTGACTGGCATGTCGTTAACGGATCAAATTAGGCTATTTGCAAGCTCAGAAGCTGTTGTTGGTGCTCACGGTGCAGGCTTGACAAATATTGGTTTCTGTTGCCCAGGTACATTTGTATTAGAGCTTACTAGGACGTTCACACTTGGAAGGTTGAGAATCTTTTGGGACTTAGCAATTATTAAAAAACTGAAATACTCAGTTGTATGTGCTGAAGATAGCGTTAATGACCACGCTGCTCCATTTGAAGCTCCAGTTGACAAAATATCTGAGTTATTAAGTAATGTTTTTGTCAAAAATAAGTAGAGTTGTAAAGGTAATTTAGAGGACATCTTATGAAGATTGCGGTTGTTGGAACCGGATACGTTGGCTTATCAAATGCGATGCTCTTAGCTCAGCATAACGAGGTCGTAGCGCTAGACATAGACGAGCACAAGGTGTCTCAACTTAATAAGGCTATTTCACCTATTGAGGATGAGTATGTCACAGAGTTTTTAGAGGATAAAAAGCTTAATTTCTCTGCTACATTGGACAAAGAAGCAGCTTACTTAAATGCCGATATTGTAATTGTGGCTACTCCAACTGATTACGATCCTGAAACTAATTATTTTAACACCAGTTCAATTGAAGGTGTTATTAATGATGTTAATTTTTATAACCCGAATGCATTGATCGTTATTAAATCTACTGTTCCTGTTGGATATACCCTTAAGATTAAAAAGGAGCTGGGAGTCGATAATGTCATGTTTTCTCCAGAGTTTCTGAGAGAAGGGAAAGCGTTATTTGATAATCTTTACCCTTCAAGAATTATTGTCGGCGAGCAGTCTGCGCGAGCAGAGCAATTCGCAAACTTGTTAATTCAAGGTGGACGTAAGAAAGATGTCCCTGTGCTGTACACCAATCCAACAGAAGCTGAAGCTGTTAAGCTATTTTCTAACACTTATTTAGCATTGCGTGTAGCATATTTTAATGAGCTTGACACTTATGCTCAAACTCATGAGCTTAATACTGCCCAAATTATAACAGGAGTCGGATTGGATCCAAGAATCGGTGAACATTATAACAATCCTTCTTTTGGGTTTGGTGGCTACTGTCTCCCCAAGGACACCAAACAGCTTAGGGCTAATTACGAGGATGTTCCAAATAATATAATAGGCGCTATTGTTGATGCTAATAGTACGAGGAAAGATTTTATAGCTGATTCTATTTTGAGTTTAAATCCTAAGCGAGTAGGTATTTATCGTTTAATAATGAAAGCTGGTTCCGATAATTACCGAGCATCAAGTATTCAGGGGGTTATGAAACGTCTCAAAGCTAAAGGCATTGAGGTTGTCGTTTATGAGCCTGTGTTCGAAGGGAGCGAATTTTTTCATTCCGAAGTGGTACATAACTTACACGAGTTTAAAAACATGTGTGACGTTATCGTGAGCAATCGCATGTCTAAAGACTTGGCCGATGTCTCTGACAAAGTATATACCAGAGATTTATTTGGAAACGATTAGTTTTAACAAATTGATGTAATTATTAGGGCACGAGAATGAAAAAAGCACTAATCACCGGTGTAACCGGTCAAGACGGCTCTTATTTAGCCGAGTTTCTGTTGGAAAAAGGATATGAAGTACATGGAATTAAGCGTCGTGCTTCTTTATTTAATACTGCTCGAGTTGATCATATTTACCAAGATCTCCATGAGGACAACCCTAAGTTCATTTTACACTATGGTGACTTAACAGATAGTTCTAACCTTACTCGTATTTTGAAAGAGGTTCAGCCTGACGAAGTTTATAACTTAGGTGCCCAGTCTCATGTGGCGGTATCTTTTGAGGCTCCAGAATATACAGCTGACGTTGATGCAATTGGTACTCTACGATTGCTTGAAGCGATTCGCTTTTTAGGACTTGAAAAGAAAACTAAGTTTTATCAAGCATCGACTTCTGAATTATATGGTGAAGTGCAAGAGATCCCGCAAACTGAAACGACGCCATTTCACCCTCGTTCGCCATATGCAGTAGCTAAGATGTATGCCTACTGGATTGTGGTTAACTATCGTGAATCATACGGGATGCATGCTTGTAACGGTATTTTGTTTAACCATGAATCACCTCGTCGTGGTGAAACGTTTGTAACGCGCAAGATCACTCGTGGGATCGCTAATATTGCCCAGGGCCTTGAAAACTGTTTGTTCCTTGGGAATATGGATGCACTTCGTGACTGGGGGCATGCTAAAGACTATGTGCGTATGCAATGGATGATGCTTCAACAAGACGAAGCAGAAGATTTCGTTATCGCGACAGGTAAGCAAATTTCTGTACGTGAGTTTGTGAAGATGTCTGCTGCTGAAGCGGGTATTGAATTAGAGTTTAGCGGTGAAGGTGTCAATGAAATTGCTACAGTGGTTGGTGTTAGCGGTGAAGATGCTCCAGGCGTTAAAGTTGGTGATGTAGTTGTTCGCGTCGACCCTCGTTACTTCCGTCCTGCAGAAGTAGAAACCCTACTTGGTAACCCGGCTAAAGCCAAGGTGAGGTTAGGTTGGGAGCCTGAAATAACTGTTGAAGAGATGTGTGCCGAGATGGTGCGTTATGACTTAGGTCAAGCAAAGCAGCATGCATTACTTGAGAAGCACGGTTTTGATGTGGCAGTTGCAAAGGAATAGCGTGTACATTTTGATACATTAGGGCCTGTATATACAGGCTCTTTTGTTTTGAGGTTAGTTAAATGAAAAATACTGAAGTAGGAAGTGTTACATCTGAACGCGACGGTAGTGGTCCAAAATCATGGGCAGAAAACCATTGGCATAAAGTAAATGCTTCTGAATATCCTAAAACAAAAGAAGTATTTAGCGATGTAAAACGTTGTATCGAACAACATATAAAAACTGGACACTGTCCAGTTACCCCATTGCTTAATTCAAATGGCAATGTTATTACAATTGGTTCCTGCTTTGCAGCTGAATTGAGGCACTTCTTAACTTCAGCTGGCCTATCTTCTAATAGCTTTTGGATCCCTTCAGGCCTTAATAACACCTTTGCGTTACGCGATTTTATTAGCTGGGTTGTAACAGGAGTGGAAACCTCAGAGGGCTATAGATATGAGCGAAATGAAGATGGTGTGGTCAATGACTGGAAACCAGAGCATGAGCGTTCGTTTTATTTGGAGCATTTCAAATCAGCCTCAGCATTCGTGTTTACCATAGGGTTAGCTGAAATTTGGGAAGATAGAGTAACAAATAAAGTTTTTTGGCGTGGAATACCTTCATCTATTTTTGAAGAGGGTAGGCATTACTTCAGATTATCATCTGTCTCGGAGAATACTGAGAACATTAACGCTATTATCGCATTATTACGTCAAGTTAATTGTGCCGCCCCGGTTGTGTTAACCTTGTCACCTGTACCTCTTAAAGCTTCTTTTAAGGGGGAGTCTTGCGTGACTGCTGATTGTGTTTCCAAATCCACGCTCAGAGTGGCATTGAATGAAGTGTTAGCTGGTTCACCTGAAAATACCTATTACTGGCCTTCCTTCGAGATTATCAAATGGTTAGGTTGCCATTTACCTTTCCCCGTATATGGTACAGATGACGGGGTTGTTCGTCATGTTTCACGCTTTATGGTGTTACAAATTTTAAAGGCATTTACTGACACGTATTATGGTGAAAGTATCGGCAAGGATACTTTTGAAAGTTTTGATTCTTCCTTGGAGGAGATTGAAGGGAATGCAGGAGAACCGCCGATAATATATAAAGGCACTTTAGTTTCAGCATAATTAACATATTAGAGAAAGATAAATGAGAAAAGTTTTTGTTGCAGGCCATCGTGGTATGGTTGGTTCGGCTATAGTCCGCAAACTTCAAGAGCGTGATGATGTTGAGATCATTACTAAAACTCGCACTGAATTAGATTTAACTAATCAGCAAGCGGTAGCTGATTTCTTCGAATCTGAACGAATTGAGCAAGTCTATCTTGCTGCTGCCAAAGTTGGTGGTATTCATGCTAACAATACTTATCCTGCAGAGTTTATATATGAAAATTTAATGATTGAAAGTAATATCATTAACTCCGCATATCAAAATGGTGTTACCAAATTACTGTTTTTAGGTTCATCTTGCATTTACCCTAAGTTGGCTCTACAACCAATGCAAGAGAGTGCCCTGTTAAGCGGTACACTTGAAGAAACGAACGAGCCATATGCAATAGCCAAGATTGCAGGTATAAAGCTATGTGAATCGTATAATCGTCAGTATGGTGTGGACTATCGTAGTGTTATGCCTACAAACTTATATGGGCCTCATGATAACTTTCACCCTGATAATTCACATGTCATCCCTGCATTATTGAGGCGTTTTCATGAAGCTACTGAACGTGGAGATGCTCAAGTTGTTGCATGGGGAAGTGGTAAACCAATGCGCGAATTCTTACATGTTGATGATATGGCGGCAGCGTCAATTCATGTGATGGAATTAGACAAAGAGACTTATGATAAGAATACAGAACCTATGTTAAGCCATATCAACGTCGGGACTGGTGTGGACTGCACTATCCGTGAGTTAACCGAAACGGTAGCTAGAGTTGTTGGTTTCGAAGGTGAAATCGTGTGGGATACCACTAAGCCTGATGGTGCCCCTCGTAAACTTATGAACGTGGATAGATTAGCAACTTTGGGCTGGAAATATTCTTATAGCTTAGAAAAAGGGCTTGAGGACGCATATCAATGGTTCTTGGCTAACCAAGATAACTTCCGCGAATAGGGTTGTCTTTTAGGTTAGCGAGTAGAAATAAGAAAGGAGCTAACTAAGCTAGCTCCTTTTTTACTTCAGCGGTATCACCAATAAGGGTAGTTATCGTTTAGCTGCTTCTAGTTTGGCAAGTCTAGATTCTAGCTCTTCAATTTTTTTATCTTTCTCTTGGCTTATCTTATATAGAGCTTTTACAGCAGCCAAAGATACACCACTGGTGTCTACACTCGAGAGGTGCTTATCACTAGCCCCTAAGTTGAAGGCATTAAAGAAGTCCTGAGCCATAGGACCTATGTGCTTAACACTTCCTTTATCCTTTATGTAACTCCAGCTACTAATTGCTAGTTTATCAATGCTTGATAGGATATCGTTGTAATCTACCTCACTGATGTTCTCTTTTAACAGCTTACTAGAGCTTTCGTTAACGACCCCAGATACTGTTACGTCACCGTTGTTCGCAATTTTAAAAGGCACTGACATCGTATTTGTATTTTGGTCAAGTAGTACTACACTAAATGAACCTCCTCCATTAGATAAAATCCATTTGTTGTTTTGGGTAGTATCTTCCATGGAAATCCATCCAGGAGCATTATTCTTTAATGCTAAGAGGGTTCTTCCTGTTGTAGCTGAATTGTTTTCTTCAATAGTTGCAATTGCTGTAAATCTTCCGCAGTCTAATCCACCACATGAAGTTGAGTCAGTATCAATATAATCACTTTGTAAGTGTGTTACTCCATCATTTTTCACAATCAAATTGTAGTCGGTTTCATTAGCACCTACTAAAAAGCTATTTGTGTTGTCTGTCAATACGTGTAAGTCTGCTTTAGGTGATTGTGTTCCAAGACCGATATCACCATTAGAATCAACAAATAAAGAGTTTGTTGGCGCATTGGGTTTTATCTTAAATGGTAGTTTTGAACCATTAGTTACATCGCGAACAAAAAAGTTGGTCTCATTACCGGCAATGTCCCAGGTTTGTGCGGTAAAACCTGAGCTGCCATCTTGTTCAAGTCTCAAAGTAGGACTATCGCCGTCTACCACTTGAAGTTCCACTACCGGAGTTGATGTACCTAGACCTACACGGCCGCCGTCATCAACGTATATAGCATGGCTTTGAGCACCAGCTTCGATAGTAAAAGGGGTTTTGCCGCCATCAATGTCATCGATTGAAAACTTGTTTAATCCACCATTTGAAGAATCGTTAGCTGTTAGCTGCCAGTCATTACTCGGGAAGCTAGCGCTGTTACTGGTATCTTGAAATTTAATTCTGAGGTTGTTTTCCTTCAAACGAATAGTGTCGAAGCCAAAAGATTCGCCATTAACACAATCTTGGCCGATACAAGCACTGCTTGTCACGATTAGATCATCGTTAAAAACCTGATCTGCGATTGCATTGTTGGCGACAACAGCAAGCGCAGCAGCAAGTGAAGTTTTTACTAGAGTGTTCATATTTATTCCTGTTATAAGACGTTTAACTATTTCAACTACTGCTCTTGAAACTTGGGTTCAATGACTGAGTTTTGTTCGTCGACGGTTACAAACTCACTGTCCACGACATTGAAAAAACCTGTTTTAGTTTGTACTAAGCCTTTATTCCTAGTCGCGCCATCTCTTCCGGTAGACGCATCGCTAATAATTTCAATTTTGCCATTACTAATGTATTGAGCTTTGTAGGAGTAATTTCCCGATGCAAGAGTACCAAGGGCATCAATGTCTAATTGCAAGTTGTCATCGTATAAGTCGATTTGGGTGGAAAAACCATCTGGACCTGTAATGCTTATAGACACTTGGTTAAATGGGCTCTCTACAGCGAAATCTAATACGGTTTTACTGGCAACTACACCATTGCTGTTTGCAGCAAAGGAGCTGAGTGCAAGAGCAAATGCGACAACACGTAAAGTAGTTTTGTTTCTCATATTATTCTTAAGACTCACAAGCTGAGTTGTTATTATGTTGTTAACGGTATTATATACCTTAGTGTTGCTAAATGTAACAGGTAACTGGTTTGATGACGGGCGAATCTGTCATATTCGCAAGAAATAATACTTTCGTATGTGACTGTTTTAAATGATTAAACTGAACGTTTTTTGACCAGTGGCACGATTAATGTCTGTTGATGATAAATATTGCTGCCCATTTTTTTGTGTTAGGTGTTATCATTTTGTGAATTAATGTTAATGGCTGGCAGGCGAAAAATGTTATTCAAGTATCCTCTTTATTTCCTTACTTTTATTGTTAACTTGTTAGTCGTTGCTTCGGCATATGCTGCAGGTACAGATTTGGTTGTTTCCGGAAGCTTTAGCAGCACCAGTGTTAGCTCTGGTAACAACTCGACGTTAACCTATACCTTGACCAATAACTCTGTAGATACCAATGCGACTGCTATTCAATTTGATATAAGTTTGCCAAGCGGCTTGACAATCTCTGATCCAGTAGGCGCTAGTATTAGCTGCTTAACGGGAACTCATAACCTATCTGCAGGTGCAAATTCTGCAAGTTTTTCCGGATTCGAGCTAAATTTTGGGCAAACCTGCGAAGTGTCATTTTCTATTACCGCCCAGTCAGCCACACCGCAATCATTTAACGTTGCGACAAGTGGATTCCAATCTAGTCTAGGGGCTGCCACAGATATCTCGACAAGCCTTGCGGTAACTACTGACACGGTTTCAGCCAGTTTGAGTTTTGTTGAGAGCCAAATACCCTTTCAGGAGACGGCAAACCTAGAGCTTATCTTTACCAACAATAGCGCGGGTTTTGCCTATGGTTTAACAGGCTCTGTAACACTTCCTGCTGGATTAACGTTCGAAGAAGATATTAGCCAAAGTAATTGTGGGGCGTACTTAACTGTTACCAAAACAGGTGATGACACAGTTAATCTAAGCTCGTTCAATCTAAATAACCAAATAGTAGCGTTTGTAAATGGCTTGAATGATCAGTGTATTGTTTCAATGCCCGTGACTGGCAACTTGCCAGGCGATTATGAAGTTGCCACAGGAGATTTATCTTATACCGGAACTTCGGTGAAAATTGGTCAGGCTGCTACGTCGCTAACGGTGGATAGCATTGGTTTTGTTAATGCTAAATTTAACCCTAAGTTAGTTCAGCCTGGTGATACAACGTCACTAGATATTGAGATTACTAACTTTGATCGCTCAAACCAAGCAAATAGCATTGTATTTGTATCTGATTTTGATGCCACTTTGTCAGGGCTTATCGCTACAGGACTTCCAATAAATGATGTGTGTGGTGCTGGTTCTACCATCACAGGAAGTGGCAGCGCCAGTTTAAATGCTGGTTCGTTAGACGGAGGACAAAAGTGTAGTTTCTCTATTCCCGTTACCGTTCCTGGTAATGCTAGCAATGGCACATATAATCATGTTATTTCTTCGATTAGCTCTTCATTGCAAGCGTATCCTGACACCTCAAGTAATCTAATTGTTACCAATGCTCCCACTGTGACAATGGATATCGTCGAAACAAACATTGCCGCTGGTGAACAAATTACGTTGCGTTATACCGTTACTAACATTGATTCAGTAAACGCGGCAACCGGAATAAGTTTTGATACATTTATTGGCTCGCCTTCCGTTGCTACTATTACCACACTGCCCGGAAATAACTATTGTCAAAGTACAGGAGCGAGCAGTGTAATTTCTCCTTCTACGGATTTGTTTGCTGCTAGCTACTCTGCGATGGATTTAGCGGCGGGGCAGTCATGTACTTTTGACTTATTAGTGACCCTTAATGCAGATGCAAACGCCGGGCAGCAGATGTTTTATAGCGAGTCAGTGTCTGCAACAATCAATAGTAATTTGGTTACGGGATTAGACGTATCTGCATCTGCAATTTTTGATATCAACACTGCGCCAACTGTGTCGTTATCATTGAATGATACTACTTTGTTGCCGGGAGACAGTGCTAATTTAATTGTTAAGTTGGATCACAGTGCTAACAATAGCTTAGCGGCAGATAATATTGGCTTGTCGATTGATCTTGATTCAGCTTTTACAGGATTGGTTGCGACAGGTTTACCTCTTGCTGATATGTGTGGCAGTGGTTCGAGTTTAACTGGAACAAGCATAGTCAGTTTAAGCTCCGCTTCACTAGCCGCGGGAGAGTCTTGTGAGTTTAGCATTCCTGTTCAGTTGCCAGCAGATCAAGTAGGGGCTGTTACTGTAACTAGCTCAAATGTGTCTGCGCTGCTTGGCGCAAAAACAATAACCTCTCTTGCATCAAGTACTAGCTTTTCTGTTTCAGGGTTAGCGTTTACTAAATCAATTTCTCCAACTAGTCTGCGACTCGATAACGCGAGTAAAACAGTAGATGTTACCTACCTGATCACTAATCAAGCTGGAGCTGGTGATGCAACAGCGGGCTTTTTAGTCGACAACATTAGTTCGTTCATCTCAGGAGCTCAAGTTACCAGCGCTGCTTTAAGTGGTTTTTGTGGAGCAGGCAGTACGACTAGTGGTACATCAACATTAATAGCCACAGGAATAGAGGTTGCTGAAGGCGGTCAGTGCTCATTCTCGGTTCAAGTGACAATTCCTGGTAGCACAGTGGCTGCGACATACAATAGTGGCTTGTCTAATTTTACCGCGACGGTAAATTCTGCAAGTCAAACAGTTACGTCGAATGCTTTTTCTTTGTCGGTAGAAAAGTTAACTGTGTCTTTAGATATCGATGTTACTAGCCCAACATCTGAGAGTTTAGTGAATCTATCAATAGCATTCTCATCACCTGTATCAGGATTTAATGCTAGTGATATTACTTTGGTTAATGCAACGAAAGGGGCATTTACGGGAGCTGATGCAAATTACACTTTAGAAGTCATCCCTACGTTAGATGGCGACGTGACCATTCAATTACCTGCTGGCATGGCGCTTGATGTTGCTGATGCAAGTATTTCAAACGAAGCAGCTTCAGATTTAGTATTTAACTATCAGTCGGTTGCTCCAGCTCCAACGCCAAGTATTGCTATAGGTTCACCTTCTGCTTTGCTCACGAGCTCGCAAAACGTAAGCTATTCAGTTCAATATACCGATGTCGAGCAGGTTAATCTGCTAGCATCTGATATTACTTTAAACACCACTGGTACGGCTAACGCTTCAATTGCAATTGTCAATGGTGACTCTAGCAATCCTACCGTCGAGTTAAGTGGTTTCACTGGTGATGGTACATTAGGAGTGAGTATCGCTGAAGGAACTGCACGTTATAGCGTTAATTTGGCACCGTCAGCTGGGCCGTCTAGCGTATTTGCAGTAGATACTCGAAAGCCGAATGTCGCGATAAGTGCAACAAATAATCAATCAAGTTCTTTTACGATGTCAATCGTGTTTGACGAGAATGTCACAGGATTAGAGCTTAGTGATATCAATGTGACGAATGGTTCGGTTTCGAATCTAGTCGCGTTAGATGCCAAGAATTATCAAGTTACCGTAGAGGCCGCGGGTGAAGTACAGATCTCTCTATCAATTGGTAGCGATTCGGTTGTAGATCAGGCTGGCAACGGCAACACCGCTTCGATATTGTTGCAAGTGGATTATGATGATGTTCAACCTGATGTCGTAATCGGGGGGCCATCTGGTGTAGTGTTGGGCGCCTTTACAAGCACAATTGCATTCAGTGAAGCTGTTACAGGGTTTACTCTATCTGATATCGCTGCAACTAATGCTAGCTTATCAAACTTTACTTCAATCAATTCTGCTTCCTATTCAGTGCTGGTAACGCCGTTGACTCAAAATCAGGTGTCATTGGATATTGCAAGTAATGTCGCGACAGATTCGTTTTCGAATAGCAATACAGCAGCCACCACCTATAGCGTTATATATGATATTAATGATGCACCAGTGATTTCAGGTACGCCTGCTACTTCAGTCAATGAAGACAGCGCTTATAGCTTTACCCCAAGTGCCAGCGATGACGATGTGAGTGACACGTTAACCTTTAGCATTGCTAACAAGCCAAGTTGGGCTGCGTTCAATACTGCTAATGGTCAATTGTCGGGTACACCAACCAACGCGGACGTGGGTACCACCGCCGGTATTATCATTTCTGTATCAGACGGCACAGTCACAACAAGTTTAAGCGCCTTTAGCTTAACGGTGACGAACACCAATGATGCACCAGCGATTTCAGGTTCGCCTGCAACATCAGTCAATGAAGACAGCGCTTATAGCTTTACCCCAAGTGCCAGCGATGACGATGTGAGTGACACGTTAACCTTTAGCATTGCTAACAAGCCAAGTTGGGCTGCGTTCAATACTGCTAATGGTCAATTGTCGGGTACACCAACCAACGCGGACGTGGGTACCTCTGCCGGTATCGTGATTTCGGTGAACGATGGCACAGTCACAACAAGTTTAAGCGCCTTTAGCTTAACGGTGACTAACACCAATGATGCGCCAGTGATTTCAGGTACGCCTGCAACATCAGTCAATGAAGACAGTGCGTATAGCTTTACCCCAAGTGCCAGCGATGACGATGTGAGTGACACGTTAACCTTTAGCATTGCTAACAAGCCAAGTTGGGCTGCGTTCAATACTGCTAATGGTCAATTGTCGGGTACACCAACCAACGCGGACGTGGGTACCACCGCCGGTATTATCATTTCTGTATCAGACGGCACAGTCACAACAAGTTTAAGCGCCTTTAGCTTAACGGTGACGAACACCAATGATGCACCAGCGATTTCAGGTTCGCCTGCAACATCAGTCAATGAAGACAGCGCTTATAGCTTTACCCCAAGTGCCAGCGATGACGATGTGAGTGACACGTTAACCTTTAGCATTGCTAACAAGCCAAGTTGGGCTGCGTTCAATACTGCTAATGGTCAATTGTCGGGTACACCAACCAACGCGGACGTGGGTACCTCTGCCGGTATCGTGATTTCGGTGAACGATGGCACAGTCACAACAAGTTTAAGCGCCTTTAGCTTAACGGTGACTAACACCAATGATGCGCCAGTGATTTCAGGTACGCCTGCAACATCAGTCAATGAAGACAGTGCGTATAGCTTTACCCCAAGTGCCAGCGATGACGATGTGAGTGACACGTTAACCTTTAGCATTGCTAACAAGCCAAATTGGGCTGCGTTCAATACTGCTAATGGTCAATTGTCGGGTACACCAACTAATGCGGATGTGGGTACCTCTGCCGGTATCGTGATTTCGGTGAACGATGGCACAGTCACAACAAGTTTAAGCGCCTTTAGCTTAACGGTGACTAACACCAATGATGCGCCAGTGATTTCAGGTTCGCCTGCCACTTCAGTTAATGAAGACAGTGCGTATAGCTTTACCCCAAGTGCCAGCGATGACGATGTGAGTGACACGTTAACCTTTAGCATTGCTAACAAGCCAAGTTGGGCTGCGTTCAATACTGCTAATGGTCAATTGTCGGGTACACCAACCAACGCGGACGTGGGTACCACCGCCGGTATTATCATTTCTGTATCAGACGGCACAGTCACAACAAGTTTAAGCGCCTTTAGCTTAACGGTGACGAACACCAATGATGCACCAGCGATTTCAGGTTCGCCTGCAACATCAGTCAATGAAGACAGCGCTTATAGCTTTACCCCAAGTGCCAGCGATGACGATGTGAGTGACACGTTAACCTTTAGCATTGCTAACAAGCCAAGTTGGGCTACGTTCAATACTGCTAATGGTCAGCTATCAGGTACACCAACCAACGCGGACGTGGGTACCACCGCCGGTATTATCATTTCTGTATCAGACGGCACAGTCACAACAAGTTTAAGCGCCTTTAGCTTAACGGTGACGAACACCAATGATGCGCCAGTGATTTCAGGTACGCCTGCAACATCAGTCAATGAAGATAGCGCGTATAGCTTTACCCCAAGTGCCAGCGATGACGATGTGAGTGACACCTTAACCTTTAGCATTGCTAACAAGCCAAGTTGGGCTACGTTCAATACTGTGAATGGTCAGCTATCAGGCACGCCAACTAATGCGGACGTGGGTACCACTGCAGGTATCGTGATTTCGGTGAATGATGGCACAGTCACCTCAAGTCTAAGCGCCTTTAGCTTAACGGTGACTAACACCAATGATGCGCCAGTGATTTCAGGTTCGCCTGCAACATCAGTCAATGAAGACAGTGCGTATAGCTTTACCCCAAGTGCCAGCGATGACGATGTGAGTGACACGTTAACCTTTAGCATTGCTAACAAGCCAAGTTGGGCTACGTTCAATACTGCTAATGGTCAGCTATCAGGTACACCAACTAATGCGGATGTGGGTACCTCTGCCGGTATCGTGATTTCGGTGAACGATGGCACAGTCACAACAAGTTTAAGCGCCTTTAGCTTAACGGTGACTAACACCAATGATGCGCCAGTGATTTCAGGTTCGCCTGCCACTTCAGTTAATGAAGACAGTGCGTATAGCTTTACCCCAAGTGCCAGCGATGACGATGTGAGTGACACGTTAACCTTTAGCATTGCTAACAAGCCAAGTTGGGCTACGTTCAATACTGCTAATGGTCAGCTATCAGGTACACCAACCAACGCGGACGTGGGTACCACCGCCGGTATTATCATTTCTGTATCAGACGGCACAGTCACAACAAGTTTAAGCGCCTTTAGCTTAACGGTGACGAACACCAATGATGCGCCAGTGATTTCAGGTACGCCTGCAACATCAGTCAATGAAGATAGCGCGTATAGCTTTACCCCAAGTGCCAGCGATGACGATGTGAGCGACACGTTAACCTTTAGCATTGCTAACAAGCCAAGTTGGGCTACGTTCAATACTGCTAATGGTCAGCTATCAGGTACACCAACTAATGCGGATGTGGGTACCACTGCCGGTATTATCATTTCTGTATCAGACAGCACAGTCACAACAAGTTTAAGCGCCTTTAGCTTAACGGTGACTAACACCAATGACGCACCAGTGATTTCAGGTACGCCTGCAACATCAGTCAATGAAGACAGCGCTTATAGCTTTACCCCAAGTGCCAGCGATGACGATGTGAGTGACACCTTAACCTTTAGCATTGCTAACAAGCCAAGTTGGGCTACGTTCAATACTGTGAATGGTCAGCTATCAGGCACGCCAACTAATGCGGATGTGGGGGTTACTGAAGGGATTGTTATTTCAGTGTCAGATGGTACCGAATCATCAAGTTTGAACGCGTTTGATCTGACAGTAGCCAACACTAATGACGCACCGGTGATCTCTGGAACACCTAGTTTGAGTGTTGATCAAGGAGATTATTATCGCTTTGAGCCTGTCGTTACCGATGAAGACGTTGATGACGAGTTGCAGTTTAGTATTCAGGGGAAACCTAGCTGGGCCAACTTTGATACGGTATCTGGTGTCATCTCTGGTACGCCAGAAAACCAAGATGTTGGTATTTATAACGACATCTTACTCTCAGTAAATGACGGAACCATTCAAGTTGACATGGCAAGTTTCAGTATTGAAGTTATTAATGTTAATGATGTTCCTGAGTTTGTCTCTGAGCCCGTGCTAACCGCGCAAGCTTTAGTGAATTACGTTTATCAGATTGAGATTAACGATATTGATGCCGATGCTCAGCTTTCATTAATGTTATTGAGTGGCCCTGAGTGGCTATCAATCAATGGGTCGAACCAATTGGTGGGTACACCACCGTTAGATAGTGGCGAGCAAACCTTTGGTATTCAAGTTGGACTGACTGATGGCTTAATCGAAGATTATGTCGTTCAGGAGTTTACGCTAGAAGTTGAGCGCCCGGTGAATACTGATGTTTCAGTAACAAGCTTTTTTGCACGTTCACCTGCGACATTAGGTGATAGTGTGAATCATATTGTCACTATTGCTAATGTGGGTTTTGCGCACGCTGACAACCTAACTTGGAGCATCGAGTTTGATAGTGCGCTTAGCTTGGATTCATTGCCAGATAATTGTGAGCAATCTTCTGCAAACATCCTGAGTTGTAGTCTGGAGCAGTTAATGATTGATGATTCAAAATCATATACTTATGCATTTGAAGTTATCGATGTAACAGCTGGCTTCTCTGATGCAAGTCTCTCTTTAAGTGGTGAGAATTTAAATGAGGCATCAGTGGAGGCTAAGAGTTCATTGCTCCTTGCAGAATCTTTGCTCACGGAGTTTGGTGATATTCTACTAGAAGCAAATGTATCTCAAGGTGTAGTGGTCGATATGAATAATGACGGCTATGACGACCTAGTGGTTTATCTCGCAGAGCTGAATACGATGCAAGTGCTACTCAACAATACTGCTGGTGAGTTAATTCCTAGTGCAGATATTGTTATTACGACGCCGTTTATCAGCGTTGCATTTGATGACATCAATGGTGATGGCTCAATTGATGTCGTCACTGCAGGTGGTAGTAACGGTAATTCGGCATACCTGTTAGATGATAACTATATGGTTGATAGCACAATTGCTCTTGATGACATTCAAGCTGGATTAGTCGCAATTACCGATCTAAACCTTGATGGTGACAAAGAAGTGTTGTTTGCGGGTTACTCTCCGCTTGGTTTAGGTATCTATCAAGGCTTCAGTGCTGATGATGTTACTTACACATTTGTTGACGTATTTGCTATCAATGATCAAGCTCAGTTGAGTTCACTTGCTACTGAACAACAACCTGATACCCAGTTGCAAGTTGACGTGCTAATGCACGTTGTCAAATCTCAAGACCTTGAGCAAGTTATTATTAGTGCACAAGGTAGCGGCAGTAAGCTAGTTTCGCATGACGGCAAAGAGTTAGTTGTTGTAGCGGTAGATAGTCTATCAACGTCTGTTGAAAACTTAATGCTAATTGATCTCGATGCAAACCAAATGCTTGATGCTGTAGTGGTAGACGACTCAGGGTGGAGCATCATCTATGACGTGCTGTCTAATAACTCAGAGTCAAATGCCATTTCTCTGCCGCTTGCTAAAGATGTTATCGCAAGTGACTTTGATAATGATGGCGTGCATGAACTCGTGCTGCAAACTGATACATCAGTCAGTATTTGGGAGCTCGATTCTGGAATTGTGTCTCCGACTGGCATGGTGATTAAAGCCAGTTCAGTTAGCAGTGTTGACCTTATGGATTTGAATAATGATGGCTATCAGGACTTGCTGGTATTTGATCAACAAGAAGGCTTAAAAATTTGGTATTGGAGCGCGTCTGAGTCATTAGGCCGACAGGATGTTGACCTCGGGCTTTTATCGTCTGGTATTAGTTACTCACGTATTTCTGAAGCAACACCTTTGAGTTGGCAGTTAACTAATTACAGCGCATCTAGCGCAAGTGAAGTGCAAGTTGACATTCAACTGTCACGCGGAGCGCGTATTGAACAGCTTCCTACACAATGTGTTAAACAGTCTAATTCGCGCGCAGTATGTTCTTATGGCGTGATTCAGGCGTCTGAAGTGGTTGATATTGCATTAGTTGTAGTAATGGATGACTTTATTGATTACCAATTGGTGGCCGCAGTATCGAGTAAAGAGTTTGACGTTAATGCATCTAATAACAGTTTCACGGTTAAAACCTCGATTGTGAGAGATGATAATGCTAGTTCACTGTCAGGTGTACTTCTACTAATGCTTATGCTGTGTTGGTATCAGCGAAGACGATATTACTGTTAATTGTTATAAGAATGTTTTATGAAGTTAATGCGCCGTATATACTACGGCGTATTATTTTGAAGAGCGAATAGCGTAGTTTAGGTATGAAGAACAATAATAAAGCCTTAGTTTTAAGTATTGCTTTAGCGTTAGGCACATTACCAGGTGTATTAAATGCAAAAGTCGAATTACCACCAAAGCCAGACCCCCGCTTGCTGGTTGATATAATCGGCAATCTAGAGGCTGAGCGCGATCCTAAATGTCACGCGACAGCTACGCGTTTAGAAGGGCTGATTTACGGTACGCCTCTTTCAGAACAAGCAAGGTATTTAAAAACTGAAGTTCAAAAACAGCTGGTTAAATCTATCTGGCAAGCTGCCGCAACGGTTGCTGGTCAGAGTGTTGCTACACTTAATAAAAGCCACGTCGATTCAGCTGTCAGTGATTTGTTTTCAATTGAGCGTACAGTCAGTGTTGTGGGTGCAAGCTGGAATGTGGAAGTGGGTGATAACATCACAGTTATTGATGAGCGCGATCAGCAACATTATGGCTCTGTGGCATATACGTTGAGAGCAATGCTGGCAGTGCAGCAAGACGTGTTGTTAGATTTTGACAGTGAACTGCCACAGTTAGATGATGAGGCCGCCAATGAGATTAATCGCCTTGTCGATTTGTTAACTCTCACTTTATTGAAAAAAGCTGACGCTTTAGCTCGTGACGATAATGCCCATCAAGTCGCAAAAACGCATATCGCTGCGGTTGATAAAGCGTTATTTTCGAGCATTACTCAACCAAGCAAAGTGGAAACTCGTGTCGCAAGCAAAGGAACATCTGCAACCGGAGTGTTAGATAGTGTTATTGCCCAAAAGATTGCCGCATTTAACAAGTATAATGAGGTCAGTCAGCCACTGTTTTACCGCAACCTTCAGGTTTATTTTGCAAAAGCTGCAATGCCTGAGAGTAAAAATGCGCAGGCTGAGTTTAAACAATACTTTACTGAGGCGATGATTGCGTTTTCTGCCAGTCTTTATTTATCTGCACAGGCAAATGTTGATGCGGGCGTCACAATTAAAGAACAACACGTAGCTCAAGCGATTTCATCTATTTTGCCTCATGATGTCAATGAATATGAAGACGTCATTTTTTACCCTAAGTACCCAAACACTAAACAAGTTGTCATTGAGTCTTACGACATGGACGCCTTTCGCGACTCAGGTCTTCACTGGCAATATTTTCAGCAAGCCTTAGTTGATATTCGCCAACAGGTTCAATTAGAAGCAGACCCTTTTGCTGCTGAGCTAATTAGCGAAGCTATTGCTCACTATGGGGTGTTGCTGCTAAGAGGCGCTGGTGACAGTGTAAAAGCGCTTGGTAAAGAGCATTTAACAGCGCAGTCCTTAGTGCAAAGTTACGAGTCAATTAATGCGAGTGTTGCACACCATGGTACTTATAAGCCTGAAGTTATTGAAGGGGCAGCGATTATTTCAGCGCAGCCTACGCAATCACTAGAGCAGATAAAGTACTTTAATGATATTACAGAAGTGAGTCAGTTTAAGGCTGAGCATCGCTCTTCTGATTGGCTAAGCAGGCAGCTACGCAGTTATTTAGAGAAAGACAACAGTACAGGGGTTATCACTATTCCTCCAGCTTTTGGAGGCAGTGGTATAGCAGCTGAAGACATAAACGGTGATGGTTTAATTGATATATTGGTGCTCAGTGGCCTGGGCAATAAGCTATTTCTGAATGATGGCAATAAATTTATCGATGTCACGGCAAAATCTGGGTTAGATGTAAAAAGCGCTAAATTTGGTCAAACTCAAAATTATGGTGAGCCACGCCAGCCATTGATCGCGGATTTTGATAATGACGGCGATCAGGACATTATCATCACCTATGTGGATGAGTCACATCGGATCTTTAGCAATAATAGTGATGGCACATTTACCGATATTTCAAAACAAGTGAATCTAGGTGGGGAAGGGCTGGTTGCAGGTCCAGCGACCACATTTGATGTTAATAATGACGGCCTATTAGATATTTACATCCAATACTTTGGTAATTACCTCAAAGGTGATTTGCCTACCTTAAAGAGACGTAATGATAACGGTGGAGAAAACGTTTTATTCATTAACAAAGGTGACTTTAAGTTCGAACAAGCTGCCGAGGCTTTAGGCGCCAATGACACAGGTTGGGGACAATCTGTCACCCATACCGATCTGAACATGGATGGCTGGCAAGACCTAATAGTCGGCAACGACTTTGGGGTTAATGCTTATTATATCAATCGTAACGGTAAAACGTTTATTGATTATGCCGCTAAGCTAGGCACGGACAAGCCTTCGTATACCATGAACATTAGTCTCACCGATTTGAATCGTGATGGGCTTGCGGATGTGTATATTTCCAACATTGTTACCATGAATAAAGATCAAAAATACGTTCTGCCAACCGAAGATACCCAAGCTGAATTCAACCCCGATAAGTTGGCAAATATGCGTGTGGTCGAAGGGAATGATTTATTTATATCAGGTAAGAATAAACATGGCGCGTTAGCTTATCAGCAAAGTGACTTAGTAGGGCGAGGCTACTCAACGACAGGGTGGGCATGGGATGCAGACTTCCTCGATGTTGATAATGATGGCGATGATGACCTATACGTGCTTAATGGCATGAATGACTACTATGTATATTCAACCAAAAACCCATATTACACCGACCCAGTTACCGGTGAGTCTGTGAGTAATATTCACTTCCCTGATGCTTCCAAAGCGAGCAATGTGTTCTTTTTGAACAATAACGGTAAGTTAAATAATGTGTCTAGGCAAAGTGGTATAGACATTATTGCTAATTCGCGCTCAGCGACATACCTAGATTTTGATAATGATGGTGATCTCGATGTCGCGTTAAACAACTATCATGATACTGCCAAATTGTTTGAAAATAATGCCGAAAAGCTGTCTAACAATTGGTTGAAAATTAAGTTAGTTGGTTCTCCTGAGCACGGTATTAATCGTGATGCGATTGGAGCACAGGTGCTTGTTGGTACCGCTAGTGGTGGTTACAGTTGGCGTCAAGTCTCTGGTAGTCAAGGATATATGTCTGTTCACCCTAAGTTACAGCATATTGGCTTGGGCAAAGCTGACAGCGCGCGCGTTACTGTTATTTGGCCAAATGGTGAGCGCACATTCTTTGAAAAACTTGCTGCGAACAACAGTTATACCATCTCTTACAAGGCGCAGTAGTGTTGACAAAAACTTTGTGTAGAAGCTTTAGAACTTGTGCTTTTTTGAGCTTGGTATTTACTACCCTACTTGCTGTCATCACCCCTACAGAAGTGGTGGCGGTAAGCTCTGCTGCAAAAATCAAATCATTCGAAAGTCAAAAACAATGGTTATTTGACAATCAGGTTATTCAAAATCTGCAAACTACGCCTAACTTCATTAATGATTTAATTGATTCTGATTCGCCTTACTTATTATCTCACGCTTTGCAGCCTATCAATTGGGTTGAGTGGAATGAACAGTTAAAGAGCGGGGTAGCAGATAAAAGTAAGCTAATTTTTATCTCAATTGGTTATTCAACTTGCCATTGGTGCCATGTGATGGCGCAGGAGAGCTTTGACAGTCTCGAAGTCGCTGAGTTACTCAACGAAAGTTATATCAGTGTCAAAGTAGACAGAGAGCAGTGGCCTTTAGTCGACAGTCACTTTAAGTCGGCACTTGAACTACTGAAGGGTGAGGCCGGCTGGCCAATAAACGCGATATTAACGCCAGATGGTCAGCTAGTTTGGGTTGATTCTTACATCGATAAAGCTAAGTTCATTAAAACTATCAAGGGGTTGGGGCGAAGGTGGCAAAGCAATCCAACGCAGGTATCACAGGTTGCAAAAAGGGTAGAGCAACAATTAGCCGCAAATCTCCTGACTATTTCTAGTGATAAATTAGCTCGTGCAAGCAAGTCTGACTGGCGGAAGGCTCTGCCAAGTATTCATCAAGCCGCCGTCAAAGCGTTGTCAGATGAACAATCAAGGCCAGGTCCGCGTTTTTTTCGTGAGCCTTGGACCCTAGGGTTATTAGAAGAGTATTTAAGAACGTTTGACCCTGAGTATTTACAGTTAGTTCAGGACCACCTAAATGCCATAATTGTAAGTCCAACTTATGATGCTGTTGAAGGGGGCTTTCATCGCTATGCTGTTGATGGTAATTGGCAAAAGCCTCATTACGAAAAGATGCTATATACACAGGCGAGTATGCTAAAGGTACTCGCAAAGCTCTATTCAATTACGCTAAATGACAAGTATCGGATTGCTATTGAGCAAACTCATGACTGGGTTAATCAATGGTTAAAACAAGATACTGGTTTGGCTTCGGCAGTTTCTGCATTATCTTCGGGTGTTGAAGGTGCATATTATCAAGTGCCTTATGGCTACAAAAGACCAATAATTAGCGAACAAGATTGGCGAAAAAGTCCTGAAGTAGAAACGTTAAAAGAGCATCGACGCCATCTTGATAAGCCATTAGTCGATGAGAAGGTTCTGCTGAATTGGAATAGCATGTACGGTGTTGGATTAGTTGAGGCTTATGTGGCAACTAATCAACAAGCTTACTTGAACGCCGCCAGGCAGTTAGCTAATTCGCTGTGGCATACCTTTAAACGTCAAGATACGCTTTACCGTAGTGAGTTCTCTCAGCGTATGTCTATTGTCGCACAGCCAGAAGATGTGGCCTGGTTTGCGTTGCTTTATATCCATTTGTCAGAGCAAACGATAAGTGATGCGAATACTCATCAAAAAATGCAAACACGAGCTAACTGGCTAGTTGAAAAGTTAGTCTCGATGCTTGATAAAGATGAAGATAGCATTTCATCTGTTGCGAACTTAAACCGCGATGAAGAAATACCGTCAACACGCTCAGCGGTGCTGGAAGCTTTGTTTTTTGGTTATAAGCAAACAAAATCTGTGTCGATGAAGCAGCTTAGCAAACAGCTTGATATTGCTGATACGACAGAGGTAGAAACGCTTGTTTCAGAGTACAGCTACGCTAGGTTTAAAGCCAATGAGCTTAAAAGAGTACATACTAACTACGCTAGATTTGCTAACGGTAATGGCCGTATTAGTTTGTCCATGCAAGGTCCTGACCTTGTAGCTAAGTTTGCAATGAACCCTGGCTGGCATATCAACGCTAACCTAGTTAGTAACAAGCGCTACTTAGCTACGGTTGTTGAAGTCGATACACCTCAACAACAGAATATTCCGTTAAGTATTGTTTTTCCTGAGTCACTAAAGAAGCACTTAGCGTTTGACGAAGTGCCATTAAATTTATTTGAAAATAAATTTGAGGTGATTGTTTCGGACTATACCGCAGTGCAGCAACCTTCCATTGTCTCTATACAGCTTCAAGCATGCTCAGATTCATTGTGCTTGTTACCTGAAAAAGTATATCTACTGGGGACTGTGAGGTAATAGCATTGTAAAATGTAAGTCCATAGGAGTTCAAAGCCGCTGTTCGATGTTGGGAGAAACCGCTCCCTTAAACCTATCGAGTATTCATAACCCATAACTGTCTTTTTACCACAATTAGCTTGTTGGTTTTCATTGGCTTAGTTATCATGTTGCACGACTTATGGAGAGATAAATTCTTAATGGATTAGAAAAGCAGGAGTTGTATTTTTAATGTACTGCAGCCAACTAACAGCAAAGCTCTTTTCTTCTAGCCCTCCTCAATTTTTCCATGTAAACGCCGGGCCCATAGCGATTAATACAAAGCAGTGAACTATTTCATAGGTGTTTGATGTTTTTAGATAAAGATACATTCGAAACGGTAATTGAATCTACCCCGCTAATATCCATTGATTTAGTGGTAGAAAACTCTAATGGCGCAGTATTGCTTGGCCATAGAAATAACCGCCCGGCTAAAGGGTATTGGTTCGTACCCGGCGGAAGAATTCGCAAAAATGAGAAGCTAGATGATGCTTTTTTAAGATTGTGTGTTGAAGAACTTGGGGTTGAGGCTACTCGTCAGCAAGCTCATTGCTTGGGGCCTTACGAACACTTCTATGATGATTATGTTTTTGGAACTGAGGTGTCGACACATTATGTGGTTATCGGATACAAGATCATTGTCGATATTGATATTGAATCATTACCGGAGAAACAGCACAATCAGTACCGTTGGTTTACTAAAAATGAAATGAAGTCTTCTTCTGACGTTCATCTACATTCTAAATGGTATATTGAATAACTCCAGCGGCGAATTACAGCGGTTGCTCAATAATAGAATTGATAAAAATCTAAGTTACAAGGACAACAAATGAAACGTGCACACAAAGACAATGAACGTATTTTGTCAGATATTAAACACTTCAAAGCCATGGTCGCTAATGAGTCGGCTCAGTTAAGAAAAGATATCACTCAGCACGTATCAAGAAGCGAAGGTGATAGTACAGAAGCTCTCATTGAACGAGTTTCAGAGCACCTTGCAAAGTTAAACGCTAGAATGCAAATTGTGGAAACTGTATTAGCGTCTGAGCTACCTGTTAATCGCAGTGTTGGTGATCAATTAACCAATACTATTGAAGTTCAAGGCTCTCGAAGCCAACCAGCTGCATTGCCAAATTTATCCAAAAAAGTGATTCTTAATACTCAACACTTCGCTACTAATACCAATATGGACAAAGCAGAACTTACTGACACGGGGTTAAGTTACTGCTGGACGAAAAGCAATCCCATAACCAATTTTAAAGCTTTGATTTCGCGAGAGCAACCAATGCAAATTAAGGTTCGTTTAGTGAGCTTAATTAAAGAGGACATGAAGCAAGACATCAAAGTTTTGGTCGATGGGAATGTTGTATCGAGCAAAATTGAATTTGATGGAACATTAGATTGCCTAGTCGCTGAAATACCTGAATCTAAAGGTAAGGTAGATGAGACTAAAGTTGCAGTACAACTTCCAAATACCTTTTCTCCTCAAGAACTGGGTAAATCACCTGATGAACGTAAGCTTGGTATTGCCATTAATATTGTAGAGTTCAATGAGCCAGAAAAGAAAAAGAAGCGTTTTTTCTCATTTAGATAATAGGTTGCGGTTTGTATAAAACACTTAAAGCTTGGGCTAACAAGCTGAGCTTTGCGGTTAAGTTGATTTCGTATAGCCGTGTCAAAACCCTAGTAAGATTGCTGATAACTGAGTCTCCTGGTGCTGTAATTGCTCGAGCTAAACGATTTTGGCAACTGAAACGCTATCAAAAGTTAGGAGGCACACCTCCACAGAGTTGGAATGACTCTGAGGATAACGTTTGCCCTGACCTCATAGTAAGTGACGTTTCTGAGTTTGAAGTTACATTACCACTTAATATTCCTACATTTGATGACATCGAAGTTTCGATAATTGTCCCTGTGTATAACCAATGGGATTACACGGTTAGATGTATTCATTCAATTATTGAAAATGTTGAAGGGGTAAGTTTTGAGGTGATTGTTGCTGACGATTGCTCGACAGATGAAACCATAAATGCTCAGCGGCACCTGCCCAATGCTAAGATTGTTCGGCCTGAAGAAAATCAGGGGTTCTTGAAAAACTGTAACTTTGCAGCTAAGCATGCTGTTGGTGATTTCATCGTCCTTTTAAATAATGACACTGTTGTACACGAGCACTGGTTGTCGAGTTTACTTAGCACTATCAAGCGCGATGATGATATTGGAATTGTTGGCTCAAAGCTGGTGTATCCCGATGGGACATTGCAGGAAGCTGGTGGTATCGTCTGGAGAGATGGTTCCGCGTGGAATTATGGTAATGGCCGCAACCCTAGTTTGCCCGAGTATAATTATTATAAAGAGGTCGATTATATTTCTGGTGCCAGTGTTCTGATCCGAGCTACCTGCTGGCATCAACTAGAAGGCTTTGATACTCGATACGCACCAGCATATTATGAAGATACAGACTTTTGTTTTGCACTGCGTGATTTAGGGTATAAAACTGTTTTTCAACCTCAATCTGTCGTAACCCACTTTGAAGGTAAAAGCCACGGCACTAACACCGCTTCTGGATTGAAAGCGTACCAAGTTACAAATCAAAAGAAGTTTCGAGAGAAATGGCACAATATTTTAAGGACAGAACACTCTGCAAATGGGCAAGGTGGTTTTGTTGCCAGAGATCGTAGTCGAAATAAAAAGTCGATTTTGCTCATTGATCATTACGTGCCTTGGTATGATCAAGATGCAGGTTCTCGTTCAACCTTCATGTATGTAAAGTTCTTCGTTGACGCAGGCTACAACGTAAAGTTCATCGGCGATAACTTTTATCCGCACCAACCTTATACTCAGGTGCTCGAGTCCATGGGGGTGGAGGTGTTATATGGTGGTCACTACGCCGAAAACTGGCGAGGTTGGTTTTTAGAGCACCAGAGCTTTATCGATGTAGTGTATTTTCATCGTCCACACATTGCGCCCAAGTACTTACCTTTTATTAAACAGCATAGCGCTGCTAAGTTAGTGTATCAATGCCATGACTTGCATCATTGGCGTCTCGCTAGAGCGGCTGAAATTTCAAGTTGTGAGAAAACCAAACAAGAGGCACAACATTGGAAAGGAGTCGAATTGGACATATTTGACTCTGTTGATGTTGGATTAACCTTTTCTCATGATGAAAAGGCCTACTTAGATGCTTTAAATCTAAAAAGCGACATACAGCAGGTACCTTTGTTTGTGTATGACAAGCCCAGTAGTCCAGACTCTCAGCTCCCTTTTGCAAAGCGCCAAGATTTATTGTTTGTTGGTGGCTTTGGACACGCGCCAAACGAAGAGGGCGTACTGTGGTTTTTGGAGAGTGTTTGGCCTTTCGTGCAGCAAAGACTCCCTGATATTTGCTTTCATATTGTTGGCAGCAAGATGCCAGATGCAATCAAAGCATACGGTTCAGATACCGTTATCATTCATGGCTTTGTATCTGATGAAGAGTTAGCAACACTTTATAGAAAGGTGTCAGTTAACATTTTGCCCTTGCTGCATGGTGCAGGCGTTAAAGGCAAGCTAGTTGAATCTTTGTTTTATGGAACCCCAGTGGTGTCGACTGCAATTGGCTTAGAGGGTATAAATGCCGCTGATTACGGACTGGTTGCTAGTAATACCCCACAGAAATTCGCTGATCAGGTAGCGAAATTAGTCATGAATGAACAAGATTGGCAACGACAGATGTCGCAGCAACAGCAATTGTTTATAGATAATTTTTCACGGGGTGCTGTTGCAGAGCATATTAAACGTGTTTTTTAAGTATTAAGAGGTTTTTGTGAGTCAAGTTTTTATATTTTCAGCTTGTTGGAGAACAGGTAGTACGTTAATTCAGCGCTTTTTAAATACCTCTGATGATTTACTGATTTGGGGGGAGCCAAATTACTTGCTGCCTTTTCATAATGCATTTACCAAGTCTGTTGCTCATTTTAAAGCAGTTGAATGGCAGCATACGTCTTTGGAGGAGTTGGGGTTTCAAAAGGCTTGGATCCCTGTACTAAACCCTAAATCACAGCAGTTGCTAGAAGGCTATAGAGCATTTTTTAACACGACTTATGGCGGTCAGTTAGCGCAATATGGCAAGCGTCGTTGGGGGTTTAAAGAAGTTAGGCAAAATGCTTATCAGCACGCTGAGATGATGAAAACCTTATTTCCTGATTGCAAGATCATTTTTCACTATCGCAACCCTTATGAAGTTTATGAGTCGTTGTTATCTACGGACTTCCACCAAAGTTTCAATGACCCGTATCAACCGATTCGATTTTGGGCTAATAATATGAAAGATTTCATTGATACAGCAAAAATTGAACGGTTAGGTGCAATTGTGATTGCCCACGAAGACTTTGTCGACGAAGTTAAGTCAATGAGCGAAATGGAAAAAGTTGCAAGTTTTGCAGGTGTAAAACTGACTACTACTATGGTTGAGACTTTACATCATAAAGTTGGCGGCACTTCAAGCCAAGTCGGGTTAGAAGCAAATGTGGTTAATAAGATAGATCAGGTTATTAGTGGCACACTAGGACAAGAGCTTAGTGAGAAGGTGATGTCATTATTTGCTAAACCTAAGTTGGCTTAAGGTTAAATGTAATGAAAAAACTAGTCTTGCATATTGGACCGCATAAGACCGCGTCAACTTATATCCAGAAAAGCCTTCTTGAAAACACTGCCTATCTTTCATCAAAAGGTTGGACTTATCCAGACGATGAAATTCTTCAGTATGGACACCACCCTTTTGTTAATTGGTTGCTAAACGGTGACTATGATCAGCTTGAACACTACACCGAGAGGTTAAAGGCACTCAATAGCAATATTTTGTTATCATCTGAGAATTTTGATCGTTTAAACCAACAGCAAATTCAAAAGCTTCACGATGTTGTTAATAAATGCTTTGAAGTCCATATTCTTTACGTATACAGGCGAGCTGATGAGAAGTTGATATCGAGTTGGTCAGAGTCTATTAAACACGGCAATGTGCAAGTATGGCAAGACTACGCGTTAGAGCACTTATTAAGGCCCTTTGTAAGTAGCTGCCTTGGTGACACTGGTATCTTGCTTAAGTATGCAAAGGTTTTTGGTAAGCAATATATTGCCGTTGTCGACTATGATATTGCTAAATCTGATAACCAAGATTTAGTTGAGTTGGTTTTGGCGTTATATCAAATTGATGACACGGGTTATTGTTATAACAATCAAGTGATTAATCAGGCTCCAAATAAGAAAATTATCGAAGTTTTAAGGTTGTTAAATCGATACCATAGTAAGAAGACAGGTACGAATGCGCAATCAAAGCGGTTAAGGGCTAGGTTTTTCAAGTATTTAAACAATGAAGCTGCAGTAAGAAAAAAAATCGATAACTTACCTGCTTGGGAGGATAAGGTGTCGATAGCGGATACCTTCGTGCTTAACAGGTTAAAGGCGAACTTTCATAAAGAGTTTGACGCTAACATCGTCAATTATGATGATTCGTTTGTTTTACCTGCGAAAGTGTTTGCGCTTCCAACTGTGGAATTACAGTCAGATAGTGACTTTATCAAGAAGTTATATGCTGATGTTATGTCTGTCGAAATTTAAGTTAAATGTAGGCCACATAGATGAGAAAAAGATTAATTTCAGCCGCCTTAAAAATTATTCCTAATCGACTTCAACTTAAAGCACTAGAAAAAGCATGGCACTTTGTGTTTGCGAATGAAAAAATTGAAGTGGGCAGCCACGTCAGATTAAATTTACAAGATTTTAACGTGTCTTGGCTGGTACCTGTGACTAAGACTGAACAGAGCCAGGGCGAACAGCACCCGCTAACAGTGTCATTCACCCTAGAAAAATTACTTGAATGCCGACGAAAAAGTGTACTCCAGACAGCGATAGATGATGGCTGTATACATGTTGAAGGTGATGCAGCTAAAGCACAAGTATTTAAGAAAGCAGTCAAATCTGTATCTCAACCACATTTAGATCGTTTAGTCTCTCGTTGTTGCTCATTTTTACATATAAAACCTGAACCTAGGATTGATTTAGCAACAGTTTCGGTGAGTGATATCGAGTGTGATGAAGATATAGACTTTATTCGAGATTCTGCTATTAGTGTGCAAAAAAAGGATACGCAACAAGCACTAAGATTAATGCTTGTTGCTCAACAAGCTAGACCTAGTGGCTCTCATATCAATAGAAAAGTTAAAGAATATCAAGCCCAGCTTCGTTAATACGCCTTCACGCTAGCTTATGCAACAAGTGCTAAGGCTTATAACCGTTACATGCAATACGTATTTAAATTTAAAGAGAGTGAAATACATTGTCTGACTTAAAGTGCTTTATCTCTAAAGTTGTAGGCAGTGTGCTGAGCTTGCTTCCCGAGCGCATTAAAGCTGAACTTAAAAAAATAGCAGCCCTTAGAGCGTTACATGTTAAGTTATCAAATATTGTCGCTAAGCCTATGTCTGCAGTTGAACTTGACCAAGATCAAGAGCGCTTTCATCGCTATTTGAATTGGCAGAATACACAGCTTAATGAGCTCATTTCAAAACCACTCACTGATTTTGATTGCAACATTTTAATATGCGTCCCAGATGGGCAAGAAGACCTTATATCAGCAACGCTAGATAGCATCTCAAAATTACTAGGCTTCAATGGAAGCGTCATTTTTTGGGGCACACGGTCGTGCACATCAGAGCTTGAGCTATACACGTCGAAATTTAACCTAGAATGCTATTTTGTCACTCGATTAAATGATTGTGAGCCTAGCTTATTTAACGAGCCTATTTTTATTATTAATAGTGGAGATACCCTTGACCCGCGATGTCTATTGGCCTTAGTCGATAATACTGAACATAGTCAATTTGCGTATGTAGATACTTGTATTTATCTTGCTTCTAACAACCAATGGTTAGAACCTGATTTTAAGCCTGATTTTAATCCCGATTTTCAATACAGTAATGGTTACGTAAATACTGGTCTATGGTGTAAGGCACTTGAGAGTTTTAGTTCTATTTCAAACCAAGTTACAAGCCACAGTATTGCAGCTTTTGTTTGTCATTTAGGTTTAAATCGACGAAGTGGCGATATTCACCACATACCTTGGGTGTTGCTTGCTCAGCGCCAAGCATTTGATATGTCTGCCGGGGTGAGTTCACTTGAGCATACATTCCATGGTCACGCTGAATTATTACACTGTAACAAGCAAGCTTCTAGTATCACGCTGAATTGGCCGTTAAGCTCTCAGCCGTTAGTCTCGATTATTATTCCTACCCACAATGCCAAGGCGTTAGTTAAGTCCTGTATTGACTCGATTCTTGTTAAAACCAGTTATCAGAACTTTGAGATTATCTTAGTCGATAACAATTCTGATGACCCTGAAAGTATTAGTTACTTTAAGCGCCTTTCTGAACAGCCTAAGATTACCGTTATTGAATACCCTCATGCTTTTAATTATTCAGCGATAAATAATTTTGCTGTAAAACATGCTGCGGGAGACGTCGTTGCGTTAGTTAACAATGATGTCGAAGTCATTTCAGCAGACTGGCTAGAGCAACTTGTTCGGCAAGTAATACGCCCAGATATAGGTTGTGTAGGAGCAAAACTACTCTACTCTAATGGCACTGTGCAGCACGCAGGTGTCATTTTAGGCTGCGGTGGCTCAAGCGGGGTTGCAGCTCACGCACATAAGCACTTTCCTGGTGAACATCCTGGCTATCAAAATAGGTTGGTTTGTACCCATAATGTCAGCGCTGTCACCGCGGCTTGTCTCATCGCTAAGAAGTCTCATTACGAAGCTGTCGGTGGGTTAGATGAATTAAACCTTGCGGTTGCATTTAATGATGTTGATTTTTGCTTAAAAGTGCTTCAGTTAGGAGTAAGAAACCTTTTTTGTGCAGAGGCTGTGCTTTTTCACCACGAATCGGTTAGCCGAGGTGGAGAAGATACAACAAGCAAACAGAAAAGGTTTCAACGAGAGTTGAACTACTTGAAAGGGCGTTGGGAGGAGTATGTTGAGCGGGATCCAATGTACCACCCTCATTTAACTAAACAAAAAGAGAACTTTTCAATAAACGATCGGTATACTTGTGGACATTACAAGGATCGATTGTGTAGCCAAAATCCAACTCGTAAGGATGAAGTTAGATAGATGATAGATAATGATGATAAGCAGTTTGTGGTACAAGCTTCAAATCCAATTCCAAGTAAGCTTAAAACTGTTTGTGGGATGTCAGTCTATAAACAAGACAAGTTTGAGTGGATAAAACGTGCTGTTGACAGTATTTTGCAGCAAACATTGCCCCCGTGTTTATATGTAGTTGTTATTGATGGTAATGTCGATGAGCAAGTGTCTAAGTATTTAGCTACACTCGAGTTGTCTGAATCGTCAGTGGTGCTGGTTCATTCACAAAGTAACATTGGCTTAGCTCGCTGTATGAATTTTGTGATTGATTTTGTTCAACCGCATCAACCTGACTACTTCTTTAGAATGGATGCTGACGACATATCTGTACCTCATCGCTTTGAAAAGCAGGTGGAACTGCTTGACTCCCATGCTGATGTTGACGTGCTAGGTAGTGCATTGTGGGAAGTTGATGAAAATGAGAATCGCGTAGGAGTTCGGCATTTACCAAAAAAGCATACGGCGCTTATAAAATCGTTAGCTAGACGTTGTCCTATTAATCATCCTACAGTCGCTATACGTTATAAGGTATTCGAACAAGGGCATCGGTATTTAGGGCATATGCTAAATACTCAAGATTATTTCCTATGGGTTGAACTCGCGGCTGCAGGCTATAAGTTTGCAAATGTGAAAGAACCATTGCTTCACTTTCGTCGCATCAATGGTTTTTATAAACGTCGTGGCAGAGGAAAGTCTATCAACGAGTTTAAGGCTCGCTTAATGGCGATGCGTTTACTTAATCAAGTGAGTGTTGTTAATCTGACATACGCAACTATGGTATTAACCTTACGTATGATGCCCGGATTTATAATAAAGTGGGCGTATTTTTTAGATAGGCGCTTGATGAAAATGAAAAAGAATAATTAAATTATGATTGGCGCAATTATTGTTGTTTACAATCCTGACTTAGCATTAGCGGAACGCTTGCTAACTAGGGTATATAATCAAACTGAGCATGTGGTGATTGTTGATAATAGCCCTAAAGCTCATGATTTTTCAAAAGTAATCGAACATTATGAGTACATGCATTTTCCTGCAAATTTAGGGATAGCTGCAGCACATAATCACGGTTTGCGTTATCTACTTTCTATCGGCTGTGAATATGGTTTGTTGCTTGACCAAGACAGTCAAATTACTACGGATTTTGTTTTTAGATTATCAAGTTTAATGATGGCCTCTAAAAGCCTGAAGCAAGATATTGCCGCCATTGGCCCTAGTATCAGTTGTAGTTTTACTAATAAAACCGAGCGCTCGCTTATTCAAAGAGAAGTGTTTGAGTATGAGGAACTCGTCGGTGTAACGCAGATTATCGCTTCTGGGATGCTTATCGATTTGGGTTTCTTGGATCAAATAGGCTTTAAGGACGAGAAACTCTTTATTGATGGCGTAGATCATGAATGGTGTTGGCGGGCCCGAGATATGGGGTTGCAAATCGCTAAAGCCAAGAAGATAGAAATGGTACATCGTTTAGGTGACTCACGCAGTAAATTCATTGGCGTTACCTATAAAGTTGGCTCGCCAATTAGGCTCTACTATCAATTTAGAAATATCTTACTGCTCAGCAGACGCTCTTATGTTCCCTTGTATTGGAAAGTTAGATGTCTTGGGCTTATTCCCGTTAGGTTTTTTCTGAATAGCACAATGCAACAAAATAGGCTAGATAGGATCCGTTATATGCTTTATGGCTTAGTTGACGGACTGAAAGGTATTTCTGGCTCGTACGCCACAAATCGGCGCTAGTCTTATATGTCATTTGGTTATATATTTTTATTTTTTTAGCTAAGTAAGTAATGAATAACCAAGTCGGAAGTGGTATTGTTTGAGCTTAGAACAGCATATCTTGATTGTGTGATTGAGCAATAAACGATTTTATTTTGGGAAACTCGAAACTGTTATGAACGAAGAAAGGTTAACTCACCTACGAGCGCTTGAGGCTGAATCAATTCATATTATGCGAGAAGTCGCAGCAGAGTTTGATAACCCTGTAATGCTTTACTCTGTAGGTAAAGACTCTTCTGTGTTGCTTCACTTAGCACGCAAAGCCTTTTATCCAGGAAAAATTCCTTTTCCTTTGTTGCATGTTGATACCAACTGGAAATTTAAAGAAATGATCCAGTTTAGAGATAACATGGCAAAGAAGTATGGTTTTGACTTAATCGTCCACAAAAACCCTCGCGGCTTAGAAATGAATATCAGCCCTTTTACTCATGGTAGTGCGAAGCACACTGATATCATGAAAACTGAAGGCTTAAAACAAGCCCTAGACATGCATGGCTTTGATGCTGCTTTTGGTGGTGCGCGTAGAGATGAAGAAAAGTCTCGCGCGAAAGAGCGTGTATATTCATTTCGTGATAGTAAGCACCGCTGGGATCCTAAAAATCAACGTCCAGAATTATGGAATATCTATAATAGTAAAGTTGATAAAGGTGAGAGTATTCGCGTATTTCCTTTATCGAATTGGACTGAGCTAGATATCTGGCAATACATTTACTTGGAAAACATTGAAATTCCTTCTTTATACCTCGCCAAAGAACGCCCAGTTGTAGAGCGCGACGGTACCCTAATTATGGTTGATGATGACCGTATGGAACTTGAGGTGGGAGAAGTCGCACAACCTAAGATGGTTCGCTTTAGAACGTTAGGCTGTTATCCACTTACCGGTGCCGTTGAGTCTGTTGCACAGACCCTTCCGGAAATTATTCAAGAAATGTTGTTGTGTACCACTTCAGAGCGGCAAGGTCGTGTGATTGATAATGACTCTGCAGGTTCTATGGAGAAGAAGAAAATGGAAGGTTACTTCTAGCTCTTTTTTCTTGTTAGAAACGACTTATATAGTCTCTCAGCCTGTTGTAAAGATTTAAAGGATTTAACGATGTCGAATAGTACGTCACTTATTGCTTCTGATATCGAAGCCTACCTAAAGGTACATGAAAATAAAGATCTGCTGCGAATTTTAACTTGCGGCAGTGTTGATGATGGTAAGTCAACGCTAATTGGGCGCTTGCTGTTTGATAGCAAGATGATTTTTGAAGACCAAATGGCTGCTATCGAAAAAGACTCTAAACGCTTTAACACTACAGATGAGTCCTTTGACTTATCTTTACTGGTTGACGGTTTGCAGTCTGAACGTGAGCAGGGAATTACTATCGATGTGGCTTATCGCTATTTTGCTACGGAGCAGCGTAAATTTATTATCGCTGATACTCCAGGTCATGAGCAGTACACTCGTAATATGGCCACGGGCGCTTCAACAGCAGATTTAGCTATTATCTTGATTGACGCTCGCCATGGTGTGCAAGTCCAGACGCGTCGTCACAGCTTCATATGTTCGCAGTTAGGCATTAAACATGTGATCATCGCCATCAATAAAATGGACGTCGTCAATTACGATCAAGGTGTTTATCAAGCAATTAAGAAAGATTATCGAGAGTTCGCTGAATCTTTAGAGTTTGATGATATTCGGTTTGTACCGATTTCTGCGCTTAAAGGTGACAATGTTGTCAACGAGAGCGACAACATGCCTTGGTACCCTGGCTCGACAATGATGAAATTGCTGAATACAGTTTCAGTCAATCGTGATAAATCAAGTACATTCAGAATGCAGGTGCAGTACGTTAATCGTCCAAACCTCGATTTTCGTGGTTTTTGTGGCACAGTTGCATCAGGCGATATCCGCGTTGGTGATACAATTCGTACGCTTCCTTCTGGTAAAGAAAGTAAAGTGCAGTCGATAGTCACCTTTGATGGTCAGCTAGAGAAAGCTTATGAAGGAATGGCAGTTACTATTACCCTTGAAGATGAAATTGATATCAGTCGCGGTGACATGCTGGTTCGTCCGCATCAACTTCCTTATTCAAGCAATAGTTTTGATGCCGACGTAGTATGGATGGCTGAAGAAGCTCTGCAGGTAGACCGAGAATATGTAATCAAGGTCGGTAGTAAGTCGGTTTATGGCTATGTTGAGAAGGTCAATAATCGTGTGGATGTAAACACGCTTGAGGTTTCAAATTCTTCATATCTTGCATTGAATGAAATGGGAAGTTGTCGTTTTGCTTTAAATGAAGAGATTCAATTTGATTCATATAAGGTTAATCGTTCAACGGGTGCATTTATTATTATCGATAGACTAAGCAATGTAACAGTAGGTGCCGGTATGATCCGTAATGCCCTCGATGATAAAGATATTACCCATAAAAAAGAACATTCGGAGTTTGAAATTGAATTAAATGCGCTTGTGCGTAAACACTTCCCACATTGGGGAGCAAAAGTTATTAGCTGATTGCTATTAATTGAAGCATATGTATAAATTAGGGCTGTTCTGCGAGATGCAGTGCAGCCTTTTGTTTTTATAAGTGTATCGATGAGTCTATGTCTCCACAAGCCATTATAACTACCACGATTTTTACGCTCACAATTGTTGGGTTGCTCAGGTTTCAAAATCGACCTGCGGCAGTATTCGGAGTGACATTCCTATCATTGATAACTTTTGGCTTGGTTTCCAAAGAACAACTGATCACCAGTATTGCAAACCCGGGGTTAGTCACGTTAATTTTATTAATTATTTGCTCATTCGCGATTGAGAAAACCAGAGCGCTCAGAACGATTGCCGCAAAAATCATCGTTCCTAGTTATGCCAAAACTTTCGTTAGGTTGTTTTCAACTACTGCAGTATGTTCTGCATTTTTAAATAACACCGCTGTTGTTGCGACGCTTTTATCTCCGATTCGAAATAACCCACACCACTATGCTAGCAAGCTGCTACTGCCGTTATCATATGCGGCCATCCTAGGTGGAACGCTTACTCTTATTGGTACTTCTACCAACTTGATTGTAAATAGCCTTTATATTGATGCGACAGGTAAGTCTATTGATTTTTTTGCCTTTACCGCAATTGGTATCATGTTGGTTGTTGTTTGCGGCTCTATACTGGGCTTTTTTGTCAGGTATTTACCAAATACGCACCAACAAACTGAAGGTGAGCAAGGCTATTTTATCGATGCTAAAGTCACCTCAGACTCTGAGTTAATAGGAAAAACGGTAGAATCTAATGGACTACGACATTTAGAGTCATTGTTCCTAGTGGAGCTTGTTCGCGATGGGAGGCTGATCAGTCCTGTTTACCCAAGCGAAACATTACAAGAAAATGATCGGTTAATTTTTAGTGGTGATATAACAAAGCTGGCTCAATTACAACAATTTAGCGGCTTAGAAACCTTTGCCCACCAGAGTGATTTAAAAGACTCTAACTTAACTGAAGTTGTTGTCCGCCATGAAAGCATTTTAGTTTGGAGAACATTAAAGCAAGTAGGTTTCAGAGCTTTGTTTGATGCAGCAGTAGTGGCGATTAGGCGTGATGGAGAACAGGTATCAGGTAAGTTAGGCGAGGTCAAAATCAAAGCCGGTGACTTTTTGGTGCTTGCCGTAGGTGATGATTTTAAGTCTCGTCGTAATCTCAGTAAAAACTTCATCCTGTTAAGTGGTGTCGAGACTGAAACGCGGTTGAGTGGTTGGCGTGCTTGGTTGGCAACCTTTGGTTTTGCGGCAATGATTGTGAGTGCATCCGTTGGTTTGATTGACTTGCTAGAAGGGTTAATTATTTTGCTTGGTGGACTTATTTTTACCCAATCACTTAATGTTAATGAAATTATTAGGCGACTCCCTATTGATATTTGGTTAGTGGTGTCTTCGGCAATTCTGTTGTCGCACGCTTTAGTTAACGCAGGTGTAGCAGAATCTATTAGTACACTAGCTAATGGGGCTTTTAGCGAGCAACATGTGTATTTAGCGCTAATTGCCGTTTATTTGATTACCTGGTTAATGACAGAGCTTGTGACCAACAATGCAGCTGCGGCATTGATGTTCCCCATCGCGTACAGTTTAGCATTAGGCTTTGGCGTGGATGTTATGCCATTTGTCATGACTGTAGCTTTTGCTGCAAGTGGTAGCTTTGTCAGCCCATACGGTTACCAAACTAACCTTATGGTATACAACTCAGGTAACTATAGACTAGGGGACTTTGTGAAAGTTGGACTGCCTGTCAGCATTGTTTATGGATTGATAGTGATAGTTTCTGTTCCTTACTTTTTCCCGTTTTAAAAATAGATTTAAATATATAGGTTTATGTATGTCTCAATCCCCTTACAAACAAGTTGACGTTACTGGTGATAAATCGAGCGATGTTGTTTGGCATCAAGCAAGCGTTACTCATGATGAACGGGTGCGTGCCAATGGACATAAATCAGCTGTGTTGTGGTTCACTGGTTTAAGTGGCTCAGGCAAGTCAACCGTTGCTAATGCAGTGGACAAGTTATTACATGACTCCGGTTGTAAAACCTACGTTTTGGATGGTGATAACGTGCGTCATGGCCTCAATGGTGACTTGTCTTTTTCTGATGTCGATAGAGTCGAGAACATTCGTCGCATTGGAGAGGTTTCAAAGTTGTTTGTGGATGCGGGTTTGATTGTTTCAACAGCATTCATTTCACCTTTTACTCAAGATAGGGATATGGTCAGAAAGCAGCTAAGCTCAGGCCAGTTTATTGAAGTATTTATCGATACACCGCTAGAGGTCTGTGAGCAACGCGATCCCAAAGGCTTGTATAAAAAAGCCCGTGCAGGTGAAATTAAGAACTTCACCGGAATTGACTCGAGTTACGAAGCTCCGTTAAGCCCTGAAATTATAGTGAATACGGCTGATAAATCTGTGAAGCAATGTGCAGAGCTTGTAGTTGAATATTTACGTGAATATGGATATTTAAGTAGGTAGAACATGACTCATTTTGATGTTTTTAATGGAGATGCAGACGGCATTATCTCTCTGATTCAATTGCGCCTTAACGAGCCGAAACAGTCAGTTCTGATCACAGGTGTTAAACGTGACATTACATTGCTTCAACAGGTTGATGCGAGCGAGGGTGACCGTGTCACTGTGTTGGATATTTCAATGGAAAAGAATTGTGTAGCACTGGAGCAAGCGTTAAATAATGGCGCAAATGTGTTTTACGCCGATCACCATCGCTCTGGCAGTATCCCTGAATCAAAAAGCCTTGATGCACATATTGATTTAGATGCGAATACTTGTACCGCGCTAATTATTGATAAGCTTCTAGGTGGCAAGTATCATGCTTGGGCAATTACAGCAGCTTATGGCGATAACCTTATTGCCAAAGCTGATCAACTAGCGGAAGCTGCGGGTTTGAGCCAAGAGCAAAAACTACGTTTGAAAGAGTTGGGTATACTCATAAATTACAATGGTTATGGCGCTGAATTAGCTGACTTGCACTTTTCACCAGCCGATTTGTATCAGGCGTTGTACAAGTATTCATCGCCGTTTGACGTTTTTGAAGCGTCAGATTCACCGTATTACAAACTTAAGGCTGCGTATGAACGTGATTTAGCTTCAGCTAACTCTGTGAAGCCGAGTTATCAAGGGAAGTTATTAACATTAATACATTTACCAAATGAAACTTGGTCAAAGCGTATTAGCGGTGTATATGGTAACCTATTGGCAAACCAAGCCCCTGAGCGTGCACATGCTGTGTTAACTCCGAATGCAGATAATAGCTATTTAGTTTCTCTGCGCGCACCACTCAATAATAAGTGTGGAGCTGGAGATATATGTAATCAATTTCTAACCGGTGGTGGGCGAGCTGGTGCTGCAGGCATCAATCGATTGGAAGCAGATCACGTACAACGGTTTATCGATATTACAGAAGACTATTACAGCAAACATTAATAGTAGTTTTGGTAGAATTACGGATTATTCTTTAAGCCCAATAAATTAAGGCGGTACATGAAAGTATTAGTAACGGGCGCTGCAGGATTTATTGGTTCGCATGCAGTAAAAAGACTCCTCGCTGAGGGGCATAGCGTAGTAGGTGTCGACAATCTCAATCAATATTATGATGTAGAGCTCAAATTAAATCGCTTGAAGTGGATTGGTGAGCAAACGGAGTTTCATTTTGAACAACTGGATATTGCAGATATCCAGCCATTACAACAAATTTTTGCACAATACAACTTTGACGCCGTTATTCATTTAGCAGCACAAGCCGGTGTTAGGCACTCTTTAGAAGACCCTCATTCGTATATGAACGCCAATATGATGGGGTTTTTCTCTGTTCTCGAAGCATGCAAAAGAAATCGTATCGAGCATTTGGTCTATGCATCTTCAAGCTCTGTATATGGCTTAAATTCACAAACACCGTATTCTACGGCTGACAATGTAGACCACCCGTTATCTCTTTATGCGGCGACTAAAAAATCCAATGAGTTAATGGCCCATAGCTATTCTCATTTATACCAGTTACCCACAACTGGGCTGCGTTTCTTTACTGTTTATGGCCCGTGGGGAAGGCCTGATATGGCGTTGTTTAAGTTTACCAAGGCTATTCTCGCTGGAGATACCATTGATATTTATAATCATGGCCAGTTAAGCCGCGACTTTACTTATATTGACGATATCATTGATGGTTTGATGACTGTCCTTGAGCACCCTCCAGTCGAAAATAGCGCTTGGGATACCAAGCAAGCCATGTATACCGAGTCTATTGCCCACAGTTCATCTCCCTACCAGGTATATAACATTGGTAGTGGTAACCCTGTTAGTTTAATGGATTTTGTTGCTGAGATTGAAAAGGTGTTAGGTAAGCAAGCTAAGAAACGTATGTTACCGATGCAAAAGGGAGAGTTACTCACTACTTGGGCTGATACGGAGCCACTGAGAGAGATGACCGGCTTTAGCCCAAGCGTTAGCTTTAGCGAGGGAGTAAAATGTTTTGTCGATTGGTATTTATCTTATTACCATAAACAATAAAGTATTTTTTATAGTTAATACAAAGGATTATTATGAAAGTAGTTATTCCCGTAGCAGGGCTAGGAACGCGCATGCTACCGGCGACCAAAGCCATTCCAAAGGAAATGCTTCCGTTGGTGGATAAGCCTTTGATTCAATACATTGTTGATGAATGTGTTGCGGCCGGGGCAAAACAGATTGTATTGGTAACACATGCCAGTAAAAATGCGATTGAGAACCACTTTGATAAATCTTTTGAGCTTGAATCTATTCTTGAAAAGCGTGTTAAAAGGCAGCTTTTAGAAGAAGTTCAATCTATATGCCCGAAAGATGTGACTATTTTGCATGTACGTCAAGGTGAAGCGAAAGGGTTAGGGCATGCAGTGCTATGTGCTAAGCCTTGTATCGGCAATAACCCTTTTGCCGTTGTACTACCTGATGTTCTACTTGCCAGCTATTCAGCTTGTCAAAAAACAGAAAACTTAGCCGCGATGATGTCACGCTTTAATGAGTCTGGTGCTAGTCAGATTATGGTTTCTCCAGTACCTAAGGAAGAAGTCAATAAATACGGTATTGCTGATTGTAATGGTGCCGAGCTTGGCAAAGGTGATTCAGCTGTGATTCACAGCATGGTTGAAAAGCCTGCCATTGAAGATGCTCCATCAGATTTAGCTGTGGTTGGTCGTTATGTTTTATCGGAGAAAATTTGGCCGTTATTAGCTAAAACCCCAGCAGGTGCAGGCGATGAGATTCAGTTAACGGATGCGATTGACATGCTGATTGAGCAAGATACTGTTGAAGCTTTCAAAATGTCTGGCGAGTCGCACGACTGTGGCGACAAGCTAGGCTATTTAAAGGCATTTGTAGAATATGGCATTCGTGACAAAAAGCTTGGCGCAGAGTTTAAGAAAAGTATCAGCGATATTATCAAAAACTATTAGCTTATCTTTCAAGCTTTATCTGATAGTAAAATAAAAGACCTTGCATTAAAACAAAGCAAGGTCTTTTATTTTTAATGTCGATTGTTACTTATGTATTAAAATTTGCGCTCCCAACCTGCATAAACGGTTGTTTCCCAGTCACTGCTATCAGTTGCCTCTGGATAAGTGCTATAGCCAACAGTGCCACCGACTTTGAGCTTGCCATCATAGAAAGGGCGATGATAGCTTGCATCTAGTTGATAAAGCATTTCGTACTTACCTGGGGAGACAGGATTGCCGCCAGGTGCTGCTACATCAGAACTATCTAGGTTTAATTTAGCCCAGCGTAGCTTAGTTGTTAGGCTTTGACCATTTTGTAAACGGGTGATACCACCTAGTACCAGTACGCGTGAGTCATTATCATAAGTCGTGCCTATGCTGCGGCCGTAATAGCGGTATCCGCTCTTATAAAATCCGTGCTCGTACATACAGTTATAAATTTTATCTGACAGCCCACATGATGCGGTAGTGTCGGTGTACTCTACAAATAAACGGGTATCAATTTCAGCAAAGTAGAAATCAACGCCCCCCATATTTGATGCATTAATAAGTTTGTGCTTTTCGTTATGATAATCTTCATGTATACGTTCGTAATAGATACCGTAAGGGATCCCCAGGCTGTGTCAGACCACCTAAAGTCATAGCCAGCTAACATATTTTCCTGGCCGTTCTTAACGTCGCCCTCGCTTACACCGCCATTAAACAAGCCGTTCCACCAATCACTTAAGCTATTTCCGTAACCATCGCCACCCCACTGCATGGTCCACGAAAAACCGACTTCAAGTTGAGTAAGCGGACGAAGAGTGCCTCGAGCTCCCCAATGACGAGCGTTCGGTACATATCGATCGCTTTCCATCTTGCTAAAGCTTGTAGTGAATGTCCAAGGGCCAGCCCAGCTAAGCCATGGTGTTTCAAAGGCGTTGCTGTCATTTCGAGACAGTGTAATACCTGGCAGAGGACGAGCATTATTGGTCTGGATTAAACCTGAGTCCCAACCTGGCCCCCAATATTTTTGTACCGCGCCGCCGGTGACAATCCAGTTTCCGAGTTTTACTGCAGCAAAGCTATTGTCTAAACGTGATTTATTACCGTCGATTGGGTCATGGTGATAGCTTGCCGCTAATCGGCCGCTGAACCATTCTTTAGTTACTTCAGCATTTACTTTAATTTCCGCTTTATCTCGGTAGTCATTACCGTAACCAATAAAACGTGCTGTTTCGTTTGCACCAGCTAACCCTATGCTCACCGATGTAGGTTGATGATCCTTACTGTATGCTCTCATCACGCGTGCATAAGCATCTTTTTGTCGCACTGTCATTGATGTGTTTGCGGCTTTATCTAAATCCTTTTTTATTGCAGACCACATTAAAGGGTAGGTGGTGACAGGTTGAGTGATGACACCTGTATCTGCAAGTAGTTGAATGTCTGCTCTAAGTGGTAAGTCTGTTGGCTCTACCCACCAAGCTGACTGTGCGGTGAAACTGGTGAGTAAGGTTATTCCAGCAAGCAATTTTAGTTTCATGAAAACTCATCTCAGTTAACCCAATACACCTAATGTATTGCGGTTGGATAAACATAATAAGGAATTAATTTGATGGAGGGAGATTAAACCTAAGCTATTTGGTATGCAAAGGTACAATTTGGTCCATCAAATTTGCACTCAAAATAAATACTATCATAGCAAACAGTATATTTAACGAGTTAATCCATGGTACTGCTGTAAAATCATGGACAGTTGCGAGTTATTGATACAAATTGACTGAGGGGATGATGAGAATGTATTAACTAAGCTTTATTCACTTAACTTGTGAATAGTTATAGATATTGTTTAGGCTTGAGTTAAGCTAATCAGTTGACCTGCTTTAGTGCAATGTCATAGATTGGATTTTGTAGCTATTGTATTGATAAATGTTACGTGACTATTGAACAACAGCGTATTGATATTAAGGCGGGTGTACATACGTTCAGTGGTTATTCTCCTCATGCAGCTCAGAAAGATATGATTAACTTTGTAAAGCGAATGTGCTACAAACCCGAGCATATTCGCATTGATTATGGAGATGAAGTCGCTAGGCAAGCGTTTGCTGCATGCTATCGAGAGTTACTGTCTTATTGCGAGGTAGTGGCTGTCAAATATCATGACAAAGGCCGCTAAATAGGTTCAAGCCTGCTCAACAATCTTGTTATGCAGGTTATTCCATTGCTCTGGGAATTTTCCATCGAGCATATAAACAAAAGAGATAAGCTCTGCGATGAGTAAGTACAACTCTTTGGGAATGTCTTCGCCTAGCTCTAGCATCTGCAAAAAGTTGCTCAAGTGTTCATCTTGATGGATGTATACACCAGCCTCTTTGGCAACGGCAATAATCTCCTCAGCCAAAAGGTCTTCACCTTTTGCACTGACCTTAGGCGCATTCTTGCCATCAAAGCTTAATGCGACGGCTTGCTTCTTTAGTGGTTGTTTATCTTCGCTCATTCATTTCAGCTCTTGTGTCCGTATCGTACGTTCAATGTTTAGTTTTAGATGCTTGATTAACGTTTACGCCATTGTTTTTACTAAAAAATGGTCGCCAGGTAATAGCGTTGGCGGGATTGAAGCCACTTCGGTTTTAATGCTATTTAAGTTAAAGCCTATGTCGTTTATCTTCTGCGTGAGCGCCTCTTCAAAGTTAGCCACTTTATCTATTGTGGATTGATTACTCGCCTGAATTTTAAGGTCAAACTGCTCGCCATGTTTGTGTGCAGCAAATACGATAGCGCCTTGAGAAAGATTAAATTTTAGTTGTAAGCGCCAACCTTTTTTCTGCTGTTGCTCGTCCAGCTCCTGTTCAAACTTACCCTCAAATTGCTCCTGTTTGTTATTAATTATATAGGGCAGGGCAAAATACCAGGTGGCAGCTTGATTGGCTTCACCACTCGCTTGTTGGTATACGTTTAGGCTTTGGGCGAGTTGACCGAGTGATTCTAAGGTGCTTGATTTGTCTAGTCCCGCCAATAAGCCGCTGCTGGTAGCTAATCGACTTAATGCAGTTTGTTGTAGCTTTTGTACATGGGCGGCAAGTTTTGGTGACAACTTAGTGTTGCTATTGTTTGCACGCACGCCTAAAAGTACCTGAAATAACGTGGTAATGGCGCTACCTGTGATAAGCGGCGTGCTGTGAACCGCGGGTTGACTGAGCTGAATCGATGCTAATCCCATAAGCTCTGCTTGTAGTTGTTTTGGCTCTGCAAGCGTCGTGAGTGGTTTCGGAGATAGCTGAGGTAAGAGTTTAAGTAGCTCGTTGGCAAGACTCACTTTTACACTCGGCTGAGCTTCTGTTGCCGTCATAGCTCCTGCTTTTGATAGTGCTTTAGACAATACTTTGAGCGGCGACATGACCTCGGCGCTCTCGGTCTTAGTATTAACCTGCTTTGGTGCTTGCCCCAGAATTGATTTGTCTTGTTGGGCTGCAGCATTTAGTTGTGAAGTTAGCGCCTTTGCATCAACTTGAGCGGACTTTATCGATTCGCCTTTAAACTCACTTGCTAGCTTATTTGGTACTGCTGATTGCTGTTGAGCTGTTTCTTTGGCTTTTACTCCATCAAGGTTTGCCTGCACTGTACTTGCTGAGTTACTAGCTGTTCCTGTTGAGTTAATTCCAGTTTGACCTGGGTTAGTCATTGCTTTCGAAGAGCTCGCTTCTGCGCCCTTGCTACTCACTAAGTCGCCTTGAATTGTCGAGGCTAAAACTTGTTTTGATTGACCGCTCTGTAGTTGGACTGCTTGTGCTCTCGCGACATCAGCTTTAGTTGGCGCAAGTTCTGGTTTAGTTAGAACAACTTCAGCTTTAGTTGAAGTTGCATCGCTTTTTGCTGATTGACTTAATAACTCTGCAGAGTGTTTCAGTTTGGTGCTGTCAGCTGTGATTTTACCTTCGGTGAGAGCCTTTGCTGCTTGCTTTGCCAGCTCTGCCATTTCGCTGTTTAAAGGGCTAGATGTCGACGAACTTGTGGCGGAAGTAGCTGATGATGATAAATTTGTTTGTTGAGTCAATGCGCTTGGTTGCATCGCCGTTTTAGTAGCTTCTTGATTCACTGTACTTGATGGTGAATTCGAGCCGGTACTTTGCTTTACGTTTTGAGCATCATTAAGCGGTGTAGCATCAAGTTTTTTTAGCATTTGCCCCAAGATTCGTGCCGGCTCTAGCTTGGCTATGACGACATCATTGTGTTTAGCTGTGGTTATGTTCGATTGCGTTTTAGGTGACAGTTCAACATCAATTGAGCCAAGAATTTTTGTTAGTTGCAGTGCGAGTTTATCGCCGTGGCTCACAATTTTTGCCAGGTATTCGCCACCACTTATTCTAGGTTGACTATCAAGCTGAATTTTCGGTCCATCAGCAAATTGCATCTGCTGCTGTTGAATTTGGCTTGTAGGTAGCGGGTAGCCCTGTGAGCGTGATGCTAGGTTGGCAAGCTGTGTATCTGAAACGCCATTTTGCTGTGCTAGTTGCTGCAGTGCTTGCGGCATTTTTATTTGCATACTCTGAGCTAACAAAATGAGCTGACTTGCGAGCTTTGTCTGCTGTGCACTCGTGGCTTGGTTTGATTCAGCTATTGCCGCTTGTTTTATTGCATCTAATTTTAAGGAATCGGGGCTTGATGCTGCTACTGCAAGCTTGGCTAACTCGGTGAGTAACGCTTTAGATTGCGCCTGTGTTATTACAACTTGCCCGGCTTGATGCAATTGTTTCGCTTGAGACTGCGACAATTCTGCCGACAGGGTGTTCCCTGAAATCGAAACCACGGCTTGTGCGAACGAGTTTGAATTAGTTTGTGATTGCTGACTATTACTTTGAACTGTGATGGTTGGATTGTTTTGGGTATTAGGTTGAGCGTTAGACTGAGTAGATAGCTGAGTTGTCAACTTAGCAGTAGGTTGAGGCTTTGCTTGAGTGATAGCCACTTCGACGGTTTTAGCTAGTGCTAGTTGCTTATCTAAACGATTTAATTGCTCTAGGTTTTGCACTTGTACTTCAACACGTTGAGCATTGGAGCTCAAGGCTCGAGTATCGACGCCGTGTTGTCTATTTGAGGCATGAGCAGAGTTGGTAGTTGCATCGGGTGGCGTTACTTTGCTGGCTTGTGCTTGTTGTGTTTGTGCTTGAGTTTGTTGACTAACAGATTGCTTTGATTGGCGTTGCTCACTATTAGGTGTCCGTTCACTATTAACTTGAGCTTGCTGCTTGCTTAACTGATCAGGCTTACCTGAAGTAACAAGGTTTGTGCGCGCGCCATTGGTTTGCTCTGACGTGCTGACATCAGACTTGCTATTTACTGGTGACGTCCGAGCTGAGTTCATAAGGTTATCGTGTTATCCAATATCACCCTTGATATAGCTATGAGATATTACCAAGGCCAATTGTTTATGAAGTTTTACAAATATTTGTTTTGTTTGTTGCCAACTAAGCAGTATGCTTGCTAGCAAAATCACTGCGTTGTTCTCAATTATTATCGGCTTAGGCGTTCATTGCTTGAGAGCCATTGCATTTGCTTTAGTGCTTGCTTTATAGCTAAGCCTTGGCTTTTAGCCACACCTTAGCATTAGCACTATAGTTCGAGAGTTACAGTGTGTTCACCAGAATGTCAATTTAACGATGCAGTGACGTTTGGTTAATACCAACTTAGATAGATAAAGTGACCAGAGATTACGCCGGAAAAATCGCTTATAACGCGGCAGAAATTGCAATTAGTTAGTGAGCCTAACTTCCAAATTTCTAAAAGTTATAAGCCATTTTCACCAATAAAAATAACCAGTAAGAATGATCACTTAGTTGTGTTGGTTGGTATCAATTCCTATCCTAAGTTTAGATAGTAAGAGATGTATATGAAGTATGTAAGGACGTTACTTCCTTTTTTCACTGTTTTGTGTGCCAGTACTGCCTTGTTTAGTCACTCTTTAGCGGCTTTTCCAAGCAGCCTTCCTCCTGCACATACCACACAAGATGAACAAGAGCCTATGGTTGAAGTCGTTTATAACGACGAGCGCGATCCGTTTGAAGGTTTTAACCGCGCTATGTGGCACCTCAACTATCAGTATTTTGATAAATACCTGTTTCGCCCTGTCGCCCATGGCTACAAGGACTATGTACCAATGCCGGTAAAAAGTGGCGTAAATAACTTTGTACTTAACTTTGAAGAGCCAAGTTCCATGGTTAACAATGCGCTTCAGGGTAAGTGGGGCTGGGCTGCCAACGCAGGTGGACGCTTTACTATCAACACGACTATCGGCCTGCTAGGTGTGGTGGATGTTGCTGATATGATGGGACTTTCTCGTAAACAAGATGACTTTAACGAAGTGCTTGGTTATTATGGCGTTCCCAACGGTCCTTACTTTATGGCACCTTTCTTTGGTCCTTATGTAACGCGCGAACTCACAACAGATTGGGTGGATGGTCTATACTTTCCTTTGTCGGAGTTTACTTTTTGGCAATCAGTTTTAAAGTGGGGCTTAAAAAGCCTACACAAACGCGCAGCAGCAATCGATCAAGAAAGATTATTAGATAATGCGCTCGACCCATATACCTTTGTAAAAGAAGCTTACTTACAGCACATGGATTACAAAGTTCATGACGGTATTGTCCCTTCAGACTACGAAGAAGACGAATTATTAGATGAGTATATGGACGAGCTAGATTAGTCAGAGAAGCCACTCCCTGACTAAGTCTGGGAGTTGTTTATGGCACTAACAGATATTGCTGTACTTTTAGTGGAAGATGACCCAGTTTTTCGTCAACTAGTCGCTGATTTTTTATCTTCTCAGGGTGCATCAGTTAAGCAAGCAAGTAATGGTGAGCAGGGCGTGCAACTGTTCACCCAAGAACATTATGATATCGTCATTGCAGATTTAAGCATGCCCATTGTTGATGGTTTAGAAATGCTTAGGCAGATGGTCGATATCGACCCCGCTATTCCTTCAATTGTTATCTCTGGTAATGATGCCATGTCTGACGTCGTAGAGGCGCTGCGCATTGGTGCCAGCGACTATCTGGTTAAGCCCGTCGCAGATCTGTTTATTATCGAGCAAGCGGTAGAGCAAGCACTACTTACCGGTTCTAAGCCGGTAGAGCAGGCTATTGCGCCCCATAGCACAGAGCTGATTGAGCTTTCTTATCAAGAGCTCAATGACAATTTGCTATTGCTAGAGCAAAGCGCTGAGGCCGCTAAAAGTGTGCAGCAGCAGTTATTTCCGTCCTCAAGCGTTGAATACCCTAATGCGCTGATTAATTACACCTTGTATAAAAATAGCGATGTCAGTGCGTTTTTTATTGACTCTACCATGGTGGGCGACGAGCACCTAGTGCTGTATATGGCGCACTTTATGCCAGAGGATAACAGCGCAGCATTTGGCTGCGTGCTGCTTAGAAGCTTTGTCAATCAGCAATTAAAGCTGTTTCGTAATGACCAAAGTGAAGTGCTCATTCAACCGTCTAAAATGCTTGAATACCTCAATGAGCGCTTGGCGAGCTCTGGGTTACATATCTTGATGGATATTATCTACGTTAGCCTAGATTTGTCTGAATATCGTGTTGCCATTGCACAATCTGGCAAAGGGTTAAGGAGTTACCTTCGTAATCCAACAGGTTTAGCACCGCTTGCCATTTCTGAAACCGACCCGATAGGCTTTCCTACCTGGAAGGCGCCAAAGGTTTTATCGCGTCATTTAGCCCTAGGCGAGCAGCTTTGTATTGCGACCTATTTGCCGGAGCATAAACAGGCACTGCTTGAGAATAAGTTTGAAGGGTTAGTATTTGACGCTAGCACTAAGGCTGGTGGCTTTATTCAGCTAGAGTGTGAATAGCGATTGTAGCGTTGGCCGCTTGACTCATCCTTTTGAAATAACCTGAATTACAGGTACAAAAAATCCCCAATTAAGGGGATTTTTTAGTTTTGGCTAGTTGTCTGTGTAGTGGCTAGCTATGTAACGAGCTGTTCATGCAGCTAACTACTCATGCTACTAGCAAACGTATAAGCTTAGAATTAACGCTTGATTGCTTCATGTTCAGCTGTAACAGCAATCTCTTCTTCTAGCATTTCTTCTTCAGACTCAGCGTGACCTTCAGCGCCGTGCATCCAGTCAACTAGCTTATCAGCCATGAAGTACAAGATGATACCTGAAATAGTCGCTGTAATCGCAATACCTGAGAAGATTGCCATCGCGTTAGCGAGTTGTTCTTCTTTCTCGCCGCCGTGACCGATGAGTGAGCCAACTAGACCACCAATCTTGTTCGCTGCCGCGATGAATAGGAACCAAGCACCCATCAGTAGTGATGCAATACGCAGAGGAGCAAGTTTAGTTACCATTGATAGACCAATTGGAGATAAACATAGCTCACCCATGGTGTGGAAGAAGTATGCACCCACTAACCACCACATGCTTGACTTAGCATTTGCGTCGCCACCCATCTCTAGTACAGCACCGATCATGAATAGGAAACCAACAGCAAGTAGGAATAGACCTAGCGCAAACTTAACAGGTGAGTTTGGCTCGTTCTTACCTAAGCGGATCCAGATAGATGCGATAACAGGCGCGAAAATTACAATGAAGATAGCGTTAAGAGACTGGAAGTAAGTCGTTGGTACTTCCCAACCACCAATCATACGGTCAGTAAAATCGTTGGTGAACAGGTTCATTAGACCACCAGCTTGCTCGAAGCCAGCCCAGAAGATAATGGTAAATAGACCCATTACCATGATTACTTTAATGCGGTCACGCTCTACTTTGGTAAGTGGCTCTTTGCGAACTTCACCTTTCGCTTCGTTCTTTTGCTTCTCAAGCTTAGCAGCCGGAATAGTACCGATGTCACCAAGTAGTTTTTGAGCGAACATGAACTGGATGATCAGTGATAGCACCATACCAACACCTGCACAGAAGAAACCAGCTTGCCAGTTGTTGATCATCACTTCTTGGCCGTCAACCATAGCTGTGTGACCGAATGAAGTGTAAGCCCAAGCTACGATGAAGCCAGACAGCGCAGCACCAACGTTAATACCCATGTAGAAGATGGTGAATGCACCATCACGGCGATGATCGCCTTCTTCGTATAGATCACCAACCATGGTCGAAATGTTTGGCTTAAATAGGCCGTTACCAATGATCAGTGTACCTAGACCAATATAGAACAGAGTCGTTTCTAAGCCAGGGAACCAGCTGTGTGGTGCAGCCAGAGTAAATTGACCTGCTGCCATTAAGAAGCCACCAATATAGATAGCTTTACGTTGACCAAGAATGTTGTCGGCTAACCAGCCACCGATGAGGGGAGTTAAGTAAACAAGACCGGTAAAGGTACCGTATAGGGATAGTGCATCGGCTTGGGTCCAACCTAGACCACTACCGCCTTCCGACTGTACTTTATCAACCAAATAAAGTACCAAGATTGCACGCATTGCGTAGTAACTAAAACGTTCCCATAATTCTGTTGTGAATAAAAGGAACAATCCTTTTGGATGCCCAAGCATAGTGCCCGGCGCTTTTGCTTCACTCATTAAGTCTTCCACCTTAAGCTTGTGATTGCCTGCAAAAAACTTTGCAGAAATTGTTTGCAAAATGCGGCTGTTGATGAACTCGTAACAAAATGTAAATCAAAGTTAACTATTCAAAAAAGCGCGCTTAATTGTTTATTTTTTATATTAAATAACTTCTTTTCGGTGTCGATACACCGTCAAACATTAAAAAGTTAACCTTATATACCCTTTTAATGGCGGTAAAGTCAATGCTAATGCGGTTAGCAGGCGATAAGACATGCAAATTAGATGTAAATAACTTGTCACGTTTATCCTACTTTAGTCAGCCTTTTACTTGTTGTTAGACGCGCACTAATCCCAAACTTACACCACTTTGATTTTTTGAGTGAGTAGGGGCTCAATAACCACATTTTTGTGAGTACAGTTATCCAGCTGCTCGCCGATATAAAATAAGTCGAACCAGATCAATAATGATGGGGCATCGGCTAATTCGGGTAAGAGAACGCCATTCGTATGTAAATCTTAAATTGCTTTTGCATATCATTAACAAATGTTTACAATATTGCCAAAGTTAACTATCTCTTACCTGTTTGACACTCACTTAAGCTTTTATTTACACAGTGAACGCGCCTGTGTGTTGCTTAAAACCTTGTCGGTAGAGGTAAAACATGAAGGTAAATATTTTTAGCTGTGATCAGGTAGGCCTTTTTCGCGTCTCAAACGGCAAGTTGCTTGATTTAGCTATCAGGGCTGCAGCACGTGTCATTTTACTGTTTGCATTGCTTGTCGCTTTTTCTGCAAGCGCAGCTTGGCAAGACACTGACAAAGACGGGGTGCCTGATAAAAAAGATGCTTGCCCAGATTCGCCTGCAAATGTCGTGGTGATGGCAAACGGTTGTCAAGACCCAGACGATGTAGCGCTAGCTAGTGCGCTTAAACAATCCGCCAAGCAAGCAGTGGCTCAAGATGCCTTACTTGATGATAACCGCCCAGACCAAGCAAGCAGCAAAATGAAGTCAGCACTTGCTAACGAGATAAAACAGCAAGTTCAGGCATGTGCGGAGAAGGCGGGTTTAAATTCTGAAGAATTTACTTGCCTTAACAACTTGTTAGCACCTGTTTATTTTGGCGTTGGAGAGAATAAGGTGTCAGCAACGCAGTGGCCGAGTTTGTATAAACTGCTGGTGGTTGTGGAGTCTTTGCCGAAAGGTTTTAGCCTAAGCATTGAAGGGCATACCGATACTAGCGGAAGTGATTCGGTAAATATGAATTTGTCATTGGCGCGAGCAGTCGCCGTCAAGAACGCCTTAATGGCAGAAGCGACAAGTATTAATTTTGACAAGGTGAATGTCGTAGGTTTAGCGGATAAACGCAGCGTAGCCAGCAATGATACTGCACAAGGTCGATTGCTTAATCGACGGGTAGAGTTTGTAATTTCGGCAGAATGATTCTGCTATTTTAAGGGAGTAAGACAATGGAAAACCTTCAAGGTTTATTAGAACAAGCGCCAGTGTTTGTGGCCACTTATGGTCTAAAACTACTTGCCGCGATTGTTATCTTTGTAGTGGGTAAATACTTTGCTGGCGTGTTCAAACGTTTGACAGACAAACTCATGACAAACCGTGGTATCGACAAAACGGTAGCCTCGTTTGTCGCAAACTTGGTTTGGGGCTTAGTGTTTGTATTTACCGTTATTGCAGCACTAGGGCAAATTGGCGTACAAACCGCGTCGCTTGTTGCGGTCATTGGTGCGGCTGGTTTAGCCGTTGGTTTAGCGCTTCAGGGCTCGCTATCTAACTTTGCAGCCGGTGTACTTATGGTTATCTTCCGTCCTTGCCGCGTAGGTGATTTTGTTGAGGCGGCTGGCGTTGCCGGCGTAGTTGATGAAATTACTATCTTCTCTACCAAGCTTCGTACTGGCGACAACAAAACCATTATTGCGCCAAACTCAGCAATGATGGATGGCACCATTGTTAACTACAGTGCTCAAGAGAATCGCCGCGTTGATTTAGTCATTGGTGTGGGTTACACCTCTGATATCGCCAAAACTAAGCAAGTGATTTCAGCGGTATTAGACAACAACCAATACGTGCTAAAAGATCCTGCTTACACTGTTGCATTAGGTGAGTTAGCAGATTGCTCAATTAACTTTGTTGTGCGCCCATGGGTGAAAACCTCTGATTACTGGCCAGCACACTTTGAATTACTAGAGCAAATCAAAAATGCACTAGATGAAGCCAGCATTGAAATCCCATTCCCACAAATGGATTTGAATGTAAAAGAGCTTCCAGCTCAGTAAATTCAGTAATGATGAAAAACCAGCTTCGGCTGGTTTTTTTATGTCCGTTTATCACTAAATTGGGGCGCCAACAGGTACAAGCATTTGAAGAGAGGTTATGATAGCGGCCAAATAATCCAACACACCAGGTAACAGAAGATGTTCGATTTCAGAAGCGATACCGTAACCATGCCAACTCAAGCTATGCGTCAGGCCATGGCAAGTGCAGAGGTAGGAGATGATGTTTATGGTGACGACCCAACGGTGAATGAGCTGCAAGACTTTGCTGCTGATATGTTTGGTTTTGATAGTGCGTTATTTGTATGCTCGGGCACGCAAGCGAACTTATTGGCGTTAATGGCTCATTGTGAGCGTGGTGATGAGTACATTTGTGGTCAGCAAGCGCACAACTATATGTTTGAAGGTGGCGGTGCTGCAGTGCTTGGCAGTATTCAACCTCAGCCGTTAACTAACCAGGCTGATGGCAGCATTTTACTGAGCGATATTGAACAAGCGATTAAGCCCAAGGATATTCATTTTGCGCAAACGCGCTTACTGAGTTTAGAAAACACCATCGGCGGTAAAGTGCTGCCTCAAGAGTATTTAGCTAACGCGCAGCAATTGGCGTTTAACCATAATTTAAAGATCCACCTTGATGGTGCCCGCGTAGCTAATGCGGCTGTCGCACAAGGAACGAGTATCGCCAATATCACTCAGTATTTTGACTCTGTTTCAATTTGCTTATCTAAAGGTTTGTGCGCGCCGGTAGGCTCAATTTTGCTTGGGGATGAAAGGCTGATTAACAAGGCCACTCGCTGGCGTAAAATGCTTGGTGGTGGCATGAGGCAAGCAGGTGTGCTAGCCGCTGCAGGTAAGCTAGCACTCACTGAACAAGTTGACCGCTTAGCTGAAGACCACGCTAATGCACGCTTACTTGCGAGTTTGCTTGCTGAAATGGATGAGTTCAATGTCGAGCCAGTACAAACTAACATGGTTTATTGTGATTATTTAGGTGAAGCGCAGGGTAACAAGCCGCTTAAGCAACTTGCTGCAGAGCTAGCCAAGCAAGGCTTTGTGTTTAGCGTGGCGAAAAAGCTGCGTTTAGTTACTCACAAAGATATTAGCGAGCAAGGTGTGAGACAGTTTGTTGATGCGCTCAAACAAGCGCTTTGCTAATCATACCAATTAGCATAAGAATGTGATCATTCTTACTGGTTAAAATCGTTTATAACTTCGTTAGAAATTTTGTAGGTAGAGCAACTAGCTAACTGCAATTTCTGCCTTGTTCTAAACGATTTTTCATGCGTAATATCTGATCACTCATTTATCCCAATTGGTATTACTGTACTGAAAGCTTGATAATAGACTTAGTACCAGTTCAACGAAAAAGCTCGCTTATATTAGCGAGCTTTTTTTGATTTAGGCTTAAGACTGACAAGTTTGCTGTTAATAAGCCGCGTTTAGTTACGTAACATGCTCTTAAGCCAACTATTGTTACGCTACCTTAGCAATACGGTTTTTGTAATCGCTAACTAGGTGGTGGGTAATTTCAATTGGATCAGCGTCTTTACAGCAGTCGTCGAGGAAGATTTTAAAGGTAACCAGTGAATGACCATCGTGAGGCAGGCGATTACTTTGTACTACAAAGTAGGCTTCTTCATTGTCAGCCTTGCGAATAATAAAATTCTCTACTTCGCCTAACTTAGTGCCAGAGTTGTTATGCCATTTGGTGATGCGATTAAGGGCAATCTCAGAAGAGTTATTGATTTCGATATGGTTAAGCCAGCTTGCTGGTTGGTCTTTATCTTTGTAATGCGGGCAGCGAACAGTGTAGTTGTAAACATGGGTAATAGCAGTCATTGGTACCTACCTATTGCGATTGAATTAACTTCATCATAGTCGTTAAATTTTGAAAGCGTCAAAGTTAGCGAGCAATATTTAGAGCTAGCTACCATTAATTAACAAAGACGAATTTAAATACCAATATTTGTAATTAACCACTTGTGATTAATACTAAAAAGGCGCTTAATATAAGGTTGAAGTGTTTGATTTTCTGTCCCTCAATCTCTCGTCATTTTTCTTTTAGCTCTCTCATTTCTATCACCTAAATGCTTGTTGCAGGCTGAATTGCCTGGCTCAGAGCTAAATTGATATTCACTTAGTAAACCTGAGTGCTGCGCTGTGACGCTAGATATAGAGCAAGTTAAAAGGGCTAATAAACAAGCGCCAATAAAAAAGAGAGCCGAAGCTCTCTTTTTAACCTTTGTGCTCACTCTAGACAATAAGCTGTGCTTAGTCAGCGAGCATTAAAGCGCTGCTGTAAAGATGGCACAAATCTCTTCGTGGGTTGCCTGTTTAGGGTTGGTTAGACCGCAAGCATCTTTAAGTGCATTGTCAGCAAGCGTTGGAATGTCCTCTGCTTTTACACCCAACTCAGTTAAGTTTGCAGGAATGCTTACTGCAGCAGATAGCGTGCGAATCGCTTCAATTGCTGCTTGTGCACCTTGCTCATCAGTTAAGCCTGCTACATTTTGCCCCATAGCAATTGCTACATCTTTAAGGCGTGCAGGGACAACTTGGGCGTTGTACTCTTGAACATGTGGCAGTAATACCGCGTTACATACGCCGTGTGGTAGGTCATAGAACCCGCCTAACTGGTGCGCCATTGCATGCACATAACCAAGGCTTGCGTTGTTAAATGCCATACCCGCTAAGAATTGAGCGTAAGCCATCTGCTCGCGTGCATTAATATCATCGCCCTTATTCACCGCATTAACTAGGTTAGCTTGGATTAGCTCAATCGCTTTGATTGCACAGGCGTCAGTAATAGGGTTTGCTGCGATCGACACATAAGCCTCTACTGCGTGAGTTAGTGCATCCATACCGGTTGCCGCTGTTAGTGCTTTAGGTTTTTCGAGCATCAACTCTGGATCATTCACCGACAAAATAGGTGTGGTGTTTTTGTCTACAATTGCCATTTTGATATGGCGCTCTTCATCGGTAATGATGCAGAAACGGGTCATTTCACTTGCGGTGCCGGCAGTTGTATTAATGGCTACCAATGGAAGTTGCGGTTTGCTTGAAACGTCTACACCTTCGTAGTCTTTAATTTCGCCACCATTGGTTGCAACGAGCGCAATGCCTTTGGCGCAGTCATGAGGTGAGCCGCCGCCAAGTGAGATCACGAAGTCACATTTGTTGGTGTTTAAAAGCTCAAGACCGGCATTAACGTTACCGGTTGTTGGGTTTGGTTGAACGCCGTCAAAAATAACTGACTCAATACCTTGAGTTTGTAGTTTATCAACCACGTTTGCCACCAACCCAATATCAACGAGTGGTTTGTCGGTCACAATAAGTGCTTTGGCAAAGCCTAGCGCTTTGATGTCGTTAATGGCTTCGTTCACGCTGTCTTGACCAAGAATGTTTACGCTTGGAATAAAGAATTTAGCTGCCATAAGTGCCTCTCTAAAGTTTCAATTTAATGTTTTAAAATTTCAAATCTGAATTAAAATTAGCAGGCTACGGCGTTGGAGAGTGTGATCTAGTGCTAACAATTGTTGCCAGATTATCACTTTAGAGGTAATTGGTTGTAATTTGTTAACCATATGGCATTTTTGCGCATAAAAAATGCCAGAACCTCGATTCTGGCATAGACAATGTATTGCTGTTTGACGGTTTATCCAGCGAGAATCACTGGTATGAAACTATAAACTAGTTATGCGTAGTAATTAACCTGAATTCGGGATAATAAAACGGTTTCTAACGGCTAGTTTTGGTTATTTCTGTGTTGAAGCCACTTGCAATAGACTAGCTATTGACGCGCAGCTCCGCCTTGAACTAAACAAAACTATCTCGCTAGAAACATTAATCTTGGTATAGCACTGTTCAAGATAGCTATCGACACTTCCTTACCCCGACCTCAGGTTAAATAGACTAGTTTGCCGGGCAAGTTGTTGCTGTCACAGAGTTAATGACAATATTATCCACTGGGGCGTCTTGAAAGCTGAACTCACCAATTGTCTTGGTTTCCGTTGTCACAGCATTCATCATATCCATGATCTCAATTCCTTCTAAGATCTTACCGAATACGGCGTAGCCGCCTTGGCTTGGATAGTCGAGGTTTGCATTGTCGTGAATATTAAAGAAAAACTGCGCTGTTGCTGAGTCAAGCGACTGAGTGCGCGCCATCGCTATGGTGCCACGCTCATTCTTGAGACCAACGCTTGATTCATTTTTGATTGGGTCATTGGTGGTTTTAAAGCTGTAGTCTGCTGTTAATCCACCGCCTTGGTTGACGAAGTTATTAACGATGCGATGGAAAATCGTACCATCGTAAAAGCCATCTTCAACATAGTCGATAAAGTTTTGACCAGTAATTGGGGTGTTAGTGGTGTCGATACCTAATGTCATGTCGCCCTCAGTGGTTGACATAACAAAGCAGTGATCGATGCTTAACACTACTGGTTGCGGCTCAGGGTCGCTTGAATCTGAGCCACCACAAGCTGTAAGCAGGCCGATAAGCGCAAGCGATAAGCAGGTTTTTAAGGGTAAACTAGTTGTTATTGTTTGAGTTTTCATTGGTGATGTTATCCATAACTGCAGGAAATAAGTGAGCACTTTTCACACCGTCATGAACAGCTGCAAAAAGTGTTGGGCAAATGTTGCCTGAGTTAGGTTTGTGCTTCAATTCACAAAACACGTTTGGATACAAATTGTTACCTCAAGGTTGCTTGAAGTTATATTTTAAAGTTACCCCTGTTCGCTATTGATTTAATCGTGCAAATAATTTGCCTTAAAGCTGAAGTTACCCAGCAGAACCCGTTACAATAACCCTTTGTATTTTTTATCGAGTCTGATGCATGTCGTTTCAATCTTTGCCTTTATCGCCAACCATCTTAAAAGCCATTGAAGAAGTGGGTTACCAGCAGCCCACGCCAGTACAGCAGCGCGTTATTCCTGTTGCTGTTGACGGACAAGATGTGTTGGCAAGCGCTGAAACTGGCACGGGTAAAACCGCTGCATTTGCGTTGTCGACTCTGCAGCAGCTTGAAGTGAACGATGTTGCCCAGCAAACTGAGCTAAGTCATGGCCGAGCCGTGCGGGTGTTGGTGATGACGCCAACCCGTGAGTTAGCGATTCAAATTCAGCAGTGCTTTAGTGATTATGGCAAGCATCTTCCTTATCGCTCACTGGCAGTTTATGGTGGTGCGAGTATTAACCCGCAGCGCAAAGCATTAGCGCAAGGCATTGATATTTTGGTGGCAACCCCTGGACGCTTATTCGACATTGTTGGTCAATATCAGTTAGATCTATCGCAAGTGGTGCATCTGGTTATTGATGAAGCAGACCGTATGTTAGACATGGGCTTTGTTAAAGATATCGAAAAGGTGCGCCGTTTAGTCAACCTGCAGCATCAAACCATGATGTTTTCGGCGACTTATTCTCAAGCGGTGGAGCAGCTTGCCAAGAATATGCTTGAACAACCCGCCTTAGTGAACATTAAAAGTGAAGCGACCACTAAACAAATTACTCATAAGGCATTTAAGCTTGATAAACGTCGTAAAGCTGAGTTGTTGTCTGAGCTAATTGGTAAATACAATTGGCAGCAATCGATGGTTTTTGTCAGCAGTAAAGAGTCGGCAGAGTTTTTAGTGTCTGAGCTAAAACTTGATGGTATCAGCGCCGCTGTGTTTCATGGTGATAAAACTCAGGGTGCACGCAATCGCGCATTAGATGAATTTAAAGCAGGCAAAATTCGGGCACTTGTTGCCACTGATTTAGCTGCCCGCGGCATCGATATTGAAGCGCTGCCAAGGGTGATTAACTTTGAATTGCCTGAAGAGCTAGAAGACTTTGTTCACCGCGTAGGTCGCACCGGTCGCGCAGGCTTATCAGGTGAAGCCATGACTTTTTTCAGTGAACAAGAAAAATCTAAATTTGCTGAAATTGAAGCTTTAATAGAACAAACTATTCCGGTTGTTATTCCAAAAGGCTATGAGCCTGGCGCGCCTATGCCTGCAAGGTATCGTGAATTAAATTTAGATAGCAGTGCTGTAGGTAAAAGGGCGAGCGGTAAAAGTTCATCGGGTAAGAACGGTAAGTTTAAAGGTACTAAACACACGCACGGCAAAAAAGGCAAGTTTGCTTCAGGTAATAAAACAAATCGCTCTGGTAGCGCAGCTAGTAATGGTAAAAGTGGCGCAGCTAGCAAAGGAAAAAGTAAGCCTAGTCGTCAAGGCAAATACGCATCTAACAAAGGCTAGAGACTAATGCGTATTTGCAGCTAAAATTAATGATTAGTTTCAAAGAAGAGCTTATGACTAAAGGGATGTCATGCGCATAGCAAAAACAATTAAAACCAATGTGATTACCGGTTTTTTAGGTGTGGGTAAAACCACGCTAATCCAGCAATTATTGGCGAATCGACCCGAGGGCGAAACCTGGGCAGTGCTGGTTAATGAGTTTGGCCAAGTCGGTATCGACGCAGAGCTGTTAGCTTGTAAGAAAACAGGCAGTTCCCATATCATCAACAGCCAAAACGGAAGTGCTCAAACCGGAAGCTCTCAAACTAAAGCGCAGCAAGCAAATACTAATCAAGGACAGGTGGCGATTAAGCAAGTGCCCGGCGGCTGTTTATGCTGCGCGGCGGGTTTGCCTGCGCAAGTGGCAATTAATCAGCTTATCCAACAAGCCAAGCCAGATAGAATTTTGATTGAGCCCACAGGGCTTGGGCATCCCAAAGAGATCCTGCAAACCCTGCAAAACGAGTTCTTTAAGCCGATTATTTCCCTTGGCAACGTGATTACCTTGGTAGATGCCCGCAAAGTGGCTGACGAGCGTTATACCAGCCATGAGATATTTATCGACCAAGCCAAAGTGGCGGATTGTATTTTGGTTAGTAAAGACAGTCTGTACCAAGCAGATGAGGCCGCGCAGCTAAGTCAATGGTTAGACAGTATTGGCTGCGGCGCTACGCAGCAATTACTGAGTAGTGACTTGTACCGCGTTGATGCAGAAAACGTTGTGAGTACCGACGGGCAATTTGCCAGTCATCTGGTTAATGATGTGCAGTTGCAAAGTGGTTTTGAGCAGATTTATGACCTATTAAATCAGCCTAGTGCCTTTGCCAAACGTGTACCGCAGGTTAAGCCAAAGTTGTTGCAGGTGCCAAGTCATCAGGATATTAGCCTATTCAAGCCCAGTAATGCAGTGGCCCCAACAGAGCTTGCTGAGTTCGACTGGCAAGGTGAAATCTTCCACCGTTTTTCTCAGCAGCAAGGCGAGTTTGCGAGCATCGGTTGGGTGTTTTCGCCAGAAGTAAGCTTTGGCTTTGAGCGCGTTATGTCTTGGGTTGAACGCCTAAAGCAAGCTGATGTGCTGCGTTTTAAAGCGGTGGTCATTACCTATGACGGTATTCTTGGGGTGAATTACGCTGATGGCGCTTTGTCACTGTCTGAGATTGATGATGCGCTAGACTCGCGTATCGAGCTGATCAGCGATAAACCTCTCGATGACAAGGAGCTTGAGCAAAGTTTGCTAACCTGTGTCGGCGGGCATTAGTCATAACACTGTGTCACCAGCTGGCTTAAAGTTAAGTTTCAGTTTGTTGCGTACTTCTAGCTTTTGGTACTTTTCCTTTCAATTTTGAACCATCTACTGCATTGGATGGTTCAATGCAGTTAACTGCCACTAATCACTACACTAATAGAAACGCACATGTATTGCCTGAATATTGGCCGCAGATGGTGAATGAAATAGGTTCTACCTCAATGGTAAAAAACAGTTATCAGTTCAGGTAAATATTGTCACCACGATAGGTTGTTTTGCGGCAGCATAGACTCATCTTGCATAGCCAGCTCCTTTGGAATTACGCAGTCCTAAGGCAATAGTTAGATTTCAAAATTACAACTAAGGCATAGTTTTATTGTGTGTTTAAATAAAATCTTGCCTGTCAGCTATACTGTTTGCTTATGTTATTGAGTGTTGTTCTTATTTAGGAAATCAAGAATCCTTCGCTGCCTATTACTCATATCCCGTAGGTTCACGATATACTTTCCTTTGGAACTAATGCTTTGATAACACGAATTTTATTGTAGCCCCTAGTTTCATATTGGCTAGTTACTATCAAGATTGTTATTTCGTGCAAGTTCATCTATTGATTAATGATAAATCAATTTTTTTAGGCTGATTTTATGAAAGAAAAAAGTAGCGAATTAGCTAACCTCTCAGAAGCAGAATCTGGATCAGATGTTATAGAGCAAGGTAAAGACGCTGAAGCTATTGCACAGAAGCCAGAAAAAGTTCGTAAGCTCACGAACTATTTACTCTTGCTGATTGGCGTGATGATTGTGTTTAGTATGATCGCTGATCGCATAATTCCTATCACTGACAATGCTCGTATCAAGGGTTACGTTGTGCCGATTAAGCCACAGGTATCGGGACAAGTGATGGACATTCTTGTTCAGCCTAACCAGCTTATTAATCGTGGTGACGTATTAGTTAAGCTAAACCCCGCAGATTATGAAATTGCTGTTGCTCAAGCAAAGCAGAGCCTTGAGCTTGCCGGGCAACAAGTTGGAGCACAGACTGCGAGTATTGCGTCTGCTCAAGCTCGATTGACTAGTGCAAACGTAGAAAAAGAAGCGATAGAGCTACAAACTAAGCGTTTGCTCGCGATGTCAGAAAGAGGCGTTATTTCAAATGCTGAGGCGGACGATGCAAGAGCAAAGTTGGCTGCGGCAAGGGCGAATGTACTAAACGCCGAGGCTGATTTAGAGAGAGCTAAGCAGCAACTAGGCAGTGATGGTGAGGAAAACACTCAGGTTAAGTCTGCACTGTTAGCATTAGAACAAGCACACCTTAATTTAGAACGATGTGTGATAAAGGCGCCAACAGACGGTGGTGTTTCTAACTTTAGTTTGTCTGAAGGGTTTTATGCCTCGGTGGGGCAGCCTTTAATGACTTTTGTGTCAACTGAAAGCCTGTGGGTGGAAGCTTATTTTAGGGAAAATAGCCTTGGAAATGTAAAAGTCGGCGATCCTGTTGAAATAGCATTAGACTTTGCGCCTGGAAAAATAATTAAAGGCAAGGTGTCGAGTGTCGACTGGGGAATAGATTGGGGTCAAAGCAATCAGGCAGGAAAACTTGCTGAAGCCTCTACCCAAACCGGTTGGTTAAGGCAAACGCAAATGTTACCAATCACTATAGAGTTTGAGCGTAACGAAGCTAAAGGTGTGCTGAGAATAGGCGGTCAAGCAGATGTCATCGTTTATACCGACGATAATTGGTTCTTCAACACATTGGGTAAGTTTTGGATCCGCGTTGTGAGTTATTTGTCGTATGCAAGATAACGCTCAAACACAAAGACAACTCGAACTTAGCATTTTTCGCTATGCCTTTGGAGTTGGGCTTGCGGTATTTCTAGCTGCATGGATCGACTGGCCGTTGGCATTCGTCGCTCCAGTATTTACAGCAAAGTTCTTGTTAGATAAGCCAACATATAACTGGGCAACCGTTTATGAGTTATTGATAGCCATGATTGTGACCATGGCTTTAGGTCTTGTTTTATCTGGGGGGATTACGGAGTATCCCGTAGCTTTAATGTGCCTTGTTGGTTTGATGATGCTTTGGGGGTATTTCTTATTTACTAACCCTAAATGGAATTTGTTTGCGACCATGCTTATTATTGCCGTTTTGATGCTACCTTTTGTCGCAATGTCGAGTCCATCAGCATCATTGTTCCTGGCGTTTGGTCTAGCTGTGTCTGGAGTTGTTGCGGTAGCAATATTCGCATTGATGCATATATTGATGCCTGATGTTAGTGAACGAACGGCTGAACCAGCTCCTATGCTAACCACTAACCAGAGGTGGTATACCACAGTTAGAGCAATGCTGATTTCATTTCCTGTTGTTTGTTTCTTTTTCGTTTTTCAAATCTCTCAAGCACTACTTACTATGATGTTTATCGCTGTGTTCTCGCTTATGATAACCAAAGAAAATTCCGTCAAATTGAGTTCTTTTTTAGTTTTAAGCAACGCTATAGGTGGTGCGATCGCCGTTGTGGCTTTTGTTATCTTAGGTCTTAATGCGACTCTTGGTTTCTACGTGATTTTCATTACATTTTTGGCGCTGATTATTTCAACAAAAATCTATACTGAACCAAGTAAAGGCGCTGTTTATGCCACAGCGTTTTCGACGGTATTAGTTTTACTCGGTAACACACTCATGAGTAGTGGCGATATAGGCAATAACATGTGGGTTAGAATTGTACAGTTGGTCTTAACCAGTGTTTATATGATCGCTACCGCCTACTTTCTAGAAACTCGGCAGTGGAAGTTTTTACAGCAACAATCCTTGTGAGTAGCGCGGCTTGCTTAGTGCCTTATATTTGGCTAAACAATGCTGCGTTTTAGTTGCATTCAGTTTTTTGGTTACTAATAGAGCCGCAAAGTATACCAGCCTAAATTAACCTAAGAATAAAACAGCCGCTTGATTGCTCAAGCGGCTGTTTTGTTATTGAGTTAAAGCAAGACTAGGCTTAGTTAACGCGTACACTCTTCCAGTAGATACACCAGGTGGCGATATGGAATGCCGCTGTGCTGAGTTAAACCCACTTCACACATACGGTTAGCGTAATAACCTTCTTTCGTTTCAGTAGGGATTAGCTTTTTAATATTTCGCAGGGCGCTGGCGTTAATTTCAGGCTTATACAAACCTTTCTCACCGGCGTAACCACAACAATAAACGCCTTCTGGCTCAACGATTTGCTCAGCGCAAGCCTCTGCAATACCTTGCAGTTTCGGCTCAAGCTTCATCTTACGGGCACTACAGCCTTGATGCAGAGTAATGCTCGACTTCTTAGTGATTTGCATTTTTGGCAGCAACTCATCATGCATAAACTCAACCAAGTCCAGCAGCTCGACCTTAGGGTTGCCTGTTAGGGCGCGGTAGGTACAAGATAGTGCATCGACAACTACAGGCACTTTGCCGTTGTCAGATAGCTCAGCTAGCGCATCAATCAACTCATCGCGTTTAGCATCGGCGTTTTTAAAGTCGCCCTTTGACTCCCACATTTGACCGCAACACAGGCTGCGCGTGTTATCTGGGGTGATGACGTTGTAGCCGCTACGTTCAAGTAAGGTCACTACCACTTCTGGTAGCGTTCGATTATCCGGATCTTTTGGCGTTGGACCAAATGTACGACCGCCACAAGCTGGGAAGTAAACCACGCTTGGTTTGCTTGGGTCTACTGGCGCAGTTTTCGCTAGCTTGCCGCCTTTAGGGAAATCAGGGTTCCAGTAAGGGACTTCTTTAGATACCTTACGGCCAACATCCATAATGGCTTTAGTGACGCCATCGCCAGTGACTTTGTGGATAATATCGAGCGCATCGAAACCTGTGCTGATCACCTGATTAACCGCGCCAAAGTGCTTGGCTTGGAAGTCCAATACCTTTTGCTCTGTCGTGGTGATGTATGGCGTGCGCAGTTTGCGTACTAAATTACCCATAGAGTTATCGACAGGGCAGGCAATGGTACACAGCTGACAAGCGGCGCAGGTATCAATCACATCATACTTAGCATCTGCGCGCATTTGCTCCGCGGCTTGCTTATCACCACTTTGCTCTAGACGTTCAATTTCACGAAGGGTCGCAATACGTTGGCGCGGCGAGAAGTTTAACGCCGATGTAGGGCAGGTCTTTTCACAGAAACCACACTCAATACAGCGGTCAACATAGTCATCAACCACTGGGCATGGCTTGATGTTTTTAACGTGAATTTCGGTATCGTCATTTAAAATGACGCCAGGGTTTAGTAAGTTCGTTGGGTCAAAGATGTGCTTGATTTGCTTCATCAAGGTGTAAGCATCTGCACCCCATTCCATTTCAACAAACGGTGCCACAGCACGGCCAGTACCATGCTCGGCTTTCATTGAGCCGTCGTATTTGTTGATTACCATCTCAGCCACATCTTGCATAAAGTCGTGGAAGCGCTGAATGTCAGCTTCACTCGAGAAAGTTGGCGTAATGATGAAGTGGAAGTTACCTGCTAGAGCGTGACCATAAATCACGCCTTCTGGGTAGCCGTGTTTGTGGAATAGTTCGGTTAAGTCTGCGGCAGCTTGTGCAAGGTGCGGTAGTTCAAACGCTACATCTTCAATGATGACTGAGGTGCCTTTTGCACGCTCGCCACCAATAATTGGGAATAGCCCTGAGCGCATTGCCCAGTATTCACCAAATACCGCAGGGTCATCACTAAATTCAATTGGACGCTCTGTTTGAATGTGGGCAATTTTCTCAACTACAGTTTGAGTGTAGTTATTCAAGGTTTCGCTATCGTTAGCGCGGCATTCGATAAGCAAAATTGCTGCGCCTTGTGGTAGCTCAGATAACCACTCAGGCATGCCTGGCTTGCCGGTTACTGCTTTAATCGATGCCCAGTCAAGCAGCTCTACAGCTGCCACTTCGTGGATGTCTAATGGCGGCACCGCTTTTGCCGCATCTTCCATGTTGAAAAATACCGCTAGGGCAGATGCCTTGCATTTAGCTTCTTCTACCGTGTGGTAGGTCACCTCATTAACAAAGGCGAGTGTACCTTCAGAGCCCACAATTAAGTGGTTAATTAAGTCAAACGGTTCGCTGTAATCCACTAAGGCATTGATTGAGTAGCCAGTGGTGTTTTTGATAGCGAACTTCTTGTTAATACGCGCGGCTAAGGTCGGATTGTTTTGCGTCATCTGCGCAAGGTCAGCCAATGATTTGAGCATGTCACCATTGCTTGCTGCAAACGCGGCTTTTGATTGCTCACAGCCTGTATCCAACTCTGTGCCATCAGCAAATACTAGTTTGGCTGACTTGATGGTTTGATAGGAATTTTGCGCGGTGCCACAGCACATACCAGAGGCATTGTTGGCAACAATACCGCCAATTTTACAGGCAGATAAAGTTGCTGGGTCTGGACCAATTTTTTTGTTAAGCGGTTTGAGCGCTGCGTTGGCATCAGCGCCAATTACAGCGGTACCAAGTGTTACTAGGTTTGCATCATCACTAATTTCAATTTTTCTAAAGCCATCGTGACCTAAGATTAGCAAGATGCCTTCACCAATAGCTTGGCCTGAAAGGCTGGTACCAGCAGCACGGTAAGTGACAGGCGCTTGATGGTTACGGGCAATGGTTAGTGTTTGTTTTACTTGCTCTACATTATCGGCATGCACCACAATTTCTGGCACGATTCGAAAATAGCTTGCATCGGTAGACCAGGCGAAACGGCGCACTGGATCGTTACTTACGGCATCCTTACCAAGTACAACTACAAGCTCATCCATGACGGTTTGATAATTAATCGACATAGTTTTTCTCAATACAGGTGTGATTTTGAGTCAAACGGCACTTAGATTCGACTCAAACAAAGTTTTAGCAACTAGCCTCATCAATGACTAGTTGCACGACATATCTATAAGTGTAGGCGTTAGTTAGAAACCACCCCAAATCATTGCAATTGTGCCGGCAGTAAATGCATAGAGAAGTGCAACCGGCATGGTTTTACGGATGATTTCAGATTCGCGGCCGGCCATTCCCACAACGGTTGCAGCAGCCACTACGTTCATCACACACATCATGTTGCCAGCATTAGCACCAATTCCTTGCAGGGCGAGCACTAGGGCATGGTTCATGCCGATATTGTCAGCAACAGAATACTGAAGGCCTGAGAACATCATGTTTGAGAAGGTGGCAGAGCCAGATAAGAAGGCACCGAAAATACCCACAACTGGCGCCATCCACGCCCAAATTGCGCCCATTGATGAAGCGAGTAAATCTGCAAGTGCAACGGGCATAGACTCAAGACCTGCATCATTTTGGCCTGAGTTAAGGAAGATTTTCACCATAGGTACTGACGCACCCAGGGAGATAATGGTTGGCAACATAGAGCTACAAGAAGTCGTGAACGACTGTTTGATGCTTTTACTGTTCATTTTAAACAGTACAAAGCCAACTAAACATACCACCACGAAGAAAATGCCTGGCGCGTAGAAGGTCGCAAAACCCGCTTTAAGCTCTGTGCCTAATAGATTGGTCCAGCTGATGTTAAAGCTGGTTAGGAAGCTTTTAAATGGTTCGATTACACGAGATAACACTAGCAGTGCTGCCATAATGATGTATGGAGACCATGCTGCTACCTGACTGAATTTAACCTCAGTTCCAGGATTACCAGCAAAGGCTTTGGTGTCGCTGTTGTCATCTTCAGCAGTTTTCTCGAAATCGTTCCAGGCTTTCTCTGGTAATAAGTAACCTTTTTTCGCTACTGGAATAACAATTGCCATACCAACCAGTGCGCCAATGACAGACGGGAATTCAGGGCCGGCGAAATAGTTAATTAACCAAGCTGGTACGGTAAAGGCTAAGCCTGAGAATAGGGCAAACTTCCAAATTTCAAGGCCTTCTTTAAAGGATTTGTTTTTGCCAAAGAAGCCGGTTAACACACACACTAGTACCAGTGGCAGCAAAGAGCCTGTGATCAGATCGATGGTGATCATGTGCATTGCAATATATTGGGCAAAGTCGGCAAAACTGCCACCATGCTCGGCAATTTGCGCCGCGGCCATGTTGACGCCACCTTCGGTTAGACCTTGCTCCATACCAAATAGCACTGGTAAGCCAATTGCGCCGAATGATACAGAGGTAGAGTCAGCGATTAATGCCACAACTGCTGCTGCAATAGGTGGAACACCCAGCAGCACTAGCAAGGGCGCGCCGATGGCTGCAGGAGTACCAAAACCAGCAGAGCCTTCAATAAATGAACCAAACAGCCAACAAATAATAATGACCTGCACACGAGCGTCGCTACTAATATTGGTAAAGCCGGCGCGGATAGTATCCATGGCGCCTGAGTATTTAAGGGTATTTAGTAAGAAAACAGCACCAAAGATAATGCTTAGTGGGGTAAGGGCGGAGAGTAAACCTTCAACGACAGATGCAGCTAAAAAGCCGCTGTCCATCTGCCATACAAATACTGCTGCGAGTGCTGTTGCCACCATAGAAATTGGCATAGCCTTTGAAGCAGGAAGTTTTAGCAATACTAAGAACACCAGTACACTGATCACAGGTGTTAGGCTTGCTAGAAGTTGTATTGTAGTCATACGTACCTCTATTTGAGTACATTTAAGGGTATTTGTTTTTTGACGACGGTTAATAAAAGGTTACCGAGTCAAAAGGTGCATGTAATAGACGACATTTGCCTTATTAATAAATTGATCAAGATCATTCGAAATTGTTTCAACTATGCAACATTAGTAAAGTGTGAAGTAACTCGATTCTGCTCCTTATTCAATGTGATCTCGATCACGCTGGTTATGCTGGCTTTAATCAGCTAACTAGGTAAAAAAGTTATAAAAGTGATTTTAGTTAGAATTATTGCTTATCGGCCCATATTGCCGTAAAACACCTTGTATACCTTTATAGGTACTCAAGTGGGTGAAGCGATTCGATGCTAGCTAACAAATCCTAAAATAGTCTTAAAATAGCTTAGAACCCCAGCCAAGTTTGTTGCGCAATACATGGAAGTAGTTATGACCTTTAGGGTGAATGAGTCTTAGGCGCTCTTCAGAGCGGCGAATAATGATTTCATCGCCCGGCAGGACCGCGAGGTGCACATGGCCATCACAGCTGACCTCAAGGTTTTCACCATTGTTTGGTGATACGACAAGCTTAATCGTGCTGCAGGCATCAACCACGATAGGTCGACACGATAACGTATGTGGGAACATCGGCACTAAGATCATCGCTTGCAGATTTGGAGTTAATATCGCGCCGCCTGCAGAAAGCGAGTAGGCAGTTGAGCCTGTTGGGGTGGAGACAATCATGCCATCAGCTCGTTGGCTGTACATAAATTGCTCATCGATATAGACCTCAAATTGGATCATGTGGGCAATTTTGCCAGGGTGAAGTACGGCTTCGTTAACAGCAGTATTGCTAGAGGTAATTTTGCCATGGCGATGCACCTCAGCTTCAAGTAAAAAGCGGTGCTCGGTTTCAAACTCGCCTTCGAGTACTTTTGCGAGTGTGTCTTCAAAGCCATCAGGAGGTAGGTCGGTTAGAAATCCAAGATTACCGCGGTTTACGCCAATTACCGCAACATCAAAGCGAGCAAGCACGCGAGCCGCGCCAAGCATATTGCCGTCACCACCTACTACAACGGCAAGATCGCACAGCTTACCCATCTCCAATAAGTCCATTGATTCAACATTGCTACCAAGTTCCATAGCAACTCTCTGCTCAACGATGACCTTATAGTCTTGCATAGAAAGCCAGTGATGCAGACGCTTTAAGGTAAGGTTGGTACCTTTATGGTGAGGCTTACCTATTAATCCAATGGTTTGAAACTTTTTGCTCATAAATGAATTTGATTGGCCTAAAGCCTTGAAAGCGTAAAATTGATCCCCATAATATACCCAAACTAGCCTAATGTGTGAGTGTTCGACCTCAGAGTCTGGCGAATATCTCAGGTATTATTGAATGAATTTTTAAAAGAGCATTTTTAGCTGGAGTGAAAATGAGCAACGAGTCAAACACTGCCTCTCAGGAGCAAGTAGAAGAAGTGGTAGCAACTGAAGTAGAAGTTGAGACGGGTGAAGCCACAGTCGAGAGCGTAACGGATGAATTAACTCAAGCTAATTTCCGTATCGAAGAGTTAGAGCAACAGCTTGCAGAGACTCAAGCGCAGCTTGCTGAGCGTAAAGACGTAGAGCTACGTGCAGCGGCGGAAACACAAAATATCCGTACTCGTGCGGCACAAGATGTTGAAAAAGCACGTAAGTTTGCTTTAGAAAAGTTCGCTAACGAGCTACTACCTGTTATCGACAATATGGAGCGCGCGCTTCAAGGCACCAGTGCTGATGATGAAGCAACCAAAGCTATCCATGAGGGTGTTGAGCTAACCATGAAAGGTTTCTTAACTACCGTTGAAAAGTTTGGTGTGAAACAAGTTGACCCACAAGGTGAAGACTTTAACCCAGATCATCACCAGGCTATCGGTATGCAGCCAAGTGCTGAGTTCCCTGCGAACAAGGTGATGATGGTAATGCAAAAAGGTTACCTGCTAAATGACCGCCTATTGCGCCCAGCAATGGTAATGGTGTCACAAGGTGGCGGCAGTGTAGATACCCAAGCATAATTTGCTAGGGCATTTATGATTGAGTGAAAAACCGAGCTTAGGCTCGGTTTTTTGTTTTCAGCCTCAAAGCATAGGTGGTTATCATTCGATTAGGCTTGGCCTGAAAATTCCAGTGTTTCCTGTTCTGGCAGCGCTAAAGATTAACTCAATGCTTTAGGTATAGCTTCAGCTGGTTAGGTAAGGCATTTTTCACCTTCATAAACGAAAAAGCCCCAGCATAATGCTAGGGCCTTATAAACATAGGTAGCGGTTCGCTACCCAGCTCGCTATTTATCTACTTTTTTACTTAGCTAAATAAGCACGAACTTGTTTTTCAATACCCGCAGCATCAAGTTCAAGCTCTGCGATAATCTCATTTGGAGCACCGTGCTTAATGAACTCATCTGGCAGACCAATTTGTAGCACTGGCTTGGTGATTTTATGCTTTTGCAATAACTCCAGAACGCCAGAGCCGGCGCCGCCCATAATGGCGTTTTCTTCTATGGTAACAATAACGTCATGGCTGTTAGCGAGCTCAAGCACTAACGCTTCGTCAATTGGCTTAACAAAGCGCATATCAGCAACCGAGGCATCTAACTGCTCGGCAGCAGCTAACGTTGCCGCAAGCGTGGTACCAAAGTTAAGCATGGCAACTTTTTTAGCCTCGCTTTGGCGTCTTAGCACACCTTTACCGATTTCAATTGCCGTCATTTGCTCAACTTGCTCAGCACCTGTTGCACTGCCGCGAGGATAGCGCACGGCACATGGGCCATCTTGATACATGTGGCCAGTGTATAGCATTTGGCGACATTCGTTTTCATCAGATGGCGCCATAATTACCATATTTGGAATGCAGCGCATAAAGCTTAAATCAAACGCTCCTTGGTGGGTTGGACCATCTGCGCCTACAATGCCGCCGCGGTCAATAGCAAATAGTACCGGCAGTTTTTGCAGTGCAACGTCATGAATAAGCTGATCGTAGCCACGTTGCAAGAAGGTCGAGTAAATCGCCACAATTGCATTTAAGCCTTCTACCGCAAAGCCAGCACCTAAGGTTACCGCGTGCTGCTCAGCAATGGCTGCGTCAAAATATTGCTTAGGGAATTTCTGTGAAAACTCCACCATGCCTGAGCCTTCACGCATTGCTGGGGTAATTGCCATTAACTTGTTGTCGGTTGCCGCCATGTCGCAAAGGAATTTACCAAACACTTGTGAAAAGGTGGGTAAGCCAGGTTTAGTGGCAGGCTTTTTAAATTGCGATGGGTCGAACTTAGGTACTGCGTGCCAGCCGATTGGATCTTTTTCAGCAGGCTCATAACCGCGGCCTTTTTTGGTCATAATGTGCAGGAATTGCGGGCCTTTTAAGTTGCGCATATTACGCAAGGTATCCACCAAACCGTTTACATCGTGGCCATCAATCGGGCCGATATAGTTAAAGCCAAGCTCTTCAAATAAGGTGCCAGGCACCACCATGCCTTTTAAATGCTCTTCGGTACGCTTAGCCATTTCTTTCAGAACTGGCATATCTTTGAGCGCGCGTTTAGAGTTTTCGCGAATAGTGGTGTAGAAGCGGCCTGACATCAGTTGCGCGAGGTGATTGTTCAGTGCGCCCACGTTTTCCGAAATTGACATTTCATTATCGTTGAGTACCACGAGCATGTCGTCATGCAGATCGCCTGCATGATTCAAGGCTTCAAACACCATGCCGCCAGTAAGCGCGCCATCGCCAATCACAGAGACCACTTTACGGCCTTTTCCTTCACGCTCAGCCGCCACAGCCATACCTAAGGCTGCGCTGATTGATGTGCCTGAGTGGCCAACGCTAAAGGTGTCGTATTCGCTTTCTTCGCGCCATGGAAAAGGGTGCAAGCCGTTCTTTTGACGAATGGTATGCATCTGCTCACGGCGGTTGGTTAGAATTTTGTGTGGGTAGGCCTGATGACCGACATCCCAAACCAAGCGGTCGAAAGGGGTGTTATAGACGTAATGCAGGGCCACGGTAAGCTCGACTGTGCCTAGTCCTGAGGCAAAGTGTCCGCTTGATGCGCCCACAGATTGCAGTAAAAACTGTCGCAACTCATCAGACAGCTGCGTTAACTGGCTTTGTGGGATCTGTTTTAAGTCTTCCGGTGTATTAGCACGGGCTAGCACTGGATATTGGCTATGATCAAAGCTCATATTGGGAAGTTCTGCTCTTTTTATAATCTACGCTCGACAATATAGCGGGCGAAATTTTTAATTAACTGGCTATTGTAAGGCAAATTAGTCAGCGCTGATAGTGCATCTTCAACAAGTTGCTTAGCACAGTTTTCGGCACCCTCTAGTCCCATTAATTTAGGGAAGGTACTCTTGTTTGATTGCTCGTCACTGCCTTGTGGCTTACCAAGCTCTTCAGTGCTGGCGGTAATATCAAGGATGTCATCTTGCACCTGAAATGCTAAACCGAGTGCTTGACCATACTCAGTCATGGCGGTTTGTTCTAGCTCACTGGCACTGGCGGCAATAAGGGCAAGTTCAATAGCGCAGCTGATGAGGGCGCCGGTTTTCTTATTGTGTAATTCTGTCAGTCTTGTTAAATCAATACGCTTGTCTGTTGAGCTCAGATCAATTGCTTGACCACCACACATACCCACATAGCCAGAGGCTCTTGCTAGGGCTTTAACCATAGCTAATTGCTGAGCTGGTGCCAGTTGAGAATTGGGTTCGCTAATGAGCTCAAATGCTAAGGTTTGCAGCGCGTCACCCGCTAGAATTGCTGTCGCCTCATCGAAGGCGATATGTACGGTTGGCTTGCCGCGGCGTAGCTCGTCATCATCCATTGCCGGTAAATCATCATGGATAAGAGAGTAGGCGTGAATGCACTCAATGGCTGCGGCTGCGCTATCAAGTTGCTCAAGTTTAGCGCCAAGCATTTCGCCAACAGAGTAAACTAGAAATGGTCTGATGCGTTTGCCGCCAATTAGCGCGCCGTGGCGCATGGCTGCTTTTAAGTGTGAAGCTGAGTCGTCGAGTTGATCGATAGTCTCTGCCAAAATGGCATCAACTCGAGTTTGGTAATGCTTAATCGCCTCAGAAAGAGGAAGTGAGGAAGTATCCACTGAAAACCTTGCCGTGTTAAATTGCTAACTATGGATGCGCTTGCTAGTCGCGTTAGATTATTCGCTGTCAGGCTCAAATGTTTGTAGCTGACTGTCGTCATCTAAAAGAATAGAGACTTTTTGCTGGGCTTGATCAAGCTTAGTTTGGCTTTGGCGAACTAGCTTGATGCCTCGCTCAAATTGTTTCAGTGCGTCATCAAGGGCAACATCACCTTGCTCTAAGTTGTCAACGATTTGTTCTAGCTCTGAAATAGCCTGCTCAAAACTGAGGCTTTCTAACTTTTTGGCCACGATAATTTTCCCTTAAGTTCAGCGTGTGACAAGGTATATCAGCAACGACTTGTGGTCAAATTAAGTCGGCGGATATTTGCACAAGGACACGCTTTATTTAGAAACTTTTATGACAAAGCGCTAATTAGTTCTAAACTTGCCTCGCATCTTACCGATAAGTAATTGTAATACCTGTTTGTTAGCCTAAAATAGAATTCAAATCAGCAGCGTAAAACTGAATACTGTTGAGTGTGGGATACGTTGATTATTACAACAGTCACAGATAGCGCTGTATGCGGTATTCATTAGCAACATGATCAAGGCAGATTAGAAGTATAAGCTCAGGTTGAGGAGATATTGTGGATTTAGCGACCCTTATAGGAATAATTGGTGCGTTCGCATTCGTACTCGGTGCGATGGCGACCAGTGGTGGTATCGGTATTTTCGTCGATGTCGCGTCAATCTTGATTGTATTCATGGGCTCGCTGTTTGTGGTTTTGATGAAGTTCAATCTCAAGCAATTTTTCGGCGCCATTAAAATTGGTATGAAAGCCTTCATGTTTAAAATTGATAAACCTGAAGACTTGATTGAGCAGTCAGTCAACATGGCTGACGCAGCTCGTAAAGGTGGCTTCCTTGCGCTTGAGGAAGCACAAATTACCAACAGTTTTATGCAAAAAGCGGTAGATATGCTGGTGGATGGCCATGATGGTGAGGTGGTACGCAATGCACTAGAAAAAGACATAATGTTGACTGAAGACCGTCACAAACTCGGTGTCAGTATTTTTAAGGCCATGGGTGATGTTGCCCCTGCTATGGGTATGATTGGTACACTTGTCGGTCTGGTTGCCATGCTTTCAAGCATGGATGACCCAAAAACCATTGGTCCATCAATGGCGGTAGCACTTTTAACTACACTTTATGGTGCGATGATCGCCAATATGATTGCGATTCCTATGGCTGATAAGCTAGAGCTGCGTATGAAAGAAGAGCTGCTCAACCGTAATTTGATTATGGATGCGGTTCTAGCTATTCAAGATGGTCAAAACCCGCGTGTGATTGAAGGCTTCTTGAAGAACTACCTTGCTGAAAAATCTCGTCAAATCGATACTACGGACGGGGAATAGCCCATGGCTAAACCTAAGTGCGATTGTCCACCACCAGGCGCGCCGTTATGGCTAGCGACTTTTGCTGACTTAATGTCGCTGCTGATGTGCTTTTTCGTGCTGCTACTGGCGTTCTCTGAAATGGACGTGATGAAGTTCAAGCAGATTGCAGGTTCAATGAAGTATGCATTTGGTGTGCAGAATAAGGTAGAAGTAAAAGACATTCCTAAAGGTACCTCGGTAATTGCGCTGGAGTTTAGGCCGGGTAAACCAGACCCAACCCCGATTGAAATTATCAATCAGCAAACTAATGAAATGACTCAGCAAACTATTGAGTATCAAGCCGGTGATGAATCAAGTGCTGGTGGTGTGCAGAAACAATCGGGCGAGCAACGTGGTGGTAATGCCGCTGCCACGGCGCAGCAAACTGCAGAAGCTGTAAAGAAAGATGCTGCCTCTTCACAAGAGAATATTAATGAGCAGGTCAAAAAGATGGCCGAGCAACTTAACGAAGAGATTGTTGATGGCGCGATTGAGATCGAGTCATTAGGTCAGCAAATTATTATTCGTATCCGTGAGAAGGGCTCATTCGCTTCAGGCTCGGGTTTCTTACAACCTAAATTTAAACCGATTGTCCGCTCAATTGGTGAGCTACTCAAAGATGTGCCGGGGATCATCACGGTATCTGGGCATACAGATGGCGCACATATTAATAATGAGCTTTATAGTTCAAACTGGGATTTATCATCTAAACGTGCAGTGGCGGTCGCCCATGAGTTAATGCAGGTTGAAGGTTTTGATGAGAGGCGTATGAAAGTCGTGGGTGAGGCGTCAAACAAACCGCTCGTCGATAACAATTCTAATCAAAGCCGCGCTCGTAATCGCCGCGTAGAAATTGCCATTGAGCAAGGCAAGCCAATGGAGTCTGACGAAATCACTGTTGGCCAGTAACGCTCTTCAGTTAGCGCGCTTTGATACGAAACCGAGACCATCATTTGATGGTCTTTTTATTAGCACTGGTTTTCGTTTATAAGTGCTTTTTGCTATAATCTCGCCGCTTTGGCGGAATCGGAGCTTTTTAAAGCGCTTTTATCTATCGAATTTGGGCGGGTTGTGGCTGCAGCTACTACCGGATAAAACGTACTTTTGATTATCATTTACGCACTTTAAATTGTAAAAGCAGCTCGATGAAAGTGCATTTAAAAAGCTGATTTTGCTGTGCTTATTAGTTATTCAACCAGCTTTGGTTGCTAACTAATAGCCGACTACTTATTAACTATTTTTAGCATAATGGAAAGCTTTCTTGTCAATGGATGTTTGACTGGAAAGCTTTTGTATTTATGCCTGCGGAAAAACCAATGAAGTTTATTGTTAAGCTATATCCTGAAATCATGATGAAGAGTAAATCGGTGAGAATGCGATTTACTAAAATGCTCGAAACTAACATTCGCAATGTGCTTAAAAAGATTGACGAAGATGCCAAGGTTCAGCGTCAGTACGATAGGATTTTAGTATTAGCACCAGCAGACAAGCCACATTTGCATGAAGCGTTTGCTGAGCGCATGTCATGTATTCCGGGTATTGCTCATGTAATTCAGGTGAGCGAGTCTCCGTTCGAGTCGATTGATGATATCTATCAGCAAGTTTTGCCAAAGTATCGTGATGAGCTAGCGGGTAAAACTTTCTGCGTGCGCGTAAAACGTACAGGTAAGCATGACTTTAATTCGATTGAAGTTGAGCGTTATGTTGGTGGTGGCTTAAATCAGTTTACTGAAGCGGCTGGCGTTAAGCTTAAAAATCCTGATATGACGGTTAACCTTGAAATCGATCAAGACAAGCTTTACATGGTTGAGCGCCGCATTGAAGGTTTAGGTGGTTTCCCAATGGCGACACAAGAAGATGTGCTGTCACTGATTTCTGGGGGCTTTGACTCTGGTGTTTCTAGCTTCCAGTTCATTAAAAAGGGTGCTCGCACCCATTACTGTTTCTTTAATTTAGGTGGCACTCAACACGAGATTGGTGTTAAGCAGGTAGCTTTCCACTTATGGAAGAAATACGGCGAGTCGCACAAGGTGCGTTTCATCTCTGTGCCATTTGAGCCAGTAGTTGAAGAAATTCTTGAGCGCATTGATAACGGGCAAATGGGTGTTATCTTAAAACGTGTGATGATGCGCGTTGCGGCAAAAATTGCTGAAAAATACGGTATTCAAGCTTTGGTGACGGGTGAAAGCTTAGGTCAAGTTTCTAGTCAAACCTTGACTAACCTTAACGTGATTGACCGCTGCACTGATACCGTCATCATGCGTCCACTGATCGCGATGGATAAGCAAGACATTATTAACATTAGCCGTGATATCGGTACTGAAGATTTTGCCAAGTCTATTCCTGAATATTGCGGCGTGATCTCACAAAAGCCGACCGTAAAAGCGGTATTATCTAAGATTGAAGCTGAAGAGCAAAAGTTCTCAGAAGATCTCATCGACAAAGTGGTTGAGTCTGCTGTAGTAATGGATATTCGAAATATTGAAACTGAAATGGATCAACAAGTAACCGAAACTGAAACAGTACAAGACATCCAATCTGGCGAAGTCGTAATTGATGTGCGCGCACCAGAAGAGGAAGAGCAATCGCCTTTAGAGATAGATGGCTGTGAGGTGGAAACCATTCCATTCTTTAAGCTTGCTACCAAGTTTGGCGATTTAGACCAGTCAAAAACTTACCTGTTGTACTGTGACCGTGGTGTGATGAGTAAACTGCAAGCACTTTACTTAATCGAGCAAGGCTATACCAACGTTAAGGTTTATCGCCCTTAACTTGGATTTTTGCTCTGGACTTAGATGTCTGGACTGAGATGTTTTTACTAGCAAAGCGCCTCGATGGCGCTTTGTTTTTATCCATGTATTAATTGTAATAAATATAAAAAAACCGCCAATTGGCGGTTTTGTGTTTATGAACGCTGATAATTTAGATAGTCTTATCAGACTTTGTGCAAACTAGTTCGATAGCGCTAACTTAAGTCATCTAGTTATTCAGAGACACTATCATTGTCGCTGACTTCAGTTTTAGTGTCAGTCAGTAGGTGCTCGTTGGTGTCAACTAGTGCTTGCTGGTGAATGTTTTCCATGTCTTGCAATAGTTCAGCGTGGATTGACGCTTGTAAATCTTCAAGCTCTAAGCTGGCAACTTCTACAGCGCTAGCTTGTGCAGTAAAGCCTGCGAGTAACATGGCAACAATAAGTGATTTTGGGTTGAACATAAGTGTGATTCTCCAAACAAAAAGGTAGTGTCGGACACTCCCATTCACGTCTTAGAGGTTGTCCAACTCGCCAAAATTTGATGATTAAATTTTGCACGAACACAGTGTTCTTTACAAACGACAAAAAATAACAATAATCATAAGAAAAACTAATTAAAAAATACGAGATAGATCACTATGTCTAGACGCTTACCACCGTTAAATGCAGTCAAAGCATTTGAAGCAGCAGCCCGCCACTTAAGCTTTACGCGTGCTGCAGAAGAGTTATTTGTAACCCAGGCTGCGGTAAGTCACCAGATAAAAGCATTAGAAGATTTTCTAGGGTTAAAGCTGTTCAGACGTAAAAATAGATCATTATTGTTAACAGAAGAGGGGCAAAGCTACTTTCTCGATATTAAAGATATCTTTGTTCAGCTTGGTGAGGCGACTGACAGGCTGCTCGCGCGCAGTGCAGTCGGCTCACTAACCGTAAGCATGTCGCCTAGTTTTGCTATTCAGTGGCTGGTACCACGGCTATCGCAGTTTAGTGAAAAGAATCCAGATATTGATGTGCGCATTAAAGCTGTTGATAGCGATACAGGTGCACTGACTGATGATGTAGACGTGGCAATTTATTATGGCCAAGGCAACTGGCCTGGACTGCGCGCTGATAAGCTCAGAAACGAAGTGCTTATTCCTGTGTGCTCACCTTTGTTACTCAACGGCCCTAAGCCGTTAAATGAGCCAAAAGATTTAAAGCATCACACCTTATTACATGACTCTAGTCGTCATGACTGGCAGGCCTGGTTTAGGCAATGTGATATTACCGACATTAATGTCAATCAAGGCCCAATTTTTTCTCACTCTTCATTAGTGCTGCAAGCTGCCACCCATGGTCAGGGTATCGCACTAGGGTATAGCGTACTGGCAAGGCCTGACATTAAAGCCGGGCGTTTGGTATGTCCTTTTTCTGAAGTGTTGGTCAGTAAAGATGCCTATTACCTCGTGTGTCAGCAGAGCCATTCTGAGCTTGGTAAAGTATCGGCATTTAGAGAGTGGATGGTTGATATGTTTGCTGAAGAATCGCGCAGTGATTTACTTGCGGGTTAAGCAGTTTCATTGCATTAGCGTTACAGTGCAGCAGTAAATAAAAGTAGTAGAGAACAAACAATAATGACCGAGCTTGCCAAAGATTATGTACTTCAGGGAGAGATTAGCGACACGCTGATAATATTCGCCCATGGCGCGGGTGCCAATATGCACCATGAGTTTATGCAATCAATGGCTGAGCGCTTGGTTGCACGGCGCTTTCAAGTGCTGCGTTTCAACTTCATGTATATGCAAAACAATATGGCAGATGGTAAGCGTCGCCCACCTGAGCGCGCGCCTAAACTGCTTGCTCATTATGAGTCGGTACTCGCCCATGTTGAGCAGTTAATCAAGCTTGGTAAACTTGCCCCTAAACGTATCGTGTTGCTTGGTAAGTCAATGGGCGGGCGTATGTCGTCTATCTTGATGTCAAACGAGCATGGTTTAACTCCTGAACTCACAGATATTACTAGCAAAATTAGTCATGTAATTTGTTTGGGTTACCCATTTTTACCGCCAAAAGGCAAAGAGCCACGGCTTTCGAGCATTAACGACAGTGCGATGCCAACTTTGGTTATTCAAGGTGAGCGCGATAGCTTTGGTAATAAGCAGCAGTTAACTGAGTGGACACTAAGGGAAGGGGTTGAGGTTCGCTGGCTTGGCGATGGCGATCATAGTTTTAAACCAAGAAAGTCGTCAGGTTATACCTATGACGCTAACCTAGATAGCGCAGTTAAGTTTATTGAAGAGTATCTAGGCCCTAGCGAGTAGAAGAGCAAAATGAATAAAACAATCTTATTAACAGCGACAGTGAGTGGTTTTTTAGCGGTAGCATTGGGGGCATTTGGTGCTCATGGGTTGAAAAACATTGCGCCAGCTGAGTTGATTTCCATCTTTAAACTTGGGGTGGAGTATCAGTTTTACCATACCTTTGCCTTGCTCGCGCTAGGGATATGCTCGCAGTGGATTAATACCAAGCAGATCGTATGGTCTGCATGGTGTTTTGTCATAGGTATGGTGTTTTTCTCGGGCTCTTTATACTTATACGCCCTGACTGGCGTGAAGTGGGTTGGTCCAATCACGCCTATTGGCGGCACTTTCCTACTCATCGGCTGGTTACTGTTTGCTTATAGTGTGTCTAGGTTACAGACGTCGCAGACCAAGTAGTTGCTAAGTTTATTGATTTTGAAGCGCCCTTTATTGATGACCATAAAGGGTGCTTTTTTATATCTGCCGCGCTTTGCGCTGAGTCTTGCGCCAAAATTTGCGCTATAATCCCGCCGATTGTCTCTTGTGTGAAAGGTTATTGATGAAAAACCTCGTTCTATATTGCCGCGCTGGTTATGAAAAAGATTGCGCCGCTGAAATTCAATATCGTGCTGGTGAGCTTAATATTGGCGGTTTTGTAAAAGCCAATGTCAACGATGCTTATGTGGTGTATCAGTGTTTTGAAGATAACGGCGCTGACCGTTTGATTCGTGCGCTTAAGCTGTCATCTTTGGTATTTGCTAGGCAGATGTTTGCCGCGGCAGAGTTACTTAATGCGCTGCCTGAGCAGGATAGGGTATCGCCAATTGTTGAAGCGCTTAGCTCATTGAAACAATGTGGTGATTTACGAGTAGAAATGCCAGACACCAATGAGGCGAAAGAGCTTTCAGGTTTTTGCCGTAAGTTTACAGTGCCGCTGCGTCAAGGGCTGAAAAAGTCGGGTGCTTTACTTGCAAAAGATGACCCAAAGCAGCCGATAATTCATGTGTGCTTTATCGCGCCGGGTAAAGCCTATGTGGGTTATTCCAATAGCGATAATTCTTCGCCACACTTTATGGGTATTCCGAGACTTAAGATGGCTGCCGATGCGCCAAGTCGCTCTAGCTTAAAGTTAGATGAAGCTTTTGGCGTGTTTTTAACCAAAGAAGAGCATGAGAAGCGTGCTCGCAGTGGCTTAAATGCGGTCGATTTGGGCGCTTGCCCTGGTGGTTGGACATATCAACTGGTACGCCGCGGCATGATGGTAGCAGCCATTGATAATGGCCCTATGAATGAAAAGCTAATGGAAACCGGCCAGGTAAAGCATTACCGCGCCGATGGTTTCCGCTGGGAGCCGCCACGTAAGAATATCTATTGGTTAGTGTGTGACATGGTTGATAAACCATCTCGAGTGGCAGAGCTAATTGAAGCCTGGGCAATTAATGGTTGGTTTAAAGAGGCGATATTTAACCTCAAACTGCCAATGAAGAGCCGCTTTAAAGAGGTAAAAGTGGTACTGGAAACCATGAGCGCCATTTTAGAAGAGAACGAAATTGAGTTCCAAATGCAATGCAAGCATCTTTATCATGACCGTGATGAAGTGACTGTGCATTTGTGGCTATTCCCTGAAAAAGGCGTGAATTACGCTGAAGGTATTTAACCACCATTAATTTCGGTTGTTAAAACAAAAAGCCCGTTGAACATGATATTCAACGGGCTTTTTAGTTGTTTTGCTAATGCTATTTAGCTAATACGGTCGAGTACTGCTTGAGTAAAGTCAGTTGTACCGTGAGTACCGCCTAAGTCGCGAGTAGTACGATCACCTTCTTCAATCACTGCAGATACAGCGCTACGGATCATCGAAGCTTTATCAGCCATGCCTAGGTATTCCAGCATTTGGATTGATGCCAGGATAACTGAAGTAGGGTTAGCTAGGTTTTTGCCTGCGATATCTGGTGCACTGCCATGTACGGCTTCAAAAATTGCTGCATCTTTACCAATGTTGGCACCTGGCGCCATACCAAGACCGCCAACAAGACCTGCACATAGATCTGACAGAATGTCACCAAATAGGTTAGTTGTGACAATCACGTCGAAGTTCTCTGGGTTCATAACCAGCTTCATACAGGTTGCATCAACAATCATTTCTTCAGTTGTGATGTCAGGGTAACGCTCGCTCACTTCACGCGCCACTTTAAGGAACAAACCAGAAGTAGACTTCATGATGTTTGCTTTATGCACGATAGTTACTTTTTTGCGGTTTTCTTTTCGGGCTAGCTCGTAGGCAAAAGTGGTGATTTGTTCTGCACCTTGACGAGTAATGATACTGGTCGCTTCTGCTGTCGCACCATCGTCTGAGATAGTTTGACCAAGACCTGAGTACATACCTTCAGTGTTTTCACGCACGGTAATGATGTCGATATTCTCGTAACGGGCTTGTGTGCCCTTGAAAGAGTTTACCGGGCGCACATTAGCGTAAAGGCTGAATTTTTTACGTAGGCTTACGTTAATAGAAGTAAAACCTTCACCCACTGGCGTCGTTAATGGGCCTTTAAGTGTGATGCGGTTTTTCTCGATTAGATCAAGTGTGCGTTGCGGTAACAATTCGCCGTGCTTTTCTAACGCTGTTAAGCCTGCATCAGCAAATTCGTAGTCGAAATCACATCCTGCTTTGTCGAGGATTTTTAATGCTGAATCAATGATGCTTGGGCCAATCCCATCACCTGGGATCACGGTTATAGTACGTTTTGACATGGATGTTCCTTCCACATTTGTGGTTACTGCAATGGGCATTCCGTGTTAGGCACGGTTACATGATGACAAAATGTCATCGATTTTCTGCGGCGTAGTTTAACGGCTTTTAATCTTTATTTACAGAAAATAGTGAGTTAAATCACATTATTTTTGCCGTATTTGAATTAATTGACGTTTGTTTGCTTTATGATGGCAAACCTATGCCTTAAGTAAGTTAGCCCTAATGTAGATAACTTATTAAAATTCAGTCACAAAGCATAAATGTAGCCAGTATGTTATCAAGGCGACTTTGGTCGCATAGCATCGAGAAAACTGGTAGCAATAAAAGCAACAATAGCAAACGAGGGTAGTTGTGAAATTATTTAAGCTTATGCCTATAGCCATGATGGTGGCTGCTGTAACAGCGGGAGGCGCGCAAGCTGCGCAAACCAAGCCGCTGACACTCGAAGACATTATGACCTTTGAAACACTGCAAAAGCCGGTGATTTCTGATAACGGTAAAGTGGTTGCCGTAGAAGCGAAGCCAGATCGCGGTGATAGCCGTGCGCTGGTCACCGTTTTAGGTGCTGAGCAAAAGCGTTATGAACTTGCCAATGCATCAGCAGTGCAAACCTCCAGTGATGGCAACTTTGTATTTGCGATGCAAAAGCCAACATTGCTTGAGAGCAAAACACTAGATAAGAAACAACAGTCTACTGGTTTGGTGCTGCTCAATACTCAAACTGGCGACACCAATGAGTTCAAAAACGTAAAAAGTGCCAAGTTTAGTGACGACGGTAAGGTTATAGCGATTGTTTTTGAGCTTCAAAAAGATGATGCAAAAACTAAAGACAAGTCTGACAACGCGGATGACAAACCTCAGCGCGAGATTGAAGAAGCTGATAAAGGCAGTGGCTTTTCGGTTATTGAGTTAGCAAGCAACAAGCGCTTTGATTTCGACCATGTTACTGGCTGGGTATTTGATGATGCTAGTAAAGGTATGGTGATTGCGATTAACGACGGCGAAAGCCAGTTGCATCAAGTTCAGTGGCTGGATTTAGTAAAGCTACAAACCAAGCAAGTCTTTACCTCAAAAACACAACAAATCGGCGAGTTGGCTATCAGCTCAGCGGCGCAGAAGTTAGCGTTTACTTATGGTAGCAGCGACACTCTGCGTTGGGGCCGTGAGTATAAGCTAAGCCTAATTGACCTAGCGAGCGTTAAAGCCCAAAAGCTACCGACAGATAAAGATTGGGTATTAAACCAATTCAGCACGCTTAAATTTAGCAAAGACGGTGAGCGTTTGTTCTTTGGCCGCGTACCACAGGTAACGCCTCAAGCTGAAATTGCTGACTTTAAAGACGAGAAAGATCTGCTTGATAGAAACATTATCGTCGGTAAGCGTGATTTACGTATTTGGCATGGCGAAGATCCAAAGATTAAACCGCACGAAATAAAAGAGTATCAAGAAGAGCGAGAGAAGACCTTTGCTGCGGTATTGCATATTAATGCAAATCGAATTGTGCAGCTAGCCACGCGTGATATTCCTGATGTTACGTATGGTGAGCAAAAGCGCTTTTTAGTGGCAAGCTCAAATGTGCCGTATCAAAAGATGACGACTTGGGCCGGTTTTTATCGTGATTTTTACCTAGTTGACTTAAACACAGGTCAACACACGCTAGTGATCCCTCAGCAGTCTGCTTACGCGCAGCCAACGCTGTCGCCTAATGCCAAATTTATGGCTTATTACCAGCAAGGGCATGTGTATCTTTATGACATAGCCACCGGCCGTAAGCATAACCTAACCGCTGAACTCAACACTCCGTTTGCTAATGAAGATCACGACTACCCAAGCCCAGCGCCTGGCTATGGCTTTGGTCCTTGGCTTGAAGATGACACTGAAATAGTGGTTTACGACAAATACGATGCGTGGCAGTTCAACACTGTGTCTCACCGTGGCTTTATGATCACTAATGGTTTAGGTCGTGAGCAGCAAATCGAGTTTCGTCTAACCGGCCTTGTTGAGCAAGATGGTAAAGATATACCGCTCATTGAAGACCAGACTTTACTGCTAAAAGGCTACAGTCACAAAACTAAGGCTGACAGTTTTTATATGGGCATGGAAGGTGAGTCAGGGGTTAAAATTGCCCTTGAAACCAACGGTAAGCTTGAGATGCTGGCACGCGCGAAAGACACTGGTGTTTTAGTGTACTCAAGTGAGCGTTATGATCAGTATCCTGATCTCTATGTAGCCGATTTTGAATCTGTGGCGCAGTCGCAAAAAATTACTAACCTTGATGCCCAGCGCGATGCTTTCGCTTGGGGTAATGCGGAGCTTGTGCACTGGCGTGATGGTCATGGTCGTCAATCTGATGGTGTATTGATTAAGCCAATCAATTATCAAGAAGGTAAAAAGTATCCAGTACTAGTTTACTTCTATCGCTTTATGAGCGATCGCTTACACGCTTTCCCTGATATGAAAATTAACCATAGGCCCAACTTTGCTTGGTTCGCGCAAAACGGCTACGCAGTGTTCTTGCCTGATGTGCGTTTTGACATCGGCTATCCTGGTCCTTCTTCGGTACAAGCATTAACTGCCGGAGTACAAAAGTTAATCGATATGGGAATTGCAGACCCTGATGCCATTGGTATTCAAGGGCATTCATGGGCTGGCTATCAAACTGCTTATGCCGTGACGCAAACTCACATTTTTAAAGCGGCAGTGAGCGGCGCGCCAGTATCTAACATGACTAGCGCATACAGCGGTATTCGCCATGGAAGTGGTCTTGCACGTCAGTTCCAGTATGAAACAGGTCAAAGCCGTATCGGTCAGTCGCTATTTAACGCGCCACTGAAATATATCGAGAACTCACCTGTGTTTTATGCCGATCGCATTGAAACGCCAATGATGATTATGTTCGGTGATAAAGACGATGCGGTGCCGTGGGAGCAAGGTGTAGAAATGTACTTGGCTATGCGCCGTGCGGGTAAAGATGTGGTGTTCTTGCAGTATCAAGACGAGCCGCACCATCTGAAGAAGTATCCAAATAAGTTAGACTACTCGATTCGCATGATGGAGTACTTTGACCATTACCTTAAGGGTAAGGATGCGCCGACATGGTTGACTCAAGGCGAAGCCTATCAGGAGTATCGCGCTAACGACTAACGTGACTTGGTGCTCTAGTTATAAAGCCGCAACTTGATTGCGGCTTTTTTATGCCGATTTTTTGCTGCAGAGATTGATAGTGGTTTAGCTAACTTGTTGAGTTGCCCGCTTGTTGGCATTTGAATTGCATTCATATTGCTGTAGTAACAAATTAGTCGGGATCCCGACTCGCTAATATGAGACCGCGGAAGCTAAGTATGAAACCGCCAAAGCTAGTCAATAAAAGTCAGTAGCAACAGTTGATGTGTTGTCACTATAAGGCATTAGCACCAAGCTAAGCGGTCGCAACAACAATAAATGGTGAGGCAGTTATGCAGCAAATGAGTCAATTATTATTTGGAAATGGCAATGCTAAAGCAGATGCGTCTGCTAAATCAGCTATTAATGCCTCGCCACTCCATGCTCCCCAATCGAATTCTTCTTTTGATGAATCCTCCCAAGGTACTGAAAGTAATAGTTTTCTTGAAGAGTTAAATAACGCTTCGAAGCAAGAGTCATCAGCGCAATCAGCCAAAGCGCTCAAGGACGATACCAGTAACCGAAACCTGTCTTTAGTTGATAGCGAACAGGCTACAATTGACAAGGCAATGCTTGAAGATACGCCTGATCTTCAGCTTGTGGACGCTGATACAGATACTGAACTTGTGAAGGGCGACGAGCATAGTAGCGATATGCTTGAGAGCGGTAAAGATGCAGAAGGTGGTGCTCAGTTTATTTTTGCTCAGCGAGAACTAGGTGAAAACTTAAAGCTTGTGGAAGGTGATAGCGGAAAGACTTTGCCGCTTGCAGATGAGTTTGCGCAAAATGCACTGCAATCTACAAAAGATGCCAAAAAACAGAGTCAAATATCTGCCACTTCTGCTGAAAGCGCAAATGAAGGTGATTTATTTACCTCAGGTCTGCCAGCAGTTAAAGCTAGCGTTAATGGTGTTGGTGCGCAATCTCAAACACAAGCAACGAGTGATTATCTTACAACGCTCAATTTCTCCCAACTACAAGAATTGATGGCTTTTAGTGGTCATAGCCGTGAAGCATTAAATAAGCTTTCCTCAGCAGAGCTTAGTCAATTAGTGGATGACTTTAATCTACAAGCACCTGTGGTTGATGAGTCTATATTGGCGATGGCCGAATTAGATTTAGACGCGCCAACTACTAATGTCAACCTGCAGGGCGAAGCTAGGTATGCCGTACACGGATTAGGTCAACAAGTTGCTAGCGAGTCAAAGACTGCTGATACCACGAAGTTTACCAGTGAGCTTAGTTCGGATATTGAAGCAGAGCTTGAGTCCCAATGGGCTGATAAATCAAAAGCGGTCGATACTATCTTACCTATTGATAACAGTAAGTTGACTAATAATACTACTGCAGCAAGCTCAGAAGCAGCCGCAAGTAAGAGTGACAAAGCCGTATTGGACATGCTTGATGAGTTGTTACCGCAGGCAGACACCGGTTCTACTAAAAAAATTGATAAGCGTGCTGACATTGCTGAACTAAGTGCGACACAGACAAAAGGCGCTCAGCTGAACGCTGAATTTGCAGACAAGTTGAATCAAAGCTTACAGCAAAATAAATCGACGGCTGATCAAGTGTCATTAAGTAATGTTGCCAAAAACCTTCAGGCAGGCAACATCCTTGGTGATCAAGATTCGGTAGCGGGAAAGATTAGTGCCAATATTGACGATGCAGCTAAAGCAATCGATAAGTCTTTAGACAAAGTCGCTGCTGATAAAGCCCAGCTAAGCGCCAATCAAAGTGCTGCGGTAACAAATGGCCTTAACGAAAAACTGCAGGCTAGCAACGCAGCAGCAATGGATTTTGCTGGCATAGAGCTGGATATTGCTGATTCGGTAGACACCAAAGCCGTTCAAAACCAAAGTAGTTTTACCCCAATTCATAAATCTGACGTGCCGCAATTTCAATTATCATTAAGAACTGCATCAGATACCAATGTGCAAATGCAGGAGATGATCCAGCGGTTTGCGCCAGTGATGAAACAGCAGTTAGTCGCTATGGTATCTAATGGTGTACAGCAAGCAGAAATCCGCCTCGACCCGCCAGAGCTAGGCTCTATGATGGTCAAAGTTCAGGTGCAAGGTGATCAAACGCAAGTACAATTCCAGGCCGCGCAGCAGCAAACCCGTGATGTGTTAGAGCAAGCGATGCCGCGACTTCGTGAGATGCTGGCTCAAGAGGGAATGCAACTAACCGACGGCAATGTGTCTGAGCAAGGTCAGCAGCAAAGAGGGGACGCCGGCGATGGTGACGCTCATGGTGGTCAATTTGCGCAAAATGAGCAATCGGATGAAATAGCAGCAACAGAAGCAAGTAGTGGGCAAAATACCGCCTCATCGTCGCATTCTGCTATAGATTATTATGCATAACTGGTTAACCTATAGTAATGTGAACGAATATAGCTAAAGTGCTAAAGAGTTAACTAAATTTCGTTATGCTCTGGTGATTTAAGCTGACAAATTGACTATATGGAATGGACAAATCCATGGCTGAACAAGAGTTAGAATTAGAAGAAAATGGTGGTGAAGGTAAAAAGAGCAAAAAGATGCTTTTTATCATTATCGGTGTTGTGTTACTGCTGGCTATCGGTGGCGGTGCGTTCTTCTTTTTAAGTGGAGACGATGCAGCGAATGAGCAAGCAGATAGTGAGACAGTTCCAGGAGAAGTAGCCACAACTGCAGAGCCAACCGGAAAGGCAAATTATGTCGGTATGCCGAGACCGTTTTTGTTCAATTTGCCAGGGGCAACGCGCTCACGCCTAGTTGAGATTAAAGTACAGTTAATGGTGCGCGGCGACGATGACGTGTTGACTCGCAAACACATTCCTTTGATTGAGGATGCGCTGTTAACCACTTTCAGCGCCGCAGATGTGCAAAAGCTTAGCTCACAAGCAGGTAAAGATGAGCTGCGTCAACTTGCGTTACTTAATGTACAAAACACCTTACAAGCGGTGACTGGCCGCAAGGTTGTAGAAAAAGTACTGTTTACTGGGTTTGTGATGCAGTAAGAAGTATTGAAACCCTTTATAACAAAACTAATCAAACGTCTCCCAAGCGGGAGTAACTTAGCGAATAAGGCTTTGATGTGAGTGATTTATTAAGCCAAGACGAAATTGATGCGCTGTTACATGGTGTTGATGATGTTGAAGAAGATGAGATAGACGAAGGTGGCGCCGATGCGCGCACCTATGACTTTTCTTCTCAAGATCGCATCGTCCGTGGTCGTATGCCAACACTCGAAATTGTTAACGAGCGTTTTGCACGCCACCTACGGATCAGCATGTTTAACATGATGCGCCGCGCAGCTGAAGTGTCGATTAATGGCGTTCAGATGCTTAAGTTTGGCGAGTATGTACATACCTTGTTTGTACCGACGAGTTTGAACATGGTGCGCTTTAGCCCGTTAAAAGGCACAGGCCTTATCACCATGGAAGCGCGCTTGGTGTTTATTTTGGTGGATAACTTTTTTGGCGGTGATGGCCGCTTCCATGCCAAGATTGAAGGTCGTGAATTTACGCCGACCGAGAGACGTATCGTTCAGTTGCTGCTGAAAATTATTTTTGAAGATTATAAAGATGCTTGGGCACCAGTAATGGACGTTGAGTTTGAATATCTAGACTCGGAAGTTAACCCAGCGATGGCAAACATCGTTAGCCCAACAGAAGTGGTAGTGATTAATTCATTTCACATTGAAGTTGATGGAGGCGGTGGTGATTTCCACATTACCATGCCGTATTCGATGATTGAGCCCATTCGTGAGCTGCTTGATGCCGGTGTCCAAAGTGACAAACAAGATACTGACATGCGTTGGTCGCAAGCACTTCGTGATGAAATTATGGATGTAGAGGTTGGCGTTGATGCCAACATCGTTGAAAAAGAACTAACACTGCGGGAAGTGATGGATTTTAAAGCAGGTGATGTTATCCCTGTTGAGCTGCCTGAGCATATTATGATGCGAGTAGAAGATTTGCCGACTTTCCGCTGTAAGCTTGGTCAATCACGAGAGAATCTAGCGCTGAAAGTCAGTGAGAAGATTGCTCGCCCAGAAACTGTTAAATCAGAATTACAACTCTTTACGCGCAAGAAAGGTAAGTCGCGTGATCTGTCCGAATTATAAGGTGAAGCCATGAGTACAGAAGATACAGGTGATGATTGGGCTGCAGCTATGGCTGAGCAGGCCTTAGAAGAGGCGGCGCAGGCAGAGCAAGTTCAGCTCGACGAACTCGTCGATGAATCCAAACCATTGAGTAAAGAAGAAGCTGAAAAGCTTGACTCAATTTTAGATATTCCGGTCACTATTTCTATGGAAGTAGGGCGCAGCTTCATTAGCATCCGTAATTTGCTGCAACTTAACCAGGGCTCGGTTGTTGAGCTAGACCGTGTAGCGGGTGAACCGCTCGATGTGATGGTCAATGGTACCTTGATTGCCCACGGTGAGGTAGTTGTCGTCAACGACAAGTTTGGAATTCGCCTAACCGACGTTATCAGCCAAACTGAGCGGATTAAAAAGCTTAAGTAGTTCAGTACCCTGTCATAGCCTGAACCTAATTCGTTCAGGCTGTTTTGTATCAGACTCTTTGTTAAGGAAGGCAATTTTTTGATCCTCTCTTTGTTGACCTCATCTCAAGGCGCAGTCGCTCAGCAAACCGTCGCTAGTGCTACGGCCGCTAAAGTGACCGAGCAAGTAGCTCAGCGCTCAGCTGAAGTGTCTTACACCGCTACTGTCGCCAATATGCTTGGTGGTTTGCTGGTGGTACTTGCCTTGATATTTGTGCTGGCATATATCGTCAAGCGCTTGAATATTATGCCTAACCAACAAGGCACGATTAAAACTATTGCTGCAACTGCCATCGGTCAACGTGAGAAATTAATGGTGGTTGAATTAGCGGGGCAACAGTATTTTATTGGTGTCACCCCTGAGCAAATCAGTTTATTAGATAAGCTTGATGAGCCTATCTCAATAGAGCAGCCAACAAAGTTTGCTGATAAAAAGTTTGCCCATAAATTGTCATTCGCCGACAAGCTCAAACAAGCCAAGGAACAACAATAATGTCGAAATGGACCACTATTAGCCTGTCGTTAATGCTCGCTATCTTGTCTATGAGCTTGCCATCATTTGCTGTCGCGCAAGATGGCATTTTACCGGCGGTTACGGTGACGACCGGTGCTGACGGGGCCACTGAATATTCGGTGACCATGCAAATCTTGCTGCTGATGACGGCGCTCAGCTTCATTCCGGCCATGGTCATCATGTTGACGTCATTCACCCGCATCATTGTGGTGTTGTCGATTTTGCGCCAAGCGCTGGGTTTGCAACAAACCCCGTCTAATCAGGTGTTGATTGGTATCAGTTTGTTTATGACCTTCTTTATTATGGCACCGGTATTTGACAAGATTTACACCCAGGCAGTTGAGCCATACATCGAAGAGCAAATGACGCTTACCCAAGCCTATGAGGTAGGTAAAGAACCACTGAAAGCCTTTATGCTGTCACAAGTGCGCACCACAGATTTAGAAACCTTTATTGAGATATCCGGTTATCAAAATATTCAGTCACCTGAGCAAACTCCAATGTCAGTGTTGATCCCGGCATTTATTACTAGCGAGCTAAAAACCGCATTTCAAATTGGCTTTATGCTGTTTGTACCGTTTTTGGTGCTCGACCTGGTGGTGGCAAGTATCTTGATGGCCATGGGTATGATGATGCTGTCGCCAATGATTGTGTCATTGCCGTTTAAGATCATGCTATTTGTACTGGTTGATGGCTGGGGATTAGTCATGGGGACCTTAGCTAATAGCTTTGGGATTTAGGTGGGCTTATGTCTCCAGAGTCTTTAATTGATATCTTCCGTGAGGCCTTATCAGTCATCGTATTGATTGTGTCGGCAATTATTCTACCAGGTTTGTTTATTGGTTTGATTGTAGCGGTGTTTCAGGCCGCGACTTCAATTAACGAGCAAACGTTGAGCTTTTTGCCTCGCTTATTGGTGACGCTGGGGGCCTTGATGTTTCTAGGGCATTGGCTGGTGCAGACAATGATGGATTTCTTTTATCAAATGGTAAATATGATCCCGCAAGTAATAGGCTAGCAAGTGGAGATCTTATTCGCTGAAATCAACCAAGCCATAGCCAGCTATATGCTGCCTATGTTTCGCATTTCGTCCATGTTAATGGTGATGGCGGTATTTGGTGCTAACACCACGCCTTCGCGAGTAAGGTTATTGCTTGCCGTTGCTATTACTGTAGCGGTTGCGCCTATGCTGCCTGAAATGCCAGGCATTGAGTTAATGTCGCTGTCCGCGGTGTTCATTATTGCTCAGCAAATTATTATCGGTGCAGCCATGGGTTTTGTGACCCTAATGGTGATGCAAACCTTTGTATTAACCGGGCAAATTATTGGTATGCAAACCAGTTTGGGTTTTGCCTCTATGGTTGATCCTGGCTCTGGTCAACAAACGCCGATTGTCGGTAATTTCTTTTTGCTACTAAGCACGCTTATCTTTTTGGCGGTAGATGGGCATTTGCTGATGTTTCGTATGCTCATCGCTAGCTTTGAAACCATTCCTGTTTCAATGAGCGGTATTGCAGTTGAGAATTATCGCAAGCTAGGTGAGTGGGGTTTGTATATGTTTGGCGCCGCATTAACTATGTCGCTAAGTGCGATTGTCGCTTTGTTAATGATCAATCTATCTTTTGGCGTGATGACGCGAGCCTCGCCGCAGTTAAACATTTTTGCCATTGGTTTCCCTGTCACCATGGTTAGCGGCTTGTTCATTTTGTGGTTAACCCTAAGCCCAATCATGGCGCACTTTTCAGAAGTTTGGGCTGCGGCGCAGTTATTAATGTGTGATTTACTCTTGTTGCAGTGTCAAACCGATGCTGTACTGACGTTTTAGGTGAACTATGGCCGAGAACGATACCAGTCAAGAACGTACCGAAGAACCCACGGCGAGGCGCCTCGAGCAGGCGCGTGAAAAAGGTCAAGTTGCCCGCTCTAAAGAGTTGGGTACCGCTGCCGTATTGCTTGCCGCATCTGTAGGTTTTGCTGTGACTGGCCCAGCGTTAGCAACAGCTTTGCACACTATTATGAAGCAACTAATGACCATGGAGCGAGATCAAATCTTTGATACTAACTCTATGCTGCGTGTATGGGGGCTAGTGGGCACTGAGTTATTGCTGCCAATGATTGGGTTTATTAGCTTGCTGGCACTGGTAGCTTTTGCCGGTAATGTCGCGTTGGGTGGCTTGTCGTTCTCAACCAAGGCTATTATGCCCAAAGGCAGTAAACTTAACCCAATGAATGGTTTTAAGCGGATGTTTGGCCCACAAGCTGGCATTGAGTTAGTTAAAGGCCTTGCCAAGTTTTTAGTTGTGGCTATCTCGGCTTATTTTCTGCTTAAATTCTACTTTTACGATATCCTTAACCTTTCCAACGGGCATCTGCCGGGCAACGTTTACGACGCGCTCAATATGTTAGTGTGGCTATTTATTCTGCTTTGTTCTTCTATGCTACTTATCGTAGTGATTGATGTGCCGTTTCAAATATGGAACCACAACAAACAGCTGCGAATGACTAAGCAGGAAATAAAAGATGAATATAAAGAAACTGAAGGTCAACCTGAGGTTAAAGGCCGCGTAAGGCAAATGCAGCGCGAGATGGCGCAAAGACGCATGATGACTGAAGTGCCTAATGCTGATGTGATTGTGGTTAACCCAGAGCACTATGCGGTAGCAGTAAAGTACGATGTTATTCGCTCACCAGCGCCATTTTTAATTGCTAAAGGCGTTGATGAGGTCGCATTTAAAATTCGTGAAATTGCTCGCGAGCATGAAATCGCTATTGTATCTGCACCGCCACTTGCCAGGGCTATTTATCACACCACCAAAGTTGACCAACAAGTACCAGAAGGACTTTTCACCGCGGTGGCTCAAGTACTTGCATATGTATTTCAGTTGCGTCAGTACCAAAAAGGCAAGGGACGCAAGCCAACGCCAATTCCGCTTAACCAACCCATTCCTGACGAGTTAAAGCACTAGCCTAAGCATCCTCATTAATAGCTGTTAGTTGAATTACGCGTGGGCAAATTTTGCTCATGCGGTTTTAGCTTATACAAGGCTGGTCTACATTTTGCAGATTGATGCTTAATTGTGATTGAACGTCAATAAACTGCTACTCCTCTTTAGTTTAGGTATCGAAGCAGCGCATTAAATTTATAGGTCTCATCAAATGGATGTAAAAGCAACATTTGGGCAGTTTAAGCAAATAAAACCAGCCAGTTTTAAAGGCATAGGTACACCCCTTTTAGTACTTGCGGCCCTTGGTATGGTTGTGTTGCCAATGCCAGCATTTCTGCTCGATATTCTTTTCTCATTCAACATTGCCTTGGCGCTTGTGGTGCTGCTAGTCGCCATTTATACCGACAGACCATTGGATTTTGCGGCGTTTCCATCTGTATTGCTCGTTGCCACGCTATTGCGACTAGCGTTAAACGTTGCATCAACACGTGTTGTGTTACTTGAGGGACATAATGGTGGTGATGCAGCTGGTAAAGTGATTGAAGCCTTTGGCTCCGTGGTAATTGGTGGTAACTATGCGGTTGGTTTAGTGGTGTTCTTAATCTTGATCATCATTAACTTTGCCGTAGTAACCAAAGGTGCGGGGCGTATTTCGGAAGTGAGCGCGCGTTTCACCCTTGATGCTATGCCGGGCAAGCAAATGGCAATTGATGCTGACTTAAATGCAGGCGTATTAAATCAAGAGCAAGCAAGATTGCGTCGCGCTGAAGTAACCAAAGAAGCAGATTTTTACGGTGCGATGGATGGTGCGTCAAAGTTTGTAAAAGGTGATGCCATCGCCGGTATCCTTATTCTTGTCATCAATATTCTTGGTGGTTTTGTCATTGGTATGGTGCAGCACGGATTAGATTTCTCCAGTGCAATTGAAATCTATACCTTACTGACCATTGGTGATGGTTTAGTCGCGCAAATTCCTGGCCTACTACTGTCTATTGCAGCGGCATTAATGGTGACCCGTCAAAACGAGTCAGGTGACATGGGGCAGATGATGATAAGTCAGATGTTTGACAGCCCCAAGTCATTGGCAATTGCTGCGGGTGTGCTATTTGTGATGGGTATTGTGCCGGGTATGCCGCACCTAGCATTTTTAAGTTTTGCGTTTATTACCGCTGGCGCAGCTTACTTTGTACACAAACGCATTCAAGAGAACAAAGCAAAAGCATTAGAGAAGGCTACAAAAGGGCCGAGTGAGCCAAAAGATGCCGAGCCAAAAGAGCTAAGCTGGGACGATGTGCGCCATGTCGATACCATTGGTTTAGAAGTGGGTTATCGTCTTATTCCGCTGGTGGATAAAGGTCAGGGCGGTGAGTTATTAAGCCGAATTAAAGGTGTGCGTAAGAAGCTTTCACAAGAGCTTGGTTTCCTAGTGCCTGCGGTGCATATTCGCGACAATCTTGATTTAGCGCCAAATGCTTATCAAATCTCGTTAATGGGCGTAGTTGTGGGAGAGGCCGAAGTTCGCCATGATTGCGAGCTTGCCATCAATCCAGGTCAGGTTTATGGCAAGCTCGATGGCATAGAAACCAAAGACCCAGCCTTTGGGTTAGAAGCGGTATGGATTGCCCCTGAGCAGCGCGAGCAAGCGCAAACGCTAGGCTACACAGTGGTTGATACCGCAACAGTAGTCGCAACACACATTAGCCAGCTGTTAAGTAACAATGCCGCGAAGCTGCTGGGTTATGAAGAAGTGCAGCAGCTAATGGATATGCTAGCGAAGCAATCACCTAAGTTAATTGATGGCTTTATTCCTGATGTGATGCCACTTGGCCATGTGGTTAAAGTGATGCAAAACTTACTTAACGAAGGGGTTAGCGTGCGTGATTTACGCACAATTGTACAAACACTACTTGAGTATGGCGGTAAGAGTAATGACACCGAAGTTCTCACGGCTGCAGTGCGTATTGCGTTGAAACGGATGATCGTACAAGAGATCTCTGGACCTGAGCTTGAGATCCCTGTCATTACATTGGCGCCAGAGCTGGAACAGATGTTGCATAAGTCTATGCAGGCGACAGGGGGCGAAGGGCCGAATATTGAGCCAGGCCTTGCAGAGCGTATGCAGCAGTCACTATTAGATGCGGCGCAGAAGCAAGAAATGGTCGGCCAACCAGCCATATTATTGACATCGGGTATGCTGAGGTCAACGCTGTCAAGATTTGTTAAGTACACTATTCCAAGCCTGCGGGTGATCTCTTATCAAGAGATACCAGATGAGAAACAAATTCGAATTGTTTCAGCCGTTGGGCAGCAGTCAGTTGGACAATAGTGGTCAGCTTTAGATTTGAGGTGTTTCAGTGAAGATTAAACGATTTTTTGCCAAAGACATGCGCGGCGCGCTGGCACAAGTCAAAGAGACCTTAGGCTCTGATGCCGTGATCATGTCCAATAAAAAAGTGACTGGTGGCATCGAAATTGTCGCTGCTGTGGATTACGACGAACCAAAAGCCAATGCTGCCGTTAACGCACCGGCTCCTGGCTTTATGGATGTGTCAGATGACCGAGTGTCATTGCAGTCAAGCAATGCCAGTATTAAAACTCAGGCAAAAGTTAGCCCGCCGCCTGTTGCGGATTCTTTACAAGCACTGCTTGAGAAGCAACAAAGTCGCATTAATGATCAGCTAGCGCAGCGTAAGGAAGAACCTGAGTTACCTGAGTGGGCAAGACAATTAGAAGCAAGTAAACAGCCAAAAGCTCAACGTAGCGAACCTCAAGCAGCGCAGTTTACACCAGAGCCTAGAGCGGCTAAATCGTCATCTGCTGAAATTGAATCACTAAGAGAAGAGATGGCATCGCTTCGTAGCTTGCTAACTCATCAAGTTTCTGAATTGATGACAGATCAGAAAAAGCGCACCGACCCAGTTGGCGCTATGTTAGAGAGCAAGCTCATTGCAGCAGAATTTTCTGCACCAGTTGCTGCAAACCTAGCAGCACTCAGCCAAAATTATACGCCAGCAGATTTAGTGCGTGCTTTGCCACAGAGTTTAGCCAACCTGTTAGATAATCAAGGCGATGATATTGTTAAGCGTGGTGGCGTTGTGGCATTTGTTGGTCCAACAGGTGTGGGAAAAACCACTTCGCTGGCGAAAATTGCAGCAAGATTTGTCGCACATCATGGTCCAGATCAAGTTGCGATGATCACAACAGACCATTATCGCATTGGAGCCTATGAGCAGCTGGCAACTTATGGCAAAATAATGGGGTGCCCTGTTAAGCAAGCTCATGATTTAGCAGAGCTTGAACAAATTTTATACCAATTTAGAAGTCGTAAATTGGTATTGATAGACACTGCGGGTATGGGACAGCGAGATATGCGCCTATATCAGCAATTAGATAACTTAACGGCTAATAGCCGAATTCCAATTCGTAGTTATCTTGTTATGTCAGCAACAGGCCAGCGCAGAGTGTTACAAGATGCAGTAAATCATTTTAAACGCATCCCTCTAGCCGGTGCTATATTAACCAAGTTAGACGAATCAATATCAATTGCTGGCGCACTGAGCGTATTGATTCAAAATGAGTTACCATTAAGTTATGTGACTGATGGTCAACGTGTTCCTGAAGACATGAAGGTCGCGGATACGTTAGCCTTAGCCAAGCAAGCGCTAAGTGCGTTGAACGAATCAGAGCAACAACCGTCACCACAAACGGCCAACCATAATGAGATGGCCTATGCATTTGAGTAAAGATATGACCCGGGATCAAGCAAGCGGTTTACGTATGATGAATCAACCAAATAACGAAAAAGTGAAAGTTATCGCGGTTTCAGGTGGTAAAGGGGGCGTAGGTAAAACCAGCGTTTCAATCAACACCGCAGTTGCTCTCGCTGAAAAAGGCAAACGAGTATTAGTACTTGATGCTGACTTAGGGTTAGCAAACGTGGATGTCATGCTTGGCCTTCGCGCTGAGAAAAACTTATCTCACGTTCTATCTGGCGAATCAGAGCTAGACGATATTATTGTTCGAGGTCCTAAAGGCATTGGTATTGTGCCAGCAACTTCTGGTACTCAAGCGATGGTTGAGCTTACTCAAGCTCAGCATGCAGGCCTTATTCGCGCCTTTAGTGAAATGCGCACTCAGTTCGACGTACTGATTGTTGATACCGCGGCAGGTATTTCAGATATGGTGCTGAGTTTTTCACGTGCGTCACAAGATGTATTGATTGTCGTGTGTGACGAACCAACCTCTATTACCGATGCTTATGCCTTGATAAAAATCTTGAGCCGCGAGCATGGTGTGTTCCATTTCAAAATTGTTGCAAATATGGTGCGTTCTTTGCGAGAAGGTATGGAATTATTTGCTAAACTCAGTAAAGTGACAGACAGGTTCTTAGATGTCGCGCTCGAGCTGGTGGCAACGGTGCCGTTTGACGATAATTTGCGCAAATCTGTCCGTAAGCAGAAGTTAGTAATTGAAGCCTTTCCAAAATCGCCAGCGGCTATCGCTTATCATGGCTTAGCTAACAAGATTATGACGTGGCCAATCCCGCAACAACCTGGCGGGCATCTAGAATTTTTTGTTGAACGCTTAGTCCATCGTCCTACTCAGCAAGAGGAACGAGCGAGTGAATAAAGCTGCAGCATATACCCAATTCGATAACAAAACGTCTATCGTTGAACAGTATGCTCCGCTAGTAAAACGTATCGCTCACCATATGTTGGCTAGGCTTCCTGCCTCTGTGCAATTGGATGACTTGTTGCAGGCAGGAATGATGGGGCTGCTTGAAGCTTCATCAAAATTTGATGGCAGTAAAGGTGCCAAGTTTGAAACCTTTGCTGGGATCCGCATCCGAGGGGCAATGATTGATGAGATCCGCCGTGGTGATTGGGTTCCCCGTTCCGTTCACAGAAATAGTCGTCGTATCACTCAAGTGATCGATGAGTTAGAGCAAACACTTGGGCGCGATGCTCGTGACACAGAAATTGCTGAAAAACTTGAGATGTCGCTAGATGAATACCATCATATCTTAAACGACGTTTCTGTGGGGAAAATCATAGGCATAGAAGACTTGGGCGTGTCGCAAGATGTCATCGTCCCGGAAGACGAAAATCCGGACGAAGCGTTCGAGTCACTTGCTGAAGTACAGTTTCAATCTGCGTTAGTTGAAGCTATTAAAACTTTGCCTGAGCGTGATGCTTTAGTCTTATCCCTGTATTATGACGAAGCATTAAACTTAAAAGAAATTGGTGCCATTCTTGAGGTTAGTGAGTCTAGAGTTAGTCAGATTTTAAGTCAGGCTATGTTAAGACTAAAAGGTAAGCTCAAGCATTGGACACAAGAATAATTAATAAATAGAGCACGTAAGTGTAAGCTCACCGGAGGAAACCTTGGACAAGAATATGAAGATTCTTATTGTTGACGACTTTTCAACAATGAGACGTATCATCAAGAACTTGTTGCGAGACTTGGGGTTCAACAATACCCAAGAAGCAGATGACGGGTCTACGGCCCTACCTATGTTACAAAAAGGCGAATTTGACTTTGTTGTAACTGACTGGAACATGCCTGGTATGCAAGGCATCGACTTATTGAAAGCCATTCGCGCTGACGATTCTCTTAAACATTTACCTGTACTTATGGTAACGGCCGAAGCCAAGCGTGAGCAGATTATTGCTGCAGCGCAAGCTGGTGTAAACGGCTACGTGGTTAAGCCATTTACCGCAGCCACGCTCAAAGAAAAGCTAGATAAAATCTTTGAACGCTTAGCATAAAGTAGGGATACGCCATGCAGGTAGAAAACGCGGGATTGATTACACTTGAGCAAGCCCAGTTGCTGGTTGAGCTGCTTAGTGCTGATCAGCAAGAGCAAGCTGATAACCTCATTCGTGAAATCGCTGCCCCTCTTCAAAGGGAGCTATTTGAAGAGGTCGGTAAGTTAACTCGTCAGTTACATAGTGCCCTTGAAGACTTCCAACTTGATAGTCGCCTCTCTGAATTAGCTAACACAGAAATCCCAGATGCCAAAGAAAGGCTTAACTACGTCATCGATATGACGGAACAAGCTGCAAATAAAACCATGGATGCGGTTGAAGAATGTTTACCTTTGGCCGATACCATAATTACAAACATTCAAAGTGTGACCCCTATGTGGGATAAATTGATGCGCCGCGACATAGAACTGAGCGAGTTCAAAGTGTTATGTCACGACGTTCAGAAGTTTATGTCTCACAGTGCTCATGACTCGAATCGTTTACGTGAATTGCTCAATCAAATATTGATGGCGCAAGACTTCCAAGATTTAACCGGACAAATGATCCGTCGGGTGATAGACCTTGTCAGAGAAGTGGAAAACAACCTAGTTACCATGCTGACAGTGTTTGGTGACCACCCAATGCAAGCACAAGAAACAGCAAATAATAATATTGAGGCCGAAGGCCCTATAATGGATGCAGAAACACGCGAAGATGTTGTTACAGGTCAAGATGAAGTCGATGATCTGTTATCTAGCCTGGGTTTCTAATTAGGAGTCAACTTAATGTCCTTTGATGTCGATGAAGAGATACTGCAGGACTTTTTAATTGAAGCGGGTGAAATCCTTGAGCTTCTACAAGAGCAATTAGTTGCGCTTGAAAATAATCCTGACGATAGTGATTTATTAAACGCCATTTTCCGTGGGTTCCACACGGTTAAAGGTGGTGCAGGCTTTTTGAGTCTTACACCTATGGTTGATGTCTGTCATGAGGCAGAAAATACCTTCGACCTGTTAAGAACCGGTAAACGCCACGTCAACTCTGAGTTGATGGACATTATTTTGCAAGCTGTTGATTCGATTAACAGCATGTTTGAACAAACTCAGCAAGGTATCGAGCAAGATCCAGCAGAACCAGAACTATTAGAAAAGCTTAAACTGCTGAGCTCTGGCGAGCCGCTGCCTTCTGAAATGGGAGGTGATGTAGAGTCTACTGTCGTAGAACCCGAGCCCATCCCAGAGCCTGAGCCAGAACCTGCCCCTGAACCTACTCCGGAGCCTCAGGCTAATGAAGGGGAAGGTGGCATTGATGAAATTGATGAATCCGAGTTTGAAGCGTTACTCGATGCTCTGCATGGTGAAGGCGGTAGTCCATCAAATACGAAAGAGCAGCCGGTGGCTGAACCTGCAAGTTCGTCAGCGGTCGCTGATGATGAAATCACAGATGATGAATTTGAAGCTTTATTAGATGAGTTACATGGTTCAGGTAGCTTCAAGACCAGTGATGCTAAGCCTGCTGAGGTCGAGCAACCACCTATGGTGGATGCTGACGATATTACCGACGATGAATTTGAAGCGCTGTTAGACGAGCTACACGGTAAGGGCGGTGCACCAAAAGCCGTCGATGCTGAACCTAAGTCTGAACCAGCAAAAGCCGCTCCTGCGCCTAGTACGCCAGCAGCTAAAGCACCTGAGCCTAAAGCAGCTCCACAACCAACACCTGCGCCAAAAGCAGCACCAACTCCTGCAGCAAAAGCGCCAGCAAAAGCTGCGCCTAAACCTGAGCCCGCCAAAGATAAAGCGGCCAAAGGTCAAGCGCCAACGATACCTCAAGGTGAAACCACAGTTCGTGTAGATACTTCTCGTCTAGACCAGATTATGAACATGGTTGGTGAGCTGGTATTAGTGCGTAACCGATTAGTAAGTCTAGGCATTACTCGTGAAGATGAAGAAATGAGTAAGGCGCTAGCTAACCTTGATTTGGTGACAGCAGATCTTCAAGGCGCGGTAATGAAAACCCGCATGCAGCCAATTAAGAAAGTATTTGGCCGTTTCCCAAGGGTTGTTCGCGATTTAGCGCGCTCGCTCGATAAAGAAATTGATTTAGTCATGGTGGGTGAGGACACTGACCTTGATAAAAACTTAGTTGAAGCGCTAGCCGATCCGCTCGTTCATTTAGTTCGCAACTCAGTGGATCACGGCATTGAAATGCCGCTCACACGTGAGGCAAATGGTAAGCCAAGAACCGGTACCATTACCTTGTCTGCAAGTCAGGAAGGTGACCATATTCTTCTAAAGATTGAAGATGACGGCGCCGGTATGGACGCGCAAAAGCTCAAAGAGATTGCGATTAGCCGCGGCGTGTTAGATGAAGATGCCGCAGCGCGCATGACGGACAATGAAGCATATAACTTAATCTTTGCTCCAGGCTTCTCAACTAAAGTAGAAATTTCAGACATCTCAGGCCGTGGTGTAGGTATGGATGTGGTGAAAACCCGCATCACCCAGCTAAATGGTACTGTTCACATTGATTCAGTGCAGGGTAAAGGTACGGTACTTGAAATTAAAGTGCCGTTAACGCTAGCAATTATGCCAACCCTGATGGTTGATGTTGCTAAGCAAGTATTTGCCCTGCCGTTATCTAGCGTGAATGAGATTTTCCACCTAGATCTAACCAAGACCAATATTGTCGATGGTCAGCTAACCGTGATTGTTCGCGATAAAGCCGTACCTTTATTCTATCTTGAACATTGGTTGCGTCGTGACCAAAGCTCGTTCAAACATGGCGACAAACAGCACGGTCATGTGGTGATTGTACAACTGGGTACCATGCAAATCGGTTTCGTTGTCGATGCCCTTATTGGTCAAGAAGAGGTGGTAATTAAGCCTCTTGGCAGCATGTTACAAGGTACGCCAGGTATGGCGGGGGCAACCATTACCTCTGATGGTGGTATCGCGTTAATCCTTGACGTGCCAGGGCTATTAAAGCATTACGCTAAAAACAAATAACTTGAATTAGGGTAGTGCGGGACGCCGTAGCTACCCAGCTTGAGTTTGATAATAAAAGTTCCATTAGTAAAGGGATTAAATGGCCATACAAGTTTTAGTGGTAGACGACTCCAGTTTTTTCAGACGCAGGGTTAGTGAGATTGTTAATCAATCTCCTGATCTTGAAGTTGTAGGTGTCGCAGTTAATGGTCAAGAAGCAGTCACCATGGCTGCGAAACTTAAACCGCAAGTGATCACCATGGATATCGAAATGCCAGTGCTTGATGGCATCAGCGCGGTTCGAAAAATCATGGCTGAAACCCCGACACCTATTTTAATGTTCTCATCGCTTACCCATGATGGCGCTCAAGCTACGCTGGATGCGCTTGAGGCGGGTGCTTTGGATTTTCTACCTAAGCGTTTTGAAGATATTGCGACCAACAAAGCAGATGCCATTTCACTATTGCAACAACGCATCAAAGCGCTCGGCCGTCGCCGAGTATTTCGCACCCCAAGTAGAGCGACGCCAACACGAGAAATTTCTAGGGAAACACCGGATCGCACCCGCCAATCTCAACCACTGAGAAGTATAGGCAGTCGTCCAAGAGTTGAATCTCCAGCTTCGACACCTGCTCAATCCATTCGTGCGAGCGGTAAGCAATACAAGGCTTTATTGATCGGTACCTCAACAGGGGGCCCGGTTGCGCTGCAAAAAATCTTAACTCAGTTTCCTGTAAACTATCCGCATCCGATTTTTCTAATCCAGCATATGCCCGCCGCATTCACCCCCGCATTTGCCACACGTTTAAATAGCCTTTGCAAAATCGAGGTTAAAGAGGCTGTATCTGGCGATCTCGTCAGGCCTGGGTGTGCGTACCTTGCGCCAGGTGGCATGCAGCTGTTAATTGAAAAGACAGGTGTGAGCAGCAGATTAAAAGTCGTCGCAGGTAAGGCTGATATGAACTACAAGCCTTGTGTTGATATTACTTTTGCTTCTGCTTCAAAGGTTTATGACGGTGATATTCTGGCAGTCGTATTGACGGGAATGGGGGCTGATGGCCGCGAAGGCGCACGCTTGCTTAAAGCGAAAGGGGCAACCATTTGGGCTCAAGATGAAGCAAGCTGTGTGGTTTATGGTATGCCGCAAGCTGTAGCTTCAGCTGGCTTGTCTAGTCAATCTATTGCGCTTGATGATATGGCAAGTGCCATTTTGAAAGAGTCAGGGCGTGGCTAAGGCAAAGTCCTACAACCCTTTGCTGCTGTTGATAAGCTCACTGCTTATCATCGCCTTGCTTGTTGTATTGATGCTGTATTTAAACGCGGCGAAATTAAATAAGGCACAGCAGCTTGAAATCGAAGAGCTAAAAGCCAGTCAGATTTTGCTGATGGTGCCAGATGAGCAAGCACAGGAAATCGCCACCTGGATGGCGAACCATCCAGAGCAGACAAAAGCGTTTATCGAAATGGCAAAAAGTTCGCCAGAGCAAAAAGCAACCGTAGGCAGTGCAACACCGCCAAGTACGCAACAACAGACAACTGAGCCTGAGCAAGGTGCTACAACTGAAAAGCAAAGCAATGATGCTAGTAATGCTAATCGACATTCAGCTCAGCAGGTTGTGGTTTCAGAAAATGAAGATGGCGTTAAGGTGATTAGTTTGCCCAATGGCGGCATTCGCGTGACAACACGTGAACTAGACGATACCAATAGATAGTTGCAAGTCTTACCTAAAGCGCTAATACAGCAAGAGAGGCAAGTTTGAAAGTATGGACCATAGCGAATCAAAAAGGTGGTGTTGGTAAAACCACTACAGTCGCGAGCCTTGCCGGCGCGCTGGTTAAGCGTGGTCAAAGAGTACTGATGATTGATACCGATCCCCATGCATCGCTTGGCTATTATCTTGGCATCGATTCAGAAGAAGTGCCTGGCTCGTTATACGATGTATTTGTTAATCACCAAAATCTTACCAGCGAATTCGTGCTTCAGCATGTATTGCCAACCCAAGTAGAAGGATTAGATATTATCCCTGCGACTATGGCGCTTGCGACTCTAGATCGCGCGCTAGGTCATCAAGAAGGCATGGGGTTAGTGCTACGCAACTTATTGACGTTAGTTGAAGATAAATATGATGTCGCTATTATTGATTGCCCACCAGTACTCGGTGTGCTGATGGTCAATGCCTTGGCTGCCAGTCAGCACATCGTGATTCCAGTTCAGACTGAGTTTTTAGCGATTAAAGGTCTAGATCGCATGATCAAGACCATGGAGCTCATGGGGCGCTCTAAGAAAACGCAATACAGCTACTCCATTTTGCCAACCATGTTTGATAAGCGAACTAAAGCGTCGCCAATTGCCTTATCGTACTTACAGGACAAGTATGCCAAAACCTTATGGGATGACGTTATTCCCGTTGACACCAAGTTTCGTGATGCGAGTTTGGCGCACCTGCCAGCTTCTCATTACTCACCGCGCAGTCGTGGCGTGAAAGCTTATAACCGCTTGTTAGATTTTTTACTGTCTCAGGAGTTTGCACATGTCAAAATCGGTTGATGAAACTGTTTTTGATTATTTTAGCTTGTTACTGCAAGAGCCTGAGCCAAAAACTCAAGCTGAAGAAGTGTCTGAATCGTCGGTAGAATCTGCAGCTGAGACTGCTAACCCTTCGCTGGATCAATCTACCTCGCAGTCACACAGGCATGAGACTAAACAGCCAGCTACAAACGCTGCAACTGATAAAATGGCCTCATCAAAGCCACAACATACAGATAAGGCTGAAGATGCTAAACAGCAAGAAAAAGTTGCTGAGCAAAAGCAAACTGCACCTAAAAGGCCGTTGCAAAAGCAAGCGAGCACAGAGCAGCATACTCAAGCTAAGGCAAGTAGTAAGGCCGCAGCCTTAACGTCTCGGCCATTTGAAGAGCCAAGTGTGGATAAGCAAGCGTTAGAGCGCTTGTTGTCTGTCGTTTCCGAGCCAATTAAACAGCCAAAGCCTCAAGTTGCAGCGCCAGCACCGACAGCAACAGCAGAACCTGAGTTAACGGATTTTCAGCAGCAAATTAAACAAAGTGCCGAAAAAGTTCGTCAGGCGATTAGCAGTGAGGTTAAGGTTAAAACTGCAGCAGTTGAGCCTAAAGTTGAGCAGAAAACGGCAAGTGTTGATAAAGAAATCAACTCTTTAGTCGATAATAAACAACAGCAAGCAACTGCAACTCAAGCAAAAGCCGCTATTATTAACAAAGATAGCGTTAAGCAAGTAACACCTGAGCTTGATACTACGGTAAAAGTAAAAACAGGTGGGCAACCACCGCAAGTTACCTATAACTTGCATGATGTGTTAGATGATGAGTTTCAGGTTCTGTTTTTTAACGTTGCGGGCTTAACGTTAGCTGTGCCCTTGGTGAGTTTAGGTGGCATTGTTAAGGTTGAGCGCATTAACAATATTATTGGACGACCTAAGTGGTTTATGGGCGTACAGCCGCATCGTGATGGTCAAATCAATGTTGTTGATTCAGGAGCGTGGGTCATGCCCGAAAAATACACTCCTGAGCTAGCTGAATCCGTTGATTATCAGTATATTGTGATGCTAGAAGACAGTGATTGGGGTTTAACCTGTGAGTCGCTGGTTAATGCGGTAAAAATTAATAAATCTCACGTCAATTGGCGGGAGAAACCCGGTAAGCGCCCATGGCTTGCCGGAGTTGTAAAAGAGCAAATGTGTGGAATATTACATGTAAAAGCATTAATCGAAATGCTTGAAGCAGGTTTAGGTAGTCAGGATCCGATTGACTGAGGTTAACTATGAGTGATTCAAGAAGTGTAGCAGCAGTAGCTGCAGGTAATGATGATGCAGTACTGCAGTGGGTAACGTTTAAGCTTGATAACGAAACCTATGGTATCAATGTTATGCAAGTACAAGAGGTACTGCGATATACCGAGATTGCTCCAGTTCCTGGTGCGCCTCACTACGTGCTAGGTATTATTAACCTGCGTGGTAATGTGGTGACGGTAATTGATACTCGTTCACGCTTTGGTCTGCATTCAGCTGATGTTGATGATTCAACTCGTATCGTCATTATTGAAGCTGAAAAGCAAGTAATTGGTATTTTGGTTGATAGTGTCGCAGAGGTTGTATATTTACGTCGCTCTGAAATTGACAATGCACCAAACGTAGGTACAGAAGAAAGCGCTAAGTTTATTCAAGGCGTGAGCAATCGTGACGACGAGCTGCTAATTTTAGTTGACTTAGACAAGCTGCTATCAGACGAAGAATGGGCAGAGCTGACGCAACTTTAATTGTGTTATCATCCATTTATGCTGGCGCTAGGTGCGTCAGTAATAGCGAAAAGTGAACTGGGAACATAGATGGGTGACGAGTTAATTATAGGCGCACTGGTATTAGTGATCGTTTGTTTTGTGCTGATGATATTGATGTACAAGCAAATGCAAAAGCTAAAATCAAAAGTCGATGCGGTGACTGTGCTGCTAAAAGAGTCCGATAGACAACGAGAAGCAGTAAAACGTGAACTACAAGAGCTTCGTAGTGGCACTATCGGTATGGGTAGACGGGTTGTAGAGATAGAGAACAATCTCACTAAACAATCTGAAAAACTTGAAGAAGCCAGTCAGCAAGACCCGCAAGCTAAGCTGTATTCCAGAGCATTAAAAATGGTTGAGCTTGGTGCTGGTGTTGAGGAGTTAGTTACAGAATGTGAGCTGCCAAAAGCTGAAGCTGAGCTGTTGATCAGATTGCATCGTAAGTGATTTAACCATGACTTCTAGTACCTTAAGTAACCCAAATTAACCATTAATCTAAAGGGCCTCATTTGAGGCCTTGTTTGTTTTCAACCCCTAAACAGCCTACTTCAGTAGGTGGTTATCATTCGATTTGGCTTTGCCTGTAAATTCTAGTTTTTTCAGTTCTGACTACTTCAGTAATTAGCTTACGTAGCAATGACATTTAAAGCTCGCAGCAAGCACATCCCCTCTTTGTTTCACAAGAATGCTCGACGAAAAAATCCATTTTTTCAACGGCTTAAATGTCATCGCAACTATATGCTTCAACTTTAGCTGGTTACGCTATGTTCCCTTATAGGGAGCTAACACAAAGCTGCCTTTTTCAAAATGTGGTAATTTACTTTTTACTGTCTATGTTTTTTCAAGTTAGCTTTAGCTAGTCACAGTTACGGTAAGCCCCCGGAATATCAAGCGCATTTAAATCAACCTCGGCTACAGCGTTAAAGCCAGCATCACAATACCTGTTAAGATTATCCACGCAGAGAAAAACAGCTTAAGCCGCGTGACAGAGAAGAGCAGGGCGATACGCTTAGCTATCATGCCACCAATAACTGCGCCAGGACCTGCAAACAGTAACGCCTGAAAATGTACGTCGCTATCAGCGCCAAAGTTAATCGGCGCAGTTGTCCACACCGTTAGTACGCTCACCACCACGCCTGTGGCAATAGCAAGTTTTGCGCAAAAGCCTCTAAGCATGAGGTATATAACTAAAATCTCTCCCACGCCCACAGACAGCCAAGAAGTAATAATACCGCCAACAAAACCTATGCAAGTTAAAGCAATAAAGTCCCAGTTTGATATTTGATATGTGGCTGCTATTTGTTTATTGCGACTCGCTTTTCGCGAGTGGGCAATAATGATTATGCCAAGCAGTATCGAGAATAAGCTAAAACTTGTATGGATAGACAGTGGCGTTGCAAGACTCAATGACAAACTTGTCCAAAGCCCGGCTATCGAGCAAACGCTGGCCAACACCGTAAACCTTAAAAACGCCCCCCAGGTTGGATCATGACGATGATGATTTAGGTAATGAAAAATCCAGGTAAGTGAGCCCGCTGTCATCCCAAAGCATTGAATAGCAAATGAAGTGGCAATCATCTGCTCAGTAGTAAAGTTGAGAGCAGAAAACACTGGCACAAATATCACCCCACCACCTGCTCCAGTTGAGTTGGCAAAGATGGCGCCAATTACGCCTAATACACTAAAAAGTCCATATTCTATAAAGGTTTGTGTAATAGGTGGATAATGACTTGCCCAATAGCTCCAAAGCACAGTACTTGCTGAGATTAAAGCGATTAGCCACCAACGATGGCGCTTGATTGTGTGAGCTAACTGACTCATTTAAGCCTCTTTTAATTATTATTCTTGCTAGCTTAATTAGGGTTTTTATTAATAAAGTCACTAGGGCTTGTTGCTCTTTCAAGATTATTTTTGCAGCTGCTTGTTGGAAATTTATACAAGACAACGACTTTGATGTGTGGTTGTTCCACATGATAAGTCGTTAACGCAGTAGAAATGACAACAAGCGCTGCCTGAAAGGTTCGTTTAAAAGCACCTACGTTCTTAGTAAAAAGCTAAGTTTGTTGTGAGCCCTGTTTTTTAAAATCGATAGGTGTAGATGACTAGACGTCATCGCTCGCGTCGCGATTAAAGTGCTTTTAATTCGAACAAATTCTAATCAGCAAAGAACAACAGGCCCTAATATAAACACCCAAAGCGCGTGGTTAAACTGAAAATGTTTATTTTTTGTCAATTAATTGTAGATTTTAGTGGCGATATTAAGTACCTTAACAAATGACAGCGTTGTCATTGGCTTTGTGTTTAAGGTTGTACATCATTAGTTATCCTGTTTGTCGATGAGTCTGGCTTGTTGCTCAAGGTCTAAATCAGTGATTGTGTTTAGGCGTCTTGACAGCATATAGCGACATAAGCGGTGAACACTGGAATAAAGGGTATAGGTTGTTCCTTTACGATAATTTGTAATGCTAAAACCTACGGCGCAGAGTGTTGATTCCAACTGCTATGCTTGGGCAGTTATCTGCCATGACAAACTGTAGCAACCTTTGATTAAGATAGGTCACTTAACTTAGGTTAAGCTGGGCGTAAGCTCAGCTATTTATACTTTTATTCTCTCCCCAGAAGCGAGTATAAGCTGGGTGCAATTGCCCCAGCTTTTTTTTAACCAAAATTTACTAAGAGGATGATATGAGAGTTCTTTTTGCGCTATCAGGTATAGCAATCGCCCTAGGATTAACTGCCTGTGCTGAGGCGCCAAAACCATTATCAACAACTCCTACTCAGTCATCTTCATTGTCTAATAACAACATACCTTGGACACAAGGTTCCCTTAACGAATTTGCTAACGATTTAAAAGTGACTTACCGGGTGGTCACCAATGTGCCAGAAGAAGCTTGTGTAAAAGGCAGTGATATTGAGCGCTGCTTTATCGCCGAGATTGATTTTACCGCTAGCAAAGATATCACAAGCGCTAATTGGCATATTTACTACAGCCAAATGCGACCTGTGTTAGAAGTTATGTCTCCCGAGTTTGAGGTAAAGCGTATCAAAGGGGATTTACACCAAATTTCCCCCACTAAGGCGTTTACAGGTTTTAAAGCTGGGCAAACTAAAACCTTAACACTCAGAGGTGAGCTATGGCAGTTATCTGAAACTGATGCCATGCCTAATTACTATATTGTCGCCAGTGATGACGACAACCTTATGCCTGCTGTGATTGAAAGCACCAAGCTAGTCACCGACGCGGAATCTAAGCTAGAGCTTAGGCCTTATGTTGAGCCATTTACCGATGCGAAAAGGCAATACCGCCGCTCGGCAACCGATAACTTGGTTTGGCAAACACCCAGCACAATTTTTGAATCTAACGCTGCAACTTCAGTTGATGTGAGCGCCACGTACGGCTCTATTTTGCCCACACCAGCCGCGCAGCAAATCCACCAAGGCGAGCGAGTGAATTTAAGCCTTGGTCTTGCGCTGACACCTGCAAGTTTTAGTCAAAGTCATATCGCTCAAAGTGATGTACAGCCGGCGCTACATCGACTTAGCCAGCTTGGCATCGCGTTTACTGGCTCTGGCCAAACTGGTGATACCAATGGCTCAGTCCCCTTGGTATTTAAATCTGTAAGCGATACGCAATGGCCTACTGAGCATGTTGCTGGCGCTTATCAGCTTGATATTTCAACAGAGCAAATTTTGATTACTGCAGCCGACCCTAGTGGTTTTTCCTATGCCTTAGCATCGCTGCAATCGGCGCTTGATGTAAAGCGTTTAGATGTCGCACAAATGACGGTTTCTGATGCGCCGCGCTACGGATTTCGTGGCATGCACGTTGATGTATCGCGCAATTTTCACTCCAAAGCGACGCTTAAGAAGTTAATGGAGCAAATGGCGAGCTATAAGCTTAATAAGCTGCATTTACATATGGGGGATGATGAAGGCTGGCGTTTACAAATAGACGGGCTACCTGAGTTAACAGATATTGGCGCTAAGCGTTGTCATGACTTAAGTGAGTCAAAGTGCCTGCTGCCACAATTAGGTAGCGGCCCGTTTAGCGAGGCTAGCGTCAATGGTTACTACAGCCGTGAAGATTATATCGATATCTTGCAGTTTGCCGCAGCAAGACATATCGAAGTCATTCCGTCGATGGACATGCCTGGCCACTCTCGCGCCGCAATTAAGTCGATGCAGGCAAGGTATAACTTCTACATGGCAAAAGGCCAAGAAGCACTGGCGAATGAATACTTACTTTATGATGTTAACGACACTACAGTGTATTCATCGGTGCAGTATTACGACGACAACACCTTAAATGTGTGTATGCCATCCACCTATAACTTTGTTAGTAAGGTCGTAGATGAAATAGCCTTGATGCACAAACAAGCGGGAGTGCCGCTGAAAACTTATCATATTGGCGCTGATGAAACGGCTGGCGCCTGGGTAGAGTCGCCAATTTGTCAGCGATTGATTGCAAATACAGAGTCACTCGATAGTGCTGATCAACTTGGGCCGTATTTTATTGAGCGCGTTGCGGCAATGTTGGTAGATAAGGGCATTCAACCTGCTGGTTGGAGTGATGGTATGGGGCATACCAATCCAGAGAATATGCCAAAGTCGAGTCAAACCAATATCTGGGATGTTATCTCACATGGCGGTTATAAAAATGCCCATAAGCAGGCAAATAATGGCTGGCTAACCATCTTGAGTAACCCAGAAGTGTTGTACTTCGACTTCCCTTATCAGGCCGACCCTAAAGAGCATGGTTACTACTGGGCGACTCGTGCGCTTGATAGTAAAAAGCTATTTAGTTATATGACAGGTAACTTACCAGCAAATGCTGAGCAGTGGCGTGATATTGAAAATAACCCATTTGCAGCTGATGACACTCGCCTGGTCGATGAGTCTGGCAAAGTGACGTCAAAGCCACTTGCAAAGCAAGCACAGTTTGGCGGTATTCAAGGGCAGATTTGGAGTGAGACGATTCGCAGTCAGGAGCAGTTTGAGTACATGATATTCCCAAGGCTGCTAATGCTGGCAGAGCGCGGCTGGCATAAGCCGCAGTGGGAAGTACCGTATCAATACCAAGGCGCAAAGTATGATCAAAATACCAATTACTTTGATAGCACCAAACGAGCGCAGCAGGCTGCTCAGTGGCAGCAAATAGCCAATCATGTTGGTCATAAAGCCATGGCTCAATTTGATAAGTTTGCTATTAACTATCGCTTGCCAATTCCTGGGGCAAATTATCAAGTTGGTAAGCTTGAAATGAACATCGCGTTTCCTGGCTTAACTATGCAGTACCTTGATGCAAATGGCGATTGGCAGATATATCTTGAGCCAGTTAATGTTGACAAGGTGCAAGCGGTGCGCAGCGTATCGCCAGACGGTAAGCGTGTAGGGCGTGCAGTTGAGCTCACGCAGTAACTTCAACTAAAAGATTAAATGGCGCAGCGATAGCTTAGCGCCATTTTTTATGCACCAACTGTTTCTCATGCAAGTCTTTCTGTTTTTATATTCAGATTGAGAAAGTTAACCAACTGTTATATATGAGCTTTATTTCATCGCAGCGTTAGTTAGCGCACGTTAGCAAAATAAAAAGTTTGAGATAGTTCAAAAAATAAAATGACAACGCTGTCATTTTGGGTGTAACATACCATTAACGTTACGACGGCAGCGATGTTTTTGCCCATAACAATAAGATTAAAGAGGGACGCCATGGCAACTAAACACAGTGAAACAACCCAGCTTTATCTTGGGATTGATGGTGGTGGCAGTAAGTGCCGCGCAATCATCTACACCCAAGAGCAGGGCGTTATTGGCACTGGTGTTTCAGGGCGTGCTAACCCTCTGCATGGTGTAGAGCAAGCGCTTCATTCAATTTCAGAATCTACTCAGCTTGCACTGACTGATGCTGGTATCGCTTCTGATAGGCAAGGAGAGCTTATCGCAGGCGTTGGTTTAGCTGGCGTCAATGTTCCTCACTTGTTCGAGCAAATCAACACCTGGAATCATCCATTTCAAGCCATGTATCTCACCACAGATTTACATACTGCCTGTATCGGCGCACATGAAGGTCAAGATGGTGCGGTAATTATTACCGGGACCGGTTCTTGCGGCTATGCCCACGTGGGCGAGCAAAGCTTGTCGCTGGGTGGCCATGGTTTTGGTTTAGGCGACAAGGGTAGTGGTGCGTGGTTAGGTCAACAAGCGGTCGAGCAAGTGCTGTTATCGCTAGATGGTTTCCAGCAAGCGATTGAATTGCAGCAAGCAATCATGGGTCAGCTTGATGTCAATGATGCATCCGGTGTTGTTGAGTGTCTGGCAGGTAAGTCTTCCAGTGAGTATGCCAAGCTTGCCAAAACCGTGCTTGATTGTGCTGCGCAAGGTGACAGTGTCGCGAAAGCGATTGTGGCCGAAGGCGCGCTCTACATAAGTGAGATGGCGCGAAAACTATTTACCTTGCAACCACAGCGCTTTTCAATGATTGGTGGCTTAGCTGAGCCACTAAAACCTTGGCTTGATGACGATGTTGCAAGTCGCGTTTCTGCAGCTATTGCGCCGCCAGAAATAGGCGCAGTGTATTTTGCTATGCAGCAACACGCTAAAGATTAGATAAATATTAGCAGCTTGCTGCTTTTTCTAGTTCTAGGGCCGCAAGCAAGTCAGTTAGATAAATATATTGTTTTTTAAAGGGTTTACTATGTCAACGAATACCATCATGGAGCAAGAAGCTCGCACCGCCCCAATAAAAGTTGCTGAGCAGCTTGCGGCTAATGAGCAAGTGACCAAAGCGCTGGGTGAACATTTAAGAGAAATTAAACCTAAGTTTGTAATGATTGTCGGTCGAGGCTCGTCTGATCATGCTGGTGTATTCGCTAAATACTTGTTTGAAGTTGAGCTAGGTGTGCCAACTTTTGCCGCTGCACCGTCAATTGCCAGCGTGTATGGTAAACAGTTGCAACTAGAAGGCGCACTAGTGATTGTTATTTCTCAATCAGGTCGTAGCCCTGATATCTTGACGCAGGCGCGTATGGCGAAAAATGCCGGTGCATACTGTGTTGCGCTGGTTAACGATGAAACCGCACCTATTAAAGACATTGTTGATGTTGTTGTGCCTTTGTGCGCTGGGGAAGAACGCGCGGTTGCCGCGACTAAAAGTTATCTTGCGACTTTATCGGCACTGATCCAAATTGCTTACCAATGGTCGCAAAGCGATTCATTGCGTCAAGCCGTTGCCTCAATGCCAAGCGCACTGCAAAAAGCTATCGATGGTAAGCCGCAGCTTAGTGTCGACGCGCTTGCCAATGTAAACAACCTAGTGGTACTTGGGCGAGGTTTAGGTTACGCGGTCACCAAAGAGATCGCGTTAAAACTGAAAGAGGTGTGCTCGATTCATGCTGAGTCGTTTAGTAGTGCAGAGTTCCTTCACGGCCCAGTTACTCTGGTCGAACAAAAGCTTGCGATTGTCGATGTGAGTGTCAAAGATGAGTCCATCGAAAGCCATCTTGAACAAATCGACAATGTAAGACAGCGCGGCGCAGACCTTATCCACTTAAATCAGACCTGCGATGATATTCACCCAAGGGTTGCACCATTAGCCGTGTTGCAACGCTTTTATATTGACGTTGCCGCGGTCGCTGTCGCCAGAGGTATTGACCCGGATCAACCAGCAGGATTAAAGAAGGTGACGCAAACCCTGTAACGAGATTTGCAATTTGGTCGCTTAGCGCAAAGATTGTTTTTGTTAGCGCAGTAGCAACTTCGATGCGAGGCCAAATCAGGTATTGAACACGGCTAAGCTGGCGTAAGCGCAAAAAAAGCGATGCCAACCAAGGCTGAACAAGGCGAAATTTAGCTCGGCAAGATTGAAATTAGCCAGGCTGTACTTAGCAAGACAGAACCAGCATGTTGCGAGCAATTTTATTACCATGGATACAAGTATGAAGCACATTTTCAAAGCCAAAACCTTATTTGATGGTACCGCGTACCGTGAAGATGTGTTGCTCGCAACAACTGCCGGCGTTATCAGTGCAATTGAGCCTGCTAATAGCGAGCAGGGCAAATTACTGCTTGCCGAGGTGGGTGAGGCTGTAACTGAAGTGTCTGGTTTGCTTACTCCTGGCTTTATTGATGTGCAAGTCAATGGCGGCGGCGGGGCACTATTTAACGCCGCGCCAACTGTTGAGTCTATTGCAACTATAGGTAAAGCTCACGCTCAGTTTGGAACTACTGGCTTTTTACCCACCGTGATCACCGATGAGCTTGAAGTGATGACTCAAGCTGCAGATGCGGTAGCGCTGGCAATAGCCCAGAATGTTCCAGGTGTACTGGGCATTCATTTTGAAGGGCCGCATCTAAGCGTGCCCAAAAAAGGTGTTCATCCTGAGCAACATGTAAGGCAAATCTCTCAAGCGGAAATAGAGCTGTTTTGTCGAGATGATCTTGGAGTAAAAGTCGTCACCCTGGCGCCAGAAAATGTGTCCCCAGAAGTCATTGAACAGCTAGTGGATGCTGGGGTTAAAGTTTGTATTGGTCATTCCAATGCTGATTACCAGACTACGCAAAAGGCCATTGCCGCTGGCGCGAGTGGCTTTACTCACTTGTTCAATGCCATGTCGGCGTTTACTTCCCGCGAGCCTGGTGTGGTAGGCGCAGCGCTCAATAGCCCTGATACTTGGTGCGGCGTCATTGTTGATGGGCATCATGTGCACGCCGCTACGCTGCAAGTCGCGCTTAAAGCCAAGCCCCATGGCAAAATCATGCTAGTTACCGATGCAATGCCGCCAGTAGGCCAAGACTTAGATGCCAGTTTTGAGCTATTTGGCACTCAGGTTATTCGCCAAGGTGATCGCCTTAATGCACCCACTGGCGAGTTAGCAGGCTGCGTATTAGATATGGTGGGCGCAGTAAATAACAGTGTTGATATGCTGCAGCTCGAATTAACCGAGGCGCTGCGAATGGCGGCGTTATATCCATCGCAATTTACTGGGGTTGAGCAAGGCCAAATCGCTATTGGTAAAGCGGCGAATTTTGTGGAGCTGACTGGTGAAGCGGGCAAGATGCAAGTGGCAGCAACCTATATTAGCGGGAATCGAGTATTTGCTGCGCAAAACTTAGCTAATACTCAAGGTGCAGCTCGATGAGTACGGCAAGTAAACCAAGACTGCAGTCGCTTGATGCATTGCGCGGATTCGACATGCTATGGATATTAGGCGCTGAAGGTCTCTTTGCTGCGCTGATAGTACTGTTTGCAGGTATTAATCTACCCACATCATGGCTCTCCTGGGCTGATGGGCAAATGCACCACAGTGTATGGCACGGAATTACTTTCTATGATGTTATCTTCCCGCTCTTTATTTTCCTTTCAGGTGTGGCGCTAGGCTTATCTGGCAAACGCATTGACCATTTAACTTTTGCCGAGCGCAAACCTAAGTACTTACACGCACTAAAACGCCTTGGACTATTGCTGTTGTTAGGCGTTATTTACAATCACGGTTGGGGTACGGGGATTCCGGCTGATCCTGAGCAAGTTCGTTATGCGAGCGTTCTGGGCAGAATTGCATTTGCCTGGTTCTTTGCTGCCATGCTTATTTGGCATACCTCGTTAACAACTCAGATAGTCTCGACGGGGGTTATTCTTGTTGGTTATGCATTACTGCTTCTTGTGGTGCCATATCCTGCCGGTGAGGCAGGGGTATTGAGTGAAAGCGTTAGTATCAATGCATATATAGACAGTCTGCTATTACCTGGGATCAGCTATCAGAATTTAGCCGTAGATCCAGAAGGCGTGCTATCGACTATCCCTGCAATCGCCAATGCGCTTATTGGCAGTTTTGTCGGCCGCTATATTGTCAAGCCTCACGCAAAAGGTGAGTGGGCTAAAGTGGCAACTATGTTTATGGCGGGTATTGCATTTATCGCAGCAGCGCAGATTTTTTCAACGGTTCTTCCAATCAATAAAACCCTATGGACTAGCACATTTGTATTAGCAACATGTGGCTGGAGTTTATTGTTATTAGCCGTGTTTTATGCAGTGATTGATGTGTTGCAATACAAACGCTGGGCGCATGTATTTACCATAGTGGGTTGCAATGCCATTGTTATCTATGTGGCATCGAGTTTGATGAATTGGCAGTACCTAGCCTCTAGTGTGTTTGGCGGCGTGATTAACGGCGCGCCTGATTTAATCCAGCCACTTCTGAGTGTGATCGCACTCTTGTTTGTACAATGCGCACTGCTGCATTGGTTGTATAAACGTAAGATATTTATCAGTATTTGAACGACCTAAAAGCCCGTAGAGGCAAATATTATAATAAAGCAGAAGGTAAGCAGGAATATGGAAATGACAGCAACGACTCAATCCAACAAAAGTAGCTTTGTGCCTATGGCCATAGTTGCAATATTGTTTTTTATTCTAGGTTTTGCCACCTGGCTCAATGGCTCTTTGATGCCATACCTGAAGCAAATATTGCAGCTTACGCCGTTCCAAGCTTCACTGATTTTGTTCTCGTTTTATATCGCCGTAACCTTTACCGCATTGCCATCGGCATGGGTTATTCGCAAGGTAGGTTATAAAAATGGTATGGCGCTGGGTATGGCGGTGATGATGCTCGCCGGACTCATGTTCATTCCTGCGGCGCAAACTCAGGTCTTTGCATTATTCTTACTGGCTCAGCTAGTAATGGGTACAGGGCAAACCTTGTTGCAGACTGCGGTAAATCCATATGTTGTGCGCCTTGGGCCTGAAGAGTCAGCCGCTGCGCGTGTGAGTGTGATGGGCATTTTGAACAAAGGTGCAGGGGTGATAGCCCCTTTAGTGTTTAGTGCGCTGATTTTAGATAGCTTTAAAGACCGAGTCGGCACTGATCTAACCCAAACGCAAATCACTGAAATGGCGAATGGCTTGATTTTCCCGTACTTAGGTATGGCGATATTTATCGGTGTACTTGCTTTTGCTGTTAAAAAATCGCCTTTACCTGAGCTGGAGCAAGATGAAGTTGATGAAACAAGTGCAGGAACTCAGGCTGAAAAAGGCCAAATGAAGGCCGCGCTAGCTAAGCCTAATCTAGCGTTAGGTGTGGTTGCCTTATTTGTTTACGTAGCGGTAGAGGTTATTGCTGGCGATACCATTGGCACATTTGCGTTATCGCTAGGGATTGAAAGCTATGGCGTGATGACCTCATATACCATGGTGTGCATGGTATTAGGCTATACCTTAGGCATTATTTGCATTCCAAGATTCATCTCACAACCTAAAGCTCTGATGATTAGTGCGGTGTTAGGCGTCGCATTAACCCTAGCTATTGTATTGGGTGACAATGAGTCATACCTATTAGCAAACGCACTGCTTGTGCCATTTGGCGGCGCACAATTGCCAGACACCTTATTGTTTATCGCCTTGCTAGGTCTAGCAAATGCCATTGTATGGCCTGCAGTTTGGCCGCTTGCATTATCAGGTTTAGGCAAGTTAACCAGCACGGGTTCTGCTTTATTGATTATGGGGATCGCTGGTGGTGCCTTTGGGCCTGTATTCTGGGGCTTAGCAAGCTCTGCTGAAAGCATTGGCATGCAAGGCGGTTATCTTGTGATGTTACCTTGCTACCTGTTCATCCTGTTTTATGCCGTTAAGGGATACAAGATGAAGTCCTGGTCATAGCTCGTAGCTGATACGCGCAAGTAGAGTAGATAAACAAAAAGAGAGCCGTTTGGCTCTCTTTTTGTTTTTGCGTCTATTTTGCGCTAACAAAACAGTCAAGTTGCTGCCTTTTTGTCAAGCAGCAGTGCGAAAGTATTAAAGCTCTTTCGCTTTGTACATTTCAACAAATGCACGCTTATATAAACTCGCGATGTTATTGATCACTTTAGTCATGTGATATCCCCATTGATTAGTCGAAATCGTTAAGGCAACGACTCCCTGGCAGACATTGCAATTCGTTTTCTTAACTTGGGGATAGTTTAATGATTACCTAATAAATCCACAAACGAGAAAAAATGATAAATCGCATTAGTAAATCTAATCCTTTTGGTGTAACCTGGTTAGGTTCAAATCTATTTTATTTGCTTATTTTATTGATTTTTATGTAATTATTGTATTTCAGTTTGCTGATATATTTTAGGTGTATTAATGTTATAAAATGTTAAGTTTTGTTTTTGTTGGTTTCATTTTTTATTATTAGCTTTTGGTTATGTAATTCAATACTTGCTGACATTTTGTGAATTTTTTCCTAGCACGATTCTTGTTGTATATCAATACCCACATAATTGTAGTTTGCGCCCTCGCCCAAAACCCGCTAAAAGCCGCTGAATTTATTGATTTGGCTCAAATCTCAGTGGTATAAAATTAGAGTCTGAAGTCTATCTGTATTTACTTAAGGCGCTGAAAATAAAGAGTATTTAATGGTGTTTCGTCTGCGTTGTTTGTAATTTGTGTGTTTTTTGCTCAAAAGCAGTGTTTCAAATGACTCGAGACGAAACGGCGTTTTTTATATAAAAAGTCGGGCAGTATCCAACTAAACCCAGAATGTTTGTATTTAACATTTTACTAACCTGTTTAGAGGTTGCTTAAGGTTGGAGGCCGAACGGCACAAGAAGCATCTATATTGAGCCAATCTCAATTTAGAACAAACCATCGAATTTGGTCGTACTGAAGTAAGGAGTCGCCAATGATAGTTGAAGAGGTAGTTGAGCTATCGCGCTTGCAATTTGCGCTGACAGCCATGTATCACTTTATATTTGTTCCATTGACACTGGGTCTTGCCTTTATCTTAGCTATTATGGAATCGCTGTATGTGATGACTAATAAGCAAATCTATAAGGACATGACCAAGTTCTGGGGTAAACTTTTCGGGATTAACTTCGCGCTAGGTGTTACAACAGGTCTAGCAATGGAGTTCCAGTTTGGTACAAACTGGGCATATTATTCTCATTATGTTGGTGACATCTTTGGTGCGCCACTTGCCATTGAAGGTTTAATGGCCTTCTTCTTAGAATCGACCTTAGTTGGTATGTTCTTCTTCGGTTGGGACCGCTTTAGTAAGCGTCAACATTTAGCCATTACCTGGTTAGTCGCAATCGGCTCTAACATGTCGGCGTTGTGGATTCTGGTTGCGAACGGCTGGATGCAAAACCCAGTAGGCGCGGTATTTAACTATGAAACAATGCGTATGGAAATGACCAGCTTTGCTGAAGTGATTTTCAACCCTGTTGCTCAGGTTAAATTCGTACATACTGTGGCATCGGGCTACGTAGCAGGCGCTATGTTCGTACTTGCTATTAGCTCTTACTACATTCTTAAAGGTCGTGACTTACCATTTGCGCGTCGTTCATTTGCCATTGCAGCAAGCTTTGGTATGGCGTCGATTCTGTCAGTAATGGTACTGGGTGACGAATCAGGTTACGAAGTCGGTGAAGTGCAGCGCGTTAAGCTAGCGGCGATTGAAGCTGAGTGGCACACAGAGCCAGCTCCAGCAGCATTTACTGCATTTGGTTTCCCTAACCAAGAAACTATGGAAACTGACCTAGCGGTTAAAATTCCTTACGTGATGGGTATCATTGCGACCCGTTCTTTCGATGAGCAAGTAACAGGTATTATTGACCTGATTGATGAGCATGAAATCCGTATCCGCAACGGTATGGTGGCATATTCATTACTTGAACAAATTAAAGCGGGTAACGAAAGCCCAGAAGTTCGTGAAGCCTTTGACCTTGCAAAAGGTGATTTAGGCTACGGCTTGCTACTGAAGCGCTACACTGACAATGTTGTAGATGCAACAGAAGAACAAATTAAAGCAGCAGCGAAAGATTCGATTCCAAACGTTGCGCCACTATTCTGGTCATTCCGTGTGATGGTTGCTTGTGGTGTGATTATGCTGATCGTATTTGCCGCAGCTTTCTGGCAAAGCACGCGTCATCGTATTGCAGAGAAGAAGTGGGTACTTAAAGCAGCGCTTTACTCGTTGCCTCTGCCTTGGATTGCCATTGAGTGTGGTTGGTTTGTTGCTGAATATGGTCGTCAACCATGGACTATTTCCGAAGTGCTGCCAACCTATGTATCGGCTTCAACACTAACGGTTTCAGATCTGTGGTTCAGTATCATTTCGATTACCTTGTTCTACTCAGTATTACTAGTGATTGAGATGTTCTTGATGTTCAAGTATGCGCGTTTAGGCCCTAGCAGCTTAAAGACCGGTCGCTATCATTTTGAAAACCAAGATGCGTAATCAGAGGATCTAACTATGTTTGATTATGAAGTATTAAGATTTATCTGGTGGGCGTTAATCGGTGTACTATGCATCGGCTTTGCGGTTACCGACGGCTTTGATATGGGTGTGGGTGCGCTATTACCAATCGTTGGTAAAGACGACACTGAGCGTCGTATCATGATTAACTCTATCGCACCACACTGGGACGGTAACCAAGTATGGTTAATTACCGCAGCCGGTGCATTATTTGCGGCTTGGCCAACTGTTTATGCGGTGTCATTCTCAGGCTTTTATGTTGCCATGATGATCACCTTATTTGCGTTATTCTTGCGTCCAGTAGGTTTTGACTACCGTTCAAAAATCGAAGACCCAAGATGGCGTAAAGCATGGGATTGGGCTCTGTTTGTTGGTGGTTTCGTACCGCCGCTAATCATAGGTGTGGCATTTGGTAACCTACTACAAGGTGTACCATTTAACTTCGACGAGTACATGCGTGCAACTTATCACGGTAACCTATTTGGTCTACTGAATCCGTTTGGATTACTAGCAGGTCTTATCTGTGTATCTATGATGATGATGCAAGGTGCATCTTGGCTACAAATGAAGACCGAAGGTGAGCTTCGTGTTCGTAGTGCAAGAGCTGCCCAAGTTGCGGGTATCGCGCTAACAGTTATGTTTGCAGCCGCAGGTTTCTGGTTAGCAAATGGTATTGACGGTTACGTTATCACTTCAACAATTGATACCGCTGGCGCGTCAAACCCAATGAACAAGACAGTAGCGATTGAAGCAGGTGCTTGGCTTGCAAACTACGACAAGTACCCAATCACTATGTTGTTCCCTGCGTTAGGTCTACTTATGCCAGTGCTTGTTGTACTAGCAAGTAAATTTGACCGCAGCGGTTTCGCATTCTTCTTTAGCTCACTGGCTATGGCTGGCATTATTCTAACGTGCGGCGCAGCAATGTTCCCATTCGTTATGCCATCTTCACTAGAGCCAAACATGAGCTTAACTATGTGGGATGCAACTGCAAGTCAAATCACGCTACAAGTCATGACAGTGGCTGCAATTATCTTCGTACCTATTGTACTTAGCTACACTGTGTGGACTTACTTGAAGATGTTTGGTCGCCTAACCCGCGACTTCATCGAAAAGAACAAAGCATCACTTTACTAATTGGGAGCATAATATATGTGGTATTTCGCTTGGATTTTAGGTGTGTTGCTAGCATGTTCATTCGGCATTATTAATGCGCTGTGGTTAGAAAACACCGAAAACATGGACCGCGAGTCGACTGAAGACTAGTTGATTTTTAGGTTCAAAATAAAATCCCCTTAGCCTATGGTTAAGGGGATTTTTTATTAAGACAATTTGAAGTATTACAAGCATGCTGCAGACTATTACAATGTGGCATTGATATTAAATGACGTGCTTAACGGGGTCATAGTGGCAGAACATGCAGGTACACAAATAGCGCTAATCCATTTGTTTGTTCATTTGGTTAATGCAGGCAGTTATACCCAGGTTGCGGCAGATTTGAATATGCCTGTAGCATCGGTGAGCCGAAAAATCGCTAAGCTAGAGGCGTTGCTGAATACTCAGTTATTAATGCGTAGTACACGCCGCTTAAGATTGACCGAAGAGGGAGGCGTATTGTTTGAGCGCTACCAAGGTGTCATCGCTCAGCTTGATGAACTAAGTCATCCATCACGCGCTAAGCCTGAAGGCACGTTGCGCCTTGCCACGCCAATATCCATTACCTCAATGCTACTCATCGAAGCCTTTACCGAGTTTGGGCAACTGTATCCTGATATTGACCTGCATATTAGCCAGAACAATCAAACTATCGATCTTATTGATGAGGGCGTGGATGTTGCGATTGTCGGCGGAGCGCAGCCTGATTCATCCTGGATATCTAAATTGTTTGGCGTATTGCACTATGGGCTGGTGGCGTCACCTGAATATATGGCGTCAAAACCTGAGTTAACTGCACCTGAGCAATTAGATGACTTTGACTTAATTAAAGTATGGCCATTGTTCAACTGGATTTTGACCCACAAAGAGCAGGGCGAGTATTATCACGAGCAGTCAAGCAAGCTTACCTTATCCGATATTTATGGCGCCATCAGAGCGGCTAAAGCTGGAGGCGGTATCTTGTATGGTCCGCTTAAGTTTGTTGAGCCTGAGTTGAAATCGGGTGAGTTAGTTCAGGTGTTGCCGCAGTGGAAAGGTGAGACCAGACGTATTTCTATGCTTTATCATCAGCGCAGTCATCAGCCACTTAAGGTGCAGCTGTTTATCGATTTCATGTTGTCAAAAGCCGAGCATATTTTTGCCAATCGTTGATTTTTATCGACTCGCTAGAGCACTTATTTCAATACATATTCAAAAGCCACTAACAGCAAGTGTTAGTGGCTTTAGTTTGCTAGGTTCTTTATTTACTAAGTACTTTGGTTTGCTAGAGACTTTGGTTTACTAGATGTTTAGTAATCTGGCTTTGATAGCCACTGCTGGCTAAATCAGATACACATCTAGGCTACAAGCGCCGTGCGCGCCAACCACCAGTGCTTGCTCAATATCTGCTGTTTTTGAAGGCCCAGCGATAAATACGCCAAACTCACAAGCGTTAAAGTCGATGGCTTTCATCGCTTGGTGCATATTAGCGACAATCGTATCTCGCTTAATAGTGATGATCAGATTTTCACAGATAAAAGGTGTCACTCGATGCTGCTCAGGCAGTGTCACCCAGATAGCGCCGTTTTCAGCAACGGCTACTTGCCCTTCAAGCACGGTAAAATCAACATCGTGCATCTCGTGGGCGCGATCCGGCGATTGCCTGTTTCCTGTTACGCCTGCAACAAAAGATAACACGCTTTTATCTTGTTCAATAAGAGATTGAATATGCTCTGCTAATGCTGATTTGCCGCCTTGGGTTATCAGCTTACCCGCAACCGTGCTCAAGTTAGTGGCAAATTGCTCAACTAAGCTGAGTTCGTTTGACTCGTTAAGCCCACTAACACTTATTGGCTCAATATTAATTAGAGGCTTAGGCGCGGTTACTACGGCAGATTGCTTCAGCGCTGCCAAAATGGTGTGTTTACTACTCATTGTTGTCACCTTACTTTTGCTCTCTGTTACGTTTAAACCAAGCTTCGAAGCTTGAATCTGCACCCGCAGGCAACTCACGATATTTGCCCCAGGCACCAGCAAAGGGTTTTAATAGGCTGTGTGGCAATATTTTTAAGCTGGTTCTAGCAATGGACATAGAGCAGTTTAGTGCTGTTTCATTGGCCATTAACTTACCGACAAGCGGCATGTAGTGACGTTTACCATAAGGCAATTGACCTTGCTCGGCTTTTAAGCGGCGATGGCGCGCGATAATTTTATCTAGCGGCACCTTAGTTGGGCACACATAGCTGCAGCTGCCGCATAACGTGCACGCCCACGGTATCGAGTTGCTGTCATCGTCGCTTGCGCCAACAGCAATACCAATTGGGCCTGGAATGGTGTAGTTATAGCTAAACCCACCTGAGCGGCGATAAACCGGGCAAGTATTCAAGCAGCCACCACAGCGGATACATTTTAGCGACTCGGCTAAGATATTATCTTGCAGCATGTCGCTGCGGCCGTTATCAACGATGATTACATGCATCTCTCCGCCAGATTTTGGCGCTTTATAAATTGAAGAGTAGGTGGTGATTGGCTGACCTGTCGCGTTACGTGCTAGCGTTCGCAGTATTACGGCTGCGCTGTCCATATCTGGCACCAGCTTATCTATGCCCATGGAATGAATTTGCACCCCTGGCAAGTTGGCGCCCATATCGGCATTGCCCTCATTGGTACATACAATCACCGCACCTTGATCGGCTACCGCCATATTCACGCCTGTCATTGCTGCATCAGCGCTTAAAAATTGCTCGCGTAAATGGGCTCTCGCGGCGCGGGTAAGGTAGGTAGGATCTGACGCGCCAGCTTGCGTGTTGATCTTTTCATGGAACAGCTCACCAACTTCTTCTTTTTTCATGTGAATAGCTGGAACCACGATATGTGATGGCGGCTGCTTAGCTAGCTGGATGATCCGCTCACCAAGGTCGGTATCAATCACCTCAATACCGCGCTGCTCAAGGTAAGGGTTCATGTGACACTCTTCCGTCAGCATCGACTTCGATTTTACTAATTTCTTCACCTTGTGGCGCGATAAAATATCGTAAGCAATTTGGTTATGCTCAGTAGCATCTTTTGCCCAGTGCACTTGGATACCATTAGCTAAGCAGTTGGCTTCAAACGTTTCTAAGTACTGACCAAGGTTGCTCAAGGTATGCAGTTTAATCTGTGAACCTAGCGTTCGTAGCTGTTCCCACTCGGGTAATTGCTTGGCTGCTCTGTCGCGTTTTTCTCTTAGTGTCCAAAGCGCTTTTGAGTGCCAATCAACACGGCTTTCATCTTGGCAAAAAATATCGGCTTTGTAGGCATGAGTTTTAGTTTGTGTTTGCGTCATAATGCTTGCTCCTACAGTGCCATATTGATAATTTGCGCGATGTGGCGCGTGGCAATAGGGAGTTGTTGCCTGCGAACCGTGCCGTCAATGTGCAGCAAGCATGATGGGTCAAAACCAACAATGAACTCAGCGCCAGTATCGGCGTGAGCATGGGCTTTATCTTTGCCCATTTTGCCTGATATCGCGCCTTCATCTAGGGCGAAGGTGCCGCCAAAACCGCAGCATTCGTCGCGCTTTTGCGGGTAAACAATGTTTAAGCCTTCGATACCACTGAGTACCGCCTCAACCTTGTTAAAAGGCGTATCCATGCTTTCAGATGGCGTAGCCAAGCTCAACATGCGAATACCGTGGCAGCTCATTTGCAGGCTAACCTTGCTATTAATGGCTTTGTTGAATGATGCGATAGGTGCAACATCGTGCAAGAACTCAGTTAATTCATAAAGCTTGCGAATGACAGCTTGTGCCTCATCGCTGTCATCAAATTCATGAAAGTTCTCCTTTGCCGCGACTAAGCAAGACGCTGCAGGGCAAACAATGGCATCACATTCCACCCCCTTAAATGAATTAAGCAGTTTTAGTGTCGTGGCGCGGGCTTCGTTAAAGCAACCTGAGTTGGTCATAGGCTGGCCGCAACACGTTTGTCCTTTTGGCAAGATAACTTGGTGTCCTAACTTCTCAAGCAGTTCAAGGGTCGCGATACCCACCTCGGGCATCATTTGATTAACTAAACATGGAATAAACAGCGCGATTTTCATTGAGTTCTTAGCCTATATTGCATATTGCAAGACGAGTCGCTTATCGCCAACTTTGCGATAGCAGCTGAGTTGGTCAGATAATCTACTTGTTTATTTTTGCAAAAAGTACAGTGAAAACAGCAAATGTATCGAGCTATTTTTTCAAAAATGGAAAAGTTGGCAGGCGTTGTAATAGAAAACTCAGGCTAAACAATGGCCTATAAAAAGCCTTTATTGATCAATTTGATTACGCTTTTAAGAACTTTTAATAACAAAAGTGTGCGCTTGTACAAGCGTGCTGGGCTGAAAAGGAAAGCTTGGTGGAATTAGATGATAAAAAAGGGCGCATGTGCGCCCTTAACTGTGCAAAAAACGAAAAGATAGTTAACGCTATATATCTAGCGGTGATTCAATATTCTCCGATCTATAAAGACGCCGGCGAATAGCACTACAAGTATGAAAAAAGGAGTGGCAAGCAAATAAGGTAGTGCTCTTAACACTGCTTCAGAAAACGGAATGTCAAGTTGCATGGGGGCAAGTCTAATCGCAACACATATGAGCACAGTGACAAAACTCCAAAATGTATACGTCAGGCTGTCTTTAAATATCGATTTTATATCAGTTTTCATTGTGCCTTCTTTTGCCCTTGATCAGCAGTATTGTTAGCGAGGTAGTAAGCCCTTGAGTTGTCACAAGGGCTTTAGTCTTGCTTATTAGCTCACCTTAAATACGCCAATCTTCTGCTTAATATCTTTAGCCATTTGTGCCAGCTCCTTGGCGGAAGATACGTCCATATCTGCGCGCACATGACTGTCTTTTGCTAGAGTCGAGATTGAATGTAAGTTGCTTGAAATATCATTTGCCACTGCGCTTTGCTGCTCCGTGGCGCTAGCAATGCTGGTGGTAAATAGTGCTAGCTCTTCAATGCTGGCGTTAATCTGGCTAAGCTGTTCGTTGACCGTCTCACCTTGCTGAGCTGAGCGTTGGCCAAGTTGCTGACAGTGTTGCATTTGCTCTGCAGTGAGTTTTACCTGAGCTTGCAGGCGGCCGATGGTGCTGCCAATTTCGCTGATTGAGGTTTGCGTGCGCTGGGCAAGTGAGCGAACTTCATCTGCAACCACCGCAAAGCCGCGGCCTTGCTCACCAGCACGGGCAGCCTCAATGGCGGCGTTAAGTGCTAGTAAGTTGGTTTGCTCAGCAATGCCGTTAATTACTTCGGTAACCTTACTGATAGCTTCACTTTCAGTAGTTACTTTTTCAATATTGGTTTGTGATTGGTCTAGCTGCTCGCTAAGCTCTTCAAGCGCGTGTACGACATGATCTAGCTGCTGATGCCCTTCACGTGAAGACACATCGACTTGCTGGCTTTGCACTGCGCCGCGAGAGGCATTATCTGCCACTTCGCGTACTGAAGATGACATTTCCTCAATGGCAGTCGCGATTTGCTCAGTTTGCCCAAGCAAGGTTTGCGCTTCTTGACCATTAAGCTCAGCATTCTCTTGGCCATGGTTTGCCTGTGCTTCAAGGCTAATGACTGATTGTTGCAGTGAGTGGATTAGCTCACTTAAGTTTTCAGCCATCTTGCTAGTGCTTAGGGTTATTTGGTCAATCTCATTGTTGCTTTGAGCGCTGACGTTATCGAATTGCTGTGATAAGTCGCCTGCACCCAGGTTAGCCATTTGCGTTTGCAGTTTAGCCAGAGGTGCGGTGGTTTTGTTAATGACGGCAAATAGCAATACTGAAATAAGTGCTATACCTACTGCGGCTAAACCTAAGATGACCTTTAATAGTGTCACGCTACCATCGTTAAACTCGCTAAGCTTGGTCATGCCGATCATGGTCCAGTTCCAGCCATTGACTGCAACGGTATAAGAAACCATGGTGTGACCGTCAGGTGACTCAAATTCGTTAAATGTCTCGGTTTGCATCGCGCTTTGTTTGTCGAGACCATTTAAGAAACTAAGGTCAAATTCTTGATCGCCAGTGACTTGTGGGTGAGAAATAATCTTGTAGTCACTGTTGCTGATGAGCATATAAAAACCAGTGTCTTCAACAGTCAGCTCTTTTAACGTTTGTTGGATTTGATTGACGCTCATTGAAATATCAAAACCGATAAACATGATGCCGATGACTTGGCGGTTATCGTCAAATATAGGGCGGTAAACTGTCATGTAGTCTCTACCAAACAGTTTGGCGTGACCTTCATACTCTTTACCCTGCATCAATAACTTGTAGCCAGGGTGCTGCTTACCAAGCTTAGTGCCAATAGCCCGTTGACCGTCAGGTTTGCGTAGTGAGGTAGATACACGGACAAAGTCATCACCGTCACGTACAAACATAGTGGCGTTACCACTGGTGAGCTTGGCAAAACGGTCAACTTTACTCTTGGCGCCGTTAAGTAGCTCGTGCTCGTGATAAATCGATGGCGCGCGGACACCTAAAACCTTAACGCGCTTGTCTTTGAGATAAAAATTGCCGGGATACATAACTTTTAGAATGTCGGCGTTACGACGGGCGAGTTCTAGCATGCTGTTATATTGGAGCTCAATTAGCTTGCTGTTGCCGTGCATTTGCCCAATAAGTGCTTTGGTCGCTTTGTCGGTCAGTACCTGACTTGAGGTCATATAAGATACGAGTGACATAAGGCTAAAAACGATGACACTGAGTAGTAGGGCAAGTGACCCAATTTGCTTTGCTAAGGGCCAGCTTTTGTAGTTATTGATCATTACCATTTAATCCCCATTAAATTGAGGCTTTAATGTAAAGAATTTTGGTGTTTTTTTGATTGATTGTAATCACATAAAGGCTAATACTTTTTGATACTTAAGTTAAAAACCGGCGCTAGATCCGCACCGGTTTTTATTGAGCAACACAAAGTGTTAGATAGTTGACAGGTGACAGTTTTCTGACGCTACTTTGACAGTGCAATTTAGCTAGGTTTACTTGTCAAACTTCACTGTTTTTTAGTTAACTGGTACTTGTGCTTTCCACCAAAGTTGCAGGCTGATGCTTGCTGGATTTCATGAACAAGATGTACATGGTTGGCACCCAGATGAGTGACAACATAGTGGTTAACAAAGTGCCTCCAGCAATGGCAATGGCAAACGGTGGCCAGAACCCACCACCAGCAATGATTAACGGTAAAAAACCGCCTATGGTGGTCACTGTTGTTGAGCCAATATGACGCCCACAACGGTTGACGATATTGACCACGCCGTCAAAGTCGCCAAGGCGCGCACCAGGGTAAGTTTCTAGCTCAGCTAAAATCACAATTGCCGCGTTAATGGCCAAACCCATTAGGCCAAGCAGACCAATGATGACGGTAAAGCCAAATGGGTAACCAAATACGTAAACAGCCAGCAAACCCAACCCTGCAGATTGCATAGCGCTGAGCAAAATGATGCCGGTTAAGCGAAATGAGTTGAACGATAGCACCACAGTTGTAAGTAGCAGGGTGACCACTACAACAATGTTTGACAGTAGATTACCAACCGCTTCATCACGCTTAGCGCTCTCGCCGCCGATTTCGATGTGATAGCCAGCAGGAATTTCTAGCTGATTAATTTGATCGGTAATGGCATTAAGTACTTTAGCTGGCAGCACACCACTGGTGATATACGCCTCGATGGTATTTACCCGCTCTCCGTTGCGCCTTGGAATAGCGCTGCGACTAACATTGATTTGACTGTCAGCTAAAGCCGATAGCGGAATTCCTGAACCGTTAGCTGACACTAAATTCAAACCATCAAGACTACTGGTTTGGTCACGATTTTCATCGCCAAGTCTAACGCGAATTGGCAGTGATTCGGTTTTCTCTAATATGCTGCCGCCAGTAACACCAGTTGTTGCCATTTGAATTTGATTCGCTATATCAGCAAGGCTTAAGCCACTCATTAAGCTGGCATCTTCATTCACTTGTAGCCATACCTTTGGCGTGCTTGGGCTCAGGGTTGCGCGAGTATGCAGCACATCGGGTGTTTGCGACAAAATTTGCCTTACTTCATCGCCAAGTAGTTTAAGCGTGTCGAGTGATGGACCGTAAATCATCAACTCTACCGGCGCGTTGAATGGCGGGCCTTGCTCTAGCTTGCGTACCAGTACTTGTGCTTGTGGGTATTCAACATCTAACTCGGATTGCAGCGATAAAATTAGCCTATTTGCCGCTTCAAAATCAGTCACTTTTACCATGGCTTGTGCATAGTTAGTCGCGCCTTGCTGACGTTGAGTGAGGTTGTAGTAAAAGGATGGCGTATTACCACCAACAACCCAGCTTACCTCAAGTATTTCTTCAATGGCCTGCAGCTTGGCATCAATTGATTTTACCTGGGTTAGGGTATTGTCGATGCTCACGTGAGATGCCAAATACATCTCTATTTGGAACATGTCTCTGTCTGATGGCGGGAAGAACTGCTCGGTCATTTTCCCAGCCGCAATAAAGCCGCTTACCGGTAACACACCCACTAAGATGGCGGTCAATATTGGGCGTTTAAGCGCAAAGTGCAAACTAAAGGTAAATGCTTGGCTAAGACGCGGAAATGCCATGCCTTGCTGATACCAGGCTGTCGGCGCTTTATCTTGTGAAAAGCGTCCAGCAAGTCCAGCAATCACAGTGTGAGAGATGATGTAAGAGCCAAGCAGGGCAAACATGACCGAAATAGCAATGCCGCCAACAAACTCGCCAGCTGCACCTGGCATGAGTACGATTGGCGCAAATGCTAGCATGGTGGTAATGGTTGAGCCTGCTAGTGGTAACCACAGGTGGTGAATGGTGTTTTGCACCGCTTGTAGTTTACTTTGTCCGTCGCGGCGCTTTTGCGCAATGGCATCAACAATCACGATGGCGTTATCAACCATGATCCCCAACGCAACAACCAGACCGGTAACCGACATTTGATGAATGGGCAGGCCTGTATATTTCATGCAGGCTAGGGTAAATAATGCGGTCAGCGGCAGCGATAGCGCCACAATCAATGCATTGCGTAAACCTAATGTCAGTAGCAGCACACCGACAATTAACACAAAGCCTTGCAACAGGTTAATGACCAAATCGCCAAGGCGCACGCTGGTGTAACCTTGTTGGTCAAATAGCCACTGCACCTGAATATTACTAGGTAAATTGACTTCAAAGTCTGCGATGACCTTTTCAACTTGTAACTGCCATTTATCGACGCGGTTGCTATCAATCATTCGCGCGGCAAGCAAGATACCTTGCTCTGAATCAACCAGTGCAATGCTACTAGCTGGGGTTTTCGGCTGACGACTTATTTTAGCCACATCGCCAAGGCGAATGATTTGCCCGAATTGATCAACTTTAAGTGGTACTTGGCGAATACGGCTTTGTGAATCAAACTCACCCGACACTTCAACGAGTGCGCGAAAGTGTTGGTTGTTGAGCTCGCCCGCAGAGATTTTACTGTCTGCATTAGTCAGAATTTGCGCGATGGCTGCAGGGGTTAGGTTTAACTGGCTAATCTTATGACCGTCTAGCTCGACCAGTATTTCTTCTTGCGGCGAGCCATAGAGCTTGACGAAATCTGTGCCATTGAGCACTCGCAGTTTACTTTGCAGCTCTTTGGCGTAGCGGTTAAGAATATCGGCGCGTACTGGTGAGTCATCTGCCCATACCAGGCCTAATATAGCTGTGTTTGCGTAACCAACCTGATCGTCCAGAATCCCGTTTTGCGCAGGCACTGGCAGTAGATGTTGTGAATCGCCGATTAAATCTCTTGCTCTTGACCAGACTGGTTCAGTGTCAATTACCGAGTCTTTTAACTCTAATTGAATCACCGAAATGCCTGGGCGAGAGGTAGACTGAACCAGTTTTAGCTCTTCTAGTCGCCTAAGCTCATTTTCTAAAACTTCAGTGACTAATGCTTCAACACGCTCTGCTGATGCGCCAGGGTACTGGGTAATGACTGAGGCAAAGCGGTTAGTAATGTGTGGATCTTCGGTGCGCGGCAAACTGGATATCGCGCCAAGTCCAGCAACAACCAGCAAGGCAATAAACAGACTTGCCAGACGACCATTTTCTAAAAAGGCTTTAATCATAATGCCTCCGCAGGTGTTGGGCTAACCTGCTGACCCGCGACTAGTTTGTGTAAGCCTTCAACCACTAGCAGTTCGTTGGCATCAATTGCGCCTTTAATAAATGCTTTGGTGTCATCGGTATAAATAATCTCAACATCGCGGCGCTCGGTAACGGTTTGACCTTGCTCACCTTGCTTAACCACAAACACATTCCATAAGCCGCGCACGCCATCAGTTAATGCTGAAATTGGCACCCAGTAACCTTGGGTTGCCATAGTTTGCTGGTAATCAAGATAGGCAATTTCACCATTAATGATGGTTTCTTTAGGATCGAGCGCGATACGTAATTGTACTGTGCGAGTAACGGTATCGACTTCGCCGCTAATACCAGCAATCAGCCCAACCATATCGTGTTTGCCAACGGTGACGTCGACTTGCTGATTAGTTCGTAGGGTTTGCGCCACATCAACAGGCACACCTATGTAGGCCAGCTGATTATGCTGACCAATGAGAGTAAATACTGGCGTGCCAGCATTGACCACTTCGCCTAAATTTTGCTGACGCTTGCTGATAATGCCTGAGAAGGGGGCTACTAGGGTTGATTTTTCAATGCGCAAGCTGGTGGAATCTAAGTTGGCTTCAAGGCTCTGTTTACTTGCTTTGAGGCTTTGAACGCGCTGCTCACTCTCGTCAAGTTGTTGCTCTGAGGCATAGTTTTGTTTGCTTAGCTTGACTACGCGATCAAGGTTGTTGATGGCCAAATCAAGATCCGACTGGGTTTGTTTTAGGGTGGCTTTAAGCTGCTTTTGCTCAGCAAGTAGCAGACTGGTGTCGAGCTTTGCCAATATCTGGCCTTGGGCGACGCTATCACCACTGTCGACAAGCAGGGAATCGAGTTTCCCACCTAGCTCAAAACCAATGCCTGTGGTGTTAGCAGAGCGGATTACACCAGTGTAGGTTTGATGTTGCTCAAATGAGTCTGACTTAGTTAGCGCTAAGGTGGTGACAGGTTGCAATCTTGCTTGAGTTTGCACCGCCTCTTGTTCACTGCAACCGCTTAATGTACCGGCGCTGAGCGCTGCGATGACGACAACCGAGGTTGATGCCTTAATTACACGCTGGTTGATGCCATGCATAGTGCGGCGGCAGTTGGCTAGATAAGTCATTACAACATTCCTTTTGATCCTTGTTGCTTTTTCTCAGCAGGCTTGTTTGCTAATGCGCATGTTTCACATCATTAATCACGCAAGGTTTGCGGCCTGCTTGCAACAATTTGTATACATTCTAGACTGGCAAGTCTAATTTAACCAAACTGGACTGTCTAGTCTAGTTTGTGTTTTAATGATCCCACATTAGTCAAATTATGGCTAACCGGTAAGGCGAGAAACATGCAAAAACACATACCAAACAACCCGATAAAACTGACTCGAAGTGAGCAAAAACGGCAGCAGATTTTAACTTCTGCGATTGAGTTATTTTGTAACCAGGGTTTTGTGCACACCAGTATGGACGAAGTCGCTAAGCTTGCAGGTGTATCTAAACAAACGGTTTACTCTCACTTTGGCTCCAAAGATATTTTGTTCGCTTCGGCCATTGAGTCTAAATGTGTGGTGCATCAACTCACCGGAGATTTGCTGGAAGACCCTATTCAGCCAGAGTTAGCACTCAAAACCTTTGCGAAGCACTTTGGCGAGATGATTATTTCTGAAGAGGCGCTGACCGTTTATAAGGCTTGTGTGTCTCAGGCGGATACTCACCCAGATACTTCAAAGCTCTACTATGAAGCTGGGCCTTTGCATGTTTTTGAATTGCTTGAAACCTACTTTGCTAAGGTAAATGAGCTAGGTCGTTATCATTTCGACAAGCCAAGGGATTGTGCCGTGCGGTTTTGTCTGATGTTATTTGGTGAGCAGCGAGTCGCACTAGAGTTAGGGTTAAACTTTGAGGAAGACATGTTGCTGCGCCAGCAATACTTGCAAGACTGTGCTGATATGTTCTTACGCGCTTACCGAGCCGATAGCCGTTAACCATTCGATACCTAGGGTCAGTTAATCTTTGCTGATTAGAATTTGTTCGAATTAAAAGCACTTTAATCGAGGCGTGAGCGATGAAGTCTAGTCACCTAAACCTATCGATTTTAAAAAACAGGGCTCACAACAAACTTAGCTTTTTACTAAGAGCGTAGGTGCTTTTAAACGAACCTTTCAGGCAGCGCTTGTTGTCATTTCTACTGCGTTAACGACTTATCATGTGGAACAACCACACATCAAAGTCGTTGCCTTGTATAAATTTCCAACAAGCGGCTGCAAAAATAATCTTGAAAGACCAACAGGCCCTAATGCTATACAGTTTTTATTTCGATATTTTCTTCATTTAATTGAACATTTTTGTGAACATGGGCGTATATTATGACATGATCCAACTCACAATAATTATTGGCAGCGCAATCTGGTTTAGCCTGCCGAAACGAATGGACTTCGACAATGACTGTATCAAATAACGCTAAGTTTGTTTCCGGTAGTATTCTTGCTTTAGCTCTTTCCAGTTCCATTGGGAGCGCCCAAGCCGCCTATAGTTATTCGCCTTTTAAATTTAACGTCGCTCGTACCTCTGCGCCCAATGCTCAAGTTGGCGATCAAGGTAATGAGTTTAAGCGTGATGTTTGGATGATAGGTCTCGCTGCCACTATGCCGTTAAACAGGCAGTGGTCGATAGGCGCGAATCTGGGGTACGACAACCTCGATTATGGATGGAAAATTAATCAAGGTAACCAACTCGTTAGTAACGAAGTGCCTTGGAATTCAATCAACCGTTACAGTGTTGGCTTGTCGGTCAATTATCGACCAAACGAGCAGTGGATGTTTATGCTTGCTCCAAAGCTGCAATACGCTTATGCCAATACCGCATCATCGTCTAACGCCGAGAGTTATGGTGTTGTGGGGATGGGTATGTACCGCTTTGAGTCGGGAAATATGTTAGGAATGGGTGTTGCGTACCTAAACGATATTTCCAAAGTACGCACTATTCCTTATCTGGCGGTGAAATGGCAGATAAATGACAACTGGGTTCTGACTAACCCATTTCAAGCTGGATTTAGTGGACCTGCTGGTCTAGAGCTTAGATACAAACTAAACGATGACTGGGACTTTGGATTTGGTTCATCACGTCGCACCGAGCGCTTCCTTGTGGAAGATGATGATGTCAGCATTGAAATTGAAGAATGGGTGAGCTTTTTACGTGCAGGTTGGCAGGCGAGCAAAAGTGTTCATGTCAACATGTATGGCGGCTATTACTTCTCTGGTGAAATGGAGCAGAGCCAAACAGAGTTTTCTCAAGAGATAGAAAACCAATTTGCCGGTGCAGTGTCGTTTGAAGTGAAGTTTTAGATATTCAGGCACACATGTATAGAGAAGGCCGCTAAGTTAAATGACTTAGCGGCCTTTTACTATGTTAGCTATCTTGGATTTAATCAGGCTAGGTATCTCTATCTTTAAATCTAGAAGTAGGTGACTTCTTTGACTTTTCTTGGGCGGTTTTGTTGCTGATATAAGTGCCATACCTGCTCAAAGTCTAAGGACAACTCTGTGACATAAAACTCCCCTGAAGGATAAGTTTTCACTATCTTAGCGCCTCGAATAATGCCACTAACACTGGCGCGAACCTGATCATCATTTAATACCCAATCACTCACTGAGCTATTAGCGTCAATACGCTGACCATAGACTTGCTCGGCAAGCTCACGGTAGGCGGCAATTTTCGACGCCTGCATTGCCATTAATACTTTTTGCGACTTGTTGTCACTAGGTTGTAACTCAAGTGGCGCGTAACCTACAGCAGTAATTGTTGGAAAGTTTTCAGGCGCTTCAGTTTCCCACTGCACATATTTATCAGGCGATGCGCAAGCGGTTAACGTCAGTAACAACGCTGCAATGATTAGGCTTCTCATTGGTTGTCTCCTATAACTGAATAGCGCCCATCGGCAGCATTGGCGTGGCGATATAACAAGCCGTTACGATTTTCGATAGTTGATGGTGCTTGCAGGTAACCTGACAGGCTTGCACCGTCAACAAACGACTGAACAGAAGATACCACGCGGTTATTGGTAATATCGACGATGCGGCCGTTAAACACTACGCCTTCATTAGTCAGTGACATGGTTGAAACCAGCACATGGGCAACAGGTAGGTCGCTTGGCAGCATTTCCCAGTTACGTGACAGTAAAAACTCGCCTTTATCAGTAACGCGAATAGCGTTGGCTACATTGAGGTCGACAACATTAAATTCATGAGCATGGAATGCTGTCATTAAACCTTGCTGCAACTGGGCTGCAAGTGGGTTGGTCTGACTATAATCGGCAGTCATCACCGGGGTTGCCACTACCAATGGTTGGTCGCTTCTCAAGCCATCGTTTTGCAGCACGAGTTCATTGGCTAACGTCTCTGCCCAAGTATTTACCTGGCCTTTAGGTGCAATGCCTGATGCCATGACATCATAGGTTACTTGCGGCGACTCTGCTGATATCTGCCCATCAACTACCTGCAAGTCATTACTAAACGATAAGCGCTCAGCAGTGGGAACTTGCGTTGAGCTACATGCGCTGCTGCCAAGTAGTGCAAGTGCAACAACTGACAAGTAATGCTGCAATTTCATATTTATTCCTTCGCCTTAAGCCATGGTTGACGCAAAAATCGTCTATGGCAAATACCTGATTATCTAAATTATCGGCGCGGCGTCAGATTACTTTACTGATAATCATGGCTTATATGTGCTTTCACAACTTGAGCAGCTTAGGCATAAAATTTGCTTTTATCTAACTAGGTATAGATTGGCGTAGTATTCAGACAAAAATTTGGCAGTCTGGCCGCTAGCTGTGTTAGTGCTGACTGTAGACTCAATTAACGTCATCAGCGCATCACAAACAAACGTTAACGCTCAAATGTAGAATAGGTAAGCGAATGAAACATAAGCTTGAACAGACTAAATTTCCAAGGTTTTGGCAATTGGCTGACTGTAGTAAGTTGTCAGTAAACTTTTCGTTACCTAGCTGTTCGTTTACTCGCACTTTGGCTGTACCTGCACTGGCTGCTTGTATTGCTTTGCTGTCAAATCCAGCGATGGCTGAGCAGGTAGAGGTAACCGGTAAAGCAACCATTGTGAATGGTAATATTGAGAAAGCCCGCGAAGATGCAATTAGCCAAGCGCTAAATTATGCCAGTCTTAAAGCCGGGGTTAATTTTTCCAGTAATCAACAAATCGATCAAGGTAAGCTAACGCTGGACTCGTTTCAAATTCAGCGTATTGGCGCAGCTAATGATGTGCAATTGGTTAGCGAGATAATCAGTGATGACAAAATCTCAGTCGTGCTAAGAATGGAAGTGGTTGAGCAGCAAAGGGCTGAGCAATGCGTTAGTCAGGGTTTAAAGGCGACAATCATGTTGCCGAAAGCCTTAATTAAGAATAAACGCGATCTAGCCTACGGTCAGCTAGCATATTTACAGCGTGATTTTTCTATTCAATTTGGTGATGCGTTAAATGCCTATTCCCAGTACAGCGTTGCCAATGTGCATGCTGACGAGTTACTAGACCATACCAATAAGCTCACGAACTATCGCGGCAATGTGCTGCCGAGCTGGCTAAGTGAGGCGACCGATAGTCATTATGTATTGCAGCCTGAGATCACCGATATTTCCGTAGAGGATTATGAGACCTCATTATTTGGTTTGGTCGAGCATTATCCAGAGCGTTACATCAAATTTAAGCTTAATTTGTATCATGGCATTAGTGGTGAGCTTGTGTGGTCAGATTCTTTTGAAAGCTCGTCTACTTGGGAGTTTGACAAGAGCCAGGCTGTATCAACAAGCTCAGCGCGTTTTTGGCAATCCAGCTATGGTTTAAAGCTTAATGAGTTATTTGAGCGCAGTTTAATTGAGTTGGATAACCAACTTAATTGTCGACCTTTACTTGGGCAAATCGTTGCGCGTCAGGGTGATAGAGTTGTGTTGAACTTAGGTCGAAATAATGGCGTTAAAATGGGTGATAAATTCCAAATCGTTTTGCAGCGTAATATCCCCGATAGAATTAACACCATGCGCGCCGTGGCCAGTAAAACCCGCGCCAATGTGACTATTGATCAAGTGACAGAGAACACAGCGACTGCAATTATTTCTGGAATAGAAAGCGCTAATAACATCCAGATTAACGATATAGCGATCAAGATTTAACCAATTAAATTTTAACGAGTTTAATCCGTGAATATATCGATAACAAAGGGTTTTCATCGACGGGAATTTGCGTATAATCAGCCCAAGTCTCCCTATAGCTCAACAGGATAGAGCAGCCGCCTCCTAAGCGGCCGATCAGGGTTCGAGTCCTTGTGGGGAGACCATATATTGCTTAAATACCGTGTTTTACATCGACTCCCATCATTGCTCATCACCCACCTCGTAATACAAAACTCGTGTGTCATACATAATTACAAACCGACAAAGGCCCCATTAAAAAATGTAACTCTTCGGGCTCTCGCATGATTTACCCACTCAAGGTTTTAGATATTATAAATATTAGTCACAGTGGTTAAGTAGCAACTATTCAATTTGTTACTGTCAGTTAGGGGTAAGTTTGTGATTAGGAAGTATGTAAAACAAGCTACAGATGAAACAGAGTTTCTGGGGCATTTTACTGACCGAAACTTAATTAATTTTTGTCTAATCGCTTTTCAGAGTATGCATCTTTAGCACGTTTTGCCCAAAAGTTAGTTAGCATACTGGACAGGTTTATAACTCAAATCGAATGTCGATGAACTTCCAGTAAATATGAAGGCATAACTATGAATCCTTCATATAAAACTTGAATAACGGCAAGGCGTTACGCTCAAAGTAGGTGCGGCCTAACTCTTTCTGTCAATGTTCTGCGAGATAGGGAAACCAGAGTCGGGTGATTGCGTAAAACCCTGCCAATTATTAAAGAGGAAAGAACAAGTAACTGTTTGATTTCTGCTACTGAACCTTATGTGTTACTCGGCCATCCATAACTGTCATTAACAGCGAAATTTGATGCGCTGTGCCAGGTTTAGCCTCATACGGGTCTGATTCTAATACTACGAAATCGGCATATTTGCCTACTTCTAAACTACCAATTTTATCTTCCATGTTTAGCATCCAAGCAGCATCGATAGTGATGGCTCGCATCGCTTGATGAATGGTCATAGGTTCCCAGTTAGGTGGAAAAACTTCTGTATTTTTAGGATCAGAGATATCTAAACCGGTAGTAGCGCCATCTACAACGAACAAAGGTGCTTGCATAGTTGGAGAGGTGCTTGGCACATCGGCAGAAATACCCACCTTTACGCCGTTGCGTGCAAAGTGTGCGTAGCGACCTAGAGAAGTTTCGATACGGGGTAGCCAATCATTCTTTCATTATCTAGTTTGCCGCCGCCGAATGTGTTAGTGAAACTCGGAGTTGAGTTAACGGGTATCTTATTATCTATGATGCGCTTCTGGTCGTCAGGGTGAACCCAAATTGCATGGTGCAGTGCGCTACGATTATTTGCGTCTATCTTTCTTGCTTCTATTATCGCATCCACGGCTGCGCGAGAGGATCGATCACCGTCGGTATGAATAAATACATCTAACCCTTCTTTTGCAGCTTTGGTTACAATCGACATTGTTGTGTCAGGCTGCACGTTAAATGTTCCTCTATGCTCTGGTTGATTTTTATAAGGGTCGATGAAAGGTGCGGTACCAGCTACTGTATTTCCCTCAGGATGGATTTTCAAACTACGAGAACGGAGCAAGTCACTGTTGTATTTTTTGTTCATTCTTACCCCAAAGTTTACAAATCGTTGAGGATCGCCTTTAGGTGTTTTGAAGAACGGTTGAGCTTGGACTCTTAAAGGGAGTGTGTCAGATTCAGCCCAGTCTTGAAGAATGTCCATCGCCGTCTCGAAGTCCTTTTCCATTCCTCCATGAACATCTTTGATGTTAGGCGTGACGATGCCTGGGACCAAAACCATCGTAGTACCGTTGCTCGCAGCAAGGTTTAATAGATACTCAGCGCTCTCAGGGATCATGTTGTCAGGATCCCATGCCCCAATATCAATATAAGATTGAAACCATTGAATTTCTATTGCGGCTCCTGTTGGATTTCCTTCGCTATCGCGCACCCAATATGTCACTCCCGGCACGGCATCAGGTGTATCCTTGGTTATATTTGCCGCTTTGAGCGCAGCTGTGTTCATCCAAGCATCATGAATCGTGTTATCTAGGATAATGGCAGGTCGGTCAGGGACGGCTTTGTCCAGATCCGCTGCGATGGGTAGACCTTCTAACATGTTTTTGTCCCAACCGACGCCTTTGATCACCTTATGATCCGGATTAGCTTTAGCGTATGCCTTAATTTTAGCCAAAGCATCTTGTTTTCCTGTTGCGTCGTAAAGCTGAACGCCTGAGGTCGTCCACTGTGAGGCTATTAGGTGATCATGTGTGCTTATGAAACCAGGCAATAGCGTCTTACCATCTAAGTCAATTACTTGAGTGTTTGCTCCTATCCAGCTTTTGGCGTCATCTTCTGTGCCTACCATGACAATTTTATTCCCCTTAATTGCCAAAACTTTGGCTAATGGTTTTGCCTCGTTCATAGTTCGAACATTTGCATTTGTGTAGACGATGTCTGCACTGGTGTTACCAAAAGCATTAAAGGTGGTGAGGGCCAAAATAATAAAAACTAGAATCAAGTTCTGCATAACGTTCACCATGGGATTAAGTGTATTGGAAAGATTAGTGATAGCTCATTAGTTAGTTACGTATTGGAGTTCGAAGAGTTGGGGCATTAACTATCCGATGTCTAATAAACATAGAACAATTATTGTACTTAACAAGAACAGCATCATTGGTCCATGTTTAATGAAATAGCCCTTTAAGGTGGGTAAGTTGATCGCGAAAAACTATGCTCTATACATACTAAACTCTAAGCAAGCCTACGGTTCCTTATGCGTTGGTTTGTAATTCTCAGTTTATTTTTTAGCAGTACATCTTGTGCTGCAGATACTATTGGGTGGTTTGATTTAGCTCCAAAAGTAGTCCACAACGATATTAAGTATTACGCCTACAAAGTTGTGAACTTACATAATGACGTTGTACCTGCTCACAAGTTTACAAGACTTCAGGGGATGCGTGACCAAGAGGAACTCCATCAAGTGTTCCACGAGATGAACAATCAGCATATTTGTAGTGGCATAATGTAAAGCACTGGCAAACAGAAAAGAGGGAGGAATAAGTAACAGTTTAATTTCTGCTATCGAGCCTTATGTTTTTTAGGCCATCCATAACTGTTATTTCAATAAAAAATAGAGCCCACTAGGGACTCTATCAATCAACTCATCTGTAAAACTTACTTTAAGCCTTAAAGTTACTGCCTAAGGTCGAAATCGTAGAGGTTTTACCTTTGTCGGTATATGTCATGCTTGATGAATTACGGCTGGCATGTAGGGCTTGGGAGAAACGATTGAGACTTGCCATGCTCAGTTCAATGAGTTGAGCATTTTCGCTGTTTAGCTGTTTGCATTCATCTAGCAAAGCCTTTGCATCTGTGACTCGCTGAGCGAGTACTTGCTCATCGACCAACATTTGCTTATCTGGGTGAGTGGCTAGAGTTTTGTCTTGTTCTTGCAGAGAAGTAAGGCATTGCTGCTTTTGCTGTGCGAGCTTTAGCAGTTGGTCCGCATCTTGAGCGATAAGCGCTTCTTTTTCTGCGGATATAATAGTTCGCAGCGACGTCAGGGTAGCGTGCTGTAGGGAAAGCAAATTAGCAATTTCTGTCATAGGTTACTCTTAGTTATGCCTGTCTATGCCCATGTGAAACACGTGAGCTAAACAATAATCTTTAGAGTAACGACAAACGATTACTCTTCGTTTAAATTCAGGCCGTCGAGCTGGGCTTCGAAACTAGCAATGTTTGCCGCTAGTTTTTCAGGGTCTACTTTATAGCGACCTTCTGAAATTGCTTGTTTGATTTCAGCAATCTTAGCCTGATCAACATCTGGTAATGCTGCCATTTTACTTTGTGCGCTTTGTAAACCTTGAGCTTGCGAAGTAATGCTTACTGAGTCACCTTTGACTGCAGAGCTTGCCTGCTCAGTTTTAGCACCGCTGCCAGCATCTTGGCTTGCTTTTGCTTGACGAGAAGTCTGCAAAGGCGTGCTGGTGGCCGTTTTTAATTTGTTAATGTCAATTGCCATAATAGGCTCCAACGTAAGTGATGAGGTTTCCCAATAAGGCTATCGGCCAGTAGAAAAATAACTTTAGAATTATTTTACATTTTAACTTCTACTTCGCCAATGCCAATCACTTGCGCATCTAACTGTTTGTTAGAGTTTGTATTTTTGACTTTGATCACATCGCCTATATTACCATCACGCATGGCTTCGCCTGTGGTTTTTATTTGTAGCGTATCGGTTTTCGCCCAAATAGAAATTGCATCGCCTTTGCATACGAAACAAAGGCTACGCTTTAACAGCGGTGAGCCTTGACTGGTTTTGCGTTTAACTCTAGTGCCAACAAGCTCATCGATGCTCGAGTAATATTCACCGCGAAGGCTGTATTGATCCATGTACGCCAGAGTGAGTTGGCTTGATGACAATACCGTTTTTGGTGACAGCACTTCTTTGGCCACGACAACCGGATATTCAATCGCGACTCGCACGGCGACATAGATTTGCCATGGGTAAGCAAGGTCGGGGCTATCGCAGCTAATTTTTACCGTATTAGTACGCGAGATTTCTCTATCTGTTGCCAGGTTTGCTGAAATCGGTTCATAGCATCTTGGTGGTTGCTGGCGGCCTTCTAGGTTTTGCGGCGTAATCGTTACTTTTGCATTGGGCTTTGGCGCAATTTTTTTAGAAATCACCTCTTTAGCTAACATATCTATGGTCGATAAGTTAGGAGTAACGATGCTTTGCTGAGCCTCACCTTTATTTGCTTCGTTTGCCGGTGATTGATTGGCACTTAACGGCAAGGTATGGGTTATCAGCAAACAAAATAATAAAATTTTTACTTTCATAATGAAGATACTAGCGAGTTTTGCCAGATTACACCTATACTCTTTAAATGTTATTCAAAAATAATAACTTTGGGTTTAAATTTCATGTTTTGCATGAGAATTGAACATTTGTTGCAACACGCTGCTCGGCAAAATGTAATTACACTACTTTTGAGTTGATTTTGCGCAAGTTTGCGATAAGTTTGTGAACAAAGTTAATGAATCAAAGTTAATTTTGAAATAGGATTCCCTGTTGGGCATTAGCATTAATTAAGCAAAAACTATGCCCAGCTATGTAGTCAGTTTTTTGGCAAATGTCATTCATGTTCATGATTGCGCTATTTGAACATTCGTCGTTTAGTTAGTTATGGCGATGACCGTTGAGATAAAAACTTGCAACCACGTGAGAAGACAAAGCTATTTGGCTGGTGTCGCCATTGAGTAACACATTAACAACAACAAGGCAGTGTTATGTCGAGTATTCTTGAGTCTGTAAATAAACGTACGCAACTGGTTGGTCAAAATAGATTAGAACTGCTGCTGTTTAAATTAAATGGTCGTCAGCGCTTTGGGATTAACGTCTTCAAAGTGAAAGAGGTGCTGCAGTGTCCGCCGCTCACGAGTCTGCCAAAATTAAATTCTTATATTAAAGGTGTTGCCCATATTCGTGGGGCAACCATTTCAGTGATTGACTTAAGTGCGGCAACAGGTGGCCGTCCGTTAGAGTCGACTGAAAACTGCTTTATTATCATTTCTGAATATAACCGCAGTGTTCAAGGCTTCCTAGTGAGTTCAGTCGAGCGCATTATTAATATGAACTGGGAAGCGATTATGCCGCCGCCACAAGGTGCGGGTCGTTACTCATACTTAACTGCAGTGACAGAAATTGAAAATGAGCTCGTCGAGATTTTAGATGTAGAGAAAATCTTAGATGAAATCTCACCAGTAAAAACTGCTATTAGTGAAGAAGTTGACGAAACACTGACTATAGACCGTGAGCAGAACTACCACATTATGGTAATTGATGACTCTGCTGTCGCACGTAAGCAGATTATTCGCTCGCTTGAGTCATTGAACTTACAGATTGATACTGCAAAAGACGGTAAAGAAGCGTTAGATAAGCTTAAAGCAGTTGCTGAGGAGATGACGGATGTGTCTGAAGAGATCCCGCTTATCATCTCAGACATCGAAATGCCAGAGATGGACGGGTATACATTAACGGCAGAAATCCGTGATGACCCTAAACTGAAGAACATTAAAGTGGTACTACACACTTCATTAAGTGGCGTATTCAATCAGGCTATGGTTGAAAAAGTTGGCGCTAACGACTTTATTGCTAAGTTTAACCCTGACGAGCTCGCCGAAGCCGTTAACAAGCACCTGAGTGTATAAGTTATTAGTTTGAACATGGGCAGGGATAGCTCTTAATTTAGGAAGTAAATGTGACTAATAAATCACTTGCTGAATCAGAGTATAATCAATTTAGGCTTTTCTTAGAGCAGCACAGCGGAATTGTGCTCGGTGAGAACAAGCAATATTTGGTGCGAAGTCGACTAGCGCCGTTAATGGGTAAGTATAACTTGCCGTCTTTATCTGAAGTGGTTAAACGTTCAATGAAACCTACCGAGCGGCAAATGCGCGCCGAGGTGATTGATGCTATGACCACCAATGAAACCTTGTGGTTTCGTGACCGATACCCATTTGAGTTGCTACAAAATACTTTACTGCCGAATTACGGCAAGTTAGGCAGACCGTTGAAAATTTGGTCTGCGGCTTGCTCTTCAGGCCAAGAGCCATATTCGTTAGCTATGACTGTGCTGGAGTATCAGCAACGTAAGCCTGGTGCATTATCGGGCGGGGCGTCAATTCAAGCGACTGACTTGTCACCATCAATGCTAGAGCGGTGTAAAGAGGCTGAGTATGACAGCTTAGCATTAGCTCGTGGCTTGTCTGAAGAGCGCAAGCGTCAGTTTTTTGATGCTTTGCCATCGGGCAATATGAAGGTTAAAGCTAATGTGAAGCGCCTAGTCAATTTCCGCGCTCATAATCTTCTTGAAAGCTATAGTTTGTTGGGTAAATACGACATTATTTTTTGTCGTAACGTATTGATTTACTTCGCTCCTGAAGCAAAAGCTAAAATACTGCGGCAATTTGCTGCCGCTTTGAACCCAAAAGGGATTCTGTTTTTAGGGGCTTCTGAGTCAATTGCTGGATTGACTGACGAATTTGACATGGTGCGTTGTAATCCAGGGATTTATTACCAAAAGAAATCTTAATTTTATAATTCAATAGCTTAATATATTTTTTTCTTGTGACACGCCACGTACGTTTGTTCGTGGCGTTTTTATTGCACGCCAATTAACCTCCCGCCATCGTATTACTTTATAGTCTTTAAAATTGTTGGCACAGCCTTTGCTTTTATTCCAATAAGCGTTAAAGGAGGCAATTTTATGGCGATTAATTTTGATAAAGCATTAGGAGTACACCAACACTCGCTCGGTATTCGTGCCCAGCGTGCTGAGGTACTTTCTAGCAATATCGCTAATGCCGATACTCCTCACTATAAAGCGCAAGACGTTAACTTTGAGGCGGCAATGAAAGCGGCAACTTCTCGCCAGAAGGGGCTATCAATGTCGCAAACGTCAGAAAAACACTTTGATCTTGCCGCATTAAGTCGTCAACACGTGCAGTACCGGGTACCAAATCAACCCGATACCGGAGACGGCAATACAGTTGATATGCAACAAGAGCAATCAGCCTTTATGCAAAATTCACTCGAGTATCAGATGTCACTTGGTTTTCTAGATGGCAAGTTTAAAGGCATGCGTAAGGCATTAACGGGGCAATAATTATGAGCTTATTTAATATCTTTAATGTATCTGGTTCAGGCATGTCTGCTCAGTCAGTAAGACTCAATACTACTGCCAGTAATATCGCTAATGCCGATTCTGTATCAAGCAGTATTGACCAAACTTATCGCGCTCGCCACCCAGTTTTTGAGGCCGAAATGAAAAAGGCACAGGGTCAACAAACTGGCAATCACAGCGTGAAAGTTGCGGGTATCGTTGAGAGCGACAAGCCGCTACTTAAAGAATTTGCTCCTGATCATCCTATGGCTGACAACGATGGTTTCATTTACAAGCCAAACGTGAATGTGATGGAAGAAATGGCAGATATGATTTCTGCGTCGCGCTCGTATCAAATGAATGTCCAGGTGGCGGATGCAACTAAGAATATGTTGCAGCAAACGCTTCGCATGGGTAAGTAATTTTAAGTCTTTAGTGGAGATTAAGTCGTGAGCATTATTAATCCTTACAGCCAATCAGTGCCGCAAGCAGCGGGTACGACTTCAAACACCTCTGCGGTTACGAGTGCCTCTGTTCAAAAAGAAACTGTGGTTACGGGTAACTCATATTTAGATGGTTTGCGCTTGCAAGAAGAAGTGGTACCAGAAAACAACAATGACCAGATGCTTAAGCAAGAAGACTTCTTTGCTCTGCTCAGTCAGCAGTTGTCAATGCAAGACCCATTCAAGCCAGTTGACAATGACCAAATGATTGCGCAGATGGCGTCGTTTTCAACGGTAGATGGTATCGCAAACCTTAATGAAGAGATTATTAACTTAAATACAGTAATGAGCTCAAGTCAGGCGCTTCAAGCCTCTGGCCTTGTTGGCCGTAAAGTACTTGTGCCTTCTGATACAGGTCATTTGTCGGCAGAAAGCCCTGAAGTGAAAGGGGTGATCACGACGCCTTCCGCAGTCGACACTATCACGGTTCGAGTTGAGGATGAGTCTGGTCAGACAGTAGCGACATTTGAAGTAGATGGCAGCGCCGGCGGTAACATCGACGTGTCATGGGACGGTTTAGATAAAAATGGGGAACCAGTACCTGAGGGACAATACTCGCTCAAGGCCACTGGTAATGTAGATGGTACTTCAGAAGAGCTGCCTGTATCGACTTATGCTCACGTGACCAGCGTGTCATTGGGTACAGCGTCAACAGGTGCAATTTTGAATTTACGTGGTATAGGCGGCATTAAATTGTCTGATGTGCTAGCGGTATCTGAAAGCTAATACATAACTTTTTAAGCATTGATTTGCTAGTCAGAAAGCTAGCTAAACGAAGGAATAACAGGGGTTTATTATGTCATTTAATATTGCATTGAGTGGTATTGCAGCAGCACAAAAAGACTTGAATACTACCGCGAACAACATTGCGAACGCTAACACGATTGGTTTTAAAGAATCTCGTGCAGAGTTTGCTGACGTGTACGCCAATTCTATTTTCTCCAACAGTAAAACAGCAGTTGGTGGTGGTGCGACAACAACGCAAGTGGCGCAGCAATTTCATCAAGGAAGCTTACAGTTCACTAATAACTCGTTAGATATGGCGATTAGCGGTGGCGGCTTCTTTGTGACGTCATCTGAAATTGGAACCCAGGACCATGCATTTACTCGTGCCGGTGCATTTAAAGTTGATACTAACAACTATATGGTCGACTCAGCGGGTAACTTCTTGCAAGGCTTCCCAGTAGATGAAGACGGTAATTCGACTTCGGTGAGCTTAACCACTACTCAACCGATTAAAATCCCTGATACTGCAGGTAGTCCTGTAATGACCTCTAACGTGGGTCTGCAGATGAACCTTAACGTAGGTGAGAGTGAGTTAGACCCTGCAGCGTTCGATCCAAATGACTCAGACACCTTTAATAGCTCTACCTCAGTGACCGTTTATGATTCGCTAGGTGAAGCTCACATTATGACCACTTACTTTGTCAAGCCTCAAGGCGGCTCGCATACAGGTGAGAGTAACTGGGTTGCATACTACGCAGTAGATGGTAAGCCGGTAAATATGACTGGTGGTACAGCAGGTACTTACCCACAAGATACAACCGGTGACGGTAACCCTGATTCAACGGGTACTGCGCAAACAACTGGTGGTTGGTCTGGTAGTGTTGTTAAGTTTAACGATGTAGGTGCATTTACTGGTACAGACCCTGCAGTACTCACAACTGAAGTGTTAGGTGTAAACGGTGCTGATGTATTGGGTCCTGGCGCTGATGGTTCACAAACAATTACGATTAACTATAACAACCCAACTCAGTATGCATCGCCATTTGAGGTAACAGAGTTAACTCAAGACGGCACCACGGTTGGCCGTTTGACGAATGTAAACATTGGTAGTGATGGTCTGGTTAATGCCAGCTACAGTAACGGTTCTAGTGTACCGCTTGCACGTGTTGCATTGGTACGTTTTGCTAACGAGCAAGGCTTAACTCAGGTGGGTAACACTTCGTGGAAAGCCAGCCTAGACTCAGGCCCAGCGCTTGCTGGTGAAGCAAACAGCGGCACATTTGGTAGCATTCGTTCATCAGCGCTAGAGCAGTCGAACGTTGACTTAACCACTGAGTTGGTTGACTTAATTTCTGCACAGCGTAACTTCCAGGCTAACTCGCGTACCCTAGAAGTGAACAACACCCTTAACCAAACAGTGTTGCAGATCCGCTAACTTCTATCTATCGTGTTGCCGCTTCCTTGCGGCAACACTTTTCCTTATTTTTGATGTCATTTTTCATTCCCGCTTCTCGCTAAGTTTTTGACTACTCCTCACTCGTCTAGTTACCGCTAATTTTAAATTAAATCAAACTATATCAATGTCTTATTTCGGTCGTTAAACATAACTTTGTTTTTGGCACGGCAGTTGCAGATATCTTTGCATTAAAGCAACTAAAGCAAAAAGTTTGACGGAGCGGTTATGGACAAATTTCTTTATGTCGCCATGACAGGGGCAAAACAAGGTATGAACGCACTTGCAGTGCGTGCCAATAACCTTGCCAACGCCAATACCGATGGCTTTAAAGCAGACATGAATCAGGCTCGCGCCATGCAAGCCTTTGGCGAAGGTATGCCTACCCGCGTGTTTTCTATGGCTGAAAGCCCTGGCGCAAACTTCAGAGAAGGCCCTATTCGCACCACAGGTCGTGATTTAGATATTGCCATTAACGGTGATGGTTGGATGGCGGTGCAAGCGCAAGATGGCAGCGAAGCTTATACCCGCGCGGGCAGTTTAAAGTTTGATAGCACAGGTTTGCTTGTTAACAGCTCAGATCGAGCGGTGATGGGAGAGGCCGGTCCTATCGTATTGCCACTGCCGATTGAAAAGGTTCATATTTCCGGTGAAGGCATTATTTCTGTACGCCCACAAGGTGCTACAGCTGAAGTGATTGAAGAGGTTGGCCGGATTAAATTCGTTAACCCAGGCAACGATCAAATGATGCGCGGTGATGATGGCTTGTTCCGTTTAGCTTCCGGTGAAGTTGCAGCAACAGACCCAACAGTGCGTGTTGAAAATGGCGCAGTTGAGGGTAGCAATGTTAATGCTGTTCACGAGATGGTTGAGATGATCAACATTCAGCGTCAGTACGAAATGCAAGTCAAGATGATGAAAAATGCGGAAGAGCTAGACCGCGCGTCATCATCATTATTAAGAATGAGTTAGGAGTAACAAATTATGCACCCAGCACTCTGGATCAGTAAAACCGGCCTTGATGCTCAGCAAACCGATATCTCTGTTATTTCTAACAATGTCGCTAATGCTAGCACTGTAGGCTTTAAGAAAAGCCGCGCTGTATTTGAAGACCTGCTATATCAGACTGTAAACCAAGCTGGTGGCGTTAGCGCTGACAACACCAAGTTGCCAAATGGTTTGAATATGGGCGCAGGTACTAAAGTTGTTGCCACTCAAAAAATGTTTACCCAGGGCAATATGCTTACTACTGACAATGCGCTGGATCTAATGATTGAAGGTTCTGGCTTTTTTGAAGTGCAGCTACCTGATGGCAATACCGCTTATACCCGTAACGGTCAGTTTAGTTTGGATGATACTGGTCAAATCGTGACGCCAGGTTCAGGGTATGTGGTTCAACCCGCAATCACCATTCCTGAAGATGCCACCAGTATTACGGTATCGTCGCAAGGTGAAGTGTCTGTGATGACCGCTGGCGCAACCGAAAGTCAGGTAGTTGGCCAGCTTTCTATGTCTGATTTCATTAACCCTGCGGGTTTAGACCCGTTTGGTCAAAACCTGTACACAGAAACTGGTGCCAGTGGTGCACCTATTCAAGGTACACCATCTGAAAACGGCTTAGGTGCCATTCGTCAAGGCGCGCTGGAAACGTCGAATGTAAACGTTACTGAAGAGCTGGTGAACTTGATCCAGTCACAACGTATTTACGAGATGAATTCGAAAGTGATTTCAGCGGTTGACCAGATGCTGTCTTACGTTAACCAAAACTTATAGAGGTGGGTTATGGGTAAGTATCTTTTTATGGGCACGCTGATATTGATGGTCGGCTGCAGCTCTACTCAAAATAAACCAATTCCGGACGATCCGTATTACGCGCCTGTGTATCCGGACGCACCGCCGACTAAGGTGCAAAATACCGGCTCTATTTTTATGGACGCCCATGCTTCAAGCCTGTATTCCGATATTCGCGCCCATAAGGTTGGCGACATTATTACTGTGGTGCTAAGAGAGTCAACTCAGGCAACGAAAAGCGCCAATAACGAGATGAAAAAAGATAACTCGATTGGTGTTGAGCCAGTTTATGCCGGTGGTAAAAACGTCACAGTCAAAGGCGTTCCAATTGATTTTCGCTATTCAGATAGCATGAACACCAAGCGTGAAGCCGATGCCGACCAATCAAACAGCTTAAACGGCAGTATCTCTGCCAATGTGATGCAGGTGCTAGGTAACGGTAACTTAGTTATTCGCGGCGAAAAGTGGATATCTATCAATAATGGTGATGAGTTCATTCGCGTGACTGGCATTGTACGTAGTGAAGACATCACTCCAGACAACACGATTGAGTCAACTCGCGTGGCCAATGCGCGTATTCAATATAGCGGTACTGGCACCTTTGCCGAGTCACAGCAAGTTGGTTGGCTAAGTCAGTTCTTCTATGGCAAATGGTGGCCATTCTAGGAGCAGCTTATGAAAACCAAATTGATTCTTTGTATCGCACTCATTGCGATGACATTAAGCTCATCCACTTTCGCGCAGCGACTAAAAGATATTGCCAACATCCAAGGTGTGCGTAGCAACCAACTGGTAGGTTATGGTTTAGTCGTGGGTTTGCCAGGTACCGGTGAGAAAACTCGCTATACCGAACAAACCTTTAAAACCATGCTTAAAAACTTCGGTATTAACTTACCTGAAAACGTTAACCCTAAGATTAAAAACGTGGCGGTAGTGGCTGTTCACGCTGAAATGCCAGCGTTTATTAAGCCAGGTCAAAACCTTGACGTTACCGTGTCAAGTTTAGGTGAAGCTAAGAGTTTACGTGGTGGCTCACTGCTGCAAACCTTCTTAAAAGGGGTTGATGGCAACGTGTATGCTATCGCGCAAGGTTCGCTGGTAGTTTCAGGTTTTAGCGCTGAAGGTTTAGACGGCTCGCAAGTTATTCAAAATACACCAACCGTGGGACGTATCCCAGGTGGCGCGATTGTTGAGCGCAGTGTCGCATCACCATTTGCCAATGGCGACCATTTAACCTTCAACTTACGCCGAGCAGATTTCTCTACTGCTAAAAGAACTGCTGATGCGATTAACGGGTTACTTGGCCCAGGTATGGCACGCGCGATTGACGCTAGCTCAATTCAAGTTAGCGCACCGCGTGATGCATCACAGCGCGTCTCTTTTCTTGCCACATTGGAAAACATTGAAGTCGAGCCAGCTGATGAATCAGCCAAGGTAATCGTTAATTCCCGTACCGGCACTATTGTTGTTGGCCAAAAGGTTAAGTTGTTGCCTGCTGCGGTAACACATGGTGGTCTTACTGTCACCATTGCTGAGGCAACTCAGGTGTCGCAGCCTAATCCATTTGCGGGCGGGCAAACTGTGGTGACCACCGAAAGCACCATTGATGTAGATGAAAGCGACAATCGTATGTTTATGTTCAATCCAGGCACGACTTTAGATGAGTTGGTTCGAGCGGTGAATTTAGTCGGCGCTGCGCCATCGGATGTATTGGCAATTTTAGAAGCACTAAAAATGGCAGGTGCTTTGCATGGTGAACTCATCATCATCTAAAAATTGTCGCTAAGGCAAATGGTATCACTATGGATAAGCTGTCAAATTCATCGCATTTTCTGGATCTAGGGGGCCTAGATTCACTGCGCGCCCAAGCCCAGAAAGATGAAAAAGGGGCTTTGACAGCAGCCGCCAAGCAGTTTGAAGGTATCTTTATTCAAATGCTGATGAAAAGTATGCGTGATGCCAATGCCGCCTTTAAGGCTGATAGCCCCTTTAACAGCCAGACTACCGAGTTTTTCGAGCAGATGCGCGACCAACAAATGTCGGTGGATTTATCTTCCAAAGGCATGTTGGGACTCGCAGAGTTGATGGTGCAGCAGTTAGACCCTGCATCGAGCAATGTTAAACCCGCATCTGTACTGCGAAATGGTACTGACAGCGATGTGACGGGTTTAGCAACTCAGGCGGTAGACTACTCGCGCAATAAGCTGCGAATTAATACGGCTCAGCCAGCCCAGGCTGATATAGATAACCTTCAAAATACAGGTTTATCTAGCAGTTTCCAGGCAGGTATTGCCGGGGCGCAAGCTGCAGGTTTTAACCCTGATGAAGAGTTTAATGCCCAACAGCAGATGCAAAGTATTTTGCAAGGCAATATTGGGGCATCACAAGCGCTTGCCACTAACTATTCATCAGCAATGAACGCTGGTTTTGGCGGCAAGCTACAAAGCGGCAAAAGCTTGCCTAATTCATCATCGTCTATGCAGGGTTTTGATAGCCCTGAGCAATTTGTTTCAACACTTTATCCATATGCCAAAAAAGCGGCGCAATCACTTGGCACTACGCCTGAAGTATTAATTGCCCAATCTGCGCTAGAAACTGGCTGGGGACAAAAGGTGATTAAAGGCGCTGACGGCGCGCCGAGCAATAACTTATTTAATATTAAAGCAGATAAGCGCTGGCAAGGCGACAAAGCGCAGGTTAGCACGCTGGAATATGAGCAAGGTGTTGCAGTAAAGCAAAAAGCTGATTTTAGAGTTTATGACAGCATTGAGCACAGTTTTAACGATTTTGTGGAATTTATTAGTGGTAGCGAACGCTACCAACAAGCAACGAATGTTGCCGCCAAGCCTGAGCAGTTTATCAAGGAATTACAACAAGCAGGCTACGCGACCGACCCACAATATGCCAACAAGGTAATTAGAGTCATGCAATCAGTCACGCAAAGTGTCAAGTCGATGTTACCTGGGGAGAATAACTAATGGCGGTAGATTTATTAAATATTGCTCGCACCGGTGTATTGGCTTCTCAATCACAATTGGCGGTGACTAGTAATAACATTGCGAACGTCAACACTAACGGTTATCACCGCCAAGTGGCGACCCAGTCTGCACTTGAATCGCAATATTTAGGTGGCAACTTCTTAGGCACGGGTAGCTACGTTAATGACGTAAAGCGTATTTATAACGATTATGCGGCGCGCGAGCTTCGTATTGGTCAAACTGCATCAAGTGCTGCGCAAACTAGCTATTCCAAATTAAGTGAGCTAGACCAGCTATTCTCTAAAGTTGGCTCTATGGTGTCGGGTGGCTTGAATAACTTCTTTTCCAGCATTAACAGTGTGGCTGATTTGCCTACCGATTTAGGTCTACGCAATAACGTCATCGACAGTGCAGGGCAGCTCGCAACCAGCTTGAACCAAATGCAGTCTTATATTGATGGTCAGGTTAAGCAAACCAATTCACAAATTGAGTCTATCACCACGCGCATTAATGAGATCAGTAAAGAGTTGGGCAGCATCAATCTTGAGCTGATGAAAACTCAAACTGAAGATCCACAGCTGCTTGATAAGCAAGACGCGTTAATTAATGAGCTAAGTGAATATAGCGCAGTGAATGTCATTCCACTTGAGAATGGAGCTAAGTCTATTATGCTCGGTGGCTCTGTAATGCTGGTGTCAGCTGAAGTGTCGATGACAATGGGCGTCACGCCTGGTGATCCATATCCAAATGAACCAAGACTGACAACTAGCTCTGGAAACAATTCTTTAGTGGTTGACCCAAGTAAACTTGGTGGCCAGCTAGGTGCTTTGTTTGAATATCGAGATGAGTCTTTAATGCCGGCGAGTCACGAACTTGGTCAACTGGCTTTAGGTATTGCAGACACTTTTAATCAAATGCAAACCAAGGGTTTTGATTTGAACGGAGAAGTCGGTGGTGACATGTTCCGTGATATCAATGATCCACTAATGGCAATTGGCCGCGCTGGTAGCTATAGCACCAACACTGGTAATGCGACGCTATCTGTCAACATTGATGACGTGGGTACGCTTACCGGTTCTAGCTACGAGTTAAAGTTCACCGCGCCAGCAACCTATGAGCTAACAGATACACAATCAGGTGAAGTCACGCCGCTTACATTAAACCCGCCAAGTGAGTTGGTAGGTGGTGCTGGTTTTACTATCAATATTGATGCAGGTGCAATGGCTGATGGCGATCGATTTGAAATTCGGCCAACAGCGAATGCGGCGAGCAGTATTGCAGTGACTATGACAGATCCTCGCAAACTTGCCGTTGCTGGCCCAACGATTACCGCAGATGAAAACAATACCTCTGCAGCAAGTGTGTCGCTAAATGGTATGGATCCAACGGCCGCTGGCTTTCCTGGCGTAGGCAGTGAAATTACTTTCCAGTTAAATACCGCCACTAATACTTATGAAGCATTTGATGCCGCAGGTACTTCGCTCGGTACAGGTACTTATACGCCACCTGAGGTGAACGCGTTTGGTATTAGTTTTGATGTAAGTAACACCAATGGTGCGACGGCTGAGCGTTTCAAGTTTGATTTGACTTTTGCTGAAGGTAACAACAATAACGCCATCGAGATGGCTAAGCTTGCCAACGAAAACCTAATGAATGGTGGCACAACCACGCTGACTGGCGTATTTGAAAACACCAAACTTGATATTGGTAGCAAAACCAAAGCTGCAGAAGTGCGCGTTGGTTCAGCTGATGCCATTTATCAGCAGGCATATAACCGGGTACAAACTGAATCTGGCGTAAACCTTGATGAAGAAGCAGCAAATCTACTGCGTTTTCAGCAAACTTATCAAGCGTCGGCTCGAATCATGTCAACTGCACAAACCATCTTTGATTCATTGATTGGCTCAGTTCGATAGGGGTAATTAGCAATGCGTATTTCTACTGGACAAATGTTCCATCAAACCACAACAAGTATTCTCAATAGGCAGAGTGATACGAATAGAATTCTTGAGCAATTATCGACAGGAAAAAAGATCAATACTGCAGGTGACGATCCCGTCGCTGCGATCGGTATCGATAATTTGACGCAGCAAAATGCACTTGTTGATCAGTACGTTAAGAATATCGATTACGCCAAAAACCGATTGGGCGTGACAGAAGGTAAGCTCGGCAGTGCTGAAACTTTAATTGCTAGCATGCGTGAGCAATTGCAACGTGGTGCAAACGGCAGTTTATCGCAAACCGAGCGGCAAATGGTTGCCGAAGAAATGAGGCAAAGCCTTGATGAGCTGATGTCTATTGCTAATACCAAGGATGAGTCTGGTCGCTATTTGTTCGCTGGTACCGAAGTCAATCAATTGCCTTTCGCTTTTGATGCTAACGGGGAAATTATATACAGCGGTGATAGTGGAGTACGCGACAGTGTTGTAAGCAGTGGGATCACCATCGGCACAAATGTGCCGGGTGATACGGCGTTTATGAACGCACCTAATCCGCTTGGTGATTATGGCGTCAATTATTTGCCGTCACAACAAGGAGACTTTACCGTACAAAAAGCAAGTATTTTTGACGATAACGTCCATGTATCAGGCACTTACACCTTTGATTTCGTCGATAATGCCGGGGTGATTGACCTGCAGATCACTGATCCCAATGGTGCGACTACCACAGTGCCAAATTTTGATCCCACAAATCCTGTCACGATCAATGGTATGGAGGTAAAAGTAGAAGGGACACCAGCCGCTGGTGATTCATTTACCTTAGAACCACAAGAAACCGTTAGTATTTTAGATACGCTAAATCAAGCACTTGCGTATCTTGAAGATCCTGATGCTGTATCTACACCACAAAATAAATCAATCTTGGCACAACTATTGAATAATGTTGATAGTGGTCAAAATCAAGTCAGTACTGCTCGCGGTATTGCTGGTAACAGCTTGAAAAGCTTAGAAAGCATTTCAACTAACCATGCGGAAGAAAAGGTCGTTAACTCTAGTGCCTTATCTTTGCTTGAAGATTTGGACTATGCGGAAGCGATTACAGAATTCGAAAAACAACAATTGGCTTTAAATGCAGTATCGAGTGTGTTTGGTCAAGTCGGATCACTGTCTCTATTTAATTACATCTAGGTAGATGTAGATCGTTAAATTGTAAGATTTAGCCAAGCTCCAAGTCTTGGCAACAAAACTAGGAATGAGGAAAGATTTATGGCTATTACAGTTAACACCAACGTTACGTCAATGAAGGCGCAGAAAAACCTAAACCAATCAAGTAGCGCATTGGCGACTTCTATGGAACGTTTGTCGAGTGGTATGCGTATTAACAGCGCAAAAGACGATGCGGCAGGTCTAGCTATCTCTAACCGCCTTAACTCCCAGGTTCGCGGTCTTGAAGTGGGTATGCGTAACGCGAATGATGCGATTTCGATTGCGCAAATCGCCGAAGGCGCGATGCAAGAACAAACCAACATGTTGCAACGTATGCGTGACCTATCAATTCAGGCTGAAAACGGTGCAAACAGTGCGGATGACTTAACGTCTATCCAAGAAGAGATCACTCAGCTGGTAACAGAGATCACTGCGATCGGTAACTCAACAGCGTTTGGTAATACTAAGCTAATGACTGGTGACTTTTCTGGCGGTAAGCTATTCCAGGTTGGTCACCAAGAAGCTGAAGATGTCACTGTGACAGTAAACACCAACAACTCAACAACGCTGTCGGTTAATACTGTGAATATTACCACTTCAGCTGGCCGTAACTCTGCATTAGGTAAAATTGATGCGGCAATTAACAAGATTGATACCCAGCGCGCAGACTTGGGTGCGGTGCAAAACCGTTTATCGCACAACATTGCTAACAGCGCTAATACTCAAGCAAACGTTGCAGATGCGAAATCGCGTATTGTAGATGTGGACTTTGCCAAAGAAACATCTCAGATGACGAAGAATCAGGTGCTACAGCAAACGGGCTCGTCAATGCTTGCGCAAGCGAACCAGTTACCTCAGGTAGCATTGTCATTACTTGGCTAATATAAAGACTAGCCAGTTCTGACGGCGATAGGTGACTGTATTTGTTCTATTGCTGATGTGAGCCCTTTTGCTTATTGGTAGAAGGGCTTTTGTTTTGTGGAACTGACCTTTCCTTTGCCTTATTTTGCGAGGGATTTTGGTTAAAAATGAGGTGTTTTGATCATTTTTAGCACAAAAAATTGATTCTTAACCTATTGATTTATATGTGATGTTAACGATTGTGAGTGAAAAATAGTAATTTTTTTTAAAATTTTCCTAAAGCAAAATAATACCTGGCCGTTAAATATACTGTAACCAGTAAGAAATGCCTGACTTGCTCAGCTTAAACAGCAAACAGGCTTAAGTTTTAAGTCAGGTAATTTTATAGAGGAAAAACATCATGGCTATTACAGTAAACACTAACGTAACATCATTAAAAGCCCAGAAAAACTTGAACAGTTCTAACAGTGCATTAGCCACCTCTATGGAACGTCTATCTTCTGGTCTTCGTATTAACAGTGCTAAAGACGACGCTGCGGGTCTTGCGATTTCTAACCGTCTTAACTCACAGGTTAACGGTCTAGAAGTAGGTATGCGTAACGCGAACGACGCTATCTCGATTGCTCAAATTGCAGAAGGTGCGATGCAAGAGCAAACTAACATGCTTCAACGTATGCGTGACCTAGCGATTCAATCTGAAAACGGTGCAAACAGTGCTGACGACTTAACTGCGATTCAAGAAGAAATTACTCAGTTAGCTGCTGAAATCACTGCAATCGGTGATACCACTGCATTTGGTAACACTAAACTAATGACGGGTGATTTCTCTGCTGGTAAAACATTCCAGGTTGGTCACCAAAATGGTGAAGATGTAACTGTTAAGGTTAAAGATACCGATGCAACAACACTTTCTGTCAATGCGATTGTTGTTACTACATCTGCGGGTCGTAACTCAGCACTAGGTAAAATTGATGCTGCAATCAAAACCATTGATACTCAGCGTTCAGAGTTAGGTGCGATTCAGAACCGTTTATCTCACAACATTGCTAACAGTGCTAACACTCAAGCAAACGTTGCAGATGCTAAATCTCGTATCGTAGATGTGGACTTTGCGAAAGAAACTTCTGCAATGACTAAGAACCAAGTACTGCAACAAACAGGTTCTGCAATGTTAGCGCAAGCTAACCAGTTACCTCAGGTAGCACTATCACTACTATAATCTAGTTAGATAGTTCAATAAAAAGTTGTGATAGGGAGGTTCGTTTACGGATCTCCCTTCGTCGTTAAGCCGGTACTATGATTGACTAAAGCGCACGGCTATTGTGTTAAAGCGAGGTGATATATGGAGATCCAACAAAACACCGCGGCGAGTTTTATTACTCAGGCTGAATCAAATAAGGCTGAGTTAAATAAGCAGCCGCTATCTGCCGAGGATAAGGCGACGCCGACAGAGCTAACACGTACATCTAGCATTCAGGCTGTAAAGCAAGCTGAAAAAGCTAAAGAAGGCGAAGATAAGCAGCAAGAGCAAGAGGAATTAACCCAGGTAGCTGATGACCTAACTGAAATGGTGTCAATGATGCAAAAAGGGCTAAAATTCTCTGTAGATAAAGATTCTGGTGAACAAGTTATTAAGGTTCAAGATATTGAATCTGGTGATGTGATTCGTCAAATTCCAAGTGAAGAGGCGCTGCGCTTAGCTGAAAAGTTAAGTGAAGTGTCTGGCATTTTGATGAAAATTGAAGCCTAAGAACAAACTATTGTTCTTTGGCGCTTTTTTTGGCTTTACCCTTAAGGTATAACACCTGGGTAAAAGGAGTAATATATGTCTTTAACAGCAACAGGTATCGGGTCAGGTCTTGATATCACTTCGATTGTGAAAGTTCTTGTTGATGCAGAAAAAGTGCCAAAAGAAGCTATCTTTGATAACACCGAAGCGAATATTAAATCCAAAGTATCGGCAATTGGCACCCTAAAGAGTAAAATCTCAGCTTTCCAAGATGCCATGGAAAAGCTTAAAGATGGTAGCTCGGTTAACCAACGCACGGTATCGACTGGCGAAAGTATTTATGTAAGCGCTGAAGCAACAAGCTCCGCCAAAGCTGGTAGCTATGAAATTCAGGTCGAACAGCTTGCTAAATCCCACAAAGTTGGTGGTGCGTTTAAATCTGATGCTGCGCAAACAGTTGGTGCCGGTTCAATTGATTTAACTATAGGAAGCGAGAGCTTTTCAGTTGATATTGAAGCGACTGATGATCTAAATGCGATCGCCGCTAAAGTTAACGATGCGACAGATAACATAGGCGTAACTGCTACTGTGATTACCAGTGATGGTGGTAGTCGCATCGTATTTACGTCAGATACCGAAGGTACAGATAGTCAAATTTCTGTTAATGCAACAGATACTAGTGGTACTGGGTTATCTGATATGTTTAATGGTGCGAACCTGACTGAAGTTCAAGCTGCGCAAAACTCCATTGTGCATATCGATGGACAAAAACTCACGTCGCAAACCAATGAAGTCAGTAATGCGATATCTGGGGTGACGTTAGAGCTAACCAAAGCAGATTTGAATGAAACAACCACGCTAAAGATTGGGCTTGACGAAGAGGGCGTTAAAGAAAATATCCAGGGGTTTGTTGATGCCTATAACTCTCTAGTTGAATCAATAACAGATCTTTCAACGTACGACACCGAGAAAGAAGAAGCTGCTGCATTGCAAGGTGATTCGTTGTTGAGATCGCTAAGTTCTCAACTTCGTTCGATCGTGAGCGACCGTGTAGACGATGGTAATGGCAATACCACTGCACTTTATGATATTGGTGTTGAACTCGACCGTTACGGTAAGCTGAACATAGACTCAAGTAAACTTGATGAAACCATCAAGAATGATATGGATAGCCTAGAAAACCTTTTTGCCAAGGACACAGTTGGTCTGGCTGTTCAGTTTGATGAACTTGCTGAAAATTACGTAAAATCAGGTGGTCTGATTGATTCTCGTAACAATAGCTATACGGAAGAAACTAAGCGTTTAGCGGATCAGCGTGAAGCTTTTGAATTGAAAATGACCCAGCTAGAAGCAAGATTAACCAAGCAATTTAATGCGATGGATCTTGTTGTTGCTAGCCTCAATGCTGAGAGTGCGGGACTTTCAGCTAAGCTCGCCTCATTACCAGGTGTCGTCTCACAATAATTTTAAAAATGGGTAGTTAGAGACTTATCCAGAGCAAGTCGTTAACATAAGCTACCCACTAGAGTTATCACAGTAGGTAACTAAATTGCAGCAGTATAATGATATTGAGCAGCTCAATCATGAGATTGGGTTGCTCCTCGATGCGATAGACACCACGCCAGCAGAAGAAGAAAAATCTGATTTGTTGGTACAAACCTTGCTACACCTTATTGGTGAGCGTCAAACTTTCGTACAAGCTATTATCGAAAGTGAGGATGTGACGCAACAAGAGGTGCAGGCTCAACTTCAGTTAACTCAAGAGTTTGCCGCTAAAGCCAATAAAGCGCTAATTCATCGTCGTGACTTGCTGACTACGCGTCAGTCAAACAAGCGAAAAATTAACGTTTACAAAGACATAGATTTAAATAGGTAGGTGAAAGATGAGAGGTTCATTACAGTCTTATCGTAAAGTTTCCCTTGAAAGTGAGATTGCAGTTGCTTCCCCTCATAGGATCATTCAGATGATGTTCAGTGGGGCGTTAGAGCGTTTAGCGCAAGCTCGATTCGCTATTGAGCGCAATGATATTGAGAACAAAGGGATTTTCATTGGTAAGGCCATCGGGCTTATCAATGGACTAAATAACAGTTTAAACATGGACGAAGGCGGAGATATCCCCGTTAACCTAAGTCGATTGTATGATTTTATGTTGATAAAGCTCTCCGAAGCCAACATCAATAATGATGTGAACGCTATCGATGATGTGTCAGAGATCCTACGTACCATCAAGGAAGGTTGGGATGCTATCCCTACTGACGAGCATCATATGAGTAGTGCTGATAGCGCTAATTAAGCTTTAGTGAATAAAGACGCTTTCGGGCGTCTTTTTTTGTGCCTGTAATCTGACGGTCATACCATAAAGCGTTAAAAAAGCTGATAAAGTGAGCAAAATTGAACTAAAATCAACCGAGTGTTTGATTATATTTAGTCAGTGCTTGCTAATAGCTTCAGCTTAATACACTATTTGTATATTCGTACCGAATGCTAATACTTATGTGTAAGTGTCGGTGAATTGTGTAGTGAAAGTAGAAATATCTGCATAGCGAAATGACGGTTCGTTGAGCAGGCTAAATTACAGTATGTAAGTGGATTTTTATAGTAAAAGAAAGTCACATTATAGTGATTACTATTAAACACTTCAGCTTACTCTGGAGAGATGACTCAACGTAAACCTAGTACTTTTTAAAGCTTGGCTTTCTGAATGATGCAAATAGAACAAAAAATCTTAATTGTCGGAACCCCATCAGAACGCGTTTCCCGCTTGTGCTGTATTTTCGAGTTTTTGGGAGAACAGTGCGAAATTATAACTGCAGATGCGTTGGTTGAGCTGCTAGAAGCTGCTCGTTATCGAGCTCTTGTCATTGCAACTGATGAAGTTGTCCCTGAATCTATCAAAAACATTTCTTCTGTTGCGCCTTGGCAACCGATTTTGTTGCTCGGTGCAGCTGAGCTGAAACTTTCCAATATTTTGGGTATCGTTGAAGAGCCGCTAAGTTACCCTCAATTGACCGAGCTGCTGCACTTTTGTCAGGTGTTCGGCCAAGTCAAAAAAGAACAAGTTCCTACCAGTGGTAATCAAACCAAACTTTTCCGTAGCCTTGTCGGTCGCAGTAACGGTATTGCAAACGTACGCCACTTGATAAATCAAGTCGCAGGGTCAGATGCAACAGTATTGGTGTTAGGCCAGTCAGGAACCGGTAAAGAAGTTGTGGCGCGTAATATTCATTACATGTCAGAACGCCGTGATGGCCCATTTATTCCTGTTAACTGTGGTGCGATTCCTCCTGAGTTATTAGAAAGCGAGCTTTTTGGTCATGAAAAAGGGTCGTTTACAGGCGCTATTTCAGCTCGTAAAGGCCGCTTTGAATTGGCTGAGGGCGGTACCTTATTCCTTGACGAAATTGGTGATATGCCGCTGCAGATGCAGGTAAAGTTACTGCGCGTATTACAGGAACGTGTGTTTGAGCGTGTGGGCGGCAGCAAAACCATTAATACTAATGTTCGCGTTGTCGCTGCAACTCATCGTGATCTTGAATCCATGATTGAGGAAAACGAGTTTCGCGAGGATTTATACTATCGTCTCAATGTTTTCCCAATTGAAATGCCTGCATTGAGTGAGCGTAGTGAAGACATTCCACTGCTTTTGCAAGAGCTTGTTAGCCGCGTGTTTAATGAAGGTCGTGGTAAGGTTCGTTTTACTCAACGTGCTATTGAATCACTTAAAGAGCATACCTGGTCAGGCAATGTGCGCGAATTATCTAATTTGGTTGAGCGTTTAACTATTCTGTACCCTGGTGGTCTAGTTGATGTTAACGATTTGCCAAGGAAGTATCGCCATATTGACGTACCAGAGTACTCTGTTGAGGTCAGTGAAGAGCAACTTGAACGAGATGCATTGGCTTCAATCTTTAATGATGAAGAGCCTGTTGAGATCCCTGAGACTCGTTTCCCTACAGAGCTTCCTCCAGAAGGGGTGAATCTGAAAGATTTACTTGCAGAGTTAGAGATCGACATGATCCGTCAAGCGCTTGAGCAACAAGATAGTGTCGTTGCTAGGGCCGCAGAAATGCTTGGTATCCGCCGTACCACTCTAGTTGAGAAAATGCGAAAGTATGGCATGGGCAAAGACTAAGCCTAAATTGGTGCTTTAAATAAAAACCTGCAGCAGCAGGTTTTTTTGTACCTGAGCGCCGGCTTTTATCCTTGTCAAAGCTGAGCTAAATTAAGCTAACTGAACTAGGCTTAACAGCGCAAGTGCTGACTTCTATTAGCCTTCAGTAGTCATTCTTTAAGCTTTATTGCAAATTAAATTAATCGACACATCTGCTTTAATATGAGCTGAGGTTTGGCTTTGCCGCGAGTTTTTGATTTGAATATTGCTTAGTGTTTGCTCTGGCACTATTTCAGATCTCACTGGGGCTAATATGAATTAGCGTGTTAGCGAACATTAACCATTGGCATGATACGTGCAGAGTAACGTCAAACGTAAATCTTTTGACGGAGTTTCCATGTATTCAGCTCAAGCTATCACTGAATATCAATCGAACAATGATAAGCAGCCTCAGGCAGCGCTTAGGCAAGTGGATTGTCAATCAGTTGAAGCACCAAGCACGGATGCAAGTATGACTATTTCTACCTTAAAAGAGGCGGCGAATATGTCTAATCAAATGGCGCACATTCTTCAGGCTATGCCGTCTGGAGTGGTCATTATTGATGGTAATGGTGTAGTAACACTCGCTAACCCAGTTGCAACGGAATTGTTAGGTAGGCCATTGCAAGGGGCAAAGTGGTTTGATGTTATCAATCGTTCATTTGCGCCGCAAAAAGACGATGGTCATGAGGTATCGCTGAAAAATGGCCGTAGGGTTAAATTGGCGATTACCCCTCTGACTCCAGAGCCTGGCCAGTTGATAGTGTTAACAGACTTAACAGAAACTCGCTTACTCCAAAAGAATTTATCACACATGCAACGCCTATCTGCGCTAGGAAAAATGGTAGCATCATTGGCTCATCAGGTGCGCACGCCATTGTCTGCAGCGCTGCTGTATGCATCAAATCTTGGTAGTCCTAAACTAACAGAATCCGCCAAGCAGCGTTTTCAAACCAAACTTGTCGACCGATTAAATGAGCTCGAGCGCCAAGTAAATGACATGCTGCTAATGGCTAAAGGTCGCCAGGATGAACTAGCTGATACAGTGACGCTAGGTCAGCTGATTGAGCGTGTTATGGATAACTGTGAGCCGATTGCGCTTAAGCATAGTTGCGAACTAACCGTTGAAAATACCAGTGAGAGCCAGATACAAGCCAATGCTAGCGCCCTAAGCTCAGCATTTAACAATCTAATCATTAATGCGCTGGAAGCCGGTGCTAACTTAGTCAAAATTGTTGCGAGTGAAGATCAGCAGCAAGTGTTTATTGATGTGATTGACAATGGCAAGGGTCTCGACAGTGCCAACGCTAAGCAAATTTTAGAGCCTTTCTTCACCACAAAGTCACAAGGTACAGGCCTCGGCTTAGCCGTGGTGCAATCAGTAGTGCGTAATCATCAAGGTGATATTCAACTTAAAAGCAAACCGGGCGAGGGCTGTCATTTCCGACTAACCTTTAATAAGCAAAATGCTCGTCAAGGAGGACAAGATGCCTGAAGCGAAATTACTGTTAGTTGAAGATGATGCATCTTTACGTGAGGCATTACTTGATACCCTAATGCTCGCTCAATATGAGTGCGTTAATGTTGCTAGTGCTGAAGATGCGATTATGGCGCTAAAGCAAAATACCTTTGATATGGTGATAAGCGACGTACAAATGCCAGGTATTGGTGGTTTAGGTTTGCTGAATTATTTACAGCAACATCACCCTAAAACGCCTATGTTGTTGATGACCGCATTTGCCACCATTGACAGCGCGGTAGAAGCGATTAAGCAAGGTGCGGTAGATTACCTCGCCAAGCCTTTTGCACCTGAAGTATTACTGAATCAGGTGTCACGCTACTTACCCCTTAATGACAACTCTGGGCAACCGGTAGCGGCAGATGATAAATCTTTGGCATTGCTGAATTTAGCTAAACGTGTTGCTAGCTCAGATGCGTCAGTGATGATCATGGGGCCTAGTGGTTCGGGTAAAGAGGTGATGGCGCGTTATATTCACGACAACAGCCCACGCCATGAAGCGCCGTTTGTAGCTATTAACTGTGCGGCTATTCCTGAAAACATGCTAGAGGCGACGTTGTTTGGCTACGAGAAGGGCGCTTTTACCGGTGCTTATCAAGCCTGTCCTGGTAAATTCGAGCAAGCCCATGGCGGAACTTTACTGCTTGATGAAATCTCTGAGATGGAATTGGGTCTACAAGCAAAACTGCTCCGAGTTTTGCAAGAGCGGGAAGTAGAGCGTTTAGGCGGACGTAAGACCATCAAGCTTGATGTGCGCGTACTGGCAACTTCAAACCGAGACTTGAAAGCCATGGCAACTTCAGGTGAGTTTAGGGAAGATTTGTACTACCGCATCAATGTATTTCCTCTGACTTGGCCAGCGTTAAACCAGCGCCCCGCGGATATTATTCCACTTGCTAATCACTTACTGGCTAAACATGCTGAGCGCTTGGCAATCACACCTGTGCCAACACTTGATGAAGCCGCCACGCGGCGGTTACTGACTCATCGCTGGCCGGGGAATGTGCGAGAGCTAGATAACGTGGTGCAGCGCGCCTTGATTTTACGAGTCGGTGATGAAATCAGTGCTAACGACATTATTCTCGATAGCGCTGACGTGCCAGCTGCGGTTGAACCCGCAGCAGAAGTGACTAGTGCGCCACAAGTGGAAGCGCTAGGTAGTGAGCTTAAAGCGCAAGAGCACGTGATTATTCTTGAGACCTTGAATCAGTGCAATGGTAGCCGTAAACAAGTTGCTGAAAAGCTTGGGATCAGTGCCAGAACACTAAGGTACAAGATGGCAAAAATGCGCGATATGGGTATTCAGATCCCTGCCTAAGTGCATATGAATAAGTGTAGCCTGTATGCTGTTATCAGCAGCAGGCTATTCTCTTTGTGTAGCTAAACCTCACAAGAAACAGCAACACTTGCTGAATTAATCAACAATCACTTCCCTAAAAAGTTCAACAGTTATTCTGTTGGCATCCTAATTGCTTTAACTCTATATAGATTGAGAATGCCGTCAATTAATCGACGAAGGAGTTAAACATGCAGATCAGCAACAACCCACTACTACAAGAAATGCAATCACTACGTGGTGAAATTGCTCCTTCAATTGACACCAACATTCGTCCTGGATTAACTCAGCAGGTAAACAACACATCGGGAGCTGATTTTGGTCAGCTGTTGTCAGATGCAGTTGGCAATGTAAGTGGGCTGCAAAAGAACTCGGCAAACTTGGCAACGCGCCTTGATATGGGTGATACAACTGTGACGTTATCAGACACGGTAATTGCGCGTGAGAAAGCCGGTGTAGCTTTTGAAGCAACCGTGCAGGTTCGCAACAAGTTAGTAGAAGCATATAAAGAAATTATGAGCATGCCAGTATAGCCACATTTAGTGACTTTCTTAGTTGGTGTTGGCAGACAGTGATTGACAGTTATTTAGATTAAATAGGTAATTATCGTGAGCACAGATGTGATGGTTGGAACGGATACCACAGTAGATACAGGTATCCAACAAGAGAACAAACCAGGCTTACTTAGCAGCCTGGGTGGCGTAGATATGATGCGCCAGGTGATCATGATCCTGGGCCTTGCTATCTGCTTAGCTGTTGCTGTGATTATTATGATCTGGGCGCAAGAGCCAGAGTATCGCCCGTTAGGTAAGATGGAAACGGATCAAATGATCCAGGTACTTGATGTGCTGGATAAGAACCAAATCCCATACAAAATCAATGTTGATGTGTTAAGCATTCCTGAGAATAAATACCAGGACGTAAAATTGCTGCTTAGCCGCGCCGGAGTTGATAGTGCAGCGCCCGCTGATGATTACCTAAGTAAAGACAGCGGATTTGGCGTGAGTCAGCGCATGGAGCAAGCGCGCCTCAAGCACAGTCAGGAGCTTAATCTTGCTCGCGCTATTGAAGAGTTAAACAGCATCAGCCGCGCCAAAGTTATTTTGGCCTTACCTAAAGAAAACGTATTTGCCCGCAATGCATCTAAACCTAGTGCAACGGTAGTTGTGAACGTACGCCGCGGCGGGTTAGGTCAGGAGGAAGTCGATAGTGTCGTTGATATTGTGGCTTCTGCCGTGCAAGGGTTAGAGCCATCACGTGTTACCGTTACTGATTCAAATGGCCGCTTACTTAATTCAGGTAGTCAAGAAGGTACATCAGCTCGTGCCCGCCGAGAACTAGAGCTAGTCCAACAAAAAGAAGCAGAATACCGTAAGAAGATTGACTCAATCTTGATGCCAATCCTTGGTCCGGAGAACTTTACCTCTCAAGTTGACGTGAATATGGATTTTACGGCGGTTGAGCAAACTGCAAAGCGTTTTTCTCCTGACTTACCTGCTGTTCGTAGTGAAATGACTGTGGAGCGTAACTCAACCTCTGGCGGTGTAGGCGGTATTCCTGGCGCACTAACCAATCAACCGCCAATGGAGTCAAATATTCCTGAAGAAGCGGGTGCCGGTACAGAAACCAATCGTCAGCAAGGTGACTCATTTAGAGAAGCGACCCGTAATTTTGAGTTAGATACCACTATTAGCCATACCCGTCAGCAAATCGGCACAGTACGTAGAGTAAGTGTGTCAGTGGCTGTAGACTTTAAGTCTGGCGCGCCAGGTGAGGATGGCCAGGTCACTCGCGTACCACGTACAGAGCAGGAATTAACTAACATCCGCCGTTTGCTTGAAGGTGCAGTTGGCTTTAGTAGTCAACGTGGTGACGTGTTAGAAGTGGTGACTGTGCCATTTATGGATCAATTACTAGTTGAACTGCCAGAGCCTGAAATGTGGGAACAGCCATGGTTCTGGCGCGCAGTGAAGTTTGGCCTTGGTTTTGTTGGTATGCTGCTGTTAGCCTTCTTAGTGGTTCGCCCTATGATGAGCAAATTATTAAACCCTGAGGGCCCAGATTTACCAGAAGAAACCCGTTTAGGTAATGAGCTTGCTGAAATTGAAGATCAATACGCAGCTGATACCTTAGGTATGTTAAATACCAAAGAAGCGGAATACAGCTATGCGGACGATGGCTCAATTCAAATCCCTAATCTGCATAAAGATGATGATATGATTAAAGCTATTCGCGCCCTTGTTGCGAATGAGCCTGAACTGTCCACCCAAGTAGTGAAGAATTGGTTACAAGACGATGAGCAATGATAACGAACAAGACGTAGAAAAAGCAGTTGCGTCGTTTGACCCAGATTCCGTTACCGGTATTGAAAAAACCGCCATTTTGTTGCTGAGTTTAAGCGAAGCAGATGCGGCATCGATATTAAAACACCTTGAGCCTAAACAGGTACAAAAGGTCGGTATGGCGATGGCGGCGATGGAAGAGTTTGGTCAAGAAAAGGTGATTGGCGTTCATAAGTTGTTTTTAGACGACATTCAAAAGTTCTCGTCGATTGGTTTTAACAGCGAAGAGTTTGTCCGTAAAGCCTTAACTGCCGCGCTTGGTGAAGATAAAGCAGGCAACCTGATTGAACAAATCATCATGGGCAGCGGCGCGAAAGGCTTAGACTCGCTCAAGTGGATGGACGCACGCCAAGTTGCCACCATTATTCAAAATGAGCATCCACAAATTCAGACTATTGTGTTGTCATACCTAGAGCCCGATCAGGCCGCCGAGATTTTCAGCCAGTTCCCTGAAAATACCCGTTTAGATTTGATGATGCGTATTGCTAACCTTGAAGAAGTTCAGCCTGCGGCACTGCAAGAGCTTAACGACATCATGGAGAAACAATTTGCTGGTCAAGGTGGTGCACAAGCGGCGAAGATGGGCGGCTTGAAAGCAGCTGCAAATATTATGAATTTCCTTGATACTGGCGTTGAAAGTCAGATTATGGAAACCATGCGTGAGTCTGATGAAGAAATGGCTCAGCAAATTCAAGATCTTATGTTCGTATTTGATAACCTTATTGATGTGGACGATCGTGGTATTCAGGCATTGCTACGTGAAGTGCAACAAGATGTATTGATGAAGGCACTTAAAGGTGCTGATGAAGCCCTTAAAGAGAAAATTTTGGGTAATATGTCTAAACGTGCCGCAGAGTTGTTAAGTGATGACCTTGAGGCTATGGGTCCAATTCGTATTAGTGAAGTGGAAGTGGCACAAAAAGAAATCTTGTCGATTGCGCGTCGCTTGAGTGACAGCGGTGAAATCATGCTTGGCGGCGGTGGCGGTGAAGAGTTCTTGTAGGCTTACTATATTCATCATTGCCACTAAAGTTTGTCATCACTAAACATGCGCCTGACGAATAATGTATAGAACAAAGCGCAAAACGCATAAGAGTTAACATCAAAGGTGTCACTATGACCAAAGACCAAGAGTTTAGTCACTGGCAGCTTCCAGATGTCACTGAAGAGCCTGATACCAGTATTTCCAACCTATTTGGTAGAGTTGCAGCTCAGCCACACAAGCCTGAAGTGAGCGAAGAAGAAAGCGTCGAGCCTTTGACGCTTGCTCAGCTAGAAGAGATGAGCCTAGCCGCGGAAAAGGAAGGCTTTGAAGCGGGCAAGCAAGAGGGGTATCAGCAAGGCCTTGAGAATGGTCGTCTAGAAGGACTAGAGCAAGGCCACAAAGAAGGCTTTGAACAAGGCGAACAACAAGGTTTTGAAGCAGGTCAAGCGCGCGCTCAGCAAGTGCTTGAGAAATTGTCTCAACTGGTAGCGCAAATCGAAAAGCCACTGCAGATTGTTGATGCAGAAGTAGAGAACGAATTACTCTCTGTAGCCATGGCGCTTGCCAAAGCGGTGGTATGCCATGAAATTCAAACTAAACCTGAGCACATTTTATCGGTTATGCGCCAAGGTATTGCTGCGCTGCCAATCAAAGACCAAGCTGTCACCATTAAGGTCAATATGGCAAACGCTGAGTTAATTAGTGAAAGCTATAGCGAACAGCAACTTACGAAAAATAGCTGGCAAATTGATATTGACCCCGCGTTAGGTGAGAGTGATTGCATCATTGAAAGTCAGCGTTCAAGCGTAGATTTATCGCTAGAGCAGCGAGTGAATCAAGTATTTTCTGAAATGCAATCAAACTTGAGCCAGCAGCACCATCAATTGCACGAATACAAAGCTGAATCGAATTATCAAACTGTTGCTAAGCCTTCTTCTGAGCCTCCAATTCAACCGTCATCTGAACAGGCTCCTCAAGCTCAGTCTCCTGACTATGCTGAAATAGAAGATGTAGCCGCAGAAGGTGCTGACACTCAAGATGTTGAAGCCCACAATGGTCAAGGTGACGTTGGCGATGAAAGCACTGAAGCTGATGGCGCAGTGCCACAAGCAGTTAATCTGCAAGCAGAGCCTGATGTCGATTCAGACAGTATTAAAGAGGCTGACTAATGGCAACGCGTGAGCATCAGCTACTCAATAAGATAAAAACGTTTGGACAAAAGGTGCCTCCATTGCGCCCAGTAGCTAGCGGCCAGTTAGTGCGTGTTGTGGGACTAACCTTAGAGGCCACAGGTTGTCGAGCACCAGTAGGTAGCCTTTGTAGCATTGAAACCGTTGCAGGTGAACTCGTTGCCGAGGTAATTGGTTTTGATGACAAACTGCTGTATTTAATGCCAGTTGAAGAGCTTAGAGGTGTTTTGCCTGGTGCACGGGTACAGCCTTTGGGCGAGCAGTCAGGTCTCAATGTCGGCTTATCATTACTAGGCCGCGTACTCGATGGCGGCGGTGAGCCGCTCGATGGCTTAGGGCCGCTAAATACCGACCAAAAAGCGTCGCGTCATGCACCATCCATTAACCCACTTTCAAGACGAGCAATTAGTGAACCATTAGATGTTGGCGTGAGAGCAATTAATGCCATGCTGACCGTGGGAAAAGGCCAGCGTATGGGGCTGTTTGCTGGCTCAGGTGTGGGTAAATCTGTACTACTTGGCATGATGACCCGCGGCACAACAGCAGACATTATTGTCGTAGGGCTGGTGGGTGAACGTGGCCGAGAAGTGAAAGAGTTTATTGAGGAGATTTTAGGTGAGCAGGGCAGAGCGCGCTCTGTGGTGGTGGCTGCGCCTGCTGATACTTCGCCACTGATGCGTCTGCGCGCCTGTGAAACGTCTACCCGCATTGCTGAGTATTTTCGTGACCTTGGCTATAACGTATTGCTGCTAATGGATAGTTTAACTCGTTATGCTCAGGCGCAGCGTGAGGTTGCGTTAGCCGTGGGTGAGCCGCCGGCGACCAAAGGTTATCCACCATCGGTTTTTGCTAAATTGCCAAGACTGGTTGAGCGCGCCGGTAATGGCGGTCCAGGTCAGGGGTCGATTACTGCGTTTTATACCGTGCTGACTGAGGGCGACGATCAACAAGACCCGATTGCCGATGCTTCAAGAGCGATTCTAGATGGTCACGTGGTGCTCTCAAGGCAGCTCGCTGATTCTGGCCATTACCCTGCTATTGACATTGAAGCATCCATTAGCCGTGTTGCGCCTATGGTGATCACCGACGAGCATTTAGACTCAATGCGCAAAGTGAAGCAAATGTACTCCCTGTATCAGCAAAATAAAGATCTGATCTCCATTGGTGCCTACTCACAAGGTAGTGACCCACGTATAGATAACGCCATTAGGCTACAGCCAGCGATGAATGCGTTTTTGCAGCAAAGCTTCAAAGATGCGATTAGTTTTGACGATAGTCACTTGATGATGTCGCAAATCGCGGGTCAGTGTCAGTAAGAGGTAGCTAATGGCTAAACCTGACCCATTAAAAACCGTATTAAAAATTGCCGCTGATGAAGAAGAGGTAGCCTCGTTGCAGCTAAAGTCGGCACGCCTTGAGCTGCAGAAAGGGCAAAACCAGCTCACTGCGCTTAACGACTATCGTTTAGATTACATGAAGCAAATTGGTGCTCAGCAGGGACAATCACTCAGTGCCAGTCAATATCATCAGTTTCATCGTTTTATTAAACAAATCGATGATGCCATTGCTCAGCAAGTCAGCGCAGTAAAAGAGTCTGAAAAGCAGGTTGGTTATCGCCAAGAAAATTGGCAACAGAAGCAGCAAAAGCGTAAAGCGGTCGAAATGCTCATTGAGAAGAAGCGCCTCGCCGCACAAGCTGCTGAAGCCAAGCGAGAGCAAAAAGCTTCAGACGAGTTTGCTATTCAGCAGTTTTTCCGAAACCGCTAATATCTTCAGTAAATGGAAGTTGCTTGATGCAAGCGCATCAAGCAGATGGTTTGAATGCTAGTTGTTTAAACCAAGTAGTACAGGCAACTCCATATACTGGGCGATAGTGTCCTGTCCCCAAGCGATAAGCTGGCTGTCTTTAAATAGCAGTGGAGTACACTCATCTTTGGTGGTCTTACTGTCAGACTTTTGATGGTGGGTGCGGTAATACATCAATTTAAAGTTACCATCATCGCTTTGTTTCGCTTCAACAAAGTCTGCACTGCCAAGCAGCTGATTGACCTGTTTGATGGTGTAGCCGAACTCTAAATCACTCATTTGGCGGGCATTATGCTCTTGCCTGTCTTCCCAAGGCCTATCATCAGGGCTAGGTTCATAAACAGTCATAGTGACGCCAACAAACACTAAATAGGCGATAAATACACCACCAATGACCACAGGGGCTTTATTAATCACAACGGTTCCATCCAGTTCTAATACCAATTGGTATTACTATCAAAAATTATCCTTGCTAACGCTACCTAAGTAACAACTTTGTTACAAGTCATCGAAAGAGTTATTTACTGGTTTGGGAGAGTCTAAATTGTTTCAAATTAATATTTAGCGGAATGTTTGTCTGTAATTGCCCAAGCTTGTAGCTGAGTCTTGCCATATCTTTGCCGTCTGCAAGTTTTTTAGCCTGCTTGGCACCGAGGTTATCCAGCGAGCGATACAGATTGGCAAGATTACGAAACTTAGATAATAAATCTGCGGCAGATTTTGGGCCGATACCATTAATGCCGGGGATTTTATTGCCGCTATCGCCAGCAAGCGCTATAAAGTCCAGCAGTTGGTGTTGCTGCACGCCAAGCTTTTGCTCATAGGCAAGCAAGTCAAACTCAGCCTTTTTAAAGTAGTCCCATAACAATAGGTTGTTTTGCGGCAGCTGACTAAATCCTTTATCGGTCGAGACAATCACAACCTTGCCTTTCTCAGCGACTTTTAAAGCCAGTGTTGCAATGACATCGTCAGCTTCTGACGCTGCATCTAATGAATGGATATGCTGCTCAGCGAGCGATGCTTTAATACCTTCAAGCCCGTTAGCGAGAGCCTCAGGCATTGGCTTACGGCCTTTTTTATAGTCAGCGTATAGCTTTTTGCGCCAAGACTCTGCATCACCGTCCCAAACCACAATGACATGGCTAGGGGAGTGAGTGCCTATCAAGCTATGACAGGCACTTAGCGTTTTATTGGTAACGGTAGTGATGTCATTTTCATCTGGTAGGGCTGCATGAATGCGCCTAACTAGGTTGAGTCCGTCAATGATCAGCAGATTATTCATTATTTTATTATTGTATAGCAGGGCGTGTAGTCGCTGCCTGGTAGCTTCATTCTTTGTTGGTCAACAAAGGCTTGCAGCAGCTTGTCGAGCAAAGCCATTAACTTAGGGTCGCCTTTAATAGCAAATGGACCGTGCTGCTCAATTAACGCCATGGTCTCAGTTTTTACGTTACCAGCGACAATACCTGAAAATGCCTTTCGCAGATGCGCGGCAAGCTCGGCACTATTGCGCTGAAAGTTAAGGTCTAAATTTGCCATAACTTCATGGGTTGGATCAAAAGGTAATTGAAATTCAGGCTCAATTTTTAGTGACCATTGGTATTGATAAGCATCACCAGTTTTCAGGCGGTATTGTTTTACCTCACTCATGCCTTGTTTCATGATTTGTCCGACTTTGACTGGGTCGTCAATCACGATTTGATACTTGTTTTGCGCATGCTTGCCAAGGGTTGCGCCAACAAACTCATCAATTTGATGAAAGTAGTCGGCGCTGGACTCAGGCCCGGTCAGCACAATGGGGAAAGGAATCGACTGATTGTGATGGTTTAGCAAAATACCCAAAAGATACAGCAGCTCTTCAGCCGTGCCCGCACCGCCTGGAAAGATAACAATGCCGTGGCCAATACGAACAAAGGCTTCAAGGCGCTTTTCTATATCGGGCAAAATAACCAATTCATTAACGATTTGGTTTGGTGGCTCTGCGGCAATAATGCTTGGTTCTGTTAGGCCGATATAACGGGCATTTTTAACCCTTTGTTTAGCATGACCAATGGTTGCACCTTTCATTGGCCCTTTCATTGCGCCTGGGCCACAGCCAGTACAAATATCTAGCTCACGTAGCCCTAATTGATAACCCACTTCTTTGGTGTATTTGTACTCGTTATCTTTAATGCTGTGACCGCCCCAACACACCACAACATTAGGGTCTTTCATTGGTGAGATAGCCTGGGCGTTACGCAAGATATCAAACACCACATTGGTGATATGAGTCGCATTGGAGAAGTTAATGTGTTTGAGGTTGTCATATTTGTTGCTGAGGTAAATCAAATCTCGAAGCACGGCAAATAAATGCTCCTGAATACCTGCGATAATTTCACCATCAACAAATGCTTGCTCAGGTGGATTTGTCAGCTCAATTTGCACGCCGCGCTCACGCTGCAACACTGCGATATCAAACGAGGCGTACTCACTGAACAGATCTTCTGAGCTATCGCTAATTAGCCCTGAGGCGAGTACGGCTAATGAGCAGTTACGATACAGTTGATAAAGCTCACTTTTTACGCCTTGCTGCAGGCGGTTTACTTCAAGTTGCGACAGCTGATCTAAGCTACCACGGGGACTAATTTTAACAATCATAACAACTCCCTGTTGCGATATAGGGTTAGGTTAGTGAGATCAGTAGATAGGCCAACTAGAGATAGGATCGGGCATGACCTCAGCTAACGATATAGGCTAAAAAGTCAGGCAAATTCGAATACGTTTGCCTGACAGTTTTCAACCTAGCGGTACGAGTAAATAGTGTGAGGGTTTGTACGTTAAACACTTGTACGTTAAATCAAGGCTTAAAGGTCAATCACCACTCGGTCACGGCCATTGTTTTTCGCTTTGTAAAGCGCTGAATCTGCACGTTCAAATGCTTCTTCAACGGTTTCATTTTCCATTACTTGAGCCGCGCCGATAGAAAGCGTAACTGTAATACGCTGATTTTTAAACTTAAATGGGATATTTTTAATCTTCTCACGCACCCGGTTTAGCAGCTGCGAAATATGCTCTTCGTTGACATCAGGCAGCAAGAGTACGAACTCTTCACCACCATAGCGGGCGACGAACTCACTCTCACGCAATGAGTTTTTCAGCGCCATAGCAATGACTTGCAGAGTTTTATCGCCCGTGGTGTGACCAAAATTATCGTTTACAGACTTGAAGTGGTCGATGTCGGTAATCGCGATCCACAGCGGAGTTTTAAAGCGGATATGGTTACGATACTCTTGATCCATTCTATCTTCTAATGCTGTGCGGTTAGCAAGCTGAGTTAACGGGTCAAGTAGATTCAGTTTTTGATGCTCGAACAACTGCTCTTTGTAGCTATTGGCTTCTTGAGTGATGTTATTTAACTCTTTGCGCATCGACTCAATCGACTTTTTCAAAATCGCTTGCTCGCGCTGCTCAAGTGCTTCTTTACGCGATAGTGCATCTTTTAATGAGCTAAGTTGCGATGTGAGCTGCTGCTTAAGGTCGGTAACATCATCTACATCTACAATAATGCCGTCGGCATTACTCACCCTAAGGTTAATCTCTTTATTTAACTGCTGCTTTAATTGGTGGCTACGCTGGTTATTATTGTGCGAGCTGTTAACAACGTCACGTACCACAGTTAATGCATCATTTAGCGCATATAGGAAGTCTTGAGATGCAGACTTTTCGCGGGCGATATTATCAAGTAGCAGCCCTAAAATGGTTTGGTATGACTCAAGCAGCACATCAAGGGTAATTTCACCTTGCAGCACTTCTTTCATTACCAAAATTTGGTCGCGCTGGTCTTTTCTAAATTCAATTTCAGAAATCTTAACTGCGAGCTCACGTGCAAGTTGAATATGCTGCGGTAAAATTTCGTAGTCATCAGCGTTTGCTAGGGTGTCGCCAAGGATCTGTTCATAAAAGCCAATAATGGTTTCAACTTTTGGAATGTAATCCCAAACTGTGTGAAAAGGCTTGTTGAGATCTTGCTTAAAGTAATTAATCTCTTTTTTGACTTTGTCAGGCGTTGAGTTGATACGCTGGATCTGGCGAATGATTTTTGACAAACCAACACGGCTATCTTCGAGCTGCGTCATGGTTTGGCTATATTGGCTTTTTAGTAAGCGTTCAATATCAATGAGCTCGGGCAGGGCTTCTTCAAATAAATCAATATTCTGCAGGTTATGACGTAACTTAGCTAACTTGTTGTCTAGCTCTAGGTTTTGCCCCTTGCAAGCTAAACTTAAGTGACCGATAAACTGAATGAGCGTTTTAAACTTATCGTTACGATCATTGCTTATCTCATCTAACGCTGTCTTTGCGGCATTTAATTTCTGCTTTAGCAAAGATATTTGTGAAACAGCGATGTTGGAATCTTTCATTTATAGCCTTTTACTGCACTAATATTACGCTCAAATTAGAGCAATTGTACAAATCCGTTTGGAGCTAGAACTAAAGTTGTGTCTAGCACCATTATAGTGATGTTGTAAGGATAATGTACCTTGGATTAAGTATTTAGAACAAAAATCACCTTATTGAGACTCAATTAGTGATTCATTCCTCACTTTTAACTTTGGCCAATTCACTTTATCTAAATCATGGTTTGACTCAGCTCGAATAATGCCGCGACTTAGCGCCTGATTTAAATTTAGATAAAGAGGCGCTGCGAAAATTGCCGCAGGGGCAAAATTGAGTGTTTTAAGTGAAATATAGCTTTTGGGTAAGCCAATAGTACTAGCCGCGGCTAGTGCAAACTGTACTGCTTCAATTTGCAGTTGTGGTGATACATACACATCTGGATTATCCAATAGGGGCAAATGCACGTGCCCTAAGGCAATCATCTGATTGCTTTCTTGCTCTTGGAATCTTGGGATAGCTTGCTGCTCTTTTACTCGACTTAAGGCTTGTTCTATAGCTGTGAGAATTTGTTCTGGTAGATGACGAGAGTTAAAGTAACAGGCGATAACGCCAGGGCGAATAATGTATGCTGAAACCGGCAATAAATGCTCTAGCTGATCAACAAACTGTTGCGTCTTAGCATTTGATTCCGTGAGCCCTAAATTTAAATCATCGTTATTCAGAGCGCGCACATTTACCAGAGATAATGTTCGCTGGGCTTGCGAGTCACTGGCTGCTCCAAGCTTGTTGACTAGCCCTTGGTAACCTTTCACTTGTGTTATAGGATCACGCTGCTGCTCAGACTCTAGCTGAGTCAATTTACGCGCTACTGAGCGTTGGCGTTTTAGGGTGATAACAAAGGCTAAGAAAAACAGCACAGTGGTGATAAGCAAGCCGACAAGCCTAAGTTGATTACGCTTTTTATGTGCAGCTTGTTCATCAAGCTGATTTTTAATTAGTCCAAGTTCAAATTTAAGCTTCTGCACAGTGAGATCGCTGGTGCTATCTTTATTCTGTGCGACTGACTCCATTCTGTCATCTACCACAATCATTTGCTCAAAAACTGCTATTGCCTTATCAAGCTGACCAGTATTTTTGTAGGCTTTGGCTAGATACTCAAGTGCCTCTAGGGTTTCTTTATCCAGAGATTGCAGAGTCGCGAGTTTTAGCGCCTCTTGAGCGTGATTAATCGTAGCGCTCCACATGTTTTCATTTGCAGTGACTTTGGCAAACAGTAGCTCGTTGTGCACAAGGTAATGGTTAAGCTTACGAGAGCGGAATACTTCATTGGCTTTTTGCAGGGACGTTAATGATGCTTGAATATCACCAATTTCAGCATAAGCTTCGCCAAGATTATGAAAGTTAATCCCAAGCGCTATTTCGTTATTGAGCTGTCTATTTACCTGCTCTGAGTTGAGGTAATAGTCGATTGCCTTGTGCCACTCTTGCTTACCTTTATAAGTTATGGCGATAGCGCTAAGAGCCTGAGCAACATAGCTTAATCTGTTTAAGCCTTGATAGGTGGCAACTGCATCATGGCCATACTTTAAGGCATCATCCCATTGCTCTAAGTCGCGATAAGTACGGGCGAGGCTGAGCTGAGTGCCAGCTTGCAATGCCTTGTATTGCAAGCGATTCGAGATACGAAACGCTTCGCTGTAATGCTGCAGGGACTTCGCTTTGTCATCATTACGGCTGTAGTATTTTCCCAGCGCTGACTCAGCTAATGAGATGAAATACTCATTACGTAGTTGATATGCAATATCGCGAAAATGATTCAAGTGGGACAGCGCTGGCACTGGGCGGTAAATCAGGTGATTTAAACTACTCAATTGCTCATGGACTATATAGCGAAACAAGGTTGCCTGTGGGCTAGACTCTGAAGCAACTTTAGTGAGAGCTTCGTTAAATTCGCTAATGGCAGTTTTGTATTCCTGGTGACGTCTCGCTTTATACCTTGCCTGCAGCATAAGCACCATAGCTTGATCTAGGTTTGATTGCGCTAGTACGTCAAGTTGATTAAGTAGGGTTTGGGCTTGTTGGTATTTATTTTTACTCGCAACGCTGGTTTCTAACGTTAGCCTTGCGAGCGTCACTAGGTTTTGATGTAACTCAGGCGCTGACATGCCAGTAACAGCGGCGGCCTGCTGCAAGTCTTGCTTATTGTTAATGATGAGCGGGTATTGGGTTTTGTTGAGCAGCGTTTGATACAGCTGCTGAGGGTGTTCGCGAAATTGAATTTCCAACTGTTCAAGAGAGTTTGCGTTAACTATGTTGACCATCACGCTCAACATCAGCCCTATCAATAAAAAACAGATCCGCATTATGTGATTACTCTTCCTTGTTCGCTGTTAACTTTGCACTAGCACCACGCTGCCTTTTAACGAAATCTCAATCATCTAAGGCGAGAAATAAATTGTAACGGCAGATGGTAATTTGCTGTGAGAGTTTATTTTGCTTGATATACTGCCTCGCCAGTTAGCAATTTGAAAACATGCTTGAAACACGTTTGGGCGTAACTGTAAAAAGACTCTTACAAAAAACACAAAAATATCATACCAGAAGGAACAAAGAGTGAAACTAAACTCAACGGCTATTTTCGTTAGTTGTGCACTAGCGACATCAACTTGGGCGCAATCTGCTTTAGCTCAAGTGGAATATCACATTGACTTGACCGAACCACAGCACCATAACGCCAAAGTAACCGTTGAGTTTCCTAAAGCCCAAAGTGATGAATTGGTAATAAACCTGCCGGTTTGGCGCACCGGACGCTACGACATTTTACCTGTAGCGGATGGCATTCGTAACTTTAAGGCTACAGATAGTCGCGGCAAACGATTACCTTGGGTACGCAGTGCCAGTGGTGAGTGGCGCGTTGAGCTAACTAAGCCAACTAAGGTGAGTGTGACTTATGATCTACATGCTAACGAGCTCGGTGACAGACTACGCCATATCGACGATTCTCATGCGTATCTAGACGCATCTGGCGTATTTATGTACAGCCCTGAGTTTAGAGACCAACAAGTGCTGGTTAATATGGATGTGCCAAAAGGTTGGCAAAGTCATTCAGGCATGGAAAGCGGTCGTAAATCTCACTCATTTAAAGCAGACAACTATGATGTGCTGGTGGATTCACCGATTGAAACCGGTATTAACCAGCATTTCAGCTTCGAAGCCGATGGCCGTGATTATGAAGTGGTGTTTTGGGGCGAGGGTAACTATGACACCGAGCAAGTGGTCAACGATTTAGCTAAAATTAGTGGTACAGCGAGTGCAATTTGGGACGACTACCCATTTGAGCGTTATGTATATATGGTGCACGCCACAAGCGGCGTACGCGGTGCAACCGAGCACTTAAACTCAACGATTATCCAATTACCAAGATTTATGTTCCGTGAACGTGCTGATTATTTAAGATTTATTAGCACAGCCTCTCATGAATTTATTCATACATGGAATGTGAAAGCTTATCGCCCACAAGGTATGGTGCCTTATGACTATCAGTCGGAGAACATGACCTCTTTGATTTGGCTGTCTGAAGGCTCAACGAGCTACTTTCAAAATCAGTTGCTATTGCGCGCTGGGGTGATGACGCCAAAAGAATTCTTTGCTGATTTAGCTAAGCGTATCGATCGTAATATGCACACCCCTGGACGCGATATTCAGTCGATTGCCGAGTCGAGTTTAGGGCAGTGGGTAAATACCTATGGTGATTATGCAATTAACCATAGTGTGAGCATCTATTCTGAAGGTTACTTTACCTCGATGGCGCTGGATTTAGACTTGATTGAAACCACCGAGCAGCAGGTGACATACCGAGATGTACACCGCGCGCTTTATCGTGATTTTAAAATCCCTAAAGGCTTTACCGTTGCCGATGTGAAAAACATCTTGAAGGATATTTCAGGTAAAGATTATCAAGCTTGGTGGCAAGAATATGTCGATGCACCTAAAGCGCTAGATTTTGATACTTTGCTCGGTCAAGCCGGTTTAAAAGCTAACTACCCAAAAGACAAGCATACAATTGATGCAGGCATTACCTTATCTTCCAAACACGATGATTTAACGATTTCCCATGTGCGCCGTGACGGACCTGCGTGGCAAGCGGGTGTGATAGCCGGTGATGAAGTAGTGGCAATTAATGGATTAAAAGTGACGGCATCTGGCTTTAGTAAACGCTTAGAAGATTTTAAAGATGGGGATGAGGTTAAGCTGACCATTTTTAAAAATGATCGCCTGACCGATGTTGAACTGACGTTACGTCAAGCGCCCAAAGGCAAACTGGCTATCTCTGGTGTAGAAAACCCGAGTGATGTACAAAAGGCCACGCTTAAAGCTTGGCTTGGCATAGATTGGCCATTTGATGATCAAGGTAAGTTTGTCAAAAGTGATTCGGTCACTAAGTAACTTGACGTTACGACAAGGCTTGGTGGTTTAGGGATGAAACAAAAAACGCGGCATCAGCCGCGTTTTTCTGTTATTAAACTAAATTTTTTATTCAAAGACTTATGCCAGTATGGGTAAACAAGTACTAGCGACATTTACCTGAATTACAACCGCCGCCAGAGCCACAGCCGCCGAATTTGCCACGTGCCATTGGGGCACTTTGCCAATCAGGTTCTGGGAAAATAGGCCAGGACACTTTCTTAATCGTTTTGCCTTTCATATCAATGTGGGCCTTGAACAGGTTTTCGCCATCGGTGCTAAATTCAAACATAAACTTCGCGTTCCAGCACAGGCCAGTTTGCCCACCAATACTTGGGCTAGCATTCAACATGGCAATAGATACAAATTGCACTCGTTGTTTACCGCAAGACTGCTCGGCATAGGCTTTGCTTAGCTCAGCCATTTGCCTTAATTGCCAGAAGAAAGCGGCAATCACCACCACGGCAACAATAATTAAAAAGTCACTCATCATTGACTTAATGCCTTAAATACACCGCCAATTGCGGTAGAAAGTTGGTTGCTACGCTCAGGGCTGCGCAGTTCAGCCAGCAGCGGATTACGCAAGCTTGGAATTGCCACGATATCAGCAAATACCTGGTTGAAAAAGCCTTGTGGCTGCTTGGCTAACGCCTCTAGGTAAATTTTGCGGATCTGGTCATCTTTTAGTGCTAGCCAGTTTCGAGCTGCGATGGTGATCAGCAACTCCTGGCCTAGTTTGTCTTGTTTATCTAGCTCTTTAATTGCTGCTTGAGATAGCTCAACGTTTGACGCTAGGGCGCGCAGATAAGTACTTTTATGATCGTTTGGCACTAAATTCAGGCTGCGATAGATACGCTTAGCAAGCTCTGGCTCAATGTAAACATGCTCAAGGCACTGACAAACAGCGGCTTGCACCTCAACAGGTGCTAGGTCAAAGCATTGAATAAGCTGCTCGGTGTGGTCAAACTGCTTAGCGCGCACGCATACATCGGCAATGCCTTGAATACCCAGTTGTTGCCAGTTATCGAGTGATGTTTGCCCCGATAGATACTGCACAGCAAACTCATATTGGCTAGAGGCTTGTTGCCCAAGCTGTTGACGCACTAGCGCGTTAAATATCGCCAACTTTTCCTGACTTGGCTTAAAGGTGAAAGGGTGGTTACCAAGCAGCTCTTGCTGCTCGTCAGATAAAGGCTGCGTTGGGTCGCGGCCTAAGGCTTCGATAACCATTTTAATAAATTGAGTGCGCTGAGCTGGCGATAATAGTCCGCGCTCATCTAATGGCAGTTTTAAAAACCAAATGTACGGTGTTTGCGACTCTTGCCAAAATACGATGGCAAATTGAGCGTGACCTTGAATCGGGTACGGGTAAGGCGCTTGTAGCTCTTCAATTTGATGGAAAGCCATCATGTCGATGCTTTGTACCCTGCGGCCTAAATCATAAACTTGAAACTGGGTGTTGGCAGTGGCTAAAAACTCACTGAGGGTATTAATTTGCGTCATAGGGCACTAACTATCTTGTATTCGGTTCATTGGTGTCGTTTATGGTTTGTTCTCTAAGCTTAAGCAGCCTATGCAATCAACGACTAATCTGTGGGTATTAATGGGGCTAGATGGTATCATATTCAACCTTTTTCAGGTGTTTTATTGAGTTTTTATGAGTCATCAGCAAGTGCAGCAACAATTAGTCGAGCTTGAATCTTTATTGAAGAGTCAGCAACTGTGGTCAACGCAGGCTCCGAGTGCACAGGCTTTAGCCAGCTCAGCGCCGTTTGCCTGCGATACCCTTGCCCTTGAGCAGTGGCTGCAGTTCATTTTTATCCCTAAAATGACGGCGCTAATAGAAGCTGGTCTCCCGTTGCCATCAAACATGGCTATTGCTCCTATGGCTGAGCACGTGTGGGATGGCATCACAGAGCGAAAAGCGCTTATCCAATTTATCGCCCAGCTAGATGCACTAGTCGGCTCGCCTAAATAGAGAGCATGGTAGTAATAATGAATAAGCATGATTTCGATAATCAAAATGAAACTTTGACTGAAAAACCAGCCACATCTGACTCTGCAGACGTTGAAGTAGAGGCATTAGTAGCAGAGGCATTAGCAGAGCAACAAGCACCTGAGATTGAAGTGCTTTATGAAGATGAACACTTGGTTGCTATTCATAAACCCGCTGGTTTGTTGGTGCATCGCAGTTATCTTGCGCGAAAAGAGAAGTTTTTTGCCATGCAGCTTACCCGTGACAAAGTTGGCTGCCATGTGTTTCCAATTCATCGACTAGACAGACCAACATCTGGTGTATTGCTGTTCGCCAAATCAAGTGAAGTGGCAAACTTGATGTGCCAGCAATTTGAGCAGCACACCATTGAGAAATGCTATTTAGCTTTGGTGCGCGGCAATATTTTACAAGGTGATATTCTCGATTACGCCCTTAAATATGAAGCCGATGATATTGGTGACAAATATGCTGCTAAAGACAAAGCTGCTCAAGATGCGGTGACTGAATATCAGCCACTGGCTAATTGTGAAATCCCCTATAGCTCAGGGCGTTATCCAACCTCACGTTACGGTTTAGTCCGTTTGTTACCCAAAACGGGGCGTAAGCATCAACTGCGCCGTCATATGGCGCATCTGCGACACCCGATTGTTGGGGATACGACTCATGGAGATGGCAAGCAAAACCGCTTTTTTAGGGAGCACACTGGCATAAATAGGCTATGGTTAATCGCTAAAAGTTTAAGTTTCACCCACCCAATCACCCATACTCGCGTGCACATTGAAACTGAGTTAGAGAATGAGTGGCTCACGGTATTTAACCTACTGGGTATGGATGACTGTTTAGATTCAGGCGCAGCAATGGACATCGCTGCGTTGTAGTTAAGATCTTGCGATACAGCTAAACACTTGCAACCTGTTCGATAGCTGCTTACATTAACAATAAGTCGTCAGAAAAATCAACAATCGTTAGACGATTGAAATACTTATGGAGAAGTAACCATGCAAACCGTCAATATCGTTTATGGCACTGTCTACGGAGCAGCACAGTTCACAGCAGAAACAATCAATACCGCGATAGCTGATTTAGGTTACACCGCCAGGTTACTTCACCCAGTCGATTTAGCCAGCTTTACTCCACCGCAAGATGAGCTATTAATTATTGTGAGCTCCACTACCGGCCAAGGAGATTTACCTGACGATATCTTACCTTGGTTTAGCCAACTGCAGTCGCAAGCGCCATACTCGCCAAAGTTACGCTTTAGCATCGTTGGCTTGGGCGATTCCAGTTATGAGAACTTTTGCGGCGCTGCGGATCAATTAGAAGAGCTATTTATTGAACTTGGCGCGCAAGCATTAACGGAAACACTGAAGATTGATGCGTGTGAAACCATGGAACCGGAACAAGAGGCAAGTCAATGGATCTCAGTGTGGCATGGCGCGGCTCAATCACTAGACGCGGCGTAAGTTTTATTCATCAACACTGGTTTAGATTCGCTCAGCGCTTAAGCCAGGCATTATTAATCCCTGTTGCTATTTTACCGGCTGCAGGGATTATGCTCGGCTTAACTGTTAACCCTCTGCCATTTATCCCCCAAGAGTTAAACGTAATTTTCTCGGCTGTCGGCCATTTAATCTTTTCAATGATGCCTTTGTTATTTGCAGTGTCGATAGCGATTGGGTTTTGTAAAGACCAAGGCATCGCGGCATTTTCTGCCGTTTTTGGCTTTGGCGTGTTTACCTCTACGATGGGCGCGTTAACAGAGCTATATGATTTACCTTCAATTCAGATTTGGGGTATCGATACCATAGATACCGGGATTGCCGGAGGTATGCTAATTGGCGCCTCGACTTGTTTAGCGGTTAGTCTGAGTCATCGTGTCACGTCCTTGGGGATCTTTTCGTTTTTTGAAGGGCGGCGTAGTGCGCCTTTAATTAATATTCCGATTTCTATGTTGCTCGGGTTCGTCGCTGCGAATCTGTGGCCGCCGATGTTCGAATTAATTCAACAACTATCAAACTGGGCGGTGTATCAAGACCCTGCTTTTGCATTTGGTTTGTATGGCACAACAGAGCGACTATTAATCCCGCTTGGATTGCATCATATATGGAATGCGCCATTTTATTTCGAAGTGGGGCAGTATATGAGCGAAGACAATCTAGTACGCGGCGAAATTGGGCGGTATTTAGCGGGCGATCCATCTGCTGGCAACCTAGCCGGTGGCTATCTAATAAAAATGTGGGGCTTACCTGCAGCAGGGTTTGCCATATGGAAATGTGCTGATTCTAGCGAGAAAAACCGCGTTGCAGGTATTATGTTATCGGCCGCAACAGCTTGCTGGCTAACAGGTGTCACTGAACCACTTGAATTTGCCTTTATGTTTGTCGCACCTTTGTTGTTTTTCGTACATGCGCTACTGACAGGTCTTGCTTATAGCCTGTGTATCTGGCTTAACATTAACCACAGTATTGTGTTCTCCCACGGCTTGGTGGACTTTACTTTGCTGTTTTCGCAATCATCAAACACCAGCTGGTTTTGGGTACTTGGCCCGATGACAGCGCTGCTCTATTACAGTCTGTTTAGAGTATCTATTTTGGCCTTTAACTTGAAAACGCCAGGCAGGGTAGCGGTAAGCTCAAATGCACAGCAAAAAGAAAGCTTAATTGCCATGATAGGGGCGTTAGGCGGCAAAGATAATATTACCGAGCTTAGTGCATGTTTAACCCGCTTGCGGATCAGCGTTAAACAAGCGGATATTATTGATAAAACTCGTTTAATGGCACTGGGAGCAAAAGGCGTTGTTGTGGTCGGCCAAGGCGTTCAGGTGGTTTACGGCACCAAGGCTGAGACTATTCGTAAATTATTGCAACGGTATATGGAGTCGCGCCGTTAAATCAGATAATAAGGCTGACAAGGTCTTTTATTTGTTGGTCTGGATTGCATAATCTTCAGTATTTATGCGCTTTTTTATTAATAACTCATTGCTACAGTAAAACCTGCTCATATATCTTCTGAAATCACTATTTGTATCTCTATCTTGTTCATCACAATGTCAAACTGCTGGAAAGTAATATTTAGCGGAGCCAATATATGCCTTCATCACCTAGTGAACTTTCGCTATCGAAAGCGAGCAGTACATCACAACAAACTTCATCCGAGCCAAAGAAATTTGATAAACCAAAGAAACCTGAGAAGCCAGAGCTGCAAGGTTTAAGTGTTAACCGCAAAGTGTTAATTACAGACTGCGCCGATGCGCAGGGATTGATAGCAAAAATCACTGGTGTGTGTTTTCAGCATCAACTCAATATCATAAAAAATAAAGAGTTTGTTGACCGCGATAATAACCGCTTTTATATGCGCACTGAGCTTGAAGGTGAGTTTACTGATCAACTGTTTCTTGATGATCTAGCCAAAGTACTGCCCAAGCAAAATCACGTAAAGCTGGTCGAAGCGGGTAAAAAGCGCATTGTGATCATGGTGACCAAGGAAGCCCATTGTTTAGGCGATATTTTAATGAAGGCATACTATGGTGGGCTTGATGTAGAGATTGCTGCTGTAGTGGGCAATTACCCTGAACTTGGTAAATTGGTCGAGAAGTTCTCAATTCCATATCATTATGTTGATCATCTGGGTGTGACCCGCGAGCAACATGAGCAGGCTATGTTAGACGTTATCTTGCCCTACCAGGCTGATTATTTGGTGCTGGCTAAGTTTATGCGCGTACTGACGCCAAATTTTGTCAGTCATTTTACCCATCGAATTATCAATATCCATCACTCATTTTTACCGGCATTTATTGGCGCATCGCCATACAAGCAGGCATGGGAGCGTGGAGTGAAAATCATCGGCGCGACAGCGCACTTTGTTAATGATAATCTCGATGAAGGGCCGATCATTAAACAAGATGTCATTAATGTTGATCATAGTTATAGCGCTCAGGAGTTAGCTCACCACGGGCGCGATGTAGAAAAGAGCGTATTGAGCAAGGCGTTGCAGTTGGTGTTAAGTGAGAAAGTTGTGGTTTATGGCAACAAAACGGTCGTGTTCTAAGGCCTTTCCCGAATAGAGAGCTCGAATAAAGAGTTCGATAAAGAGTTCAAATATTGGGTTCGATAGTGGTTTAGTAGCACATAGCGCAATTACACAAATAACAATAAAAACAATAGTAAGGACAAACTCGATATGTATGCAGTGATTTTTAAAGCCAAAGTGGGCGAGCAAGATGAGCAATACACTGAAATGGTCGCAAGAATGCGAGAGCTAGCATTCGAGAAATATCACTGTGTCGATTTTATTGCGGTCACCGAGGGTGATATGGAAGTGGCTATTTCGTACTGGAACAGTGAAAAAGACATTGAGCGATGGCACCGAGATGTCGAACATGCTAAGGCGCAAATGTTCGGTAAACAAAAGTGGTATCAGGAATACCAAGTAGAAGTCGTTGAGATAAAAAGAAAATACGGCAGTAACTATTAGTCAGTACGTCTTAGCTAGTACATCTTAGCGCTAGCACTCTTAAACAAGCACGAGTGAACTAACGCTATAAACTACTGCCGTTATCATTAACTAAATTATAAGCTCTAGTTTAGTTATATGCGCCACTTGAGTAGTGCAGCTCATAGCTGTGGCTGTAAATCTCAAGGATATTACCAAACGGATCTTCCATATAGATCATGCGGTAAGGTTTTTCACCTGGATAGTAGTATCGTGGTGCTTTCATACGCTTTTTACCGCCAGCTGCGACAATTTTCTCAGCCAGTTCTTCAACATTAGGGTCTTGAACACAGAAGTGGAATACGCCAGTTTTCCAGTATTCAAAGTTGTTTTCTGGGTTTTCCTGGTTGACGAATTGGAACAACTCAACACCGATGCGGTCACCTGTTGACAGGTGAGCAATTCTAAATGAACCCCAACCCGCGCCGAATACGTCAGTACACATTTCGCCAATTGCGCTGTCATCTTCAACAATTTCAGTAGGCTCCATGATCAGGTACCAGCCTAGAACCTCAGTATAGAATTTAACCGCGGCCTCTAAGTCTGGTACTGAAATACCGATGTGAGAAAAGCTGCGTGGGTAAGTATTAGCCATTTGATACTCCTAATTTATGTCGCAATCAATTTGATGAGCTCAGTTTAGGTAAATGCTGTAAGAAATTAAAATTATCATTTATGATTAAATTGATAATTATTTTTTATTTAATTTTGCATTATCGTGTCAGCGTAGGAGACTAATACGCATGTTGAGTCCAAATTGTTTAAAAACCTTTATTACCCTAGTTGATGTTGGCCACTTTGGACAAACAGCAGAGAGGCTTTTTATGACCCAGCCAGGCGTTACTCAGCACGTGAAAAAACTAGAGCAAGAGCTAAAGCGGCCACTTTTAAATCGTTTAGGTAAAGGTTTTGAAGTGACAAGGGAAGGGCAGGCGGTATATCAATATGCAAAACGCTTGTTTGCAGAGCATAGCGAGTTTATTGCAACATTGGATAAAGATGATGCAACGCAAGGTGAATGCCGCATAGCAAGTTCAGGTTCAATGGCAATGCAGTTGTACTCAAAGTTAATTGAGCACCAAACCAATCACCCCAATTTGACCATAATGCTCGAAGCTGCGCCCAACAAAAGCATCATTAATCATGTGATTGACGGTGATATTGAGCTTGGCTTAATTACCCAGCAAATATCTCATCCGCTGTTGAATGTGGTGCAATTAGGTGAGCAACGATTATGCGTTGTTATTCCTAAAGATGAGCCGCACCGCATGTGGGATTTTGATGCCTTGCTTGAGCTTGGCATGATTAACCATCCAGATGGGCAACACTACTGGTTAAGTTTTGTTAGGCATTATTTTGCCAAAGCTATGCCGCTTGCTCATGAGGTCAATGTGCGTGGGTTTGTTAATCAACTCAACCAGATATTACTGCCCGTGTCTCAAGGCTTAGGTTTTGCTGTGCTACCTGAGTTCGCAGTAAAGCACTCACCTTACTATGACAAGGTTACCATTGCTGATTTTAACCAGTTTAACTCAGTTAATGTTACCGAGCCTTTGTTGATGATTAGCAACAACCAAAGGCAGCTGCCGAGCCGTTATAAAGCTGTAATTGACATCATTCGTGCCAACATCTGAAGAAGATTGATTTAGCGGCAAATTTATCAGTGATTAAGAATTTGATTTAGCGCCTGATTAATATCTGAATATTCAAAATGATAACCACTCGCCAAAGCATGGTTTGGCACCACATATTGTCCCTGAGTGAGTAAATCTGACATTTCCCCCATAGCTAGACGCAGTGCAAGAGCTGGGGTTGGAATGAGGGCTGGACGATGCAGTGCTTTGCCAAGAGCTGTGGCAAAGTCTTTTTGACTAATCGGGTTTGGAGATACAGCATTAAATACCCCCTGAGTTTGACTGTTCTCAAGTAAAAACTTTAGCAGCCCAATAAGATCGTCAATATGAATCCAACTAAAGCCTTGTTTGCCATCTCCAATGGGGCCGCCAAGACCGAGCTTAAATGGCAACAACATTTTCTCTAGCGCGCCACCATCGGCGCCAAGTACCAGACCAATGCGGGTGATGCATACTCGTGTTTGCTCAGATTGTGCTTCAAGTGCTAGGCGCTCCCACTCTTTACACACATGGTGGCTAAATTCTTCATGAACTGGGCTATCTTCAGTGACTTGTGTCATACCTTGCCGGCCGTAAAAGCCTATCGCTGACGCGCTAATAAAGGTGTGGGGTGGTTGACTACTTTGATTGAGTAGCTGGGTCAGCGCTGAGGTGATGTTCCAACGGCTGTCGCAAATGACCTGTTTCTGTTTGTCGCTCCAGCGTTTGCCAACGATTGGCTCGCCAGCAAGATTGATAACTGCGTCAATATGGTTCAGATCGTTTAGCTCAATTAATGACGCGACATACTCGTGTTGAGTGCCAAGTGTGGTGGCTGCGCGTCTTGCATCACGAGTGAGGATGACAAGTTGATGGCCAATGAGTGCAGATACAAGTTCTTTGCCAACAAAACCGGTGGCACCAGTAATTAATATCTTCATCAAACTGATACCTCCGCGTTGATGTAAATGAAGTGCGCTATGTAAGTTATTTGTTTAGCTTAGTTCGTACGCAAAAATATACGAAGTCAGCTAACTGTGAGATCAGTCGTTGTGCTTATGGTAGCAGAGCTCCATTGACACCGAGTCGGCAAATCTCAGGGCATGTGGCTTATCAATTTCGACACTGGCGTACTCAACCCAATTGTGCTCACTGGCAATCGCAAGCACTTGACTGGTTAGGTTTTCTAGCAGTGAAAAGCGGTTATTTTCAATTAGCGCAATAACCTTTTTGGTAATGGTACGATAGTTAAGTGCTTCGTTAATATCTTCGCTTTGACGCGCTTGCTCAGCACAGTAATGGATCACGACATTGACTATCACATCTTGCTGGTTGTCGATTTCTTCTTGTTTGATGCCGATATAGGTACGTAGGCGAAGGTTTTTTATGCGGATAATTGCTGTATTTGGGTTGAGCATAGATATTGGTCCTAGTAACTTGTTTTAAAAATATTTATTGTCGGTATCATTAGCAAAGACTGACGCACAGAGCTTTAGTTAAGACAGTAAAGCATTTTCAGTTGCTTTGCACTTTTGCGTTAACTCAAATCAACTAACACCGAAAAGATTCAGGTGTTAGAACTTCAAGCAAATGAAAACAACCAGCACCAACAACTAAGGGTTTATATATGAAGGGACTACAGGATTCATCCATGGCAATAAGAAGCTTTATTGTGATGGCCTGTCTTATCGTGATTATGGCGGGGGTAAAGGCGGCAAGCCCGATTGTAGTACCGTTTGTACTTTCGGCATTTCTTGCGATGATTTGTAACCCAGCTATCGTCACCATGACCCGCTATAAAATCCCTAAAGGTGTGGCGGTGCTCATTTTGATGTTGTTCATCGTGCTTATAGGTTTATGGTTGGCAAGCCTAATTGGATCATCTATCAATGAATTTTCTAAGCAAGTGCCTGTTTATCGCACGCAATTAATCGATCAGTTTTCATGGATATTAGAAAAGCTTAAGAGCTTTAATATTCATATTTCAAAAGACAAGGTACTTGATTACTTTGACCCAAGTGTCGCCTTGAGTATGACTACCAATATGCTCTCAGGCGTAGGCAATGTGATGGCTAACTTGTTCTTAATCATACTGACAATTGTGTTCATGCTATTTGAAGCGCAAACCTTACCGAAGAAGTTTCATTTAGCGCTGGATGACCCTGATATGCGCTTAAAGCAAATCGACAAATTTCTGCAGTCGGTGAATCAATACATGATGATTAAAACCCTGGTTAGCTTAGCTACCGGTGCTGTGGTGGGTATAGGTTTAACTATCATTGGGGTTGATTATGCACTGCTATGGGCAGTGATTGCTTTCCTATTTAACTACATCCCCAATATTGGCTCTATTATCGCGGCGGTTCCTGCTGTGCTACTGGCGTTTATTCAAATGGGGCCGGGAGCAGCGGGTATTACCGCAGCCTTGTATCTAGGTACTAATACGGTGATGGGCAATGTGGTTGAACCTAAGTACATGGGTAAAGGCCTTGGTTTATCGACTCTTGTCGTGTTCCTGTCATTAATTTTCTGGGGCTGGATGTTGGGCTCTGTGGGTATGCTGCTGTCGGTGCCATTGACTATGATTGTTAAAATTGGCTTGGAGTCGAGTCAGTCTGGTAACTGGCTGTCAATTTTGCTTTCTGATGCCAGCGAGCTTGATGCGGAATCTGTCGAAAATACTGCCAGTGTTGACAGTGAGTCAGAGGCGCAGCCAAAGCTGATTGATAGTGCTAACCAGCACAAGCAAGAAAACAGTCAAGATAGCTAAATTCGAATCAAACAGCAGCGTTAAAAGCGTTACACCTTTAAAGCAAGGCAAGAACTTATAGGTTCTTGCCTTTTAATTACTAAGCCAAACTAATATTGAGTATTAGCAAAGCAAGAAGTTAAAGCTAGTAGTTTAAGCTAGTAGTTTAAGCTAGCAGTTTGAGTTACAAGAACTTGAAGCTAGCAGCTTAATTTAAAATTTATAATAAATCAGGCAAAGAGATATGAAAGGTTTGTTGGCTGCAATTAGCCAAGCAAAAATCACAGACAACGCCGAGCGCTTATTTCATGGGCGTGGTGGGTTGTTTTCAGGTGAAGAGCATTTGCTAGCGGATTGGTTTAAGCCAGTGTTGCTCATTACCAGTTTTAAAGAGCTCGATGAAGCAGCTAAGCAGCAACTGCTTGATGCGGTAGCAGAGCAGTGGAAGTTAAGTCATGATGACGTAGCGCTTAATTTGGTGTTTCAGTATCGCGCAGGAGGACAAACTATCACTGAAGTTATTTGCGGTGAAGTGCCCGAGCCTCATGTGATTACAGAGAATGGGGCTCAATTCGAAGTGCATTTACTTCGCGGGCAAAACCACGGTTTGTTTTTGGATATGGTCAATGGCCGAAAGTGGGTTAAGCAGCATAGCCAAGGTGCCAACGTACTTAATTTATTCTCCTATACCTGTGGTTTTAGCGTCATGGCGCTTCAAGGCGGGGCGAAGCAAGTGGTGAATATGGACATGAGTAAAGGTGCTTTATCGATTGGTAAACGTAACCATTTACTTAATGGGCTTGATGCCAACGCGCGCTTTTTTGGCCATGACATTTTTAAGTCATGGGGTAAGCTCACCAAGCTTGGTCCTTACGATTTGATTATTGCTGATCCACCAAGTAATCAAAAGGGTAGCTTTGTGGCAACCAAAGACTATCAAAGGTTGTTAAAGCGTTTACCTAGTTTGTTAGCGCCAAATGGCGAAGTGCTGCTGTGTCTTAACGCGCCAGAGTTAAGCTGTGATTTTTTGATGCAACAGGTAGAGCAAACTGCGCCTGAGTTAAGATTTATAGAGCGCTTAAGTAACGCTGAAATTTTTAAGGACATCGATGAGCAAAAGTCACTTAAAGTTCTGAGGTATAAGCTTTAATTGTTTTAGTCATCGGGGGAATGTTTCAATTGTATATGCTGGTTATAAGGATCATCTTGTAACCGGCAATGACAACCAATCTCCTTTCAAAATCAATATGATATACAGTAAATCTTTCTAAGCAGCCGCTTTTTAATTATTTTTGCTGAATTTCACATTTTTACAACAAAAGTCGTGTTTCCTACCTTATACTGAACATTAGCATGCGTTAATTTTTAAGGGTAAATAGTTCACTTTACCTTATCTTAATCGGTGTATGTGAATGATTTGATTGATATAGGCGGTAAAACAAACGATTGTATGATCTAGATCAAGTTAAGTCAGCTTTACCAATTTGTGAGTATTTAGATCACATTTTGATTGGCGATAAAATTTGCTCGATTCAAATGATAACAGTGAAAACAGCAATTTAATCATTAAAAAAATCGCTCTTGGAGGGTCCATGAGTACCGAAAAAGAAAATGAGAAAAAGCTCGAGTTTCGAATTTTTATCTTCTTAACCGTGTTTTTAGCTCCGATTTTATCAGCCTTACTTGTAAGCGCTTTGGGATTTAGCATTTGGTTTAGTCAAATTCTGACTGGCCCACCAGGTGCGGGATAATCCAACAACAATAACAACGAACAAAACTATTGGATGTAATTTGATGAGCAATGAACTTCACGTAACCAGCCTTATTGTACAAGTACAACCAGACATGATGGCTGAAGTTAGACAGCAAATTATGGCTATCGAGAATGCTGAGTTATCAGCAAATAACGAAGTCAAATTAGTCGTTGTTGTCGAGGGACCAAGCCAAAAATCGCTAATGGATGATATCTCAACAATTAATGCGATTCCTGGCGTGTTGTCGGCCACCATGGTTTATCACCAAAGTGAAGCACTTGAAGAGGGTGAGTTATGAAAATGAATAGACGCGACTTTATGAAAGCCAACGCAGCAATGGCGGCGGCGAGTGTTGCGGGACTGGCATTGCCAGCGCAAGCCAGCAATTTAATCACAAGCTCAGAGCAAACTAAGCTTGAATGGAACAAAGCGCCATGCCGTTTTTGTGGTACAGGCTGTTCAGTTATTGTCGCAACTCGTGACGGCAAGGTTGTCGCGACGCACGGCGACGCGAAGAGTGAAGTAAACAAAGGCCTTAACTGTATTAAAGGCTACTTCCTGTCAAAGATTATGTACGGCCGTGACCGTATCCAAACCCCAATGCTGCGTATGACAAATGGTAAGTACGACAAGCATGGTGAATTTACCCCAATCAGCTGGGATCAAGCGTTTGATACCATGGCTGAGAAGTGGAAAGCCACTATTAAGAAAAAAGGCCCAACAGCGATTGGTATGTTCGGTTCTGGTCAGTGGACTGTATGGGAAGGTTACGCTGCTTCTAAATTAATGAAAGCAGGTTTTGGTTCAAACAACATTGACCCTAATGCGCGTCACTGTATGGCATCAGCTGTGGGTGGCTTTATGCGTACCTTTGGTATTGATGAACCAATGGGCTGTTACGATGACATGGAAGCTGCCGATGCATTCGTGCTTTGGGGCTCAAACATGGCGGAGATGCATCCAATCTTATGGACACGCGTGACTGACCGTCGTTTGTCAGCGCCTCATGTTAAAGTTGCGGTACTGTCGACCTTTGAGCATCGTTCATTCGACCTTGCTGACATTCCAATGGTGTTCACACCGCAAACCGACCTCGCCATCCTTAACTTCATTGCCAATTACATTATTCAAAATGACAAAGTGAACAAAGACTTTGTTGGCAAGCACGTTAATTTCCGTAAAGGTCAAACTGACATTGGTTACGGGTTGCGCCCAACTCACCCACTAGAAAAGAAAGCCAAAAACGTGGCTACAGCGGGTAGTTCAACACCAATTGATTTTGAACAGTTTAAGAAGTTTGTTGCCGATTATGATGTTGAGTCAGTTAGCAAACTGTCAGGTGTTCCTGAAGATAAGCTAATTGCACTTGCAGAGCTTTATGCTGATCCAAATCGTAAGGTAACTTCATTTTGGACCATGGGTTTTAACCAGCACACCCGTGGTGTTTGGTGTAACAACCTGATTTATAACATTCACTTGTTAACCGGTAAGATTTCTACTCCTGGTAACAGTCCATTCTCGTTAACTGGTCAGCCGTCAGCTTGTGGTACTGCACGTGAAGTAGGTACTTTCTCGCATCGTCTACCGGCCGATATGGTGGTTGCTAATCCTAAGCACCGTGCGAAAGCAGAGAAAATCTGGAAAATTCCAGCCGGTATTATTCCACCAAAACCTGGTTATCATGCTGTTGAGCAAAACCGTCGCTTAAAAGACGGGGATTTGAACTGTTACTGGGTTCAAGTGAACAACAATATGCAAGCTGCGCCTAACATGAATGAAGAAGGTTTACCGGGCTACCGTAACCCTGAAAACTTCATTGTGGTATCCGATGCTTACCCAACGGTTACGACTCAGGCGGCTGATTTGATTTTACCTGCTGCAATGTGGGTTGAGAAAGAAGGTGCATATGGTAACGCTGAGCGCCGTACTCAATTCTGGCATCAGCTAGTTAAAGCGCCAGGTGAATCTCGCTCAGATCTTTGGCAGCTAATGGAGTTCTCTAAGCGTTTCACCACAGATGAAGTTTGGCCGAAAGAGGTGTTAGCCGCTAACCCTCAATATAAAGGCAAAACCTTATTTGAGGTCCTTTATGAGAATGGTCAGGTTAACCAATTCCCGCTTTCTGATGCAGATCCTAAGTATCTTAATGATGAAAGTAACGACTATGGTTTTTACGTGCAGAAAGGTTTGTTTGAAGAATATGCAACCTTTGGTCGTGGTAAGGCTCACGATTTAGCACCATTTGATGTTTACCATAAAGAGCACGGTCTACGTTGGCCAGTTGTTGACGGTCAAGAAACTCGTTGGCGCTTCCGTGAGGGGGCTGACCCTTATGTAGGTAAAGGTAAAGGCTTTGAGTTCTACGGTAAGCCTGATGGACGTGCAGTTATCTTTGCATTGCCATATGAGCCAGCGGCAGAAGAGCCAGACAATGAGTACGATTTATGGCTATCTACCGGACGTGTACTTGAGCATTGGCATTCAGGTTCAATGACTCAGCGAGTACCTGAGCTATATCGCGCCTTCCCTGATGCCGTGTGCTTTATGCATCCAGATGACGCTAAGAAGCGTGGCCTACGCAGAGGTGATGAAGTTCGCGTAGTATCTCGCCGCGGTGAAATCAACACCCGTATTGAAACCCGTGGTCGTAATAAGCCGCCTAAAGGTTTGGTATTTGTACCTTGGTTTGATGCGAGTCAGTTAATTAACAAGGTGACCTTGGATGCAACGGATCCATTGTCGAAAGAGACTGACTTCAAGAAGTGTGCGATTAAAGTGCTGAAAGCCTAAGGAGAGATATCATGAAACTAGCTAAATATTTATCTGTTATCGCTCTTGCAGGCTTGTCGCTAACGGTTGTGGCGCAAAGCGTACCGGACGAAAAAGTGGCGACACTGCGTCAAGTCGCGCTAGATAAAGAAGTCACACCGCCAGCGATGCAAAAGGTGATTAATACCGATGAGAAACAAGTGCGTAATTACCCGATGCAGCCACCAGTGATCCCGCACAAGATCGATGGTTACCAGATTGACCTAAAAGTGAATAAGTGTATGCAGTGTCATGCGCGCACCAGCACAGGTCACTCACAAGCGCCTATGGTCAGTGTGACTCACTATATGGATCGCGATAATAACTTCCTCGCGACGTTATCACCGCGCCGTTACTATTGTACCCAGTGTCACGTACCTCAGTTAGATGCTAAGTTGTTGGTTGAAAATGACTTTGTAGATGTACATGAGCTAATGAAGCAAAAGCAGTAGGGGTCACTATGATTTCGAATTTAATTGCTAAGATAAAGCTGATTTGGAGCGTACTAAACCGCCCAAGTGTGCACTACAGTTTAGGTTTTTTAACTTTAGGTGGTTTCGTGGCAGGTATTATCTTCTGGGGTGGTTTTAACACCGCCTTAGAAGTGACTAACGAGGAGCAATTCTGTATCGGCTGTCATGAAATGGAAAACAACGTTTATGAAGAACTCAAAACGACTATCCATTTTACTAACCGAAGCGGTGTGCGCGCGACATGTCCTGATTGTCACGTGCCACATAACTGGACAGATAAAATCGCTCGAAAAATGAAGGCTTCAAAAGAAGTTTGGGGCAAAATTTTCGGTACGATTAACACTCGTGAAAAGTTTGAAGCCAAACGCCGTGAGTTAGCCGAACATGAGTGGGAAAGGTTAAAAGCCAATGACTCGCTAGAGTGCCGTAACTGTCATAACTTCGATTACATGGACTTTACTCGCCAGTCTAAGCGCGCAGCTGCTATGCACTCAACTTCGCTAGCAAGCGGTGAGAAAACCTGTATTGATTGCCATAAAGGTATTGCTCATCAATTACCTGACATGGCAGGTGTAGAAGGTTTCTAACCAAACGCCAGTTACTACCGGTACCGGTACTTGTTAAATATACGATGAAGCCTGCTGATGCAGGCTTCTTTTTTGTTCGGGCGCATCACCCTTTAGCTTAACTATTCTAATTCCTGTATCGGTCTAAGGCTGCAACCTACGCCAAATTTACCTACCAAATGAACGTTATTTGCTAAAAATGATTTGTATTTTCTTGCGAAAATAACCCAAAAAAGGCTGCCATCTCATTGTTTTATCAACTAAGATAAATTTAATAATAAGTATCCAAGGACGTGAGTTTGCTGCTGAGTGCGCACAAAAAGAAAGTAGTTTTTGCTTTGTTGGAGTATATAACTAAAAAATACTCTCAAGGTGGCGTTTTTTGCTGTGCGTTGATGCTATGCCTATTGCAGTGTTTTGTTTCAATTGCCGCACAAGCAGCGAGTGAAAAAGCAGACTTCTGGATTGATAATGAATTTACCCCTTCTACGCTTACAAAAGCAGAGCAGCGCCAAGAGCTAGCTTGGTTTACCGAGCAGGCAAAGCCGTACCAGGGTATGACTATTCGCGTTGTGTCTGAGAAAATCAATACCCATCAATACGAATCGAAAGTGCTCGCTAAAGCCTTTTATGAATTGACAGGCATTCATGTTATTCACGAGCTAACGGGTGAAGATGATGTCATTAAGAAGTTGTCCGCGCAGATAATTACTAACGAGAATTTGTATGACGCCTACATTAATGACAGTGATTTAATTGGTACTCATTTTCGTAATCAGGCGGTAACTCCTATTTCGCAAATTATGAGCGAGCACGGTAAGCAAGCAACGCTGCCAACACTCGACCTTGATGATTTTATTGGTATTAAGTTTACGACAGGGCCAGATGGCGTACTTTATCAGCTGCCGGACCAACAATTTGCCAACCTATACTGGTATCGCAGTGATTGGTTTGAACGAGCAGATTTTCAATCGCGTTTTCAACAGTTGTATGGCTATCCTCTGGGTGTGCCGCAAAATTGGCAAGCGTATGAGGATATTGCCGAGTTTTTCAGTGACAAGGTACGCACTATAGATGGCCAGAGAGTATATGGCCATATGGATTACGGCAAAACAGATCCATCCCTTGGTTGGCGTATGTCAGATGCCTGGCTATCGATGGCTGGGGTAGGTGATAAAGGTTTACCAAACGGGTTGCCTGTCGATGAATGGGGGATACGCGTAGAAGATTGCAGGCCTGTGGGGGCATCGGTTGAGCGTGGCGGCGCAATTAACTCGCCAGCGGCCATTTACGCCATTGATAAGTATGTTGATTGGCTAACACGATTTGCACCGCCAGAAGCAAAACAACTGACATTTTCACAAGCTGGAGATTGGCCTGCAAAAGGAGTAATTGCTCAGCAAATCTTTTGGTACACCGCCTTTGTTGACGACCTACTGCAACCAGGGCTACCAATTGTTAATGCTGATGGCACACCGAAATGGCGGGTAGCACCTTCGCCACTTGGACGTTACTGGCAGAGGGGAATGAAGTCAGGTTATCAAGATGCCGGGGCATGGACATTTTTAAGTAGTACCCCAAAGCAGCGTCAGGTTGCCGCTTGGCTCTATGCCCAGTTTGTGGTTTCAAAAACCGTCTCACTTAAGAAAACCTTAGTGGGCTACACCCCAATTCGTTTGTCAGATATTGAGTCCGATGCTATGACACAGCGAGCACCATACCTTGGAGGGTTAGTTGAGTTTTATCGTAGCCAGGCGCGTAATGTGTGGACGCCAACCGGCACCAATGTGCCTGACTACCCTGGAATGGCGAGTATGTGGTGGCAAAACATCAGCAGCATAATTGAGGGTGAGTATTCTGTAAAACAGGGAATGGATAAGTTTGCTCAGCAATTGGACGCTCATTTATTGATGCTTGAGCAAAAAGCCAAGCAAGATAGCGGTGCCTTGTGTGCGCCGATACTAAACCCAAAACAAAATCCTTCACATTGGCTCGCTCAGCCTGGCTCACCGAAGGCTGAAATTAAATCAAAATCTAAAGGCAAAACCTTACCTTATGAGGAGGCGATTCGTGTTTGGCAATAAATCGCTTCATCAACTTGTTTTCATCGCTTTATTGACCTTAATTATGGGGAAATCAAGCATTGCAGACACCAGTAAACCTCTCACCGTGGTGACTTTTCAGCAAGCGCCTTTCGCCGTAGAGGGTGATATAAAAGACTCAGGACTCATTGTTGAAGTATTAGACGAGTTATTTCGCCGCGCTGGTATTGAATACCATATGGTGTTTTATCCGCTTAAGCGCGGCATGGCGATGAGTGAGAACCTAGACAATCACTGTGTGTTACCCATTGAACGCAGTCAGGATAGAGAAACCAATTACCGTTGGGTTGGCCCGGTGCTTATTTCTCGCTACGGACTGTTTAGTTCTGATAGTACATCGAAACCCTTGATCACCCTCGATGATGCCAGTAAATATTCTATTGGTAGCTTTTTAGGTAGTGGTGTGGGGGAGTACCTTGAAGGTATGGGGTATAACGTTGAATTCACCAGTAATGCATCATTAAACCTGAAAAAGGTGCAGCGCAATCGTATCGATTTATGGGCGTCTGAGCTTGTTAGTGCCAATTGGATCATGCAACAAAATAAAGTCGACTTAGGTGAGCCTGAGCTAGTCTTTTTTACTTCACTGCGAGCCATGGCATGTAACAAAAACCTTGATAACAGTCGGTATAACGCTATGCAGTCATCATTAGAAGATATGTATAAAGATGGCTTTATGCATAGAGTCGCCACCAAGTACGGTGCTCGTTTGCTTACGGCGCAATACGGAGTAGGTGCTTCCTTCTAATCGCCACACTAAATTAGCGGTTTAACACTTTGCTAACAAACGATATGATGCATGCACAATATTCAAGGTGTATGCATTATGGCAAACAAAATAATAACCATAACTAAATTTGCTCTCTCATCGGTAATTGGACTAGCCCTGCTTGTCATCGTTGCTTTACTCGCCGCGCTTTATCTAAGTTTGCCCAAACTGTCTGACTCCATTAGCGCTGAATCTGTCGCCAACAAGGTAACCATTAATCGAGACAATATCGGTACAGCCATTATTTCTGCTATATCGCGAGCAGATGCAGCGTATGGTTTGGGTTATGCCCACGGGCAAGACCGGTTCTTTCAAATGGATTTACTGCGCCGTAATGCTGCTGGTGAGCTGTCGCAGATCTTTGGTGATAAAGCACTAAAACTGGACAAGAAGCGCCGCTTTCATCAATTTCGCAAACGTGCCCTGGCCATTGTTGAATCCTTACCGGTAGAAGATAAGACGTTATTAGATAGTTATAGCAAGGGGGTTAATGCGGCGCTTGCTAAGCAAAGTGTACATTCATTCGAGTATTTGCTTACCAACACGCGTCCAGCGCCTTGGCAAGCGGAAGATAGCTTGTTGGTTATTTTTAGTATGTACCTTGATTTGCAATCAAACACCGTTACCCGTGATTTAACGCTGACCCAAATTCAGCAGCAGTTTGGCTACGAGATGGTTGAGTTTTTAATCCAGCCCAGTCCTTATCAGGCAGCTTTAGATGGTAGTGAGCTTGCATTAAAGGCACTGCCGATACCTAGTTTAAAACATAATGATATTACTTCGGCACAGGTATCTAAAATAGAATCTGTCGAACTTGTTGGTAGCAATAACTGGGCGGTATCTGGCGCTTTGACTGAATCCGGCCATGGCATGGTTTCAGATGATATGCATTTATCCTTCGCAGTGCCGATTATCTGGTATCGCGCTCAGCTTAACTATGTGGCTGACAGTGATATTTTTAGTGCTGATAAAGCGAACAAGCCGGTTCAAGTGACTGGCGTCAGTTTACCTGGTGCTCCAGCGATTGTTGTTGGCACCAATAACAGTGTCGCCTGGGGCTTTACCAATGCATACATTGATACTGCTGATTGGGTCAAACTTAATGGCGAGCCAACCTATACGGTAGAAGAAATCATCACCAGCAAAGATGGTGAGCATATCTATCAATTAGAAATGTCAGATTATGGGCCCGTAAAGACGATAGGTGATGATAAATACGCACTTAGCTGGGTTGCTCATCAAGCATATGCCGTTGATATGGGGTTGATAGCTTTGGAGCAGGTCAGTGATGTGACCGAGCTTAGTGAGGCCGTAGTTGATTTTGGCATGCCTGTGCAAAACATTGTTGCGGCTGATAAATATGGCTCGATTGCCTGGAAGTTATCTGGCGCGATACCAAGCAGAATGCAACCTGCTGATACTGCAATTAATGCTGACAAGTTTAATGCCGATGCATGGCTGACAGATGAAACCAATATACCAGAGCAAATTAATCCAGCGATTAACCGGATTTGGACGGCAAATTCTCGAGTGGTTAGCGCCACTGAGCATCAAAGAATGGGTGATGGCGGTTATGCGTTAGGGGCGAGAGCGAGCCAAATTCGAGATGGTATGTTTGCTAAAAAGCGTTTTGATGAGCAAGACTTCTATCAATTACAGCTTGATAACCAAGCGCAGTTTTTAACTCCATGGCATAGATATCTAGTCACTCACCTAGAGCAAGACTCACAAACCTTTATTAAAGATCTTAAACAGTTAAGAGAGTGGCAAGGCTGCGCCTGTAAAGAGTCGGTTGGTTACACCCTTGTGAAGTATTTCAGGCAAGAGATGATAGACAGAGTATTTGCTCCGGTGGAAACCAAGTTACAAAAACATGGCTTGAGCCTGTCAGTGGTTAAGCGTTATTTAGAGCCTGCAATTTGGCAACTTATTCGTCAGGAAAGTGATGATTGGTTACCTGCTGGTATGGCAAGTTGGGAGCAATTAACCGTAGAAGCCTATCAAGATGCGCGCAATAAACTACTGGCGAAATACAGTGATGGTCAGCAGCTGACTGACCTTGCCTGGGGTAAGGTTAACGCCCTTAAGGTGCAGCACCCATTTTCTAAGCAAGTACCAATATTGAGTAAGTGGCTTGATATGCCAACCCACGCTGGTTTTGGTGACACCTTTATGCCTTCAGTTCAAGGGGCGAGTTTTGGTGCGTCGCAGCGTTTTATTGTTCAGCCAGGATTTGAGGAAAATGGCATACTCACTGTACCAGGTGGGCAGTCAGGTCACCCTATGTCAGATTATTATCGCAGTGGTTTTAACGATTATGTTAATCAGCGTCACACGCCATTAATGCCGGGTGCGATTGTTCACAGCATTGATATTTCACCAAAACCTTAATTCAACTCTATCAAGCTAGGCGCAACATAGGCAGTTGTGCCTGAGTTGCGCTTGATTCGATAAAGTACCGTTCGATAAAGCCCCCTATGGTGTCATGTGCACCTGTTATCATTGTGTTATTTCAATTGTTCATACCACCTAATAAATGTTGAGTGGATTCCTGTAGGGTTACTTTTTAGCACCATATGTTTTTCTAGTTAATTGGTGGCTGCTTTTTGAGCAGTTATGTTTTCTTCGTTTGTAAATCCAATTTAGCGAAATCCTCTACTCGTCTAGGTTCTAGCTTTGCCTGTAACAATGCTGTTACAACTTTGGCGGTTAAAACTTTAATGGCAAATATTGGCAACCATCTTCTTGCTTGTATCTTGAAAACGTCCCTAATTGATTAGAGCTGTGCGTTATGGACGTTGCCAAAATAATAAAAAGCAAGGAGAACACATGGCGGATCACAAGCAAGCGTCACAATCGATACATTCGCAAGAGCAAACAGCAAAAGGGTTTAATCAGGGGCACGACTGGCATGATGCGACTCAGGCAATTCATGCAGGGCATCAAGCTAATCAGCATGGTGCACTTGTTAGCCCATTACATCAAAGCGCAACGTTTGTATTTGATAACGCCGAGCAGGGTGGCGCTCGCTTTGCAGGTGATGAGCAAGGTTATATTTATACTCGTCTTGGTAACCCGACAACAGCTGAGCTTGAACGTAAACTCGCCAACTTAGAAGGAGCCGATGATGCGGCGGCCACAGCATCAGGTATGGCGGCAGTATCGAGCGCACTGCTTACGCATCTAGGCGCAGGGGATCACCTTGTCGCATCTAACGCGGTTTATGGTTGTAGCTTTGCTTTGATGACTACTCAGCTTAAACGCTTAGGCATTGAATGCAGCGTGGTCGACTTTGATGATTTAGAGGCAATTGAGCGAGCAATTTTACCAAACACTAAGGTGATTTTTTGCGAAACGCCGGTCAATCCGCATCTTAATGTGTTCGATATTAGCGCCATAGTCGATATTGCTAAGCGTCATAATTTAGTGTCAATTGTTGATAACACCTTTATGACGCCGCTACTGCAAAAACCGTTAGTGTTAGGTGTTGATATGGTTATTCATAGTGCGACTAAATACCTTAACGGTCATGGCGATGTCATTGCTGGCATAGTGTGTGGTCAAGCAGAGCACATGCACCGACTAAAATATGAAGTGTTAAAAGACTTTGGTGGTGTGTTGTCGCCGCATGATGCCTGGCTTATTTTACGCGGGATGAAAACCCTTGATGTGCGCTTGCAGCGCCATTGCGATAATGCGCAGGTGTTGGCTGAACACTTACAAAACCATGCAAGAGTAAAGCAGGTTTATTACCCGGGGCTTGCAAGCCATCAAGGTCACAAATACCTAGGCAGTCAGATGCGCCGCGCAGGGGGAGTATTGGCGTTTGAGCTCTTAGGTTCAATGAGTGATGCCATTAAGTTTGTAAATAACTTAAAGCTCATCACCATCGCAGTTAGCCTCGGCGATGCAGAAACCCTTATTCAACACCCTGCCTCGATGACTCATTCGCCGTACACGCCAGAGCAACGTGCAGAGGCGGGCATTAGTGATACCTTGCTGCGGATCTCTGCAGGGCTTGAGGATGTAACTGATGTTATTGCTGATATCGAGCAAGCGCTTTCTACAATCTCGTCTTAATATCTGCATTTAAACCATTACGGACAAGAGTAACGGCGAAGCTGTTCTAGCAAATCTTAGTAACGCCTCGCCAACTAAATTTTACTTAATTAAGCGTTACAGTCGATAAGATGGGCAGTCTAAATGGCCGTAGATGAGCAGCAAATGATGGCATTTTTTATTTTGAAACCATTAATAATGACTCGGTGATTGGTATGAGGAACAATTACTTGCGTTTTTTAGCATGCTGTAAAACACTATTATAAACAGCCTGCATTATCAAAGAGCACAGTGACATTGAGACTTTTATCCCTTGGCCTAAAACGTTGTCTCGCATTTAGTTCGAGTCTGGGACAGTATTTGAGCATAACTAAATCAGGCTACCCTTCATCTCAACTTTACGGTCTGAAGTTATTGGTATTGTTGTCTGTTGCCATGGTGTTGTCAGGCTGCCAAATTCAAAAGCTTAAGTCTGATCTTGAGGTTGCCAAACAAGAGTACGGCGTACTCACCATCGAAACACTACCAACCACTATTCTTACAGATAACAAAAAGCGTGTTTATGTTGCTGTATACCGAGGTAACGGTGATAGCAGAGAGATGGTGAACTTTCGCACCACAGCTGCCGGGCAAAGGCAGTATATGATAATGCCAATGGGACAGTACGAGTTGCTGGCATTTGTCGATAGTAATGACGACTTAATTTATCAGCCGGGAGAACCAATATTTTGGCAAAAGACTATTGCTCCAATTGCGCTTTCCTCATTAGACGAACAAGACTCTAGCTTGCAAGAATTGGATGCGCTTAAGCTGCAACTTGAGCCAAACCTGACTTTTAAGCAAAACCTTGACGTCAGTATGTTTGGGCTTAAACGGCAACTTGCTCAAGCAAAGGATAAGTTCTTACATCAAGTTGATTGGCAGGATCCGAGGTTTTCACAGCAAGTTGCACAACTTGGCATGTGGCAACCGGTTGCGTTTAGTGAGCAATTCGGTTTTGGGCTTTATACGCTAGATAAATTTGAGCCAAATAAACCAAGCGTGGTATTTGTGCACGGTATTAGTGGCTCACCCGCCCAATTTGAGCAGATTGCAGAGCACTTGGCTAAAGATGTGCAAGTGCTACTGTTTCAGTATCCAAGTGCTTATCCGCTGGATTATAGCGCGTATATTTTGCAAGTTGCTTTGGAAGAGGTGGTGAACCTATATCAACCATCGTCACTAGCTGTTGTTGCTCATAGTATGGGCGGGCTAGTGGCTAGAGGTGCATTAGTGGCAAGTGATAACCTTAACAGCCATTCAATAAAGTTTATCACTATGGCGACGCCATGGAGCGGACATTTTGCCGCAAGCTACGGTGTCGCTTACTCACCTGTTGTCGCGCCAGTTTGGCGCAGCATGGTGCCGGAGAGTCAGTATCTTAAGCAGATTTTTGCGACTGAATTATCTACTTATCATCAGCACTATCTGTTATTCGCCTATGCCAAAAGTCGCGGCGGTGAGGGTAGTGCCAATGATGGCTCAGTGTCACTGAAGTCACAACTTAATGAGCAAGCACAGCGAGAGGCGCGAAAAGTGATAGGGGTTAGTGACGATCACACTGGCGTCCTTACCAACTCGCTGGTTTATCAATATATCAATCAGTGGTTATTTGACTAGGGCCTGTTGATCTTTGCTGATTAGAATTCGTTCGAATTAAAAGCACTTTAATCGAGGCGTGAGCGATGACGTCTAGTCACCTACACAAATTCGCTCACAACAAACTTAACTCTTTGCTAAGAGCGTAAGTGCTTTTAAACGAACCTTTCAGGCAGCGCTTGTTGTCATTTCTACTGCGTTAACGACTTATCATGTGGAACAACCACACATCAAAGTCGTTGTCTTGTATAAATTTCCAACAGGCAGCTGCAAAAATAATCTTGAAAGATCAACAGGCCCTATTAATCCAAATAACTAGGTAAAATGTACGCGTTTACGTGAATAATTTGCAGGAAAGTGCCAACAAAATAAGTATTTTCATCATCTTGTGCTAAGCTCCCAGAAACAGTTGATTTGCAAACGAATAAGGATAATCAATGAAAGTCGTCATCCCTGTCGCTGGACTCGGCACACGTATGCTGCCAGCAACCAAGGCTATTCCAAAAGAGATGTTGCCGTTAGTTGATAAGCCGCTAATTCAATATATTGTAGATGAGTGTGTGAGTGCAGGGTGTATGGAAATTGTACTGGTTACCCACGCCAGTAAAAATGCCATTGAAAACCACTTTGATAAATCCTATGAGTTAGAGTCAACCCTTGAACAGCGTGTAAAACGTCAGTTGTTACATGAGGTGCAGTCTATTTGCCCTCGTAATGTAACCATCATGCATGTGCGCCAAGGTGAGGCTAAAGGGTTAGGGCATGCAGTTTTGTGTGCTAAACCTTGTATTGGTAATGAGCCATTTGCGGTGGTGCTGCCTGATGTGATCCTTGATAGTTATAGTGCCGATCAGCGCACTGAAAACCTTGCTTCTATGATCAGTCGATATAAAGAATCGAATGCGAGCCAGATAATGGTATCGCCAGTGGATGACAACGAAGTCGACAAATATGGTATCGCAGATTGCTTCGGTGAGCAGTTGCTGCCAGGTCATTCAACCAAGATTGCTAAGATGGTAGAAAAGCCAGCTGTGGGCTCTGCGCCTTCAAATCTCGCAGTGGTTGGGCGTTACGTACTGTCTGAAAAAATATGGGACTTACTTGCTAAAACGCCACCGGGCGCGGGGAATGAAGTGCAGCTTACCGATGCCATTGATATGTTGATTGAGTCTGAAGAAGTTGAAGCATTCAATATGACGGGCAAATCCCATGATTGTGGTGACAAACTAGGTTACATGAAGGCTTTTGTTGAATACGGATTACATGACCCGAAAATGGGTGACGCATTCAAAAAAGAGCTTAAGAAACTATTAGCCCAAAACTAGAACTAGCGCAAAACTGGAACTAGCGCAAAACTGGAACTAGCGCAAAACTAGAACTCGTTAATCAGCACTCATATACAGATGAAAACCGCGAGAGTTAAGCTCACGCGGTTTTTCGTTTTTCGACGAGCTATTGATGTTAGATAGCTTTACCTTTTAATAGCTTGCGCATCCACATTCTATTAGGGTTTAGCAAAGTTTGTGTGGTTAGGTTTAAAGGAGCAGTTTCGCCAGTAAGGTTAGCGGCTAGGGTTTCTGCAACCAATGGCGCGGTGCTGATCCCACGAGAGCCAAAACCACCAAGAAGGTATAATCCATTTAACAATGGCGCTGGTGTGTTTCGCCAATATTCTGGTGTTTGTTGCCATTGCTTCAATTGCATTTGAGCTTGATAGCGCGATTTAATTTCCTCGAAATCCGCAGCGCAACCCATCACCGGGAAGTGATCTCGACTTACCATACGCACGCCAACGCGTGCTTGGTTATCACTGGTATCAATGTCTTTTGTCCAATTACAGCTCGGATAGCTCTGGCGCATCTTCTCCTGATTTTGCAGCTGCTCTGTTATGGAAAATTTACAGTTTTCGGGGTTTTTAATATAACTTGCACCGACACAATGTTTGCCATTGTTAGCTGGTGTGAGGTAACCATTGGCGCAGATAACGCTTGATAATTTGCTGAGTTCTCCTTTTGAAGCAACATGGCTAACTTGACCACGAAATGGCGTAAGCGCAACTTCGGATGATTGTGAAAACTGTGTCAGCTTCGCGCCAGTAGCGATGACTATGTGATCGTGCAAGTAGCTTTCACTCGTAGAAGCGGAAGTTAACAGCCAGCTTTCAGTAGCAGTGTTTGGCTTTTCAATAGTGCTAATTTCAGTATTTAAAACCAAATCTACTTCAGCGTGTTTCTGCGCTTCTCTAATCGCAGCTTCAGCTAACTCATAAGGACACACCCATCCGCCCAAAGGATAATAAAAGCCGCTTTTATCGAGTTCTACTCCTGCGATTTCACTTGCTTTTTCAGCGCTTACTGCTTGAGCAATTTGTTCAGGCCAAGCTTGTCCATCAATAATTTTCTGTAATCGACTAATTGATTTGTCGTCATAGCCTGTATGGATAACGCCGCAAAACTCGTGGCTAATATTATGCCCATTACTCACAAGGTGTTTGATTTGCTGACAGCTATACAGGTATGCCTGCTGAAAAAACTGGCTTAGTGGACCATTATCTGGGGTGAGCAGGGGGTAGATTGCGCCTTGCTTGTTGCCAGATGCGCCTTGTGCAATAGCCTCGTCTTTACAATAGATGGTGGAGCTAATGCCTCTTTTGGCCAGAGATAGCGCTAGAAAGGCACTGGCGAGCCCGCCACCTATAATTGCGATTGCTCTGCTTGTGTTTGCGCTATAGGTAATCGCTTTGGGCAAGGGGTTATAGGCAAACTGATTGCTTTGCTGGCTACGCAGTACTTGTCGCTGCTCGAGTTCGAACTGTCGATTGAGCCTCGATGCTGAAGTTGTTTGTGTGTCATCGGTTAAGGTGTTGACTAACTGGAAACCTGTCGAGCGACAAATGCTAGCAAGGTGCGCTATTTGAGTCGTGATGTCACTGTTACTTAATTCATTTGTACCGAATTTTTCCTTTCCTAGCCCACTCTTTCCTAGCCCACTCTTTCCTAGCCCACTCTTTCCTAGCTCATTCTTTCCTAGCTCATTCTTTTCTAGCTCATTATTTCCTAGCTCATTTTTTCCAAGCAGGGCTACTTGAGCTTCATCGCGGCTTAACCGCCCCAATTGCCAAAAATTTGCTGGGTTGAAATAGTGATCCCAATTGTCATTAAATAACGTATCAGCACAGGCAATCACCAAATCAAAGGCTTGCTCAGTGTTAGCTTGAAGTTTGAGGTAGTTAGTCAATTCGGGTTGAGGTTCAAGCTGTTGATGTACATCAATGGTTAATTTGTAATCGCTGGTTTCAATTCGTTGGCAGCCATTAATATTGGTTACATCTAACTGCTGTAAGCTCTCGCTTAGCTGCAAGTTATCGCTGGTGAGGCTATATATGCTGATATGCACGCGCTTGTTATGCTGTTGATTACTAAGCGGCTGGTTGTTGTGTGACTGTTTACCCATTGCTGTAGGTAACAGCTTGAGTAGCAGTGCTAAAGCATCGCCAGGGAAATGAGTGATAACAGCCAGATTAACTTGAGTTGAGCAATCGCTTACCAGCAGGCGCGAGATGCACTGCTGCACAGAATGATAAACACTTGAAATAGGTGGAACTTGGGGCAAAATATTTTACTCACTGCACATTAGTTGGCATTATTTTACCCGTGTTTATGGAAAGCTGACCACTTAATTGCATTAAAGCAGATATGATTGCCGCAATTAAGTACCAATACGTACCAAATGGATAGATAAAAATGAAAAGAGTCGTGATCACCGGTTTAGGTGTGGTTTCAAGCATCGGCAATAACAAAAATGAAGTGATTGAGTCACTCAAGGCCGGTAAAAGTGGTATTACCCGTTCTGAACAGTTTGAAGAAATGAAACTGCGCAGCCACGTTTGGGGTGATATTAAGATTGATCCAGCTGAGCACATTGACCGCAAAGCACTGCGCTTTATGGGTGATGCAGCAGCATACGCTCACATCGCAATGCAACAAGCGATTGAAGATGCCAACCTGACTGAAGAGCAATACTCACACCACCGTGTAGGTTTGATTGTTGGCTCAGGCGGTGCATCATCATCTAATCAGGTTCAAGCGGCTGACACATTACGCTCACGCGGTGTTAAGCGCGTAGGTCCATACATTGTCCCTCGCATCATGGCTTCAACCACAAGCGCATGTTTGGCGACACCATTTAAAATCAAAGGTATGAACTACTCAATTAGTTCTGCATGTGCAACGTCTGCGCATTGTATTGGTCATGCAGTTGAGCTTATTCAAATGGGTAAGCAAGACATGGTGTTTGCTGGTGGCGCAGAAGAGCTAGATTGGACCCTAACCATGGGCTTCGATGCGATGGGCGCACTATCAACCAAATACAATGACACGCCAGAAAAAGCCTCTCGTACTTATGATGCTGACCGTGACGGTTTCGTTATCTCTGGTGGTGGCGGTATTCTAGTGGTTGAAGAACTAGAACACGCACTAGCTCGTGGCGCGAAAATCTACGCTGAAATCGTAGGTTACGGTGCATCATCAGACGGTTACGACATGGTCGCACCATCAGGTGAAGGTGCTGTACGTTGTATGCAAATGGCACTTGAAGGTGTTGATACGCCAATTGACTATATCAATACCCATGGTACTTCAACGCCTGTAGGCGACGTACGTGAGCTAGAAGCATTAACTGAAGTGTTTAAAGACAAGGTTCCAGCAGTAGGTTCAACTAAGTCTATGACTGGTCACGCGCTAGGTGCTGCTGGCGTACATGAAGCGATTTACAGCTTACTTATGCTAGAAAACAGCTTTATTGCACCAAGCATTAACGTTGACACCCTTGATGAGAAAGCTGAAGGTATTCCAGTTGTAACTGAAATGCGTGAAGCTGAGCTAAATACCGTTATGAGTAACAGCTTTGGCTTTGGTGGCACTAACGCTACCCTAGTAATGCGCAAATACAAGTAACGCGTAAACACAAATAAAGCTCAAATAGCCTTATTGACTAATCGATATTTTAAACCGAGTGTTCGTTGTGGACACTCGGTTTTTTTATTACCTGAAATCTACAGGTCTATCACTACTGAATTTCCCCGCTGTTGTCGGTAGAATATGCCAATAATGTCAATCTAATCACTAAACCCAAACCTCGCCCTATGAAAATCATTGCTGATGAGAACATGCCCTATGTTGTTGAACTATTTAACGAGTTCGGTGACATCGAATTTGTTGACGGTCGCCATTTAACCCCAGAGCAAGCACAAGATGCTGATGTACTGCTGGTTCGCTCCATCACTAAGGTCAATGCTGCGCTGCTTGAGCAAAACCAGCAGCTCAAGTTTGTTGGCAGTGCCACTATCGGTACTGACCATGTCGATATTGATTATTTAGACTCAAGAAATATCCCGTTTTCGAATGCGCCAGGCTGTAATGCCACCGCCGTAGGCGAATATGCTTTTATCGCTATGTTAGAGCTAGCGACAAGATGTGGTGAAAGCTTAAAAGATAAAGTGGTTGGTATTGTTGGTGCAGGTAACACAGGTAGCGCTACAGCAAAGTGCCTTGAAGCTTATGGCGTCAAGGTCATGTTGTGCGACCCAATTAAACAACAAGAGGGTGATGAGCGCGCGTTTTACTCATTGGAGCAGGTGCTGGCTGAAGCTGATGTGATAAGCCTGCATGTGCCAATAACGAAAGATGGTGAGCATAAAACCTGGTTTTTATTTGATGAAGCAAGGCTGGCAGCATTAAAGCCTAACACCTGGCTGCTCAATTGCTGCCGCGGTGAGGTAATTGATAATAACGCATTGATTAAGGTTGGGCAGCAACGAAGCGATTTAAAATTAGTACTTGATGTCTGGCAAGGTGAGCCAAACCCTATCACTGAGCTGGTGCCTTTGGTGGATATTGCCACGCCGCACATTGCTGGTTATAGCCTGGAAGGTAAGGCAAAGGGCACCTTTATGTTGTATGAAAAGCTGTGCCAGTTAACCAATACCAAGGTGACAAAAACCGTTAGTGATTTATTGCCACCATTTCATATCAGTGAATTTAGTTTATCAGTCAACGCTGATTTGCTTGATGGTGCTAACCAAGCAAAACTTCTGGGGCTTGCGCGCATGGCTTATGATGTGCGCGATGATGACGTCAAATTCCGTCAACGGTTTGCGCAGCTAAATGGTTTCGATCAAATGCGTAAGCAGCATAAGCATCGCCGTGAATTTAGTGCATTGACGCTTAACTTTGTTCAAGCACAATTATCTAATGAGCCTATGCTGGCTGCTGAACAACTCGGGTTTAAGGTGACATAAGTGCTATTTTTAAGCGCTTGAGAAAAAATCACTTTCCAAATGGTGTTTTTAGCCGATTAACGCTAGCTAAGGCGCGCTATTCTGGGTTAGATTGGTTTACTAGTTTGCTGTAAGGAGTCGAAGTCGAAAATGTCGCAAGAATTTAATGTTGTTGTCCTAGGGGCAACAGGCGCTGTGGGCCAAACCATGATCGAAATATTGGAAGAGCGTGATTTTCCAATTGCCAACCTTTATCCGTTAGCAAGTAGCCGCAGTGCCGGTAAAACCGTTAACTTTAAGGGTACCGAAGTTGAAATTCTTGACGTAGAGACCTTTGACTGGACACAGGCGCAAATAGGCTTCTTCTCAGCTGGTGGCGATGTATCGGCTAAATGGGCGCCAATTGCCGGCGAGGCGGGCTGTGTGGTGATTGATAACACCTCACACTTCCGTTACGACATTGACGTGCCATTAGTGGTGCCAGAAGTGAACCCAGAAGCGATTGCTGATTTCCGTAACCGCAATATTATCGCCAATCCTAACTGCTCAACCATTCAAATGTTGGTTGCGTTAAAGCCAATTTACGATGCTTTTGGTATCGCACGTATTAACGTATCAACCTATCAATCGGTTTCTGGTTCTGGTCAACAAGCGATTGAAGAGCTGGCGACGCAAACCACCAAGCTGCTGCAAGGTTTGCCTGCTGAGCCATCTGTTTATCCTAAGCAAATTGCTTTTAACGTGTTGCCACAAATCGATAAGTTTATGGATAACGGCTACACCAAAGAAGAAATGAAAATGGTGTGGGAAACGCAAAAAATCTTTGCTGACGACAGCATCATGGTAAACCCAACAGCAGTGCGCGTTCCTGCATTTTATGGCCACTCAGAAGCAGTACACATTGAGATGCATCAACCGGCAGAAGCTGATGATGTAAAAGCGGTACTGAGTCAGGCTGAAGGTGTTGTGTTGTTTGAGTCTGATGAAGAATACCCAACCGTTGTGACTGATGCTGCAGGGCAAGATCCTGTGTATGTGGGTCGCGTGCGCAAAGATATTTCGCACCCACACGGTATAAATTTATGGGTAACGGCCGATAACATTCGTAAGGGTGCAGCTTTAAACAGTGTCCAAATCGCTGAAATCTTAATTAGAGACTATTACTAAACCGAACTCGATGCCTTATATCTCGTTGTTAGTAATGTGATTTTAGTGCGATTTAGTTTAAAAAGCCTGCAGACTGCAGGCTTTTTTGATTTTAGCTTTTGTCATTGCTAGCGAGCCATTGTAATCTGGTTTATAGTCGTAAAGTTAATGTTTTAGGCACATTAACGATAACTAATTATAAAAATGAAAACGCTAAGTTAAGACAGGCGTTACTTAGGGAAGAATTGGATGACTTTTCGTACTTCAAACGTTGCTAAGCTTTTAGCGATTGCGAGTTTAGGTTTATCGGCAACCACTATAGCCTTGCCCACGCATGCTGATTCACTCAAAATCACCGGCCCTAATGGTGAAGTGAAGCAAGCTGAGGTACGTCAATACGGCCCAACCACTTCATCAGATACCTTCTGGAGTATCGCGCAAAAAGTTCGTCCTAATCCAAATATCAGTGTTTATCAGGTTATGTCAGCCCTGTTTGACGCTAACCCGCACGCATTTAGTGGCAACAACTACAATACCCTCGAAAAAGACATGGTATTGATGATCCCGTCAGCCGATGTGATGGCGGCAATTCCAAAAGCTCAAGCTAAACGCCGAGCGGAATTAGAAGATCAACGCGCTGCGCAAATTCGTCAAACATCACAAGCTCAAACCACAGCAAACCAAGCGACGGCAAGCCAGACTAGTGTAAACCAAACTAATGTTAACCAACCTAGTGCTCAGCAAAATGCCTCCTCTCAAGCTAGCCAGTCCCAGCCAAATAAACCTAGATCGAGTGCCAAACCATTACAGATCGTCAATCAACCTGCAGAAGCCGCGCCAGTTGTTGAGTCTCAAGTTGCTGCGAATGACGAGCTAGCAAGAGTTAACAGCGAGCTAGATGCTGAGCACAGCAAGAACTTGATGCTGACTGATGAGTTAGCGCGAGCGCAAGACCAATTAATGGTGGCGCAAAACGATAATCTGGCATTAAAGAACCGCATTGACGAAATGTCGTCATCAATTGGCGCTCTAGAAGAGCAGCTACAAATTCTGCGTGAGAAGCATCAAGCGCTAACCGTTGAGCATGATGCGTTACTTGAGTCCACAAAAGAGCCTGAAGTAGTACAAGAGCCGCCTAGTACCTGGCGCAAACTAATGGACAATATGTGGCTGCTTGTTTTACTCGCTGCACTGCCACTTGTACTTATCTTTGGTCTGGTTTTCTGGTTGCTTAACCGTAAGAAAAAACAGCAAGAACAAGCTGAGCAAGCTCAAGAAACTGAGCATGTCGACACAGTAGCTGACGAAACAACTTTGGCTGAAGTTTCACCAGAAGAAGATGATTTATCTGAGCTAGCGATTCACCTTGATGACGATGAAGAAGAAAGCATCGATGATTTGCTTGATCTAGACAATGTTGAAATGCAGCCCGAGGCTGACCTTGGTGCAGAAGCAGACATTGTTTTAGAAGAGCAATCCGAGGTAGAGCAAGTAGACGAAGATGATACCACCTCGCTTGATGATCTGTGGGCGGAAGCCATGGAAGAGCAAGATCAAGAGTTAGGCCCACTAGAAGATGATGAAGCATCAGCAGATGATGTCGACAATCTCGATAATCTGCTCGATGGTTTAGAAGATACTCAAGAAAGTGAGTTGCCTCCAGAGTCTGAAGAAGACATGGAAGATTTACTCGCTGAATTTGACCTACCCGAACAAGAGTTAGAAGCAGAACCAGTAAAGGGCGATGACAGTGCTAATGTTGACAACGAAACAGCGCAAGATGACATCGACAGCCTGTTAGCTGATCTCGACGTTCCTGAAACCGACGAAGCTCCTGAACAAACAAGTGCTGAAGCAACAAGCGCTGAAGCTGAAGAGCCAGAAGATTTAAACGTTGAAGACGTTGATGCTTTGCTTGCTGAATTAGATATGCCTGCAGAGCCAGAGCCAGAGCCAGAGCCAGAGCCAGAGCCAGAGCCAGAGCCAGAGCCAGAGCCAGTAGATGATATTGATCAATTGTTGGAGTCGGTTGAACAAGAAGCTGAACAACAAGACGTGCAACAAGATGAAGCACCTGTAGCCGATGATGACGTCGACTCGTTACTTGCAAGCTTGCAAGATGATGTTCAAGAGCCTTTAGCTGATCAAGAGCCTGCTGCGGGAGAGGAGCCTTCAGCCGAGCAACAGCCTTCAGCTGAACAAGACCTTGAAGAAGAGTTGCCATCAACTGAAGAAATTGACACTGATGAGTTGCTCGAATCCAATGAGGCTGACCTAGGCGAGGAGCTTGAGCAAGAGCTAGAACAAGCAGCAGAGTTAGAGACTGAACTTGACAGCATTGGTGCAGATCAAGAGCAAATTGAAGATGTCGATGCGCTATTAGCTGAGCTTGAAGCTCCTGTAGCACCTGAAACCAGCGACACGCCAGTGTTAGATGAAGCCATTGCCAAAGAGCTAGACGCTGAGCTTGAAGAGCTGAATGAGCAAGAAAATGTTGCCGATGATGATATCGATGCACTGCTCGCCAACCTTGATGCTGACTCTACTGAGAGCACAAATTCAGCAAGTGATGCAGATGAGTTAGCCGCAGAACTTGGACTCGATGAAGAGCTGCATGACGATAGCGAACATCAAGAAGCCACCGACGAAGAGCTTGATGCCATGCTTGCCGATCTTGCTGGTACGGGAGCTGATGCAGCTATTGACCAGGCCGATGCAGTAAGTGGAGAGCCAAGCCAACTTGCATCTAATGATGACCTGTTAGCACCACAGTCGGCAGAAAACGAGCAAGAGCTTGACCATACTAGTGACGAGCTAGATGAGATGCTGGCTTCACTTGCCGAGCAAGAAGCTCAAACTGACGAAGTACAAGATGAAGCGCAGCAAGATTTAGATTCATTACTGGGCAGCTTATCAAACGAAGCCGATGCGGCTGAGCAAACCAGTGCATTGAATGATCAAGATGATGCCCGAGCGCAGGAGCTTGATAATCTGCTAGCTGGCTTTGACACTGACCAGTTAGATAGCGAACAGCCTGATTCTGATGCTGTTGAGGCTGATGCTGTTGAGACTAAAAGTGATGAACTGTCACTCACCTTAGGTGAGTCAACTCAAAACCTGCCAGAAATTGAATCTGAGCCAGAAGCGAGCGCAGATCTACCTGTTAATGATGATGCCGCCGCGCAAGAGTTAGAAGCGCTGCTTGCCAATATGGGCAATGATGAAGTTGAAGATGTTGCAGATGCTGCTGCCGAAAGGCCAGTACAGAAAGACTCTGGCTTCTTCGATGACCTAAAAGCTGGCGATAAAGCTGATGCTAATGCCATTGATTGGGAAACCGATTTGTTCAATCAGGCGCAAATGGACTCATTAACGAGTGAGGCTGCTGACAAAGCGCCATTAGATGAGAAACCGTTAGATAAAAAGCCAGATCCTGCTGATGAGCAAAGCCTTGATTACACAGACGATGACTTGCTAGCAGCATTTTCTGAGTCATTGTCTGATGACGAGCGAGACACATTAAGCTCAGAAGATGAGTTCTTTATTCAAGACGACAAGCTAACTGTTGATGAAGCGTTGGCAGCATTGGATGAACCTAAAGCATCTGACGCTATCGCAAACGACGACCTGACTAGTTTTGAGCGCGAAAATGACTTTATCGATATTGATAAATTATTAAGTGATGCGGATGAAGAAACAGAGCAAGTTGACCAATACAAAGACGTTGATGTGGATGTGGGTGAGGTTGATTCACTCATTGGCAATGCCGAAATGGTCGATGTCGATGATGAAGAAAACTCGGTAAACGCCAAGTTAGATCTCGCTAGAGCCTACATTGAGATTGAAGATAAAGACAGTGCTATTGCGCTGCTTAAAGAAGTGCAAATTGATGGCAATCAACGTCAGCAAGATGAAGCGACTAACTTAATCTCAACGATTGAATAAAAGTTACCCAGCTAAAGATACGATAAACGGCGCAATACAAAGCGCCGTTTTTTTTGTGTTAAACTAGCGCCCATTCTCGGCTTTAAGGTAATTCATTAATGCGCATTGCATTAGGCGTCGAATATGACGGCAGTAAATATTTTGGCTGGCAACGCCAGGCAGACGTAGATTCAGTTCAAGCACAATTAGAAAAAGCACTCAGCTATGTAGCTAACGAGCCTATTGAGATATTTTGTGCGGGCCGCACCGATTCTGGCGTTCATGGTACTGGTCAGGTGGTACATTTCGACACCACAGCAGTGCGCCCGATAAAAGGTTGGACTCGCGGTATTAACACTCAGTTGCCCGATGATATTGCGGTGCGCTGGGCGAAAGAAGTACCAGATGATTTTCATGCTCGCTTTAGTGCAACGGCTAGACGCTATCGTTACATCATCTACAACCACAGCTTACGCCCTGGCATTATGCGCCAAGGGGTGAGTCATTATCATGGCGATATTGATGAGAGCTTAATGCACCAAGCTGCTCAATACTTACTAGGTGAGCAGGACTTTACGAGTTTCCGCGCGATTGGTTGTCAGTCAAACACGCCATTTCGTAATGTTCATCATGTCAAAGTCACCCGTCAGGGCATGTATATCATGGTCGATATTCAGGCGAATGCCTTTTTGCATCACATGGTGCGCAACATTGTTGGGTCATTGCTCGAGGTAGGTCTTAAAAACCAAAAGCCTGAGTGGATAGCACACTTGCTTGCGGTTAAAGATCGTAATCTTGCCGCCGCAACAGCCAAACCTAATGGTTTGTATTTGGTTGATGTGACTTATCCGCAAGAGTTTGACTTACCCAAGCTGGCATTAGGTCCGCTATTCATGCTCGACTAATATCCTGTCATGCTTGTGATCATTTATGAGCCAAAAAGCCTATAACCGCTAGTAACAATAACAACCATATTCGGGATCGCACACTTGAGTACATCAGCTAAGCAAACTATAGACTTAACAAGCGCTAGCTTAAACGATTGGCTTGAGCACTTGCTTGCCATACACCCAGCAGAAATTGATATGGGGTTAGGGCGCGTGTCGCAAGTCGCTAGCAAGCTTGGCATCGACAAACTGCCAAATTCACAAGTGATTACCGTGGCAGGCACTAATGGTAAGGGGACAACCTGCGCCATGCTTGAGTCGATTTTACGTCAAGCGGGTAAAAGTGTTGGCGTATATAGCTCGCCACATATTAACCACTTTAACGAGCGTATTCGCGTTAATCAGCAAGATGTGAGTGATGAACTTATCATTGAGGCGTTTCAAGCGATTGAGCAAGCACGCGGCGATATCACTATCACCTACTTTGAGTTTGCAACCTTGGCTGGACTTTATGTCTTTGGCAAAACTCAGCCAAATGTCGTGTTACTTGAAGTCGGCCTCGGCGGTCGCCTCGATGCCACTAACCTGATTGATTCTGATGCGACCATCATTACTGCGATTGACCTTGACCATCAAGAATACCTAGGTGACACCCGAGAAGATGTTGGCCGTGAAAAAGCCGGTGTAATGCGCGCTAATTGCTTGAGCATTATTGGTGAGCCAGATTTGCCAGAGTCAGTTATGGCTGTTGCTAAAGATATTGGCAGCCTTGTACGCCGAGTAGGGCATGATTTTAGCTACCAGTTAAATGAAGTTAACCCTGGTGAAACACTCCCTTATGATGAACGCCGGCTCAATGATGGACACAGCTGGCGTTTTAGCTCGGCAAGCGCCGAGTATCACCAGTTGCCTGTACCAAGTCTACCGCTGCCTAATGCTGCCAGTGCACTAGCGTTAATTAGTGAGTTTTGGCCTGAAATTACATTTGAACAAATCACCCAAGGTTTTGCGAAAGCAACGCTTTCAGGGCGAATAGAGCAGGTGAGTGAGCAGCCAGTTATTCTGTTAGATGTTGCTCACAATCCTCATGCGGCAAGGTATTTAGCTGCGCAATTACAAAGATATCAAGCGCAAGGCATGAATATTCGCGCTATTTGCGGCATGTTAAAAGACAAAGACATTGCCAGCGTTCTAGCTTGTTTTGATGGCGTGATATCTCACTGGGACATGGTGAGCCTAGACAACCCTCGCGGTGCAACGGCAAATGAACTCACAGCTGCACTGCAATCATGTGATTTGAAACAACAAGTTTCACTAAATCAATTTGATAGCATGGAACTTGCGTGGCAAAGTATGGTGACTTCGGTATCATCATCCGATAGCCAAGCAAATGAACTTATTATTGTATTTGGCTCATTTTTTACGGTTGCCGCGTTCCAAGCTTGTTTTCAATCAATGCCTTAAGCTGCCAACGACAACGAATTAATAGGATTTTATTGTGGATCGTCAATTTCAAAACCGCCTTGTCGGCACCATAGTATTGGTGGCGCTTGGGGTGATTTTCTTACCTGATTTATTAGATGGCAAAAAAGCCCAAGTTGTTGAAGAGTTTACTGAAATTCCGCTGCGCCCAATGAATCAAGGTAATGTTAACGAGCCGCATTATAGCGATGATGACTTTCAGGTTATCGACATTCCACAAGGGCAAGACTTAGGTGAGCTTGATGCGCAGTCAGCAGACCAAAGCGCTGACCAACCCATAGCGGCGACAACACCTGAAGCTAACACTTCAAAAGCTGCTGGCTCTAGCAATGAGTCAAAAAGTAAGCCGAGTACAGAGTCCAAACAACAATCAAGCTCTCAAGAAAAAGCCCAGCCAAAAGCTGAAAAACAAGTTGCTGCAAAACCTAAACCTGTCGCAGGGCAAATTAAGCCTGTTGCTGGTGAGATAAAACCTGTGAGTGCGGGTTACACCTTACAACTTGGCGGCTTTAATAATGCCAAGAATGTGTCAGCATTGATTGCGCAGCTTAGGCTGTCTGGCTACACCGCATATACGGTTCCTGCTAAACCAGTAGATGGCAAGTTAACCCGTGTATTTGTTGGGCCTGAAACCAATAAAGCCAAGCTTGAAAAGGCGCGCGATCCTATTCGCAAGCTCACGGGATTAGAAGGCAAAATTGTGCCGTTTAGCCCAACAAACTAAACAACCAAGTCGCCCAATATCAGTCGATATTGGGCGTAACTTTAACCGCGCGCTTGTACAGGTTTTTATTTGAGTTGAACTCAAAATCATTGTTCTCATTTTCGCATGAATAATTCGTACAACTAAAGGTGAGAAACTTGGTTTACTTTGCTAGAATCGCGCCCGTCTTAACCCTGATACCGGATCCTTATCTCCATGGTGTGGATTGATTACGCAATTCTAATTGTTATTGGCATGTCGACCTTGATCAGCTTGGTCCGTGGTTTTGCCAAAGAAGCGATGTCGCTTGTTGTCTGGTTTGCCGCCTTTTTTATCGCAAGCCAATTTTATCCCCAGCTAGCTGGCCACCTTACTCAAATTAGTGATGAATACATCAAAAACGGTGTGGCAATTGCCATTTTGTTTGTGGCGACCTTAATCCTAGGTGCACTCGTTAATTACTTATTAGGTCAGCTTGTTTCTAAAACCGGTTTATCAGGAACCGACCGCGTATTAGGCCTGTGTTTTGGTGCTATTCGCGGCGCGCTTATTGTCAGCGCAATCCTATTTTTCATGGACGCATTTACTCAGCTCAACCAACAAGATTGGTGGGCTGACTCAGTACTTGTGCCCGAATTTGGTGTGGTGATTCAGTGGTTCTTTGACTATATGGAAAACACATCAAGCTTTGTACCCAAGCAATAATTTTAAAAAACACTTCTAATGAGGAACCTTACCCATGTGTGGTATCGTCGGAATAGTAGGCAAATCGTCAGTTAATCAAACCATTTATGATGCGCTGACTGTGCTCCAACATCGCGGCCAAGACGCCGCGGGTATTGTCACCATTGATGGCAATGCATTTCGCCTACGTAAAGCTAATGGCTTAGTGAAAGATGTATTTGAAGCTAAGCACATGCAACGCTTACAAGGTCATTCAGGTATTGGCCATGTTCGCTACCCAACTGCGGGTAGTTCAAGTGCATCGGAAGCGCAGCCGTTTTACGTTAACTCACCGTTTGGTATCTCATTAGCTCACAACGGTAACCTAACTAACACAGTTGAGCTAACTCAAAGTCTGGTTGAAAAACGTCGTCACGTTAACACCACATCAGACTCTGAAATTCTGCTTAACCTACTAGCAGATGAGTTGCAGAAAACCACAAGCTTAACGCTTGAGGCAGACGAAGTATTTGATGCTGTTGCAGCTGTGCATAAGCAAACGAGTGGTGCATACGCCGTTGCGTCAATGATCATCGGTCAAGGTCTGGTTGCTTTCCGTGACCCTTACGGTATTCGTCCACTGGTTTTAGGTAAACATGAAACCGAAACTGGCACTGAGTACATGGTTGCATCAGAAAGTGTGGCACTTGATGCGGTTGGCTTTGAAGTAATGCGTGATGTTGCCCCTGGTGAAGCGGTTTACATTACTTTAGATGGTCAGCTATTCACGCGCCAATGTGCTGAGAATCCAAGCTACGCGCCATGTATCTTTGAATTCGTATACTTCGCGCGCCCTGACTCAACTATCGACAAAGCTTCTGTTTACGGCAGCCGCGTGAACATGGGTACTAAGCTTGGCGAGAAAATCAAAGCTGAGTGGGACGATTTAGATATCGACGTGGTTATCCCAATTCCAGAAACTTCATGTGATATCGCATTAGAAATTGCTCGTCACATGGACTTACCTTACCGCCAAGGTTTTGTGAAGAACCGTTACATCGGTCGTACCTTCATCATGCCTGGTCAGCAAGAGCGTAAGAAGTCAGTGCGCCGCAAGCTAAATGCGATTAACGCTGAATTTAAAGGCAAGAACGTACTGCTAGTAGATGACTCAATCGTACGTGGTACCACGTCAGAGCAGATCATTGAGATGGCTCGTGAAGCCGGAGCTAAGAAAGTGTACTTTGCCTCTGCTGCGCCAGAAATTCGCTTCCCGAACGTGTATGGTATCGATATGCCAACATCGAACGAGCTAATTGCTCACGGCCGCGATGCTGACGAAATTGCGAACATCATTGGTGCAGACGGTATCATCTTCCAAAACATCTCAGATTTAGTTGATGCAGTAGCGATGGAAAACCCTGAAATCAAGCGCTTTGAAACTTCAGTGTTTGACGGCAACTACATCACAGGTGACGTTGACCAAGCTTATCTTGATCACATCAACCAACTACGTAATGACGATGCTAAAGCAAACCGCATGAAAGACATAGGGACTAACCTAGAGCTGCATAACGTTTGCCATCCATAAGCATTGATGCTTGTTAATCGATAAAAAACCAGCGCACGCTGGTTTTTTTGTATCTGGCCTAAAGCATTTGCTTCAATGGATGGTTATCATTCAATCAGCTTACGTTGTGATGACATTTAAAGCACGCCGTGAACACATCCGTGTGGGCTCTGTGAAAACATCCATGTTTTCAAAGGCTTTAAATGCCATCGCAACTATATGCTTTAACTTTAGTTGGTTAAGCTATGCTGCCTTCTAGGCAGCTAACATATAGCCACCTTCTTCAGAAGGTGGATTCTTTACATCTGGCTATAGTGTCCGTTTTAATACAAAGTCAAAGTCCACTAATAAGCGGCTAATAAATAAGGATGTGTTTATGAATCTAAATCAGGTGACGATTCCAGTGACGGATATGGCGGCTGCTTGTGTGTTTTATCGCAAACTAGGTATGACGCAAATTGTTGATACCGCCCACTATGCTCGCTTTCGCTGCCCACAAGGTGAATCAACGTTTTCATTAGCACTCACCTCAGAGCGTATTGAAAACCCAAGTGTCATTTATTTTGAGCACGAGCAGCTGGATGATTGGGTAGCGAGCTTAATTTCCAAGGGAATTGAAATCGCGCAGATGCCAACCGAGCAAAGCTACTTGTGGAAAGAGGCGGTGGTTATCGACCCAAGCGGTAACAAGGTTAAGCTGTACTGGGCGGGAGATAATCGACTAAGCCCACCATGGCAAGTTGAACTTGGCCCGTTATAAAATGCCCGCTGATAAAGTGGTTTATAGAGCACTTGTTTCTAGCGCTCTTGTATACAGGGAACTAGTTTATAGCTCATTGATTGATGAATCGGTGTTTAGCGAAAATGACTGCCGCACGCTACTGACAAAAGCTACTTACAAAAAAGAGCCCGCTATTTTCATAAAAATAGCGGGCTCTGACGTTAATTCTAATTAGGCTCAAGTACTAACTAATCTATTTCTTACCTAATCTACTTCTTACCTAATCTACTTCTTACCTAATCTACTTCTTACCTAGTCGATTGTGCAATGCCGCTTTATAGGCCTCAATTGCTGGGAAAATTGCGGTAACACAGCTTGCTACTAATACCATGATCATTAAGCTAACAAGGCTTGGGCTGAGTAGGTTACTGGTAATAAACAGCCCATACTCGGTAGCAAAGAAGTCTTTCAGGGCAGTCAATGCAAAGGTCAATAAGGCGTAGCTAGTGGCAATCGCGCTTAAAGTGAGTAGCATTGCCTCTAAGAATATCAGTAGCATGATTTTCCATGGGCCTGCGCCTAATACCCTAAATACCGCAATTTCTGCCTGACGCTCATTCATTGATGCCAGCAGCATGCTAGATAAACCAAATAGGGTGGTTAACATCACCAAACCCGCGATTACTCGTAGTAGGTTTTCAACTGAGCCAACCAATTGCCAAAGCTCAGTCATTGCCACGCCCGGCAGAATTGCCATTAAGCGATCGCTTTTGTCATTGTTAAGCTCGCGCTGCATGGTAAAGGTGGCAAATTTGCTGTTTAACCCCACAAGCACCGCAGTAATACTCTCTGTAGGCAGTTTGGCATCCTGTGGGTTGGCAATCACTTGCGCGAGCCTTGATGGTGGCAAGTGAATCGCTTCAATTGCTGGCAGGCTAACATGCACGGTTTTATCCACTGGTGTGCCAGTTTTATCGAGCACGCCGCTAATTACAAATGGCGATTGGTCATGCTTGGTAAAGCTGGTGCTACCAATACCATGGGCGACTACAATTCTGTCACCCACCTTGTAGTTAAGCTTTTCTGCGACATCAGCGCCTACAACAGTTTCAAATAAACCATTAAAGCGCTCACCTTGAGAGAAAGTTAACTTACGTTTATCGCCATAGGCGAAGTGCTCAAAGTAGCTATCGTTGGTGCCAAGAACTCGAAAGCCCTTGTGCGAGTCGCCTAATGAGATAGGAATGGCCCATTTCACTTGCTCGTTATCAACGAGTTTTTGATAGCTGTCATATTTAATATTGTTGGTGGGACTGCCAAGCCTAAACACCGAATACAGCAACAGGTTTAACTGCCCACTTGGTGCGCCCACAATTAAGTCTGTGCCTGAAATGGTGCGGGTAAAGCTGGTTTTAGCCTGAGTACGCAAGTGTTCAACGCTGAGGAGTACCATTAAGCTGATGGTCAGAGACAGGAAGGTCAGCAATACGGTTTTCTTTCTGCTAAGCAGACTTTTTCTCGCTAAGGTAAGTAACATTAGGCATTTACCTCCTTGCTGATCAACGACTTAATATCCGTCTTTACATCAAAGTAGTCTTGCAGCGCACTGTCGTGGCTGACAAATATCAAGCAGGTATTGCTGCTTTTAGTCATCTCAACCAGCAAGGTTAAAAATGCATCTCTTGCAGAAGCATCAAGCGCTGACGTTGGCTCATCCACAAGCAGCACATCAGGTGAATTAATCAGAGCTCGCACAATGGCAACACGTTGCTGCTGACCAATACTTAACTGACTTACGGGCGTAGTTAATACGCCTGCAGGCAGTTTTAGCGCTTCGACCAGCTCGCTTGCTTTAGCGCTAATGTCGCCTTTGTTATCAGCAAAATAGTGGGCGAGTTTAATGTTTTCTAACACGGTAAGGTAAGGAATGAGGTTAAAGGTTTGGAATACCACACCAATATGGTTAGCTCTAAACTTATCGCGCTGGCTCGCTTTCATCGTGGTGAGCGCTTGGCCCATGATTTCAATACTGCCGCTCTGCGGGGTTAACACGCCTGAAAGTAAATTAAGCAGGGTTGATTTTCCTGTGCCAGAGTCACCATGTAAAAACACGCTTTGGCCCTGGGGAACTTGCCACTGAGGAATATGAAATTGGGGGCTGTTAGCTTGTTTGTAACGATAACTAAGGTCTTGAATATTAATGGCTAGGGAAGACAAAAAATCAGCCTCGTCAAATTGTAATGAGAGTTTGCAGCATCATACCATTTAATAGGAGTTATGTTATATTGTCCGCCCTAATTGGTTAAAGTTTGTGGCGAACAATGAAGAATATAATAATCGCTTTAGTCGTATTAGCGGCAGCTGCTGCAGGGGGCTATTTTTACTACGATAAGCCTGCTGAGAAGCCGGTCGTCGTTGACAAAAACTATCAAGAGTTGGTGTGGGATGCGTTAATGCCTGCAGATGAGCTAGAAATCATCTTAAACCCGCCCGAAGAAATCTATAACATTGAAGATGGCGCAAGCAATGATAATATTGATTCATTACAAGAGCTTGCTAAAAATGGTGGTGAGATAGGTCGCTATTACCAAGCCCTGACATCTGCCCGTGTAGTTGATTCTTTCAATAATGCAGATATCAAAATTCCCGGCTTTATTGTACCTTTAGTGTACAACGAGCAAGATAAGCTAACCGAGTTCTTTATCGTGCCATATTATGGCGCTTGTCTGCACATGCCGCCGCCACCGCCAAACCAAATGCTTTACTCGAAAGTAGAAGAGGGCATCGACATTATGGCGTCAACTTACTCGCCATATTGGTTTGAAGGCACAATGGCTATCGCCATGACGGAAAGAGACATAGGAAGTGCAGCATATCAACTTGATGTTGATACTATCGTTCCTTATGTGGAACCGGAGGTCCAACAATGAAAACTGTAAAATCACTGCTGGCTGTAGGCGTTGCCCTTGGGCTTTTTAGTGCGCAAGGAGTGCAGCAAGCTCAAGCTTGCCAGTATCATTCAGGCCCAATGTTTGGTGCAATTGGTGCGCAGCATGGTCCAGGCCCTGGCAACTTTAGACCTGTACCAAGGTTCAAGCTAAAGCACGAAGATGTTGTCACTGTGTCTGCCGGTGAGCATGGCGAAATCCCAATTCAATACCGTGTGCCGCGTTTTTATAAAGACATGGCGTTAGAGATTAAATCAGGTGCTCAATTGGTGATTGAGTCAGAGCCTACAGTGTCGCTTGAAGGCGCTGAGGGCGAATTGATTTTATCATTTCTCGCTGAGGCTAAAGGTGCGCACAATATTGAAATGCTGGCTACAGGGATGCGCGATGGTCGTCCCTATAGCCTGATCAAGGTTATCCGCGTTAACGCTATTTAAAGCTAATCGAACTTGCCTGAGGAGTTAATGGTTTCGCTCCTTGGGCACTTCCCACAATCCACTGCGCTTCTAGCAGAGTTAATGTTGGCAATGACTTAAACAAGTTAAATTCTGCTGACGTAACTGACTTATCACACTCAAATACATAGCTAAACTCTGCATCGGCATGATTATGTTCGTCATGCTTATCGTGGTCATGATGCTCGTGTTTGTCATGATCATGCTTATCGTGGTCATGATGCTCGTGCTTGTCATGATCATGCTTATCGTGGTCATGGTGCTCGTGTTTGTCATGGTCATGCTTATCGTGATCATGCTTATCGTGATCATGGTGCTCGTGTTTGTCATGGTCATGCTTATCGTGGTCATGATGCTCGTGCTTGTCATCATGTTTATCGTGAGCATGTGCAGCTAAAGCAAATTGTTTTTCCACATTATCTGTCGCTGACACGAGCTTGCAGCTAGCATTTAGGCTGACCACATCATTTGCGGTTTGAACCAGTTTGGCAAACTTAGTCACAGCTGCTTGTTGCTGTTTATCTTCAGCGCGGTGCTCGAAACCAAATGCGTTAATGGCAGGAATATTAAACTGCACATTCCACTGCTTGCCTTCATTGATGATAAAAACTTCACCTTGGTCGTGTACGTGCTTATCAGCAGCAAATGCAGTAGGTGCGCAAATCATTGCAGCAACAAGTGTAGGGACTTTAAAATTCATAAGCACTCTCTTTAAGGTCAATCTTTATTATTCGGCGATATCGTTGTTATTGCTAATACACGACAGTAATGTTTGTGCCCAAATGATGTCAATCGACACCGTGAGTCACGAACGATTAGTGTGAACTGTCAGTATTTATATACGCTTAATTTATCTCAATTATTTTCAGCTTAGCGGTTTATGCATCCTGATCCGCTTGAGGTTAAAATGATATGTTGTATCATATCTATATTAATCTGTAATAAACCGCTATTCACTAGTCGGTAATCGTTATTGTGAACCTAGTGCGGCAAATACTCAATAAGATCTACTCGAGTTTGCAATTAGGTTTACAACACACCTCATCAATAAAGAGTGCAAACCATGACAGCCACATTGATCACCTCCACACTGATTAAAAGTGCCAGTATCGTTAACGAAGGCAGCATTACTCAGCAAGATGTATATATAAAAGCAGGTAAAATCGCCGAAATTGCACCAAATATTGACGCAAAGCCTGGCGATACACTCATTGATGCGTCTGGCAAATATTTATTGCCGGGTATGATTGATGATCAAGTGCATTTTCGTGAGCCAGGCCTAACTCATAAAGGCAGTATTGCCACAGAGTCTCGTGCAGCGGTGGCTGGCGGAATTACTAGCTATATGGAAATGCCAAATGTTAGCCCATCAACCACCACCATCGATGCGCTTGAAAGCAAGTTTGACATCGCTGCTGCAAACTCTGCTGCCAACTACTCGTTTTATCTTGGTGCTACCGAAGACAACCTTGAGCAAATTAAACAACTTAACCCTAAGCGTCACTGCGGCGTAAAGGTATTTATGGGGGCATCAACTGGCGATTTACTGGTTGAGCATCCACAAGCGCTTGAGGCGATTTTTGAGCATTCACCTGTATTGATTGTGACCCACTGTGAAAATGGCGCTGTTATTGCCGAAAACCAGCAAAAGCTTAAGCAAGACCAGTCACCGCTGACGATAGAAGATCACCCAAAACTGCGTGACGATGAATCTTGTTATGCATCGTCTAGCTATGCGGTAAACCTAGCTAAAAAACACAACAGTCAATTGCATGTGCTGCACATCACCACAGCCAAAGAACTAGACCTATTTGAAGCAGGCCCTGTTTCGGGTAAGTCAATTACTGCCGAAGCTTGTGTGCACCATTTATGGTTTAGCGCTGACGATTACGCCCAGCTAGGAAACCGCATTAAATGTAACCCTGCAATTAAATACCAAAGCGACCGTGACGCGCTGCGTAAAGCATTGCACACAGGGCAAATTGATGTTGTCGCCACCGATCATGCGCCGCATACACTTGAAGAAAAGAACGTGCCTTATGAGCAAGCGCCAGCCGGATTACCCTTGGTTCAGCACGCACTGCTTACCATGCTTGATCATGTTCAGCATCAGCGTTTAACCCTAGAGCAAGTCGTTGAAAAAACGGCGCACAATGTCGCGATTCGTTATGCCATTGACGGTCGTGGCTATATCCGCGAAGGCTACTATGCCGACTTAGTGTTAGTTGATTTAGCGCAAACCACGCCAGTGACTGATGAAAACTGCTTATATCACTGCAACTGGACCCCATTTGCTGGCCATGAATTCACATCACGCATTGCAGGCACCTGGGTAAATGGTCAGCAGGTATTTGATGGCGACAAGCTTATTGAAGCGCCAAATGCTGCAATGGCATTAGCGTTTGAGCGGTGATTTGTCATACCAATTGGGGTTAGCGCTTCTGAATAAATAAAACGAATAAAACAACATTAACGAGAATTGTCATGCTAAGAAAAAATCCAACTGGGCACATGCCTGTAGTTGCAGAAACCGCGTTTATTGATCCTACCGCCATTATTTGCGGCAAAGTCATCATTGAAGAAAACGTATTTGTTGGCCCTTATGCGGTTATCCGCGCTGATGAAGTGAACGCACAAGGCGACATGGAGCCAATTATTATCAAGCGCGACACCAATATCCAAGACGGTGTGGTTATTCACTCAAAAGCCGGCGCGGCGGTAACCATTGGCGAGCGAAGCTCTATTGCCCATCGTTCAATTATCCATGGCCCATGTGAAGTGTGCGACGATGTATTCATTGGTTTTAACTCCGTAGTGTTCTCTACCAAAATTGGTAAAGGCTGCGTTATTCGCCATAACAGTGTGGTTGATGGCTTAGACTTACCAGAGCAGTTCCACGTGCCGCCAATGACTAACATCGGCCCAGATTTTGACTTAAACACCATCTCTAAAGTACCACCAGAGTATTCAGCATTTTCTGAGTCTGTCGTTTCTGCAAACCATACCCTGGTTGAAGGTTACCGGAGAATTGCTAATGAGCTCTAACCCTATCTCTCAGGTACCTACCAACATCATTACCGGCTCTCTTGGTGTGGGTAAAACCTCAACCATTATGAGCCTAATGAAGCACAAGCCAGAGCATGAACGCTGGGCAGTGTTGGTGAATGAGTTTGGCGAAATCGGTGTAGATGGCAGCTTGTTTCAAGGCCAGCATGCTGAGCAGCAAGTCTTTATCCGAGAAGTACCCGGCGGTTGTATGTGCTGCGCCGCAGGTTTGCCGATGGAGATCGCGTTAAATCAACTGCTCAGCACTGCTAAGCCAGACAGATTATTGATTGAGCCAACAGGCTTAGGTCACCCTAAAGAAGTGCTTGAGGTGTTGTCATCTGAGCATTACCGCCAGGTATTGTCGCTGCAACAAACCATCACTTTAGTTGATGCCCGTAAACTAGCTGAGCCTAAATACACTGAGCACGATACGTTTAATCAGCAAATCGCTATTGCTGATGTGATTGTTGGTAACAAGCAAGATCTGTATCGCGCTGATGAAGCCGAGCAACTCATTGCTTATGTCAATCAGGCTAACCCTGATACGAAAGTGATTTTTGCCGAGCATGGTAAATTGCCGCTAAGTGCGCTTGAGGGTAAAACTCAAGGCTTATCCAACAGTTCACATCATCATCATCACCATCATCACGGCAAACCTAAACCACTCGCGTGTGATCTGCCTATGCCAGAGAGCGGCGTGATTAAAGCAAGCAATCAAGGCGAAGGCTACAACAGTGTCGGCTGGCGTTTTGCGCCAGATAAAGTGTTCTCGCGTCAGTCATTGGTGCGCTTATTAGTTGATTTAGTGGTAGAGCGTATGAAGGCCGTATTTATCACCGACATGGGAGTATTTGGCTACAACTTAACGCCAGACGGTATTACCGAAATTGAGCTTGATGAATGCTTCGAGAGCCGTATTGAGTTGATTTCGCAAGCTAATGCAGCCGGCAAAAGTACCATTGACGATGGCATGGAATCTCAGTTGCTGGCATGTTTGGTTGATTAGCAAGCTAAAGCATTTGTAAGCCTTTTTCGGCGTGAGCGCAAAGCACCTAGATTTAATCAAATCAGCTGTTGTTGATTGTTGCTATTGCGCTTTACCGCTTCGCTGGGTAAAGTACTGTCAATTCATACAGTGCTTTGTCCAGTTTTCTATGCGTCTATATATTGCCGAAAAACCAAGTCTTGGTCGCGCTATTGCCGATGTGCTACCTAAGCCACTTAAAAAAGCTGAGGGGTTTATTACCGCGGCTAACGGCGATTGCGTGTCATGGTGTATCGGTCACTTGCTTGAGCAAGCCGAGCCAGATGCCTATGACGACAAATACAAATCCTGGCGTATTGAAGATCTCCCCATAGTGCCTGAAAAATGGCAGCTCAAACCTAAGCCGAAAACCCGTAGCCAATTAACCGTACTGCGTAAGTTAGTCAAACAAGCCAATGAGCTGGTTAACGCTGGCGACCCAGATAGAGAAGGGCAGTTGCTGGTCGATGAGGTCATCTCCCATTTAGGCGTTAAGGGCGACAAGCTTGCCAAGGTGCAGCGCCTATTGGTGAGTGACTTAAACCCAAGCGCGGTAAAAAGGGCACTTGGGCAACTGCGCAGTAACCGTGAGTTTGTTCCACTATCAACATCAGCATTGGCTCGTAGCCGTGCCGACTGGCTATATGGTATGAACATGACCCGCGCCTATACCATTCAAGGTAAAAAGGTTGGCTATCAAGGCGTGTTGTCAGTTGGGCGTGTACAAACGCCAGTACTTGGCTTAATTGTCCGCCGCGATGAAGAAATCACAAACTTTCAACCTAAGCCGTTCTATGAGGTGTTAGCGCATTTATCTGACGTAAATGAGTCAGAACCTAGCTTTAGCGCCAAGTGGCAACCTAGCAAAGCTTGTGAACCCTACATGGACGAAGATGGCCGTGTGCTTGCTAAAGGGTTAGCGCACAACGTGGCAGGCAGAATTACCGGTCAACAAGCCAAAATCACTAAGCTTGAATGCAAAACCAAAAAGCAAAATCCACCGCTGCTTTACAGTTTATCGTCACTGCAAATCGACGCCGCTAAACGCTTTGGTTTAAGCGCCAAAGCTGTGCTTGATACCTGCCAAAGCCTGTATGAAAAACATAAACTTATCACGTACCCGCGCTCAGATAGTCGTCACTTACCTAAAGAGCAGTTAGCACTTGCTCCTGCTGTTACCCAGGCTATATGCGCCAATGCGCCGCAACTCACTCAAGGAATCGACAGTCCAGATTTATCTTTAGTCTCTAAAGCCTGGAACGACTCAAAAGTCGATGCGCACCACGCCATCGTCCCAACCGAGAAAAAGGCAAATTTAGCCTCGCTTACTCGCGATGAAGCGAACCTTTACCAACATATCGCTCGCCAGTATTTGGCGCAGTTTTATCCGGCTTACGTATATGACGAAACTCAAGTCGAAATAGCGATTCAAGGCGGCAGATTCACCACCAAAGCTAAAGTCGACAAATCACTCGGTTGGAAACAGCTATTCCCCGCAAGCAGCAGTGCAGTGAAAAACGGCACTAAGGATGATGCTGCCAGTGGGGATGGTGAAGAACTGGCCAAGCTGCCTAAACTCACTCGAGGTCAGGTGCTGTTTTGTCATCAAGGTGAAGTGGTAGAAAAAGTGACTCAGCCACCTAAGCACTTTACTGATGCAACCTTGCTTAGCGCAATGACCGGCATTAGCCGTTATGTCAGCGACGCAGAGATTAAAAAGACTTTAAAAGAAACCGATGGTTTGGGCACTGAAGCAACTCGGGCAGGAATTATCGAGCTGCTGTTTAAACGTGGCTTTGTTGTGCGCTCAGGCAAAGCGATTATAGCGACCGAGGTAGGCAAAGGTTTAGTTCACAGCTTGCCTGAGTCGGCTACCTTGCCTGATATGACAGCGCTGTGGGAGCAAAGCCTAGATGCCATAAGCCAAAAACAGTTACGCTACGACAGCTTTATGCAGCCATTGGTTAATCAAGTATCTCATCTTGTCTCTCAAGCAGCAGCCCATATTCCTACGGCATTACAAGGCGTTAAAGCGCCAGCTAAAAAATCTTGGGCAAGGGCGCAAAAACAGCAAGAAAAGGTCGCAAAAGCTACAGTAAATCTAGTGCTTCAAATGCTAAAGCTGCATCAAAAACAACAACGACAAAAAAGCCTGCTTCAAAGCGAGCAACTGCGCGTCAATAGCTAGCCTAATGCAAGGAGCTTTAACGCGCTCTTTATTAATAAGAGATAGACAAAAATAGCCGTTAGAAACCGGTTTATTATCCCGAGTTGAGGTTATGTAACCTTAGCTCGGGATAAGGAAGTGCAAATAAACCTTTAGCAAAGTGCTTTACGATATTTCATGTTTCTAGCGAGATAGTTTTGTTTAGTTCAAGGCGAAGCTGCGCGTCAATAGCTAGCCTATTGCAAGTAGCTTTAACGAAGAAATAGACAAAAATAGCCGTTAGAAACCGATTTATTATCCCGAGTTGAGGTTATTTAGATAAAGATCAAATACCCCTAGGCTTTTTTCAGCAATAATTGCAAAATAGCGTTAGGTAAAACCTGACTCGTTTTCAGCGCATTAAAGCCGTTTATTTAGAGGGAAGTTTCATGAAGTATCAAATCATACCGGTAACACCGTTTCAGCAAAATTGCAGTGTGATTTGGTGTAAAGACACCCTACAAGCGGCAATCGTCGACCCTGGTGGCGATATCGATCGCATTACCACAGAGGTTGAAAAGTTAGGCCTAACGCTAGTCAAAATTTTGCTTACTCATGGTCATATTGACCATGTTGGTGGTGCGCAAGCGCTTGCCGAGCAGCAAAATATCCCTATTGTAGGGCCGCATATCGACGACAGCTTTTGGCTAGAGAATTTGCCAGGCCAAAGTAAAAATTTTGGCTTCCCAGAAGTTGGCGCTTTTACTCCAAACCAATACTTGAATGACGGCGACACTGTTGAGTTAGGCAATCAAAAGCTGCAAGTGGTGCATTGCCCTGGCCACACGCCAGGTCACGTAGTGTTTTACTCAGCATCATCAAAAACTGCCTGGGTAGGCGATGTACTGTTTAGAAGCTCTATTGGGCGCACCGACTTCCCACAGTCGAATCATCAAGATTTAATTAATTCAATCACTAAAAAACTATGGCCATTGGGCAATGAAACCCAATTTATTCCTGGCCACGGCCCAATGTCGACATTCTCGGAAGAACGTCAACACAACCCGTTTGTGGCAGATCAGTTACTGGGCTAACGGTCGAAGTCAGTATTAAGCGTGAGACAAGTAAGACATAGGCAACCAAGCGGTTGCCTATTTTTTTAGGTGTGTGGGATTGCAGGTGTTCAAGCAACCGGCTGATTTAGCTTGGCTAAAATTCGCGTACAAGGAGGCTGCAAGTGTCATTTTTTTCAAATGTGATGATTTTTTGATTGAGTAATTACTCATTTTTATTTAGCGTAGAAATGTAAAATTTTTGATCAAGGAGGGGATTGTGAGATTTTTAGTGCTTTTAGTATTGCTCTTACTGTCGTTCTCAGGCGTCTGTGCTGATGAACGTTACGTGAGTAATATCCAGCCACAGTATTTTGATGAAGATATCAATCGCCTAAAAGCGGCTGATGCCAGTATCGATTACAACGCCGAAAAAGATGAGTTTACTATCTATTTCTATGAGGGTATTTATGTCGTTGGTGTGAGGTTGTCTCGCGATGCGGCAGACTCGCTAATGTCAGCGATTTATAAGTATGAATCATGGAATAAGAAAGCCATTGCTAAAGCCGTCACCCTTGATAAAGAGATCACCAAAGTCAAAACTGGTTATACCTTTTGGCGTTTAGGTAATAGCCCATGGCGAGTAGGACGCTCAGTCGATCTTAGCCTGCACTTTTACTCACAATCACCAAAGCATCACCAACTGGTGTTTGTCATCCCTAAAATGCAAAGCATCAATAACCAATACATCTCCTACCATCCAAAAGAGCCACATTTTGACCTAGAGCAAGCAGTAAACCTGCGTCAGCACTTTGAGCGAGACAATGTGCTTGCCTTTGTACAGAAAGTCCAAGAGCAACAGAGCCTAGAGGCCGAGTTTAATTAGGTTAATTCGTGGCCTTAACCGAATTACAAAGATAAAAGCTCAAGCAACTGCTTGAGCTTTTTGGTGTTAGCAGGGCGTATCTTCTGATCTCATCAACGTACTTTTCGGCCTTGTGATTTTGACTCAATATTCACAAAAGAGTGAGCTCAATAATCGTGCTTTAGTATTTTGTGATGTTCAATAATTATGGGTGGCCATGTCAATATTCTCATTGAACCACGAACATAGACTGAAGACAGGTGTCACGACGCCCAATGTTTGTAAATTGGTAGTAAGGTAGGCGCTGCTTATCGAAAGATAAGTAATCCACGAATACCAGCATGTAAACCGACGAATATACTTGCTTCACTTATTGCATTAACTCAACTCTAAGTTGAAGAAAAAAGCTTAAAGTATTTTTAGGCTGAAACTGTTGCGCTTGTTAGCTGGATAATGCGCCTGACCAAACCCATTTTTTTCTTCGTTTTCCGCTGAGCTAAACTCTGGGTAGTAAAAGCCACCACCTTTTTCAGCAGAACCCCAAAATACAATTTTATCTGCGAAAAGATCCGTTAAAAAGTCGATGACTTCGGATGCTGCTGAGTCAGCTTGTTGTTGCTTACTCAATGAAGTGTCATTACAGCTAAAATGGACGTGAGTAAAGTTACCAATAAAAATAATGAATTCATCACAATCATCTTGAATTTCTATAGCACCAAAACCTTTAGCTTTTGGAGGGACTGAAATTGAAAAGTCATGAGGTTTAACTACGAATCTTTTATTGGGAAACTCACGCTCTATTTGTTTGACTAGTGCATCAAAGTACACGATATATCCTTATACAGCTAACGCTCGCATTTGCGGCTGGTTTGGAGCGAAGCGGAAAACCAGTCCGACAAGATGCGCTTGTTATATTTCATATGCCCCCAGTATACTTCCGTCTGCGGAGTACAATAAAACCCTTCAAATGGTTCTAGTGATAGTATTTTTTCAATATTCTCTTTTGAGGAACATAGAAACGAGCAATGACTATCCCAGTGTGTTGTTACGAGCAAACTATGATCGTGAGTAAAAACACAACCATGGGATGGGATCTCATCTTTTTCCACAAGGTCATCAATCCAGTGAAGCTTCCTTTCTATGCCGAATTCATCACCTACCCAAAGCCAATCATGACCAAGATTTTTGATTGTTTTTAAAAGACGGTTTTCAAGTAATGGAGCTATATCACCTTCCTGTGGATGAATAATATTTTGCTCTTCTAGTTCAGCTAGTTTTTCTGAAAACTGTTCGTTTGATAACTCTTCTTTTAACCCACCAATGCTAGTTCTCAAACCTATATCGATATCAGACAAGCTATCTAGCCCTGACATTTTCAGGATTTCTTGCCAGCTAATTGATTCACAGCCGTTAATGATTTCGTGCTTCTCTGGCCACTCCGCTGGACAGAACCGTTCAATACCAATAGCGGTAGGTTTAAAAAATGGATGTAATAGAACATAAACGCAATCAAACTGCCCCTCATAGAAAGGAAGAATCTTCTCATCGTATGGACAAGATGCGAACTTCTCTGGTGTTGGTAATACTCTATCTGCCATCGCGTGATGTATCTAAAAAATATAACGCCGCCAGCAGGGGCCGAAAAAACAGAGCGAAGCGGCGGTTTTTTGGTCCCTCTGGCTGGCCTTGTTAACTGCTTTACTGCACGCCATAGTGATTCTTCCATCGTGTGCGTGGCTTGCACTGAATTTCTGCCATAAAGTCATTTAAGTTCTTTGACTTCTTTCCGGTGCGCTCAACTATCTTTTTCCGCCTAACGCGAGAATCAATGGTTTTGTAGCATTCGGCGTAGAATTTTTTTACAACATCAGGCCACTCGTCTCTGTAGCCTTTATCTATTTCAAGAAACCTGCGTAAACATAGTGCAACTAAATCTGATATTTGAATCATCGGATTTTTTCTTGAGTCTACGGGGTAGCTGAACTCAACAATCCATTTGACCCTGTGGGCTGCAGCACCCTCAAACCTTCGGCTATGAACTATCCGCTCTATATCCGCATGAAGATTATCTTTTTCATCCAGAACAATTAGCCCCCTAGCGGTATGCCCTAAGTTTTTCTTCACATGCCAATTTATGTATGTGACAAGATAATCAAAGGAGCATAGATAAGGGGTTTTATAGTCAAACTGGAAATCGAAGTCACACTCTCGGCCATTCAAAACCTCTTTTTCAATTGCGCAAAAGAATGCATCATGACCAAGCTCATCTAGCAGCCCCAAGACATCCCTTACAAGTTGAAGTCGCTTTTCTATGTCGTGACCAGCAAATGGCCCCTCACCCTTGGGGCTAAGCAACTCAAGAGAATGAAGTTCGAAGTCTTCTGGAATGTTGCCATCGAAATAACTACTTATGATCTTTGAATAGGCTGTCTGGGTGTTATTCCACTTTTGATCAGCAACAGAAATACCCCCAAGAACAAAAATAGGTTGATTGGCATCTTCAAGATTGGCTCCAGTGCAGCCACTTTCATCCATGTAGAAAAAGTGCACAAATCTCTCCTATGCAGTTAACATTTATATAGTGCGCATGCGCACATATTGGGATTAACGCGCATGCTCGTTTTGCCAATTATATAAATCGTGAGAATGCAGCTAACCAACTGTATTGATTATAAATACCAGATTATCCATATTTACGCCATACCGTAAAAGCGCGCATGCGCACATAATGGGATTAATGCGCAAATTAACCTGCTCATGGTCACTCGTGTTAGGGATTCATCTGATCATTGCGATTGTTGAGAATTGACTTGATAACCTAGTAGTCAGGTGTTTTTGCTTGCACCCAAACCCGCCGATAAACCCTGAAACATTTTCCTACTTTCCATGTTTAATCTGCTCTGTTAGCTTAGGTTTTGTGTCTTTACAATGTAGAGTTAAGCCTTACAAACCTTATGGTTTTATTTGTCCGTAGGCTTACATAGGGGCTAATGATTAGCGCTTTACATTTGCTCAACTCTTTTGCTTTTTAAACCTGCTCACTTTTTTGATCTGCACATTGTGAGCATCTTCGACCGATTTATTCATGGACAGAATATGGCGCAGCAACTTAGCGAAATTCTAGAAGCCTGGTTACCTAGCTATCAGCAAGATTGGGTGGCAGCGGTTATCACGCATGTGTCTGGCTCATCCTATCGTAAGCCAGGTGCAATCATGTTGTTTGATGGCCTTGGCAAAAGCCTAGGTATGCTCAGTGGTGGCTGTTTAGAGGCTGATTTGCGCCGTCATGCCCAAAGGGTGATGCAAACGGGGCAAACCTTAACGCTAACCTATGATGCCAGCGATGAGTCTGATCAAAGTTATCAACTTGGCTGCGGCGGCATTGTCACTATTATGTTGGTGTCGCTGACCAAGGCGAACGACTACCTTGGGTTGCTAAAACTCTATGATGCGCTTAATCATGGCCAAAGTTGTCGCTATCAATTAAGTATTCCATCTCAGCCTATTGCGTGTGACGAACTCAGTGCGCAAGTTGAAGTGCTGCATAGTAACACTCAAGCTTTACCTTTTACTGAAAAAACCGAGCTGCTCAACCTTGAGACTGGTGAGAATACTCCTAAGCAAATTTTATCTGTGCCCGTACGCGCGCCAATTCATTTAGGTATTTTCGGCGGTGGTTTAGATGCCAAGCCAGTGTGTGAAATGGCGCAGTTACTGGGTTGGCGGGTGTCGGTATTTGATAGTCGCAGTGCCTATGCTCGCAATTATGATTTTGCTGGCGCGAAGATTTACAAACATAAAGCCAATGAGCTGCCAAGTGATGTGCTTAGCTCGCTCAACTGCGCGTTTGTGTTGCATCACAATCTTGAGTTAGATGCTGATGCACTGCGGGTTTTGGCACAGTACCCGCTGCAGTATGTGGCGCTGTTGGGTCCAGGGCATCGCCGCGATAAGGTGCTAACTAAAGCAGAGCTAACGGTGGATGACTTTTCCGGCGTGTTCTCGGCGCCTGCTGGGCTTGCCTTGGGCGGCGAGCTGCCAAGCTCTATTGCGTTAAGTATGTTGTCTCAATGCCATAGTGTGCTCTATCAAAGCAAGATGACCACCTTAGATAAGGTGATGAGCTAATGTCTGAGTTAGCCTCTGGTTTTGAATCAGGCACAGCGCCTGAACGAGCGAATGAGCTTGCATGCGTGATGTTAGCCGCCGGTGGTAGTCGCCGTTTTGGTGACTGTAAACTTGCGCAGCCCTTACAGCCCGGATGCAGCGTGCTACAAACTAGCTTGTTAGAGCTAGTTTGTTTTAGCTCTAACAACGGCTTAAACGCACCTAAAGTGGTGTTAGGTGCTTACCAAGCAAAGCTTGCTGATTTACTACTAAGTTTTGAACCAAAGGTAAAAATGGTATGTAACCCAGACTGGCAGCAGGGCATTTCAACGTCCATTATCGCGGGTCTACAAGCTGCTGTTTATCAAGGCAATAGCATTGATCACCAAGGTTACGACAGCGATGACAGTAAACCTTGCGAGCACAAGCAAGCTCAGCAACTCCCCAGTCAACAATCTAAGCAACAAGCCAAGCAACAAGCCAAGCAACTGAGCGCCAACCAGATAAAAGCCGTGTTGATAACACTTGGCGATCAGGTCGCCATTCGCTCAGATGATTATCAGCGCTTATTCGATGCTTATAAACAAAGCGGGCAGATTTGTGCCAGTCGTTATCGCGACCAACTTGGCGTGCCCGCAATATTCCCGTATTCAGCATTTTCAAAACTTATGCAGCTTGAGGGTGATAAAGGCGCGAAAGCCATCATTAAGCAAGCTCAGTTGCACGGCAAGGTAACTGAAGTACCTATTGCCAATGCCCAATTTGATATTGATACTCCAACCGATTTGCAGTTGTGGTTGGCCAGCAAGGAGAGATAAATGGAAAACCCAACCCAAAACTTAACCATTAACGGGCGCAACTTTACCGTTAATGCCGAACCCAACATGCCAGTGCTGTGGGTGCTAAGAGACATTCTTGGCCTTACCGGGACTAAATATGGTTGCGGCTCTGGCTTATGCGGTGCTTGTACTATTCATGTAGACGGCAAGCCAATGCGTGGCTGCTTAACCAGTGTTAAGCAGGTGAGCGGCAAAAACATTACCACCATTGAAGGGCTAGAGGCTGAAAAGCTCAAACAAGCGTGGGAGAAGCACAATGTGCCTCAGTGCGGTTATTGTCAGGCTGGGCAGCTAATGTCTGCGGCGGCGCTACTGAAAACTACCCCTAAGCCAACAGATGCACAAATTAACGATGCCATGTCGGGCAATATTTGTCGCTGTGGTACTTATCCGCGTATTAAAGCGGCGATTATTGATGCAGCGGAGGCCTAATTATGAGCACATTTACTGCAGTTGAGAATATTAGCCGCCGTGACGTATTAAAGCTATTTGGCGCAGCGGGTGGTGGTTTAGCCCTTGGCGCAACAGGTATGGCGTGGAGCCCGATGGCGATTGCGCAAGACCGCCAGGCAAGCCTAAATTTATTTGTGGCGATTGGTGAGGACAACAAGGTTTACTTAACCTGTCATCGCTCAGAAATGGGCCAGGGCATTCGTACTGGTATCCCGCAAGTGTTAGCTGATGAGCTAGAGGCCGAGTGGGACAACGTAGTGGTGGTGCAAGGGCTTGCCGATGAGCGCTATGGCAGCCAAAACACCGATGGCAGTCGCAGCATTCGCAAACACTACACCACCATGAGACAAATGGGCGCAACTGCGCGAACCATGCTGGAGTCAGCAGCGGCTAATGAGTGGCGAGTCGACCCAAGTGAGGTATACGCCAAAGCGGGGCGCATTCATCACAAAGGCTCAAATAAGTCTTTAAGCTTTGGTGAGCTAGCGATGAAGGCAAGCGCGCTACCTACGCCAGAGGCGAGTGAAGTTACGCTAAAATCGGCAGACAAATTTAACTTTATTGGTAAGTCGCCACGCAGCGTTGATATTGATGCCATTATTGATGGCAGTGCTGAGTATGGTTACGACATTAAAGTACCAAACATGTTGTATACCAGTATTTCGCGCCCGCCTGTACTTGGCAGCGATGTAGAGTCATTTGATGAAATCGCCGCGCGTAAAGTGGCTGGCGTATTAGATATTGTAAAACTGCCCGTACCTCAAGGTGCGCCGCTGTTTCAAGCGCTCGGCGGCGTCGCTGTGATTGCCTCAAACAGTTGGAGCGCCGTTGAGGGGCGTAAAGCACTCAATATTAAATGGACTAAAGCCGATAACGATAGTCACGACAGCAAAGCTTATCTAGCCGAGCTAGTGACAAAAGTGCAGGGCAATAGTGGTCAGCCTGGCAAGGTTGTGCGCAAATATGGCAACGCACCGACTAACTGGCAAGGCGATGATGTTGTTAATGCAACCTACACAGTGCCGTATCTCGCCCATGCGATGATGGAGCCGCCTGCTGCAGTAGCAAATGTAACCAAAGATAGCTGTGAAGTGTGGGCATGTACCCAAACGCCACAAAGTACCCAGGCCAATGTCGCAGGCGTGTTGGGGCTTAAAAAAGAGCAAGTGAAAGTGAATGTGACTATGCTTGGCGGCGGCTTTGGTCGTAAGTCAAAGCCTGACTTTAGTGTTGAAGCCGCGTTGTTGTCGAAACAGCTTGAACGTCCAGTAAAAGTCAGCTGGAGTCGTGAAGATGATATTCAAAATGGTTACTACCACGCGATTAGCGCCCAGCATTATCAGGCTAAGTTCGCTGATGACAAGGTTACCAATCTACTTGCGCGCACAGGCTTTCCATCAATTAGCTCAACCTTTGCTGAAGGTGTCGATGAGCCATCTGGCGGCGAGCTGGACTTGGGCTTTGTCGATGTGCCGTTAGCACTAGAGTCAATGCAGCTTGAAGTGGTTAAAGCTAAAGCTCATAGCCGAATTGGCTGGATGCGCTCTGTATGTAATATTCAACATGGGTTTGGTATTGGTAGCTTTGTCGATGAGTTAGCGGTAAAAGCGAATAAGCCATGTTTGCAAATGTGGCGTGAAATGCTAGGTAAGGCTCGCCAAGAGACCTTTAGCGATCAAGGTTTTGAATACGGCAACTATGGTGAGACCTTAGCTGATCATCCAGTGGATGTGGGGCGTTACCACGGCGTTATCGACAAGCTAGAGCAGCTCGTTAACGAGCAAGGTAAGCCAGGTAAAAATCAGGGCTGGGGTTTCGCGATTCACCGTAGCTTCACTGCGTATGTGGGCATTGCGACATTAGTTGAAGTGAACGATAACTCGCTAAATGTGATTAAGAGCATCGGCGTGATTGATGCTGGCCTTGTGGTGAACCCAGATAGAGTACACTCGCAAACCGAAGGTTCGATTATCTTTGGTTTGTCGCTCGCAATGATGGGCGAGATCACCTACAAAGACGGTAAGGTTGAGCAGTCAAATTATCATAATTATCCTGTGTTACGTATGCCGCAAAGCCCTGAGATCATTACCCATATTATTGAGTCTGATGCTAACCCTGCTGGTGTAGGTGAGCCGGGTGTACCGCCTGTAGCGCCTAGCTTAACTAACGCGATTTTTGCTGCAACCGGCAAACGTTATCGCGATTTACCGTTAAGCCATCACCTTAATGTATAGTGACTAGCTAACCAATCACTAAAAGTTTCAAAAACTAGACCTAAGCCCAGATTTTTATCTGGGCTTTTTGTTTATATGGCCGATAAATAACTATACTAAAATCCCAGTTAGCGTTTGCTGGCACTTTGTCACTACTCTACCGCCTGTCACGCTTCACTTTATGCTTAGGAATAGCAATCTATGAAAGCTATCGAGTTTCGCAAAATCGACGCCCTGTTAATTAAACTTAGCCTTAACGGAAAATTCTTTGTTATTTGTGCTCTGGTATCTGTGATCACCTTAGCCGTTGCCATTACTAACCAACAGCAAATGCAGCAAGTTGCTCAGCAGGCATCGATTGCCCATGTACAGGGGCAGGCTGAAATGATTGCCAAAATTGCAAGGCAACAAAACTTAAGTGCGCAAGAACAAGCAAGCTTTGTTCGCGCTCAAGGGGCAAATTTAGCAAGCTCAGAGCAGACGAGTCGCCGCGGTGATTCTGTGACGGCTTCAGCGCCGCTTGGCGCTCAATATGTGGTATTGCAGCAGCCTGTGGCGCAGTTAGAAGCGAGCTTAACCGAAGATAAAAGCTGGTTGTTTTGGCTAGCATTGGTGGGGTTATTGCCGCTATTTCAGCTGTGCTACTGGACATCGACTTCACTCGGCGGCGGTTTGTGGGACATGTATGCGGCAATTAAGCGTTTGGCCGATGGTGACTTAACCGTAAGGCTTAACTTTTTTGGCACCGATGATTTTAGTTTAATCGCCAAAGAGATTGATCGCAGCGCAGATAATATGAGCGAAATGGTTGCGGCAATTCGTGATAATGCCAACACCTTAAATCAGGCCGCTGAGAAGTTTGAGCAGCAGGCAACAGTCAGTGGCGGCGTGATTAACAACCAATATGCGTTTTTAGACTCTGTATCTACGGCGATGGAGCAAATGACTGCAGCCATTGGCGAAGTGTCGCATCATGCGGTTGATACATCTAACTACAGCCAAAGTAACGCTGAGCAAATTGCTAATAGTCAGGGGAATTTGCAGCAAGCTGTGCAGCACATTAATCAATTATCTGACAAGATTTCTGAAACCTTCCATTCGGTTGAAGAGTTATCCAATGAAGTGGCGCAAATCAACGATGTGGTGACCACGATTAATGCCATTTCTGAGCAGACTAATTTGCTCGCGCTAAACGCTGCAATTGAAGCGGCGAGGGCGGGTGAGCAAGGTCGAGGATTTGCGGTAGTGGCTGATGAAGTCAGAACCCTTGCTAGTCGCACACAGCAGGCCACAGTTGAAATTCAAAACATGATTGAAAGCTTACAGAAGAATTCGAGCAGCTTAACCGCTATGACCACCATTATTGTTGAGCAGGCGGCAGAAGGTAGCGCCAATATTCGTGAAGTGGGCGAGGATATTACTCAGGTGTCAGACTCTACCCAAAGAGTATTTGATATGAGCAGCCAAATTGCCACATCTGCCGAGGAGCAAAGTGCTACCGCGGTCGATATTGCCAGTCAGCTTAATGATATTCGCCAGCAGTCGGAGCAAATTAAGCAGCATGCGCAAGAAGCAGAGACTGTGTCACATGGCCTCACTGAGTCGTCTCATAATTTAACGCATATTCTTAGTCAGTATAAAACGGCGTAAATCGCGCCTCGTGTAGAGTTTAAGAGCTGAAGATAAAGGAACAGGTGAGCCCCATTGTGGCTCACCTGTTTCGTATTCTATTCAATAGCTTACCAAGGCCACTAAAAATCATACCCATGAGTTTTGTTGTGCCAAGCATAATGCCACCAATAATGAAATAAGCGATAAACATTTGCCAAGATTCAGCTTGCCAGAAAATATAGCCTAAGATGGCCAACGGGATCAGAAGTAAAAGTGCGATTTTGAAATAGTCTTTACTGTCCATATTGTTTTTATTATGTGTGCTGTATGGTGAATTAGGGGGGCTAGGTTAACGTTAAAATCTTAAGCTGCGATTAAGCTGTACAGTTTTTATATCGAACAGCTTACGTTTAAATTCAATTGGTTAGCACTATAAATAATAAAAAGCCCTGTTAGATGACAATATCTATCAGGGCTTTTTCTATTTCAGCTGGCTAGCGCTCGTAGAGAGGTACTAGCTACTAGCTAAAAGTCGTCCAAATCGGCGCATGATCTGATGGTTTTTCAATGCCGCGTAGCTCGTAATCTACGTCTGACTCTAGGGCGCGCTCAGCCAATGATTTAGTCACTAAAATCACGTCGATGCGCAGGCCGCGATTGTCATCAAAGCCTTTGCTGCGGTAGTCAAACCACGAATAACGCTCTGTGCGCTCTGGATGTAGCTCACGGAATGAATCGACAAAGCCCCAATCAAGTAGTTTGGCCAGCCATTCACGCTCTTCTGGTTGGAAGCTACATTTACCGGTTTTTAACCAACGTTTACGGTTTGGCTCGCCGATACCGATATCAAGATCGGTTGGTGAGATATTAATATCTCCGATCACCGCAATATCTTCATCAGCGTTGTGGTTAGCATCTAAATGCAGCATTAAGTCTTTATAGAACTTACGCTTAGCTGGGAATTTGGTTTCATGGCCAATGTTTTCACCTTGCGGGAAATAACCATTTATCACGGTTAAGATGCGACCATTGTCTTGCTTAAACTTACCAATAATGAGTCGGCGTTGTGCATCTTCTTCATCGCTGGCGTAGCCCTTGATGATTTCAACTGGCTCTTGTTTTGACAGCATAGCCACACCATAGTGGGCTTTACCGCCATGATAGTGAACCTTGTAGCCCATAGCTTCTACGTCAGCGACGGGAAAAGCTTCATCATGAACCTTAGTTTCTTGCAGGCCGATAATGTCAGGCGCTTGCGTGTCAATTAGGGCTTGCAGCTGATGCAGACGGGCGCGAATACCATTAATGTTGAACGAAACAATTTTCATTATGGTAGCACTCGCTTAAATGGCTTAACGATAACGTTTTGGTATACGCCAGCACCTATGTATGGGTCAGCGTCGGCCCAAGTTTGAGCTTCTTCAAGTGATGCAAACTCGGCAACCACCAATGAACCTGTAAAGCCGGCTTCACCCGGGTTTTCGTTATCAATTGCAGGGTGTGGACCTGCGGTAAGTAAGCGACCTTCGTCAGCAAGCGCTTGTAGTCTTGCTAGGTGGTCAGCACGCACTGTCATGCGCTTTTCTAGACTGTTTTCAACATCAGTTGATGAAATCATGTACCACATTTTACGGCTCCATTTGTAAATTGTTGAAATAGCGAAACAAGCAGTTATTTGTCTTGTTTATCTTGATTTTGCATCTGTTCAATTGACTCTTTTGGCATGTGCTTAAACAGGTAAACCACAGTGCCTACGGTGTTAATCAGGGTTAGCGCAGTAAGGCCAAACACCTTGAAGTTAACCCAGGTTTCTAGCGGTAGGCTGAATGCCACGTAAATATTGACTAGACCACACACTACAAAAAAACTTACCCAGTACCAGGTTACTTTAGCCCAAACTGCATCTGGCACGGTCATCTCTTGCCCTAGCATACTCTTAAGTACCGATTTACCCATTAAGTGACTAACCGCTAAACCGCCAGCGAACATGGCATAAACGATGGTGACTTTCCATTTGATAAAGGCATCGTCTTTAAAAAATAGGGTTAGTGCGCCAAAGAAGGTCACCATAGAAAAGGTGATCAGGTGCATTTTCTCAACTTTTTTATATAGCGCGTAAGACACGGCAATTTGAATTGCAGTTGCTACGATGAGCGCGCCTGTTGCCGCATAAATATCGACAAACTTATAAACGGCAAAAAAGATGATGAGGGGCAGGAAATCCAGCAGTTGTTTCATGTTGTGGGTTGCTCTTTAAAACGGCAAGTATTGCTTAAAATAGTGAACGGCAGTGTAGCACGCAGCCCAATTAGCTTGAAGAGCTTGAAGGTGCGATTTGGCCACAGTTTGATTAACCATGGTTAATTTTCTATATCTTTAGGTTGTGTTAAACCCAAATGGTCGGTTTAGCGCTGACTCGCTTAATTGCCTGCTTATTTGATAAGCCATCTAACGAGATGACTCTGTTTCAGAGCTGGTGTCGCTATTCACACTAGTATCAGTGAGCCACAATTGGGTTTCATTGAGTAGTGCCGCGCTTGTAGGCGATAGTAATGGATTGGCGATTTCGAATTCGGTGCGTTCATCAATGCGAGCCTTTTTAAGCATGTCTTGAGTGATCGGATGCTGGTAAAACAAATTGTCGAAACTACCATCGCTAATGGCTTTCATTAAGCCGCGCTCAATTCGCTGCGCTAGTGCAAGGTTGTCTTTAGATACAAAGAAGTAAATGGGCGAAGCATATTTAATCAGTATGTTCTGCTCAAGGGCGATATCGTCACGCCTTGGCAATTCATCCCAAGGTTCATGCACTGCTCGTGGGAAGAAGTCGAAGCGATTAAAGGGCAACATATTGAGCAGTTGATTTGCTGATCCAGGTACTGGCAATACGTTAAACCCACTGTGCTTTAGTATTTGCGTATCAGGCCAATCACTGCCCTGTGCCATGCGCACTTGTTTTAGCCGCTTGAGATTATCAATACCGTCAAATTTAGCCTGCTCACCTTTACGAATTATACCAATGCGATAGCCCATCATACCTTTGAGTAGCGGTACATAGACCGCCTGCATTTCTGATTCACGTTCAATGGATGTCATGGTCCAAATGATATCGAGCTTGCTTTGTTCCACCATCTTGACCGTGCGACCCTGGGGCATAGCTAAACTCACGGCATGGAGCTGATAGGGCCCTTCATTGATGGTTTTTTCCAGCGCTAGCGCGAGTAGGTCGATATAGTAGCTTTGTTTGCTGTCGTTAAACTCTGCAGACAGATTATATTTGATGATAATCGGTTTACTCTTGCTTGAGGTTGTTGGACCTAATGCCAAAATATTGGTTTGCAAGCCCGTGTGACTTGCTTGGGTGATAGAGTGACTGGTTTCAGCGAAAGCGTAATTGACACTCAATAGCGACAAAAATAGCGCGGCGCTTAGCATGATGTGCGCTATGAATGTTGCACAAAAAGATGCTCTGAATGGGTTAACTTGATTGAAGAACGTATCCATGTAATTCATTATTTCTAGTTATTTTTTTGACTGACTTTTGCGTATAAGAAATGTTTATCACTCTCAGTATAGTCATTGAAATGAATTGCGAAAAAACAATTCATCTTTTGGAGAAGTTAGCTTTGCGATATCTCCCGAGAAGGGAGCATAGCCTAATCTGCGAAAGTTAAAGCATGTAGTTGCAATGATATTTAAAGCCGTTGAAAACATGGATGTTTTCGTCGAGTCCACACGGAAGTGTTCACGACGAGCTTTAAATTTCATTGCAACGTGAGCTAATTACTAAAAGTCTATTGAATGATAACGGCCTATTGAAGTAGGTGGTGTAGGGACGGGAAATAAAAAACGGCGTATTTGCTAGCAAATACGCCGTTTGTTCAATTTACGTTATTCAGCTTTAGCTGCTTAACTGAGCTATCGTAGATCTGCTAGCTTCGAGCGGTTGCCGCTTTCATATTGCGAGTAAACTCGCCAAGCTCAGCAAGTAGCTTGGTTTCATCATCTTGATTGCGCTCGATGATTTTTACCACAGCAGAACCCGAAATTGCACCCGCTGCACCAGCTGCAATAGCATCACGAACCTGACTTGGCTCAGCAATACCGAAACCAAGTAGCGGCGGCGGTGCGTTGTACTGAGCAAGTTTAGCCAGCACTTTATCTACTGGCTGACCTGCTTTAGATTCAGTACCAGTAACACCAGCGCGTGATAGTAGGTAAGTGTAACCTCGGCACAAGGTGCTCACTTGTTTCAAGGTGGCTTCATCAGCATTTGGCGGAGCAATAAAAATCGGCTCAATGCCATATTTAGTGGCAGATTCAACGAACTCTGCAGACTCTTCCATTGGCACATCGGCAATCAATACTGAATCTACGCCTGCAGCTTGCGCTTTAGCGTAAAACGCGTCTACACCGTTGGCATAAACTAAGTTGGCATACAGCAATAGACCGATAGGTAAATCAGGGTGTTGCTCCCGAACCTGCTTGATTATGTCAAAACAAATCCCTGGTGTTGTACCCGCATCAAGGGCGCGAATGTTAGCGCCTTGAATGACTGGGCCGTCAGCGAGCGGATCTGAAAACGGGAAGCCAAGCTCTAGCGCATCGGCGCCGTTTTCAATCAAGGTGTTGACAATTTTCAGTGACAGCTCAACACCTGGGTCGCCCAAGGTCACGAAAGGCACAAACGCGCCCTGGTTGTTGTCAGCCAGCTTTGCGAAAGCGCGTTGGTATCTTTGGCTAGATATATTGGTTTGCTCAGTCATTACGCGCCTCCTTAGTCTTTTTTATTCACAGATTGGTTTTGGGCTTCTTGGTTCTCAAGGATGTCCGACACGGTGAAGATATCTTTGTCACCTCGCCCTGATAGGTTTACCACCAAAATGGTTTCCTCGGTTGCCTGTTTGGCAAGTTTAACTGCGTAGGCTAGCGCGTGTGACGACTCTAGTGCAGGGATAATGCCTTCACTGCGGGCAAGTAGCTGGAATGCTTCTAGTGCTTCATCATCGGTAGCTGACTCATAAGTCGCGCGACCTGTGGCATTTAGGTGCGCATGCTGTGGGCCAACTGATGGGAAATCTAGACCCGCTGATACGGAGTATGATTCTTCAATTTGGCCTACGCTGTCTTGCATAAGCGGCGCTTTCATACCAAAGAAAATACCGGTTTTACCGTGTTTAAGCGGCGCGCCATGCATTGTGGTATCAATGCCTTTACCAGCAGGCTCAACACCAATGAGCTTGACGTCTTTTTCATCGATAAAGTCTGCAAACATACCAATGGCGTTTGAACCACCGCCAACACACGCAATAACGGCATCTGGCAGACGGCCTTCTTTTTCAAGAATTTGCGCCTTAGTTTCTTCACCGATCATGCGTTGGAATTCACGTACTATGGTCGGGAATGGGTGAGGGCCTGCCGCTGTGCCAAGGAGATAATGGGCTTTGTCATAACTAGCTGACCAGTCGCGCATTGCCTCGTTACACGCATCTTTTAGGGTGGCTGAGCCTGAAGTAACAGGGATAACTTCTGCGCCCATTAGCTTCATACGGAATACGTTTGGCGACTGACGCTCTACGTCTTTAGCGCCCATATAAACCTTACATTTTAAGCCTAGTAGTGCACAGGCGAGGGCGGTAGCTACGCCGTGTTGGCCTGCGCCGGTTTCAGCGATAATCTCTTTTTTACCCATGCGTTTTGCAAGTAAGGCTTGGCCTAAAACCTGGTTGGTTTTGTGGGCGCCGCCGTGAAGTAAGTCTTCACGCTTTAGGTAGATTTTTACCAGCGGGTTCGGGCTTAAATTGCGTGTGAGTGTTAGCGCTGTTGGGCGGCCGGCGTAGTTTTTAAGTAGGTCGGTAAACTCGGCTTTAAAGCTGTCATCGTTTTGCGCCTCAACAAATGCTGCCTCAAGCTGTTTGAGTGCTGGCATGAGAATTTGCGGTACATACATGCCGCCATATTCACCGAAATAAGGGTCTAGTTTTAGGGTTGTCATCTTGTATCCCTTTAGTTTTGGGCATCTTTGATGCCCTGATATTTTAAAATCTGTTTTTGGCTTTGAGCTAGTTGCTAAGCTTTAGTTCTTACGCCCTAGTTTTTACGTAGAAGCTCAAAAGCGGTATTAATCTTGGCGACATCTTTAATGCCTGGGCTAACTTCTAGGCCTGAGTTCATATCTAATCCTGCAAAACCTTGTTGGCGGGCACTGTCGATATTGTCTAGGTTTAATCCGCCTGCAAGCATAGCCTGTGCTTTGTTTTTAATTGACCTTTGCCAATCAAAGGTTTGACCGCTGCCACCAAATTGACCTTGATGCTTGCTGTCATAGAGGTATTTATCTGCTCCTGCGACTAGCTCTATTTCAGCGTCTGTATCACTGGTGTTGATCGCAATCGCCTTCCAAACTTCAACGACTAAACCATTATCACTGAGTGCTTGTTTTAGCTCAGCAACATACTCAGTGCTTTCATTGCCGTGTAGCTGCAGCGCAAACAAACTTAGCGCTTTTGCATGTTCTACTAGCTCAATAATTGGTTGATTAACAAATACGCCAACCAGGTTTAGCTCAAGTTGCTGCTCGCGCATTTTATCGCGCAGGCTTTTAGCTGTATCGAGGTCAATCGCTCGTGGTGAGGGCGGATAGAAAATCATACCGCCAAAGCTTGCACCCGCGTGTGCGACTGCTTCAATATCTTCAATGCGAGTTAACCCACATACCTTGTTTGGGCCAAATACGAGCTGACGACAAGCAAGATCTAGGTTGTCTTGTGCCATCAATGAACTGCCAACTAAGTAACCATCCACCAGAGGGTTAAGGCGTTTAACTTGCTCATGGGTGTAAATGCCTGACTCGCTAATCACCACGCGATCAGATGGAATTTGCGGCGCGAGCTCTTCAGTGGTGGCGAGGTCTGTGCTTAAGTCACGTAGGTTACGGTTATTGATACCAATAATAGGCGCGTTTAGATCGATTGCGCGTTGCAACTCTTCCTGATTACTGACTTCGGTCAGGGTATCTAAATTGTATTTAGCCGCATGCTCTGCAAGCTCGAGGTACTGAGCATCATCTAACACTGACAGCATTAGCAAGATAGCGTCTGCACCTTGGTGTGCAGCAAGTTTGACCTGATAAGGGTCAACAAAGAAGTCTTTACACAAAATAGGCTGAGTAACCTTGGCTTTAACTAACGGAATAAAGTCAAAGTCGCCTTGGAAGAACTGCTCGTCAGTTAATACTGAAATCGCCGCCGCGTAGCGAGTATAGGTACTGGCAATGGCTTCTACATTAAAGTTATCGCGGATCAAACCTTTCGATGGACTCGCCTTTTTACACTCAAAAATATACTGTGCATTAGGCGCTTTAAGGGCATCGAACATGCTGCGAGTCGAGACCTGTGGCGTGAGTGCGTCTGCTTCGCCAAAGCGTTGTTTTAGCTGAGCAATGTGCTCAGCTTTGGTATCAACAATGCGTGTCAGGACGTTTGACTCTGCAGCCGTAGCAATTGGCGCTGTGGTTTCAAGTTCTGCGAGCTTGTTGTCTTTGCTTGCTGTCATGGTGTGTTCCTGTCTGGTTTTAATCGCTGGTTTATGACTGCGCCTGCTGACTTGCAGCTGCCAATTGATTCAATCGATTTAACGCTTCGCCCGAGGCGAGTGTTTTAAGGGCTAATTCTGTACCCGCTTTAGCATTAGGTGCAAGGCCTGCAACGTAAAGCGCACAACCTGCGTTAACCGCAACTGCGTCACGCTGAGCATCAGTGCCTTTGCCTGCCAGAATCGCTTTAGTGATTTCCGCGTTTTCACTTGGCTCACCACCTTTGAGCGCTTCAATGCTGGCAGTTTTGACACCTAGCTCAGCAGGAGTGATGTTGTAAAAACGGATTTGACCATCTTTTAGCTCTGCAACTTGGGTTTCGCCATGCAGGGCGACTTCATCGAGTCCGCTACCGTGAACCACCATCGCGTGCTTAACGTTTAGCGCTTGTAGCACATTAACAATAGGAGCCAGCAGCTTGGGTGAGTACACGCCAAGTAGCATGTATTCAGGTTTTGCAGGGTTAACTAAAGGCCCAAGTATATTAAAAATAGTACGAGTTTTTAGTGCCTGACGCACAGGTACTGCGTGTTTCATTCCTTGATGATAGTGAGGTGCGAATAAAAAGCTCACGCCAATATTATCAACACAATCACTTGCTTGCTCTGGCGACATGGTCAAACCGATCCCACAGTGAGATAGCACATCTGATGCGCCAGATTTACTCGAAACGCCGCGGCTGCCATGCTTTGCGACTTTTGCGCCTGCCGCTGCTGCAACAAAGGTGGCAGTAGTAGAAATATTGATGGTATTAAAGCCATCACCGCCAGTACCCACAATATCAACCACGCCTGTCGATAGTGATGCTTCACTGCGCGGGAACGGCTTAGCTGCGCTGCGCATCGCATTCGCCGCACCTGTAATTTCAGCTACAGTTTCGCCGCGCATTTTTAGCGCAGTTAGCATACCTGCCATGGCGATAGGCTCCATTTCGCCTGCAATAATGGCACTAAACAGTTGCTGGCTTTGCTCAGCGGTGAGCGCGTTACCCTTGTATAAGGTGTCTAGTAAAGGTTGTAGCTCGGCCATTATTGTACGTCTCCTTGACTTGCTGAAGCTGCTTGCGCATCAGCAGTTAAATAGTTGAGTGTTTGGGTAAGTAGTTGACTACCTAAAGTGGTTAAAATTGATTCGGGGTGGAACTGGAAACCAACGGCTTTGTCGTGCTCGTGTAAGATTGCCATCGGCATATCATCTGTGGTGGCAATCACATCAAGGCAATCTGGCACCTTGGTCGCAACTAGGCTGTGGTAGCGAGCGACCGGCAGTGGAGACGGTAAGTCAGCAAATACGCCTTTGCCATTATGTATGGTAGGGCTGGCTTTGCCGTGTACCACAAATGGTGCGCGCTCAACCTTGCCGCCATAATATTCCACCATGGCTTGATGGCCTAAACAGATCCCCAGCATTGGCACCTTGCCAGCGACCTTGTCGATTAGCTGCATCATGCTGCCTGCTTCATGTGGTGCACCTGGCCCTGGCGATAGCACTAGCGCGCTTTTACCTGATTCGTTAAGTAGCTTTTCTGCTAGGTAATCAGCACTCACATCGTTACGGTAAACTACCACTTCAAAACCTAGGCTGCGGAATTGATCAACCAGGTTATAGGTGAACGAGTCGAAGTTATCGAGTAGGTAGAGTTTGACCGCTTGTTTCGCTTGCATGCTCATTAAAGGCCGCCTCCCATTTTGATTGCTGAAATCACCGCTTGGGCTTTTTGTCTGGTTTCATCGGCTTCGGCTTGTGGGTCTGAATCAAACACCACGCCAGCGCCGGCTTGAATGTGGGCAACATTGTCTTTAACAAAGGCTGAGCGGATCACAATGCAGGTATCCATATCGCCTAAGCCATTTAAGTAACCCACTGCGCCGCCGTAGCTGCCGCGGCGCGCTTGCTCTGCTTCTCGCACCAGTTGTGATGCGCGTACTTTTGGCGCGCCAACCAGGGTGCCCATATTCATGCAGGCTTGATAAGCGTGCAGCGCGTCTAAATCTTCACGAAGTTGACCTGTTACGCGGCTAACCAAGTGCATCACGTGTGAGTAGCGGTCGACTTTGAGTAATTCTGCCACTTTGCGGCTGCCGCTTTGGCTAATACGGGCGATGTCGTTTCGAGCCAAATCTACTAGCATTAAATGCTCTGACAGTTCTTTTTTATCTAAGCGCAGCTCTAATTCAATGCGGCTATCTAGGTCGGCATCGATTGCGCCATTGGCATCTTTACCGCGCTTGCGAGTACCAGCAATGGGATAAACCTCAACTTGATTCGATTGCGACTCGTATTTCAGTGCGCTTTCTGGCGATGCGCCAAATAAGGTGAAATCTGGGCCTCTAAAATAGAACATGTACGGGCTTGGGTTGGTCAGTCTAAGGGCGCGGTATGCACCTAGTGTATTAGGGCATGGTAGGCTAAAACTGCGTGATGGCACCACTTGGAAGATATTACCCGCAACAATATGCTCTTTTAGTTCAACTACAGTTTGTTTGAACTTGTCATCTGAGATATTGACTTCAGTTTCGGCTTCAACGCTGATTAACTCAGCAACACTGCTTAATGTTTGTGTGTCTGCAGCGATTTGCTGCGCGCGCTGTTTAAGTGTTTGCGCCGTCTTTTTCGAAATTGATTGATCGCTATCAAACTGGTGAGTGATGATTTCAGCGGTTTCAGTTTGGTGGTCAACAAGGACAAGGGTTTCAGCAAGGTAGAATAGGTAGTCAGGGCAAGTGTTAGCGGCATTTTTAACTTGTGGTAGAGGCTCTACCGTATCGATTAGGTCATATGCTAATACGCCGCCTAAAAATAGATCTTCAAAGGCCAATTCACCATCGGCTTTGCTGATGTGTTTTACCAGTAAACGCAGGCCATCAAGCGGAGAGGTTGACTTTAATCTGGCGTCTTCATCCTGACAGGCATCAGATTTACTCAAGTTAACAATAAGGCTGTTAGGCTCTTGGAATATTTCAGTTTTGCCAAAGGCTGCTTCATTGTTAAAGAAGTCTGCAATCGCGCCGAGTAAGCTAGCGCCATTGTCCGTTAGCGCGTTAAAGGTGATTTGGTAACTGTCACAACGCACCATTAATGCTGCATGGGTTAACACTATGCTTTTAAGGTGATCTTTGCTGTCAATTTCAGCTGACTCAAGCAGCATGGTATGGGGCTGATTATTGGTCACATGCTGATATAGATTCAGCGGATCAGCATGGTAGGTCATTGCCTGCTTATTGGTGCTGACCTGTGCTAATGGGCGGTTATGGGTCATTATCCGTTTGCCTCTATGTTGCTGCCATGAGTTGGCCTAAAAAACTATAAATAGTTAACTTGTTCAATCTGTTGCTGTTTTATGTAGGCCAGATAGCAAAAAAGCCCACATTTCTGCGGGCTTTTTCGTAAATTCTTGTTGCTAAATTTAAGCGCAACGCATCACACCACCCGTCTAATTTGGGAAGTGCCACCACCAAGCGATGTTTTTTGCGTTGAATAAAGTCATTGTGCTCTTTGCTCTTCAAGCTAGTTCTTCAAATCTAGCTCTTAAAAATAAGCTCGTAAAATTTAGCTTTTTCGTCTGTGCCTATAGGAAAACCCAGCAGCGATTTAAAGTCAATTGAATATTCTACATTTTGAGTATTTTTTTACTAATCACTCAAAAGTTGACCATTTGCGGCAATTTTACAGTGGTGACATTCATTAAAACTCGCTAAATGGGTTAAAAATACAGCAAGGGTTGTTCGCATTTGAAAATAATTAAGCTTCTAGCCCCTATTAGCTGTGAATGTGCAGTACAATAAGCCTATGACAACTCAGAGTATCTTGGCTGATCTACATAGCCACACCACAGCATCAGACGGCGTTCTTTCTCCGTCACAATTAGTCGAGCGCGCGCTGGAAAAAGGCGTAGAAATGCTGGCAATTACTGATCATGACACAGTGGCTGGCCTTGCTGAAGCCCATCAATTTAATCAGGCGCAACCAAATAGTTTGAAATTGATTAATGGTGTCGAGATTTCAACTCGTTGGCATAACTTTGATATCCACATTGTTGGGCTCAATTTAGATATTGATAACTCTGAGCTGCAACAGTTTTTAACTAAACAAGTTAGCCTGCGTGATGAACGCGCCAAAGAGATTGGTGAGCGCTTAGCCAAAGCGGGAATTGAAGGCGCCTATGAAGGTGCTAAGAAGTTTGCTGACGGCGCTGCGATTAGCCGTGGTCATTACGCTCGCTGGTTAGCTGAAAACGGCTATGCCAAAGATACTGCCAGTGTATTTAAACGCTATTTAGCCCGTGGCAAAACCGGCTATGTACCTAATAATTGGCAAGATATGGCGAATGCTTGCGAGATAATTCATCAGGCTGGTGGAATCGCGGTATTAGCTCACCCAAGTGGTTATAAATTATCTGCTAAGTGGTTAAAAAAATTAGTTAAAGAGTTTGCTCAAGCGGGCGGCGATGCAATGGAAGTGGTGTTAGGCCAACAAACGATTGATGATCGTAATTTGCTGATTTCCCTTAGCTTGCAGCATAACTTACTTGGCTCGGTAGGTAGTGATTTTCACTTCCCGAGCAATTGGATTGAACTAGGAAAAAATTTATTCCAGCCACCGGGCGTCACCTGGGTCTGGGAGTCGGAATCTTGGATGGAACGCTAATGAGTCAATTCTTTTATATTCACGATGAAAACCCGCAAGCTCGATTAATTAATCAAGCAGTGGCGATTCTAAAACAGGGCGGGGTAATCGTGTACCCAACCGATTCTGGTTATGCCCTAGGCTGTATGATTGGCGACAAAAATGCAATGGAGCGCATGGTGCGTATTCGCCGCATTGAAAACGATCATAACTTCTCGTTGATGTGCCGTGATTTATCTGAGCTTGCTAACTTTGCACGTGTTGATAATCAGGCTTATCGCTTGCTAAAAAGCTGCACACCTGGCCCGTACACCTTTATTTTTAAGGCAAGCAAAGAAGTGCCAAGACGTTTGCAAAACGACAAAAAGCGCACCATAGGTATTCGCGTACCAGACAATGTGATTGCACTGGCACTGCTTGAAGCCTTAGATGAGCCGTTAATGTCGACCTCATTGGTGATGCCAGATGAAGAGTTTGCTGAATCAGATCCTGAGCATATTCGCGATATTTTAGAGCATCAAGTCGATGCGATTATTCATGGTGGCTACCTTGCTGAAAAGCAAACCACTGTGATTGATATGTCAGATGGTGACATTGAAGTCTTGCGCCACGGCGCAGGCGATGCGAGTGCATTTGAATAAGGCGTTTATGTTTATAACGCAAGTCGTCTTGGAAGATCCGATAGCAAGATGCTGATTATAAAGGGGTATTAGTGATTATTCACTTGCCCCTTTTTTGTTGAGCGCGTAAAGTATCAAAATTGTCGTCATTGTGTGTTTAAACCTTAGGCATTTGTGCGTATAATCGCGCGTTTGGTCAAGCCTAGCGGGCGTCGCACTCGATGCGGTCAGTAAAAACCGATAGATTTTTGCTCACTTACATCTAAGCAGTTAGATGTGCCAATTAGCCCTAAGGATACAATGCAAGCGACACAACAAAGCTTACCTTTAGCCATTGTTCGCGGCAAAGCGTTAGACACGCTGCCGAAAGACTTGTTTATTCCGCCAGAAGCGTTGGAAGTATTCCTTGAAGCGTTTGAAGGGCCTCTCGATTTACTTTTGTATTTGATCCGCAAGCAAAAAATGGATGTGGTCGATTTGCCTATTCAGCAAATCACCAGTCAATACTTAAGTTACATTGAAATCTTGACCGAAGCACGCATTGAGCTCGCCGCCGACTATTTGGTGATGGCTGCAACGCTCGCTGAAATTAAATCGCGCTTATTGCTGCCACGCATGGTGGTTGAAGATGAGCACGAAGAAGACCCGCGTGAGCGCTTAATTAAGCAGTTAAAAGCTTATGAAGTGATTAAGCAAGCCGCTGAAGATTTAGATAATTTGCCGCGCCTGGGCCGAGATGTATTTCAAGCCAAGGCTGTTGCCCATAAAGATATTAAGCCTGTGGTTGTGGCGCCAGATGTGTCCCTTGCTGAGTTAGCCAGAGCATTTGGTCAAGTGCTATCGCGCATTGAAGCCAATGAAGATCATCATGTGCAGCAGGAGCAGTTATCAACCCGCGAGCGCATGAGTCAAATCTTAGCGCGTTTGCGTGAAGGTGAGTTTGTCGAGTTCAGCACCTTGTTTGATGTCCGCGAAGGGCGAGCTGGTGTAGTGGTGACCTTTTTAGCCTTGATGGAGCTGATAAAAAACATGCTGGTGGATGTCAATCAAAACCAGCCGTTTGATGCTATTTATGTTAAGGCAAGTGGATAGTCATGGCTGACAATAATAAAATTAGTGATACGCAGCTAAAGCAATTAATCGAGGCCAGCCTATTTGTGCTTGGCAAACCGCTGACCATTAAGTTCATGCGTGAAACTGTACTTGCAGGTTTTAGTGTATCGCGCGCACGCATTCAGGCTGTAGTTAATGAGTTACAGCAAGATTATCAAGAGCGCGGCGTACAGTTGGTGAAGGTCGCATCTGGCTATCGTTTTCAAACATTGGAAATGCTTAATCCACTGTTGCAGCCACTGTGGCAAGAAAAAGCACCTAAGTATTCTCGAGCAGTAATGGAAACTCTTGCCGTTATTGCTTATCGCCAGCCAGTAACACGCGGCGATATTGAACAAATAAGAGGGGTGGCGATCAGCAGTCACATCATAAAAACCTTAGCTGATAGACATTGGGTAAAAGTAGTTGGTCATAAAGACGTGCCAGGGCGACCCGCCTTGTATGCCACCACCAATACATTTTTATCTTACTTTGGCTTAAACCGATTAGTAGATTTACCTCCGCTTTCGGACATTGAGTCACTACAGGCGATGTTTGAGCGTGCTCAACAAGCACCAGAGCCTGCAAATGATGCAGAGTCAGAGGCAGCGCCAACTACAATAGAAGAGTCAACTAATGAGTGAAAAATTGCAGAAAGTCTTGGCCCGTGCAGGCCATGGCTCCCGTCGTGAGATGGAGGCATGGATTGCTGCAGGTCGAATTAGTATTGACGGTGAAATCGCTAAACTTGGCGATCGTATCGAATCAGATGCAAAAGTAAGAATTGATGGCCGCGCGGTATCAATCAAATCAGCTGATGACGTTGTTTGTCGCGTACTGGCTTACCATAAACCTGAAGGTGAAATTTGTTCTCGTAAGGACCCGGAAGGTCGCCCTACGGTATTTGACCGACTACCTAAAGTGCGTGATTCACGCTGGGTAGCGGTAGGACGTTTGGATATTAACACCTCAGGTTTGCTGCTGTTTACCTCAGATGGTGAGTTAGCGAACCGCTTAATGCACCCGTCGAATGAAGTAGAGCGTGAATACGCTGTACGTACATTTGGCGAAGTGCCAGAGGCTGCAGTGCAGCGCCTACGCCAAGGCGTCATGCTAGAAGATGGCCCTGCTAACTTCGACAGTGTTAAAGCTGCGGGTGGTGAAGGTATTAATCAGTGGTGGCATGTTACTCTGCATGAAGGTCGTAACCGTGAGGTTCGTCGTTTGTGGGAGTCGCAAGAAGTGCAAGTTAGCCGCCTAATTCGTGTGCGTTATGGCATGATTGAATTACCTAAATCACTGCCTCGTGGTGGCTGGACTGAGTTAACCATGGAGCAGGTCAACTACCTACGTCAGGTTGCAGGTTTAGAGCCTGAAACTCGCTCATTCCTTGGTACTGACAAGCACTCAGTTTCACGTGCTAAAGTGAAAAGCGCTAAAATTCGCCGCGCAGTACGCAAGCACAAGGTGACTGGTGGCAAAAAGCCAACTCGTCAGCGTAGTTAATACGCAACTGTGTTCATAGGGTTATGAATAGCCATAAATATAAAAAGTCGCTTTGTGCGACTTTTTTTGTGCTTTGTTGTTATACCTAGCGCAATAAATTAGTGATCAGAGATGGCGCAGGATAATCGCTTGTTATAAGACAGAGTTTGTAGCTACCTATATGTAATATAACTATAATTTCCAAATAAGTGATAGGCCAATTTAGCAGTTAAGTGTGTTCACATACTTGCGCTGATTAATAATAAACATTTGCGAAATCAAAGTGCTGAACTAGGGTTAATGAAGTTACTTTTTCTGGCGTAAATAAGGGACTTCACATGAAAAAATACTTTGCAATGGTATTAGGGTTGATTTTAATTGGCTGTGCATCTAGTCCAACCTGGGAGGGTATGTCTGAAGGACAGATCTCAGCTTGGAAATCTGCAGGTTTTGACGCTGCAGGTGCGCAAACATGGAGTAAAAATGGCTTTGCTGCTGATGAAGCAAAAGCTTGGGTTGACGCGAAGTTTAGCGTTGATGCTGCAAAAGAGTGGGCCAAAGCAAAATTTAGTGTAGAAGAAGCGACAAATTGGGTTAAAAGTGGCTTTGAGTTGGATGAAGCTGTCGATGAACGCGAAAAAGGTTTAACGCCAGTGAAGCCGTAAACGCTAATTTTATCGGTTGCTTTAGGCGATACTATGCTGAGCTGACGCGTTAAAGCTCTGGATATCGCTGTTTTTTGCTGCAATTAAGCTTAAATCTTCACTATTTAGTTGATTGCGGTAAAAAAATCAGTAAAGTATGCACTCGTTCACAGCGACACACGTTCATGTGAGTTGTAAGTGAAGCAAACATTTCAAAGTACTGACTTTCTGTTATTACTTTAACAGTTTGCCCGAGTGGTGGAATCGGTAGACACAAGGGATTTAAAATCCCTCGCTGAATAAGCGTGCCAGTTCAAGTCTGGCCTCGGGTACCATTATATGGTGCATAAAGCCTCTGCAATGCAGAGGCTTTTTTGCGTTTATTGCAATAGTAAAATTTTGAGACTTAAAATCCCTCGCGCTCTTGTTGAAAACAAGGCGTGCCACTTTGGTTTATAAAGAGCAGTTTGGTCTCGGGTACCATTCTATGGGGCATTTGTGTCTCTGAAGCCATCACTATCGTATCATTGACAACGATTTCCAGTTTTTCCAGGCTAATGAAGTTTGAGTAAATTAATGTCATCAACACGGTCAATTTATGAAGCTAAGTGATTTATTTAACCCTCACCCAGAGCAATGGGGATTAAGAGGTGACCCTTACTTGTGGCAAGCTATGCAGGTACATTTTGATATCTGTAGATATGCCACAAGATATTGAGCAACTGCAGCATTTAATCGAGTCGGCATTTTTAGAGCTGACTGGTCGCCCTATGTCTTTGGATGAAACTATACATGTCGAAGACTTTGTCCATGGCGGTATGTCGAGTGGTGCAATATGTACGGACTTCTGGCGCGAGCGGGCATTACCGCTGTTATTCAAGCGTTTTGAACAAAGCCGTTAACATTGACTAATGTTTAATTAAATTTCCCGCACTCGCTTTTAAGGACACTATGACACCTGCAATTAATCGAGCAAAAAAGGCTAAAATATCCCATAAAGTGCATGAGTATCAGCATGATGCTAGCAGTGAGTCTTATGGTCTAGAAGCTTCTGAAAAGTTGGGTATTGCGCCAGAGAAGGTGTTCAAAACTCTGGTAGTTAGTCTTGATAGCAAGGAGCTAGTTGTCGGTATTGTTCCTGTCAATGCCAAGCTCTGCATGAAACTCATTGCCAAAGCTGTTGGTGCGAAAAAGGCAAACATGGCTGAGCCAAGCGAAGTGCAACGCTCAACTGGCTATGTGTTGGGTGGCGTGAGTCCTCTTGGGCAAAAGAAGCGTTTAAAAACTGTCATCGATGCGTCGGCGCAGCAACAGAACACAATCTATGTTAGTGCAGGGCGCAGAGGTTTAGAAATTGAAATAAGCCCAGATGATTTAGCCAAACTCACAAGTGCTAGATTTTTTGAATTAACGCAATAAGCCAGTTTAGTTTTTAATTTTAAAACAATGATGTAGCATGGTGAAATAAACTACAGTTTACAAGGATTTGTACGTGAAACTGATTGCCACGGCGTTACTGGTTTTATCCAGTTCTATTTCAACTGTTAGCTTTGCTAATACGTTCGAGCAAGACTTTGTGGCTGCCGCAATTGAGCGCACTAATCACAGTGTGACTTATGATGGCGCATATATCGCAATTGATTATCCCAACGGCGATGTCCCTGCCAATATCGGGGTGTGTACTGATGTAGTGATCAGAAGTTACCGCGCTATAGGGGTTGATCTTCAAGTGTTAGTACATGAGGACATGAAGCAACACTTTTCAGCTTATCCTTCAAAACGGATTTGGGGTTTACACTCTACCGACCGTAATATCGATCATCGCCGTGTGCCCAATTTGCAGACTTTCTTTAGTCGCCATGGGCAATCTCTTGTGGTTTCAGACAATCATTTGGATTATAAAGCTGGGCAGCTCGTTACCTGGATGCTGCCAGGTAATTTACCCCATATTGGAATAGTTACCGACAAGCTGAGTCCAACAACGGGCAATCCACTCATCTCCCATAACATAGGTTCAGGCCCCGTGTTGGAGGATATGCTGTTTGATTATCCAATAACTGGTCATTACAAATTTGTCCCCGACACTTATTCCAGTGAAGGTGTTGCTGGTACGCAAGCGAAAACTAACCCTACAGCAGATCCTATGACAGAGAACGAGTAGCCAGCAGATGCTGTTTATTGTCGCGATTGGAATACTTACCGTATGTTTAAGTTGCATAATGATTGTGAGGCCAAATGCTTGGTCAGCCGGCATAATCACATTTAGCCAAAAATCTTATTTTCATTGGTTTGAAGTATGCTCAAGGGCAATTGCAGGGGTTGGGTTTGTTGTCACTCGCAACGTTACCTTGTATCCCACTTTTGTTTTGTACATGGGTGTACTGCTAATTAGTGTCAGTATTGGTTTGCTATTAATCGGAGAGGCTCGTCATCGACAGTTTGCTATTTGGTCTGCTGACCTGTTTAAATCGGTGTTTCGACCTTGTGGTGTTGCCTCACTCGTGTTCGGTTTATGGCTGATTTACATCGTGGTTGCTCCACATGCCAACTAGCAGCAACTGACTAGTCTTCTAACCTTGCTAGTAAGTCAGCTATCAAACCATCCCTGTCAGTCGACGCTCTTTCAAGTAATTGCGTGGGCAAATTCGTTTCTTGGGCATGCTTACTGCTCCAAATAATCATTTCCAACAAAATCGGTAGTAGCGATTTACCTTGCTCGGTAAGCTTATAAATCTTCTTGCGTCTGTCATTTGGGTCAGTTTGTTTTTGGATTAAATCATCCTGTTCCAGCTTTTCTAGTCGGCTAGATAAAATGTTTGTCGCCATCCGTTCATCTGAGTTTTGCAGCTCTGAAAACGAGCTTTTACCAAAGAACATCAAGTCACGCACAATCAATAAACTCCACTTGTCACCAACAAAGTCGAGCAGGGTAGAGATAGGGCAGTCGGAGCGTTGTGTCATTCGTTCGCCTCATTAAGCACAGATACAAGAGATAAGTTTGTTTCGAACGTCATAATAATTAACTTGCAAAATAAAAGCTAATAATTTAACTTGCATTTTGAAAGTTAAATTTAAAAAGTTAACGATAGTGTTGTTATTTACTCTAGGAGAGTGACATGAGTGCCCCGCAAATTAATGCAGAAGATTTTGAACAAGCGCATTGGAGTGACAAGGACAAAGCCAATGCCAACGCTGTAATCGGATTTATTCAACAGCTGATGAATGAGCATGACTTTGATAGCTTAGCTGCGCGCTATGCAGATAAGCCTTACAAGCAGCATAATCGCACTATGGCAGATGGCATTGATGGCGTGCTCAGTACCTTGCGCGACTTCATCAAGATTGCCCCTGAATTTAGTTATGACGTAAAGCGCGTGCTGGTGGATGGTGATTATGTGTCAGTTCATTCCCATGCGACGCTCAAAGCTAAGCATCGCGGTGACGATAGCCAAGGGCTGAATATTATTGATACCTGGAAGGTTGAAAACGGCTATTTGATTGAGCATTGGGACGCGGTGCAAAGCATGAGTTTATCGATGCGTATGTATGCACTATTCACAGGTGGCAAAGTGCGCAACCAAAACGGTGTTTATTGATACCAATCAGCACAAGTATGTGCTCACTCTTACTGGCTAAAAGCGCTTATAACTTCGTTAGAAATTTTGTAGGTAGAATAACTAGCTAGCTGCAATTTCCGCCTTGTTCTAAGCGGTTTTTCCTGCGTAATCTCTGATCACTTCATTATCCCAGTTGGTATAGCCCACGTTCGATAGTAGATTACAGCAAGTTCGAAGACTGGCTTGTTATCAAACAGTTGCTGGCGCGTGGTGATTTACCTTGATGATGCGCTAATCGGCATAAGCCGCTGTAAAGCACGGCGGCGCTCATGTATAATCGCGGGCAATTTTTTGTATAGCTGAAAATATCCGCAATTGAGCAGGCATTTTTGTGTGATTAGCTATGCTTGTAGCTAGGGTCTGTTAATCTTTCAAGATTATTTTTGCAGCTGCTTGCTGGAAATTAATACAAGGCAACGAGTTTGATGTGTGGTTATTCCACATGATAAGTCGTTAACGCAGTAGAAATGACAACAAGCGCTGCCTGAAAGGTTCGTTTAAAAGCACTTTACTCTTTGTTGCGAGCGAATTTGTTTAGGTGACTAGACGTCATCGCTCGCGTCGCGATTAAAGTGCTTTTAATTCGAACAAATTCTAATCCGCAAGGATCAACAGGCCCTAGTATTCGTTAATGCACTCAGTGCGCATAAAGGAACCTCTGTGATTTATAGTAACAACATCACCATGCAGTTCGGCTCAAAGCCGTTGTTTGAAAACATTTCGGTCAAATTTGGCGGTGGTAACCGCTACGGTCTGATCGGTGCAAACGGCTGTGGTAAATCAACCTTCATGAAGATTTTATCTGGTGAGCTTGAGCCTACTAGCGGTAACGTGTCTATTGATCCGGGTGAGCGCATTGGTAAGTTGAATCAGGATCAGTTTGCTTATGAGGAATACTCAGTTGTAGACACAGTGATCATGGGGCACAAAGAGCTGTGGGAAGTTAAGCAAGAGCGTGACCGCATTTATGCTTTGCCAGAAATGACCGAAGAAGAAGGTATCCGCGTGGCTGAGCTTGAAATGGAATATGCCGAAATGGACGGTTATTCTGCAGAAGCGCGCGCTGGCGATTTATTGATGGGCGTGGGTATTGGTGTTGACCAGCATTTTGGTCTGATGAGCGAAATCGCGCCAGGCTTCAAGCTACGTGTGCTGCTGGCTCAGGCACTATTCTCAGATCCAGACATTCTGCTACTTGACGAACCTACCAACAACTTGGACATCGACACCATTCGTTGGTTACAAGAAACGCTGAACACCCGAAACAGCACCATGATCATCATCTCGCATGACCGTTACTTCCTGAACTCAGTGTGTACTCACATGGCTGACATCGATTACGGTGAGCTGCGTGTTTACCCAGGTAATTACGATGAATACATGATGGCTGCGCAGCAAGCGCGTGAGCGTCTATTGTCTGATAATGCTAAGAAGAAAGCACAAATTGCTGAACTACAAACGTTCGTATCGCGCTTCTCTGCGAACGCTTCTAAAGCAAAGCAGGCAACTTCACGTGCGAAGCAAATCGATAAGATTAAGCTTGAAGAAGTGAAAGCCTCTAGCCGCGTGAATCCGTTCATTCGTTTCGAGCAAGAGAAAAAACTATTCCGTAATGCGCTAGTAGTTGAAAACCTAGCTAAAGGCTTCGATGAAACGCTATTTAAGAATTTAGACATCATCACCGAAGTGGGCGAGCGCGTTGCTATTTTGGGTGAAAACGGTGTGGGTAAAACCACATTACTGCGTACTTTAGTACACGATATTCCGCAAGATGAAGGCACGATCCAATGGTCTGAAAACCACAATATTGGTTACTATGCTCAGGATCATGAAGCTGACTTTGCCAACGACATGAACCTGTTTGACTGGATGAGTCAGTGGCGCAAACCTGAAGATGATGACCAAGCTGTGCGCGGCATTTTAGGTCGTATGCTATTTAGCGCAGACGACATTAAAAAGTCAGTTACTGTGCTATCTGGTGGTGAAAAAGGTCGTATGTACTTTGGTAAGCTAATCATGCAAAAGCCAAACATCTTGCTACTTGACGAACCAACCAACCACATGGACATGGAATCAATCGAGTCGTTAAACAATGCCCTTGAGCTATACGAAGGCACGCTATTCTTCGTATCCCATGACCGAGCGTTCGTATCGTCACTTGCCACGCGTATTATTGAAATCACTCCGCAAGGTGTGACTGACTTTAAAGGCACTTATGATGAGTTTCTGGCAAGTAAAGGTATCGAAGGCTAGCTCATCACTTAGAGTACCAATTAGCCCGTAATTAATCACAGCGATTAAGCTTTTACCAAAACGCCCCTGGTTGCTCCAAGGGCGTTTTTTATTATCTGAGCCAACAGATTGATACCGCTTGATAAAAATATGATGTATTTATTACTTTAGCTCTTTGCTAGGTTGCCGTTACATTTACATGTACGTGTAACATTTTTCCATTTTTTGTGCTCGCCAATGGGCAAATCAGATAGAATTCAGGTGATGGGAGATATGCCCATCGACAGATAGTCTACGCTTAATAAAGGTCAGTTAACGTTTTACCACTAAAGGAGTAATAAATGGGATTGCAATGGATTGGCAATATCAAAATGTCCAATAAGCTTGCCTTGATGATCTTACCACCGCTACTGGCTTTCGTTTTTTATGGTGGCACCTTCGTTGTTAATAAATACCAAAGTCAAAGCCAATTAAGTACAGTACTTGAGCTTAGTGAGTTAGCCGTGGTTAATGGTGCACTGGTGCATGAACTGCAAAAAGAGCGTGGTATGAGCGCAGGCTTTATTGGCTCAAAAGGTCAGTCTTTTGCTGCGAGTTTACCTAAGCAGCGACAATTAACAGATGAGCAAGTCCGCCGTTATCAACAATTTATCGCCAGTCACGAACTGCCAAGTGAGTTTGGTAACAAGCTCAGTAATGTCGATGCCTCGCTAGGCCGCCTTGCTAGTGTGCGCCAACAGGTAGATAACCTGACTATTTCTCTAGCCGAAGAAGTGGCGTACTACACTGGAATGAATGGCGTGTTGCTGTCGTTGGTAGATGACGCCGCAAGTCAAAGCCAAATCAGTGAACTGAGCATTAAAATCAAGGCATTTGGTGCATTTCTACAGCTTAAAGAACGAGCGGGTATTGAGCGTGCTGTACTGAGTAGCACCTTCGGTAATGCAGGCTTTAAACCTGGTGCGTACAAAAAATTTGTTACCTTAGTGTCTGAGCAAAATACTTACGCTGAGCGTTTTAATGCTGCAGCAACCTCTACCACAGCCAATGAGTTTGCGATACGCATGTCGGGCGATGCTGAACAAGCTGTGCAGCGCTTTCGCGATATTGCTTTTAGTCAAGACGTGGCGCAAATTCAGTCGCAAAACCCAGAGCAATGGTTTGACACATCAACCCGCCGCATTGGTGTACTGACTGAGTTTGAAAAAGTGCTCGCAACTGATCTTATTGATATCACTAAATCTGAGTTATCCAGTGCCCAAACTCACATGTATATTGCCACCTTCAATTTGGTGCTGCTAACCGCATTTGTGTTGTTCATGTCGGTCAATATTTCCAACTATATTCACCGTAACTTAAAGCACATGCAAAAGCAGGTTACATCAGCTGGTGAGAATGCCGACATGGCGGTAAGGCTGGACATTCAAAGTCAGGATGAGTTTGGTCAGGTCGCTAAAGCCTTTAACGTTATGATGGATGATTTTGAAGGGATTGTGGCTCAGGTTAAATCAACGACCGGAGCGTTAGTTTCTGTGGTTGAACAAATTAATCAGTTCACCTATTCGCTTCGTCAAGACGTTGATGCAGGCTATAGCGAAGTCGAGCAAGTTGCTTCAGCCATGACTGAAATGACCGCAACCGTGAATGAGATTGCCCAACATGCTGAAAGCACCTCTGAAGCGTCAGCTAAAGCGAATAAGGAAGCACAAACAGGTAACTCGGATGTGAGCAAAACTAGTCAGGCAATTAGCCAATTAGCAAATGAGATCAACGAAGCTGGTGAGTCTATTCAGCAGCTAGATAACGATATTCAAGGTATCGTGGCGATATTGGATGTCATTAGCAGCATTGCTGAGCAAACCAACTTACTGGCGTTGAATGCTGCTATTGAGGCTGCTCGAGCTGGCGAGCAAGGTCGTGGCTTTGCAGTTGTAGCTGATGAAGTGCGCACTCTTGCGCAAAGGGCGCAAAACTCTACCGATGATATTAAGAATATGACCGAGCGTTTAAAATCGGGCGCCGCAATTGCTGTTAAGGCCATGGAGCGTGGTCGCACACAAGCTGAAGCAAGTGTGGCGGAGGCTGAGCATGCAGGCGAAGAGCTATCAATTATTGTATCTTTGGTGAGTGAAATCGACAGCATGAACGAGCAGGTCGCGGCTGCAACCCATGAGCAAACTGCTGTATCGGAAGAAGTGAACCGTAATGCCATGAAGATAAGCGAGCTGTATGTGAACACTCAAGAGATCGCCAGTAAGATTGCCGAATTGAATGCAGGGCTACTTGATGATGCTAGCGTGCTAAATGCGCAGGTGAGCAAGTTCCATGTGTCTGAAAGTTAGGGGTAAAGACGACAATGCACACTTTCATCGCCTTTGGCACGCAAACAAAACATTGATAAAGATATGAGCCACAATACACAAGCGACGCCACTACAAAGCCAGTATTTGCATGTGAACCAGCATTCATGGGATAGCAAGGTTGCGGTGCATCTCGACTCAAAGTTTTATGACGTAAATAGTTTTAAAGCAGGTAACACGAGCCTTAATCAAATTGAACTAGGTGCGCTTGGCAGTGTTGCAGGTAAAAAACTGCTGCACCTTCAATGTCACTTTGGTTTAGATACCTTATCTTGGGCAAGGCTTGGCGCAAAGGTGACAGGGCTTGATTTATCAAGTAAAGCCATCGAAGCGGCAACTACACTGGCGAGTGAGTGTGGAATAGATGCCGAGTTTATTTGCTCTGATGTATATGAAAGTGAGCAAACTGCCAAAGCCAATTTTGATCTGGTGTTCACCTCTTATGGCGTTTTGTGTTGGCTGCCAGATATTGACCGCTGGGCGCGCACAGTCGCAAGTCATTTAAAAGTGGGTGGCGAGCTGTTTATTGCCGAGTTTCACCCGATACACGACGTGTTTGATGGCTATCGTTATTTCCATGATGAACAAGCCGATATCGAAGTCAATCAAACCTACACCGAGAATAATCGAGATACCCAAACAACCGAGATAACTTGGTCGCACCCGGTTAGCGATGTGATTAATGCGCTTATCAAAGCTGGGATTCACATTGTTGAGTTCAATGAGTTTGATTACAGCCCATACAATTGTTTTGACAACTTAACGTCAAAGCGAAATGAGCTGCTTAATAAAGAAGTGTTCCAGTATTTGCATCAGGGTAACCCAGTGCCGCTGGTTTACAGCATAAAAGGCGTCAAAACCGCTTAAAGATAGGCCCTAGTCGCTTTTACATTTTTCCAGCAGCTTGACGAAAAACTCGCTGCCTTTGCGCTCTGCAAAGGTAATGTTGCGCTCTGGGATCGTTTCAGGCTCGTTATAATCTGCCAGAGCTTGCTCCATACTCGCTTCACGAATGATGTGAATAGTTGGGTAAGGTGAGCGGTTGGTATAGTTGCTAGCACTATCAAACGGCTCCCCGTCAAAACAATAATCAGGGTGAAAACTGGCTAGCTGATATACGCCTTCATAACCTTGCTCGTACAGTAGGTCAGTGGCTAAATCGACTAAATCCAAGTACTGATAAAAACCTTCAAAACCTCTAGGTAAAATCACTAGCGTGGTTTCAACTTGTGGGTTGTCATCTAAAAACAAACATTCCTGAATGAAGTCTTGCAGTACAAGCTTAAGCTGAGTCTGTTCTATTGCATGGTAGCGAATGGTTTTGCGCTCAACCTCGCGCCTGGCAAAGGGGCAAATGTTGTACTTCATGATGACTGATTTGACCCAGTTTTCAGTTTCAACAACACAAGGCAGTGGGGCAGACATATACAACTCTCTACAAATTTGCAGCAATAAGCTTTGGGTTAATTGGCGGGTAACACCATAGGGATAATCGAGGCAACTAACAAGAGCGCCATGGAAATATTAAATATCCGCTGGTGGCGAGGCTCGGTTAACAAACGCTTGAGTGCAACCCCAAAGCCAAGCCAAACAACAGCGCAAGGCAGGGCAACGCTAAAAAACACACTGGCGATAAGCACCACTTGCGGTTGCAGAGCTTGTTCGATATTGGTAAAGGTTGCTATAGCGCCGACCGCCATAATCCAACCTTTAGGGTTTACCCACTGAAACGCCGCTGCTTGAACAAAACTAAAGGGTTTGGCTGTTTGCTTGCCTTCCATTTTGCTACTGCTGTTGGCGATAAGCCATGCAAGGTAGAGCAAGTAAGCAATACCGACAACTTTAATGATTGAGTGAATGATAGGGTAGCTAGCAAATACTGCGCTTAAGCCTAAACCCACTGCTAATACCATAGCTGGAAAACCAAGGCAGATCCCTAGCATATGCGGCATGCTGCGCTTAATGCCAAAATTGAGCCCTGAGGTCATTAGCATAATGTTATTGGGACCTGGTGTAATACCTGAAGAAAATGCAAACAGCGCAATGGCTGCGATCAGTTCCATTGATAGAGTCTCACCCGTTTATTATAAGTTTGTTGATAGCGAGTCATTGTAAACGTCATTGGTTTGATAAAACAGAGTGGCATGGCTAAGGTGAGTGAGTTTCACTAAAACGGAGCTGAGTTAAATCGTACGCTAACTTTATAATCATATTAATGTTTATCAATTTGCTATTGGTTCAGCTTCAGCGTACTTTGTAAAAAGTATCTATTTGTTTCTATACCTAACGAGTGTGAAGGGAGTGTTGGTCGATGCAAAACCGCTTTGATAAATGTGTGGCTAAAGCTAAGACAACAGCAATAACGATAGCCTTGGCGTTAACATTAGGGGCTTGTACTAGCCAGCCGGAAATTGTTGATAATTCTCCAACAAGCCGTGTAACAGTTGTTGTTTCTGGTGATCAGGATTTTATTCAGCAGCACGGTCAAAACCTTGCTTGGCATCCAGATGTAAACAGAATCCATACCCATAACCCGCAAGAAGTGGGCGAATTACAAAGACATATGCGTCGCTCTTTTAAGGCGGAGTTAGAGGAAAAAGGGTATCGTTTTGCAGCTGGCGAGGGGCAAGTCAGCAATCCAGCGAGTTTGTATGTTGGCTTTGCTATCGCACTTGAATCTGAAATGTCTGACGCTGAAATTCTAAAACGTGCTGGATTAGTCGCAGGATTAAATACTCAGGGAATCGATAAGAAGTTTGAAAAAGGCTCAGTGTTTGTGGCATTTTTTCACCCACAAACCAATGAAGTTGTTTGGCGAGTTCTTGCCCAAGGCTTTACCCAGCCAGGAACTGAGATTGAAAAGCGAGAGCAGCGTTTCGATGAACTAGCACGAATGATGCTCAACTCACTGCCAAAGAGTGAAGTTTAGCTTGAGTTTGGGATAAGCAAGTATTCAATCAAAAAAGACGCCAATAGGCGTCTTTTTTAATTTATTCATGCGATAAAGCGCTTCGCAAAATCACGGATTAACTTCAACCTCGTATGAGCCGAACTTACGGATGTTAATTACGCCAGTATCAAAGATAAGGTACTGACCTTTAATACCTTTTAATATCCCCGTAACTTCTGGTACTTTATCAAAATTGTGAGATTTCACCTTGGTTGGGAACTCGCTGATAGGGTAAGCAATGGCTTGAATGTTCTCATCTAAACGTTCAATTTGCATATCGCCATGTTCCGCGGCTAGTGCTTGCAGTTTATCTTCAATTAACGGAATTAACTCCGTAGCTTTTGCGACCAAATCAACATCATCATTATGGCCTTTAAGCATGGCTTGCCAGTGGGTTTTATCATTGATGAACTTGGCGAGTTCAATCTCGATAAGACCAGATAATTTACGGGTTGAGACCTTAAAAATCGGTAGACCTTGTGTTGCGCCTTGGTCAATCCAGCGGGTTGGGATTTGGCTATGGCGGGTAATACCGACTTTGATGCCTGAGGTGTTTGACAGATACACATAGTGTGGCACAAAACAGTGGTCTTGCGCCCACTCAGGCTCGCGGCAGGTACCTTGATCATAATGGCAAGTTTCAGGCTTCATTATGCACATATCGCAGCTGGCGAGTTTTTGCATGCATACATAACAGTGGCCCTGGGAGTAACTTTTCTTGGTTTTCTTGCCGCAGCTACAACAATAAATATTGCCCGTGTGTTTTAAGGTAAGGCTTTTGCCAATATACGGGTTAAGTGCAAGTAGCTCATCACCAACAGGCAGTTGATATTGCACTTCATTTTGCTCATCTAAGCTGGTTTTTAGTTTGGATAGTGTGCCTAACATTTTGCGTTCCAGTTTTTATATTTTGCCAGAATGATAGCACTGATAGACAAGGAACAGCATTAGTAATTCAGATAGAGGTAATCTGCTAATAAACTTGATTGTTCGTATTTTAATCGCCGGAGGCGATTGAGAGCGTAAAAACGAAAAATCGACTGCAAGGGCAGTCGATTCTATAAATAGCAAAATGTGCGCAATGAGAGTAAAGCGCCTTAACTCAATTTATCCAGCAGCACATCATCACCTAGAGTATATAAGGCCTGCTCGATTTGTTCTTCATCAAGCGCTTTGGCGCTACTAATACCAAAGCTTGCCTTAAATAGGGGAATACCTGTGTGACTTGCCGACTCAAATTGACTGCTGAACTTTTCGATATTAATCCCTATGCTATTGAGCTGATTAGAGATTTGCAGCACGATGCCCGGGCGGTCATTAGCCACAAGTTGATAGCGTAAAGTGTGATCTGGCTCGCTTACTTTCTGTGCTTTTGCGTGGGTAAACGACAAACCTTCTATACATTCTAGGCCTTCAATGAGGTCGTCAATATGCTCCGCTGGCACTTCGATTTGTAATATTGCTGCAAAGAAGCCTTCAATGTGACGCATTTCTGAGTCTAGCCAGTTGCCGTTATGGCGACTAATTAAATTGGCAATCTGTTCAACTAATCCTTTTCTATCAGGGGCTTGCAGTGTGATTAGGTATCGCATCATATTCTATTCATCCTTTGCCAATATTTCATTGTTTGTAACAATACTGTCATCTTTGCGTCATATAATTCTCGCCACTTAAAATCGTGTCTACCGATAACGCGATAACTCATTGTCATAAATAGTTATTGGTAACACAGTAAAGTTAAGTTTCAAAGCGCTTAGTTCACACGAATAGCGACAGTGCAAACGAATATTAATTAGAGGTTCTTAATGGAAAGTCAGGTAACACAGCCTGGTTCGGCGAAAAACAATCTATTGATAGATGGTTATTCAAGTCGCAGAGCAATTAAGGATAAAGCAGCACAAATTGGAGTAACAATCGGCGGCACAATGGTATTTGTGGCGCTTTTATTGATCTTCTTCTACCTGCTTTATGTGATTAAGCCCATCTTCGATGGCGCCAGTGTTACACCCGTAACTCAGATTGAATTGAGCAAGGATGAGTCTACAGCGTTAATGGTTGGTAGCGATGAGCAAAATGAAGTGCTTTATCGTGTTTCAACTAGCGGTGTTGTTAATTTTTACTCAGCTACTACCAAACAGCTAATTAGCTCACACGAGCCAGAGTTAGCGCCAGGTGTAACTGTAACCAGCAGCGCAGCTTCTGAGCCAGCTGAACAACGTTTTGCACTGGGTTTAAGCAACGGTGAAGTGCAAGTCATAGGGATTGAGTTTGGCGTAACCTACCCGGACAACCAACGTGTTATCACTCCTAAGATACGTCAGCTACTAGGCAGCGAGCCATTTGTGGTTAACCCTGATGGTGGTATCCACAATCTGATTTTCGATTACAGCGACGACATGATGAGCTTTGCTTATCAAGATGATTCAGGCCAATGGCGTTTGAACCGTCAAGAAGGCGAAGAGAACATGATGACTGAAGAAGTCGAGTGGGTTGCCGTTGAAGCTGTAATTGCTGATGCGCCTGAATCAGTTAGTCAGGTAACCATGACGCCAGATCATCGTCAGCTAATGATGTCGACCAATAATAAAATCTTTATTTACGACATTCGTTACGCCGATGAAATCGAACTTCTGCAAGTATTGGACGTGAAAGAAGGCAACGCCAAGGTGAGCGGCCTTGATTTACTGCCTGGTGCAAGCTCAATCCTCGTGAGTTATGACAGTGGCTACATCAGTCAATACTTCCAGGTAAATAGTGAAAAAGGTCGTCTTTACCAAAAAATCCGCGACTTTGAAGGTGTTAAGCCAGTTAGCGTGATGACGACTGAGTTTTACCGTAAGAGCTTTGCTGTGCTAAGTGATGAAGGCGACTTAACCCTGCTTTACACCACCAGTGAGCGTAATTTACTTGAAGAGCGCTTTAACATTGCCGGTGCTAAAGCAATGGGCTTTAGCCCTCGCTCAAATGGTTTAGTGGTTGATGCTGGTAACAAGCTGCATTTATTTGCGGTGGATAACACCCACCCTGAAGTATCTTGGAGCGCATTGTGGCAAAAAGTGTGGTACGAAGGTTACCCAGAGCCGCAATATGTATGGCAGTCAACTTCTGGCTCTGACGACTTTGAAGCTAAACTCAGCTTAATGCCACTGGCGTTCGGTACCATGAAGGCAGCGATGTACGCCATGCTATTTGCTGTGCCACTAGCCATTGCTGGTGCAATTTACACGGCTTACTTTATGAGCCCAGCAGTACGTAATGTAGTTAAACCAACGATTGAAATCATGGAAGCACTGCCAACGGTAATTCTAGGTTTCTTAGCAGGTCTTTGGTTAGCACCGTTAATTGAAGATCACCTACCGGGTATTGCTATCTTGCTGGTGATGCTGCCGTTCTCAATTCTACTTACGGCATTTGCCTGGTATAGCATGCCGGACTCTTGGAAGCAGCGTTTACCTGAAACGTATCAAGAGCTAATGCTAGTTCCTGTAATCGCATTCATCGGTTGGTTCTCATTTACCATTAGCCCAAGCGTTGAGCTATGGCTATTTGATGGTGATACCCGTCAGTTCATCACCAACGATTTAGGTATTACCTTTGACCAACGTAACGCGTTAGTTGTGGGTATTGCGATGGGCTTTGCGGTTATTCCAACGATTTTCTCGATTGCTGAAGATGCGATTTTCTCGGTACCACGCCATTTATCAAATGGTAGCTTGGCACTTGGCGCAACTAACTGGCAAACCCTAACACGTGTGGTACTGCTAACAGCAAGCCCAGGTATCTTCTCGGCAGTGATGATGGGACTTGGCCGCGCAGTAGGTGAAACCATGATTGTACTGATGGCAACCGGTAACACCGCCATCCTTGAGTGGAGTGTGTTTGAAGGTATGCGTACGTTGGCTGCAAACATTGCTGTTGAAATGCCTGAATCGGCTATTGGTAGCTCGCACTACCGCGTGCTGTTCCTCGCGGCATTCGTGCTGTTCGTATTTACTTTCTTCTTCAACACCATTGCTGAGGTTGTACGTCAGCGTCTACGTGACCGTTACAGCTCACTTTAGGATAAGAAAATGAGATTACACATTAACATTTCGCCATTGGTCTTGAGAGGTTTATACAATGGGTAAGTGGTTTAAATCAGGATCCCCATGGATTTGGATGACTGGTGGTGCGGTTAGTATCAGTTTGATTGCCGTCATTGGCTTATTACTGCTAATTGCATCACGTGGTTTAAGTTACTTCTGGCCGGCTGATGTATACCAGTGGGAATTAGAAGATAGCAATGGCGTAAAAAGCACCCTAATCGGTGAAGTTTATGACCGTGAGCAAGTACCAACTGAGCGCTTAATTGCAGCTGGTCACAAGTTTAACGAGCATCCGGGTGAGTTTGTTAACCGTTACCTAGTAAAAACAGGTAACCGTGAGTTTGTTGGCCTAGATTTCCGTTGGATTTTAGAAACAGACATCGTTAGCCGTGCTAAGCCTGAAGGCATCGCCAAGGTAGAGCGTACTAAAAACGGTAACTTTTACGGTTATCCAGTTGCGCTAATTGAAGATGGCAAACGTTTAGACCTTAACGAGTCGAATATTGAGCAGCCGCTGCATGATCACATCGAGCGCGCGGTTGATTTATCTGACCAGGCTCTAACGCTGCAAAAGAGTGACATTGGCTCAATTAACTATGACTTAGAGCGTCTGCGTCTTAAAGAGCGTAAGTTCGAACTAGACGGTAAGTTAACTGATGCTGCTAAAGCAGACTTTGCAGCACAAGCGAAAAAGCTTAACGATGATTATCTGGTACTAGAAAAGCAACTGTTTGATCTGCGCGACCAAGCTGCGCGTGACGCAGTGGTTATCCGCGACATGCGCGGTGAAGAAGTCACCATCAAGCTAGATTCTGTACTTGAAGTTAGCTACGTCAACCGTATGGGCTTTATAAGTAAAGTCGGTCACTGGTTTGTCGGCTTAGGCCGCTTTATTAACGATGACCCGCGTGAAGCAAACACTGAGGGCGGGGTATTCCCAGCTATCTTTGGTACCGTATTCATGGTGATGCTAATGGCGGTAATCGTTACCCCATTTGGTGTTATCGCGGCAATCTACCTACACGAATACGCTAAGAAAGGCCCAATCACTAAGATGATCCGTATCGCGGTAATTAACTTAGCGGGTGTACCATCAATCGTTTACGGTGTATTTGGTCTTGGTTTCTTCGTCTACATGCTTGGTGGCTCAATTGACCAATTGTTCTACCCAGAAGCACTGCCGGCGCCAACCTTTGGCTCACCGGGTGTGATTTGGTCTGCACTGACTCTAGCCATTTTGACATTGCCAGTTGTGATTGTATCAACCGAGGAAGGCCTAAGCCGTATTCCTAGTGCAGTGCGTCAAGGCAGCTTGGCACTAGGTGCTACAAAAGCTGAAACCCTATGGCGCATTGTTATCCCAATGGCGAGTCCTGCGATTATGACAGGTTTGATTCTGGCTGTAGCGCGTGCAGCAGGTGAGGTTGCGCCTCTCATGCTAGTGGGTGTAGTAAAGCTTGCACCAACTTTGCCAATTGATATGAACTTCCCGTTTGTTCACTTAGAGCGTAAGTTCATGCACCTTGGTTTCCATATTTATGACGTAGGCTTCCAAAGCCCGAACGTTGAAGCAGCAAGACCGCTAGTTTATGCGACATCATTCTTGCTTGTTTCGGTTATTGTTGCGCTGAACTTAACCGCAATTAGCGTGCGCAACCATTTACGTGAAAAATTCCGTTCGCTAGAACACTAATTAGCGATATCCTGAGGATAAATTAAATGATTTCGATAGATAGAACTGCAATGCAAACTGAAACAGTTGATCTGGCTAACCTGCCAGCACAGGATACCGCATTAGAGATCCGCAACCTTAACCTACGTTATGGTGAAAAACAGGCACTGTTTGACGTGTCGATGAAGATCCCTAAAAAGCAAGTAACTGCGTTCATTGGTCCATCTGGTTGTGGTAAATCAACGCTACTACGTTGTATCAACCGCATGAACGACCTAGTTGATAGCTGTAAGATTGATGGTGAAATCTTGCTTCACGGTCAAAACATTAACGACAAGAACATCAATGTGGCTAACCTACGTCGTAACGTAGGTATGGTGTTTCAGCGTCCAAACCCTTTCCCTAAATCAATTTATGAGAATGTGGTTTATGGTTTGCGCCTGCAAGGTGTGAACAACCGTCGTGAGTTAGATGAAGCAGCAGAGCGTTCACTGCGCGGCGCTGCAATTTGGGATGAAGTAAAAGACCGTCTACACGACAACGCATTTGGTTTGTCGGGTGGTCAGCAGCAACGTCTCGTGATTGCACGTGCCATTGCCATTGAGCCAGAAGTACTATTGCTCGATGAACCAACATCAGCACTTGACCCAATCTCGACGCTGACGATTGAAGAGCTAATCTCTGATCTTAAAGAGAAATACACGGTTGTTATCGTAACTCACAACATGCAACAGGCAGCGCGTGTATCGGATCAAACCGCGTTTATGTACATGGGTGAGTTGGTTGAATATGCTGACACCAACACCATCTTTACCACGCCTCAAAAGCGTAAAACTGAAGATTACATTACAGGTCGTTACGGTTAATTGCGTTAGATACTCACTCCATTGAAGACACTTCACTGGAGTTTAGAGCTGCAGGATATTAACCAGATTAACGATTGAGCACAGTTTTAAGGTACAAATTTTATGGAAAATTTAAATACAAATAAGCATATCTCTGGACAGTTCAATACTGAGCTTGAAGATATTCGTAACCGCGTGTTGGCCATGGGGGGCCTAGTTGAGCGTCAACTTGAACAAGCACTTGATGCATTAGCCGGTTTAGATGCTGAGCTTGCAAAAGCAGTTATCGAGGGCGACCACAAGGTTAACGGTATGGAAGTGGCAATTGACGAAGAATGTACTCGTATTATTGCTAAGCGTCAGCCAGCAGCAAGCGACTTACGTTTAATCATTACCATCTCTAAAACCATTACCGACTTAGAGCGTATTGGTGATGCGTGTGTGCGTATTGCAAAAGCGGCTGTTGAGAAACGCTCAAAAAGCCAAGAGCCACTGCTGGTTAGCATTGAAAGCATGGGCCGTCATGCAACACGTGGCCTTCATGCAACCCTAGATGCGCTGGCGCGTATGGACGCAGAAAAAGCACTAGAGCTGCATAAAGAAGATGCCAAGCTAGATAAAGAATACGAAGGTATTATCCGTCAGCTAATGACTTACATGATGGAAGACCCTCGCTCAATTCCCGGTGTACTTGACGTATTATGGGCAGCGCGCGCAGTTGAGCGTGTAGGTGACCGTTGTAAAAACATCTGTGAGTACATTATTTATTACGTCAAAGGTAAAGACGTTCGTCATACCTCATACGAAGAAATGGAGCGCGGTGTAGCCGAGTAGCTTGCCCGTTAACCTCGCTTTATTACCAAACTAATACAACTAAATAGCCTCAATTTTGAGGCTATTTTTGTTTATATCGATTGGGATTACTCGGTTTGTTTTCGACCGCATCTGCCTCATCGTTATAACTCTCGCTACTCTAAGCTTTAGTATCTTTCCTACCAGCTCATTTTTACCCTATGGGTTACTTTGTCCTAAATTTAGCGCTCACTAATGGTCAAACTGTCCCGCAGTCCCCAGGGTTGTTAATGAAAGTGGACAACTTTGACCAGGTAATCGCCTAATAACCATAAAAAATGTGAGGAAGATCTAGATTGCTAAATTGGCACTCAAATTGCCTCTACCACTAAAGAGTGATAACTAAGTTTGGTCAAAATTTGTGGTAAACGAGCGTACATCGGTGGCTAAGAGTGCTTCTACTCGGCAACCAAGCCCATTTCAATCATTTAATAAGCTGTCTGGCGAGCTAGGCGGGGCTTTTGCTGATCTTGGGACTTTTTTACCACTGATATTAGGCTTGATCGCGCTTAACGAGTTTTCTGCTCAAGGCATCTTTTTCGGCTTCGGTTGCTTTGCTCTTTTTAGTGCGTTTTTTTACAAAAGACCGGTACCAACGCAGCCAATGAAGGTGATTTCTGCACTTGTGATTGCTGAAGGTTTTTCTCCAGGCATGTTACAAGCTAGCGCCATGATCATGGGTATCGCCTTGTTAGTGTTGGCGTATAGCGGCGTAATTGAGTGGCTAGCAAAACAAATATCGCCAGCGATCAGTATTGGTATTCAACTGGCTATAGGGCTGCAGCTGATTTGGATTGGCGGCGCGATGATCAGCGAAATGTGGCTAATCGGTGTATCAGCCTTGTGTTTGTTGCTTGCTAGCCGTTTTACGCCGCTGCCATTTTTAATGATGCCTATGGTGATTTTGCTGGGGATCATCTGGCAAATGAACTCGCAAATGCTACCTAATTTTCAATTTGCTGCAGAGCAAAGCTGGCAGTTAAGCTGGCCAGAACAATCTGATTGGAGCAGGGCGGCGCTGCTGCTTGCATTGCCACAATTAGCACTTACCTTAACCAACGCGGTAATTGCGATTTCAGCGTTATCAAAAGCTAAATTCCCTGAAGACAACCCTGACAAACTCAGCGCTAAACGCTTTGCATTAAGTTCTGGCTGGGCAAACTTGTTGCTGGCACCATTTGGCGCTGTAGCCATGTGTCATGGGGCAGGTGGCTTGGCGGTGCAACATCACTTTGGCGCGCGCACCTATCTTGCGCCCGCTATTTTCGGTGTAACCTGTTTAGCGATAGCCGCATTTTGGGGGAAACCATTGCCACTGCACTATCGCTTATTCCTATGGCAGTGCTAGGTGCATTACTTGCTGTCGCAGGCGTTCAGCTTGCCTGGTCGCGTCGCTTTATCGATGGTAAGCCTTATTGTATTGCCGTTATCTTCACCACAGCCATGGCGTGTTTGCTGTTTAATACCGCAGTTGGGCTGATGGTGGGTTTAGTGATGGAGCGTTTTCGTCGCCACTGGTATCTGGTTAAGTTTCTTTAACGCTTTTATTGCTAACGCTTTTATTGCCAACCATCTTCCTTTATCAAGTTTATCAACTTAAGCTATTTTGAATTAACATCTATGATGCTTGTGCTAGTAACAAGTGCGTAGCCGCTGTGCTTTGCACTCTACCAACTGTTCCCCAACAAGGATAACTATGAAAAAGACACTAACCCGCGGCCTGATGAATTTACTGCCTATGGTGTTGTCGATTTGGCTGTTTTGGTCGTTGTTTATCTCACTTGATGAGCTTGGGCGTTTTTTACTTGAAAGTCTGAGTGTCACGCCACCGTTTGTTGGCGCAGGTTTTACGCTTGTCGCCTTGATTGTGTTTATCGCTGGCTTACTTTTTTCGGTTAGTCCCATTGTTTGGCTATATGGGTGGATAGAACGTCAGTTAATGAAGTTTCCGCTGTTCAAATCTGTTTATGGCAGTATTCGCGACATTGCCGCATTGATGAATAAGGATAATAAGCCTAAAAATCAGCAAACTGTGCTGGTTAAGCAAGCTAATGGCGGTTACGTAGTGGGCTTTATTATGGGTGATGAAACACCAAAACCATTAACTGATGCGCTGCCTGAAGGCGATTGGGTGCCAGTATTATTTCAGCTTAGTTATCAAATGGCTGGAGTGACTAGCTTGGTGCGTAAGCAAGACTTAATTGAGGTGGATTGGTCGTTTGAAGAGGCAATGCGCTTTAATCTTACTGCAGGTATTTCGACGACTAAGCCGTAGCCATTCCCCAGCCTTTTAAACAGGCATTTAATCCGGTATTTTTAGTGGTAAAAAAAGTGTTGAACAGCGCGTATTGATTGCACAAAACAATACGCGCACAGACAAAGTTTAACGGGAGCAACCGCATATCATTGCAGCTGTTTTAACGCGCTGTTTTTCTAGGCGAATACAAAAAACAAGCCCAAGAGCTAGGGTGCAAACCTTAACTTGTAAATGCTAGGCGCCAAAATCTAACGTTAGCAATAGCCTTGGTTCGCCAGCATTTACCGCTGGTGAGCGATGCACTAATCCCGCCCCTTCATTGTCTAACCACTCTTCACCTTTGATTAGCGCCACATCACCGCAACTAAGTTGATTAATACACTCAGCTGATTGATAAAGCCCTGATAATGCGTCACTTTGCCCGCCAGCGAGTCGACCTAACTTGTTGCGATTAACCTGATTGTGAGGCAACCATTCAGTGCAGCTGCCCGTATACGTGGTGACTAATCGACAAGGTACGCGATCAACATGAAACCTTGGGCACATGGCTTTATTGAGTACAGTTAGTCTAAGCCCAGTTTTTTCAAGCTCGAACAAGCAGCAAAACATCTCAACTAACTCAGCGATATTATCAACCAGAGCTTTGGGCGCTGAGCCTATTGTTAATGTATCGAGCTTATCAACTACATCATCTGGCGACACACTGACAGACTTTTCAAAATTAGGATTCGCAGCGACAAATTCTGCGACTGCTGTGTCGACATCCTGGCTAAGCGAGCGCTGCCACAGGGCAATGTTAGTATCTTCGCGGTAAATATCGGTTAGCACATTAGGAATATCTGCAATCGCAGCCTGACGAGTTTTGGCTTGAGGTTCAATTGCTGCGCTGTCTTTGGTTTCGCCCTTAGTTTCGCCATTGATTTCACCACAGGTTTCGTCATTGACGTTTGTGCTTGTGCCTAGATTTTGTTGATCAGCTTGTGGCTCTGTGATTGTGAGATCCATACAAGATTTTCCTTATGACTGACGCCTGACATTGTTAATCAAAGAATGTTAACCCAGAGATTGTTAACCCTGGCTTTGTTAACCCCAGCATTGTTAAGAGAGTGATTCTCGCTCTGACTTGTGAACGGGTGTTGCTACGATATAACGTATCTTTAAATTGTAAATTAGTCGTCAATTAAATCAACTCTGTGCGGTGTTCACAGTTTGAAGGGTGGGTGAGTTTTAAGCAGGTTGCTAGAAAATATAAACGTGGAAGGTTTGCTGTAAGGCTAAAGATAGTAAAGCGCCCACCAATGCAAAAGCATGAGTGGGCGCTAATACCTTTTTTAAACAGAAGGTTATCGGCTAGCTGCGGGTTAGCTGGTACTGCTCAACAACGGTATCGTTATTAACATAGCTGGTAATGGCGATTTTGTTTGGATTGCTCAAATCCATAATCAGTTTAAATGCAGTTCGCTCATCGCTTTGATCACTAGCGACTTTTTCAAAGGTTAGCGTTTTGGTTTCGTTGTCCCACTTACCGCCGCTAAGTCTTTGTTGGTTGTCATCAACATTAACGAGAATGTCAGCACCATTTTGCGCTGAATTACCAATCAATATGTTGCCAGATAACGAGTCCGCGCCTAGAGATAGCTGTTTAAAGCGCAGCTCAATGCTATCTGCAACACTTATATTGCCGCTTAGCTCACCATCAAGAGCCAGTGTATTGCTAGCTTCGTCTTGTACCCAACCAGACAATTGCCATTGACCTACAAGGCGCATTAACGCGCGATTCGCGTGCTCTGCATCAGTATTTTGGGTAGTTGTGTCTTTTTGGCTATTAATCGCGGCGACGACTTTGTCGGTGCGGTTGTCTTCTTCATCTTGCTTCCAACCTTCATGACCACCCGAAATAGCACCAACGCCAGCACCAACAGCTAGGCCTGCACCAGGCTCACCGCGCGCCGCACCAATTAGTAAACCTAAACCTGCACCAATTAGTGCGCCAGTTTGCGCACCTTGTGTTTGTTTAGATGTTTGTCCTTCAGTGCTTGCGCAGCCTGATAAACCGATAACGGTTGCCAAAATAATTGATATTGATGTCTTTTTCATGTCGCCCTCTCAATGCGTGATATATATCTGAGGGCTATTATCTATATGCTTTAAGATAAAATTAAGTTAGGTAGTATTAGCTTTGTATATACATGGAGTGACAAAGGTTGAGCTTAGGTGGTACTTATACAGATAAGTGTTAATGAGGCAGCGTATTAAAAGTTAATCTTGATGTATCGAATTTGATTTAGTTAGCAATAGTACGCCTCGAAAAGTGAGTTTCAGGTAAGAGGAGTAACTAAGCTCTCAGTACAGCATTAATTTTATTAAAATTGTCAAAAAACGTTTATGCTCATATAGGTGCAAATTTGCGTAAAATCAGTGGGTAATAATCATGGCAGTAAATGCAATAACACTTATTTTGAATGGTAAAAAAGCTGGGCTACCACAGATCCGCGAGGCTGTTTACGCATACAGAGATCAGGGAATCGATGTGTCTGTTCGCGTCACTTGGGAATCGCAAGACATGCCTAGGTTAATTGATGAGGCAATAGAGCAGGGCGCAAAGAGGCTTGTTATTGGTGGTGGAGATGGCTCGGTGAATGAAGCGGTGACAGCGCTGCTTAACTCAAACTACGCATCGCATCTTGAGTCGCTTCCTGAAGTGGCTATTTTACCTCTAGGTACAGCAAATGACTTTGCGACTGCATGTGAAATACCATCAACACCAACGCAAGCGCTTGAATTAGCTATCAATGGCACTGCTACCTTAGTTGACGTGATTAAGGCAAACGAACGCTATTGCGTCAATATTGCTGCCGCGGGTTTTGGTGCTCAAGTGACAGCAGAAACCCCAGTAGAGTTAAAGAACTTCTTGGGAGGTGGGGCATATACACTTACTGGTTTAGCAAAGGCACTTGGCTTCAAACCATACCCAGGCAAGATAAATTCAGAATTTGGCCAACATAGCGGTGAGATAATCGTGGGGGCCATGTGTAACGGGCGTCAAGCTGGCGGCGGACAAGTACTTGCACCCAACGCTTATATAAATGACGGTTTGATGGATGTGACACTGCTTCGGGGTTTTTCTCCCGTTGAATTGCCGCAAGTGGTTGAAGAAATAAAGTCAATGAAGCGAGAGGCAAATTTTTGTCACCACTTTCAAACATCATGGCTTGAGTTTGATTTTGATGTGCCGTTGCCCCTCAATTTAGATGGCGAGCCCTATCCAAATAAAAAGGTCCGGTTTGAGTTAATCCCCCAGGTGCTTAAGCTTGTCGTACCTCAAAGATGCCCGTGCATCAAAACGCAAGTGGTTTAGTGGTTTGATGTCAATTGGGTTAACACATCTCCTTTTTAAAGACTCGAACTGCAATGACTGGCTATCTATTAAATGAGTCTTTGAGGCCTGTGGTTAGTTGGCCGACAGTTAACTGATGGAGTATTTTTTGAAAGTGTGATCCACGTTCGCATAGAGATAACTTGTTAGCTATGCTTCGCCTAAATATGCTAGCCTTAATGGTTAATTTCGTGTTTTGACGCCTGTCTTTAACAGGCTAGTGCTCAAGTATTCTCAAGATAAACGATGGATACGCACTGATGATTAGCATCTGCTAAGGTGCTGAATTCCTGCACGGTCTCCAACTAAGGAGTGTTATTTTGCCAAAGGCTAGTATTAACCCGCCTGTATTTTTTTCTTCAGTATTCATAATTGCAATGATGGTGCTAGTCAGCACTGTTTGGCCACAAGAGGCTGGCACAGCATTTAAGTCAGTCCAATCTTGGTTTGAGCATAAAGCCGGCTGGTTTTATATCTTAAGTGTCGCGATTTTTATCCTGTTTATTATTTTCGTTATGGTTAGCCGTTTTGGCGATATCAAACTCGGCCCTGATCATGCTGTGCCTGACTACAGTTATAAAAGCTGGATTGCCATGCTGTTTTCTGCCGGTATGGGCATTGGTTTGATGTTCTTCGGTGTTGCCGAGCCTGTGATGCACTACTTAGCGCCGCCGGATGCCACGCCTGAGTCAATAGCCGCAGCTAAAGATGCCATGAAAATCACCTTCTTCCACTGGGGGATGCATGCTTGGGCAATTTATGCTGTTGTCGCATTGAGCCTTGCCTATTTTAGTTATCGCCATAAGCTGCCATTGTTGCCTCGCTCAGCATTTTACCCACTCATTGGTGATAAAATTTATGGTCCAATAGGCCATGCTGTAGATACTTTTGCAGTTATCGGCACCATGTTTGGTGTGGCAACGTCACTTGGTTTTGGTGTATTCCAAATCAACTCAGGTTTGAGTTATCTATTTAGCAGCATACCTAACAATGTCACTGTACAAGTGATACTGATTGTCGTGATCACAGCTATTGCTACTTTGTCGGTTTTTTCAGGTTTAGATAAAGGTGTTAAACGCTTAAGCGAGTTGAACCTAGGTTTAGCGATTTTATTGCTTGTCGCGGTTCTTTTACTTGGTCCTACCGTATCGTTACTGCAGTCGTTTGTGCAAAACACAGGGGGCTATTTGAGCGACCTTGTGAGCAAGACATTTAACCTGTACGCGTACGATCAAAAAGAAGATTGGATTGGTGGCTGGACGCTACTCTATTGGGGCTGGTGGGTGTCATGGTCGCCATTTGTTGGTACCTTTATCGCCCGTGTTAGTCGTGGGCGTACTATCCGCGAATTCTTAGTGGGTATATTGTTTGTACCATCATCAATCACATTCTTGTGGATGACGGTATTTGGTAACACAGCCATTGACGCCATCATGAATCATGGCGCGACTTACTTAGCTGATGCGGTCTCGACCGACGTTTCCGTTGCTTTGTTTAAGTTCTTTGAACACTTGCCTATGTCGAACCTATTGTCTGTGATCGCCCTGTGCCTGGTGGTTACCTTCTTTGTGACGTCATCAGATTCTGGCTCGCTAGTCATTGATAACTTGTCATCAGGCGGTGATGAAAGTGCGCCAGTTTGGCAACGTATTTTCTGGGCAGTGCTACAAGGTGTAGTAGCGTCAATTTTGCTTATAGCGGGTGGCTTACAAGCGTTACAAACAGCTGCTATTGCCAGCGCATTACCGTTTTTGATTGTCATGCTACTGATGTGCTTAGGCTTGTACCGGGCACTGCAAGATGACTGGCTTAAGCTCAATAGTGTGCAATTACATAACACCAGTGTGCAGTTTGCTAAGACCAATATGAGTGCCAAAGATCGTATTGAGGTGTTAGTCAGTCAGCCTACACACGCACAAGCGCAAGAGTTTCTCGACGACATAGCAAGACCGGCGTTAAGCAAGGTTTGTAATATGTTCAAAGAAATGAGTGTGCAAGCTGAAATCGTACAGGTGGATGAACGTGTGCGCCTAGTGTTAGGTAATGATGATACTTCACGTTTTGTGTACGGATTGCGTATTCGTGCATTCAATATGAATGGTGTGGACATGGAAGTGTTCGACTCTGAGCAAGACTATTACCGCGTTGAAGTATTCCTTGAACACGGTGGCCAGCAATATGACGTGATGGGTTATACCGAAGAGCAGATTATTGCTGACATTGTGAATCAGTATGAGCGCTACTTGCATTATCTACACCTGTCGAACTCTGAGTTAGTGACAGAGTAGGTCTAATCGAGTGTTTTGCGTAATTGAGCGTGAGACTCGTTAGGCAAAATCACCATTGGCGCACAAGCTACACTCAACAACTACTTGCCCCAAGGATACGCACTGTTATCCTTGGGGTAATTTTTTAGATTGGAATAAAAACTATGGCTGCGAATCAAAGCAAACTCGACAAAGTATTGGCAGAAGCTGCTGAGTACAAAGCAAAACGCGAGAAAGGTTACCGTGAGCAAGCACTTAAGCTATACCCGTGGATTTGTGGTCGCTGCACCCGAGAGTTCACCCACAAGAATTTAAGTGAACTAACGGTTCACCATGTAGATCATAACCACGACAATAACCCATCAGACGGCAGTAACTGGGAGTTGTTGTGCTTATATTGCCATGACAATGAACATTCAAAATACGAAGAGTTGATCCGCTATGGCAGCACTACTGAGGTGAAGCAAGAAGCGGCAACTTACAATCCGTTCGCTGATCTTAAAGCCATGATGAATAAGAAGTAGCATTCGGGCTTCATTGCTTGGAGTTTCATTTGCTTCGCAAGAGCAAGAGTGCTGGTAGCTCGCAGTAGCTAATGGTTATCTGGCTGCCAGTCGATAACCGTGTTGTAGCTGTGTTTTTGTACAGGTTTAATTTTGAGACGAGAATCAGCGCTAATTGCTTCTCGTTATGTAAGTGACAAAATTCTCGGTTTACAAAATGAAACACTGTTAGGTTGCTCATTGTTATAGTGTTACTCAGTTATCACTATTTACATAACGAGATCAGGTAATTCTCGGTTAAGTAAATTCTCGGTTTCTCCAGCGCTAGATGCTATTGCTGTTTCTAGATTTGGTTGATAAGTTATTGGAAATATTAATTAAAAAGCGTGAAGCAGTTTGAGTTCTGGCGAAATGTTAATGGATTAAATCGTAATTCCCGCTAATACGCTGTTAAGTATTCCTCAAAATTTGTATGAAATCTTATATTGGTGGTAAATACATTCCATTAAAGCTAGTTCTATTTCCAGCACTAGCAATGTTTGGTGTTCTACTTTTCCCAATTATGCCAATAACTTTGTATTTGAAAGACGTGCCTTTTCAAAATTGGCCCTCTGCGTTTCTGATGCTTTCATTAATTGGTGTCGCAATGACAAGTATCTTTAGCTTTATGGCTTGGATTTTTTGCGAACTATGTGCTTCTAAATTATCTCGCATAACATCCGCTATTTGTTTTGGAATAATTAGCCCTCTAGTTTTAATAGGTACTTTAACGTTGGTAGCAATGGTAAAAGGTAACAATTTTCTGGAGGATATAAATACCCCACAAGGTTTAGAAAACGTATTAATTCTAAGTGTAAGTTCGTTTATCATTTCAGTTGTTATCTTTTGGCAAAGTACAAAGAATACCTAACAAGTTACTCAAAAGGACGCAAAACGCTTGGCTTGTGCTCCTTCGTCGCTAATTTTAGCCAAGCATTTATGCGCCCATTAGTAAGGCGTTAACCCCTAAAGGAGAGAGACGTGATCGTAGTGGGAGAGACTGACTCCTTTGAAAGAAAGTATATGGAGAAATTCAGAGCATTTGCTTCTGAGTACGGAGAGTTCATCAATTATGAACATGATCGAGGTGCTAGAGATATTGGAATGCACCTTACACGTAAACTTTCTTCGGGGAAAGAACAACTGACTAGTGCTCTCGTGTGGTTTCAAATGAAAGGTAAAATGGCAAAAACCATTTCATTAGAAGACTATGAGAAAAGCGAGGAAGTAAAAATATCATTATCGGTTAACCACCTTCGCTATTGGTTTTTACAACCAATGCCGACTTATCTTGTTCTTTTTATTGAATCAGCGGGAGAATTCTTAATTCTTAATATATCTGAGTACGTAAAAAACACTTGGGGCAGAGAAATTCTTACGCTAAACCAAGAGACTGCAACAATTAACGTCCCCACGAACAGCAAGCTAGATTCACAGGCATTTCGTCTTATTTTGCAAGAAAACGACATCAAAGAATGGAAGAAAGCTCTTGGGGACGAAAATGAACATGTGGATGTCTGCTATCGAGACTACGACTTAATTTGGCACTTAGCAACAGCTGAGAGCAGAGCGGTATGTCATAAGTTAGAGTTTTGGGATTGGCAAAGCAAGACTAGAAGCCAACTCTATATTTATGAAGAAAGTGAAACTGAAAAGGTGGTCCTCAGGGAACATTGGCAGTACATGATGAGTATTGATCAATTAGAGGATGCATATCCTTATATAGAGTTTTTTGTAGTTCAAGACGCTCAAGACTGGTGGGATGATGAAGATGATAACGAAGTTCCCGATGTTGTGTTATCAAATGGAGATGTCATGTCTGGTGTTAATGCCGCTTACGAGTATTTTGCATACGAGTGTGGTATTCGGTTGAATGACATAGGCCTGCAAATGTTCGAGTGGATTGAGTTTATGTCGGAGATTGGCTTGATTGAAATAAAGCCAGGCAAAAGTGAATTTGTAAGTTTTGCTCCTTGGCATAGTCGATCTGTGTAAGGGTTAACAAATTGCTGTACTCGGACCCAACTACGCGCCGCAAGCTTGTGGTTTGCTGCGCAAACTTTACCACGAAACAACATGGCCACCCATAATTATTTTCCCCTCGGGACTCATAAACTGGTAGTACACATAACTATCGCCTCAGTGCTATCTTTAAATTAAGTTTGAATAGCGATTTATAGAGGAAATTATGACTAAATCTGGTGGGTGTCAATGTGGTAAAGTTCGCTACGAAGTAACTGGCGAGCCAATGAATCAAATGTTCTGTTATTGCACAGATTGCCAACAACGCACCGGTGGTGATAAGTGGTTTGGTGTCTGGTATTCACACGATAATTTTAAATTTACAGGTGCAGAAACCAAAGTTTTCACGCGTAAAGGTAGCTCTGGAGCAGATGTTCACAATCATTATTGCCCAGACTGTGGTGTAACTGTGTGTGCTGATATAACGATTGGTAAGTTTTTCACAATCAACGGCCCATCATTTGATACCGACGAACATTTGTCACCTAAAATGGCAATTTTTACAGCATCAGCACCCAAGTGGGCTGTGTTACCAACGGGTATTCCAGTGTTTGATACATTCCCATCAAGCTAGTGGACAGCATCTAACAATTTGCTTAACAAGGTGTCTGAAGCTTGGCCATTTTCATACAAATAGGGCTCTGGCATTTAGAGGAAGATTTTAAGTATGGTGGTGTTGTTCAACGCTAGCAGGTGTTGTATTTCAAAGGAGGGCAGTGAGTGTTTAGAACTATTTTACTAACGTTTATACTTAGCCTAAGCCCTTTGACTGCATTAGGATGCAGTTGTATTAGCGAAGCTAAAACTTATGAGGAAACCTTCAAAAAGTACGATGCGATTTTCACAGGTATAGCGTTGAATACCGAAACAACACCTGGAGACTGGAGCTCATCATTTTATAAAACTGAAATGCAAGTCCAAAAAGTCTGGAAAAATCGAGATGTAATGAGGTCAGTTTTTATAAAAACATATACAGAAAGAAATTCTTGTGGTGGTCCAGTACCGACAATAGGGAATAGGTTTCTTGTTTTTGCACACTCCACCCCTGATGGTTTATACGTAACTGGCGGTTGCTCTATGTTTATGGATTTAGATCAAACAGAAAAAGAAGTGGGTTCTTTAAGTTCAGAAGCAAAATTAGAGTGGGAAGCAATTAAGGCAGGAATATGGTCTGCTTTGGGAAAACCATTCATTGTTTTTTAGAGATTGAAATGTAACAAGTACATCGATTGCTAAAGCTTAGCTAGGTACAACTTCGCAACAAAAGTATAGCCAAGCTTAACCCGCCTCAGTACTGTGTTGGTAGCCTAGGAAACTTTGATGCAATTTAACGACCTAAAGTCAGTACTCGATACCGATAATGAAAATGGGTTAACTTTCTTATCGCCAAATTGGAGGATATCGCAATTTCCAATTATTGGAGGTGACCAGTGGATTTCGGAAGAGCAGTTTCATGAAGTCTTTTCAGTTATTGGTGAGTATCAAACTGATGAAAAGGTGTTTATTTTTGAGACGTTCGAGCGAGTTTATAAAGCTACAGGTGTAACTAAAAGGCTTAATTCAGAGTTAAATCTAAACTGGGCTAGCTTTAAGCATTTTCAGCAGTCTACGGACATCCTCTGTTTCTATTTGGTACCCGAAAACTTAAGTTGGGTGTTTTACGGTAATAGAGAGTGTTGCTTATTTGCTAAAAGCTACTAATAAGTAAGTTCCTAAGGACGCAAAACGCTTGGCATTTGCTGATAATTTGCAAATTATGGTTAAGCAATATAAGCCGTTAAAACGGGGCACTGGTGAGCATGATGAAATACTTCTTAAATTCTAAATCCCTGTCTCTGTTTATAGCTCTTAGTCTTGCAATGTGGGGATATTTTGTACTGTTAGGTTATATCGGCGATCCGCGTTTAGCTGATTCGAGTCTAGATGGTGATGAGATGCACATGTTGGAAATGCTGCTTCTCACGCTATCGCTATTTTCCCTATTTTATCTTTGGGTATGCTCGATAGTTCATTGTTTTAAAAACAAGAGCAAACTTATTGCCCTAATAATAGCCTTTATTTAGCCCCTGAGTTACTTGTACAGTTTATATGTCTTACTGGAAAATTTCGGGAAGAGTGGTATTCGCTAACAACCATTTGAAGCGGGACAGCCAAAGCTAGGCTCATCTCACTTCGTCCTCTATTTTAGCCAAGCTATAAACTCCTGTTACCTTGGCGTTAACTTTCATGGATAGGAATAAATGACTGAGATTACAGAGAATATTTTTCTAGATAAAGTTGTATCGTTTTCTTCAAACGAAGAAACACTTGCTATGAAAAATGTCACTTTTAAAACCATTCAAAATCGGTTGTTTGTTGTTGGCAACATACCACTTAGTGCCACTATCGAAGATCTAGCGCATAACAAGGCTTGTGCTATCGCTTGGGATTCTGTTCATGATTTTATTATTTTTGACTCGGAGCATGAATACTCTCAATGGATAGAAGCATCTGAAACCTAGCTAACTAATAAAGCGCTGGACAACCAAACCTTAGCTCAGTTCTGCGCAATCCCTAGTTTGGGGCATTAGCCAGCACCAATAATCATCCCTAAACCAACTTCCTTTATAGAGCTGCTACCACAAGACCAACACCACTACGTTATTACTAAGAACCATAGGGAAGTCTTGAAATAGCTATCGCGCTACCTTGCCCACAGTGCGCAATTGACTGTGGTAAAGGTGAGCATGAGTGATATCGATTCTAAGGTTTTTTTGAATGAATTCTTTGGCCTGCCTGAGCGTGGTCCTTATTTATTGCGGCAATGTGGTTTTGATGAGTTCATCAAACAATTCTTTAAGTCAGTTGATGAGCCTATTCCTGTCACTAATAAGGCTATTAATGCTGAAGTTAGTGTTGAAGTAATAGACCCACAATGCTGCGCGCTGCAATATCATCATTCATCAAGCGAAACCCTTATTGGCATCCGCAGAAATAGAGCAACAATTTATTGCGTGCTTGAAGGCAAGTTATTGCCAAAAGTGATTGATAGTGCGCTTAAAATTTACGATATATCTAGTCGTAAGCAGGTGTTCTCGAAAGCGTTTAAATTACCAAAGCTTGCAAAGCAAGCACATACAAATATCCATTCCGTTACAGGCAATACGGTTGTGCGACTGCGGCCGCAATTGCAGCCATTAGCCACAACTGATGTTGCGTTACATAGTACTGCCTACCACATGCAGTGTAGCCAGCTAGAAAGTGTGGCAAGTGCGGGTTTTGATGCACAGCATAATGTAGATAATCGAGCTGGAGTGAAGCAATACTTTAGCTTAATTGACCAGGCCATACGTGAGTTTAATGAGGTGTGCCGCGCTGATGCAGATGAATCAGCTTTGATGCTGATGTTTGGTTTAGACGATGACATTAAAGGCCACATTATGGCGTTTAGCGCCGAAGCTGAAAATGCGCAAAAGACACTAGCTGATGCCATTGCCGACTATTGGGAAGATATTTTATCTGACGCGCAGCTCAATTGATAAGCGCTCTTGCTCACAGCAAGTACTGGCTTGCTAGCCTTGCTGAAACTGAGTTATGTGCGGCAGTTTTAAAAATTAGGGCTAGTACAACCATATCTAGCCCTTGGCTTGCATTAGGTTACTACGCTAAGGCTAGTTCAACAATTGCTTTAATTTCTGCTTTTGCTCATCTGAAAGCTCTACAGTTTCTATCAGTCGCTGAATTTGCTCAGCTGCGTCACCATCTTCTCCGTTGATGATAAATACGCGCTCGTCATCCAGGTTCGAGGTGAATACATGCGGCTTGTCGCTGATGACATGTAACCCTTTAGTTTCTAGCTCGACAATTTGTTCAACGATGTCATCTAAGCCATCAGTAAGTTGGTCTACTTCAATCTCGATTTCGGCGACTTGATGGTCAGCAAGCGATTCAAACTCAAGGCCAAGTTTTTCCATCTCTTTGGCTAACGCTTCCATTTTGGATTGCTTACCTTCTAGTTTGGAGGTGTCGATTTCAATCAGTTTGACCTTTTTTTCAATCTGCGCAGTCTTTGCTTCAAGCTGTTGCTTTAAGCCCTCAAGCTTTTTCTTCTCTTTTTCAGATAGTTGAACCTTTTTAATAAAGGCGACTTTATGACCTTTATCAATGCCACTTAGCGCAGACATGAGCGTCTTTTGCGCTTTAGTTGGAAGTTCAGATAGCTTTGCTTTAAGTGCCTGTTTGTCTTTGATTTCATCAGCCGTGAAATCGTATTGGTAGTTTTCACCATCAACCGTAACGTCAGCGTGAACTATCTCGTTGCTGTCTTGATTAATGCTTATGCTGATACTCGAGCGCTCGCTATCATCAACAGTATGACTGGCGGCATGTTCAATTGCAGCCTCGCTGACTTTAGCGTTGGCAAGATTACTGCTGCTAAATGCCGCCACTCCCATAAATAGCGCACCTGCAGCACAGGCGAGTAGAGTTGGGCGAAATGTTTTATTAGTCGTGTTTTGCATAATGATTCCCTTTAATTAATCAAATTCAACTGTCGATAGCGATGAGTTTGCTCGCAAATGTTCAAGCATTGCTAAAGACGTTTGCTTTAGCGGCTTCTGGTCACAGCTCAGTGTTTACACATTTCAGCTGATTATCAGATGTTGTAAGAGGTATAGCGAAGGGCGTGCCAAGACGTTAATATCCATATTAATTAATGGGTTAACTTAAAGTGTGAGCTTCAACCCCTTGGTCGGGTTAAACTAAATTTCCCCATATGGGGAAGTCGTTTGCGCATATAGGAAAATACTTGAGCCAAGGGTTTGTCTAACCTAGGCGAGATTTAAACTCAATTGCTTGGTATGTTACTTATCTACCATTAGCTAGCTAAAGATTAGTTATTGGTTTTTATTGGAATTTTCCAGTACTCGATATGGATTTTGTATTGATGAATAGCGTGACGAGTCAGGTACTCGCATAGGCAAGCCACACTGGTATGAAACTTGTTATCGCTGTACATAGAACAATAGCTCTAAGTAAGCACTGGCTTTGATGGAAAGCGTAAGCGTTCACTGAGTCTTTCGGGTGTTATCTCGACTGCAGTGTACAGATCTAGTGTTGAATCATGGGTAACTAATCGAGCTATGACTTAATAGCCCTGTTTTGGAGAAAGTATGTCTATCCGTTTGTTCTTATTTGCCGTGTTTGCAGGCCTTATTATCATCCTTGGGGTGAGCCAGGTAGGGTTGATGCATTATTTAAAGGCCGAGTTACAAACTGAGTTACAGCAAAGCTCTAAAAGCTTGTCGCAAGATATTGTCAGTGTCGCGTTTAAGCAGATTAATCGCGAGCATGAGCAGTTAAAACAAACTGCTGATGAATTGCAACAGCTCGCCCCAAAACAGCCGCACCCGCCAAAGTCTATAAATACTGAGCAGCAACCCGTCATCATTGAGAGTAAAACGCAGCAGCAAGCGGTTAATGCCGAAGCCAAAGCCAAAGCACAGCGTCATGCCGAGCAGCAGCTTGAGCAGGCTATTGCCTTGGTCGAGCAGCGGTTAGGTGATGGCTTTTTAGAAGGTGATATTCTTGACGGTGACGTACTCAAAGGGCTAACGCCGGAGCAAATTGCCGATCTCGACATTGAACTACTGCATGTTGATGACGAGCAAGTTAAGCGAGTTTTTTATGATAAACACACAGGTGATATTAACGTGCTGGTGGATGATATTTCCCAGCAAGTTGAAATGCAGATTGAAGAATTGACCGAGCAGTTTATTGCCGTCGCCACTGAAGAAAACGATCTATCTGAACATGAAAAACAACAGCAAATGGCCAAACTTAATGCGCAAATTAATCAGCAGGTAAAGCAGCTTTTAGAGCATGAAAAAGTCACGCTTATTAGGGAAAAACAAGCTTTGATTGAAGAGCAAAAAACGGCGGCTAAAGCTTATCAACAGCAGGTTGAGCAAGTCGTTGCCAGTTTAACCTTAGATACAGATAACTGGCTTGATGATGGCGTAGTGATAGTGAAAGAGTTAGACGATGGCAATCAAGTCCATAGCCAAACTTTTAATGTGCAAAGTCAGGGCGCGAATAACGCGCTGCAAAAATTCAATGACTCGCTAATGCTGTTGATTATTGCGTCAAGTGTATTGACGTTGGCGCTGGCGTACTGGATTGCGTATGTGGTGACTAAGCCGCTGAGTCATCTGCATCAAGGGTTTGCCAAAGTCGGTAAGGGCGAATTTGGTGCGCAGATTAAACCAAGTGGGGTAAGTGAGCTTAAACGTATTCTGCAAGGCTTTAATAATATGAGTGTGAAGCTCAAGGACTGGCAAAGCCAAATGCAGTCGGTCACCGAGCGCCAACACCTTGCAGATATCGGTCAGGTGGCAAAAGGTATTGCCCACAGTTTGCGAAATCCGCTGCATACCATAGGCTTGCTGGCTGAGCAGTCGGCATTTGCAGATGATGTTGATGAGCGGCAACGCAATGCACAGCTCGTTAGGCAAAAAATGCAGGTGATGGATAAGAATATTCAGTCGTTGTTAATGCTTGCCAACACTCAGGTTGACCGCTCTGTCATCATTGATTTGAATTTAGTGCTGCAAGATATTTTGCTGGAGTTAACCATGACAGCGGCTGATGTAAAAATTGCGCTAGCTAATAGCTCACAGCCAATGTTGATACAAGGTGCTGAAACTGAAGTGCGCGCCATATTGCATGCAGTGATCGTCAATGCGCTCGAAGCGCTGCAATCTCAAACTATGCAACCTCAAGCGCAGCAATCTCAAACCAAACAAATCAACATCACCTCAAATCAGCAAGCTAACGCCTGGTGTATTCAAGTGGTAGATAATGGCCCAGGCATAGATGCCAGTATCAGCGATAAATTGTTTGAGCCACATGTAAGCAGTAAAGCGGAAGGTTCTGGTATGGGGCTTTATATGGCTAAACGCTTGATAGTTAGTCATTATCAAGGTGATATTGAAATTCATAATCGTGACCTTGGTGGCTGTGAGGCCAAGCTTTGTTTTGCTATCAATGACGTTAGCAATGACGTTCGCGACGACACGCACCAAGCTGAGCAACAAGGAGAATCATAATGGCGAATGAGAAGTTAAAGCTGTTGGTGGTTGAGGACGATCCCGCTCAGCGCGAATTGATCCTAAAGGTATTACAAGATCAAGATTATCTGCTAAGCAGTGCAGATTGTGTTGAAGCGGCGATAGTACAAATAAAGCAAAGTGAGCCTGATATTATTTTTTCAGACTGGAAGCTCGGTGAGCTAAGTGGCATGGACTTGCTTAACTATGTGCGCCGTAACCACAGCGACTGCGGATTTATTATTGCCACTGCCTACGGCACCATTACCCATGCAGTTGATGCCATGCAAGCTGGGGCTGATGATTATCTCACTAAACCGTACCAACGGCAGGCACTTTTGATGTCGCTAGATAAAGTCGCCAAGGCGTGTCAGCTTAAAAAGCGTAACCGCAATTTAGAAGCTGCGTTATCGGAGCAGCAAGCGCTGGTGGGGCTTGTGGGTAAAGCGCCTTGCATGCAGCAGGTGTATCAGCGCCTAAAGCGCGTTGGGGCGACCGATGCCACAGTACTGATTGGCGGTGAAAGCGGCACAGGTAAAGAATTAGCTGCGCGGGCGCTGCATCAGCTTTCTAGCCGTCAACATCAACCCTTTATTGCGATTAACTGTGGGGCAATTCCTGAAACGCTGGCTGAAGCTGAATTATTTGGCGCAGAAAAAGGTGCGTTTACTGGCGCGACTACTACTAAGGTTGGCAAGCTAGAGGCCGCAGAGCAGGGCACGGTGTTTCTCGATGAAATAGCAGAGTTGCCATTGCTGCAGCAATCTAAGCTACTGCGATTTTTACAAGAAGGCGTGATTTGCCGTTTGGGCAGCCATCAAGACATTAAGCTTGATGTGCGCGTAATTGCTGCGACTCACAGAGATTTAAAGCAAGAAGTAGCACAGGGGCGCTTTCGTGAGGACTTATTTTATCGTTTGAACGTGGTGCCAATTACCATGCCGCCTTTAAGGGAGCGTCAGGAAGATATTGGCAGACTTATTGAGCACTTTATGCGTTTGCATCAAAAGCACTATCAAGTGGAGTGTGAGCCGTTATCGCCTGCAACCCTTAAAGCGCTGCTTGATTACTCATGGCCAGGTAATGTACGTGAGCTTGCCAATCGATTAGAGCGTTATACCTTACTGGGTGATGAGCAAGAGTTAGTCGGCGAGTTAACTGAATCGCCTACATTTAGTAGTCAGGCAGATGACCCGAGTGCATTTTGCTTGCCAGATAATGGTCTAGATTGGGAAGCGTTTGAGAAAAACTGTTTGGCTCAGGCGCTCGATAAGTTTGGCGGTAATCGCACTCAGGCTGCAAAATTCCTCAACATGGGTTACAAAGCGTTTTTGTATCGCATCGATAAGCACCAAATTGGTTAAGTGTTGCTTGGTGTCATCTAGGCTGCGTCAAACTAGCCGTAATGAGTTAGCTAGTTATTTTTGCCTCGGCAGCTAACCATTTATCTCGAGTTAAGGTGCCCGTGTTTGCTTCGCCTTCAAATTGCTGCTTTCGCGCGGCTAAGTTATCAATTACTTGTTGCTTGTAGTCATCGTTAGCTTTTGACCAGGCAACAATTTCATCTATGTGGCGGTAACAACCCATACAATAATCGTCGTCATTCAGGCCGCAGCGGGCAACGCAGGGTGATTGCATCTTGTTCTATCCTTGACTGTAAAACTGATCATTAGCATTAATGAGTCAGTATTGACCATCACTTACCAAGCCAAAATATAGTGATTACGCTTAATATATTGCTAGACAATATACAGCGGAGTGCTTAGGGTGATTTAATTATTATTTGTTTAAATTCAGCTTGTTACCACGTCACTGTGAAATGCTATCTGTTTGAGTGAAATGCTGCAAACAAGTTGATAAGTTGCTTTGTTATACTTACTAGTATGTTGCAAGTTCGGGGGAGAGTATCATGAATGCTAGACCGTTTTCAGCTTTGGTACTGATAAAAGATCGCTGCATGAGTTTGTGGTTGGCTTTGGCGCTGCTGGTTAGCGTATCGGGCTGTTCGCTGTTAGAGGTGAAATTGGAAAGTGGAGTAGAGCCGCTGACCCAGGAGCAACTCAACATGCGCCTGTTCTCCCGTGAGTTTAGCTACCGTTTTTATACTCAAGTTGAAACAACGGCAGACATGATTGCTGCTAACACTGATGACAAACAAGTTATCGCCAACACGCTTATGTGGAAGATCAACGCTGAGCAGAATGTGCAGCGGGCGATTTTTCAGGCTGCGCCCGTTGCAGCAATGGTCGATACTTGGGTGTTTACCGAACAAATGCACCAGTTTTTCGCAACCGGCAACGGCAGTCAGGCTTTTGGTGAGCAGCAGCAATTTGCTATCGATGCCAGCCGTGCACTTGCCGATCAATTCGCCAAGACCATCAAAGGCTTTATTAATAATTCTCGCTTTGAACGTAACTATGAATTTGTAAAGCAATACGTTGCAGCCAACCCCATCAATGACTTTAGCTTTAGCCGGGTATCAGCCTTTGATGAATGGTTAAGTTACAGCAATATCAATGAATTTGAAGCAGTCACCACCTTTGGCACCATGCCAGAAGTAATGAGTGATATGTCTGATCGTATGGCGATGACCACAGAACAAATGCCAAAGATTTTGGGCTGGAAGGCTGAGCTGTATGCGCTGTATGCAGAAGTTGGCCCAGAAGATATTGAAATCGCGCTTAATAATATGAGCGAAACGGCAAAGCGTTTTCAAACCCTAATGGAAAACTCACCTGAAATGATGCATCAGCTTGCCGCTGATTTGCGCGTTGAGTTAACGCCCTTAGTCAATGAGTTAAGCCTAGTGGCAGATGATAAACTGGCGCAACTTAGTAAAGAGCGTGAAGCCGTGAGTTTAATGATCGTGACTGAGCGTCAAGCGATTGCAGAAATTATTGCCTCAGAGCGCGCTGCAGCGATGCAGGAGCTTGATGTGCTGTCAGCCAAAACGGTTGATTTGGTATTTGAAAAAGTCATTGTCACCATTAAAAGTGTGATTTTGTATGTCATCTTGTTCTTATTAGTGGTATTTTTCGCGCCTTTAGGGTTAGGTGTTTGGTTAGGCAAGCGTATGGGTTACAAATCTGCGCTTGAAACCGTCAAGGCTGCTGCTAGCACGTCGGCAGACACTAACTTCACAAAGCAATCTAATTCAGATTAATTTTGAGTATTTCATAAATGACGGCAAGCCATTTTCAACAGTCTTTAACCGAGTTAAATGAGGTGTTGGCAAGGTTTGCTTATCTGTGGCAAGTACAAGCTTTTTCAGCCAAGCAGTTGCCATGGCAAAGTGAGTTCCCTACGTTAGCTAAACAGGTTTGGCAGCTTGCTGATGATGACATTGATGAGCTAGATGTAGACCAAGCAGCCTTGGTTGAGTACTTTCTACCTGCATTAGCTCAAGATGTCGCGCTAACAAATGCTGAGCAATTAGCACTGAGTAAGCTGCTTGTGCAAGGCGCTGCAGCTAATGGTGACGATAACAGCTTGTACGCGTTTGCTGATAGTGCACCTGTTGATAGCGTGCCGTCCGCGAATGAGGGCGATCTTGCTATTAACGAAAGTGAGCTAAGTCATTTTAGTGCTGGGATAAAAGGGCGTAAGTGGCAGCAAATTACTCGCTTTGCAAGTGAGGTAACCGCTAGCCGCTATTATCTACAAACCAAGCAAAAAGCCCATCCACAAACAAATCAAATAAGCAGTCGACAAGTCGGTCAGCAAGCGAATCTGCAAGCGAGTCAACAGCCCAGCTCAAGCGCACAAGTTGAAAGTATGTTCGAATGGTGCGCAGGTAAAGGGCACCTCGGACGTTTGCTCGCTAAGGTAACCGACAAACCAGTTCATAGTCTTGAGTGGCAAGCGCAGCTTTGCGAGCAAGGTCAGGCCTTTGCTGATAAATGGCAATTATCGCAAACGTTTAGCTGCGCCGATGTGTTCGCTCTTGATGCTAACCCGCTTAAAGCCAAGCAGCATGCGGTAGCTCTGCATGCCTGTGGTGACTTACACGTTGAGCTGCTGCATCACGCCGTTGATGCCAACACCCAGGCTGTGTCTATCTCGCCCTGTTGTTATCATTTGATCCGCAATGCCAATTATCAGCCTTTGTCTGCTATTGCTAAGCAAGCAAAGTTTATTTTGTCAAAACATGACTTACAGCTGCCGCTGCAACAAAGCGTGATTGCTAACCCTAAGCAGCAACAGTTACGTCATCAAGAGATTGCCTGGCGTTTGGCCTTTGATAGCTTGCAGCGCGACGCAAGAGACTGCGATGACTACCTTCCTATTCCCAGTGTTAAGCGCAGTCAGTTAAGTGGCGAGTTTAGTGACTTTTGTCAGTGGGCGGCAAAGGTAAAGTCTGTTGCCTTACCTGAGCGTGTTGATTGGCAGCATTATCTTAAACTTGGTCTGCAGCGACAGCGATTAACGCGCCGTATCGATTTGATCGCTCATTTATTTAGAAAGGCATTAGAGCAGTATTTGGTGTTAGACCGTTGCTGCTACATGGAAGAGCATGGTTATCAGGTAACTGTGTCGCTTTTTTGTTCAGAGCAGATCACACCCCGAAATACGCTTATTCAAGCGCAAAAAATGAGTCGTTAAGACTACTAGGCGTATCTTTCACCTTAAGCTGCTGTTTCTGTTGCTTTATTCTTATCAACTCTTGTTGACTCGAGGGGGCGTAGCCGCTGTTTGAGTAAGCAAAAATGAAAAAATATACCAAATAACACAGTGTTTATACCGTTTTTGATTGAATATTGTGGTTAATCTTGTTCAAATGGCCGGTTATTGAAATAACACTAATAAAAGCCGCTGTTAAAGCGGTCAAAAGTTAAGCGAAAATTACGGTTTAATGAAATACTCCCGCGTTTTTATCAACAGCCTAGCGTATGAGCTAGCGCCGCAAGTGGTATCAAGTCTTGATCTTGAAAACCGTCTTGCTCCACTTTATCAGAAGTTTCGCATTCCTATGGGGCAGCTTGCTGCGCTAACGGGTATCAAAGAGCGCCGCTGGTGGCCAAAAGGGCATCGTCTATCTGACGGTGCTATTGCTGCTGCTCGTAAGGCCGTGAATGAAACTGGGATTAATGTTAGCGACCTAGGCGCGGTAGTTTATACCGGCGTTTGTCGTGATCAGCATGAGCCTGCTACCGCTTGCCGCGTTGCTGCTGAGCTTGGCGTGTCAAAAGACACGGCAATTTATGATATCAGTAATGCTTGTTTAGGCGTGTTATCTGGCATTTTGGACATTGCTAACCGTATCGAGCTTGGACAGATTAAAGCTGGCATGGTGGTGTCGTGTGAATCAGCACGAGATATCGTTGATGCCACAATCGATCGCATGCTTGAAGATCCAACCATGCAAAACTTTGCTCAGTCACTAGCAACCTTAACGGGTGGCTCTGGCGCTGTTGCCGTGGTGCTAACCGACGGTTCATTGCCGCTGAAAACTGAGCGTCAGCATCAGCTACTGGGTGCAAGTCACTTATCTGCACCAGAGCATCACGAGTTATGCCAATGGGGCCTGCAAGAAGCGGGTCACAACCTTTACCGTGAGTTTATGCGCACCGATGCAGTGAATTTACTGAAAGAGGGCGTTGAGCTTGCCAAGCACACTTGGGATCACTTCTTAGCGCAGCGTGATTGGGTTGTGGAGCAGGTGGATAAGGTTATTTGTCATCAGGTTGGTGCGTCTAACCGTAAGCAAGTGTTGAACGCGCTTAATATTCCTCACAGTAAAGAGTATCCGACTTATGAATCGCTGGGCAATATGGGCACAGTGTCACTACCGGTTACTGCTGCTTTAGCCCACGACAATGGATTTATTCAGCGTGGCGATCAAGTGAGCTTCCTTGGCATCGGCAGTGGTCTGAACTGCATGATGTTAGGCATTAAGTGGTAAGTAAGCCACTTCAATAGAAATAACAATAAAGATTTAGGGAAGTCATGTTACAAGACCTGATGCCATTTAAGCAGAATTACCTCGACTTAAATGGCAATAAAATGCATTACCTTAACGAAGGTGAGGGCGAGCCTGTCGTCATGGTTCACGGCAACCCAAGCTGGAGCTTTTATTACCGCAATTTAGTGAGTGCGTTATCTGAAAATCATCAGTGCATTGTGCCAGACCACATTGGTTGTGGTATGTCTGACAAACCAGATGATGCCAATTATGACTATACGTTAAAGCAGCGCATCGACGATTTAGAAACCCTGCTAGATAGCCTAGGTGTTAAAGAGAACATCACATTGGTTGTGCATGATTGGGGCGGAATGATCGGTACCGGTTTTGCTGCTCGTTACCCAGAGCGTATCAAGCGTCTAGTCTATCTCAATACCGCAGCGTTCCATCTACCTAAATCAAAGCCTTTTCCTTGGGCGTTATGGATTTGTCGTGATACCTTGCTAGGTACAGCGTTAGTACGCGGTTTCAATGCGTTTTCATCGATTGCATCTTACGTTGGTGTAAAACGTAAACCTATGGATAAAGCGACTCGCAAAGCTTATGTCGCGCCATTTAATAACTGGAAAAACCGCATTTCGACGTTGCGCTTTGTGCAAGATATTCCGCTAAAGCCTGAACATCGCAACTATGATTTGGTTACCGAGATTGGCGATAGTTTAAAGCAGTTCCAGCAAACGCCAACATTGGTATGCTTTGGTTTACGTGACTTTGTATTTGATGCGCATTTCTATGCCGAGTGGCAAGAGCGCATGCCTTACGCCGAGTTCCATGAATTTGCTGATTGCGGTCACTATATTCTTGAAGATGCCAGTGAAGAAGTGATTGGCTTGATCAAAGGTTTTATTGAAAAGCATCCTTGATACTGTGCTGCTAAGGCTTGATTCAGAATAGGCTTGTAGAGTTTAGAATAAGCTCAAGAATGAATAATAAGCCAAAAAGTGACAGCGCAAATCAAATACAAAATAAGGGCTCTTCGGAGCCTTTTTATTTAAACCCTCAACCTAATGCCACGTTTATGACTTCTACATCAACATCTGCCAACATCTGCCGTCACCTTGCTCACGCTGCCGAGCACACGCCTAATGCACTGGCTGTAGCGGTACAAAAGGCGCAATCAAATGGTGATTATCGCTATCAAGAGCTTGATTTCGCCAAGTTGCATCGCGAGTCAGACACTATTGCACTTGGGCTTGAGCAATATGGCATTGTCAAAGGCATGAAAGCTGTGCTGATGGTGACGCCAAGTATTGAGTTTTTCAGTTTGACCTTTGCATTATTTAAAGCTGGCATTATCCCAATTTTGGTTGACCCTGGCATGGGGATTAAAAACCTAAAGCAGTGCTTTGCTGAGTCTAAGCCTGATGCCTTTATTGGTATTACTAAAGCGAATATCGCAAGAAGGGTACTGAAATGGGGCAAGTCGAGCGTCACTAAGGTGGTGAATGTTGGCGGCAATGGTCTGACTAAATTGTTGACGGGCGGTATTGAGCTGCACGAGCTTGCAAAGCTTGGCGAGCAAGCAAATGCCAAGCGCGCTGAGGCATACCAAATGCAGTATTTAGCGCCTGATGAGTTGGCGGCAATCTTGTTTACCAGTGGTAGCACAGGTATCCCTAAAGGTGTTGAATACAGTCACAGTATGTTTGAAGGGCAAATTGATACCCTAAAGCTTGATTATGGCATTAAACCGGGTGAGCGTGATCTGGCCACCTTCCCATTGTTTTCATTATTTGGCCCGGCATTGGGCATGGCGTCAATTGTGCCAGATATGGATGCATCCAAACCTATTACTGCTAACCCAGCGCACCTATTTGCCGCAATCGACAAATACCAATGTAGCAATATGTTTGTCAATCCAGCGCTGCTTGAGCGTTTAGGTCAGGCTGGGCGAGGTGATGCGTTAGAAAAGCAGCACAAACTTAATAGCATTCAACGGGTTATTTCAGCAGGTGCGCCAGCAACCATATCTTCAATTGAGATTTTTAGCCGTATGCTTAACGACGATGTTGAAGTGCTTAACTCTTACGGCGCAACTGAATCGTTACCTATCAGTATGATTGGTAGCAAGGCATTAATGGGTACCACAGCTATTACCGATAATGGTGGTGGTATTTGTGTTGGTCAGCCAGTTGATGGTGTTGATGTGCAGATCATCGATATTCATGAAGACGCCATTAAGCAGTGGGATGACACCCTAAGCTTACCCGCCAATCAAATTGGTGAAATTGTGGTAAGCAGCAATAAAGTGAGCCAGCGTTATTATCAGCGTGAGCAGGCAACGATTGATTCTAAAATTGAAGATGCCAATGGTCGCAAGCGTCATCGTATGGGAGATGTGGGTTATCTTGATGATGACGGCAAATTGTGGATGTGTGGCCGAAAAGCACATCGCGTTGATGCAACGCTAAGTTTGAATAGTGAAGAGTTAGGCTCTAACGGCAACGAACTAGACTCTAACAGTAAGCAGCAATCAAAGCGTTTTTACTCCATTCCTTGTGAGCGTGTGTTTAACACATTAGAAGATGTTAAACGCAGCGCTCTGGTTGGCATTGAAGTTAACGGTAAAACCGTGCCACTGATTTGCGTTGAGTTAGTCAAGCAACCTAACTGCAGCTCGGGTAAAGCATTGTATGCCTCATTGTTAAGTATTGCTAAGCAGCATGAGCATACCAAAGGTATTACTCGCTTTTTAATCCATCCTGATTTTCCTGTTGATGTGCGCCACAATGCTAAGATTTTCCGCGAAAAACTTAGCGTTTGGGCTCAAGCGCAATGGAAGGAATAGAGAGTGGAAGGAATAAAAAGTGGAAAGAGCAAATAGTTTCACAGCGTTAGAGTTAGTCTCAGTTGTAAAGTGAATAAAGCAAGCAAAGGAACACCTTAATGAACGCGTTAGTTTTACAAAATCTCACTGATATCGAGCAGCAGGTTTTAACTGATCTGGCGAGCCGTTTTAAAAAGGTATTAGTGACTGGCGCAGGCGGCTTTTTAGGTAAAGCGATAGCGCTGCGTTTACATTGCGCCGGCATTGAGGTGGTGGGTTTAGCTCGCGGTGAATATCCACAGCTAAGTGAGCTTGGCATTGATATGCGCCGCGGTGATATTAGCAAGCTTGCTGATGTTAGCAACGCAGCGAAAGACTGTGATTGTGTGTTTCACGTTGCCTCAAAGGCGGGAGTGTGGGGCAGTAAGCAGAGCTACTTTGCGCCTAATGTTGATGGCGCGGCTAATGTTATTGCTGCCTGCAATGAGCACAATATTCAATACCTGGTTTATACCAGTACGCCGAGTGTGACCTTTGCTGGGCGTGATGAAAATGGCGTAAATGAATCTGAACCTTATGCCGAAACCTATTTAAATCATTATGGCGAGTCAAAAGCTGTTGCTGAGAAGATGATGTTGGCTGCTAGCACTGACAGCCTTAAAGTGACAGCGCTGAGACCGCACCTAATTTGGGGGCCTGAAGATCCGCATCTAGTGCCTCGGGTTATCGCCAGGGCAGAAGCAGGGCGCTTAAAGCTGGTGGGCAAGCAAGACAAGTTAGTTGATACCATTTATGTGGATAACGCTGCACTCGCGCATTTGCAAGCTGCGCTAGAGCTTACCAATCAAGCAAAATGCGCCGCAAAAGCTTATTATCTTAGTAATGATGAGCCAATTACCATGGCCGATATGCTTAACCGCATTCTTGCTTGCAAACAATTGCCACCAGTGAGTAAACGCGTGCCTGCGGGGCTAGCATTTGCTGTTGGTAGTATCCTAGAGTCTGTATATCACGCATTGGGCAAACAAGATGAGCCAATCATGACGCGGTTTGTGGCAAAGCAGTTATCTACTAGCCATTACTTTGACATATCTGCCGCAAAAGCAGATTTTGATTACCAGCCTATCGTGAGTATCGATGAAGGTATGCGCCGTTTGCGCCAGTGGTTGTCATAAATTGCTGCTATTCAATAAAGTGGTGATTTTGTTTTCAGCCCTAAACCACCTACTTCAGTAGGTGGTTATCATTTGTTTAGGCTTTGCCTGTAAATTCTAGTGTTTTCCAAAACTGGCAGCTTTGATTGTTGGCTTATGCCGCAATGACATTTAAAGCATGCAGCAAGCACATCCCCCTCTTTGTTTTCACAAGAATGCTCGACGAAAACATCCTTATTTTCAAAGACTTTAGATGTCATTACCACTCTAGTCGATAGCTTCAACCGATGAAGCTAGACTCCCTTGTTGGGAGCTCACACAAAGCCTGCTTCTTCAGAAGGTGGTAATTTACTGGTGATGGCAGCTTTGTTGTTATCGCTTTAATGTCGTGTTTTCCAGCAGTTTGCGTACCGTTGGCTTTTAGTACATCGACAGATGCTATTGTTTCCACAATCTATTCCCTACATCTAGCACTATATCAATGTGCTTACTTTGTCCTGTTAACTAAGGGCATGTGGCTTCGTTTTAATCTCACAGCACTAGACCACACAAATCTGAGCTAAATCGCTTTTTACTGGCACCTTTTAGGCTAAAAAACAAACAAAATTCAGGGGCGATTTGCGTTTTAGCTCGATTTTTGTTCACTGTTCTTGAATTGGGATAGTTCCGTTTGGTGGTTGTTTTAATATAATTCTTTTATTTTTATATGGTTATGGTTCTTGTGTTTGTTACAGTTCTTTAGTTTGTGCTAATAAATGTGTTTTTATTTTTTATTGTTTTTGTTTTTGGTTTAATTGGCTTGGTTTTATAATGTATTAAATAAACATGTTGTTATGCACTTGTATATTAAATATTAACTTCATAATTTTGTTTTAAACAGGTTAAAAATTGTTCTATTAGATTTATTTAATAAAAATTTAATCAGTTAAAAACCACTGGCCTCTCATTTCATACCTATTTTTGAATATAGCGTTTTATGCTGTCATTTTGTTAAAAACTGGTGGTATAAGCTGCTTTGTCTTTTTATTTGGTGCAACATACCGTTAACTTTGCTTGTTCATGCTGTTTGAAAACTTTGTTGTGTAAATGTGTCAATAAGTTTGCTTGTTTTTGTGACTTTAATCACTAATTTTACTCTTGTTATTAAACCTGTGCTTTTCTAGCATTGCGTTGTTGATATATAGCGCCATTTTTAATTCTAATTTTAGAAGTGTGCTGAAGGGGTTTTATTTTTGTTAACCCACAATTGTTTGCTTTTTATGGGTCAACGATTTTTGCTTCTACGTATTTTTGTTGTGATTTTGTGAATGGATTCGGGGTCGTTTTGATTACAAATTCGCACGCGCTTCTTGTTGTTAAATTTTTGTGTTAACTCACTTTAGGAAATATTGGCAATTCCAATTAGTGTGCTGGTTAATAAATCAACAACTCAATCAATAATTATTATGCCAAATCCCAACCTCGTATGACGGTTGGCATTTACCAAAAGATGGAAATACACGCGATGCTAAGAAAAACTACCGTTGCAATCGCCCTAGCTTCTCTGTTCAGTGTTGGTTCAGCAACTGCTGTGTCTCTAGAGCAAAGTGATAATGGGGATTACATTCGCTTATATGGTGAAGTAGGTGTAGGTGGCCATTTTGCTACCAATGCAGATTATAACCATGACGAATTTTATGAAGCCAAAGGCTATGTTGATGACAGCTTTGCCACCATGGGTGTGCGAGGCGAGCGTAGCAACTATATTTATCGCCTAGAGCTAGACTACCAGCGCCGCAACTGGAAAGGTGGTGATGGCGAATTCGAACTAGCGATCGACAAAATGTATGTTGGTTACAAGTTTGACGATGTTCACTGGATTGAGCTAGGTCTTACCGATACCGCGTTCGACCAGTACGACCACTATGGTGACTTCACGTTCAACAAAGCTGTTGAAACAGGTGAAGCAGGCGACCAAGAAAACACAGTTAAGTACGAAGCACAGTTTGATCATTTAGTTTACGGTGCATCTTACTCGTATGAAGGTAAGCATAAGAATGGTTCGCCACAAGGTGACATTGTTAATGGTTATGTTGGTTGGTTAAAAGACACAGTGACGTTCGTAATTGGCCTTGAAGCTCGCGCTGGTTCAAATGGCGAATCAAAATACGGTAAGCAACGCCTACTAGGCGCTGGTGCTCGTTGGCAAACAACTGAAAACCTAGCCTTCGGTATTAACGCTTTTGTTGAAGATGAAGACTTAGCAACACGCCGTGCTCCTGGGATCGGAAGCGAGTACGTGTACCTAGAGTACGAAACATTCCGCAACTATGGCCTGACGTTGAGCAGTAAATACGTGCTTAATGAAAACTGGGAAATCATTACCTCTGCAAACCACGAACAGTATGAAAACTGGGACGTGGAAAGCCCTAACTTCGATTACACAGAACTACCTCCTGAATATGGCAAAGACCGTCAGTGGGTAAGTGCTGGTTTCAATTACCGTCCTGCACGCGACATTGTTCTTTCATTGGAAGGCCGTTTTGGCGAAGCGCCTGAAGCTGCTTACGCCTATGCACGCATGTACTTCTAATCGCGTTGTAACTTATTGAAAAATTGCGCTAAGCAAATATCGAGATAATTATGAAAAAAACACTTTTATCACTAGCAGTAGCTAGTGTATTCAGCGCGAGCGTACATGCTGGTGTTGAAGATCTATTGATCACTGAAATGGTGCAAAAAGACTATGGTGCTGAATTAGGCGCTGTAGAAATCACTAACACCCATGCAACTGATGCATTTACCTTTACCGATGACACCGCAGTGTACATTTGGGGTAACGGTAAGTACGAAAACCAAATGCTAAATGCAGATGGCCAGCCACTTATGAGTGGTTTGACTGTTGATGCGGGTAAATCTATCGTCGTGATCAATAAAGATGCTAGCGACGAGTATAAGAAAACGATTACCGACAATGGTGGTAGCTATGTTATTGGCACAGGTCATGCTGATACCAGTTACACCGACTTTTTCTTGAGCGGTAACGACGGTTTTTACATTAAAAATGGTAGTACTGTTATTGACCGTGTGGGTGATGCCAGCGATACCAGTGTGTGGGCGCCTGATACTACTTTACGCCGTCGTAAAGACGCTGATGGTAATGCACCTGCGCAAACGGGTGACTTTGATGCTGCCCAGTGGGAAACAATCAGCCCACTTGATACTTCTACCGTTGGAGCTCCAAACCTTGCTGACGCATACATCCCATTCGTATGTGAGAACCTAACAGCAATTTCTGAGGTTCAAGGTGAAGGCAGTGCTTCTCCAATCGCTGGCCAAGATGTTGTCGTTGAAGGTGTGGTGACCGCTGTTGTTGAGTTGCCAAGCAAAGGCTTCTTCTTACGCGATATCGAATCAGACGGTAACCCACTGACATCAGACGGTATATTCGTTAAAAGCAGCAGCGCTGATGACAACATGGTTGGTCGCACAGTATGTTTAGGTAGTACCGTTGCAGAATCTTACGGTCAGACTCAACTTGCTGCTGAAACATGGGAAGTGACTAACAGCGATTACACTGCTACCACACCAACTGACATTGAAGTGCTTGAGTCAGACAATGGTTCATTCGAAACAACGCTTGAGCGTTATGAAGGCATGCTAGTTAATCTGCCTGAAGATATGAACCCGCTTGAAGAAGGCAATCAAGACATGCGCGTTTCGCGCAGCTTCAGCTTCAACTATGACAGCTACCGCAACAACATTACACTTGCTTATAAGCGTCCTAACTTACAGCCTAACCAGCTTAACGTAGCAGGTAGCCCAGAATCATACGCAGCTGCTGAGCAAAATGATGATTACCGCTTAATCATTGAAAGCTCAACCAAAGCACCAAATGGCGTTATTCCTTACTACCCTAACTTTGCTGTAAACCCTGCAAACAACTACATTCGCATCGACGACAGTGTAGTGGGTATGCAAGGTGTCATTAGCTATAGCTTTGGTGATTACGCACTGACGGTAACTAATGAGCTAAACGACACTAACTTTGTTCATAATCGCCCGCGTACTGACAGCCCTGATATTTCTGAAGATGTTGAAGCGGACCACTTCGCTATTCGCGTAGCATCACAAAACTTGTTCAACTACTTTAATTCGCCATTTGGTGGTGATCAGAACCAGTTTGGTCAAAGCCGCGGTGCAGATACTCAAGCTGAATTCGACAAGCAAAAAACAAAGCTTGTTGAAGCTATTCGTGCGTTAGACGCTGACGTTGTTGGCCTAATGGAAATGGAAAACAACGGTTTTGGTCTTAAGAGCGCGGTTGCTGACCTAGTTAACGAAGTTAACGTTTACTACAACGACGAATACGCTGATAACTACGACAAACCATACTCAACCGAAAACCGCTATGTGTTTGTTGGTTTTGACCACAATGGTAATCAGATTCTTGATGAGTTGGACGCGCTTGGTTCTGACGCAATTGCAACCGGTATTATTTATCGCCCAAGCAAGATGAGTGTTGAGCGCACTCGCGTTGTGACTATGCCACAACAAAAAGCGCCAACCATTGTTAACGACAATAACGAAGTTATTAAAGACAACAATGATGAGATCCTTGAAAGCGGTCAAAACTACCACCGTGATGCGCTGGTTGTAACTTTCGTTATTAACCAAACGGGTAAGCGTTTAACCCTTGCTGTAAACCACTTTAAGTCTAAAGGTTCTACTTGTTGGGAAGACTGGCAAGGTGTGGAATTTGGCGATGCAACTAAGTGGACTGAGAAAGCGCCAGACCCAGATTTCCAAGGTTCTTGTTCTGAGTTCCGTATTGCTGGTGCAGTGCAACTTGGTGATGAGCTAGAGAAAATTTCAGGCGACAAGATCATTCTTGGTGACTTAAATGCTTACGCAAAAGAAGATCCGCTACTTGTACTGACTGAAAATCCACGCAATAAAACGCTAACGACTGCTAGCTACACCTACGTAGGCACCAAGCCACAGTTCAATACCGACGGCACGCCTGTCAACATCACCAAAACTTATGGCTACGTTGATATCCTATCGAAAATTTTCGATGAAAAAGGCAAGTACGGTTGGAGCTACTCGTTCAATGATGAAGTAGGTTCTCTTGACCATATTCTAATCACTCCGTCTCTTGAAAGCCGCGTGATTGATGCGACTGACTGGCACATCAACGCCGCTGAGTCGAATCTTTACGACTACAACGACGAGTACAAGCCTGAAGGTCATAACTTCTACGCAGCAGATCACTTCCGCTCTTCTGACCATGACCCAGCGTTAGTGACATTAAGTTACTTACCGGGCGAGGCTGACAGCGGTCATGCTTTACATCTAACGCTCCTAAACAAGCTTATGAAGGTGCCTTATCAGGTTCCTGCATCTGCCGGTGCGCTTAAAGGTGATATCGCTAAAGTGAAGCTAACCCCATCTGACGACAAAGCTCAGTTAGACCTTAGTCAACTTGTTGAGCCAAACGTTGTACTGACAGAAGACGGCCAAGCAATGGTTACCTTCGAAGTGTTTGGTGCACCTGCTGCACACTACACAGCGAAAGTATACCTAGAGCGTGATGGTGCAATGGTTGCGGGCTCTGAGCAGAGTTTATCGATTCAGGTAGCCAAGCGTGATTCTCTAGTCGCTGAAATCAAAGAAGAGCAGCATGACAATACTGGTGGTAGCACTGGTTTCTTCAGCTTGCTTTCACTTCTTGGTTTAGCAGCGCTACGTCGCCGTAATCGTAAATAACAAGGATTTAATGACTTGTGCAGCGCTCAAGAGTTGAGTGCTTGCACTGGTCATTCACAAGAAAAAGATACGACTATGAATAAAAAAATGACAACAGTCGCTAAAGCGGTAGCTTTATTAATGGCGACTGCATCTACCGCAGCACAAGCTGACTTAGTGATTACTGAGTATGTTGAGGGTGGTGGCAGCAATAAAGCAGTTGAGATTTCTAATTTAGGCTCAACAACTATTAATTTGGATGCTGCACAGTATGTGTTATCCCTTCACTCAAATGGTAAAACTGAGGCTGGAAATACTGCAACATTAACAGGCATGCTTGAGCCAGGTAAGAGCATTGTTTACCACAATGGAAGTGCAGACGAGCAGTTCAAAGTAGGCATTGAATCAACGGTAACCTATTTTAATGGTGATGACGCGTTAACGTTAACCAAAGACGGCGCTATTATCGACCGTTTTGGCAAGCTTGGCGAAGACCCTGGTTCAGAATGGTTAGACCCAAATGACAGCAATTTCTCAACCAAAGATAAAACGCTGCGCCGCAAGGCAAGTGTTACTACTGGCGATGTGAATGCTACAGCTGACTTTCCTGGTGCCAACAATGAGTGGGTTGTGTTTGATAAAGACACCGCTGATGGCTTAGGTTGTCCTGGTGAAGGTGCTTGTAGTGTTGTCGTCGAGCCTGGTGTGCTGTTAATTACAGAGTACATTGAAGGTAGTGGCAGTAACAAAGCTGTTGAGTTGTCAAATGTAGGCGGTAGTGAATTAGATCTCGATGCTGCGGTTTATCAAATTGGCTTGTACTCAAATGGTGCAACTGAGATTGGTAACAACGAAATTCTAAGCGGCAAGCTTGCTGTTGGTGAGTCAATCGTGTTCCACAATAGTGGTGCTAATGATGAGTTTAAGATTGGTACGGCGTCAACAATTACCTATTTCAACGGAGATGATGCGCTGGTATTAACCAAAGATGGTGCCGTGATTGACCGTTTTGGTAAATTAGGCGAAGACCCAGGCTCGGCTTGGACAGATCCTAACGACGCTAATTTCTCAACAGCAAACAAAACCTTGCGCCGCAAAGACAGTGTGACAGCCGGTGATACTGTTGCAGATGCTGACTTCCCTGGCACTGACAATCAATGGGTAACTTTTGACATTGATACGGCTGATGGCCTAGGTTGTGCGGGTGAAGCAGCATGTGGTTCAGAGCCTGATCCGCTTCCATGTAACAATTGTGAAATTTTAACGCCAGTAGCAGACCCTGACACCTTCGTACGTGAAGATTATTATTCCAATGTGATCAACGGTGACTTTGAATCTCCTGAAGCTTGGAAAAATGCTATCTCGGCAGCTATTTCTGTAGGCCATGTTGAAATCACTTATAAGCAGGTTTGGTCAGTGCTAACCTACTCAGATGAAGACCCGACTAACTCTGATAACGTTATCGAGTTGTACACGGGGAATTCAATCTCTAAACACAGCAATGGTGGTAACACTAGCGACTGGAACCGAGAGCACGTTTGGGCTAAGAGCCATGGTTTCCCAAGTGAGGGACAACGTGGTTATAAAGACGCTCATCACTTGCGCCCAACCAATACTAAAGTCAACTCTACCCGCAGTGCTTACGACTTTGACAACTGTGCGGATACAGGTACTGAGTTAACCGATGCTCCGGGTAACTACCTTGATACTGCTAAACGCTGCTTTGAACCTCGTGACGAGATTAAAGGTGATGTTGCGCGTATGATTATGTACATGGATACGCGTTATCAAGGTAATGATGATGACATGCCAGATCTCATCGCTGTAGACCGTATCACCACAGCTGATGAAGTGTCTGCCAACGAGCCGCTAATTGGTAAGCTTTGTACTATGTACGCTTGGCATCAGCAAGATCCAGTTGATGATTTCGACCGTCAACGTAACGATGCAGTTTACAAGTATCAAGGTAACCGTAACCCGTTTATCGATAACCCTGAGTGGGTTAAGCAGGTATATGGCGATCAATGTGGTGACCCAGTTAATCCAGAGCTAGATGTTGATGTAATCATCGAAGCGCCAGAAAGCGTTAACGAAGGTGAAGCTTTTGTTGTTGATGCATCTAAAACTGTTGCTGAAGACGGCACCGAGCTAACGTTCGCTTGGGAGCAGGTATCAGGCCCAGAAGTGAGCTTTGATAGCACTGCTAAAGTGCTAAACATCACGACTCCTAAAGTTGATGCTGATACAACGCTAGCATTTAAGCTTGTTGTCTCTGATGGCACATTAGAAACCAGTGAAATGGTGAGCGTAGCACTAATCAATGTACCACTAGAGCTAGATATTAGCTTCAGCGGCGCAACTGTTGTGCCTGAAGGCGAAGAAGCTACCATCACTGCTGCCATAGCAGATGCGCCAGCAGGTCTAACTTATGCTTGGAAACAAGTGTCTGGCCAAAGTGCGGAGTTTACTGCTGATGGGTTAACGCTGAATGTTACTGCGCCAGAGGTCGATATTAACCAAACTTTAGTGTTTGAGTTTACTGCAGACAATGGTGAAGACACAGTGTCTAAGCTGGTTAACCTAGAAGTGACAAATACGCAAGAACCGGGTTGGACTAAGCCTGATGGTGGTAGCCTTGGTGCTGGCCTATTAATGCTATTACCGCTAGCTTGGCGTCGCCGTCAATCTAAGTAGGTATTAGGTCATCTTTTGGATGATTAGCATGCTAATGTCAGCAGAGTGAAAGCTCTGCTGGCTTTTTTGTTTCGATAGCTAATGATACCAATTAGCACAAGTATGTGATCATTCTTACTGGTTAAAATCGCCTATAACTTCGTTATAAATTTTGTAGGTAGAACAACTAGCTAGCTGCAATTTATGCCTCGTTCTAAGCGATTTTTCCTGCGTAATCTCTGATCACTTATTTATCCCAATTGGTATGAAATGTCAGTCGTTGATTTAACATAGCGACAATGATTAAAAAATTGATTAATTGAGGGACTTTATGACACGGTCTCGTTTAAATACTCCGGTATTAAAATCGCGCTCAAAGTTAGCCATACTTGTCGCGAACTTAGCCTTGCTAACGACACTTTCAGGTTGCATGGATGGTGCGCCTAAATATGACAGTTGTGAAGCTGCGGGTGAATCTTGTACTCGCTTTACACTCGTTCATACCAATGACCATCACGGTCGCTTTTGGCAAAACGACAAAGGCGAATATGGTATGGCGGCACGCAAAACCCTTATAGATAGCATTCGCAAGGAAGTCAGCGAGGCAGGTGGCAGTATGTTGTTGTTATCTGGCGGCGATATCAATACCGGTGTGCCTGAGTCAGATTTGCAGCATGCAGAGCCTGATTTTCTTGGGATGAACTTATTAAAATACGATGCGATGGCAGTGGGGAATCATGAGTTTGATAACCCGTTGGCGATTCTTGATAAACAGCGTAAATGGGCGCAGTTCCCTATGCTGTCGGCCAATATTTATCGTAAAGTTGATGATGAGTGGCAACTGTATTTTGAGCCGTACCGTATATTTGATGTGGGCGGGCTTAAGCTTGCAATTGTTGGCTTAACCACAGAGCAAACAGCGCAAATTGGTAACCCTAAGTATGTGAAAGCGCTGCGCTTTAATAAGCCACAAATTGCGCTGCGCAATACTTTAACCCAGCTAAAGCACAACGAGAAACCTGATTTAGTATTTGCCCTTAGCCATATTGGTCACTATCAGGATGGCAATCATGGCAGTAATACCCCAGGTGATGTCGCATTGGCTAGAAGCCTAAAGCGAGGTCAGCTTGACGGTATTATTGGTGGTCACTCACAAAACCCTGTGTGTATGGAAGCGCCAAATAAATACGCTGACTTTAAGCCAGGTGATGAGTGTCAACCTGACAGACAGCGCGGCACTTGGATCATGCAGGCTTATGAGTGGGGCAAGTATGTTGGTCGTGCTGACTTTGAGTACTATAACGATGAGCTGCATTTAGCCAATTACCGACTGCTTCCTGTGAACTTGTATGATGAGCAAGGTAAACAACATGGTGATTATGCTGAAGACCCGCAAATGATCGAGCTGTTAACGCCATATCAGCAGCAAGGGCAGGGCATTCTTAACGAAGTGGTTGGCTCAACATCTGCCAAGCTTGTGGGTTCGCGTAAAGTGGTACGCAGCCAAATAAACGAGCTAGGGGTTCTCATTGCAACAGCGCAAAGCCGCGGTGTGGTGAAAGCTGACTTTGGCATTATGAACTCTGGTGGTATTCGCGCCTCAATTGAGCAAGGTGATATTCGCTACCGTGATGTATTAACCGTGCAGCCATTTGCCAACTCAGTGACAGTGACCAAAATGCTGGGTAAAGATATTGAGCAGTATTTAGCAACTGTTGCGACACAAAGTCGAGGTTCTGGCGGGTTCGCTCACTTTAGCGGTATTGATATGACGGTGAATTGCCAAACCCAAAGGGTCAATATTCACAGCATTAACGGTGAAGCTTTTGATAAGACTAAGCGTTATAGTTTTAGTTTACCAGGCTACAACGCTGGTGGTGGTAATGGTTACCCTGTGCTCAGCAATGCAGTAGACAGTGGTTATATTGACGCTGACTTGTTGAACCTTTATATCAAGCAACACAGCCCAATTGATCCAAGTAGCGACCAATGGAAGCACAAGGTGAAGTTTACTGGCGCAAGCACACCATTAGGATGTGATGGCTAGTTCTGTTTCCAAACTTCGTTTGGAGAAAGTCGTGGGATTTCATCCCACACCCGAGCAAGAAGGGGATCAACAGCAATCCCCCTCTTGCATCTCCCTTTGCCGTCCCTACGAAATTGTTACCCTCATGCTTATTAAGAAAATGTCTAACGCTTTCGATAGGCCATCCATGGCCAAACGAAAGCTATCCAGATGTCCTATCTGGATTACGTCATTTTCTTAAGCGCCTTTCGGCAATTTCGAGGGAGAAGGTTTGAGACTGGAGGTATAACTGGTCTAGTTAGGTAAATTTCACTCAAAAACGCCTCAATGAGGCGTTTTTTGTCGCAGTCGTAGGTTGCAAATAGCTATGCTACCGGTCTGTAATCAAAAACGAGCTTATGAGTTCAACGCTCTCGTTACGGCATCTTTTAAGAACTCACCATAGTCATGGCCATTGTGCGCTAGCATTTTGGGGAACATGGAAATCGGGGTTGAGCCTGGGAAGGTGTTGATTTCATTTAGCAAAATTTCACCGTCTTCGGTTAAGAAGAAATCGATACGTGACAGGTGACGTAGCTTCATGCCTTTAAAGGCTTTGATTGAGTATGCTTGTATTTTGGCAAGCTGTTCGGCGGTTAGGTTGTCAGCTTCAACTTTAGTGCTTGCCTTGCTATCTGCGGCATATTTCTCATCAAAGGTATAAAATGAGTTGCTATCGCAAATGATTTCGCCTGGCTTGCTGGCAATCACTTCACCTTGATATTCATATGCGGCGACTTCTAGCTCACGAGCAACAATGGTTTTCTCAACCACCACATAAGGTGAATACTTAAACGCGTCTTTAAGTACATTTGCGATATCATCGCGGTTATCGACCTTGTAGCAACCTACAGATGAGCCTTGTGACGCGGCTTTTACAAACACAGAGCCCCATTTATCAAAGGCTGCTTGGGTTTCGCTAATGGCTTGGTCATCGAGTTGATGTAGAAATAGGTAAGGCGTGTTAGGAATGCCAAGAGCGCTAAACCACATTTTTGCGGTGACCTTGTTGAAGCTGTTTCGTGATGCTTCTGCGTCACAACCAAAGTAAGGTAGGCCAATCAGCTCAAAGTAAGATTGAATATCGCCAGTTTCGCCCGGATAGCCGTGAATACATGGGATAACAAAATCAATTGGCCAGTTTTTTGATGGCTCTGCAACGTGTCTCAATTGACGCTCGCCAGTAAGCTCACAAATCTCACCATCTGACGTGATGTATTGCCCTTGCTTATTTAGTTCAACCTTTTGTACCTGGTATTCAGGAATGTTTTCGAGCGTTGTTTCAAAAAACTTGGCTGAAAGAAGGGAAATATCGTGCTCAGCGCCGCCGCCACCGCACAATAACAATACATTGATTTTCGACATCAAATGCTCCAAAGCGTAAAACCTATGCCACTGCTTTTTGACAGCTCAGAATGCTGCAAAAAACTGTAGCTTGTAATTATAAGACCAACTAGCAGCGCCCATGATAATGAGCCTTAGCAGGCACAATCAAGCAATGTTAGCGCTTGTTCATTTTAGTGGCGTTGTTTTAATCAATTTTGTTGTTTTTAGTAAGTTGAGCTAATTTAGCCATTTTAGAATTGTTCAGAGTTAACCCCAAAGCCTTTCGCCAAGCCCTGAGCTGCGCAAAGTGATGTTAGTACTTGCTCGCTCGAAAACCTTAGCCGTACCTAGGCAATAGAAATAGCTTTTAGCGCGCGTAATTGCGGTGTACACCAGCTCTTTTGTCAGCAGTTGCCATTGCGAAGTCGTTGGCATAGCTGGTAGTACAAACGCCACACAGTCAAACTCACTACCCTGAGATTTATGCACTGTCATCGCAAAGCAGGTGTCGTGCTTTGGTAGCCTTGCTGGTAGCACTTTTAAAATGCTGCCATCGGCTTGAATAAAGTGCGCCATCAGCCTGCTTGGGTTGGCATCATCTTGCAAAATGAGTCCGATATCGCCGTTGAACAGCCCAAGGTTGTAGTCATTGCTTTGGATAATAATCGGCCTGCCTAGGTAAAATTCTTGCTGCGGTTTGAGTAGCTGCTTTTGCTGCAGCGCTAGGGTCATGCTGGCGTTAATGCCATCAACGCCATATTGGCCGCTGCGCATGGCGCACAACAAACGGAACTGGTTGTAGCTATCAATGATTTGCTCACTGGTATAAATGGCTGGCTGCTCATTAGCTGCGTGCTCATTAACTGCTTGGTCAGTTGCACCTTCACTTAACGCGAGTGAGCTAAACACGTTTTGGTTATGTCCAATCATGTCTAAATAGGGCTGATAGGCACTGCAAGCAAATTCGAGTAGCTCACTTTTGCCCGCGTTGTCGCTAGCTGCGATAGCATTTGCATCGTTAATTTGATGCTGAAACCAAACTAGCTCTGGATAATTACGTCTAATCACCTGACGGATCTGCCGAACATCAGCCTGATTCACAGCCGTTGCCAGCTTGCCAATACCTGCATCACCCACAAAGCGGTGGCTGTGGCGCAGCATACATAAGCTATCGCCAAAGCTGTTTTGCTGTGCAACTTGATATTGGCTCACATCTTCACCGGTAAGCTCAGCAATTAACTTGGCTTGATTGGCGCTGTAACGCATCGCCCAAGCATCGTTTATTTGCCCCTGAGATTCCCCGTTAAAACTCTGATTAACCTGGGTATTTCTTAACCCTAAGCAAATATCAGCCAGCACAGCACCGGCCTCAACCGAGGCTAATTGGTCTTGATCCCCCAGTAAAATGAGCCTTGCGTTCGCAGGTAGCGCGCTGACGATTTTATGCATCATGGGTAAATCCACCATTGACGCCTCATCAATCACTAACAAATCAAGCCGCAGCGGATTATCTGCATGGTGACGAAAACGATGTGAGTGCGGAATAACACCAAGCAGGCGATGTAAGGTCGAGGCTTCTTCAGGAATAGCGTTTAAGGCATCGATAAGTCTTTGATTATCACCTAGCTTGCCTTTAAGCCTCGCTTTGGAACCTTTGATGGACTCAGTTAATCGCGCTGCGGCTTTACCTGTAGGGGCAACCAGTTTCATGGTAAGTGATTGCTGACTTAGTAGCAGTAACAGCAGTTTAGTTACCGTGGTGGTTTTACCTGTGCCAGGGCCGCCAGTTATCACTGCTAAAGCTTGTGTCAGCGCTGTTGCGGTGGCGATTTTTTGCCAGTTAAAGCCTTGGGTTGGTGAACTGCTATCAACAGGAAACAGTATGTCTAAATCTCTTCGCGTACTGGCAATATCCAGCTGAAAATGGGACTGACTTAGTGCTAAAAGTTTGGCCGCGACCTGAGTCTCAAAGTAGTGGTACTTGTTTAAGTACAAACGACCAAGTTCAAGAATTAACGGCTTGTTGTCACCACTTTGACCAACAAAACTAAACTCGCTGATAAGCTGCTCAAGTTGTTGATGATTAACGCTGATTTGGCAGCTCGGGGTATTTGTTGATGCGCTAAATAGGTTCTCGCCGAGTGGGTTTTCAAGATTAATCGAGTTAATCACCAAACAAGTGTGCTGACTGGAGAGTCGCTGGCTCAGCAGTGCGCAGATTAATAGCTGCAGAGACTCTTGTTGCTGTTGAGTGTCGGCATCAACTTCTTCATTGCGACTTTGCAAACGGGTCAGCTCAAGCGCAAAATGTCTATCGAGTGGGGTAAGCAAACCTTGTTGCTGCCAGTGTTGCAGTAATTGTTTAATTGGCGCTTGAGTGACTAACATGCTTGCGCTCCTACTGATTGACCTGACTTGAACAATTGATCTAACTCTTCGATTAATGCTTGGGGCGGCATGTCGTAATACACGCCGCTATTAGGGTGAGCCGGATTCATGCCGCGTAAGAATAAATACAAGCTGCCGCCCATGTGGGATTGGTAGTCATAATTTGGATGACGCAACTGCAAAAAGCGGTGCAGGGCGACCGTGTACAGTATGTATTGCAGGTGATAGTGGTGATCATATATCGCTGCGGTTAAGTTATCGCCTACATAATGGCTGTAATCATCGCCAAGGTGATTAGACTTATAGTCAGCAATAAAGTATTTACCTTGGTATTCAAAGGTTAAGTCGATAAAACCTTTGAGCATGCCCGATAGGGTATCGAAGCTAAATCCTGCTGGGTAACCGTAGCGGATCAGTATTTGATTAAGCTTATCTGCACTCAGGGCTTCAAGGGGAAGATAAAACTCCATCTCCACCATAACCTGCTTAGCGCCCAGCTTTGATAAGGTTAACTCTGACGAGCTAGCTGGGATCTGCAATGGCGTTGCCAAGATCTCTTGATACCACTGAGTTAATGGTGCAAGCCAGATCTGTTCATCAAAACCATAGCGCTTCATTGACTCAAGTAACGCGCCTTCAAGCTCGTTATCTGCTTTGGTGAAGTCAAACTCTTCCATCACCAGATGCATAAAGCTACCGGCATTAGCACCGCGTTCAAAGGTAAAGCGGTTGTATTGCACCTCGTCTACTAGCAGTGTATTTTCTTCAAAGGGCTCTGCTGCTCCGTGGATAAATGCAGGCACGAGCTCTTTAGTTTGTGGGTTAAGCTCGATGTTAGTTTCTTGGTTAAAGTCTTCATCATCTGCGCCCGGGATTGCGGCAGGAGTGTGCTGCTCAACCTTATGAGCGTCTGTTACTAGACCCCTATCTTTTACTAAACCAGAGTAGCTACCTACGCGCCAACTGATCCCTTGTGGTCTAGTTAATACCTTGGCAGCAAGCTCGGCTTCTTGCTCCTGAGATTGCGCTAGTGAACACACCTCTTGCGGCTCAATATCAATTATGTTGATAAAATCGAGCGCTGCTAATGGGCTCAATTGAGTTTTGATGTCGTCAATCAGGCAATTTTTGTCGGTAATGCCAAGCAGGTAGCCAATGGCGCTTTGGAACAACTGTGAGCTTATTCCTGCTTTTAATTTACGCGACTGATTTGCGATGCCAAGATAGCAGCGATACACAGGGCGGGTAAGGGCGACGTACAGCAAACGTAAGTCTTCAGCGAGCGCTTCGCGTTTTTGTATTTCCCAGCCATCTTTGCTGCCGTCCAAATCCCATATGAGTTGGTCGTCTTGATGATAAAGCAGAGGCTCTGGCGTGCGATTATTGCCGCGCACCAAACTGACAAAAGGCACAAAACAAATTGGGTACTCCAAACCTTTCGATTTATGAATGGTGACAATTTGCACCAGATTTTGCTCGCTCTCCAATCTTAGCTGTTGCTCGTCTTGACCATTTGCATCGATGAGCTGCTGTTCAAACCAATTGATCAATGCGCTACTGCCATCAAGCTCGGTGGCTTTTTGCTGTAGCAGCTCGGCCAGATGTCTAAAGTCGGTGAGGCGGCGCTCACCGCTGGCGTTGATATTGCCAACTTCATCGTCATCAATATTCAAGCTGGATTGAACTGTGCTTGTTAGCCTCTGGCTCAGCAGTCGTTGCACCAGTTTAGTGTCGCTCGCCATACGCAGTAGCGCTGGCATAATGCCGTTGCTTAGCCAGATATCATGCCACTGCATAAACTGGTCGAGTAGGGTTTGACGCTGATTTTCATTTTGATTGAACTGATGGATTTGCTCGGCGCTATAACCAATTAACTCGCAAGCGAGCGCCGCACGAATACGGCGCTCATCTTTAGGGTTAGCCAGTGCTTGCAAAATCAGGGCTATGTCGCTGGCTTCCTGGGTGTTGAACACACTGTCGCGGCTGAGAAATACTGCGCCAATGCCGCGTGAAGATAACGACTCTTTGATAACTGCGGCTTCATTTCTGTCGCGCACCAGTACCGCAATATCTTTAGCTTGTAGCGGCTTTTGCTTGATTAAGCACTGGTTATTAGCCGCGTCATTTAGCAGCTTAGCAATTTCATTGGCGGCATCTTCACTGAGTAATTGCCTTGCATTGGTTTTGTTAAGGCCAGCTTCAGGGTCTTCAGCAAGCAGGCGAATACCTAATGAGCAAGACTCGTTACTATTGATTAATTGTTTCTGCGCAGCTTGTGGCGGCGTTGCGACTTCATCAAATGGGATCGCGTCACTAATAAATGGGTCGTGGTGCAGCTTGAATAAGGCATTTACCGAGCTGACTAAGTCTTTACCAGAGCGGTAGTTGGTATCGAGGTTAAAATGGGCTTCGGTTTGCTTGCGCGCACTGATATAGGTGTAAATGTCAGCGCCGCGAAAGGCGTAAATAGCCTGTTTGGGATCGCCAATCATCAACAAGCCAAGCGCGGGGCTTGCACTAATTAAGCTGTCTGCTACGGCATCTTGTGACTGGTTTTGATGATAAACCGCACTAAAAATATCAAACTGTAGCGGGTCGGTATCTTGAAACTCATCAATCATCGCCATAGGGAAGCGTTTAGCGATGGCCTGACTGAGTACGCTGCCTTGCGATTTAATCGCATCGGCAAGGGTGAGCAGTAAATCATCAGGTGTCATCAAGTTACGTTGACGCTTTTGCTCAATAAACCTGTGTTTAATGCCTTGTTGCGCTTTGACAAAAAACGCTGGCATAACCTGATTGATGGCTTCATAAACGCGCTCAATATGATCGAGCAATGGTGCTTGTTGCACCGTGGGTATTTCGCCGCCTTTATTAAGCTTGAGTGTTGATAAAGATAAATGCTCAAGCACCTTCATCGGTGGTAGGCCTTGGCCAAATTGCGCCCAGGTTGCCAGTTGCTCGAACATTTGCGTGAGTTTAGGGTAGCCTTCGGCTTTTTTACCAAAACGCGCGCCATTGAGCGGTAGCGCCGTTAATAGCTCAAGAGTGGTGTCTTGCTCCAGCGCAAAGCGTTTTTTTAAACGAGCAATGCTTTCAACTAATGATTGGCTGAGCTTAGTAAATTCTTGTGGCGTGAATGATTGCACCGCCTCGGTCGCGCCTAATAGCGGCCTTAGTTTTTTGGCTAGCTCATCTGGCGTGGCAACCTTGCTGCTAATAAGCGCTGCCATGCTAGGTGGCAGTTGATAACATACCTCGCGCCAAAAATCGCGCACCGCATGATGTAAGTATTCACTGTCATCAAGGGTAAATTCAGACTCAAATAGCAAAGAGGACTCAAACGCCATATCAGCCAGCACCCGCTGACAAAAACCGTGAATGGTATAAATGGCGGCTTCATCAAGTGTTTTCAGCGCTAAATCAAAGCGTTTAATGGCAAGCTCGCGCTCTGCTTCAGGTGTTTGTTGGTAGAGCGCTTCGATAAATTCATCATCTGTAGCCACGCCAATAAAGCGCTTAAATGCCAGTTGGATACGTTTGCGAATACGATCGCGCAACTCTTCGGTGGCGGCATTGGTAAAGGTTACCACCAAAATTTGCTCACAGGTGAGCGGTGCTTGGCCGCCATGGCCAAGTAGCAACCTGAGATACAAGCCTGAAATGGTATAGGTTTTACCTGTACCGGCGCTGGCCTCAATCAAGTTAGTACCGGAAAAGCTTAGCGCTAAAGGTTTAAGCGGTTTAACGGCTATTGCTGATTGTGGCATTGCTGTTTGTTGAGTTTTTCCAGTCATAAATTTTGTATTTAACTCAGACATTAGCTTAGCTCCTTAGCGCCAGCAGCTTGATTAACGACTTGCGCGTGCTGCTCGATGGCTGCACCAGTAACAAAGGTTTCTAATTCGTCGAGTGCATCACTGTGATACAGGCTCACCATAGGGGCAAACAGATAGTCGACATTTTGGGTAAATGCTGGCGTGTCGAAGTTGTCAGGGAAGCTAAATAAGCGTTTGTTGTGCGCCTCATTGCCCTCTAAAAATGATGACTGGCTACTGTGCCATTGACCTTCTGCGGCATTTAACTTTTCTTGATGCTCACCCTCGGTGCTGGCATACACAAAGCTGGTACGTGGCGGTAAGCAAAGTGGCGTAGATTGACCTGCGACAAAGTAGCGCATAAAACGAGACAGCTGCGCTGTGGCTTGTTCGGCGCTAAGCGGGGCAAAGCTATGGAAGTTTTTAATATCAATCAGGTAGCTATGCTTGGTTTCGCCCATGGCGTTTAAGCATAGATGGCGCAGGTACAGCTGAATAATATCGCGACCATGGGCCTGACTTGGGCGATAGCCCACTAAGCCCTTAGTGCATAGGTTATCGATGCGGCCGGTTAGCTGCAGTGTAGTCAAATGAGATGTTGTTTTGCCTAAATCGACATTGCACTCTAGATCAATACTAATGGCGCTCAGGTCGTCAACATTATCGTCTTGATACAGGTAACGTATGCGGCTCACCAGTGGCGCAATATCTTGCTGATAGCGCTCAAGGATCAAATCATTAAAGGGTGCGAGCGGCAGTCCACCTGCAGCTTTTAAGGTGTCGATTAGTTGAGTGTCAGTTTCGCTGCCTTCATCCCCCAGTGTTCTGCCTAGCGCATTGCTAATGAGCATTGATTGCGTGTTGTAACGCGCGAGATTGTCCTGAGCGAATGGCTCGTCATTATCATCGGCATCGATATTAAGCGATAAATCCAGCTGCAAGGTACGGTTGAAAAAGTATTGTGCAGGGTTGCGATAAAAACGCATTAGCGCTGATAGCTCGATGTCTTGTGTGGTATCAAACGGCAGCAGATTTTCATCTAACTCATGTGATGACGTTGGCGCTTCAATGTTAATAATCGGTTTGTTGCCAATAAACACTGTTGGCGCTTGATGCTCAGACTGCGCTGGCGGGCACCACTGCTGATTAAAGCTGTGCAAGCTTGGTTTCAGCTCATTGGCTTGGTAATGCTGCTTATCGAAAGGCTGCAGTGGCTGCTCGATGATAAGCTGCTCAATTACCGCTTTATCCAGCATTGTCTGTTCAAGCTGGGCTGGGTTATCTGACGCCGCAGCTTCAGGCAAGTAGCTCATTTGAATAAACTCAATCAGCTCAGATACCAACATTGACGGTAAACGCTCGGTATTATCGCGCTCGCTGTGACCAATATAGCTGATATATAGCTGCTGCCTTGCAGATAATAAGGCTTCAAGGAACAGGTATCTATCGTCAAGCCTGCGAGAGCGATCGCCTTTTTCTGCGCCAAAGTGCGCCATCAAATCAAAACCCACAGGGTGCTGTACTCTAGGGTAGACGCCATCGTTCATCCCCAGTAAACATACCACTTTAAACGGAATTGAGCGCATTGGCATCAGGGTACAAAAGTTGATGCTACCGGCAAGATAACGTTGACCAACACGTGATTCTGTGAGTCTTTGAGTAAACCACTGGCGTAAGATTTCAATTTCCAGCTTGCCTTTATGACCTGCATTGGCAAGCTCGGTATCTAATGCCGCTAAGGCTTCGCGCACCGCAAGTAGCTGTTGCTGCTCATCATCTATGGCGTCATAACAATCATCTAGTAATTGACCGAGCAGGGCGAGTTTGTCGTGACTGTTGATGTCGGCTTTAAATTGCTCGCTAAAGTAATCTATGGTTTCGATAAAGTTAAGTAGTTTCCCAAGCGCCTGTGCTGATTGCCCCTCAACGCCAGCAACGGGTAAGGTGTGCTGATAAATATCGGCTTCATCATGCATGGCATAACCAAGAATGAGGCGTTTGATGCCAAATGCCCATGAGTTTTGGTCAAACTCTGGCAAGCCAAGCTCGGCTCGGCTTTGCTCGTCGCGTCCCCAACGAACATTGGCATCATCTAACCAACGCCTGATCAGGTTTAAGTCGTCATCATCAAGCCCAAAGCGGCGTAAAATTGCTGGGACTTCGAGTATGCTGATGATTTCGCTTAACGAGAAACGGCTCTGGTTGATATTGAGCAGGGTTAGAAAGCTATTAATTAATGGTGATTCTTGGGCTGCGCCGCGATCGGCAATGGCATAAGGCAGATAGCGGTTGGCCTTGTGCGCTGAGTTTTCATCATGCCAATAGTTGGCTAGGTCTTCAAAGTGTTGGCTGTTGGCCGTGCCAAAAACTGCGTCGATATAAGGCGCGTAGGCGGCAACATCGGGCAGCATGATCACAATGTCTTTTGGCGCAAGTTCTGGATTATCGCTAAGCAGGTTTAAGATATGATCGTGTAGCGTTTCTACTTCCCTAAGTGGGCTATGGCAGCTGCGCAGGGTAATGGAGTCATCTACTTTTGACAGCGTTCTGCGGCCATTGATGTCTTGGTAAATATCAGCCTGCGGGCCAAGGGCTCGGCCTAAGGTTTCCATTTGCAAAATGTCGTATTGCACGCCATGGAGCAGGTTGTCTGGTTCAATTTCGATATAACAATCATCGCCAAAGTCGGTGTGAGCTTCTGGCAGGCTCAGCATTAAATCCAGTAGCTCGCGCCCCATTTTTCCGTTGTTAGCCAGTAGTGGATTGCCGACTTCTAGTGTGTTTTCCCAGTTGGCATCAAGTTGTTTTTTGCCTGCATATTGCAAGGCCATACGCGCACGCACTTTCGGGTCAACAATATCGCCCCAATAGTGCTGACAAGGGCTGAGGGAAAAGATAGTGACATCAATGCGTGTGGCAAGTTTATATAAAACCTCAAGGGTTTGCGGCGGCATGGATGAGATACCAAATACGAATAAACGGTTGGGTAGCTCGCTGATGTCGGTATTTGGATTTTCGAGCGCGCTAAGTAGGTCTGCGTGTAGGTTGGCCCTGTGATACTCGCTTTGCGCCAAGGTGTCGCGGTTATAACTGATTAGCGCTCGCCACAGTTTGGCTTGCCATAATTGATTTTCATCGAGTTTAAGTTTTGGATGTATCTCAGTCAGCGGCAGCTGTTGCTCCCAGGCTAAAATCCACTGCGGCCTGTACACCAGGTATTGGTCGAAAATATCGGCAATACGGCCACATAATTGATACAGCTTAACGCCATCAATTTGCGCTAACTGCTCATCATCAATTGGCGACGTGAGGCTTAAATACTGGGTTAACGGGCTAAAGTCACTATCGCTTAGCAGTGTCGGCAATAGGTCAATGAGCTTCCAGGTCATCGCTGCTTTGGTAAAGGCATTATCTTTAGGCACATTGGGCAGCAAGCTATGGCACAGTTGCCAGGTAAAGCTTGAAGGCAGTGGGAAGGTTAGCCCTGCAGCGATTTGATTGTACTTGGCGACTTCTAGTCTTAACCAGGTCGACATGCCGGGGCTTTGCACCAGAATCGATTCATCGGCAAGCAGCGGCGCACCTTCTGCAGGCGTTGCCAAGCATAATGACAACTGTGCTGATAGCACTTCCATTTGATTTGATTGAATTAATTTAAGCATGCTCAGTCCGCTAAGCTCTAACTTGAAGAGAATATTGTATGTGTGTAATGGCGTAGCACAAGTAAATCAGTACGCGTAATGAAGAATTTGCCTTAAAGCGCACAAAAGCGTAATCCTAAATACAATTTATAATAACGCCTGCGCAACTCATTGGCTTGTGGCTGGCTAAGTGGTTGGTATTTAAGTTGATTGTAGATGCTGCTGAACTCACTAAACTTTTGCGCTACTTGCGGATTGCTCGATGCCAGAGCTTCACTCACCTGAGTGTCAAACTGACTGACGGTCTGTCCGGTTTGTCTTGTAATGCCGCGTTTATTTAAGCGGGTGCAAATTCGGTTATAGCGCTTAATTAGGCTGTCTTTTTGCTTAGCACTGCTAAACAGCCCAGCGTAATAGGCGATCATGGTGGCAATAGCAATCAGGCTAACTAGCATAAATAGCGCAACTTTACTGGCATCTGCGCTGCCTAATAAGTTTGCTAGCAACTGTTGTTTGCGGCTTTCATCAAAGCCAAGTACCCACATGCTCCAATAAAAATCGATACTCGCCATTTGTTGCCTGAGCTTGTTAAGCAGCGGGTAGTCCTTCATACGTAAGGTACTGAATGGACTGTCGGCAAGATAAGTATCTTGGCTGTTAAAGGTGGCGTCAAAACCATCGAGAATACGCTCTGGCGCGATCATCGCGGTTGGATCAAAGCGTTGCCAACCTTTACCTTCAATCCACACTTCAGCCCAGGCGTGCGCCATATATTGATACACGCTGTAATAGCGTGCATTCGCGTTGTATTCGCCGCCTTGATAACCGGTGACCATACGCGCTGGAATGCCGCTAGCGCGATTTAAATAAACAAAAGCAGAAGCATAATGCGCGCAGAAGCCTGCACGGTTTTCAAATAGAAAGTCATCAACTTGCTGCTCGCCCAATGGCGGCGGGGTTAAGGTGTAATAAAACGCGTTTTCGGCAAAGTGGCGCATAAACGCATCGACACGCTCTAGTTCATCTGGGTATTGCTGTTTAAATGATTGGCCCAATGCCAGAGTTTGTGGGTTGAGGTTTGCGGGCAAGCCTAGATTAATCTTGCGGGTGTTTTCGCTGAGCTCGAGCTCCATTACTTGCTGAGGATAGGAATCGACTCGGTAACTTAAGCGCTGGTCAATCGGGCGCACTGAGTACAGGCGATAATCTTGCAGCTCGACCACATGGGGCGCGTCAGAGTAGGCAACGTTTAACCCATAAAGCCACTTTTTATGGCTTGGTTCACTGATGATGGTATAAGCGAGGCGCTCGCCACTATTTGGGGGTACTTGACGTTTGGGCTTTTCAACGAATGCCATGCGCTGCTTGTGTTTAATGCTATGGTCTTGGCGCCAGGTTTTGCCGTCGTATTTTTCCATTACTAAGGTGCGCCAATAAAGCTCACTATTAGTTAATTGCTGGCGGTCGGAGTCAGCTTCAAATGTTGCTCTAAAGGCGAGCTCGTCAGAGCGGGTGAGCTTGCCTATATCGCCAAAGCTAAGTTCATTGGAAAGCCCGGTTTGCGCCACTTTTAGGTTCGGCGCCAGCCATAATGGACCAAGGCGTGGAAACACCACAAAGAGCAAAATCGCTAACGGTAAACTTTGTAGCATGATTTTAGCTGCAAAAATGGCATTGGCTTTTTTCAAGGCTTTGTCTTGATAGACGCTGATCAACACGCAAGAGTTTATGACCGCAACTAATAGCATTTGCATAGTAAACAGCATTGATTGCTGCTCAAGTAGGGCAAAAGCAATTAAGAAATATCCTACTAACACCACGACTTTTACGTCTCTTAACTCACGCATTTCAATATACTTCAGCGCATAACCTAGCAGCAGCAAGTTAACGAGTGCATTGAGCGCGCCGATTTCGGATGCAACTAACCCAAGTGTTGAAGCTGCGCCTATGGCGAGCGAAGTGACGAGCAGCTTAGGCGGGGCAGAGACTTTGCCAAAATAAATACCGATGCGCCACACAAAGCAAATGGCACAAATGCCAATACTCCAAATGGTGGCATTACTATACAAAGGCAACAGTACCACTACATTGGTAATGAGCAACCAAAACAAGGTGTTGCGACTAATGATGCTATCGAAATTATCTTTCATCATTGGCCTCGCTTTGGTCAAACAAGTCATTAGCTGCCATGGCGGGTTTAAACAGTGCGATAGCTTGCTGACATGCCTGGCGATGGGCTTCACCTGTGTCAGGTTCGATAGTGTTTCCCGGCAGACTTAGGCCAAACATCTGCTTGGCCTTGGTTAAGGTGTCAACTTGCCAGGCTAGGTGGCTAAGTTGCGACTCAAGTAGTTCACCACTTTGAGGGTTGAAGGTAAGCCACACTGGTGCGCCTTCTGGCTCGGCAAATTCTTTGCTCAGCATGCCGCGGCCTTGTGCCCATTGTTTCCAGGCGACCTGTTTAAGCGACTCGCCCGGCACATAGCCTTTTAACCCTTTGAAATCATCGACACCGGGTTTGAGCTTACCGTGCTGCTCATTAATTGGGTCAGGCGTGTCAACACTGCTTAGCTGAATATCACTTGGCAGCGGTTTGGCGTAAATCACATGCTCAAGGTCAAGGTCGACATAAGACCAGGCTTTACACAAGCCCAAAGGGAAGTTTGATGAAACGGTAATTCGCCCTGGCTTTAGTAGTCCACGTTTCGGTTTGTCGAACGGCACTGAGGCATCGGTTAGTTCGTTGCTGTGATGTACGCGGATATGCCTTTGTTCGCTAAAGTTTAAACAAATTTGTTGATGGCTGGTGGACTTATGTTGTTTTGTTGTTTGGCCGCTTAGTTTTATCGGGAATGGCATAGATACACCAGCATGTGCTTCTGGCGCAGGCAAAGCGCTAAAAGTGAGTCCAGCGAGGTTTTTATAGCTGTAGATAATGCAGGTATGAAATACGCTGGCCAGTAGCAGGCTTAAACCTATGACCAAGTTGTTTTGATAGTTAGTACCAAACAGGTACAAGACGACCACCAAGGTTAACCAAGCAAGCCCAAAGGCGCTAGGCAAAATAAAAATGCCGCGATGACTTAGAGTGACTTTTGCTTGTGGTGGAAGGCGGCGTTTAATCCAACGTTGCCAGCGTTGTTGCAGTGCCTTGGGTATAAACCGCTTTGCCCATGGCTGATTTGATTTTTTGCGCTTAGCGAACATCAGCGGATAGGGTTCACTTGGGTCAAGATTGTATCTGACAACGCGCGGCCTTGCAGGGCACTGGCGCTGCGAATTCGATGCTCAGCTACTGAAGTGAATACTGCCTGAATATCTTCTGGTACGAGATATTGTCTGTCGTTGATAAATGCCCACGCTTTAGCTGCTTGCAACAGAGCGATACTCGCACGCGGTGATAAACCATTGGCTTCAGCCTGCTGGCGCGAAAAATCAACCAAGGCAATTAAGTACTTAAGCACCGCATCTGATGCTGTCACTTCACCTACTTGACGCTGCAGTTCAAGTAGCTCTTGTGGTGAAATACATTGTTGTATCTCAACCCGCTCAGCGCCTTGTTGATGGGTTTTAAGCATTTCAAGCTCAGCATCTTCATGAGGGTAACCAATCGAAATACGCATCATAAAACGATCTAATTGCGATTCTGGCAGTGGGAAGGTGCCTGATTGATCTACCGGGTTTTGGGTGGCGATAACAAAGAACGGCTGTGGCAGTGAGTAGGTTTGCCCATCCTGAGTGATTTGCGTTTCAGCCATCGCTTCAAGCAAGGCACTTTGGGTTTTTGGGCTAGCGCGGTTAATTTCATCTGCCAGTAACATCTGGTTGAACAGTGGCCCTTTGTGGAAGGTAAAGCCTTGGGTGTTTTTGTCAAAAATCGATACCCCAAGTAAGTCTGCGGGTAGCATGTCGGATGTAAATTGGATCCGCTGATAACTCATACCAAGGCCACTTGCGAGGCCGTGGGATAAGCTGGTTTTACCCATGCCGGGAAGATCTTCAATTAGCAAATGGCCTTTAGCGAGAATACATGCCAGTGCCAGTTTAATTTGCTCGGGTTTGCCGATTAAAACTTGCTCAAGTTGGGTCAGTAGTGAGTGAATTTTTGCGTCGGCCACAGTGTCTCCCTAACGAGTTGGGTTTAGTACATACCTGTACTTGTAATAATTGTTATATAAACGATTGATACGCATATGTAAGTTGACTGTATCTCGATTAACCCAAATTAGCAAAGCTAGGCTATCGCATAGGGTTCGGTATAGCGTTGCCCAGTCGCTTAGTTATTTAGTCGCTTAGTATTTGAACGCTAACTCTTGCTCGCTAAACATAGGCTCGGCGACTTTTTCTTGATACTGAAAAATAAGCCGATAGCTAAATACCGCTTGTACATATTCACGGGTTTCTCGATATGGGATCGTCTCGATAAAACTCATCACATCAAGTTTGCCATCAGATCGTTTTAGCCAGCGCTTCACATTACTAGGCCCAGCATTATAAGCCGCAGTAGCCAATACGCGGTTGCCATTGTATTGGTCTACAAGCTGCCCGTAATAGGCACTACCAAGCATGATATTGAGCTCAGGCTTGTACAATGAACGTGTGCCAGCGTATTTGAGCTTGTTGCGTTTGGCGGTTTGTTTGGCAGTAGCTGGCATCAATTGCATTAATCCTCTGGCGCCAACACCCGAGGTCGCATAAGGATAAAAAGCACTTTCGCGGCGGCTAATAGCGCGGGTTTCGTACTCACTTACCTGGTATTTTTTGCTGGCTTTTTTGAATGTGGCTTTTTCAGCTGGTGGAAAACGCAGCTTGAGGGCATTCCAGGTTTTAGCTTGAATACTTGATTCAACACCTAAGTCATACCATTGTTGATTAAGTGCATATAGGCCATATTCTGCGCGCATAGCTTTATCTTGGCGGCGCAGTAGGGCAACCCATTCACCGCGGGCATCAATCAACTTATCTATGGCTCTAAGCTCTATCACGCGAGCAAAGCCTGGGTCGTCGTATAGCTTGGCTTTAAGTTTACTATCAGATGCTGGCATCTTGTTGTTCATTGAAAATGGCACCTTGATTTGCTCAGCAGCATAAAAACCATAAAAATTACGGTTTTTACTTAATGGGTCGTACATGGCTGAGTCAAACTGACCTGGCTTACTATCAAGCCTTGCTTGCCAATACTGCCAGCGAGCGTTTGCCTTAGCTTTCTCTGACAGTAGAGGCATAAATTGGGCTAAGGCTTTTAAGTCAGCGTCGCGAATTGCCCAGCGCAGGCGCATCTCAACAAGGTCATCTGAGTCTAAATTTTTTAGTTGACTGTCGGCGTAGGCTAGCACGCTTTGTTTTTGATGAACGAGTGCGCGGCGCACTAAATAGTGATTAAGCTGATGCGACTCATACTGACTAAAACGGTCTTTGTTATTGTATTTTTGATAGAGCTTGGTGGCTTGTTTCAGGTCGCGCTTTGCAAGTTTTCTAAGGCCAACATAGACAATATCGCCCACGACTTTTTGACTGCCACTAAATTTGCGGGTATGACGCAAGCTGTTAGGGTCGCTGTATACCTTTAGCAATAAATCGACTTCCGCTTTGCGGTTTGGCAGCTTTTTACCTAGCCACCTAAGTAAGCTGGTTTGGTTAGCGTTAAAGCTAAGTAGCATACGTTGCCATATTAGGGCGTCCGTACGTTTACCCGCTTTGGTCCATACTTTAAATAGTGGATCGCAAGCTTTTGGACGAGAGCGGCCATGTAACCATAATTGCTCAGCGCCTTTGTAACCAATCTGTTTGTCGCCACGCTGCAGCTGAGCGCGGTTGTAATAGCATTGCAGCGTGACATCGCGCGGCGTGTCAGGTGAGATGGTTAAAAAGTCTTGCCAACGCTTTTGCTCACCAGCAGCCGATAAATAGCGGTACCTTAAGGTGTTATAAAGCGCTGTGGTTTCAAATTTGGCTAGGGCTTTCTTGGCGTCTTTGCCGCTCATTTTCATGATGCCAGCTGACTGCTCATGGTAATCGAGATAAATGTTAAGCGGGTAGTTAGGAATTTGCTTGCGTAGCTGTTTATATTTACTTAGCTGCTTTTTATCTAATGCTGCTTTGGCATCAAGGTAGATTTGTTGCTCTTTGGTGTAGTTACTGCTTGCGACAGCATTGCCACCGAAACCGGCAATCGCTAAAGCACAAACGCTCAGCATGAGAAGGCTCACAATATGGCGCGGAGAGTGATACGAAAACCAGTTTTGCTGCATGAATGCTTATCCCTAAACTTCAATCAAAAAACAATATAAAGGACGCAAGTGCTGTGGCTTTTAGGAATGTATACTCCTGTCCACCGCGGCTTTGGTGTGCTTGCTCACTTGTTTACTGACAACACTGAAATGAGCTGTGTACTGATTGAATCAAGTACCAAGTGTAGCTGAGCAATTACATATTATGCTTAACGCTTACTTTAAATAGAGGTAATTAACGAAATCTTAATTTTTATCGCTCGATTCGTCTAATGCTTGTTGTAATAAATTATTTTCAATTTGTTTACTGGTTTCGACGCCAAGTTGCTGCATTTGATGCGCCTGGCGAATGACATTGCCTTTACCTGTCGACAGTTTATTCATTGCTTGTTGGTAAGTTCTGTCAGCGGTTTCTAATGCACGTCCCAGTTTGTCCATGTCATCTAAATAGCCACAAAGCTTGTCGTAAATTTTACCGGCTTGCTTGGCAATGGCTTGCGCGTTTTGATTTTGATATTCATAACGCCAAATATTATTAATGGTGCGCAGGGCAACCAACAGGTTGGTTGGGCTGACCAACATAATATTTTGCTCCAGCGCATAATTAACTAAGCTAGGGTCGTGCTCGATTGCAAGCAAGAACGCTGGCTCAATTGGAATGAACATCAACACATAATCCAAACTCTTCAGACCGTGAAGTTGATGATAGTCTTTTTGGCTTAGCCCTTTGATGTGCTGGCGAATCGAAATTGCATGCTCTTTTAATGCCTGTTCACATATTTGTGGATCTTCGCTGTTGAAGTAACGCTCATAAGCACTTAACGATAATTTGGCGTCGATAACCACGTCTTTGTCATTTGGCAGATGCACGATAACATCTGGCTTGAAGCGCTTGCCGCTGTCATCTTTCAGTTGTTGTTGAGTGTCGTATTCGTGGCCTTCACGCAGGCCACTTTCTTGTAATACTCGCTCTAGGATCACTTCACCCCAGTTACCTTGTTGCTTGTTGTCACCTTTTAGCGCGTTGGTGAGGTTTATGGCATCTTGACTCATCTTGAGATTAAGTTGCGCCAAATGTTCAAGTTGATGCTTAAGGGCGCTGCGCTCAGATTGTTCATGGGTGTATGACTCATGAACTTGCTTACGAAAACCTTCAAGTTGCTGTTTTAGCGGACCAAGTACACCATCCATTTGGCTGATGTTTTGCTTCTTTAAATTTTCGCTACGTTCTTCAAAGATGCGGTTGGCGAGGTTTTCAAACTGTTCTTTTAGTCTTTGCTCCGCAGATTCAAGTAGCGCAATTTTATCTGCCATGGCTTGTTGCTGCGTATCTGCCTGCGCTTTAATGCTCAGTTGCATGGCATTGGATTTAGACAAGTTAAGTTTAGACTCCATTAACTTGTGCTCGGTTTGTGCTAGCAGCTGCTCGGTTTGTTCTAAACGCTGAGCTTGAGCTTGAGATTTACCTAACTGCGCCAGCAGTTGCTCAACTTTGTCACGCAGGTGGTGTTCGCTGTCTTGTTTATCATCGAGCTGAGTTTGCAATTGCTCTAGGGTGACATCATGGCGAGTTTGCATATCGTTGATTTGTGTTTGATGCTCTTGAATTTGCATGTCGGTGAGCATTTGCCATCGCTTGCGGGTGAGTCGCTGATTAAGTAAGGCACCAAGCATGAGGGCGAGAACAGCAACTGCGCCAATGGCGGCAAATTGCAGCGGAGTAAAGTCTAGGGAAACAGGCATGGTAGCGGCTCTAAAAATCAAAAAACTTAGCTTGGCATGCTTTGCTATTCGCCCGCAAGCCTAGCTTATAGGCTTATGCGTTAATTGCTTGGATTTTCGGCATAAAACTGGTTATTAGGGTCTGTTGATCTTTCAAGATTATTTTTGCAGCTACTTGTTGGAAATTTATACAAGACAGCGACTTTGATGTGTGGTTATTCCACATGATAAGTCGTTAACGCAGTAGAAATGACAACAAGTGCTGCCTGAAAGGTTCGTTTAAAAGCACTTTACTCTTTGTTGTGAGCGAATTTGTTTAGGTGACTAGACGTCATCGCTCACGCCGCGATTAAAGTGCTTTTAATTCGAACAAATTCTAATCAGCAAAGATCAACAGGCCCTAGCGAGTTAGAAAATTAATTCAATCGTTTTGAAATATTTACTCGTATTTATCTGTCTAATCTATACATGAGCATGTGGGCACTTCATGAACATTTGGATACACGAACAGACCCTAGTAGCCTGACACAGTCGATAACGGTGGTAGCAATGACAACAAAAAAAGCATTTAGCAAAGGTATTCAGCAGCAAGCCAGTTGGCAGTTGAAAGACAATCAGGTGACGCCAGAAGCTGTGTTTAACCAGCGCCGTCATATCGTGAAAGCGCTAGGGTTAGGTGCGCTTGGTGCCAGTATTCCTGGTTATGTACAAGCGGGAATTTTTGATTTGTTTGGCGATAAAAAGCCCCAGGCACAGCCTTTTGTTACTCAAGGGCTTAATTTCACTCAGCCACAAATTTATCAAGCGCAGCAGGCGTTAACCCCTGAAAACAAAGTCACTCGCCATAATAACTTTTATGAGTTTGGCACCAGCAAAAGTGACCCTTTTGATAACGCGCAGCATTTCCAAGTTAAGCCATGGACGCTGCAGATCGATGGTTTGGTAGATAACCCGCTAACGTTAGATGCTGATGACTTAACCAAGATGTTTGCCCTTGAAGAGCGCACGTATCGTTTGCGCTGTGTTGAGGCCTGGTCGATGGTGATCCCTTGGGTTGGTTTTCCGCTAGCGAGTTTGCTGAAAAAGGCAGGCGTGAAAGCCAATGCGACTCACGTGGCGTTTGAAACCTTGTTTGATCCAGAGCAGATGCCTGGGCAAAAAAGTCGTTTAATGGGCGGTGGTATTCATTACCCATACGTTGAAGGCTTAACGATTGCAGAGGCGATGAATGATTTGTCGCTGATGGCAGTCGGTTTATATGGAAAAACCTTGCCACCACAAAACGGTGCGCCAATTCGTTTGGTGGTGCCTTGGAAGTATGGCTTTAAGAGCATTAAATCGGTAGTACGGATCCGAGTGATGGACAAGCAACCGCCAACCAGCTGGAACCAGCTTGCACCTCATGAATACGGCTTTTACGCTAATGTGAATCCACAAGTTGATCATCCACGTTGGTCACAAGCCAGTGAAAGGTCAATCGGTGAAGGGGGCTTGTTCTCTGCAAAACGTATCGAAACCCAGATGTTTAATGGTTATGGCGAGCAGGTCGCGCACTTATATAAAGGCCTAGATTTAACAAAGAACTATTAAGGGGCAGTTTTATGCGGTTAAGCCCACGAGGTTTGTGGTGGCTAAAGGCTGGATTACATCTGGCTTGCTTGTTGCCCATTATTTATCTGGTTTACATTGTCGCTACTGATCAAGCTGGCGGCGACCCAGTGCAGTTAATCATTCATTACACCGGTATGGGAACCATCAATAGTTTACTGGCGACCATGTTGGTATCGCCTTTAGCTAAATGGTTAAAGCAGAGTTTACTTGTACGTACGAGGCGTTTGCTGGGGCTGTATGTGTTTGCCTATGCAAGCTTGCATATAGCGGCGTTTTTAAGTTTAGATTTGCTGTTCGAGTGGCAACTTTTGCTGCAAGAAGTGGTTAAACGGCCTTATATACTGGTCGGCGCCATCGCTTTTGTCATACTGCTATTACTGGCATTGACTTCTTTTGAAGCGGTTAAGCGCAAAATGGGTAAGAGCTGGTTAACCTTGCACAGATTTATCTACTTTGCCGCAATCTTAGCGCCAGTACATTTTTATTGGTCGGTTAAATCGGAGATCATCGAGCCAGGGATTTATCTGTTGGTGTTTGCCGTGTTGCTTTGGCTTCGCAGGGCACAGATTGTCCAATGGTTGAAACCGAGCCGAGCAGGCAAAGCGCAGGCAAACAAAGGGCGCAGCGGGGGAGCTGCCAATCATGCTGTTAAAGCTGCTACAAACAAAGCTACTGCAGTAACCACTAAATCGAGTGGTAAAGCCATAAGCTAATCTTCAAACATTTAGTGAGGTGCAACCATAAAAAAGGGCCTAGGCAGGCCCTTTTGCATTTATGTACCTAAATCCTTACTCATATTGAGTTGTAGGTAAAGCATTTGAACGAATAGCAAGCTTACATTAGCTCACTGCTTAGCTTAACAAAGGTCTCAATATTTCAACGCTAAAGCGTTAAGTGTGATGACAGTGAATGCTGACCTTGATCTTCGATAATGTCAGCAATCTGCTGTTGATCTACGTGTTTTAAGCCTGAGAACTCGTTAAGTAATCTGTCTTGCACGTCAAAAGGCATTCCCATCGCGTCCATAAACATGTGAACGCGTAAACTATCTCCTGACTCTAGTAAGTCTACGAGCATGCTTGCTTCGTACTCGACTAATCCATTGATAATGTAACCCCCATCTAATCTACATGGGTACTCACAAGTATAGTAAAGCCGGCAGCGCTCAGTAGATCGAAAAGGATTAAACGGTGATGTCTTTGTAATAGAAATGCATAAAAACCGTAACCAAGCCTGTAACACTTTCAGGTTTTTCTATCAAAAATCGCAATGAACGAAAATTTCACCATGATTTTAATTCAAAACTGAAAGTTTTTTGTAATTATTGCGTGCATCGGCACTTCGATTGAGTATAATGCGCCCTAACAGAGAGATTGCTTATCTTCTGTATCTAGCAGTGTTAGACCGATGCGATAGCAAAAAGAGTCTTATATAAAAACACGCTAGGCCCTACGCCACTTTAGGCGCACTTTGATACTTAAAAAACGACCTAACTATTTGGAGTGACTTATGGAAATTCAGGAATACGATAACGCGTACTATCAGTTAAAAGATGAATTACAAGAGTCTATGCCTTCTGAAGAAGAGTTTGATTAGACAATACTTTTTCAGTTTGGATTTGCTCCAATACGAGAAAAATAATAAATAAAAATAGCAGCCCTTAGGCTGCTATTTTTATTTTCACTCTTCAATCAGTTGCTTCAGCAGTCGGTTGTCATTCGATTAGTCTTGCGTATTTTCGACATCATAAGGGTCAAGCCTTGGGAATATATGCTGCTAGTCACTATTTGGCTTTTGTTGCATGTTATAGTCAAGGGTTCGTAAGGTCGCAATTAAGTACGTAAGGTAGTTTATGTTTTTTCATGTTGAACCAGAGTGTAAACCCTATTCAGCTTTCAGAGTCAAACATGTCACATTAACCTTGCTCAAGGTAACGCTGGGTTGTGTGAGTTTTGGCTTGCATGCTTCAACCAATGAAGTCGACGCTTATGAAGAAAGATTGGCTCAACTAGAAGCTGAAAATGCGCAAATATCAAAAAGACTATTGCGACTAGAGCAGCTAGTTGATGGGTTAAATACTCATACAGGTAATAAAGTTGAGATGTTAGACCTGGTGCAGCTAGTTAAGCTCTACTCGTTGCCAAGTCACGCTCAATCTAACGTGCAAGACTGGCGTATAGGTGCAAATAATCCTGCAATTAATTGGCAATCTGATGGTATTGATTGGCAAGACTCTGCCTCAGAGTATAGCGCTGTCCGTAAAGCTGAAGTTATCGTTACTATTGATGGAAAGCCAATTGAGGTATTAAAAAAGCGCTTGCAGCCTCACGCTTGGTCATTGACGCTTAACGGAGCTCGCGCGGGTGTTTCTTCCGTTGTGATCGATGCAAATATCAATAGCCCTTATCTTGAAGGGGAGTCGTTGCTTAGGCAGTTTGATAAAGCCGGAGTCGATTATACATTGCTGCAATGTGATGAGCTTAATGCTGCCACTTTCGCAGATAGAGTTTATCGCTATCAAGCCAAAGCGTTAAAAACGGGCTGGATGAGGTACGAATATAGCTGTGGAAGTGGTGGGTGTAGTCAGCGTATCGAGCTGCTTTACCAAAAACCAAAAGATGGTGACTTCGCAGAGTTAAGCTCCGTAGCATGCCCTAAAAGCAAATAGTTCGAGCAACATAAAAACAAAAATATCTATGTTGAAAGGACTTGAATATTGAGCTGGCTAACTGGGTTGCTGAGGTTAAATAATAAAAATGCCCGCTTGGAACATTCCTCTAATAAGGATTTTCAAGAGGGCATTTAGTTATTGGGTTTGTCTATTGAGATTACTGCACGTTTTCTGCGTCGCCAAATGCACCAGCAAACAGTGCTGATGAAAGGTAGCGCTCGGCTGCTGAAGGCAGTACTACAACGATATTTTTATCAGCAAATTCAGGCAGCGCTGCAATGCGGTTAGCTGCAACCACAGCTGCACCTGAAGAAATACCGACTAGGATACCTTCTTCTTCCATTAAACGGCGCGCCATTGCAATTGCATCTTCGTTGCTTACTGCTTCTACGCGGTCAACCAGTTCTAAATCTAGGTTGCCAGGAATGAAACCGGCACCAATACCCTGGATTTTGTGTGGTCCAGGTTGTAGTGGCTCACCCGCTTTTGCTTGAGCGATAACAGGTGAGTCAACTGGCTCAACTGCAACTGAAGTAATTTGCTTGCCTTGTGCTTTTAAGAAGCGACTTGCACCAGTGATAGTACCACCAGTACCAACGCCAGCTACAAGTACATCTACTGCACCGTCGGTGTCATTCCAGATCTCTGGACCGGTTGTTTTTTCATGGATTTCTGGGTTAGCTGGGTTGCTAAATTGGCCTAAGATTAGGTACTTATCTGGTGCTTGAGCATGGATTTCATCGGCTTTGTCAATCGCGCCTTTCATGCCTTTCGCGCCTTCGGTTAATACCAGGTTTGCACCTAATGCTTTAAGCAATTTACGACGCTCAAGGCTCATGGTGTTAGGCATGGTAAGGGTTAACTTGTAACCACGAGCAGCTGCAACATAAGCTAACGCAATACCTGTGTTACCAGAAGTCGGTTCAACAATCTCTACATCTTTGGTCAGCTTACCGCTTTTCTCTGCGTCCCAAATCATGTTGGCACCAATACGGCACTTTACGCTGAAGCTAGGGTTACGGGCTTCAATTTTAGCCAGTACGTTACCGTTGCTTACTCGGTTGAGTCGAACTAGTGGTGTGTTACCTAAAGTATATGAATTATCTTCAAAAATCTTGCTCATGAGTCCATTGCTCCTTTGTTTGCATGATTCCATGATAGTCGCCAAGGTGGCTTTTAGAAGTGAAAAATTGTTCTTCTTTATTCCATTTGGTTATTACACAAAAACCTATTATTCTAAAGCACTCAATATTCACTGGGTTTAGAGACAGATCCAAGGTCTGACCATTCGGTTTTACCGCATATTTGTGTATAAATGTTCAAAAATTACGTACTAAAATAGCCACATAAATCATCGCAATGTATCTCTAACTTATCGGCTAGCTATAGTGTAGCTGCAAATGAGCCGTGAGATACCTAAATTGCGGACACTTGCGTTGCGGATACAAGAATAATGAAGAAAGTGGTTATTTCAGGTAGTGGTCTTTTTGTGCCACCAAATACGGTAACTAATGAAGAATTAGTTGCGAGTTACAATCAATATGTTGATCAGTTTAACCAACACAATGAACAACAAATTAAAGCTGGTACTGTAGTTGAGTTGCCGTATTCAAGTTCAGAGTTTATTGAAAAAGCCTCCGGGATTAAGCAGCGCTATGTCATGGTTAAAGAGGGCATTCTTGACCCTAATGTGATGATGCCATTGATTGCAGATCAACCATCTGAAGCACTATCAATGCAAGCTGAGATGGGCATTGAAGCGGCAAAACAAGCGTTGACTCGCGCTAATTGTAAAGCAGAAGACATTGATTTAGTCATTGTTGCTTGTGCTTATACTCAAAGGGCTTATCCGGCAATAGCTATTGAAATTCAGCGTGAATTGGGCACCAAAGGCATGGCATATGACATGTTAGTTGCTTGCTCATCAGCCACCTTTGCGATTACCAACGCGATAAATGCGATTCGAGGTGGTACTGCTAACCGAGTACTGGTGATTAACCCAGAGCTCACATCACCTCAAAGTAACTTCAAAGACAGAGATAGCCACTTTATTTTTGGTGATGTGGCAACCGCTGTTGTGGTGGAACGTCAAGATTTAGCTCACGTAGAGCATGCCTTTAATGTGTTATCAACGAGCTGCATGACAGACTATTCAAACAATATCCGAAGCAATTTTGGTTTTGTAAATCGCTGTGATCCGGAATGTGTTGCTACGCCAGATAAACTGTTCCATCAGCAAGGGCGTAAGGTGTTTAAAGAATTGTTACCTATGATTTATCAACACCTTGAGCAACAATTGAGCAATGAGCAAATAAAAGCTGAAGAATTTAAGCGTTTATGGTTGCACCAAGCTAATATAAATATGAATATGTTCGTAGTGAAAAAGTTACTTGGTGATAACGTTGGTTCACAAACTGCACCAATTGTACTTGATGAGTTTGCCAATACCGCATCAGCGGGATCAATAATCGCATTCCATCGCCATCAAGATGACTTTAAAACCGGTGAGCTTGGACTGCTTTGTTCGTTTGGTGCCGGTTATTCGATAGGGAGTATCGTGCTCGAAAAGTGCTAGGTAACTTGAACGAGGGTTTAGGTTCAGACAAGTGCTCATCGATGTGCGAAAAATTGTTTGCAGGTGGATAGATTGCGCATTCTGATTGTTGAAGACAGCGATGCTGTTTCAAAAATTCTTAAACATCTTATCATTCAAGAGCTAGCTTACGAGGTTGATGTGGCACCTGATTATCAGAGTGCCATCGAGCTTCTTAAAACTAACAAATATTTTGTGGTCGTGGCTGACCTCAATTTACCCGATGCTCCAAATGGCGAAATTGTTCGAGCCGTGCTCACTGAGCATCAAACGCCGTGTATTGTATTAACCGGTAACCTAGATAGCGCGCAACGCAAAAACCTACTTAAACTCGGTATCGTTGACTACATTCTTAAAGAAAACCGCTTTAGCTACCAATATGTGGTTAAGCTAATTGCACGCCTCAACCGCAACCGCGATGTCAAAGTACTGGTAGCAGATGACTCAGTTGTTAGTCGTAAGTTTGTTAGAGCTTTACTCGAGCAACACTTGTTCCAGGTGCTTGAAGCAAATGATGGCGCAGAGGCGCTGCAGGTTCTTGAAAAAGAGCAGGGCATTCAACTGCTTATTACTGATTACAATATGCCCAATATTGATGGGTTTGAGCTGATTTTGCGTGTTAGAGAGAATTTTAGCCGTGAAGACTTAGCCATTATTGGTTTATCGAATGACAATAACGAGTCGTTATCGGCACGTTTTATTAAAAATGGTGCGAACGACTTTTTGCAAAAACCATTCGTACATGAAGAATTCCACTGCCGCGTGCTTAACACATTAGATTCGTTAGACATGATCCGTAGGTTGTGGGAAAAAGCCAATAAAGATTACCTGACAAAAGCGTTTACTCGTCGCTACTTCTTTGGTCAATACAACCGAGATGTTAAAGATGCCAAAGAGCCGAGTGTGTATTCGGTAGCCTTGTTGGATATCGACTTCTTTAAAAAGGTAAATGATACCTATGGCCACGATGTAGGCGATGAAGTATTAATCGAATTTGCTAAACGGTTAAACCAAGCCTTTGGTCAGCACTTTACGGTAGCCCGTTTTGGTGGTGAGGAGTTTGTTGTCGCGTTTAAAGGCCTCGATGCTGAAAAGTCATGGACCTTGATTGACAAATTTAGGCAGCAATCATATGCAACAATGATCAATACTGAGGCTGGGCCTCTCGAGGTGAGCTTTAGTGGTGGTGTAGCAGCAATTGATGCTTGCGAAGGTATTGATAGTGCGCTTAAGCACGCTGATGAATTGTTATATCAAGCAAAACAAGCTGGACGTAATCAGGTTAAAGTTACTTAGTTCTCATTGTTTACTCCATTAAAGGCAAATGATCTAGAATCAAACTTTTAACTTCATTAAAGGTAATTAGTCCAAGAAAAATCCCATTCCTACCTTCAACAATCATATGAGAGTTAGGAAATATACAGAAATGGACAAGCAATTTGTTTATTGGAATGTCTGTTGTGCAGGTAGCGTATTCTTTATCCATTACTTGATGAGCCCGTTTTGACAAAGTTAATCTGTCTCTAGACGTTTCAGCATCTGTGTCTACATATGGACTAATTAATCTGTCTGTATTAGTTGGGGTGATAACACCTTGAATTTTATTGTTTTTAACAACTGCAACGACCCTATCATTATCAAGTATTGATAAAAAATCTTGAATTCGATCATCAGGTTCCACAATATGAACGTGTGGAATGCAAAGATTTGTTATTGATATATTGTTGCTATTTGAAGTTGGGGTCAGATTGTGGTGTTTTATTATTTTACAAATTTCACTTGGGGTGTTTGTATGATCATTTAGCTGTTTGGGTTTACAGAAAAAATACCCTTGAATTAAATCAACGCCTATTTGTTCCAGTGTGTTTAGCTCCGAAATCGTTTCAACACCCTCAACTACTATCTGGCCATTGAGTAAGTGAATGAAATTAGTAAACATTTTAAGCATTTTTTGCTTAACATTATCTGTATCTACGCCTTTGGTAATCTCTTTGTCAATTTTAATTACATTAAGTGGTAATTTTGTTAGGTTGTCAAACGATGTATAACCACTGCCAAAGTCATCTATGCTGACTTTCAACCCCTCATTACATATTTTATGTATACTGGAAACGACGGATTTGTTGTTTGAGAATACTGAAGATTCAGTTAGTTCAATTGTTATTCGTGATATGTCTATATGAGACTCTTTTATGGTTGCAAGTGTTTTGGTCAGATTTTCACTGTTGTTTTTAGTAAAAACCATAGAGTGATTAATCGATAACCCTAAGTTCGGATTGTCTAGTACCTCACTCAACTGGCTTAATTCACTTATTGCTTTTTTAGCAATAATACTATCAATTTTATCGATTAAGTCAGCGTCTTCTGCAATATCAATCAATTCTTGTACTGAATAGCTAAAAGGTAGAGAGAATTCAAACCTTGCAAGTGCTTCTACTGAGCAGATTTTTAAGTTTTTTAAACTAACGATAGGTTGATATGCAACATTTATCGTATTGTTTTGTATTGCTTTTTTTAACTCGTTTTGCAATTTTACTCTCTTGTTGCTGATTGAGTTAACTCTTTTGTCGTAATAACAGATCCTGTGATTGTTATAGTGTATTTTATCGTCAGGTTTTGAAAGCAGCGCTTGTGCGGAGTGACCAAGCAGCTCTGTATTATTGCTAGCGTCAGTGCCAAATATTGATATGCCAACATCAATTTTTAGATCGGATTCGAAAATATTTTCATTAGATGCAATTTTATCAATTGCTGCAGTTATCGATTTATGAATGTCCTTAATGATTTTTGTGGATATGCAAATGCCACTTATTTGATTGTTATTTAATAAGCCATATTTTATTTTTGTTGTGTCATCAGCTAAACTTTGTCGAATGATCATGTTTAACTTATTTGAGTTTTTGATCCCAGCATTAAAGGTATTCATCATGAATACATACATGCATTCATCATTGTTGACTAGCTCTTTATGCTTATCAATAACGTCAAAGAATTGTTGTTTGTTTTCCCATGCCCAGGAGCAAACTTTAGCGTTTGTATCGACAACAGCGTCATAAAAGAAGTCCACCGGAGTTAAATGGAGTATGCACAATTTTGTGTGGTTTTTTTTGTAGAAGTAAAATGAAGTGTTTAACTCGAAGGGAACCGGTTTTCCTTCAGTGTCAAACAACTCAATATTGCCGTTCCACCTTTTCTCTGCGTTACAGCTATGTATGAGCTCTTTGTATTTTGAATCTTCTTTATTAAAAAGTATGTTTACAGGTTGCCCAATGGTTTCGTGATTCTTGAATCCAAGTTTTTTGGTTACCATTTTATTTGATGTGAGCACCTCCATCTTATCATCACATATTATCAACATGCGTTCTGCGTGATAGAATATCTCTTTTAAAAGTAAGGACTCCTGGTTTGTGTCAAGTAATCTTTTTAATACTGTTATTTCTCCTGATATCTCAGAGTCGCTTGTACCAATAATGTTGAATGCCACCAGAAATCTTTCACTATCTAAGTTTAGTATCAAATTGCATGAGGTCGGTTTTTTGTTGCGAATACTTTCTTTTATTTTTATTTTTAGTTGTTCAATTTGATGTTCGTCAATTAAAGTTGTGAGGGCGCTTGAAGGTATACTGCCAGAGTTTTTCTTATAGATGATGTTAACCAACTCTTTCGACTCGAATTGTTTAGAGTGTAGGTCTAATTTCCAATCGAAATTTTTATTTAATAACGAGCTGTTCTTAGTTAGCAGCATATTGAGCTCCGTTTACACTACAATGTTGAACTTAGAGTTGACTTGTACGACTAGTATTATGTCGTCCCTTGTGTATGCTTCTTCTATTAGTTTTATTAGTGGCTTTTCGATGTGAGCCTCTAAGTGGGCGCTGTTAAAAATATCTCTGTATGGGTTCTTCTCTGGTAGGTAGTTGGCGCGTATTTTCGTAGTTTTAATCCTCTGTATATTCGATGAGCTCGCTACTTTCTGTAATTTCGCTTCAAATTCATCGACTTTGTCCAACAATCCAAGAATTGTAAAGGTCAGATAGTTACACATTAATTCTATATCTTGAGTCTTGGAGGTGGATTTTTCTTCAGCTTTAGGTTCGCTATTTTCTATCGATATATAGCTAGTGACAATTTGGCGAATTTCCTTTGGGTATAGAGGTTTCACTGCAATTTCATACTCAATACCTCGTCGCTTCATATCTTCAAGCTCTGGCATAAACTCTTCAATATAGGCAGAAACAATATATATTTTTGTAGAAATGCCTAACTCATGGATCTTTTTTACTACTTGAGTACCACTTAAGTTAGGCATTTTCAGGTCTACAAATACAACTATGGGGTTATGCTTGACAATTAGCTCTATACCTTGAGCGCTGTCACTAGAGGTGATTAGGTTTACTTTTGTAGACGACAAGGCCATTTCATAGGCTTCAAGTAAGCACTCTTCATCGTCAATAGCAATAATGTTTGGGTAGTTCTGACTCATTAATCTATTCCTTATTAGTGAGTTGAAGGCAATTAAGTTCAATGGTAAATGTCGTTTCTACTCCCTGAATGCTTTCAACAGTGAGTCTTCCCTGAGCATTGGTTATTAAAGTGTTGGATATACTAAGACCTAAGCCCGTTCCTTTTCCGACTGGTTTTGTTGTGAAGAAAGGATCGAAGATTTTGAATTTTATGTCATCTGGTATTCCTGGCCCGTTGTCGGTTATTGTTATTCTACATATGTCACCTACCTGTATAATTAATAAGGTTATTTGAGGTGAGGGTTGTGTTTCTATTGCTTGGGCAGCATTTAAAAGTAAGTTAAGCACGACTTGTTCTAAATGATCTTCCTCTATAAAAACTTTTACTCCGTTACTTAAATTTTGGTATTTAAAATCTATGCTTGAGCCGTTAATGCTGCTGTTGAATAGCTCTACCACTCTGTCGATGGTTGCGTTAATATCGCAGTTATGAATACCTTTCTTTTTATTTCTTGAGAATACGAGCAAACCCTGGGTAATTCTTTGTATTCTACCCAGTAGCCTTTCTGTTTTGGCTATTTTGTCAGCTATCTTTTCGTTGGTATTCAATGTTGATATAAAGTCCATGTACCCAAGAATTGCCATCACAGGGTTGTTGATTTCATGTGCAACTCCACCAACGAGCGTACCAATAGTTGACTGTTTCTCCATAGATACTACTTGTGCCTGCGTTTCGTTTAGTTTTTCTATGAGCTTAAAATTTTGCTCATCTGTTTTTCTTCTTTGTTCTACCTCAATAGCCAAAGCATTTTTTGATACGGTAGTTCGTTGTAAATTTTCACGCATAATATTTGCTGAGTTACCTAGCTGTGATATTTCTAGAAAACCATTTATTTCAATTTGAGATGCTAAGTTTCCTTGGCCGACTTTTTCTAGCTTTTTACCAAGTACGTTTATTGGGTTAGATATTTTTGTGATGATCAATATTGCAAGTGCAGCCAAAAGAATGATTAGCGTTAGAGTGACAAACAACAGTGTGAAATACATTTTGTTAAAATGTTTAGTCATCGTGTTTCTAAGAGATTTTGATACTGTGAGTGAAGAGTTGTTCAGTTGATGAAGAGAGGATATCAGTGCGACAGGTGTCACGCTTGTCGTCCGTTGTGAACTATTTACTGTTTGCAGTAGCTCCATTTGCCTTTTGGCTGATTGGCTTAACACTTCTAGTTCGTCAAAATTATTATATTTCAGGCTTCTTAACTCAGTCTCTAACTTGTTTTGTGTGTTATTCCACTGGTTCTTCACCCTGTTATTTGGGGTTAACATATAATCATAAGCAAGTACTAATAGCTTAAAGCTGTGATTAGAAATGTTAGTTGCGACCATTGCTTCATGTTCCGTTGACTTTAAGTCACTGTGTAGGTTCGTCAAATGAATCGACGCACCAACAAATACGAGCATCACCGCACATAAATAGATAGTTAAGGTGTTTTTTAAGCTATTCATCAGTAATGATACTCACTCGGTCGTTTGATACCGTCGCCAATGGGCTTGTATCGATGAATTGCATAATATTTATATTGTTTTTGTCATTGCCTCCATTAGTGTCATTTTGTAGTTGAGCCCAGTGTAATTGTCGTTCCCATAGGCTGAGCGCAGACTGCGGGAGGTTTATTCGTGCATTTGATGTAGAAAAACTTTGTTTCAACACGCCTTGTTGCACACCTAAAGCGTTTGAAAAACTTTGAATCGCACGATCAGGATTTTGTTTTATATAAAGCTCTGCTTCAATAATAGCCGATAAGACGTCTTCAACAATTTGCGGGTTATGCTTAAGATAAGTGTCAGTGGTAAGTAGTACCTCAAATTGAATGTAGTCATGGGGGAATTTGAATATTTTTACATCGTCTCCGAGCAACTCAATCGCTTGTGAAAGGTATGGTTCTCGCATTGTAAACGCGTCGATTTTCTGCTGGTAAAGCAAGTCGGCTAGCTCTTCAGCCTTCGCGAATGTTGTTGTTATTGAATCGAGTTCTATACCATAAATAGGTAATATCGAGTCGTGGAAGTGGTGAACGGTAGAAAACTTCTGCGTAGCGATTGTTTTTCCTCGAAGGTCAGAAATTTCATTTATTCCGCGTAGTTTATTTGCAGCGATTCCATTTACATCATCAGTGTAGTAGAGCGTAGCAATGCACTTTACGGGCTGTTTACGGTCAATCGCAAATACGAATGGAATATCCGCGGTATTGGCAAAGTCTGCTTCGCCTCTGAGTAGTCCCTCATTCAAAGCGCGTTTACCACTGGGGTAGTATTTTATTTTAGGGTCGATACCGTATTTAGCGAAAAAGCCCTGCTCAGCAGCAATATGCACGCTAATAGAGCCTAGTTGCTTGGGTAGGGCGAAGGTCACCTCTGAGCTTGGGTTAGTTATCGTTTGTTGCTCACCGCAGCTTGTTAACAGAGCGAGGGATAATAATATGACTAATTTGAACTTATATGCTTCCATGCTTAGGCTCACAGCTTAATTCCATTCATTCGCTTGAATTTTAAGCTTAGCTCGAGTTTGATTAACTGCCAGTATATAAGTAGAAGAATTTACATTGTTGATTTGCTTAGAAGTAGCTTAGTCGCTTGGGATGCCAATTAGAGTTTGGATGATGAAGTGAGGTAACATTACCGAGTTACTGGCGAGAAGCTTAAATTTTTTGCATGTCTTATTTAGGTTGAAGTTCGGTCTCCAGTAATAACCGGCTGCTAAGCATTTTAACTCGTAAAAGCTTCAGTAAATTATCAAACACTGGTGACGTGATATCTTATTTACTGAAGCGATTAAAGTTTGGTCTAGGACTTAGTTAGAGCAACCAAGCATAGCTAACCTTCATAAAGTAGGTTTTGTCATTTTGGGTTAGCGAGTCAATGTCATCGTTTGCGACAAAGGCATCGCTATAACCCAAGTAAAATACACTTTGTGGGTTGAGCTTATAGCCGTACAACAACTCATTACCCAAGTCCTGGTATACCTTATCTGGGTTACGGTATTGATATAAGCTTGGGTCGCGCTCAATGTGTGTATAGATACTAGATAGGCGGATAAAGCTATTAAGGCTGAGCTGCCAATTAAGGCGCAGGTCGCTTAAGTTTGCCGTGAATAGACGGCCTTGCTCTACATCGAGCGTTTGGTATCGGTGTGATACATCTAGCGCAATCGACTCAGTGATCTTCCATTCAACCTCAGGGTTAAACATGGTTTTAGTGCCAAGTTGGTTGTTGGCGTAGTCAATTTCGTCACCATAGTTAATATCGAGCTCCAGTTTTAATGGGTCAATTGGCGTAAAGTAGCCATATAGCCAGCTTAAGGTGACATCAAAATCATCGGTATTGCCTTCAATAGCAAGTTTAGATGGGTCAAGACGCAAGCCAACGCGGTTCTTATGAACAATACCGCCAGCAATATAACTTTGGTATCCGCCTTCAAAGCGCAGTGACATTTCGGTTTCTTGTTCAATTTGTTCACCAGCCTGATTATGGGTGACATCCCAATCGCCAGATAGCTGCACTGAGCTAAAGAAACTATCGCTCGGGTACCAACGGTAACCGCCACCAGCAACAAGTTTGCTGTAGTCAACGTTTTCAATGAAACCTAGGTCTGCGCGGAAATCTTCACCAGTGGAAATATAGTAAACTTGGCCCCACCAGTTACGTCTGTCATGGACATACTTGATACGATAAACGTTGTCGCTGATCTCTCCGTCTTTTTTGGTTCTCAGAACCCGCTCGTTGTAGTTACAGTTAGTAAAATCACAATCAGGTGCAGGTGCGCTGCAGTCATCACCACGACAGAACTGTTGGAATAAATCTTCTGGATACTGAGTTTTAGAGTGGGCGAACTGCGCGGTGATGGTGTCATGCTCAGTTGGCTGATACTTAACGTCGGTACTTGCCACATAGTTATGATAGTCATCAGACTTTTTCATGGTGATCATCGCACCAACGGATAACTCACTATTCGCATCATATCGGTAGCGACTAGCAATGTTATAGCTAGGCTCGTCGATGGTGGCGATATCAGAGCTGAGGTTGCCAGGCACTAAGAATTGCGTTTGTTCATCATTTGCCGCCAGTAAACCAAAGGTATGCTCGCTTTGCTGAGTTGTTAGCTTCAAACCATAATCAGGAGAGCCAATGTTTCGAGTATGCAGCAAGTTCATTTGCGTATCGAAATAGTCTTTGTTATCAAGGAAGAAAGCACGCTTTTCATCAAAGAACAGCGCAAAGTTATTGTTGACGTTTAGCTGACCACTATCTGCCTCAACTTGAGAAAAGTCTGGATTAATCGTGGCATTTAACAAGGTCGTTGGGCTAATGCCCCAGCGGATATCTAAGCCCGCTTCAACATTGTTCTCATCATCCCATGGTGTTTGTGGATTTAAGCCTCGGCTTGATTCTCGGTTAGCGACTAAAGACGGCGTTAATTGAATATCCTGGCTTGGCTCTAGCCCAACAAGACCTGTGGCTGTGCCGAGCTGACATAATTGGCAGCTGTTATCTCGACTAATTTTGTGGGTCGATAAGCGATGGGTTTCATTGCGCGGGTAGAAGCGAATAAGCTCAATGCCCCAGGTTTGCGCGTCGACTTTTGGGAAGTTAAATAGCCTAAGTGGCAGCTCGACTTCAACTTGGTAACCTTTGTCGGTTACTTTACCTAGGCTGTACCAAATACCGTCCCAGGCATCACTTTCGTTGCCAGTAAGCTCATTTTCAATTGAGTCGCCTTGAGCGCCAAGCGGGTTCACAAAAAACTGGTATGCCAGTTTCGCGTTATTAAAGGTATCCAGCTTGATGCCAATTTGATCATCACCCCAAGAGCTGTCTCTATCGCGCAAGTTTGCGCGAATTTTCTCAGGCTCTGGGTCGTAAGCGGTAAAGGCAAAAAATAGGCTTTCGTTAGTGGCGTAAACTTTAACTTTGGTGGTTACAGGAGCCGCAATATTCTCACCCGGTGATGTTTCATATTTCAGTTCAACTTCGGTGGCATTTGCCCATTGTGGTTCGTCAAATTCACCATCAATTGTTGCACCACGATCTAAAGTGGGAATGTCTAAATGAAAGTTATCGCTATGCCCCGCATGGGCAGATAGAAACGGTAAGCAACTTAATGACGCTAGCGCGACAAGGCGTTTTAAACGCGAGATACAATTTATGTTAGGGCGAAAATTAACCACGACACTCACTACAACTTAATAAACGTGCGCTTATTGTGGCAAAAAATACTGAAGCAGTCGTTAATTGAATGCTAAAAAACTTAAGTGAATTTGTTACAGTGTTTGTCGTATTGTTTCTGTTGCAGCTCTAGAGCTTTAATACTAAAAAGCCATAACCCTTAATAGGTTATGGCTTAGTGGGTGCATTTACTTAACTTTTTACAGCACTCTTTATTTCATTTTCAATGTTAATGCTGTTCGCCGTTGCAACTAACCTAGTTGCAGATTAATCGCGTGCAATTTCTGGGTGTTTATACACTTCGCGGTAGCGGTCAACCCACATTGCTGTTGCTCCGCAAATCGCGATAGGCATAACAAACAAGTTTAAGATGGGGATCATGGAAAACAGGGTAACCGATGCACCAAACGAGTAACTGGTACCTTTGGTATTGCTAAGCGCACGTTTCATATCGTCAAACGGCACCTTGTGGTTATCAAACGGGTAGTCGCAATATTGAATTGCCATCATCCATGAAGTGAATAAAAACCATAAGATTGGCGCGATTGTTTGCCCAACGCCAGGCAATAAGAACAAGACTAAAAAGCCGATTGCTCTGGGTAGGTAATACTTAAACTTAGTCCACTCGCGCTTCATTATGCGTGGTAAGTCTTTGATTAAATCTACCGTATTGCCCGAGTTAAGCGATTTACCGGTGAGATGGTTTTCGACCTTTTCAGCCAGCAAACCGTTAAATGGCGCGGCTATCCAGTTCATCACTGAGCTAAAAACAAATGACATCACCACCAGTAAGCTTGATACTGCAAGTGGCCACAAGAAAAAGTCGAGCCAGGCAAGGTATTCTGGTAACTGGGCATTCATCCATTCAAATAATTCACCGAGTTTGCCAAAGGCAAAATACATGGCGCTACCAAAGAGTACAAAGTTAACCAGCAGTGGGATCACAACAAATACACGAAGCCCAGGCTGCTTAATCAATTGCAAGCCTTCAAAAAAATAATTCACGCCACTTTTTTTCACAGGCATAGATTTTAAGGTCATGAAACAATTCCTTGATTGATACTGTATGCCAGTCTGACCAGTCAAGTATCAGAAAACAAGTATAAAACTGTGTCAGATAAACAAAAAATCGTTACAAAATGCAGCTCAGTTGCTAGACTGAGTCGTTCTGAATACAGTAGCCTGCTTTGAAGCTCCATCCCCAAATTACGCTTGCATGAGATTAAAACAAATAAAATTAGCTGGATTTAAGTCGTTCGTTGATGCGACTAAAATTCCGTTTGAACATGCACTTTCCGCTGTTGTGGGCCCTAATGGCTGCGGCAAATCTAATGTGATTGATGCTGTGCGCTGGGTGTTGGGTGAAAGCTCAGCTAAGCATTTGCGTGGTGATGCCATGACAGATGTGATTTTTAATGGCTCCGCATCACGTAGACCTATCTCTGTCGCCAGCGTAGAACTTACCTTTGATAACTCCGAAGGTCGCCTTGCGGGGCAGTATGCCAATTTCCAGGATGTTTCGGTAAAGCGCCAAGTTAACCGCGACAGCGAATCGACGTATTTTCTCAACGGGCAAAAGTGTCGCCGTAAAGATATTACCGACCTATTTATGGGTACAGGTCTTGGGCCTCGAAGTTATGCAATCATCGAGCAGGGCACCATTTCCCGTCTTATTGAATCTAAACCGCAAGAATTACGCGTCTTCATCGAAGAGGCAGCAGGGATCTCGCGTTATAAAGAGCGCCGCCGCGAAACCGAAAACCGTATTCGTCATACCCGTGAGAACCTAGAGCGTTTAAACGATATTCGCCTTGAGTTAGGTGAGCAGCTTGAAAAGCTGGCTGCGCAAGCCGAGGATGCTAAAACCTATCGAGAGCTTAAAGCTAATGAGCGCAGCTATCATTCGCAACTATTAGTGCTTAAATGGCAAGACTTACAACAGCAGTTCGACAAGTTAACTAAACAAATCGATAAACTTACGCTTGAGCAAGCAAGCGTAGATGACGAGCTAAGGCAATTTGATACCAGTCAATCGCTAGTGACGCAGCAGCTCGCTGAGTTAACCGCCACAGAGCAAGCCAAAGTCGAGCTTTATTATCAAGCGGGCAATCAGGTGAGCCGGATTGAGCAACAAATTGCCCATCAAACTCAGCTTGATGATAGTCAGCGCAAACAGCTTGCCGATTTGCGTGAGCAACTGCAATCGCAAAAGCAGTTGGCTGAGCAGTTAAAGCAAAGTCACTTAACGCTTGAACAAAGCCATCAGCAACTGCAACCAGACATAGAGAGTTTGCAACAAGAGCATGAAATAGCTGATGAACAAGCGCATTTGCTTGAGGATGAATATGAGCAAATTCAAACAGACACCCAGCAAAGTCAGCAAAAATTAGCTAGCGCGCAAACCCAACTCGCGGTTGTGAAAGCGCAGATGAACCATGAGTTAACCCAGCTTGAGCAAGTAAAGCGCGATGTAAGCCAGTATCAGGCGCAAATTGATGAGATGGCTGGGTTATGCCTTGACGATCAACTCGCAGAGCTAACCGAGCAACAACAGCAAACGATTGAGCAAATCGATGAACTGGCAATAGCGCTTAATGACAGTGAGATACACACCAGTCAGTTGCAACAGCGTCTTAGTGAGGCACAAGCAAGTTTGAGTCAGGGCAAACAGCAACAAGCTTCAGTGAATGCTCGTTTGGAGTTAATTGATGAGCTTTTGCAAAACCAAAGTGAGCAAGCCACGCTTCCGCTATGGCAGGTGCTACAAGTCAAGCCCGGTTGGCAAGCGGCTGCCGAGAGTATTTTGCAGCATTTATTACAGTTAGATGTGCTTGATGCAGATGATTTTAATCAAAACACTCAAGCCAATTTGGGTTTTGCGCGTACCAGCACGGCGCAGCAGTATCCGCAGAAAGACGCGATTGTTAGCGCAGAGGTTAATCTTTCGCCTTGGTTAAATCACGTACGTTGGGTTGAAGATGCAAACGAGGCGCATCATGCGTTAGCTGCACGGAATAACCACGATACTCACGACGCGCCCAATACGCGCGAAACTATTTGCGTGACAAAAGCCGGGGAGCTAATTGGTAGTGGTTTTCAATTTAGCGCTGCAGCGGCTACGCCGGTTATTCAGCTAAGTCATGAAAAGCAGCAGCTTAGTGACAAGCTTGATGAGCTAGATGCTGAACTCGAAGTTATGCAACAGGGCGTGTCGGGACTTGCGTTATCGCAAAGTGAGTCAATGCTGCATACACAAGATCTCAAACAGTCGGCTAAGCAAAAACAAGCACTACTGACTGATTGTGAGCAGCAGCTGCGTGCGCTTCAGTTACAGCAATCGCAGTATCAGGCAAAGTTAGACAATGCTAAAAATCAGCTATTTAAAGCTGAGCAGGCGGCAGCGCAGTATCAAGAAAAAATCGCCCACAGCGAGAGTGAGCTTGATAGTCACGAGCAGCAACAAAAACTCGCCAGCGCCAGTCATGAGCAAGTGTTAGCGTCGCAAACTCAGGCGAGTGCACAACTAAAGCAGCTTAAACAATTAAAAGTGCAGCAATCGCAGCGTTTGCAAGCATTGAATACCCAGCGTCAACAGTTAGCCACTGAACTTGCATTAAGCGAGCAAAAGCAGCTGCAAGTTGATAATAAAACCAGTGAAATAGCCCAAGCGATAGCAAGCATAAATAGTCAACTTGCGCAAAACCAACAGCAGCAAACTCAAGGCCAGCAACAGCAACTACAGCAAGAGCTGCAACAGTATTTGCAAAAACAACAGGATTTAGATAAATCTCTGCAGCAAATTCGCACGCAACAGGCTGAGTTACAACAAACGCTAGATAGCTCACTATTAAAGCAAAAACAACAGCTTGAGCAACAACAAGGCTTGACTCAACGTTTAAGCGGGTTAAAGTTACGACGAGAGGGTGTAAAAGGGCAAATTGATGCCCAGATGCAATTGTTGAGTGAACATCAAGTCGAACTTGAGTCAGTCGCGGCTCAGTTGCCAGCTGACGCTAAAATTGCCAAGTGGCAAAAGCTGCTAGACCAGACCAGGCAAGATATTAGCGAGCTTGGCGCAATTAACCTGGCGGCAATTGAAGAGTTTGACAGTCAGAGTGAGCGTAAAGCATACCTCGATGAGCAAGATAACGATTTAAATCAAGCTTTGGCTTCACTAGAAGGCGCAATTAAAAAGATTGATAGGGAAACTCGCGCTAGGTTTAAAACCACCTATGATGCGGTTAATGCAGATTTGCAAAGCCTGTTCCCTAAGGTTTTTGGTGGCGGTAAAGCCTACCTTGCGCTGACAGATGATGACTTGCTTGAAACTGGGGTGACGATTATGGCTCAGCCCCCAGGTAAAAAGAACAGCACCATCCATCTACTAAGTGGTGGAGAAAAAGCCTTAACCGCTTTATCATTGGTGTTTGCCATATTTAGATTAAATCCAGCCCCGTTTTGTATGCTGGATGAAGTAGATGCACCTTTGGATGACGCCAATGTGGGTCGCTTTTGTCGACTGCTCGAAGAGATGTCACAGAGTGTGCAGTTTATCTATATCAGCCACAATAAAATAACAATGGAAATGGCTGAACAATTGATAGGCGTAACAATGCACGAACCAGGTGTGTCGCGCATTGTAGCAGTGGATATAGACACTGCGGTGGCCATGGCCGACGCAGTATAAGAAATGGATACAGGGTTAATAATGAAAGACTTGCAATTAGTGTTGTTTATTCTCGGTGCACTGGCCATTGTTGGCGTTTTAGTTCACGGTTTTTGGTCAATTAGACGGCAGCAACCTAAGTCAATGAAAGAAAGCCCGATGGTGGATTTTTACAAAGAGCAATCCAAGCGTGACGCTGACGGTTTTGATGCCGATGGCGTAGGTGAGGTGAGAGTTCGCAAGGCTGATGACAACGAACCTCAGGATGAACTTGATGACATACCTGAGCCAGAAATTACGCCGCCAAAGCAAACCGCAAGCTCTGCTTCGCAGCTGCAACATGAACCTAAGCAGCAAGCTTTATTTGCAGATACTGATGCTGAAGATGAGAAGTCGCAACAAAAAGAGCCAGAGTTTAAGCAAGAGCCAAGCTTCAGCGATAAAGACCATGACTTTGCGCCAATCAATATCGAGATTGATGACGGCCAAGCTCCTGATATTACACTTGAGCTAAGCGACTCTGAGTCAAGTAACCTTCAAGCTGGTGACGAAAGTGCAGTAGAGCAAGGCGTTGACGTGACAGCCAAGGATGCGCCACAGCCTGCGAGTGGGATTAAAGATACAGAGCAACAAACAACAGCTACAGCCGAGCCGCAAGAGCCGGTTGATGTACTGGTATTACATGTTGTCGCTAAAGAAGGTGAGCAATTACAAGGTGCAGAATTACTGCCGTGCTTGTTATCACTTAACTTCAAATTTGGCGAGATGGATATTTTCCACCGTCATATTGATAATGCCGGTAAAGGTGAAAAGCTATTCTCGCTGGCCAACATGATGAAACCAGGGGTATTTGACCCAGACAACATGGAGCAGTTTGTGACCCAAGGTGTAGTGCTGTTTATGACGTTACCAAGCTATAACGACGCGACGATGAACTTCACCATAATGCTGAACTCAGCATTGCAAATGGTTGACGACTTAGGCGCGGAATTACTTGATGACAGACGTCAGCCTTGGAATGATGAAACACGCCAACAGTACATTCAACGTATTCGAGACGCTGCTTAACCTTTGAAGCCAAATTGCTAAGGCGATTGTTCATAAAGCTTAAATTAACAAAGCTCACGAAAACAAGTAGCCCAGCGTTAAACCAACAGATAGACAAAGGCCGCAACAGCGGCCTTTATTATATAAACGATTATATTTGGATTTATTATGCAAGACATTCAATCACAGATGGCGCAACTAACTGAAACCATCAACCAACATAATATTCGCTATTACGTTGATGATGCACCATCGATTCCTGATGCTGAATATGACCGTTTAATGCAGCAGCTTATCGCGTTAGAAAGTGAACATCCTGAGTTAAAACTCGCTGATTCACCAACCCAACGTGTTGGCGGTGCGCCGCTGGATAAGTTTGAGCAGATCACTCACTTAAAACCTATGCTCAGTCTAGATAATGCCTTTGACCAGGACGACTTTGAAGCCTTTAACAAGCGCATTACCGATAAAGTGAGCGATGTCCATTATGTGTGCGAGCCAAAACTAGATGGCCTTGCAGTAAGCATTACCTATCGCAATGGTGTACTTGAGCGCGCTGCAACTCGTGGTGATGGCACTGTCGGTGAAGATATTACCGAGAACGTGCGCACCATTCGCTCTATTCCATTAAAGCTACGCGGTGATGATTACCCTGAGTTAGTTGAAGTGCGCGGTGAAGTGTTTATGCCAAAATCAGCCTTTGATGCGCTAAACGCGCGTCAGTTGGCTAAAAACGAAAAAGTGTTCGTGAATCCACGCAACGCTGCAGCTGGCAGTTTACGCCAGCTTGATAGCAAGGTTGCCGCTGAGCGTGCTCTGGACTTTTATGCTTACGCGCTTGGCGTAGTCGATGGCGCTAGCGAGCCAATGAGCAATGAGCACTATGGTCAGCTAATGCAGCTTAAAAAGTGGGGCCATCCTGTTTCAAGCGAAGTGAAAGTATGTGAATCGCTTACGCAGGTGTTTGACTACTATGGCGACATTTTAAATCGCCGCAGTGAGCTTGAATATGAAATTGATGGCGTGGTGATCAAGGTAAACGACATCACTAAGCAAGAAAGCTTAGGCTTTGTTGCTAAAGCGCCGCGTTGGGCTATCGCCTATAAATTCCCTGCGCAAGAAGAGCTAACTGTGCTTGAAGCGGTTGATTTTCAAGTGGGGCGCACAGGTGCTATTACTCCAGTAGCACGCTTAAAGCCTGTGTTTGTTGGCGGCGTGACTGTGTCAAATGCCACGCTACATAATGCAGATGAGATTGCTCGATTAGGTGTAAAAGTAAAAGATACTGTGATTATTCGCCGTGCTGGTGACGTTATTCCACAAATTGTCGCTATCGTGCCTGAAAAGCGCCCTGAAGATGCCGTTGATGTTAGCTTCCCAAGCCAATGCCCGGTATGTGGTAGCGATGCTGAACGTGAAGAGGGAGAGGCGGTGCTTCGCTGCACAGGTGGATTATTCTGTGAAGCTCAGCGCAAAGAAGCCATTAAGCATTTTGCTTCACGTAAAGCGTTAAACGTTGATGGTCTAGGCGATAAAGTCGTTGAGCAGATGATTGATAAAGAGTTGATCAAAAGCCCTGCTGACCTATTCGCGCTTACGCCGTCTATGTTAACCATGCTTGAACGTATGGGCATGAAGTCTGCCACCAAGCTAGTTGCGGCGATAGATAGCGCGAAACAAACCACATTAGCGCGCTTTTTATACTCACTGGGTATTCGCGAAGTGGGCGAAGCGACAGCTGCAAACCTAGCCAGTCATTTCAAATCACTTGATGCGATAAAACAGGCGAGCTTAGATCAGCTGATTGAAGTTGAAGATGTTGGCGCGATTGTCGCAAAGCACATCAGTCATTTCTTTAAGCAAGAGCATAACGTTGAAGTCGTCGACGCGCTTATTGCTGCCGGCGTTAACTGGCCAGCAATTGAAGAGGTTAACGAAGCCGACTTAAGCCTTAAAGGGCAAACCTGGGTGTTAACTGGCACCTTGACGCAACTTAATCGCAACGAAGCCAAGGCACAACTACAAGCCTTAGGCGCAAAAGTTGCTGGCAGCGTGTCTAAGAATACAGATTGCTTGGTTGCAGGTGAAGCGGCGGGTTCAAAGCTCACCAAGGCACAAGACCTCGGCATTAAAGTGATTGATGAGCAAGCTTTGCTGGATCTGCTCAACAGCGCAGGTTAATTGGTTTTGACCAGTTTGCTTGGGATTATTGGTCTTGGGTTATTGGCTTTAGGCTATTTGCGTGGAGCATTGGGAAGAGTGCACAGAGTAGTAAGCGTTAATGAATTTTAGTCATATTAAGTGGCTAGACGACAAAGGTCATGTTAAGCCACCACTAACCTTGTACTTAATGCTGGTGTTTCTGGCGCGCGCCTGGTGCGTGCTCGTCGCATCGCTGACGCAATTTAACGACCAGTCTGGCTTAGTGAGGCTTTTCTACCCACAAAAATCAGACTTTTTGTTGGCATTGCTAACGGGTATCGGTGCAGTGTTTGTGTATTTTCTGATTATCGCTGAGCGTAAACGCAAACCTGATTGGTTGAGACCCATCTTCAAGCACGGGCGAACGCTACTGCTGATGTTGGTTGCACTCGATGCTGCTGTGTTAGTGCAACGACTCATACACGACTACTTTGTGTTTAAGGTTAGTTACGGCCTAGACTCGCTATTGGTGTTCTGGTCTTTGATCTATTTATTCAACTCAAAACGACTAAAATTGTATTTTAGCGACTGGCATGCGCAAGAAACAGAGCAAAGCGATAAGAAATAGCTTTACAACATGTGACCCTAAGTCGCAGTATTTACAAGTGAAAAGTGCGAATAGGTTATTTATCGCCTAAGCTTTTTGAACTAGGCTGAAATTATTGTAACTTTGCTTAACGGGAATTCATTTGGCTAAAACGGAATTAACTCAGTTGCCAGTGTCCAAGATCGTCGTGGGAATGACGATTAAGCTGCCCCTGTCTTGGACCGAGCACCCGTTTTTTCGAAGCAAAGTAAAAATTGAGCAAAAATCTCAAATTGCCCTCATTCGCGGGCTAAACACTTCTTTTGTTTATCTATTAGATGGTCATGATTTAATCCCTGAGCAGCCGGAAGTCGTTGACGAGCCCGTCACCATCTTGCCTGCTACCGAAATGCCTGATTATAAAGTTGAGGCAAAAAAGTCCATTCGTCGTGGTCAGCAGCGCTTTATCCGCTGCGTTAATGACAGTCGCGGCGTGTTTGGTAAGGTGGTCAGCGACCCAGAAGGTGCTTATCGTGATGCGGTGACTCTGGTTGAAAGCATGATGGAACACCTAAATGAAACTGATTCACCTCATTTAACCCTAGTCAGTAGTAATGAACTTGAAGTGAGCGTAACTCAACATGGAGTGTCAGTCGCCGTGCTATCGATGATGATAGCCCATATGGCAGGTTTGCCACCAAGTGATATTCGCGATATTGCTATTGGTAGTTTGTTCCATGACATTGGTAAATTAAAGGTACCTGAGAATATCCGCCGCAAGCATGGTGAGCTGACAGATCACGAAGTGAATTTTATGCGCATGCATCCAAATTTTGGCTACGAAATGCTGGTAAAGAACAACCTTTACCCTAAAGCCATGTTACACATAGTGCGTCACCACCATGAGTTTGTGGATGGCAGTGGTTACCCAGACAAGCTGACAGCTAAAAAAATTCCCATCACCACGCAAATTGTAAGCCTAGTGAATGACTATGAGTCGCTGCTAAGACGCTATCTATCGCCACAGCTGGCGCTGGGTGTCTTGTTTAAAAGCCGCAAACAGAAGCATGATGAGAAGCTAGTATCTCAGTTGGTCAAGGTACTGGGTATTTATCCGCCTGGAACCTTAGTCAACCTTACCGATGGCAGCTTTGCAAAAGTGATGATGACGACTTCAGAAGTGAAAAAACCTCACGTTTGGGCATGTAGCCCTCGAGGTGAAGATGCGACCTTGCGTTTTTTAATGGAAGAGGAGGTGTCGGTGAGTGAAGTAGTTAAGCTAGAAAACCTCCCAGAAAGCGTGTTAAAAACCCTACAAGCAGAAAATACGATTAGTTTTTACTTTAGTGACTTTGAACACTAACCCTCTATTGTGTCTCTTGAACTGTCGCTGCGCGATAATCGTATGATAATGTTACTTTTCTCATCTAGCAGTTAATCAAATTAAAGGAATATCCTATGGCAAACGTCGCCGTTATTGGCTGTGGTTGGTTTGGGCTGCCGCTGGCTCAGTCATTAGTTAAACAAGGCCATCAAGTATTCGGCTCAAAGCGTAGTGGGCAAGATGCTGCAAATCTAAATGAGTTGGGGATTAGGGGCTTTGCGCTGGATTTAGCCAAAGAGTTGGTGCAATCGAGCTTATCTGCTCAGATGCAGCAAGCGCTGCAAAGCGATGTTGTGGTTGTTAATATTCCGCCAGGACTGCGCAGAGGAGAGACAAACTATTTAGAGTATGTCGCTAAGCTTGAACATTTGCTGTTAGGTAAACCATACAAGCGCTTAGTGTTTATTAGCACCACAGGTGTTTATCCGACGAGTTCAGTTCCATTGAAAGCTGATGATGCCACTGTTAATGCTAATGCGCTGTTGGGACCATTACTGGATGAAACCATGGCACAAGCGAGCTCGCCTGCCAGTGATATTTTGCTAAAAGCCGAATCAGTCATGGCAAGCTTGAACATGGAAACGCTAAATCAAGGTAATGTATCTAAGACCACCATAGTGCGCTTTGCCGGTTTAATTGGGCCTAAGCGTCATCCTGGGCGATTCTTTGCGGGTAAAACCGATGTGCCAGGCGGTAATGTTGCTGTTAACCTAGTGCATCTTGATGATTGTGTTGCCTCTGTGTCACTGATTATTCATGCCGCGTTAAATCATCCAGATTTGTTGGGAGAGGTATATAATCTTTGTGCGCCTATTCACCTGCCTAAGTCTGAATTCTACAGCGAAGCCTGTGAGCATTTAGGTGTCGATAGCGCGACTTTTAGTGAGCAACCACAACCTAGCAAGCGCATTGATGGCAGTTTAATTTGTCGCGACTTAGGCTTTCGCTATTTATATCAAGATCCCCGGCAAATGCTTGATGCTTGCTAATCTGCCATAGGTTATACTTGCGCGATAATTGATAGATGAAAGAGTAAAGATAGATGCAAGAGTTTTCTCTACTTAGCGGCGATGACTATGTTGAGCTATACAAGGTATTAAAAGTACAAGGTTTAGTGAATGCTGGTGGTGACGCTAAGCACGTTATCGCGGAAGGTATGGTTACCGTGAATGGTGAAGTTGATACCCGTAAGCGCAAGAAGTGTGTTGTTGGTGACGTGATTGAGTTCAATGGCGTTGCAGTTAAAATTATTCCAGCTGAATAAGGATTGAAATATGCAATTTCCTGAAGATGATAACGGCCAAATGCTAGCGGCAATGGCTGAGTCAGGTATTGATTTAACTAAAGCGCTAGATGTGGACTTTTTCTTGGTATTTGACGATCAGCGTGATGCTGAATCTGCCCTAGAAACTTTGGTTCAAGACCGAGCTGAAGGCGAGTTAGAAATCCACTTTGATGAAGACACTGAAAAGTGGGAAGTTATTGTGTGCATTAACATGGTGCCAGAGTATGATGCACTGGTAGCAAAAGAAGTCGCATTGAATGAATTTGCTCAAGAGTTTGACGGCATTTCTGATGGCTGGGGCGTAATGCAGCATCAAGAAGGTGACGGCGAGTTTGCCGACGAAGCTGAGTAAACTTGTTCAACTATTGGAACAGTTGCGGGCAGTCGTATTTAGATACCGAATAGTGTGCACGCTCAATAAATGAACACTTGTTGTGTAAACGCTAATAAAAACCACCTTTATGGTGGTTTTTTTGTAGCCGTATGATTAGCATGAGCCTCAATTATGTGATCTGCATTCAAGGATTAGTATGGCAAGGCATATCAGTTTCGGGACCCCAGTTAACGACGCAGAGCGTTGGGCATTCTCATTACTTTCAGATGAATTACCTAAAGACTATATGTTGCTCACCAATGTGGAAATTCCAACCCATACTGGTCAGGCAATGGAAGTTGACGCGCTTGTAGTTGGTGAGTGGGGCGTGTATGTGGTTGACGTTAAGGGCTATATTGGTCGACTTAACGCAGGGCTGCATGCATGGTCTTTAGACGGGCGCGATGTTGATAACAGCCTGTCAAAAGCCAATTATGTTGCCAGAGTGCTTGCGGGTCGCTTAAAGCACAAAATTCCTGTAGGTGTTTATGCACCATGGTGTCAGGGCATGGTGTTTGTTACTGGCCGCAAAGGTGAAGAGATTCTGGTCGAGAAAGATCAGGGTAACTTAAGTATTTATACTCCAGCAAAAATTATCCAAGCGCTAACTAAAGAATGGGGCTTAACCGCACCGCGCAAGCACCAAGTGACTGAGCAACAAAAAGAGATGGTACTTGATACCATAGGTCAGGTCGCCATTGTTGAGCAGCGTAATCAAAAAATTCAAGACTTCATCAAGCTCAAATGTTTGTTCCTGCAACAAGGTTTAGAAGTTTGGCAGTCAGAATATAACCCAGGCGGTTGGACGGCACCCTGGCTACTTAAAATCCTAGTACAGAGCCAATTTGAAAGCGCATTAGATGCTGAACAACACGAAATTAGACTGCGTGAAGAGTTTAAGCGTATGCAGTCGCTATCTGGTTGTAGTGGTGTACCTTTTTGCGCGCCACTTATCCAAGACGGCGAGCAGCTGGTATTGCCTATTCGTATGCCGCGGGGCATTCCGCTGAATATCTTTGAGGTTGAGCAACAATCTACTTATCAACTGCTTGAAATTTTACGCCGCAGTATTAGTGGAATGCAGCAAATTCATCGCCGGGGTTATACCATTGGCGGCTGGGCAAGTAACTGTGTGTTCTTGTCAGATCAAGGTGATGTTGAGTTTATCGACATTAAAGACAATCTTACCATTGCCGAAGATATTGCCGAATATGCTAAGGCGTTCTTAACCCTTGCTGAGCAAACTCAGCAGCCGCGTATTTACCATTGGTATCGTGACGCCGCAAAAGGCACTACTGTCGATTTAGATGCCATTCGCTGTGATTTATCGGCGCTGATCGAGCTGGGCGTATGCGATACCGTGCCGCAGCGTATTGAAATCGAGCGCGGCGCGGTGATTGACCATCACTTTAAACTTGAATCATTTATCTCATCCACTGATCATAGCCAGCTTTGGCAAGCAAGGCATATTCAGGGCAATTACCCTTGTGCAATTAGCGTGTATAACGATGTTGATGAGCAGTGGCACAAGCTAAATAATATTTATCGTAGCTTATCTAAAATCTATCACCCTCATATCGAGAAAGTGCTCAGCTTTGGCCAGCTTCCAGAGTCCAATGATCTATTTATCGCCCGAGCCTGGGCGCAAGGTGTGGCATTAGATGAAGTGAAGGGCGTAGAGATTGGCCAGCCGATCACTTGGTTTATTCAAATTCTTACCGCGCTGCAATACCTGCACAATATTGATATTTTTCATGGCGCAATATGTCCTAAAAACATCATTTGTAATCACGACACTGCGACATTAGTGAACTTTGGGATCGGTAGCGATATCGCGCAAATCCATTACGCCGCTAAATATGCTGATCCAACACTTTGGGACGTGGAGGGTGAAGCCGAGAAAGATCTTTATGGTCTCGTCGCCAGCTTTATCGACTCGTTAGTACCGAAAAAGCTGCATCAAGACGACGGCGCTGCCGGGATTGTTGAAGCGCTGGAGCAATTTGACCGTGAATGGTTTGGCGAGGCGCTTTATGATGCTTGTTTAAAGATTTTGAAGTTTGAATTTAGAATCGAGCCAAATCGTGACTATGCCGAGCAATTAGGTTTAGAAGACGAGGAAGTCGTTCAAGCGGGTATGTAGTAAAAAGTTGATTGTAATTCACTCGTAGTTCCGGCTTATTTGAGCGTTGTGCGTTCAGCGCTCAAATAACGTCGCACAATTAGTCGTTTATTGCTGTTATTTTCCTCATCACAGAAGTTAACCTCATTGGTTCCTACTCCTAACTTGCCGTAAAACAGTGACCAAGATCGCTAATGGTTTATACCTAATGTGATCCGCATCTAACTATCTGCATTAGAATTAAAATTCATTTCAATTGAATAGCTAGCCCATAACGGCTGGTTTGATGTCATAAAACAACATTCGTTACAGATGACTTGTTGTCTGGATCAAATCACTTGCTCATCATGTGAGCTAAATCAAATTCTTGTTGGTGAATTCGCTAACTTTCTTACTACTTAGTTGTACTTTATTTGTGTTTAACAATTGAATTACATTGAAGCGGCCAAAAATCAATAATAAAGGTTGTGAATATGAGTGAGGTACCACAGTTAGATTCAGGGGCGGTTTCCGATGCACAGCGTAAAAAGTACATAATTCTAGGGGCGAACATCCTACTTTTTGCTTTGTTATATAACTTTTTGCCGTTTGAACCGGGCGTTAACACTGGATTGTCTATTTTAGTGTTTGCCGCTATTTTGTGGCTAACAGAAGCTATCCATATTAGTGTTACGGCTATTTTAATCCCCATTCTTGCGGTGATGTTCGATGTGTTTGATACATCTAAAGCGATGGGTAATTTTGCAAACCCGATTATCTACTTATTCTTTGGTGGCTTTGTACTGGCTGCGGCGTTGAATCATCAAGGGATTGATAAACGCATTGCTGAAAAAGTACTGCTATTGTCGAAAGGTAAGCTAAGTATCGCTTGCATCATGTTGTTTGTGGTGACGGCAAGTTTATCGATGTGGATCAGTAATACTGCAACTGCGGCGATGATGTTGCCGCTAGCATTAGGTATCTTGCAGCAGCTTGATTTGAAAACCCACCGTAATACCTACCTGTTTGTGCTGTTAGGCATCGCTTATTCAGCCAATATTGGTGGCATTGGTACTTTGGTTGGTAGCCCACCCAATGCGATTGCAGCGGCTCAAGCTGGACTAACCTTTAGTGAGTGGTTGGAGTTTGGCTTAGTCACGGTAACGTTAATGATGCCTGTGATGCTAATTGCGCTGTACATGTTCTTTAAGCCAGATTTATCAGCAGTCTGCCATATTGAAGCTAGCGATAAAAAAATGACCTTTAGCGCTAAGCTAACCTTGGTGATATTTGCAGCCACTGTTCTAAGCTGGATTTTCAGTAAACCTTTGTCACAGGCATTGGGTGGCGTAGCTAAGTTCGATACCATCGTCGCATTAAGTTGTGTGGTGCTGCTTGCGGGTTTACGTCTGGTTGAGTGGAAGAAGATTGAATCAACGACTGATTGGGGCGTGCTTATCTTGTTCGGTGGTGGATTAACCTTAAGTGCAATACTTAAAGCCACAGGTACCAGTGTGTTTCTAGCGCATGTAGTGACAGACTTCTTTGGTGATGCCCATACCGCGCTATTCATCTTAGCGGTGATCTTCTTCGTAGTAATGCTCACAGAGTTCGCCAGTAACACTGCATCTGCGGCGCTATTAGTGCCAGTATTTGCTGCTATCGCAGAGCCTTTAGGCTTATCACCTGTGATGTTATCAGTGGTTATCGGTATTGCTGCATCGTGTGCATTTATGCTGCCAGTGGCGACACCGCCCAATGCAATTGTGTTTGGCTCAGGTTTTATTAAACAGTCTGAAATGATGCGTGCTGGCGCTGTAATTAACCTTATCACTATGGTTATTTTGTACATAGTGACCAATATTTTCTGGGAAGTGTAAGGTTCTTTTACTAGTTTAGGTGTACCAACAGGGCAGCCACGGGTTGCCCTGTTTTGTTTTGCAGCGATTAAAGTGCTTATTAATCCCTAGATATAGTAATTCAGCCCCAAAGCGGGTTTAATACGTTTCTACTCTCATTTTCTTAATTAACTTCATGTTTGAACTGACTTTGCAAATCGCCGTAGTGCTGTTTTTTGTTGCCGTATTAGCCGGTTTTATTGACGCCATTGCTGGCGGCGGTGGGCTTCTGACTATTCCTGCATTAATGTGGGCAGGTTTGCCACCTGCAGCAGCACTGGGAACCAACAAGTTACAAGCCTGTGGCGGCAGCTTTTTTGCCAGCTTGTATTTTGTGCGTAAAGGCATGGTTAAGCTCAGTGAGTTTAAGCTTTCGATACTGTGCGCTTTTGTCGGCTCAGCAGTCGGTACCATTTTTGTGCAGATGATTGACGCTGAGTTACTGGCATTTATTCTGCCGTTTTTAATCCTAGCAATTGGCTGTTATTTTTTGTTTTCTAAGCAAATTGCAGATGATGATAAGCAGCAAATGGTCACCCCAACCGTGTTCGCTTTTACTGGTGCATTGGGCGTAGGTTTTTACGATGGTTTTTTTGGTCCGGGCACAGGTAGTTTTTTCGCATTGGCGTTTGTTACCTTAGCCGGATTTGGGTTAGCTAAAGCCACAGCGCATGCCAAGGTGCTGAACTTTGTGACCAACATAGCTTCACTTATTTTCTTTTTAATTGGCGGCCAAGTCGCTGTGGCACTGGGGCTGGTTATGCTTGTGGGGCAAGCCATTGGTGCCACATTAGGCTCGCGATTGGTGGTTACTAAAGGCACTAAAATCATCAAACCTTTAGTCGTGACTATGTCGCTTGCCATGAGTATCAAGCTGCTTTGGAGTCAATACGCTTAGGGGTTCAATTACTCGCTTAAGGTAGCGAGTAAATAACGCGTTCAACGCGCAGCCTACAAAGACTAATTCAATAACGAATAAACTATGCGAATTTTACACACTTCAGACTGGCATCTTGGTCAGTATTTTTACGGCAAAAGCCGCGCAGCTGAGCATCAAGCTTTTATGGACTGGCTACTTGAGCAAATAAAGCTGCATCAAGTGGACTTGTTGATTGTTGCCGGTGACATTTTCGACACCACCACGCCGCCAAGTTATGCCCGCGCACTTTACAATCAGTTTATTGTCGACTTGCAACAAACCGAGTGTCAGTTATTGATATTGGGTGGTAATCATGACTCTGTGGCAACCCTTGGTGAATCGCAAGGCTTACTAGCCTATCTAAACACCCATGTTATTCCTGGCGGCTTTGACAGCCCAGAGCAACATGTACTGAGCTTTGACAAAGATGGCGAGCCGATGGCATTGGTTTGTGCATTGCCATTTTTGCGGCCACGTGAACTGGTGACCAGTCAAGCAGGTGATTCTCGCGAGTCTAAACAGCAAAAGCTTGCTAGCGCGATTGCCGACTATTACCAACAAAGCTTTGATCATGCACAAAAGATTAATGCTGAGTTAGCCACGCCTGTGCCGATTATTGCCACTGGGCATTTAACCACAGTGGGCGTCACTAGCTCAGAGTCGGTGCGTGACATTTACATCGGCACGCTCGATGCCTTTAACGCCAACTTGTTTCCTGCTGCCGATTATATTGCCCTTGGGCATATCCACCGCAGTCAAAAGGTCGCCAAAACTGAGCATATTCGCTATAGCGGCTCTCCCATTCCGCTTAGTTTCGATGAGATAGGCTTTGATGAACGATTTGCACAGAGCGAGTCTAGCTCGGGCAAATCGGTATTACTGGTGAGCTTTGAGCAAGATAAGCTCACCGAGGTGACTGAGCTTGATGTGCCATTGTTCCAACCTATGACAGTGCTCAAGGGCAAGCTAGCTGATATTGAAGCTAGCATCGACAAGTTAGTCCAGAGTGCAGCGGAGCATAATAAGGCGCAAAATACCTGGCTAAGTATTGAAGTCGAGCAGCAAGATTTACTCAGCGATTTACAAGATCGCATCGCGCAACTCATTGCCGATAAGCCACTAGAAGTATTACAGCTTAAACGTGCTCGCAAACCACGTAGTCAAACCATTAGCGACACCCATAATGAGACCTTAAGTGAAATTAAAGTTGAAGATGTATTTGAGCGTCGCTTAGCACTAGAAGTGTTTGAAACTGAAGATGAGCTAGCGAGCCGTGAGCGCCTGCGCGTTAAGTTCAAGGAGTTAGTTGAACAAGTGCAGCAAGAAACTGCAGCGCCCAAGCAAGATGCTCAAGAGCCGTTGCAACCAGAATCACAAGCGCAATCAAAAGCGGAGGCAAAAGCATGAAGATTCTAAGCCTTCGCTTTAAGAATATTAATTCGCTAAAAGGTGAGTGGAAGATTGATTTCACTCAGTCGCCATTTATCGACAATGGTCTGTTTGCCATCACAGGCTCAACTGGTGCGGGTAAAACCACGATTTTGGATGCGATCTGCTTAGCGCTTTATCACCGCACGCCTCGCATCGCGACGATTTCTAAAACCACTAACGAGTTAATGACCCGCGGCTGCGCAGATTGCCTAGCGGAAGTGGAATTCGAGGTGAAAGGGAAGGGATACCGTGCATTTTGGAGTCAGCGTCGCTCACGAGGTAAGGTTGATGGTAACTTGCAAGATGCTCAGGTTGAACTTGCTACTTTGCAAGAGGGTAAAGTACTCGCCAGCCAGATTAAGCATAAATCAGAGTTACTTGAATCGATTACCGGCTTAGATTTTGCGCGTTTTACCAAGTCGATGATGCTGTCGCAAGGTCAGTTTGCTGCGTTTTTGAACGCCAATGCTAACGACAGAGCTGAGCTGCTCGAAGAGCTAACGGGCACTGAAATCTATGGTTTGATTTCACAAAAAGTGCATCAAGACTTTAGTGATTCAAAGCAGCAGCTCGCCTTACTTAAAGCTAAGTCAGACAATGTTGCCGTACTCAGTGATGAGCAACTTAGCGAATATCAGCAGCAAGTGACAACTGAAACTAAACAAGTCAGCAAGTTAAGCACTGAGCGCGAGCAAACCAATCAATATTTAAACTGGGCAAAAAGCTGGCAAGAAAACCAGCAAAGCCAGCAGCAAGCGCAAATTGAGCTTAAAGCCGCTGAGCAGGCGCTAATTAAGGCTAAACCAGACTTTGAGCGCCTCGCTCTGCACCAGCCCGCACTTGCTTTGACTCCAGTTTACGACAAGTTTAATCAGCTTGAGTCGCAACAAAACCAGCTTACTAAAGATACCGAGCAGGCAAAAAACGGGTTAACTCAGTGCCAAAGCCAGTTGTCTGCTGAGCAAGGCGTTGTAGAGCAAGCGCAGCAACAGTTTGACCAAGCCAAGCAAGCCCATAAAGAACTGGTTGAGTTAATCGACACTCAGGTATTGCCGCTAGATAGCCAAATTGCCCAGCAACAACAGCAACAGGCGCAGCAAGGTGATGTACTGAATAACCTCAAGCTGCAACTTAGTGAGTGTGAAAAGCTCAAGCAAGAGCAAAATCAGCAACAGCAATATTTAACGCAGAAGCTTGAGCAAACTCAGCTAGCACTAACTAGCTTGCCCCAAGCAGAGCTTATCGCTACAGAGTTAGCCGCGTGGCAAGCGCAGTTTGCTCAACTAAATCAGCTTGAAAATGTTAAAGCGCAAAACCAGCAGCAACAACACAAGCTGGTGCAGACTAATCAGCAGCTTGAACAAGCTATTGACTCTGCGCAGCCGCAAATCGACGCATTTGAGCAAAATAAACAACAGCTTATTGTTCAAGCTGAGCAGCTGCAAAGGCAGCTTGAAAATATCACGCAAAATCAGCCTGTAACTGAACTGCAAACTCGCTATCAGCAGTTAATTGCGCAGCAAAGTGTGCGCCTAGCATTAGAGTCTAATGCCAAGGCTTATATTGAAAATGCAGCGCAGGTTGCGTCATTGACCCAAGACATTGCCAAGCAGCAAGGTGAGTTAGCGGCGGTAAAAGGGCAATTGCATCAAAGTCGCAGTGTATGGAAGGACAAGAAGCAACAACTAGAAGACTTAAAGTTGATTGTGCAGCAAGAGCAGAAAATCGCCGACCTTGCTAGTGAGCGGCAAAAGCTGCAGCCTGGTCAGCCATGTGCGCTGTGTGGCTCAATTGAGCACCCGTTAGTCGAACAATATCAGGTTTTAGATGTGAGCGAGCATCAAACTAGGGCGAATGTACTTGAGCAAGAGCTTGAGCACATCATGCAACAAGGCAAACTTGATGGTGAGTTGCAAGCTAAATTAGATGCCAGTATTCAGGGGTTAAACCAGCAGCTTGAGGCTTTGCATTCCAAGCAAACACAAATTCAGACGTTATGGGCCGAGCACACAGCTACGCTAGGTATTAGCATTGAACTAAGCCAAATTGCAGATGGCAGTGGTGAGTTAGCACCGCTGCTTGATGGCGAGGCAAACGAGCAAGCTTCACTAGCAGCTACCATTGAGCAGGCGCAAGGGCTACAAACTCAGCTTAACAGCGTTAAAGAGCAGCAACATCAGCTTGAGCAGCAAGGAAACAGCACGCTTAATCAATTACAGCTTAACCTGCAACAGTTACAAGGCCAGCAGCAAACGCTACAGCAATTGCAGCAAGAATTTACTCGGCTAAGCAATCAATTTGAGCAAGTTATGACCGAGCTTAAAAACAAGCTGGTGACTTGCGAGCTGACTATGCCAGAACTTACAACAGCCAAGCATTGGTTAGATGAGTTGCAAAGCCGTCTTAATAGTTGGAAGCAAGCGCAGACAAATAAACTAAAGCTTGAGCAAGAGCAGCAGTTGCTCTCACAAACACAGCAGCAACAAGCGCAGCAGCTTGCAACATTACAACGGGAACTAACTAGTCAAACGGAGGCTTTGAGCCAATTAGACTCAGCGCTTAATCAGCTCAGCATGCAGCGTAAACAATTGTTAGTAGCGGATGATGCTCTGCTTGCTAAGCAGCATAGCCTTGATGGATTAACGGATAGGGAACAAAGCCTGCATGCGATGCAAACTAAGTTAAGTCAGCTTAACGATAATGCCCAGCAGTTAAGCTCGAAACTCAACGTGTTAACTGAGCAACTAACGCAGGTAAGAACGCAGCAAGAGCAAGCCAGTAACGACTGGCAGCAGGCGTTAAGCCAAAGCCCGTTTGCAGATATCGCCGCATTTACCGCAGCTAGACTGAGTGACAGTGAATTTGCCCAGTTAACTGAGCAAACCAAAGCCCTTGAGCAAACCAAACTCAAGGCGAGCGCACAGGTCGAGCAGCTTAATGGCAAGCAGCAACAGCTTGAAACGCTGCAGCAAGAGCATAATTATCAACTAACCGAGCTTGATACCTTAACTGAGCAAGCCGCCGAGCAAGAGCAGCAACTCACCGACAGTCGTCAGCGCTTATGGCAAGCTGAGCACGCGTTAGAGCAAGACAAACAGCAGCGGGCGCAACAAGCAGACTTAATTAAGCAGTTAAGTTATGCCCAGCAAGATTATGATGATATTACCTTGCTGCACTCGCTCATTGGCTCACAAAAAGGTGATAAATTCCGCCGTTTTGCGCAAGGGCTAACCCTGGCGCATTTGGTTGAATTGGCTAACAGGCAGCTTAATCGTCTGCATGGACGCTATCAATTAGCGACCGTTAGCGGTGCCACGTTAGAGCTGACTGTGATTGATACTTGGCAAGGTGATGTAAGCCGCGATACGCGCACTTTGTCAGGCGGTGAGAGCTTTTTGGTGAGTCTGGCATTGGCGTTAGCGTTGTCAGATCTCGTGAGTCATAAAACTCAAATTGAGTCGCTATTTCTTGATGAAGGTTTTGGCACGCTTGATGCCACAACGTTGGATATTGCACTGGATGCGTTAGATAGCTTAAATGCCAGTGGCAAGATGATTGGTGTGATAAGCCACGTCGAAGCCATGAAAGAGCGTATTGATGTACAGATAAAAGTGCATAAAATGAACGGCCTAGGTGTCAGTAAACTACAAAGCCAATATGCAGTAGCATCTTGATGATGCCGTTGTCGATTTAGTGGCTACTAATGTGGCTGCAAGCCTTATCAACAGGGCGATGAAGTTCATAAAAGCGTAATAAACAGTTTGTGAAATGCCGATAGTTTGATATAACTATTCGGCATTTTTTTGAATAGAAAGTGCATAATATGCACATACGCGCTGCATAATCATTTGTTGTAGGTGTTTGAGTTTTATTTTTGCTAACTCGCGCCTTGATTACGCCGCAAATACAACAATAAATTTGCCACTCAATATGCCGACTAGCTGTGCGCTACATAGGTTAATACCATTTGGTATAAGTGTTGGGTGGTTAAGCAGCATGCTTAGGGTAACTCATTTTGCAATCAACCAAGAAAGTGGCTTGGGCGCCACTGCCATTCAATTTTTCACAACGTCAAAAAGCAGCGTTAATGAGCTGCGTACTTCTCGTTGGTGCAGCTTTGCTTATGCCAACCACTCAAGAGTTTGAAGTAAAACGTATTCCTGTCGCGTTGGATTTAGAAAAACTACTGCCCAACCTGAGTCAGCTTGATTTTATCGAAGAAGTCGAAACCACTCGCGCCCCCATCTTTAGCCGTGAGATAGCACCTGGCGACACACTTGGCTCACTATTTTCAAAAGCTGGGATTGACCATCAAACCATGTATAAGGTGCTTGAGGCGGATCTCGAAGTCCTCGCGCTTGATACGCTAATGCCAGGTAACCGCATACAGTTTTGGGACAATGATGCTGGCGAGCTGCAAAAACTTGAGCTGTACTTTAATGCCGCAAGACAAGTGGTGTTTAGCCGCTTAGATGATGGCAGCTTTGAAGTGAAAGACATCATTACTGAAGGTGTTTGGCAAAACCGTATTATCGGCGGGGAGATTAACGGCTCGTTTTATCTCTCGGCTGAAAAAGCAGGATTGAATGCGAATGAAATTCAACGCATCAATAATCTGTTAAAGACCAAGTTCAACTTTGCTCGTGAGCTAAGAGCAGGGGATACTTTTCAAGTTTTGATGAACGATCAGTTTATTGAAGGTGTACCTACGGGTAATACTGAGGTGCAAGGGGTAACGATTAACGCGTATTCTCGTAACGTCAGTGCGTTTCAACATTCAGACGGTAATTTTTACGATGAAAACGGCGAAAGTTTAGCACCCGCTTTTCAGCGTATTCCGCTAAAACGTAAGTATCGTTTATCGTCACACTTCAATCCAAAGCGTAAACACCCAATCACTGGTCGCGTGCGCCCGCATAACGGTACAGACTTTGCCACACCTATTGGCACACCAGTGGTTGCGCCAGGCGATGGTGTAGTAACTATGGTGAAAAACCATGCTTTTGCAGGTAAATATGTGGTTATTGAGCACGACAATAAGGTGCGTACTCGTTATTTACATTTATCGCAATTTAGAGTGCGTAAAGGTCAGCGCGTTAAGCGCGGGCAGGTCATCGCTTTAACTGGCAATACCGGCGCATCAACCGGGCCGCATTTACACTATGAGTTTCATGTAAATGGTCGCCCCATAGATCCTATGAAAGCTAATATTGCTGAAGCCAAAGTGTTGCCAAAGAAACAGTTACAAGAGTTCCAACAGATTGTAAGTAGCCGCAAGATGATGATGTCATTTGGCTAAGCTCCATGTTCTAAGCTTAAAGCTCTAAAATCTAAACTCTAAGCTTTAAACTAGACTAGGCTGAAGTACTGCAATGACTTGGACTAGCTCAGTTTTATATAACAAAGCCCAGCACATAAGTGTTGGGCTTTGTTATTTGGACTAACTCAGATGTACAAGCACAGATGTATTAGCTCAGTTGAGGATTGACACTTTTTTCGCCTTAAGGCTCATGCTTCAAGATTTAGCTAACTCTTGTAGCACTTGAGCAAATGTCTCTTGCGGATGAGCGCCATTAAGTGCGCTAGTGCGATTAAATACCACGGTTGGCACACTGCTAATGCCAAGTTGTTGCCAATGAGACTCTTGCTGACGCACGGCTTGTTGCAGCTGCTCATCGTTGAGCGCGTTGCGTGCTTGCTCTGCATCAATTCCGACAGCTGCTGCTTGTTCAATTAACACTGAACGATCAGATACGTCTTTTGCTTCAGTGAAGAAAGCGGCGAACAAGCGCATTTTCAAATCCGTTTGCTTACCCAATTGTTTGGCGTAATCAAGTAGCACGTGGGCATCGAAGGTATTGACCATTTTCATATCGTCAGAATAGTTAAACTCGAAACCGTATTTAGCGCCGGCGGCGGCAATATTTGCTCGCGCGCGATCACTATCTGCTCGTGATGCACCGTACTTTCTAGCGACATGGGTGCGTAACTCTTCACCTTCTGGCGGCATATCGGGATTTAGCTCAAATGGATGCCATTCAATCTCGACTTTATCTTGTATGCCAAGTTGCTCTATCGCAGCGTTCAAGTGGTTATAGCCCACAATGCACCACGGACAGACTACATCTGAAATAATGTCTAATTTGATTTTTTGGGTCATTGCTAAGCCTTTTAACTGTAAAGGAGTAGCTTGCTGACTTTATAAATATAAAGAGCAAGCTACGTATAGAAGTATCCGAGTTATTTAGTCCAGGCAAATTGTTCAAACATAGGGTCAACCGGTGTTTTAGCCACATGGTTGACATAGTTGCTGATTACCTTTTGTGACAAACCTAGAATGATTTCGATGACTTGTTTGTGGCCGTAACCGGCTGCAAAAAATGTTTCCATTTGCTCCTCTGACACATTGCCGCGCTCACGTACCATCGCCAGCGTAAAATCGTGCAATGCTTGTAGCTTTGCATTTGGCATAGGTTGCTGGTTACGTAGCGCTTCAGTTAACGCCGAGTCTACTTTCATCGAGTGGGCGATACCTGTATGAGCCGGCACGCAGTATGTACATTCATGCTCTACGTTGATGGTTTGCCAAACCACTGTTAGTTCTTCTGCATCAAATGAGGTTGAAGTAAATGCTTGGTGCAGTTGCTGATACGCTTTCAGTGTCTCTGGCGATTCAGACATAACAGCATACAAACCTGGTACCGCGCCCATTTGTTTTAGCGCACCCTCTAGCATTGGCTTACTTTTCTCTGGTGCAGTTTCTACTGTGTGAAATGTAAAATTGCTCATGTTGTAATCTCCAATTATTGAAACGGTTAACTTAGGTCGAGTGAAGCGGCATTGCTGCTTTGCCTCGGTGATGTGATGTACTATAGATATAAATGAACGATCGTTCAATAATTATTTTGAACAATCGTTCAAGATAAAGGGGTGAGACTGACTATGTACATGAATTTTCGAGAATAAACACGTATAAAAATTTTTATTTGGTAGTGGGATTAACTTTTGGGTGTAGAGGTTGCGGCTGCATAGGGTTTACCTTAAGGGAACGAGAACCTATAATTGAACGTTAGTTCAAAAGGCTCTAGTCAACATAGCTCTGATCTGCGTAGCTACAATCAGTGTAGAGAACAAGTAATGGCAAAAACTGCAAAATTCGATCGTGATGAAGTGATTGATAAAGCAACCAATCTTTATTGGAAGAAAGGCTTTCATGCGACATCGATGCGTAATTTACAGGATGAAATCGATATGCGTCCTGGTAGCATCTACGCTGCCTTTGGTAGCAAAGATGGCTTGTTTAAACAGGCACTAAGAAACTACACCGATATGGGGCTGGCTGAGTTACAGCTGCTTGTCGAACAATACGACTCGCCACTGGCTGCGCTTAAAGCCTTTGTGAAGTCTCAAGTAGTTGATACCCAAAACTCCGCTCCTAATGGTATGTGTATGTTAGCGAAAACCTTGGGTGAGCTTACCGAAGATAACCAGGATTTGGTTGATACCACCAAAAGTCACCTTGGTGAAATCGCCGAGGCGTTTGCCTCATTAATCGCTAAGGCGCAGGCAGCAGGCGAAGTCAACCAAGGCAAAAGCCCAGATGAGCTTGCTCAGCATCTACAAATCCAAATTTCGGGTTTACGCACCTTTGGTAAAATAACTGCTGACAAAGCACTGCTCAAAGACAAAATTGAGGATATGTTCAAGCATTATCCTTTCTGAGCTTAGGTTCGTTCAATCTGAGCAAGCGTTACTCTTATCTCGACTTAGATTGTTGCAATAGCGCGTTCAATCTAAAAGCCATAGGCTTTGCTCATTAGCCGTAGATTGAGATGTGAAATACCTACTAGTTTTCAGCGCTGAAATGCATCCAAGCTAGTTTGGAAATATCGGCAATTATCTTTTGACTGTCGTCGCTGCTTTCACGAGAATCACTGACTAAAATGCTGATGTAGTAGTGGCTACCGTTTGGTAAGAATACGATTCCTATGTCGTTATGTGCAGCAATCACACCCGTTTGATTATGCTTGCCAGAATAACCGGTTTTATGGGCAACTATGGTTCCTTGACGTACACCTGCGCGGATCTTGTTTTTACCCGTTTTTGAGCTTTTCATGACATCCCATAAAAAGCGGTGACTCGTGGCGGATAGCAATTGCTCGTTGTTGTCATATAGCTTGCTTAAAGCCTGATTTGCGCCATTGGCGGTGGTCCAGTTATCAAATTGTCGCTGCCAAACCTGTTGCATCATCTCTTCGTTGTACTTTACCGCTATGTCTTTAATGCCAGCTTGGTGCAGGTACTGCTCGAGGACTTTTGGGCCGCCTAACATGCCAATTAGTACATCACAGCCAACGTTGTCGCTGACTGCAACCGTATATTTAATGACTTGGGCTAAGGTTAGTTCTGCACCCGTTGGGTATTTCTTCCTAATTGGGCTCCACAATCCATTGTCTAGATCGTCTGGTGTAATGGTTATTTTGTCTGCAAGTGACCATTTTCCTTGATCAACTTGATGCAACACCGCCGCAGCCAAGTGAAACTTAAATACACTTTGCATAGGGAGCTGATTATCAGCGTTTATCGCGACAATAGGGTTTGCATTCTGGTCCCAAATCGATACGCCAACCGTGGCTTGTTTTGAATCTAGCAGGGATTTGATATCAGTGTTAAGAGACACAACAGATTGGCTATAAGCGGTAAAAGACAATAACCAGAGTAGGGTGATGGACAATGATTGACGGAGCATTGGGCTAAACTTCCTGTGTTTTTGGCTAATCAATATGAGGCTGACTAGCATGTGGCTAACTGCTACATAGCTGAGAACTTAAGGCTCCAACATACTACAAGGGCAAGTTTGTCAGCAACACACAGGCTTCAGCGTAAAGACTTATTTTAATGCCAAGTTGGCACTTTTTGTGTGAGTGTTTTCCGAGTATATAAGCTCTAGCTACTCTTGGTGGTAAACCATTTCAATATTATGTCCGTCAGGGTCAACAACATAGGCTGCGTAATATTGGCCGCTATAGTTAGGGCGTATTCCGGGAGCGCCATTATCTTTAGCACCAATCTGCAGCGCGATTTGATGAAAGCTTTGTACTTGCTCGCGGCTTTGGGCTACAAAGGCTAGGTGAAGGTGAGCTGGGTTATCTTCAGGTGTACGGCGGATACATAAAGACGATTTGCCATCGGCGCTAAGTTCAATACCAAGCTTATCTTCGGCAATCGTTTTGATGCCAATGGGAGCTAAAACCTTTTGGTAAAAGGTTTTGCTTTTGTCAAAGTCACGTACACCAAACACGACATGGTCGAACATAACTACTCCTTTGAGTTAAGTTTTTTAAAGTCCGCTCTCAGTAACCCATAAATCTCACTATCGGTAACATTGCCATTCACTATCCAACGCTCCTTGAGCAAACCTTCAGCCTTAAAGCCATGCTTTATTAGCAGTGCTGCTGATGCAGTATTGTTTGGGTCTATGTCAGCTTCTAGTCTGTTCAATTGTAAATGTTCAAAGCAGTAATCGAGCAGTGCACTAAATGCCTCTGACATCAGCCCTTTATGCCAATACTTCCTTGATAGGATATAACCCACTTCAGCGCGTTGTGAGTCTTGACGAATATTGAAAACACTAAGGGTGCCAATTAACTCTTTGGACTCTTTATCGACAATCCCCAGAAACAGCGATTGCCCAGCGTGAAAGTTTGTTTCACCAGCTTGTGCCAGATCTGTAGCTTGTGACTCACTTGTAAAAGGTGGGCAGCTCCAATATTTCATGACTTCTGGGTCAGAGTAAATCTTGTATAAATCGGCGCTATCAAGCGTAGTCACTAAGCGGATCGACAATCGCTCAGTTTCTATATGTATTGGAGCATCGTTTATCGAGTCACAGTTTATTGGGTTAAAGTTCATTTATACCATCGCTCGATTGCAGTAGGTTGCTTTTTCAAAGTCGCTAACATTCATTGCGATGTTTGGTGTGTCAGGGAACAAACTTGTAAGCATTGTCACCATTTGGCGAGATAAATCGGCTTTTTGCTCTATGGTGCGCCCCTGCATGATATGAGCAAAAATATGGATAAAGCTCTCTTGCTTGTTACCAACTAAATAGGTGTTATAAGCGTTTACCCTGACCTTGATATCGCCCTCATCGAATAACCCTGTTTGGTTTGCCACCAAATGAATTTGTTTGATGATGTGCTGTTCGTCATGGTTGTTTAGGACATCCGCAGAGCAGTCCATTATAAAATGCGGCATAGGGGTTCCTTGTTTTTTATTGCCAAAGTCAGATCAGTGTGCACGCCTGAGAGCTATATACTTTGAATTGATACTTTTTCGCATTTAGATTGTTTAATCGTAGCCATAATTTCAACAATCTTTTTGTGATCTGAGTTTTTATCCACGATCAAATGTACGTTTTCGCACTGTCCCAGCGAGTTCAGTGATGCAAGTAAATCATCTGTTTCTTTGCTTTTCACTTTTATAGACGTGGAATCAAATTCGACAATAATCGACTTAGAGTATTGTGCTCCGCATGCTGTAACAAACACCAGTAAACTCGATATAATTAGAGCTTTACTCATTTATGACGTCCTCAGTGCTTAGTTCGCTAGAAGCCCAATCCTCTAGTTTCTTTTCATGGAGTGTTAACAATGATGCTAATAGACTTCTCGAAAGTACAAAAACCTGAACTAATTCGGTTCTGCGTTCGGAACGGTGATTTTGATCTTCTTCAAATTTAATATTTAGGCCTAGCCTTTGAAGCGTTGAAGTGTCGTATGAGAATAAAGGAGCGTGTCGAGTTTCCTTTAGTTTTGGGGACATACCAAGAATCGTGATAGCTTGGTTAACACCTATCAATTGGAAAAAATCTATCTCCTCATTGATCAATATTCTCATCTGTTCATGGAAGTTTTTTTCTTCGTCTTCGCTAGCCTCAAGTAAAGATGACTCAACTTCCATAGGCATGTATAAGGGTTGCGTAGCTCCACCATGCCAACCTACCAGTGCCTCTTTTTTTACTTTGACATCATGGCTGGCTGTTATTACATAATTTGCACAAGAAGAAGCGCAGATATTCTCAACTACTACTTTTAATCTGTACTTGTGTACCAAGCGACCAATTTGCATCCCACCAACTATATCTCCCCAGGACTTTCTATAACTAACGTACTAACTTGGTGTGAGCTTTGGGCTAGTATCTTTTCTAAATCCTCGGCATTTTTCTTCGACGTTTCTCCAATAAATTGAATCGAATCTTGGTCAAGTAAATTAATTTTAGATTCGCTTTGTGTAACGCCTTCCAAGCTTGAACAAGCGATTAAGAACAATAGAGGAAAATAGAATAGATGCCGCATCCTTGCTCCATAAGCGTACTGGTGGTAAATCAGGTTAACCCATTGAAGTTTAGCTGGAATCCAAGTTAGATAAGCAAACTTTAATTAATATTTCCAATAAGTTATCAGACAAAGTGCTTGGCGGCAACTGCGACTAAAACCAAAGAAAGTAAGAACCAAGTTAAGCGAGAACGAGTATGTCTTTAGGTTGAGGATGACAGCGGTAATCGCGCGATGCTGCACGCTATTAGTCAAGTCTTATTGGAAGGGATGCTATGATGAAGCCATTGGGGATGAACTTTCGTCGGCTTGCCTAACGCTGACCAGTACAGCATTAACTAGTAAGGCGATTGCCCAATCGACTCACAGATAAGCAGTAAGCGCATATCGAGTTCGAGCTGGTGGTAATTGCTTTGCATATTACAGCACAGCTGATAGAAGGCTTTGTTGTGGTCTTTTTCTCTTAAGTGGGCGAGCTCGTGCACTATCACCATTTTTAGTAGTGGCTCTGGGATGCGTTTAAGGCGCGATGAAATGCGAATTTCGTTTTTAGCTTTAACCTTGTTGCCCTGGCGACGATTAACATAGCTATGTAGCCCAAGTGCTTGGTGGCTGAGACTAATTTTGTCGTCGAAGATCACCTTTGACAGTGGATCGGTTTGCTTTAAAAATGCCTGCTTAATTTCCAGCGTGTAATCGTACAGCGCCTTGTCGGTACGTATATTGTGAACACGCGGGTATTTCTTGAGTAAGTGTTCGCCTAGTTCATTATTATCAAGCAAGGCTTTTACTTGGGAAATAACGGCTTGCGGGTAGTGGCGAATATAGCGCAGTGGGTCGCTATTGGGCTTTAGGTCTTTGCTGTTAGGCAGGCTTTGAACGTCAACTTTAGGCTTGAGTAGTTTAGCATCCGCTTTTCGCGCCATCACTGGCGGTGGGGCAAGTTTACGTTTGCGGCTTGCGGTGGTAGATGCAGCTTCTGGAGCTTTAGCGTTTGATTTTGAAGGTTGACGAGTCATAGACGATGGTGACGTTTAGCCCAGATGTGTTAAGCCCTAATACGTTTAGCTCTGGTATTTTCAGTTACGATATTTTCAGTCAGGCTTGCCAGTAAGCATGCTCTTTACTCAACTAAAGATTATTCAATCAAGTTAATAGGCTAGCACAGCTTACCGGCAAACTTTCACGCTTATTCTGCTGCTTGCGCTTTACCAAAGATGTGGTGGTTGTGCAGCACGTAAGCAACTTCAAAGGCATTCTTTTGTACGCGCTTAAGCTCAAGCGAGTCGAACTCCACTTGTGGAGGGTTACGCTTTAACTGCTCTTTGATCGCGACTGGCGACAAAATGGTGACAGGCAGGTCGGTAATTTCGATAGCGGCTTCCATTTTAAAGCTGGTTGCACTGCCTGCCTGCTTACCTTTTTGTGGGCGCTCAATAATTGCTATTTCATCCACATGGTAGTCTTGCATCAGTTTGTGAAATGCGAAGTGAAACTCATTGATAGTGGCAGTGTTTGACGCTGCCGACAAAGTGAATGAGATTTGGCGGCAAGCAGGGACGTTAAACGTTTCGCCTTCATAACTTAGTAGGCTAATAATCGCCTCGCCACCTTTAAGTTCTACACCACAAATTTTCATGTTTACCCTTATTTATCTAACTGAAGTGCACCTCAGTGCATCTAAATTCTGTATTACGTGATTCTGCGTTATTCCGCGGAATCGTCTTGTTCAATAATCTTGCTTGGTTTGGCTTTACGGCGCATTGGCGCATCACCAATATCAACAGCAGTCATAAAGCGTTTGTCACGCTTTGGTGCTGTTTTAGATTTGTTGGTTTTAGCCTTAATGCCTGACTTAGCCGCCACTTTTTTACCTGTTGGCTTTTTAGCAGCTTTTTTCGGCTTAGGCTTGATGCCGTTGAATTTGCCTTTTAAGCCTTCAAACTCAGTGATGGCGAACGGTTTACGCAAGAATTGCTCAACCTTTTTAAAGTTGTCCCAATCTTTAGGGCCAACGAAAGATACCGCATCACCTTTAGCGCCAGCACGTCCTGTACGACCAATGCGGTGTACATATTCTTCAGCAAACTTTGGCATATCAAAGTTGATAACCAGTGACACATTAACAAGGTCTAATCCGCGAGAGGCTACGTCTGTGGTTACAAGAATTTGCGCGGCGCCGCGGCTGAATTGATCCATGATTTGATTACGCGCAGCTTGCTTAAGCTCACCGCTTAGTGACGCGGTATTAAACCCTTGTTCAGTTAACACACCAGCTAGGCGGTCGGTGTCAGCACGTGTTGCGGTAAACACAATGATTTGCTTGTGCTCTTCAGTCGTTAACACATGCTTTAGTAGCGACTCTTTGTGCGTCAGGTTATCTGCCAGCACAATACGCTGGTGAATATCTTTATGCTCTGTATGTGACTCGCCAATGGCAACATGGGCAGGCGAGTTAAGTAGCGTTTGGGCAATATCATCAATGTTGTCATGATCTAAAGTCGCTGAAAACATTAATGTTTGTCTACGTTTGTGGTCAGCGGCTTCATTGATTTGTTTTAATTGGTCAGCAAAGCCCAAATCAAGCATGCGGTCGGCTTCATCAAGAATAAGTAGCTCTAAGCCGTTTAGGTACAGGTGCTTTTGCGATAGGTGGTCAGCAATACGACCTGGCGTTGCCACAATAAAGTGTGGATCGCGCGCCAATGCTTTAGCTTGGTCGTTAAAGTTCTCGCCACCTAAAATACTAACCGCTTTATATTGGGTATTGGCAACCAGCAAACGTAACTGGTTATATACCTGCTGCGCTAACTCGCGGGTAGGCAACAAGATAAGCGCTCGAGGATCGCGTTTGGTCAGGGCTTTTTTAGAAATAATTCGCTGCATAGCCGGCAGCAAGAAAGCCAGGGTTTTGCCAGATCCTGTTTTTGACGACGCCATTAGGTCTTTACCGGCTAATGCCACAGGAAGCGCTTGCTCCTGAATTGGTGTTGGACTGGTAAAGCCCATGTGTTCGACGGTTTCGAGTAGGCGTTTGTCTAAAGAAAAATCAGAAAATTGCAAAGGTTGTTCCCCTAAAAAATGCGAGCCAAGTATTATAACTGCATCCAATTACTATAGCTATGAAATAGGCGCAGAAATGGTGCGTGAGATGACAATTAGGTGAAGCTGTTATTTTTGTGGGTTAAATGTCATGTAAATTGTTGATGGAGCGCTCGTTAAAAATGTGTGGTTTCAGAAAATGCAGCAACAATAAACGCTGTATAAGCGCACAATATCTGTGCTTGGGTGATAGATTGTTTGAACCGGATAAATTCTGCTTTGGTAAGCTTGATCAGATAGTCGTAAAGTGAGGAAGTGTGAATGGCGCAAGGTGAGCAAATTGGCTCTTCAATGAGAATTGGTATCGCATTAGGCAGCGGTGCAGCCAAAGGTTGGGCGCATATTGGTGTATTTAAGGCGTTGGCTGAGTTGGGTATTTACCCTGACAAAGTCGCTGGATGCTCTGCCGGTGCCTTAGTTGGCGCAGCCTATTCAGCAGGTTTATTAGAGGAGCTGCAAGGCTGGGTGACCGGTTTTTCTAGCTGGGATATTGTTGGCTTAATGGATTTAAGCTGGCGCAAGGGGGCATTATAAGCGGTGAGAAAGTGTTTGATGTGCTAGGTAGCCGAGTCGGTGATAAAAAGATTGAAGATCTTGATAAGCCTTTTGCTGCAGTTGCCACCGATCTCTACAGCGGTCAAGAAATTTGGTTTAGAGAGGGCGATTTACGTAACGCTGTTAAAGCCTCTTGTTCAATGCCCGGTTTTTTGCCGCCAGTAAAGCAGGGCAATCGTTGGCTGGTTGATGGCGCGGTAGTGAACCCAGTACCTGTATCGCTTAGCCGTGCGATGGATGTGGATTTTGTGATTGCAGTTGATTTACACGGACATCATGCTGAAACAGTTCATAATTTGCCACAACAAATGGCCAGTGAAGCAAGCTCCGTTAAGCCCGATGATTTTGAACATGAAAATGTGCAAGATAATGAGCAAACCCAAGCACAAGAGGCAGAGCACGATTGGAGTTTTGTGGATTTGTTGGGGCGTGGCAAAGAATACGTAAGTAACTTGTCTGAGAAGTTTAGTTTGAATGCGGCTGATATAGCTGGTGGGCAAGCAAAACAAGGGCGTAAATCAAACCCTGGCATGCTTGCGGTTATGACTCAATCCATGGAGATTTTAGAAGAGCGCCACAAACGAGCGCGGTTAATGGGCGACCCACCCGAGATTTGTATTATTCCTAATGTGGCGGGTATTGGCACCATGGAGTTTCACCGAGCTCAAGAAGCCATTGATGCAGGCTACCAAGCGGTTAAAGATGTTGAGCACATTCTTCGAGCAAAGTTGGGTGTTTAGCGCAGGTTTTGCGTTTGTATTGCTAGTTGTTTGGTTATGTATCTGACTATTTTTTAGCATGATCTGACAATGTTAATCGCCTGTCATCTGACGGGCGATTTTCGTTTCTACATTTGTTGGCCAATATGCTTGAACTTATACTTCTGGCAACAAATTACCTCTTGGTATGAGCAAAATCTGTTCAAATTAGCCCTCCCTTAGCGTTCAATTTTGCCTTGGTCAAGTGGCAAATTTGGGTTCATTGCGTGGGTCAGCACAAATAAATTTAATCGTAATTTTACCCTTAAAAATATGATCCAGATCATAGCGTAATTTTGCATATTATCGCTTAATACACCACATCTTGTGTCCGTGATAAAAAATAAACATATATATAGTGTTGTTTAACAGCGCAGTTGAGGAGTAATTAATCTATGCTTGTTGTCATTAAAAGGGATGGTTGTCGTACTGCTTTTAACGGTGAACGTATTCGTGACGCCGTAATCGCAGCAATGGAGTCAGCAGGTCAATCTGATAACGATTACGCTCAAACGCTGGCGAGTGTGGTCGAGCAACAATTTGCTGCCGAGCACGAAGTCGACATTCACGAACTACAAAGCGCAGTTGAAAATGCGCTAATGTCTGGTCCATACAAAGAAGTGGCGCGTCACTATATTGAGTACCGTCATGACCGCGATGTGCGCCGCGAGGCTAAGAGTAAGCTAAACCGTGAAATTCGTGGTTTGGTTGAGCAAAGCGATAGTAGTCTACTTAACGAAAATGCTAACAAAGACGCTAAAGTGATCCCAACGCAGCGTGATTTATTAGCTGGTATTGTGGCTAAGCATTACGCTAAAACCCATTTACTACCTAAAGATGTGGTTGCTGCCCACGAGCGTGGCGATATTCACTACCACGATTTAGACTACGCACCATTTTTCCCAATGTTTAACTGTATGCTTATCGATCTTGAAGGCATGCTGACTAACGGTTTTAAAATGGGTAACGCTGAGATTGATACGCCTAAGTCAATTTCTACTGCGACAGCGGTTACTGCGCAGATCATTGCCCAAGTAGCCAGCCACATCTATGGCGGCACCACCATTAACCGCATTGATGAAGTGTTAGCCAAGTTTGTGCAAATTAGCTACCAAAAGCACCTTGCAACAGGTGAGCAGTGGAATATTGCTGATGTTGAAGCTTATGCCATGGCGCAAACCGAAAAAGAATGTCACGACGCATTCCAATCGCTTGAATATGAAGTCAATACTTTGCATACCGCGAACGGTCAAACGCCGTTTGTTACCTTTGGTTTTGGTTTAGGTACCAGCTGGGAAGCGCGCTTAATTCAAAAGTCTATTATGACTGTACGTATGGCGGGTTTAGGTAAAAACCATAAAACCGCAGTATTCCCTAAGCTAGTGTTTGCCATTCGTGATGGTGTAAACCATAAAGCGGCTGATGAAAACTACGACATTAAGCAAATGGCGCTAAAATGTGCAAGCATGCGCATGTATCCAGATATTCTTAACTATGAGCAAGTGGAGCGTGTCACTGGCTCGTTCAAAACGCCTATGGGTTGCCGTTCATTCTTATCTGCATTTGAGCAAGATGGTGAGCTAGTGCATGAAGGTCGTAATAACCTAGGTGTTGTTAGCCTTAACCTGCCGCGCATTGCAATCGAAGCCAATGGCGATGAAGCTAAGTTCTATGAGCTGCTTGATGAACGTTTAGCTATTTCACGCAAAGCATTAGATACCCGTATTGCTCGCCTTGTTGGTGTTAAAGCGCGTGTCGCACCAATCTTATATATGGAAGGCGCTTGCGGCGTGCGCTTAAATGCCGACGATGACATCTCAGAAATCTTCAAAAATGGCCGCGCGTCTATTTCGCTAGGTTACATTGGTATACATGAAACCATTAATGCACTTTATGGTACTGACAAGCATGTATTTGATGATGAAGCGCTGCGTGAAAAAGCCTTAGATATCATCAAACACATGAAAAAAGCGATTCTAGCTTGGAAAGAAGAAACCGGTTACGGCTTTAGCTTATACAGCACCCCAAGTGAGAACCTATGCAGCCGTTTCTGCTCAATCGATGCTAAAGAGTTTGGCGTAGTTGAAGGTGTAACTGACAAAGGTTACTACACCAACAGCTTCCACCTAGATGTTGAAAAGAAAGTTAACCCATTCGATAAAATTGACTTTGAGCAACCATACCCAGAGTTAGCTAATGGTGGCTTTATTTGCTACGGCGAATACCCGAACATGCAACACAACATTGAAGCGCTTGAACAGGTGTGGGACTACAGTTACTCACGCGTGCCTTACTACGGCACGAACACGCCAATTGATGAGTGTTATGACTGTGGCTTTGTGGGCGAGTTCAACTGTACTAGTAAAGGTTTTGTCTGCCCTAAATGCGGTAACCATGAGCCAAGCCGTGTGTCGGTTACCCGCCGCGTATGCGGATACTTAGGTAGCCCAGATGCACGGCCATTTAACTACGGCAAGCAAGAAGAAGTGAAACGCCGAGTGAAGCATATCTAATGCATTATCACGTTTACCATAGCGTTGATGTTGTTAACGGCAAGGGCACACGTTGCACCTTGTTCGTTAGCGGCTGCGAACACGCTTGCAAAGGTTGTTATAACCAGTCAACCTGGCGCGTGGACTCTGGTCATGAGTATACCCAAGCGTTAGAAGATAGAATCATTGCTGATTTGCAAGATACGCGCATTGTACGCAAAGGTTTGTCGCTATCGGGAGGCGATCCACTGCATCCAGCTAACGTCGATGCTGTACTTAAGCTGGTTAAGCGGGTTAAAGCTGAGTGTGCAGGTAAAGACATTTGGTTATGGACCGGGTATTTAGTTAATGAGTTAAGCGCCGAGCAGCAAGCTATTGTGGATAGGGTAGATGTATTAGTTGATGGTAAGTTCGAGCAAGCATTGTACGACCCATCGCTAAAATGGCGTGGCAGTAGCAATCAACGCATTCACTGCTTGACCGAGGGTGTTGAAATTTAACCCTGACTGTCTAATTCCCCCTTTAGTAAACGCTAAATTGTGTAACAAGTTATATTGTCCTAAAACCAGCGCATCGCCGCTGGTTTTTTGTTTCTTATGTTTTATCTTGTCAACCTATAGCGTAACGTCCACAGGCTTTGGCGAACTGTTCGCATAATGATGTTAATTTCATACATCTTTATAGGTAACCAAATTTCATTTAATCGTCTCATCATAATCGGCTTAGATACGGTACAACACCTTAATTATGAAGCCGAAAATTCTTGCTCGGAACCCTAGTGTTAAGGTACTTTTGTAGCCGATATTGAGCCAAAAGGTGACACTAATGTTATTGACGCAATGGGCGACAAAAAAACAACCAATCTACTCCTGCATAGTTAGTTTGCTGTTAGTACTGTTTTGCATTTGCTTTCAAAATCAAACACTCGCTGATTACGAGCCGACAAGTCACCACCTTACCGAGACTGAAGTTAAGCATATCGTGGTCGAACTTAAGTACCTTGATGAAGTGCTAACCTCATCGGTGCTCAGTTATGGTTTTTCAGGCGATGAGAAATGGTTACTGCGATATAACGAGTACGAACCCAAACTCAACGCCCTTATTGGTAAATTACTGGCTAATCAAGATCCTAGCGACCATGAATTGGTCGCGGCGCTGAACAAAATTAATAGCGATCTGGTACAGCAAGAAGAGCAAGCCATTGCCAAGGTCAAAAGTGGCGATCGCAAAGCAGCAATGGCGATTATTAATAGTGATGCTTACCACGACAGTAAGAACCATTACATGGCGTCGTTGCTCACTTTGGCAAATCGAATTGAAAAGCGCTCGCAAGCACTGGGCGATCCTGATGGTATTAATCTAACAGAGCAAGAAAAACAGTGGATAGCTGATACTACCATTCGCATGGGGGTTGAAGAGTGGCCGCCTATGCTTTACCTCAATGACAAAGGTGAAATTGCTGGTTTAGCTGGTGTGATTGTTAAGCAAATCACCGAAAAAACAGGGCTGAAAATTGAGTTAGTACCGGGGCAATGGCAAGATCTGTTAGACATGTTCTTTAAAGGTGAAATTGACCTAATTCCCCATTCCTATTTAAGTGAAGATCGCAAGCAGTACGGTAGTTACACCACCCCTTACTTTTTAGTGCGTGAATTATTTTTTGTGCTTGGTTCAAATAGCCATATACAAACTAGTTCTGATTTAGCCAACAGTAAAATCGCTATATCAGAGGGCTATACCACGGTTAATAAAATCAAAGCCTTATACCCAAACATTCGAGTTATTGAGACAAAGGGAATTGATGATGCGATAGAAATGGTGTTGTCGGGCGAGGTTGATGCTGTGCTTGATGCTGAAACCGTTATTCTTGATCGCATCGCTGAGCTTGGTATTAATCAATTGCGTTATATCAACGAAGATGTTGTTTCACCATCAACCTTGCATCTACTGTCCCATAATCAACATCCGTTACTTCACGATATTCTTCAAAAGGGCTTAGATTCACTGCAGCTAAGAGAACTTATTCTAACTCGCAACGATTGGTATAAATCTACTGATACTGTGCCAACTACCACAACTGTAAACAGCGATGTGTTCGACAAGCTATGGATTGTGGTTGCAGTTGTTGTAGTGCTGCTAGCAATGATTGTATTCATCACCTCACGTATTTTTAAAGCATCAGACAAGGAATTAGCAGACAAATTTGGTAGTGATAGTTTTAAGCGTACTCTGGTTGTTGTTCAGGCACTACTGTGTGTATTTATTGTGTTGACTGCGCTTATTGTGACCAACCACGCCGAAAAAGAGAGTAATAAGTCACTTCAATACAGCTTAGATACCTTACTTAACTCGACCTACAAACGTATGGCAGGGTGGGTCGATTTAGAGGTCAGTAGCCTGGAGCAGTTGGCCAAAAACCCTGAACTGATAGAAATGGTGGAGGAGCTATTACGCCTGCCGCCATATCCTGATGAGCTTAAGCGCGCCCCTGTACAACGTAAAATTCGTGATTACATTGATAGTCGCAAAGGTATTTCTAGTTCGTTCGGGTTCTTTATTATTTCGCCAGATAAGCTAAGTTTGGCATCAAGCCGTGATTCAAATGTGGGTGAAATTAACCTTATCCAGCAACAACGTCCTGACCTAATGGCATCAGTGCTGGCTGGCAACAGTGTGTTTATTCCGCCTATTCGCTCAGATGTTCCGCTACAAACCAGTGAAGATATTAATTCACTTGATACCAGTATGCCTCCGACCATGTTTTTTGCGGTGCCAGTCTTTGATGGCAGAAATAATGTGATTGCTGTACTGACTAAACGAGTCAACTTTGAAGGTGTATTCTCAACTGTGTTGTCTGCAGGGTTTATTGGTCGTAGTGGTGAAACTTATGCTGTCGACCGCTCAGGTATTTTGCTGTCTAAAGTGCGCTTTGAGCATCAACTTAAAGATATCGGCTTAGTCGCGGAAGATCAGCGAGCATCACTCAACGTTCGAATCGCCGACCCTGGGGTAAATCTTCTTGATACACCATTAAAACCTGACCGCAATTGGCCATTGACTTTAATGGCGAAGAGTATTGCTGATCGCCGTTCAGGTTCGAATCTTCAAGGTTATAACGATTATCGCGGTGTACCTGTGGTAGGTAGCTGGGTTTGGGATCAAAATCTTGGTCTTGGTATTGCTGCTGAAATGGATGTTGCCGAAGCCTTTGCTTTGCTACGTACCTTTAAAGTGACTGTGTGGTCGATGCTTGGTTTATCACTGTTTTTGATGATGGGCACCAGCTTGTTCACTTTACGTATTGGAACCCGCGCTACCAGAGCGTTAGCTAGAACGCAAGCCGAGCTGGAAGAGCAAGTCAAAGAGCGCACAGTTGAGTTGCAAATGAACTCAGAGCGTACACAAAACATTATTGATAACGCATCAGACGGCATAATTGTTGTCGATGGTTCTGGCATCATTCAAGACTTTAGCCCAGCAGCTGTCGATATTTTTGGCTATCAACCGGACGAGGTCTTAGCGCAATCGGTCAGCATGTTAATGGATAAAGGCTTTCACAAAGAGTATGTATTGCACAAAGCCAGTGGCGGTAGCGCCCATTCGATTTTAGAGCTTAAAGGCCTGTGTAAAGATGGCCGTGAAATTGATATCGAAGTAGCCGTGGGTGAAGCCGCGTTAAACGGTGAGTCGCTATTTACTGCAATTGTGCGCGATGCCACTGAGCGTAAAGAGGCTGAGCGCGAGTTAATGCTCGCCAAGCAAAAAGCGGAAGAAGCGACGCAGGCAAAATCAGACTTCCTTGCCAATATGAGCCATGAAATTCGCACGCCTATGAATGCGATTATTGGTATGAGTTATTTGGCACTGCAGACCGACCTTAATCGTAAGCAGTCAGATTACATCAATAAAATTCAAACTTCCGCCGAATCCTTATTGGGCATTATTAACGATATTCTGGATTTCTCTAAGATTGAAGCAGGCAAGTTAGATCTTGAGGATATCGACTTTAACCTCAATGATGCAGTCGATAATTTGGTGCAGGTGATCAGCCAAAAAACACAGCAAAAAGGTTTGGAGCTACTGATTGATATCGACCCACATTTACCGATTGACTTGGTGGGCGATCCGCTGCGTTTAGGGCAAATTTTACTTAACTTGACTAACAATGCTGTGAAGTTCACTGATCACGGTGAGATTATTGTCAAAGCCCAAGAAGTCTCTCGCGATAGCGATGCCGTCTTAGTTAAATTTGGCGTGTCTGACACGGGTATCGGCATGAGCGACGAGCAAATGGCACGTTTGTTTAAGTCCTTTAGCCAGGCTGATGCATCAACTACGCGCAAGTATGGTGGTACAGGGCTTGGCTTAACTATTAGTAAAACCTTGTCGGAAATGATGGGCGGCGAGATTTGGGTTGAAAGCGCTGAAGGTGCGGGGTCGACTTTCTTCTTTACTGCTAAGTTTGGTATCTCAAAGCAAAGCAGTAAATCGGCGTCGCTAAGCACCAACCTTGAGCAGTTAAAAGTGTTGATTGTTGATGACAGCATGGCAGCTAGGGAAATTTTGCATACTCAATGTGACAGCCTAGGATTTATTTCAGATGTGGCACCATCAGGTGAAGAGGGGCTTGAAAAGCTGATCCTAGCTGAGCAACAGGGCAGCCCTTATCAGTTGGTGTTAGCTGATTGGAAAATGCCAACCATGGATGGTATTGAGCTTGGGGCGCAGATAACCCAAAGCCAGCAGCTAGCGATTAAACCACATTACGTGATTGTAACCGCCTACGACCGCGACGAAATGCTCAAATTGGCTGAGAGTATCAAGCTTGACGCCTCTATGGTGAAGCCTATTAGTACTTCAACCTTGTATGACACTGTCATGCGATTGATGGGCAAGCAAAGCGTTGTTACTGAGACAAGTAAGAGTAATAAATTAGATGTATCCGCTGCTAAAGACATTGTAGGTGCTCAAATTCTACTGGTAGAAGATTATGAAATTAACCAAGAGATAGCGACAGAGTTACTAAACTTAGCAGGACTGGAAGTGACACTAGCCAATAATGGCCAGGAAGCTGTCGAAATTGTGCAGTCGCAGCAGTTTGACCTAGTGCTTATGGATATTCAAATGCCAGTGATGGACGGCTTCCAGGCAACGCGTGAGATCCGCAAACTTGGTAAGTTTGATGATCTACCGATTATTGCTATGACCGCCAATGCTATGTCAGGTGATAAAGAGCGTTGTTTAGAGGCGGGGATGAATGACCACCTTGCCAAACCAATTAACCCGCAAGAGGTTTATCGTACGCTCGCTCGCTATATCGCGCCTACAGGTAAGACGTTAGAGATTGACGAAAAGGTTAACCAAGAGGCCCAAGAAGATAGTATTGAAGTAGATAACTTTGATACGCAGACCGCGCTAATGCGCATGGCCGGTAACGTTAAAGCGTACAAGAAAACCCTTGCGCGGGTTGCTGCATCAGAGTCTGATGTGATTGCACGCACTGAGCAAGCACTAAAAGATGAAGATGTGCAGACGGCAATTATTGCAGTGCATACTTTAAAAGGTATTGCGGCCAATATTGGCGCTGATTTTATTATTGAGCCAAGTGAAGTGTTAGAGCACAAGCTTACTCAGATGAAAGATGAGCCGATAGAAGATATTCGCCTCGCTACATCTGCAATGCTCGATGAGCTTGCGCCACTCGTTGAGCAGATGGTTGATGCCATTGAGAAGGCGCTTAATGCAAGCGCATCGCCGAGCGTTAATACTGTAGTTGATATGGTTAAGTTTACTCAGCTGAAACAAACGTTGTTTAAACAAATTGAAGATTATGACAGTACCGCAGCAGACACTTTTGAAGAGTTAGTTCTAAGTGTTGATACTGATGACTTTGCCAAGCAAGTTGATGAAATTTATCAAGCGCTGAGTATGTTCGACTTTGATGAAGCTAAGCCTTTGTTAGACCAATTGGTGCTAGCAGTTGAGGCAAGGCAAGAGGACTTGTCTGTCGGTACACTGCAAACAGCAAGTCCTAGCATGGATGCCGATACTCAGGGGCAACCGTCTGAGCAAGCTTTACCTGACTATATTGATTTGTCGCAGCATATTGAAATCATCGAGTCAGGTATTGAGATGTATGACTCAATGCTGGTGGATAAACTTGATGAGTTGGTTGAGCAGCCCATGTTGCCAGCGCAAAAAATTAAGCTGACTGAGCTTAGAGATATTCTAACTGAATATGACTTTGATAACGCTAGCGTGAAGCTACAAGAGTTGAAGCAGTTATTGTAGCGAGCTTCCTGTAAATGATGCCTCAGCAATAGATATCAGAAAACAATAATAATAGTTATAACATTATATATAACAATAGGTTGATGGCTTGCGTGATAAGGAATACTAGCGAGTCACTGACAGATAAATATGACATAGCACCTAAAGGCTGTGAGTACAGTAGGACACAAGATGATGGACAATAAGAAAGCCACAGTACTAACCGTTGACGATACTGTGACTAACATTGAAGTGGTGAAAGGGGTGTTGGCTGACGACTATTTAGTCCAGGCCGCACTCAATGGCCCTGTCGCGTTAAAAATTATTGCGAAACACAAACCGGATTTGATTTTACTTGATGTCATGATGCCTGACATGGATGGTTATGAGGTTTGTCGCCAGCTTAAAGCCAACGATGAAACCAAAGACATTCCGGTGATATTTTTAACCGCTAAATCCCAGGAAGAAGATGAGACTAAAGGTTTAGCCCTTGGTGCCGTCGACTATATTACCAAGCCAATTAGTCCGCCGATTTTAAAAGAGCGCGTCAAAAATCACTTATTGCTCAAAGCTTCTCGCGACATGCTTGCAAGGCAAAATGAAGTGTTAGAGGAGCGTGTACAAGAGCGAACGCAACAACTAGTGGATTTGCAAGACGTGGCTATGGTGGCGATGGGCGCGTTGGCTGAATCGAGAGACCCAGAAACTGGCAATCATATTCGCCGTACTCAGCACTATGTAAAAGCCTTAGCGATTGAGCTGGCTAAAACTGACGAGCACAAAGATTACCTGCAACCAGATGTGATTACTGCTTTGTTTAAGTCTGCACCGCTTCATGACATTGGTAAAGTCGGGGTGGAAGATAGCATTCTATTAAAGCCTGGCAAACTCACAGATGAAGAGTTTGAGGAAATGAAGAAGCACACTACCTATGGCCGCGATGCAATTGAAGCTGCAGAAGGCTCATTGGGGATTGCGGATAACTTCTTACTGTTTGCTAAAGAAATCGCCTATTCACATCAAGAGAAATGGGATGGCTCAGGCTACCCAGAAGGGCTTGCAGGGGAAGATATCCCGGTATCAGCTCGGATTATGGCTGTTGCTGATGTGTATGATGCGCTAATTAGTGCCAGGGTTTACAAGCCAGCATTTAGCCACGAGAAAGCAGTCAGTATTATTTTGGAAGGTAAGGGAAGCCACTTTGACCCGTTAATGGTTGATTGTTTTGAAAAAATCACCGACAAATTCCAGCAGATCGCCAAGCAATATTCCGATGGCGATGAAGTGCAGTAGCACGAGTATTATGAGAAACCACTGCTTATAGCAATAGCGTCGCAGTCCCTAGCGTAAAAAGCTATCTGAAAGGTAGCAGCAAATAACAATAAGCATAGTAAGGCCGGCATATGCAGCAAACGTACAAATTGGTTCGTAAAGAGTCACCCTACAAAGAGTTGTCAGTACTGATTGTTGATGATTTTGATGCAGTCACCCGAACCCTTTATAAAGCCTTTGAAACCTTGGGGTTTAAAACCATTATTAAGGCAAAAAATGGTAAAGATGCTTTAATGCGATTGGAACATAATATTGTCGACATTATTGTTTCTGACTGGAAAATGCCGAAAATGGATGGCTTGGAGCTGCTGCGAAAAGTGCGCAGTCATGAGGCTTACAAAAATGTGCCGTTTATTATGCTAACCGGTAACCTGGTGCAAAGTGATGTTGTTGAAGCGATTGAAGCTGGCGTATCTGAGTACCTTATCAAACCTTTTTCTATGGCCTCGTTAAGTGAGCGGGTACATAAAGCCTTTGTTTCGCCAATACCGACCTCTGCAGTTGCGCAGCTAGCGGCTGAGAAGCAACAAGCGGAGCAAAAACCAACCAAGCGCACTGTATTAATTGTTGACGATGAGCCCAGTAACCTGCAAGTGCTCGGTGGTTTGCTAAAAGACGATTATAAAACAATTGTGTGCCGCAGCGGTTCGCGGGCGATAGAAGTATGTGCTAAACCTGAAAAGCCAGATTTGATTTTGCTGGATATTATGATGCCAGAAATGGATGGTTTGGCTGTGTGCAAGGCATTAAAAGATAATCCAGAGACGGAGTTTATCCCCATTATATTTGTCACGGCATTGTCGCAAAATGATGATGTAGTAAAAGGGCTAAGTTTAGGTGCGGTTGACTATATTACTAAGCCGATTTTCCCCGAAGTTGTTAAAGCCAGAGTCGCGACCCATATTCAAAGTGTTATTCAACGTGAGAAACTCGTCAGTCAAATAGACACTTTAGTTAATAGCGCCCGCTCCCGTGACGAGCTGCAACAAACTTTTCATCATGATATCCGTAACCCGCTGATGGCTATTTTGTCGGTGCTACCAACCATTAAAGTCAAAGAGCTTGATGATGTTGAAAACATTGGAGTCGTGTCTGATAGCGCTCAGATTATGGTGGAAATGTTAGATAAATATGGGTTGCTACAAGAGGTTGAACAAGGAAGGTTTAATAAGCCGCTTATTCCGGTCAGCGTTAAGCATGTTGTGCATCGGGTGATCGGCGGCATTAAACAAAAACTGCAGCAAAAACGTATTAAGTTAGAGTTAAACCTGAGTGAAGACCACATGTACCTAGGTGATGAGTTGCTTAGTTTTATTATGCTCTCGAATCTGCTTAATAATGCGATTGAGGCTGCACCACCAAGTAGCCCAATTCAAGTGACTTCAAAACAGCTGGAATCGGAGATTCGCCTGGTAATTACTAATCAAGGTGAGGTGCCAATTAATATTCAGGGCAGTTCTTCAATAAGTTTGTTACTGCAGGTAAGCCTGATGGCTTAGGTATCGGAGCTTACTCAGCTAAGCTGTGTGTAGAGGCACAAAAAGGTGACGTTCAACTAAAAAGCCATGATGGTATTCAAACCAGCTTGATATTAACTTTACGTCGAGCCGCTCAGTAATCCTTGCTGTCAATGCAAATTTATCTATTTTGCCATGCTCAAAGCTTAGCTAACACATGGCAACATCTGTGAAGTGAGTCAATCACTGAGGATAAGTTCGCGGTCAAACTCGCACATCACTATAATTTGGGTATATAATCTGCCTCCAAATTAGTGCAGCCTCGTTAGAGACTTGTTTCAAAAATCACGCTTGCTGCACATGAGTGAAAAGGTTACACCATGAATTTAAAACAAGAGCTGCATGCATTAAATGACAAGCTTGATAAGTTTCGCCGTAAGTTAGCAGCTGCTGAGCAACGTGGCGATCAAGCGATTGTGATGCAGTTTAAACGTGAAATTGCTGCTGTTACTAAGAAGATTGCCAGCTTAAAAGGTCAACAGAGTCGCCAGTTAAATAAGCAAGGCGGTGAAATCAAAAACCTACCTTTCAATCGCGCACTCACTAAAGCTGAACAGGCTGATATGGGCAAGTTAAAGAAGTCTGTTAAAGGTTTAGTTGTAGTCCACCCAATGACGGCTTTAGGCCGTGAGATGGGCGTAACACAAGTTACAGGGTTCGCGAAAGCTAAGTTCTAATTTCTTTATTTGTATTCAGGACGAAATGACTCACGGAATGAGTGTTGTCGTAAAGGTTATTCAATGTCGATAAATTATATCGCCACATCTAAACTTCCAACGCCTTGGGCGTGTTTGAAATGCATGGCTTTGAAGATACTGAGTCTGGCAAAGAGCATGTGGCCTTAACACTAGGACAATTTGCGCCTGACCAAGCCATTTTGGGGCGTATTCACTCCGAGTGTTTAACGGGCGATGCGTTGTTTAGCTTACGTTGTGATTGTGGTTTTCAGTTGCAAACCGCTATGCAAACTATTGCAGAACAAGGCCAAGGTTTTATTTTGTATCTTCGCCAAGAAGGTCGTGGTATTGGCTTGCTGAATAAAATTCGCGCTTATGAATTGCAAGATGGCGGGGCGAATACGGTAGAGGCAAATGAGCGTTTAGGCTTTGAAGCGGATATGCGTAAGTACGATATGATTGTACCAATGCTTGAAAAAATTGGCGTAAATCAGGTGCGATTAATGACTAACAACCCGCGTAAAGTTGCCGCAATGCAGCAGGCGGGAATTAAAGTTGAAGAGCGCGTGCCATTGCAAGTCGGTAAGAATCGCTACAACGAGCAGTATTTAAAAACCAAATCAACTCAGCTTGGACACATGATGTCTGAGCATCATTTTGTTGATGATGCCGCTGAGTAAATCGCTCAACCGATAATAAGCGATAAATATGTATTGAAAGCTGCCTAAGGGCAGCTTTTTTGTATTTGAATTACAGGTGATCAGATTTCAAGCGGTTGTCTAACCAAGGTGTTTTAACATTTGAGTATGAATTTTAATGTGTTGCATTTATGTAACTATCACCGTAAGTTATGCGAATGAACATTCACATCCATACGTGTCGTAAAAAGGATGGACTCACAGTACAGCAAACTTTTTAGCGGCATAACAAAGGTGCATTGTTAATCTACATGTCATTTTTTACTTCAAATAAGCTATCCCGAATTTTCGCTCTACTAGGCCCTGGTATTGTGTGGGCTGCAACAAGTATCGGCGTATCACACATAGTACAAGCAACGCGTGCCGGGGCTGACTTTGGCTTCGCCCTTGTTGGCTTTATTGTGCTTGCTCATGTCATCAAATATCCATTTTTCTTATTCGGCCCAAGGTATGCGGCAGCTACAGGCAACAGTTTACTTGAAGGTTATAAAGGCATAGGTAATTGGGCACTACTGCTATTTCTAGCGCTAACTGCCATAACCATGTTCTTTGTGCAATCTGGGGTAACGATTGTTACCTCAGCTTTGGCAATGAACTTGTTTGGCGATGTATTGAGTTTGTCACAGTGGACCGCCGTTATCTTGGCAATAGTGGCGGCAGTACTGCTTATTGGGCATTACAAACTACTCAACACTATGCTCAAGTGGATGATGTTAGCTCTGGTTGTGTGCACTTTGATCGCACTGCTTGCCAGTATCGGTAAATTAGGTTTTGGCCCAGCAGAGAGCGCACCGCAAATATCATTGACCAGCCCAGTAACTATTGCCTTTATCGTAGCGTTAATAGGTTGGATGCCCACAGCAATTGAGGTGTCGGTTTGGCATTCGTTATGGGTGTTAGCTAAAGGTGAGCCTAAAGGAGAAGCTGCAGTTAGTAATGCGAGTTTAGATTTTAATGTGGGTTACGCAACCAGTTTTGTTTTAGCATTGGTGTTTATGTGGATGGGGCATTATTACTCTTTGGCAGCGGTGAGAGCTTTGCTGATTCTGCAGCGGCATTCGCTGGGCAGTTGGTAGGCTTATATAGCCAGGCGCTAGGGCAGTGGAGCTGGTTATTGATGGCCATTGTGACCTTTGTTGCCTTGTTCTCGACAACCTTTGCTGTAGCTGATGGGTTCTCACAAGTATGGCAGCGAGCGGTGTCTGTGTTGGCGGTAAAACGAAGCGTGACGACTACTGCTGGTAACATTCAGTCCAAAGCAAAGTATGCCTATCCAGTTACGTTATTGGTGTTGTCACTCGGTAGCTGGTGGATTATCTCAGCACATACCGCCAATATAAAAGGTTTGTTGGACTTCGTTACCACAGTATCGTTTGTTAGTGCTCCACTATACGCCTGGCTAAACTATAAGGTCATGCTAAGCGACGAGGTGCAAGACAAGTACCGCCCGCAAGGTGCATTTAAGGTGTATACCTTGGGCTGTTTACTTATACTTACGCTATTCAGTTTGTTCTATTTGTATTGGAAGTTTGGTTTCTAACATGAGCAAGTTCGCCATTAGCACAAGTTTGAGAGAAACGATTGCTCGCAGCAGATTGTTTCATTTATTATGTGGCAAATTAACCGCGGTCATCTGTAGTTTATGACATCAACCGATCTTCGCCCTAAGCAAAAACGTAGCCAGCAGACTCACGATAAGTTTTTGAAAGCGCTGCGCAGCGCGCTTGAAAGTAAGTACTTTGAGCATATTAGTATTAAGGAGCTTGCTGAAGGAGCAGGGGTGTCGGTTGGCACCTTTTATCGTCGTTTTGAAAACAAAGAAGCCTTGTTGCCGCTGCTTTATGACGATTTTGGTGCTGAGCTTGAAGCTTGGGTTTGCGAAATGGAGCAACAAGCTCAAGCCTCGCAAAGTCAACAAACTTTAGCGCAATTTGTTTTATGGTTAACCGATCAGACTGCGACATTTCTACTTGAGCGCAAAAGCGTATTTCGAACCATACATTTAAACGCGCGTCTACATGGGAATAACCTGTTTACCGACCCTAATCTAGATAGGGCGACTACCTACCGCAGAATATCGTTGTTATTTGCAGGCAAGCTATCTCAAGCATCGGTCGATCCGACAAGTGAAGATGCAAGAATAGAGTTGCTTAAAGCCTGTGATATGGCAGTTTATATGTTGGTGAATGGACTGCTCGATCAAATTCTCTATCCGACCTTAACACCTGCGATTGCCAGCGACTTGCCACTAGAGCAATTTGTGCAACAATTATCGACTATGCTTACACGCTATCTTGCTCAGCCCTAAGCTTTGCCATCATGCTGGTTAAGTCTTTAGGTTTTGAGTGGTGATATATAACTCAATGTGGATCACACTCACTATTTTGTCGCTGTGATGTGATTAACGCTTTGCACAATTAGCTAATTTACGTATAATCCGCGCGAAAATTAAATTACTTGCTTATATAAGGAAGCTAGTCATGGCGATCGAACGCACTTTTTCTATCATCAAACCTGATGCAGTTGCTAAAAACCACATCGGTGCTATCTACAACCGTTTTGAATCTGCTGGTCTTAAGATCATTGCTTCAAAAATGGTACACCTAACTAAAGAGCAAGCTGAAGGTTTCTACGCTGAGCACAGCGAGCGTCCTTTCTTTGGTGCGCTAGTTTCTTTCATGACTTCTGGTCCTATCATGGTTCAATGTCTTGAAGGTGAAAACGCAGTTCTAGCTAACCGCGAAATCATGGGTGCTACTAACCCAGCTGAAGCAGCTCGCGGTACTCTACGTGCTGACTACGCTGAAAGCATCGACGAGAACGCAGTACACGGTTCAGACGCATTAGCATCAGCTGAGCGTGAAATCGCATACTTCTTCAGTGCTGAAGAGCTTTGCCCACGTACTCGTTAATACGTTAGTGCGTTAACTGAAAGGGAGCCTATTGGCTCCTTTTTTGTTTTCAACGGTTTTAAATTGCATCGCAACTATGTGCTTGAACTATAGCTGTTTAGGCTACGCTTCCTTCTAGGGAGTTAACATACAGCCGACTCATTCAAAAGGCCTCCATATTTATAACGGGCTTATCTTCGTCGTTATCTCGTTAACTATTTGCTGCTTTACCTAGCAACTCGTCTGCAAACTCCCAAGAAATAGTAAGTACGGAACTAAATGCGACATAGTGAATTTTCGCTAAATTAAGCAGACAAAACGTGCTTACATAGAATCAACTGATGAATAGCACTTACATCTGTTATCAAATTTTGATGGTGATTTAGTATTAACAATGCATTTTAAGTAAGGAAACTTAAAGTTAGGTAAATAGGCTTTGGGTTACCCAGCGTTATATGATCTACTGAATAGTTAACATTACCAATTGCAACTTACCTGTAACCGTATGTGACAGCTTTATTTCAGTTGTATCGATATGTATCGCAAAATGTATCACTTCACATTCTCAAAAAACTCTATAAACCATTAAAAAATAAGCCGGTTTTATTTTGAGCGGCTATTTAATACACCAACCTGTATCAACTTGTATCTTCCTTGTTTTTTATTTGTTATCGGTAATTGATGATCTTGCGTCTCTTTAACAGTATCCCTGTGCTTTGGTTAACCGCTAGTTAACTATTGGCACAATAAAAATACATAGCGTTACGTTTGATAACGCATAGGGAGATAAAATGAGTTCTGAATCTTTAACAGCGAAAGCGATCCGTCGTGGATTATTCGCCGTTGCTACAACATCTGTAGCTGCTGCGGGTATGTATTCTCAGGTGTCAATTGCGGCAGAAGCAGAAGCACAAGTTGAAAGAATTGAAGTAACAGGTTCTCGTATTAAACGCACTGATATGGAAACTGCTACACCAGTGACGGTGATGAGTGCAGATGATATGGCTAAGCAAGGCTTTACCACTATTCAAGATGCGTTACAAAGCTTAACTTCAACTACAAGTGCAATGACGACTCAGTCTGTACATGGTTTTACACCTGCTGCGTCTTCTATTAGTTTGCGTGGTGCTGGTGCTAACCGTACTTTGACTTTGGTCGATGGCAAGCGCCTAAACCAATATCCAAAACCTGCAGGCGGTACTGATAACTTTGTTGATACTGCAAACCTTCCTATGGAAGCTGTAGAGCGTATTGAAGTATTACAATCAGGCGGTTCAGCTGTCTACGGTGCTGATGCTGTTGGTGGTGTAATCAACATTATTCTTAAGAAAGACTTTGATGGTGCTGCATTAAAATATCGCCATGGCGATACCACTGGTGGTGGCGGTGCAAGTGACCGAATTGCGCTATCTCTGGGTAGCTCTTCAGAGAAAGGTAACGTATCTACCTTTATTGAATTTACCAATAATGAAGGCCTAACTGCTGCACAGCGTGAAAAATTCGGTGTTCATACTGATAAAGTACCTCATAGCGAATACTCTCAATACAGTTCTTACGGTGCGCGTATTGCTGGTACCGGTACTGGCGCTCGTCAATTATCTGCACAAGAATGTACAGATGGCGGTTGGTTCTGGGATGAGGCTCGCAGCATTTGTGGTTTTGACCGTTCACAGTGGCGAGACCTTGAGCCAGAGAGCTATCGTTTTATCAGTACAACTAACTTCAACTATGAATTAAACGATGACGTGGCTTTTGTTGGTCGCTTAGACTTTGCTCAAGCTAAATCAACGACTAACATTGAGCCAATGGCAATCAATGATTACGACATCAAAGTTAATGGCAATGAATTAACCGTAAGTTATGGTAATCAGCTAAGCAAAACTTTTGCCGACAAAACAACTGCCTTAGGTGGTGATTTTGCCAATGCTACCGATGGCGATTATTACTATGTGCGTCGTTTACATGAGTTTGATAACCGTCGTGGTGAAACCAACACTCGTAACTACTTCTTTACCGTTGGCTTAGAAGGTGTGCTTGCAGATGAGTACAACTGGGACGTTTCGGCAAACTATGGCCGTACCAATGTAGATGTATTCAGAAGCGGTTATGCGACAGTTGGAAGCATGTTTGATTACATCACGGCAGGTGAAAACGGCAATTCACTGCTTAAGCCTATGTCTTCAGATGACGTAGAAGCAGCATCTTACAGCCCATTTGAGCAGGCGCAATCTACTCAAAAGAATATTCAAGCAAACCTAACCGGTATGGCTTTTGAAATGGCTGAAGGCGATGCTTACTTTGCGGTAGGTGCTGAATACACAATTCAAGATTACTCAACCGACACTGACTCAGAGTCTAAGAAAGGTAACATCCTAACTACTGGTGGTTCATCAGGTGCAGGTGAGCGTTCTTACTGGGCAACTTATGCTGAATTGAGCGTACCTGTACTTGAAGAGCTAACTGTGAACGCAGCGGTTCGTTATGACCGTTACGACGATATGGGTGGTAACTTTACTCCTCAGGTAACTGTTGAATACCGTCCAATTGATGAGTTGTTGGTTCGTGGTTCATACAGTCGTGTATTCCGTGCTCCAGACATGCACCGTGTGTATGGTGACCCGACTACTGGTTTCTCTCAAGTCATTGATTTTAAGCAGTGTGCGGCATTGGGTGGCGAGCCAGGCGTGACTCACCCAGATCCAACTATTAACGAGATTTGTAACGAGCTACACATTGACATTACCACTGGTGCTAACAAAGACCTAGAAGCTGAAACTGGTTACACAGCCAACATTGGTGCGGTATACGGCGGAGACGCATTCAACGCAACATTTGATATTTGGGAATGGCAGCTTGATGACATGGTTAGTGACATCAGTGCTTCAAAAGCAGCGCGTGAATACGAGCTGTATGAGCATATGATCACTCGTGATGACAATGGCACAATTACTCATATCAATTCAGTAGCGCAAAACTTGGCATATAAGAAAGTTAGTGGTATCGACTTAACTGCCGGTTACAACTGGGATTTGGATAGTTTTGGTGACCTAAAACTGAACTTCAACGGTACTTACTTGATTAACTCTGAGAGTCAGCTTGACCCGACTTCAGAAGTGGTTGATAACATCGATGAAGGTGGTTTACCACAATATCGCTTTAACTTAGTGCTTGGTTACTTTGTTCAAGATTTCGAGGCAACTTTAGGTGCTTACCACACCGCTAGAATGCATGGTGTTAACTACACCTCATTCAAAACAGATGATGTAAGCGAAAGTGAGTTAGAGGTTGCATCTCAAACTAAGTGGAACCTAACTGCCGCTTACAATATCTCTGATGAATTTAAGCTAACTTCAGGTATTGTTAACTTGTTTGATGCAGGTCCTAACTTTGACCCAACTGACACTTCATGGCCACACTACCCACGCAGCGTATACAACGCTCGCGGTCGTGAATGGTTTGTTGAAGCTGAAGTCAAGTTTTAATCTGTAACGCAAAATAAATTAAGCCACCTATTTGGGTGGCTTTTTTTTGTTTTCAATCTCTAAACCACCTACTTCAGTAGGTGGTTATCACTTGATTGAACTTTTCCTATAAATTCTGGTGTTTTTCAGACCTGGCAGCTTTAACAATTTGCTCATTACTCTTGGTTATCGCTGCAGTTGGTGACGTTAGGTTCTTTTTTAGGGAACCAACACAAAGCCACTTTGTGTAGAAAGAGGTATTTTACATCGTGCTGATAACTCCTATTGCTAAAGCATAGATAACAAACTGCATTGACCCCTATAAATAGTTATTCACCCCGTAGCTGTCTTTATTTTCAACACATTGCGTCAAAATAAGCCTTTATTCACATTTTTTACTCTGTTTTGTAACTTCATTGTTAACTTTCGAATGTTTTATATGCAGGTAAGAAAAAAGTTTTGAATGATTATGTGTTTATTTTGGGTTAATTCTCATTGGGAACATGTTTGTTACATAGTTCATACCACTGAGTAACCAGTGTTACATTGTGTTTCCGCGTGGTTTGTTTGAATATATTTACGCACTCATTTAGTTAAGTATTTGATTTAAAATGAATTGTACTATCGTTATGTGTAACATTCGTGCAAAAATAGTATCAAGTTGTGATTTGGTGGTTTTTTTATAATGAATTCAGTTGATTGGGTTACACCTATTTAACAGTATCGAACTCAAGCGGTTAACTATCGGTTAACAGCTAAAACAATAAAAAACATTGCGTTATTTGATTTAACGTATTGAGGGAGATAAAAATGAGTTCTGAATCATTAACGGCCAAAGCGATTCGTCGCAGCCTTCTAGCAGCTGCTGCTACATCAGTTGCATTTACAGGTTCTGCTTTTGCAGAAGAAGAAAAAGTTGAGCGTATTGAAGTAACAGGTTCACGTATCAAGCAAGTTGATATGGAAACTTCTTCGCCTGTTACGGTTTTAAGTGCAGCGGATATTGCTCTTACTGGTGAAAAAACAGTCGCAGACGTACTTAACAACTCATCTATCAACGCATTTGGTTCATGGCGTGGTATGTCTGGCTATGGTTCTGGTGCAAGTGCAACTAGTTCTATTAACATGCGTGGTCTAGGCTCTCAAGCAACCCTAGTTCTTTTAGACGGTCGTCGTATGCCTGGTACCAGCTCAAGCTCTGGTACTACAGCTGATACGTCGCAAATTCCAACAGCTATCGTTGAGCGTATTGAAATTTTGCGTGATGGTGCTTCTGCGGTATACGGTTCTGACGCGGTTGCTGGTGTTATCAACATTATTACTAAAAAAGAGTTTGACGGTGTTCAGCTCGATTACAGCACTGAGATGCCTGATGTGGAAGGTGGTGAGTCTTCACGTTTTTCTTTGTCAGCTGGCTACAACACTGATAAAGGCAACATTACCTTTACCTATGAGTATTATGATACCGCATCAGTAATGGATAAAGATATCTGGGATCTAAACAACCCAGCTTACAATGCGTATAGCTTGTTTAGTTCTGTTCCTAATGGCTCATATCATGACGGTAATGGTTGGGTTAACTACTCAAATTCAGAGATGTGTGAGCAAACTGAAAATGTAGTCGATAGAACAGATGGCAACAATGTGGGCCAATGTCGTTATAGTTATGGGGCTGTAACTAAGCTGTTTGGTGATATGACTCGTAACTCGTTTATGACTAACTTCAGCTACTCACTTACTGATGACATTCAGTTCCGTGGCCGTGGTTCAGCATCTTTAAGTGAAACAGAGACTCGCTACGCTGGTACTCCAGTATCAACTAACTACCCTGTAATGTCTGCTGACAACCCGTTTAACCCGGTTGGCGAAGACATGACAGTATATATGCGCTCTGTTCAGATTGGTGAGCGTGACACGTTAACCGAAACCAATAACTATGACTTCTTAGGTGGTTTAGTAGGTTACACAGATGTCGGTAATGGTATTGATTGGGAAATTAATGCACAAGTATCTGGTTCGACTACTAACTCGTTTAACTATAACCTGATTAATGACAACATTATCCAGAGTGAAATTGATACTGGTAAGTACGATATCTTTAATTATTCAGGTATGGAGTACGATGAGTGGAACCAGCAAATGACTGCGCTATATTCTGCTGCCGCTCATACAGGTGTTTATCAAGGTAAGTTTGATAGCACTCAAATTGATGGCCTAGCATCTACCTTGCTTTATGAGGGTGATGATGTTTCAGTAGCGATGGTAGTTGGTGCAGAGTATGAAATGATCAACTTTAAGCAAACTTCTGATCCAGAATCAGCCGCCGGCATTATCTCTGGTGGTTCTGGTGGTGACGACGTAAACGCTGAGCGTGATCGTACTGCTGCTTACACTGAATTCCAAGTAGGTTTACCAGGTAATGTAGATATCTCTGCTGCAATTCGTTATGAAAAATACGACCAGTCAGGAACACTAACTGGCGCTGAAGGTCAAGTTACTAACTCTTCTACATTTGATGCTGTAGTACCCAAATTAGGTGTAAGCTGGCGCCCAATTGATGAATTACTTATCCGTGCAAGCTATGGTGATTCATTCCGTGCACCAAACATGGGTGAGATGTTCTCTTCACAATCGTTAAGCTTTGAAACTGCGCATGACGTAACTTACTGTAATGAAAACCCTGATGATGATTACTGTGGTACTGGTCAGCAGCACAAAACTTGGTTTGGTGGTAATCCGAACCTAGAAGCTGAAGAAGGTAACTCACTAACTTTAGGTGCAGTTTGGAATGTTACAGATGCTTGGAGTGTAGAGCTTTCTTACTACGACATCACTTATGACAACAAGATTGAAGCTATCTCAGTAACAGATATCTTACGAGATGAACTATTAAACGGTGGTTCTGATTTCGTTACACGTGGTGCTGACGGTAAGATTGAGTACATCGAGAGTGGTTACGTAAATATGGCATCGGTAGAAACCAGTGGTTTCGACTTTGCAACAGCATATAACTTTGAAACAAACTATGGTGACTTCAACCTGAAGCTAGACATGACTCATGTACTAGAGTTTGTGGAGCAAGCAAATGCTGAATCAGACAAGATTGATAGTGCTGGTGTTCAAGATTACCCACAATGGCGTGGTAACTTTGCTGCAGCATGGTACTACAATGATTGGAATGCGGCTTGGACAACGGTATACATTGGTAGCCAGTCTGGTCAATACTGGCGTGACCTTGGCTATGATTACATCATCGATACGCCAAACTACTTCAAGCACAACTTACAAGTTGGTTACACCCATGACTGGAACGGTACTATTACTGTTGGTGTGAACAACGTATTTGATGAAGAAGCGCCGACTTGGTATAACTTCCCAGATTACCGTGACGTGAATACTGGTTTATACGATGTATTAGGTCGTACTTACTACCTACGTATTAACCAAAAGTTCTAATTAGTTCATCTCTCCCTAGATGACCCAAAGCCTCCGTTCGCGGAGGCTTTTTTTGTTTTCAGCCCTAAACCACCTACTTCAGTAGGTGGTTATCATCGAGTAGGCTTTGCCTGTATTTCTGTTTACATGACATGTTAGGTTGAGCCTTCTATGTAATGATATTTAAAGCACGCAGTAAGCACATCCTCCCTTTGTTTTACTAGAAGGCTCAACGAAAACATCCATGTTTTCAAAGGCTTTAAATATCATCACTTATAGATGCTGCTGAGAATACAAAACCACTGAAAGCCCCTTCTTTAGAAGGTGGATATTTACTTTCAGTCCTAAATTACCGACTTAAGTAAGGGCAGCTAACTGGTGTTTATAAACCGTATTCGTAACATTTAGTCTAAGGCTTTGCTTACTGATATTAAGTGGGCTTGTGCAGACACACTGAGTTAGGCTAGATGAACAGCTTGGTTAATGGATAAACAATCAACACTTGTGAACATTACTCAAGCTTTACCTATTAGGCAGGCTTTGATAATCTCTACTCGCGCATAAAATATAAATAAAGCAGGGTGTTAGAACAATTTGAAATGCTTTATTTTCCACCATTCGGTATGTAGCGCAGCCCGGTAGCGCACTGTCATGGGGTGTCAGGGGTCGGAGGTTCGAATCCTCTCATACCGACCAATTAAAAAATGCCCGTTAATTTAGCGATTAACGGGCATTTTGTCTTTTGTTCATCTGTAAGCTATTGCTTAACAACTTGCATTCCACGTAGGTTAATTCGCAGATATTTAGGTTCTTTACAGTAATTAGCGTGCGTGGCAAAGTGAGGGGCCATAGCTCAACCAAGTAAGTGTGTAAGCTCACAAATGTCGGTCGGTTACTATTACACTGCTACTCGCTACTCGCTACTCGCTACTCGCTACTTGTTATTTTCCACAACTTTGTTTAGTCCCATCTGCCTTAATAAATTGATGGCAGAATCAAACCGCTCGTAAATAAAAAGCCCTTGGCTGATAAGCAAAGGGCTTTTTAAATCTGTTAAGTAGTTAAAATACAGCGACATTTAGTTGTTGTACAAACGCCTACCTTCGCGCATCACCTGAATAAGCTCAGGTGCACTCATTTTCTTCTCTAGCTGTTTGGTAAAGTCGAGATTATAGATTTGGTAGTTGCCATGCCTGTCTAACACAGTTGCTTCTTTAGCTTGGTATATAGCAAAGACCCGGCTGTTACCTATGTAGACCCATTCATCGTGACCAGGTTGGAATAGGGTGCGGCCACTGCTGTAATCTGTTACTGGGTTAGTGCAGTTAAACATGTGGCTCATTAGCGTAGGTGCTAGACCGTAGTGGCTGGTGCGATAATTGATCTCTTTTGCTGTTCTGCCAGCTTCATGCACGATTAATGGTACCTTCACATTAGCTGGTGAAAAGTCGCGGCGGATCTCACGGCTGTTACTGGTAAATACCTGCCCATGGGTGCCGGTGATGATTACGGTTGTTTGTGGGTCGACATTTTTTAATAGCTGCTCTAGCTGCTGATCAATAAAGAAAAGTGATTGACGGTATTGGTTAAACAATACCTTTTCAGCGCTTTTAAGTGGCATAGGCGGCGCGATAGTTTCAATGCCTAAAAAGCCTGCAGGTGTGTCGTAGTCTCTTGGTGAGGAGTAGTTCACTAGCGCAAACCAAGGCTGAGCCTGACTCGCCTGCCATTGATTAAAATCTTCTGTGATTGCGGCGTCGACTTGAGCGCTGCCACGCTTATCTGAGTGCGATGATACGGCAAACTGGCTTGCAATCGCACTTTGACTCAATAGCTGCAGGTTTTCGTCAGAGGTAAATAATTGACGTTGATAATTCTGTTGAGCAAGCACTTGAGTGAGTACAGGTTCTGTTAGCCTAAATTCAATGCGGTCTATATAACTTGTTTGGATGCCGTATAGCAGTGAGAACATACCCGTTAAGTACTGATTACCACCCGTGTAATGCTGGGTAAATAAGGTATTTTTCTGCTGATACTGAGTGAGGAATGGCATAGTTTTGTCAGTGATCATATCAGCGCGAAGGCTATCAACCACTACCATCAATACATTGTTAGCATCACTTGGTGCAGAGCATTGCATAGGGGTAATTGGATATGTTAATTGACTGTTGGCATGAAGCCTAGGCTGGCTATTATCGTCTTCGTTTTGAATGCCACTTTTGGCCATAAATGATTTCGCTGTGGCAGGGTATGACAGCGGGTACACATCATCATAGCGGGTGATTTTATCGACTTGCGTCGCATCGGCCCAAATGTGGATAAGGTGACTGGCAAAAAAGCAAACACCAACAAAGATAACGACTTTATTCCCCCACTGTTTTTTCTGGATTTTGTCGATGCGCTTCCATATATAGTTTGCCGCGGTGAGCTCTAACACTAAGATCGCTAAAGGGACGGAGATATAAGAAGTGCTATGAAGTAGTGAGCTTAAGTCTTGCCAGGCTAAATCGAATGCAAACGGGCTTAAATGAATACCGTAGTCGTCATAAATCAAGGTATCAAATAACAATGCATATAAACCAAGTGATGCGACAAACGCAGTAAACCCACGCAAAATCTTGGAATAGGGTAAAACAAGGGTAACCGGGAAAATAAATACCAAATACACTAAAAACGCTAAAAAGGTAAAGTGGCCTATGGTGCTAATTGCGAGGTATCCCCACTCAAGCGTGGAGTCAGGCCAACCGACACTGCGGATGTATCTGCTGCCAATTAGCATGGCTAAAAAACCGTTAAAGAAGGCAAACCAGTGCCCCCAATTCACTAAGCGTGAAATTTTGTCGCGGCTCATTTGTTTTTTGCGCTCAGCCATGCTTTGTTGTAACCCTATTTTTTAAACCGATCGTTGATAACTGGTTCTTTGTAACTAATCAGTTTTGTAACTGTTTATTTGTAACTGGCCTTTTGAAACAGATCATTGGCTTACTGATTGTGACAACGCCTTAGCAAATTGTTCTGCCACGGCTTTGCGCGACTCAGCAGGAACCTTATTTTCAAGTAAATGAGTCACAGTGTTACCTAGTGCCATTAAGCGAAGATCTGTAGGGGCTTGATGCTTGTCTAGCACAGCTAAAATCTCAGCGATTAATGCTTCTACTTGAGTATTGGTGTATTTAGATTGAATTGCCATAATCAAAAAACTTCAAAATGAATGAATTAGCTGCATATGATAACGGATTTATCAGCCTGTCGCCTATGGATTTATTGCACAATCCCCATCTCAGCAGCGAACAAGTTACAAATATTGGTAAATTTGGTCAGGCTTGTATGATAACTAGCCGAATAACCAGTAAATAACGCTGCATTTCGATGACAAGTTCTCGTAGATGATTCGACTTAGGCAATCTGTTTGATATGATTGGCATCATTTGCGAAAACTGCTTAGGACGCTTCTTAATGACTATTTCCACTGAACACGCCATTATCCATGAAATCTCTCAAGATGCTCAGGGGCAAATGCGTTGTCGCCTTCGACCTCAACCCTTGCTTAATAGTCATGCCGTTGATGCAATACTCGATGAGCTCCACCACAGCTATAGTGGCAAAGGAGGTAAAGGGTTTGGTTTTTTCGGTACTCATGGTGAAGATGGCGAAGCTAACGAAGCCTTTGCAAAAGCGCTTACTGACTACCGAAATGGCGATTTAGGCTTCGTTGAGTTTACCTCTAGTGCGAGCCAATTGCTGCAAGAAGAGCTGTCTAAGTATGATTTTAGTCAGGGCGGTTTTTTGTTGATGTCTTGCTATAGCGTGATGGCCAGTGACTATTTGTTTGTTGCATTGCTAAATGCTAAGTCCTCGATGACCGTACTTGATGACATGGAGCTAAGCGAGAATAACCATTTAGACTTAAGCAATATTCAACTAGCAGCTCGTATCGACCTAACTGAATGGCAAGCTGACAAAGAGTCTCGCAAGTACATTTCGTTTATTCGTGGCCGTGCTGGGCGTAAAGTAGCCGATTTCTTTTTAGATTTCATGGGTGCGTTGAGGGCGTAAATACTAAAGCGCAGAACAAAACTTTGATGAATGCGGTTGAAGATTTTGTCGCCAGCAGCGAGCTTACTAAAGACGAGCGTCAAGAAGCACGCAACAAGGTGTTTGATTATTGCACTGAGCGTGCAGAGACAGGTAACGATATTGAAGTAAAAGATCTTGCCGATGAACTTGCTGACCAAGGTATGGATTCGTTCTATGATTTTGCTTGTGGCGGTAACTATGAGCTAGATGAAGAGTTTCCCGCTGACAAAGCAAGTTTGCGTCAACTTAAAAAGTTTTCTGGCACGGGCGGTGGGGTAACTTTGAGTTTTGATGGTGGGCATTTAGGAGAGCGAGTGATTTACGACCCTATTTCGGACACCATTTTGATCAAAGGTGTACCAGCCAACCTCAAGGATCAGCTAGACCGTCGCTTAAAAGGTGAATAAAGCAGCAAGCTTAAGTTAAAGCGCCAAATATGGCGCTTTTTTTATAACTTTAGTTGGTTATTTGCAGGTTTGGCAATCAATATGAAATAACATCGGCATTATTTCATTTTTTCATTTTATTTTTTATCAAATTTAGTACACTAGCGCCCAATTCAATCTACTGTTCAAGTTACCTAGCGTGACGCTATTAGGGGGACACATGATCACAGCCTATGTTTATCAAAATCGAAAGCTAACCGTTCACGAACTTACTATTCACGACAGCTTGCCCGATAGCACCTTATGGTTGGACATGAAGAAACCCAATGAAGACGAACGATTGTGGTTGAGGCGATTTTCAGCCGAAGATGTGCCAGATGAAGAAGATATCAATGAGATTGAGGCATCTGCGCGTTTTTTCCAAAGTAAGGATGGCTTGCATATTAACTCGTTATTCCCACAGCGCTTTGGCACCGAAGTGCGCGGTATTAACGTGTCATTTAACTTACGGACTGACTTTTTACTGACCATTCGTGAAGATGATGTAGGCCTTATCCGCCTGCTGAGAAATTATCTGCGTTTGGGGCGCCTTGATATCACGACACCTCAAGGGCTAATGCTTGAACTGTTCAACCTCAAAGTAGATTATTTGTCAGATTTAATTGAAGACGTGTACTCGGTACTTGAAAGTGTTGGTGAAGACGTGTTTGAAAATGAAGAGCTTGATGATGTGTTTAAACTCATTACGCTACAAGAAGACTCAAACGGTAAAATTCGCCTAAGTTTGCTTGATACGCAGCGCTCGCTTCGTTATATGCAGCGCTACTATCGTGAGCATTTATCTGAAGAAAACGTCAAAGATTTACGAGAGATGTTATCAGATATTGAGTCTTTGATGCCTCATAGCCAGTTCATCTTCGATAAACTTAACTTTTTACTTGATGCAGCTATGGGCTTTAGCGGCTTACAGCAAAACAAGATCATTAAGATCTTCTCAGTTGCCGCAGTGGTATTCCTGCCTCCTACAGTTATCGCCAGTAGTTATGGGATGAACTTTGCGAATATGCCTGAGCTTGATTGGCAATTTGGTTATCCAATGGCGATAGGTATGATGTTGGCTAGTGCTGCTGGCACTTACTTGTTCTTCAAGCGTAAAGGTTGGTTGTAAATTATTTTTGCGCTGAAAAATTGAAAAGCCAATGCTAATGCATTGGCTTTTTTGTATGGGCATTCGGGTTTAATTACTCTTACATAATAGATACTTATTGGCTATTTACCAAATGCGTAAGTTACGTTGGTACGCGGGTTGAGGTACTTCATTACCTTCTCTGGTAAGCCCGATGGTGGCAGACTACGTACGACCTTTAAACCGTGATCTTGCAGCGAGATAATAGGCGCTTGCTCTTTAGGTACCAAAGGATCGTAAGCGATAACATCGGGTAGTAATATTTGTTGAAGGTTTACCGTTATCACTAAGGCAAATTGCCCATTGGATAACTCAACTACGCTACCTGGTGGATACACGCCAAGCTTTTTAATAAATTTGCCCACATATTCAGTGTTAAGCTTTGTTTTATAGTTTTTATATAGTTGTCCCAAGGCTGTACTTGGGGTTTTCGCTTTAATGTGGTGAGTACCGTTACATAGAGCATCGAACTCATTCACCACAGTCAATAGCTGCGAGGGTTCATCTAATGCTTCTTGCTTTAGTCCTTGCGGGTAACCACTTCCGTCCAGAAACTCATGGTGATTAGCTATCATAGGTTTTGCTTCATCTGGGAAACTGTCGGCAAGCTTTAAAAAATTGATGCTCATGAGTGGGTGTTGTTTAAGCAAGTTTTGTTCAGCATCAGTTAACGACGCTTTTTTACGCAAAATATTCGAAGGAATTTTGAACTTTCCTATGTCATGAAATAGGGCGCCAAGGCCTATCAGTTCAATCTTTTCCCGTGGCCAGTCAAGCTCTTTAGCCATTAACATGCTGAGCATAGACACGTTTAATGCGTGATGATAAATCACGTCACCCGGTTTGGCGTCTGCCATAAGGTGCAGTGCGAGGTCTTCACCGCTTACAAGTATATCGGTGAGGTTGTTAATTAGTTCTTTAGCTTCGTTAACTGCATTAAGCGGCCGACTACTTATTTTAGAGGTCATGGAACGCATCATTGATAATGAGCGGTCAAACTTTTGCTCGGTTTTCTTAAAGCGGCGTTTAAGTTGCTGTTGCTTTTCGATAAGCTCGTTTTTCTGTTTATCCATTTCAGACTTTAAGTCGCTCAAAGCTTGACGGTCGATTTGTTCGTCACCATTTGCTTGCGCGGGTTTTGCATCGCTTTTTTCTCTGACGTAAAAAACTTCTTTTATTCCAAGTCTCTTAATAAGTTGGATTTGTGCAGTGTCTTTTATCTTAAAGCTATTGAATAAAAAAGGGTGGTCTTTCCATGAAGCGGGCAGTCTAATAAACATGCCGACTTGAAGTAATTGGACTGAGACTTTCTCGCTTTGACTCATTGATTATTATTCCTGAAACACATCTTCGCAGGCCGCCTTAGCTGTTGAATGTATCTACTGCAGCCAAAGAGATATTCGTCTAAGCATCAATCGCAAGTTTGAAGCTCATTTATACGGGACTGCGCGGTACTAAATTTAGCAGCGGCTTTACATAAGCTTAACAAGCATGGCAGCATATTTGTATGGTTATCCACTGAAAGTTTGATATGGATTTTATAGAAGTTTATCCAAATGCTTTACCTGAAACCCTGTGCAATAGCTTAATTCAAGTGCTAGATACCCATCCTGCGGTTACTCAAGGGAAAACGGGGAATGGTGTCGACTTAGAAAAGAAGCATAGCCGAGATTTAACTATGGACTCAGTTGCCGAGCTTACGCAACTGAAAAATGAGATACTGCAAGTCACCTTTAAATATGCTGTTGAGTATTTTAAGCGCTATCCGCTGGCGTTGATGGGCGCTGTCGCGGTTAATGTTAACGATGAGCAGGGCAATCCGACCACCTTAACGCCGGACAATTTCGAACGGCTCGGGCTGCCTCGAATAGAGGCTATTGTAAAATACTTGTTCCGCAGTGGAGCAGTAAATTTGCAGCATTATCAACAAGGTGTTGGAGGTTACCCTCATTGGCATTCGGAGCAATTTCCACAGCTGCCCCATAATGAACCTTTACATCGTGTCGCGCTGTTTATGTTTTATTTGAATGATGTTAAGCAAGGTGGTGAAACCGAGTTCTTTTATCAAAATAAGCAAATAAAACCGCAAAAGGGCACTATGGTAATAGCGCCTGCTAGCTTTACTCATAGCCACAGAGGTAACACGCCATTAAGTAATGACAAATATATTGTGACGTCATGGCTGATGTTTAATCGTGCAGAGCAGCTATATGCTCGTAATGATTGATTATGTATTTGCTAGCCTGTTGACTTACTGCATTGTTGAATCGTTATTGAGCGGGCAGTGTTAGAGCGAATTGCGCCCCAAGTAGATCACTTTGCTCGATATTCATGGTGCCACCATAGCTATCAATAATCTCTTGGCAAACCGCAAGACCAATACCTTGTCCTGGTGATTGGGTATCGGCGCGAACACCCCTTAAAATAATTTTTTGTTTAATGCTGTCTTCTACACCAGGCCCATCATCTTCGATGAACAACTGGATATTTCCACTTGATGTAATTGCTGTTACACGCACTTTGCTGATACACAAGCGGTAAGCGTTTTCAAGAATGTTTCCCACAAGCTCCATTACATCGGCTTTTTCCATTGGCAATATTAGTTGAGGAGCAACTTTAAGTTCCAACTGTACCGCTTTTGAGTGATACAATTTATCAAGCATGTCGGTAATTTGCTTGATGACAGGCTCAAGTGGAGTAAGCTCACTGATTAGCCCTTTACGACCCAACATCGCTCGCTTAAGTTGGTATTTTACAAGTTGGTCCATGTCATTGACCTGAGTTAGCGCGTGCTGACGTTGCTGTTCTTGTGTCAGGCTTTTATCGTCTATGATGGCAAGTGTTGCAGCTAGGCGCGTCTTTAGGCTGTGTGCTAAGTCATTCATGGCGTTTTGATAACGGCTTTGGCGTTGCTCACTTTGGCTCACTAGCTGGTTAAGGGAATTCGTTATCCCAGTCAGCTCAACAGGGTAGTCGTTCTCAAGTGATTGCTTTTGACCATCTTTTAATTGTTGCAATTCTAACTTTAAGCGCCTAAGCGGCAGCAAACTCCAATAAGCCGCACTAGTGAGTAGTAAATAAGCGATACCTAATACAATTGCTAATCTAAATAAGGTTAAACGGTCAAACTTGTCTAACTCTTGTTTTAATTTACTGGCGTCTTTCAAAATGACTAGGTGGTAATCCTGAGCTTCTATTTGCACGCTAAGTGCGTAAACAAAATAATTTTGATCTGTACCGTTATTAATGTATTTGACGCCAAAACTGTCCTTAACGTTTTTATAGCGTTCACATATTTGTAAAACGCCCGCGTCTATTGCCGCACTGGACTCCCACATAGTGTGGTAGCGAGAGTCACAGGTTGCCATTAGATACTTGGTGTAAATGTTATCGTTGTCGATAGCCTGTGTAATCGGTACAAGGTTGTTTTCTTGAAACTCCGCCGCAATGACTGGTAGCTCGGCAATAAGTTTGGTGGTGGTGTCATTGTATTTGCTTTGCGCAAACACCAGAGTGAGTAGCCAGGCAAGTGCGAAGCCCACTAATGTAATAATGGTGAAAGAGGTGACCAGCACCCGAGTTAATAGGCGTTTTTCTGGGTGCAGGTTTAGTCGCATGGAAGGTTGAACTTGTAGCCTTGACCTCTAATGGTCAAAATAGGGTTTTCTAGTCCGCCCTGGGTTAACTTTTTGCGTAGCCTACTCACCATAACTTCAATGGTATTTGGATCGCCTTCCTTGTCAGCATAAATAACGTCTAAGATACGTTGCTTGGCAACGACTTCACTATTGTGGCGCATTAGATATTCGAGAATTTGATATTCAAATGCGGTAACTGACATTAACTCACCATTCAGGGTTATTTGTTTTGCTGCTAAGTCGACAGTGAGTGGCCCTGAGCTTATTTGTGGTTTAACGAAGCCCGCACTGCGTCGAACTAGCGCATCAAGTCGTGCAAAAAGCTCTTCTTTCTGGAATGGTTTTACTAGGTAATCATCTGCACCAGCATTAAGACCTTCGACTTTATCTTGCCAATTAACCCTGGCAGTTAAAATAAGAATAGGGAACTTGATGCCTTGTTCTCGGATAGATTTAATCAGGCTCATACCATCTTGATCAGGTAGCCCTAAGTCGACAATTGCAACGTCAATAGGATAGTTGCATGCTTGATAGAAGCCTTCTTTAGCCGTGTCTGCTACTTGCACATGGTTGTCTAGCTCTGACAGCTGAGTCGCAAGGTGGTGAGACAATATTGGATCGTCTTCAATAACTAGCACGCGCATGAACTACCTCTGGAATATCGGACCGTTAGTTTGAGTTTACTTAATCAATTAGTGAATTAAAACTCTGATTAATTACCCTATTTGGAATGTTTCAATTCTGTACTTTTTGGGCTTTTGAGTAGTTTACTTAACACTGCCTGAATAATGACTGAACGTTGTTCATGTTACATTACGGCTAAATTAGCTGACTGATAGCAATTGTTGCCGAAACGCCGATGAATATTACGCCAACACCAAGATCGATATAGCAAGCAATAGCCTTGAAATAGCCTTGAACTTTTTGTTGCGACAAGACAATTGCTACAAATGCAAACCAGAGCAGTGCCAATCCAAATAATACAATGGTAGCGCCAGCCTTCGTTAGCGTATTGGTTTCGACTGGAACCATGACAGTAAACAAGGTGATGAAAAAGATCAGTGCTTTGGGGTTGAGCATATTGGTGAGTAAACCAATTCTAAACCCTTGAAAGTTTGAAAGCGGTGCGGTTTGCGGCTCGTCATCTATTTCGCCTGAACTATCAAGCGTGTTTTGGCGTAGCTGTTTTTGCACTTTATTTGCTTTTATTTGGCTAATGGCAGCTTTGAGTGCGCCAACACCCATCCATGCGAGGTAACTTATCCCCACAAACTGTACGATTGAATAGGCGATTTCTGACTGGCGGATCATTAAACTGATCCCCATTAAAGAAAGAAGTGTGTGAGCCAGAATTGCCAACGCGATACCAAAAGCGCAGCTTAATGCAACGCTTCTTTGTTGCTGGGTAGCGAGTTTAACAATAATTGCGAAGTCTGGCCCGGGGCTCATTAGCGCGATGAAATGAACGATTGCTAAGCTGATCAGTAAAGTTGAGTCCATAAAGTACGGGGTTTATTTGGCTGATTATTATAAAAATATGTCAGGTCATCATGACACGAACTTGAGTGCCCAACAAATTTTGTTGGTTTGACGATAAGTTACGCTAGCCATGTACATGAATGACTATATTACAGCGACAAAAAAGGTGCTATTCGCACCTTTTTTAGTTTAGCTCATAGCTTATTTCTATCGTTGCTCAGGGTGAAGTACTTGCTCTTCGAAGTTGTGAGCGACTTTACCGGCTTGTGAGTTTTCAAACACTTGTTGGTCGAACTCGCCTTCAGATTTTGCAATGACTACGGTCGCAACTGTATCACCGGTTACGTTAACCGCTGTGCGCACCATATCAAGTAAACGGTCAACACCAATAATCAGGGCAATACCTTCAACAGGCAGGCCTACTTGGTTTAGTACCATAGCAAGCATGATTAAGCCTACGCCTGGAACGCCGGCAGTACCGATAGATGCCAAGGTTGCGGTAACCACGACGGTTAGGTAATCCACAAAGCTAAGCTCAATACCAAACACTTGGGCAATAAATACCGTCGCGACACCTTGCATAATCGCAGTACCGTCCATGTTAATGGTGGCGCCAAGTGGTAGTGTGAAAGAAGCAATCTTGTTGTCTACACCCATACGGTGCTCTGCGGTTTCAATTGTAACCGGTAGCGTTGCATTTGAACTTGCTGTTGAAAAAGCGAACAGTTGTACGTCGCGGATTTTACGCAAGAACATGAGTGGGCTTAGGCCTGAGAACACTTTTAGTAAGGTTGGGTATACAACTAATGCGTGGACAATTAATACCAGTAGAACTAAGAAGAAGTACTTCAGTACTGAGCCAAATGTTTCTAGTCCAAGCGTTAGGCTTAATTTAGCCATTAGTGCAAACACACCGTATGGTGCTAATTGCATGATTAGCGTGACCACTCGCATGATAACTTCGTTCAAATCATTGAATAAGGCCGCGACGCGTTTACCGCGTTCGCCAATATGCGAAATCGCAAAACCGAAAATAACTGCAAACAGAATAATTTGCAGCATATTACCTTCAGTCATCGCTTGAATAGGGTTAGTCGGGACTATGTTGATGATGACTTCAGCAAGACTTGGTGCCTCTTTAGCATTAAATTCCATTGCGCTGGTGGCTAAGGAGGCTGCACCTGGGTGGACTATGATTGCCGCTGTAATGGCTACGGTTAGAGCGATTGCGGTCGTAAACAGGTAGAAAGCGATGGTTTTACCACCGAGTCTGCCTAATTTAGACGGATCGCTTAACGAGCAGGTACCGCATACCAAAGATATAAATACCAAAGGCACGACGAGCATTTTTAAACTGGAGATGAAGATGGTACCAATTACCGCGAGCACGCCTTCAGTGATGTAATCCTTAATAAAGGCACTTTCAGGGAATAAATTTCGCAGTAATAGGCCGAGGATAATACCGGTCAGCATACCGATAAGGATTTTACTCGTTAAACCGAGCTTTTTAGATTCTGTCACAGGATCTTCCTTCTATTTTACTTCTTTTTATCTGTTTTATTTAACCGCTCAAGCCTAGCAGGATTATTACGGTTATGAAACGGTGTGCTTTGAAAGTTTGCGGTCATAGGTGTACAAAAAAATACTAGAGTTATAGTATAGTTATGTTTAATTTATGTAATGTTTGCCGATAAGTAACTATAGTAAGCAGTAAGTTTTATTTTTTGTAACAGGGAGCCTGACAATGAGGTCAGCATACAAAGTATTTTTTGCGCTTTTGTGTTCGTTTATATTAGTCGCCTGCGGCGGCGGAGGGAGTATCAGTAGTGGTGGTGAAACACCCGACCCAACAACTATTTCAATAAGCCTTTCTATTTCTAATTCAGATATTTCTGCAGCTGAGCCTGCAACTGTTACCGCAAAAGTCACTGACTCTAGTGGTAACCCTGTCAGTACGCTAGTGAGCTTTGAACTTAATAATGAAGAATATGGCTCGTTTGACCCAGGTACTGGTGAGGTATCAACTAATTCAAGCGGTGAAGCGCAAGTTACTGTAAAAACAGCTGCAATTAAAACCGGCGCTACAGTTATTGCAACGACATCAACGGGGGAGTCAGCATCTATCAACGTCAATATGGCCGGCGATGGTGAGTCTGGTGGCGATACTGAAATCTCTGTAAAGATAGAGACGACAGTGACGCAAGTTTCTGCTGCTGAGCCTGCAATTGTCACTGCAACTGTCACCGACCCTTCAGGCAATCCTGTTAGCACTCTAGTTACCTTTACATTAAACAATGCGACTTACGGTACTTTCACTCCATCTACAGGTCAGGTAGCAACGAATGATAACGGTGTAGCTAGTGTTATTTTAAATACAGCTGATTTAAATACAGGTGCGACGGTAACAGCAACAACAGCGTCTGGAGAATCAAACTCACTTAACGTAACCATGGCCGGTGACGGTGGTGAAGCTGGTGGCGGCGCGCAAGTTTCTCTTGCGCTAACAGATATTGATGGTAATTCAATTCAGAACATCACAACGCTTAAGCCTGGTCGTTTAACCGCAACAGTTACGGGCATCACAAAACCGACTATTGTAACGTTTGCGGCTGATATTGGTGATCTACCAATTAAAACGGCGGTGACTGATGCTGAAGGTAAAGCTGTCGTTGATATTTATGCTGGTAGCGAGTTAGGTGCTGGTGAAGTGACCGCGACGCTGCCAACAAATGAGTCTGGTACTACGATTGTCGTCGTAGGTGCGACTAACGTTGAAATGGGTAGCGGTGATCCTTTTGTTGAAGGTGTAGCTCAAGTGAGTACAGCAGACCTTTCTGCTGGCGGCACAGCGACAGTTACCGTACTTATTCAGGATGACGAAGGTAATCCTTTTACTCAACCTGTAGATGTCAACTTCTCTTCGACTTGTGCAACTAAGAATCCAGCTCAAGCTGTTATTTCTAGCCCTGTATCGTCAAGCAATGGTGTTGCAACGTCAACTTACCTAGCACAAGGCTGTGTGGGTGAAGACCAAATTAACGTAACGGCTAATGCTGGTGGTATCAGCTTATCGGCGGTAGGCACGATTAATGTGCTAGCTGCAGATGTGGGTAGCATAGTGTTTGTTTCTGCAGAACCTGAAAATATCAGTATTTTAGGTACAGGTGGTGATGAATCTTCAACCGTTAAATTCAAAGTATTAGACGAAAATGGTAACCCGGTTGCTAACCAATCAGTGTCGTTCGAGCTAAATACCAACGTTGGTGGTGTAGGTATTACGCCGTTAGTCGCTACGACAAATAACGAAGGTGTGGTGCAAACAGTTGTTACGTCAGGTTCTGTTGCTACCTCGCTGCGTGTGACCGCAACAGTTGAAAATGGTGTAGTCCCAGCTATTTCGAGTCAATCTAAGCAGTTGATTGTCTCTACTGGTATCCCAGATCAAGACAGTTTCTCACTTTCAGCTGAAGTACTAAACGCTGAGGGTGGGATATAGATGGCACGGAAGTGGTTATCACTGCACGTATGGCTGATGCATTTAACAACCCTGTGCCAGATGGAACAACGGTATCGTTTACCACTGAAGGTGGTTCTATTGAAGATGCATGTCAAACCGTAAAAGGTGTATGTTCAGTTATGTGGACATCGCAACTGCCACGTCCTGATGGTCAATCAATTATTGGTGGCGACGGCTCTCAAGTACGAGTACCAAACTCAAGCTTAATTTATTACCCAACGTTGGATATCTACGGTAACGTATACGGTCAAAAGTACGGCGGCCGAGCAACGATTACCGCGACAGCTATTGGTGAAGAATCGTTCCCTGATCACAATGGTAATGGTCGCTTTGATGCTGATGAAATGGACGCATTTTTGAATCAAACTGACGTTACCGGTCAGAGTTTTGATCTCGATGACGCGTACAATGATTATAACGAGGACACTGTATTTAACCCTCAACCAGCTAACCAATTGCCTGGACAGGCTGGTGGTGAGTTAGAAGAGTTAATCGACTTCAATAGCAATGGGCAGTTTGATAAAGCTGATGGCTTGTACAATGGTGTGCTTTGTTCAACCCCTGCGCATGCAGGGTGTGCAGATGGCGTAACTAACTCTAAGTCGTTATTTGTGCGTCGCAGCCTAGTTATGGTGATGTCTGGTTCCGCAGCTTTCGCTACTCCAGCGAATGAAATTTGGATTGATGACCGTGATGGCTTAAATCAAGGTGGCTCAATTGATATCGTAGGTAAAGGTGCTGCAAGCGTTAAGTTTACTATTTCAGATAGACACAATCAGCAGATGCCCGCAGGTACTATCGTGAAGTTCACCGCAAGTGCAGGCTCGGTTGTGAGCGCTGGCGAGTATGTATGGCCTAGTAGTAATCATAACGGTGGTCGTGACTTTGTGGTGACATTAAAAGGTGAAGATGAACCAAATACCGGTATATTCCTTGTTGAAGTGATTACCCCTGGTGAAATCGCTTCGCAAGTCGTATCACTGAATATCAATATCTTCTGATTTATTTTGAAGAGTAAACAAAAAGCCAGTCTTGATGACTGGCTTTTTCATTATGGGGTGCTAAACATTGAGCATGTACTGACACCTTGGTTTTCAGGCATTGAGAACCAAGCATTAAGTGCTAAGCACAAAGATTGGTTACCTTGATAGCTAAGCCGCCTTGACTTGTCTCTCGGTATTTCACATGCATGTCTTTACCGGTTTCATACATGGTAGCAATCACCTTATCCAAGCTGACTCGTGGCGATGAGTTACGGCGAAGTGCCATGCTTGATGAGTTAATCGCTTTAACCGACGCGATAGCGTTACGCTCGATACAAGGTACTTGCACTTGACCTGCAACCGGGTCGCAGGTTAGACCTAGGTTATGCTCCATACCAATTTCTGCCGCCATACACACTTGTGCCGGTGAGCCGCCCATCAGCTCAGCAAGTCCAGCCGCTGCCATAGAGCAAGCAACGCCAACTTCGCCCTGGCAGCCAACTTCTGCACCAGAAATAGAAGCATTGCGCTTGTACAGAGAACCTACTGCAGCAGCAGCTAAGAAGTAACGGGTACATTCTTCTTGTCCAACTTGCTGAATAAACTTGTCATAGTAGGCGAGCACCGCTGGGATGATACCGGCTGCGCCATTGGTAGGTGAGGTAACAACACGCCCACCTGCAGCATTTTCTTCACTTACAGCTAATGCAAATACGTTTACCCAATCAATGATTTCCATCGGGTCGTTACTTAAACGCTCGCCTCGTAGTAGTTCACGATAAAGCGCTGGTGCTCGGCGTGATACTTTTAGTGGACCTGCCAGTACGCCTTCGGTTTTACAACCACGCTCAATTGCGTTTTGCATCGTTTTCCAGACTTGACTAAAACCACCTAGGATTTGTTCTTGGGTGTTAAAGCACAATTCATTTTGCATCATAACGCCGCTAATTCCGAGGCCTGATGCATGACAGTGTTGTACAAGTTCTTCTGCATTGTCATAGTGGTAAGGAACGCTCACGTCGCTTGCCTGAGTTTTATCGAATTCACTTTCTTCAACAATAAAGCCGCCGCCGATAGAGTAATATGTTTTACTCAGTACACACTTATCTCCATTCCAAGCATGTAACTTCATGCCATTTTCGTGCAGAGGTAAAGCGTCAGTATGGAAAATTAACGCGCCGGCTGGGAACTGAACCACATGCTCTGCGTTGCCAACAGTGATGCTTTCACTGGCTTCAACGTTGGTGATGAATGGCGCAATACTATCGATGTCTACAGTTTGAGGTTCGTTACCTGCTAAACCCATGATGATGGCAATATCAGTATGGTGACCTTTACCAGTTAATGACAGCGAGCCGTATACATCAACGGTAAACTTGGTCACTTGTTTCAGCTTTTCGAGCTCACGTAGATCGTTTACAAACTCGTTTGCAGCCTTCATTGGGCCAACTGTATGAGAGCTAGAAGGGCCAATGCCAATCTTAAAAATGTCGAATGCGCTAAACATATGCTTACCTAAAAGCGGCTTAATGCCGCAAAATATGAAGAGGAGCGTTAAGGCTCCTCTTAAAAACAACCAAAGAGCTAATCGTTAACCTATTAAGTCATAAATGATGGCGGTCATTGCCAGTACACCTGCAAGAATCACGAAGATATTGCTGACGCGACCACGATAGGCTTTTAGTGCAGGTACTTTGTAAACCGCATACATTGGCATGAGGTATAAGATTGACGCGATAATAGGGCCACCCAATGCTTCTATCATGCCTAGAATGCTAGGGTTAATAACGGCGACGCCCCAGATTGTGAAGAACATAAAACCCAGAATAAACTTATTGATGCTTGCATCTGATATGGTTTTGTTGCTACTGCGAAGCTGCTTAGCAATCATGCCCTTTAGACCCTCAGTAGCACCTAAGTAGTGACCAAAGAATGATGAGATAATCGCAATGAAGGCAATGATAGGACCGAAATAGCTCACAAAACCGCTGTCATGTACGTTGGCCAGGTAGGATAAAATTGGCAGGTTTTGCGCTTTTGCATCAGCCAATTGAGCAGGGCTAAGTGATAGTACGCAAGAGAATACGAATAGCATAACAAAGCCTACTAGCATCATAGCGGTGTTACGCAGAATAACATCAGCTTTCTTTGCTGCATCTTTGCCATGATCACGCTTCAACGAAACCGAGAATTGCGAAATAGCTGGAGAGTGGTTAAAAGCAAAAACCAATACTGGAATCGTTAACCAAACGGTACCTAAGAAATCAGTTGTAGCCGGAACCACTTGCAGTGCATCCATTTTCCAATCGGGTACAAGGTATAGCGACATAAAGGCTAAAATAGCTACAAGCGGATAAACCAGTAGTTGTGTTACTTTAAGCATGAATTTCTCACCAGCAACCATGACTGACATCATTGCGATGATCAACACGCCAGATAGAATCGCACGCGGAGGTGAGTCAAAACCTAGTTGATTGACAATGAAACTGTCGACAGTATTAGTAATACCTACGCCGTAAATTAATACAATCGGGTAGATTGCGAAGAAGTACAGTACTGTGATGGCTTTACCAGCTCCCACACCAAAGTGCTCTTCAACGACCTGAGTAATGTCACTGCCTTGGATATTTGATGAGCACACAAAACGAGATAAGCCACGATGAGCAAGGTATGTCATCGGCCCAATAATTAATGCCATTAATACCAGTGGCCAAAAACCACCCATGCCAGCGTTGATTGGTAAGAATAAGATACCGGCGCCAACCGCGGTTCCAAATAGGCTTAACATCCAGGTAGTATCTTTGCGGGTCCAAGCGAGTTGGCTAGAACCAGATTGCTCCTCAACTGGAGCTGAAGTCATGGTGTCGTTTTGCATAAGGCAAACCTTAATTAGGTAGAAATTACGGTTGGAGAATATAGAGTTCTGATTTTAGGAAAGTGATCCAAATCATTGTTTGTGGTGGTCAGATTTATAAGTCATACAAAATGCGAGCTAGATCAGAACTATTAGGTATTGCTGAATTAATTGTATAACACGGCGTGCGGCTAATTGTTACTTAGCTAACAAGAGAGGATGTATTGTTACATTTGCGTAACCGTAACTTGGCGTTCAAAGTCGGGCTTTGGGAATTGAAGAAAAGGGTAGTAAGGCAGTGTAAGTTGCTGGCGGTGAGGTTTGCTGCTGAGTAATTTTAGTTATCACTTGCATATTTAACTGAACGCGCAACCTGTCGTTTAATAGAATATAATCACCCGATTAAGCAAGGCTTAATTATGAGTTAGAACTCACTTAAGAAATAACAGATGGAACCTTTACTTCAGCAAATTCGCCAATGCAACGCCTGCGCCATCAAGCTTAAACATGAGTGCAAACCAATAATACAAGCCAGTGAAAATTCTAAGGTATTGATTGCAGGTCAAGCCCCAGGGCGAATAGCTCATGAAACCGGGATTGCTTTTAATGATGCTAGTGGCCAAAGGTTAAGGGATTGGCTCGGTGTATCAGAATCCGAATTTTATGACAGTAATAATTTTGCGATTTTACCTATGTCATTTTGCTATCCTGGTTCAGGAAAGTCCGGCGATCTGGCGCCACTTAAAGAGTGTTCCCTCAAGTGGCGAGAGCAGTTAATGCAAAGCCTAACTCAGGTACAGCTAACCATTATTATCGGTCGGTATGCTAAACAATATCATCTAGGCAATAATCGACAATCTCTAACAGAGGTCGTGTCTATGGGGTTTGATTCTGAGCTGCGCCGGTTTGTCCTGCCACACCCAAGCCCAAGAAATAATATATGGTTATCAAAACATCCATGGTTTGGGTTGCAGGTGTTGCCGCAACTTAAAGTTCAAGTATCAAAGGTTTTATCGCAGTGAGCTTTAGGTACATTGAACCCTTGTTGGACATTGTTTTTGCTTATTGTGCTGCTTGAGAATGGAGCCCTATAAAGGCCAACTGAAAGATTGAGTACCATACAGTTAGCCTAAGTAGTCATATGTATCGATAAATTAGTGTGCTATTCATGCTTTGCTAAAGCCGTTAGGGTTAGCAGATTGCCAGCGCCAAGTATCTATCATCATGTCTGAAATATCACGCTTAGTACGCCATCCAAGTACTTGATTAGCTTTACTCGCATCAGCCCAAAACTCTGGTAAGTCTCCGGCGCGTCTTGGTGCAATTGTGTATGGAATGCTTACGCCGCTTGCCTTTTCAAATGCACTTACAATTTCAAAAACGGATGTTCCGGTACCTGTACCTAAATTAAAGGCCTCGACGCCGGTAAAGCCTGGATTATTGTTTAGCCAATCAAGCGCGGCTACATGGCCCTCAGCGAGATCCATCACGTGAAGATAGTCGCGTAAACAGGTGCCATCAGGCGTCGAGTAGTCATCACCAAAAACCGTCAATTGTTCTCTTTTTCCCACTGCGACTTGGGCAACATAAGGCAACAAATTGTTTGGGATACCTTTTGGGTCTTCACCAATTTCACCACTCTCATGGGCACCGACCGGATTAAAATAACGCAACATCACGCCTTTAAAGTCAGCATTGGCGATAGCGAGATCATTGACTACTCGCTCTATCATTACTTTGGTCGCCCCGTATGGGTTGCTTGGATTGCCTATTTTCAATGTTTCCACATATGGTGGTTTATTCTCTTCACCATAGACGGTAGCTGAAGAGCTAAAAATAAACTGATTAACCTGATGTTTAGTCATAACATCTAGCAGGCATAGTGAGCCAAATACATTGTTTTGATAGTAATCCAGTGGTATCTCGCTTGACTCGCCGACTGCTTTTAGGGCTGCAAAGTGAATAACACCGCTTATATCATGTTGAGTAAATACTTGTTCTAAAGCTGCTTTGTCACAAACATCACCTTCGACAAAATCTATGCTGCGGGATGTTAATTTTTCTACGCGCTTGATAGATTCAAGACTAGAGTTACACAAGTTATCGTAAACAACGACCTCATAGCCTTTATTCAGTAAGCAAAGAGCAGTGTGTGAACCAATATAACCTGCACCGCCAGTCACTAGCACTTTCATGGGAACCCTTTATTTCTTAACACAAAACTCTGCTAAGTATATGTTGCTCGCAGGAAATAACAATTAAGTCAAACACTAAACTTGACCCCTTGGGGGTTTAAACCTATCTTTGGTTAAATATTGCTCACCACGTGGGGCAATTTTAAAAATAGTGAGCTTCACCCTAATAAGTGAAGCACTGCTTAAGCCATAGCAAAAAAGCAATAATACAGCGCTGCATAAACAGCGCGACAAAACAAAAATTCTGCGCTGGTTCGGTTTTCTATGCGAGGCTGAATTCAAGGAGGGGGAAGTGCAAAAGCAAGGAGTGCTGCGCTTAATATCAACTATCTGTTGTATTTTAGCTCTATGGTGTCTGAACCCCTTATCAGCCGCAGAGCCTTCAAACACTGTGCTTAGTGAGCCTGAAAAAGAGTTTATCCTACATAATCCAGTAATTAAGCTAGGTACGGGTCAAGCCACAGCACCTTACTTATTTTTTAACGCACAAAATAATGCTCAGGGCTTTGATAGAGATTATGCCGATCTTATTGAACAGCAAACAGGGTTTACCATTGAGTTTGAAGTGGGCAGCTGGGGGCATGTACAAAATAAAGTTGCTAACGGTGAACTTCATGGTCTCTCAAACATAGCTCAAAGTCATATCAATCAATCTAGTTATCGCTACAGTGAACCCTACCTATCATTACCATCTGTGGTAGTGGTTAATCGCATGAACCATCATGGGATTTTTACTATTGATGACATTCAATACAAAAGAGTTGGCGTTCAGCAATTACATCAGGACGCTGAGTTGTTAACGGCTGAGCTAGGTGATGTCGACATCGTTTACTTTCCAGACGCTTACAAGATGCTACATGCGCTAGTGGAGAATGATATTGATGCCGCGGTTATCGACGAGTCGCTATATTACCTCAGTGATGAAATGGAGATACGTGACTTTATCAGTACTGCGTTTGTGTTAAAAAATCACCAGCAGTTGCATTTTGCTTTCAAGCCAAACCATCAGATCCTGGCTGATATATTCAGTAAAGCCATCGCTGCAATAGGCCCATGTAAAACTAATGATCTCAAACGGCACTGGTTTCGTTCATTTGACGAGCATAACATTGAGTTTACTCATGCTGAGAAAACTTACCTATATTCAAAAAAGCGCTTTAAGTACTGTATTGACCCAAATTGGTTCCCCTATGAAGCCAACGACAATGGCAAGCACATAGGGATGACCGCTGATATTTTGGCGTTGTTTCAACAAAAGCTACAAATCTCCTTTGAATATCTACCCACCAAATCTTGGGTTGAAACCATGGACAGGATGAAAAATGGCGAGTGTGACTGGATTACCTTGGCAATGGCGACACCTCAGCGCGAGACCTTTCTTGATTTCACTGAGCCTTATATCAACGTCCCACTTGTGATTGCAACTTCTCATGATACTGATTTCATTGCTGACATCGGCATTCTCGATGGTAAATCAATCGGCTTTATTAAAGGTTATGCGTTTATAGAGCTGATTAGCCGTCAGTATCCTGAGATTGATATTGTTGCGGTTGATGATATTCATCAAGGCTTATACATGGTTGAGCAAGGTGAGTTGTTTGGGTTTGCAGACTCTCATTCAAATATTAGTTTGCATCTGCAGCTGCATGGGATCGGGAAAGTAAAAGTCTCTGGGCGATTTGATGAGAAGTTTGAATTATCTATGGCGGTTCCTCACGGTGATACTGTACTACTCAGTATCCTTGATAAGTTGGTCGATAGTTTAAGTTCGCAGCAACATCAAGCTATTTTAAATAAGTATATGTCAGTGAGCTACCAGCAAGTAATTGATTATAGAGTCGCCTACCAAGTGATTGTCATCTTTAGCATTGTGACCTTACTTATTTTACTGTGGAACCGCAGAATACATTCGGAGAAACAAAAATATAGGGCGCTAGTAGCTGAGCTAAAGGAAAAGGATCACAAGTTACAAATTGCTTATAAAAAGCTTGAACAGGTCTCTACTATAGATAAGCTCACAGGAATTTATAACCGTAGAAAAATTGATGAGGCATTAAAAGAAGAATTGAGCCGCAGTCAGCGTAGTGACAGTGTTTTCTCAATAATGTTACTTGATATCGATTACTTTAAAGCTGTGAATGATAACTATGGCCATCATGCTGGTGATAAATTTCTAGTTGAGTTTGCACACCTTGTCAGTACTAACAAACGAGAGACTGACTTCTTTGGCCGCTGGGGCGGGGAGGAGTTTATTCTTATCCTACCAAATACCTTGCTGCAGCAAGCCATGCATAAGGCTGAGCGATTAAGACAAATTATTGAGCGCAACCGCTTTACTAAAGTGGGTTACCAGTCTGTCAGCATAGGTGTCAGTACTTATCAATACGGTGATGATACCGAAACCCTTATGCAGCGTGCAGACCGCAGTTTGTACCATGCTAAAGCAGAAGGGCGCAATACGGTAATGGGGCAAGCTGAATTTGATTTTGAGGTTAACAAGTAGCGTACAGGAATGACTTTGAATAAAAGGGCACCGTTGCAAACTTGGGGTTATCAACCTTGAGTATGAGCTTTATTCGTATGCTTGCCATGCGCAATTTGTACTATTAGCTTATGGTTTGATAGGCCTCAATGAGGTTACATGGATACTGGGTGCTCACCTGTAAGTGATGCTAAGGGATGGGGGGTTAGATGATGAAGCACTGCAGAATAGCTGTTTTTTATGTCGGCTGCTTAGTGACGACATTACTTTTTACAAATGTCTTTGCTAATGACAAACCAAATACAATACCTGACCGTCAGTTGATTGAAAGAGCCGTTCTGGACTATATAGAATCTCAGCATCAGGGTGATGGAGACATGATGGCCCGCAGTCTAGATGAAACGCTTGCAAAACGTACATACTGGCTAGGGAAAGATCATGAAGAGTTCGTATTAGAAACTGACTTTGACACCATGATCAAAGTTGCAAATACCTATAACAAAAGTGGTGACAAGTTCCCTACTAACCCTAGAGTAGAGATACGCATTTTAGATATCGACAATCGAGTCGCATCTGTAAAACTGACGGTTGATGACTGGATTGATTACATGCATTTGTATAAAACACGTGATGGACGCTGGTTGACGGTAAATGTACTTTGGCAATTTCGTGACGAGTCTAAACATGCTTCAACTAACTGATTGAAAGTAGTTATACAAACTTAAGATTTTATGCATGAGTGAATTAACTTAATTAAACAAGTTACTATCGTGATGTTGCGCTTGCTGTTGATTTATTGACCACAGATTGATAGCGTTGTCAATGCAACACGCTATCAATTCATTCAGGAAAATAAGGATATTGATTCTGAATTTCATGCACATCATCACGATTAGTCGCACGCTTCAACTTGGGTTTCAGCAGTTGCTGGTGCCTTGTGTGTTAGCCGTTGCCGTTATCCTAACCGGGTGCTCAGATAATCACAAAGTATCCACTCACTCAGCAGATTACGATACTGTTATCGATCAAGATGCTCAGTTTATTTATAAAGATATCAAAGTAGCCAAAGCACCTAGACAATGGGACTGGATGCTTCCAGACTTGAATTCTCTCGCTCAGGCCTCTAGTCAACAATATCGCTATCCTTCACTCACGGGCATCGCTGAGTACAAGCAGTCCTTTCAATTAGATAATGTCATAGGGTTTGTTTGGGGTTGGCAATCTCGTACTGATAAATATGATATTGAAGTATTTTTGCTTTACATGTTTATAGGTGAAGATAAATATCTGATGCGTACTTTTCATAACTCTCATCACCTTACAGTTGATGAGGCTATATTGATTACCTTTTATGATTATTTTCGTTATGAAAGACCGTTTATGGCGCAAAAATGGCAGATTAGTGAGCCCTATGATAACTACAAAATGGAACCCTTACTAACTCTGGGCAGTGAGCTTTTTGAACAAGGGCATGAATATCCAGTGTTTGATGGTCGAATTGTCACTCTAAAAGACGTGTATTTACGCCAAGCCCAAACAAAGCGTGTTAAAGATAACAATGGTTTAACCCATTATGTGTGTAAATGGCTTGTACCAGAAGGGGAGGGAAGCTCGCTAAAGGCGAAGAAGTATGTCTTATCTTGCCAAGCCAATTTGAGCAACAATTAGCAAGAGTTGGTCAGTCAGCCAACCGATTAGTCACTTCCTCAAATTTAATGACACTCAAAGTAGAGTTGAGCCATCAAGGTACTATAACCAATATTGTGTCTGGCGTAATTACTCCACAGCATATGGATGATTCAGGTGGTAGGCAAGATGAACTATCAGGTGAAAGTACTAAAAAACGGGTTGCTGGTTGGCCCATCGCCTCAGGTTATGTAGCTGAAGGCGTAGAGCCTGATTTTGAATTTCTATTAAAGATGGATCTTCAAACTCAAACAGCTCATTGAGTTAGGGTCTGTTACGTATAGTATATCAAATTGAACAATCTGAAAGTGAAGTGATTACAAGTGTTGAGTACGATGCATTACTTTAGTTTTTCTCTAAGCTCACATGTCCTTATGCACGTTAGCTAACCCTACTTACCAAGAATACTTCACCGGATTAGAGGCCCCTTTTTTTCGGTATTTATCATCGATACGTTTGCCAAGATAAAGTTTCACTATCTCTTCAGGGGCCAGCCTGCCAACAAAGCCTTTACGTCCTTTCACAGTGGTTTTTTCAGGGAAGTTTTCATTTGTCGCTTCAAGCCAGTTATCTGCAATAAACACCCCGACAATGAGACCTTGAACCACAGCAACAACATAGTCTGCCTGATTGGCTTTATTTAGGCTTATGCGCCATGCATAGCGAGTTGCTTCATACACTGAGTTATCTAGGGCTGAGCGATTAATGTTGATCATCAGTACCTTATGCTCAAACTCGGCAACGGCTGCACTGTACTTATTAATGATCTCAACAGCGTGCATGGCACCAAATTCATTATTACCATGGCCATCCATAATATTGGTGATGCCCGGATAAGCATCGATCAAAGCTGCTTCTACCTCAAATGCCGTTTTTTCATCTAGCCCATGGCGGTGAATCACGTGTGCAACATCAAAACCTGCAAGTTTAATGGCTCGTATGCGGCTCATTTTCTCAGATAGCTCATCGGACTCTATATCTCCCTGGGCATGAGCGAATACGCGGTTTGCTTTACCCTTGCCAATATAAAAGGTTTCGCCATTTCGAGGGTCGATTAAGCGATAAACGTAGTACTTAAGCCTACTAATGACTTCAGTTGAGAATTGTTCAGCTTTATTTGGTTTCATAGAGGTCGTATATGATTTATAACAGCATTGAATTGTCAGCATCGAGTTAGTGTTCGAGTGTTTTCGAGAATAAGTTTATCACTATCACGCCAGCTAAGATCAAGCTAATCCCAATAATAGCGGCAAGGTCGGGCACTTGCTTATAGACAACGGCGCTTATCGAAGCTACCAGTACCATACCCATGCCTGCCCAGATGGCGTAAGCGATCCCCACAGGTACGGTTTTTAGCACTAAAGACAGGAAGTAAAATGCACCGAGATAACCCATTACGCTGATGCTGGTGGCGGTAGCGTTACTAAAACCATTTGATGCTTTAAGTGCCAGTGTTGCTATCACTTCAAAACCGATAGCAATGGCCAAATACCAATAACCCATGATGTTCCCTAGCTCGTTTAATTACATGGTAACCATGATGAACTAAGTTATTGTGTCATGCGAGTAACAATTAACGGCCGATTTTCAATATTTTATTGATTACTTCAATATGACCAGCATCAAGCAAGGAGAGCAGATGAACAATCAACCTATAGCTGTGTTTAGTCACTACTTACGACAATTACGTCAGCTTTTAAACAAGTGTGCAGATCATTGCGAAGATGAAACATTTCTTGAGGCTAGACTGACAGCCGATATGTTCAATCTGTATACCCAGGTGCAAATTACTGCCGGCTTTAGTTTACGAGCCTGTTGCCCTATGGCGGGGAGAGAAGTGCCTGATTTAAGTTGCCATGGGATAGACAACAATCAGCAACCCCTAGCGCAGCTTGATCGCCAGTTAGTACAAACTCTAGATTATTTAACTGAGTTAGATGACAAGGTTTATGATTTAATGACCGGGCAGATCACCGATAAAGCTGGCCCGGTTGCGGTTAACTTACCGACAAATGAGTTTATTTTTCAGTTTGCGCTGCCTAACTTCATGTTTCACTTATCTATGGTGTATGCCATTGCCAAAACGCTCGGTATTCCAGTCACCAAAGGTGATTTTGATGGCTTTCATCAATATCCGGTGGGATTCTCTTTTGAATAAAAAGCGCGTAATGATTGAACAGTCTGATTTAAAAACGCGCTCTAGCATTAATTAACACGACTTTGTGCATATTAATGTTAGATTTCGCTACATAAATTGACCTAAACCTGCAAGTTCAGTGCGCAATGTAAACAAAGTGCCTTTTGCAGAGGTGACAAGTAACGTTTTGCCATCTTTGCCGCCAAATGCGAGGTTAGTAACGCTTTCACCAAAATGGATGGTACGCAAATGTTGGTGAGCTGCGTTAAAGATTTGCACTTCGCCAGGCCCATGGCTAGTCACATATAAATTGCCGGCACAATCGACTGCCATACCGTCAGGCGATGCGACATCCAAGCGCGTTTTTATATTGCCAATACTGCCATCAGCGTTTAACTCGTACAGTGTCACCTTATTGCTGTAATCGCCAACATACAGTGTTGATTCGTCTGGTGATAGCGCTATCCCGTTAGGTTTATTATGTAGGTTGCTTACAAGTGTGAGTTCACCATTAGGGGCGCGCCAATAAACGCCAGTAAATGGTGTATGCTGTTGTCTTGGACCGAGTTGCCAATCAGGATCGGTAAAGTAGATATGCCCTTTTGAATGGCGGACGAGATCATTTGGAGAGTTAAACGCTTTGTTATTATAGTTGGTAACTAGTGGTGTCAGTTGAAGGTTCGAAATTGAGGGATTGTTCAACTCGGTCAAATTTACTGTAGATAATGCACGCTGACCGTGATCCATTACATACAGTTTGTCGTTGTCTGCCAGCAGCCCATTTGTACCTAGTTCTTGTGCGACTAACTTAACTCCTGAGTCTTGATGCCACTGATAGATATTCGATTTAGGGCCGTTTGATTGGTCGCTGTCAAAGTTCATTTCTGAAAAATAAAAGCGTTGAGTGTTGACTGACCAAGTTGGCCCTTCCAAGAAACGCATGCCAGTAGCAATGACCTTGGGCTTGCTACTTTCGGCTAGAGGGAGCTGAGTGCTATCACATTGTGAGAATAAATTAGGCTCGCTAATTTTCTGCGCGTTAGCTTGACCAAACATCATCAAACTTACACTTGCTAGCGTGAGCAGTTTTTTTATCATCACAAACTCCCTTGTCTTGAATAACCTTGTCTTGAATAACCTTGTCTTGAATAACCTTGTCTTGAGTAACTTTGGCACGAATATCTTGGTTAACTTTGGCGCTTAGTCATCATTGTGCGTAATTGCTGGGTAGGACGCAATATTAGTGACAGGTTATTTATCCGCAGCTCGCTTTACAAGCATTTGCACGTATGTGGACACTAGTAAACTGCAAAGGCCATACTCACAGTGAGTATGGCCTTTGTTTGTTATTCTTGCTTGTTACTCTTGTTTCGAGCAAGCGAACTTCAGTAAGGCTTAAGCCTTAAGCCTTAAGCCGTAAAAAGCTGCGCGATGATAACCAGGATTAATAGCGGACAAATATATTTCACATATATCGGCCAAATTTTCCAAAACAAACTTGAGGTATCGACACCGTCTTGGGCAGAGATGGCTTCAATTAAGCTGTTACGACGCCACACCCATCCTAAAAATATCGCAATTCCCAACGCGATTAGCGGCTGAGCACGCTCTGTCGTTAAAGTGATGGTTGCACCGAAAAGACTACTAAAGTTAAACACAATTAAGCTGGCGACGAGTGCGATGAATAAGCCAACATACAAAGTCGCTTGGTTACGATTGAGCTTGGTTTTCTCAATTAAATAGCTAGTTGGCACTTCAACTATAGACATGGCAGAGGTGAGTCCTGCGATAGTCATTAAAATGAAAAATACGATGGCAAGGATGTACTGGGTTATGCCGCCTAGTGATTCAAACAGTGCTGGGAGTACAGTAAATACCAGAGTGTCTGAGTTTAGCAGGCTGCCATCATCGGCGAATATTTGTACGCCTTGATGCTGGGCGACATACATCGCAGGAATGATCATCAGCGCTGCCAAAAATGCCACCAATGTGTCGGTTAAGGTGACATAACCGGTCAACTTCGCCAGGTTATCCTTTTTGTTGAGATAAGCGCCGTAAACCATCATCGCACCTGTACCTACGGTTAGTGAGAAGAAGGTTTGGCCTAGCGCACTTACCAGTACATCAGTGTCTAATACGCGGCTGAAATCGGGGATCAGTAATTGCTTTAACCCTGTCATGGCGCCAGGCTGGAACAAGATGTAAATACTGCCAAGAACTAGCATTAATAGTAGTAGTGGCATCAAACGCTTAGACCAACGCTCAATACCTTGTTGTACGCCTTGACGGATCACCATGATAACCAATGCAGTGAATATCAGAGTAAACACCAAGTTGCGGGATACAGAAAACTCCATGAGCCAATTGGCTACTTCAGGCTGCTCAGCCATTTGTGCTACTGGCGCTATGGCATGGCTGATAAACCAGCCTGATAGAATGCAGTAAAAGGTACAGATCAATGTTGCAGTAATAATTGAGCCGAAACCAATCGCTCCGCCGAGTTTACTGAGTAATTTATTGCTTGAAAGCTTAGCCATTGCGTCCGCAGGGTTGGTTTGCCCGTGGCGCCCAACCATTAGCTCGGCCATTAGCATTGGGTAACCGAGTAGCAAGATAAGCACTATGTACATTAATAAGAATGCGCCACCACCATGAGTAGCAGCCTGAGTTGGGAATCCCCAAATATTCCCTACGCCAACGGCAGAGCCTGCCGCCGCCATAATAAAGCCGATTTTTGAGCTAAATTGGGCTTGAGAGTTTGTAGCCATAATGCACCTGTTTATTCGATTAGGTCGCGCATACTAAGGCTAGTGGAGATAATTGCAATAGCGAATTTATCCAATATTTTTTAATTGAATAAAATCTTATATCTTTATTTTAGTTAATGTTGAGTATAAACGTCTCATACCTACGTAATGGCGAGAATATCTTGTTTTTGATTGGGCGAAACACAGCTGTAACGCAATTTATCCTTGCTAAGAAAAATTATTGGAATCTGACTGAGCGCACAAAACCCAGTCAAAGTTTTAACGGTTAAAACTATAGTGGGAGTAAAAATTGCAACAGTTTGAATAGCAATGGCATGGACAAGGGCCTGGCTCGGGTTTTAATAAGGGTAACTGAGACTAGAGGTATATAGTTGTTTAAGCCCGCAAGCTAGTCGCTTTTACATTGAATTGATAGCAGTTCGAGCCAAGCATATCGAGCTTAAACACTTAAACCTTATCTCACTACAAACCTAGAGTGCAGGTAGTGGGATACTGGTATGATTTTTAACTTTCTTTAGGACGAAGCTAGAGTGAATTCCAGCAACGTGCACGCTGCTAGTCAGTTTGTCTAATAAGAATTGCTTGTAATGCTGCATGTCTGCAACCAGTACTTTTAATAGGTAATCAGCTTCATTACCTGTGATTAAGCTACACTCCTGAACTTCATCCATCGCGCTAATGTCTTGCTCGAATGACTCTAGTACTTCGATATTGTGCTTTTCTAAACTGACCTGAATATACACGGTGAGATTAAGGCCAAATCGCTCTGGATTTAATTGGGTAGAGTAACTTGCAATGTAGCCAGCATCTTCTAGTGCTTTAACACGTCTAGAGCAGGGTGATGGAGATAAGCCGACCTTTGAAGCTAACTCCTGGTTAGATAGCTTCCCAGGTAACTGTAGGTGTTTCAGGATAGCGAGATCAATCTTGTCGAGTTGCATAACTACTTCTTCTCTCGATACTTATTATTTGAATTTAGGTTATCTAGCCTAAATTTTAGCACTTAGGGTAGTAGGACTCCAGATAAACTCAAGTAGTCGCAATGTTATTTATTAGAATGTTAGACCGTATAACCTAGTTTAAGTTTTAATCATGTGACTTTGAGATGGAAAAGTAATCTCGCTTTTTATATCGCTGCCTAACTCAAGATGCTGCCTAAATTATTAGTTGAATTAGGTGAATGAATACGCATTTATTTGTTAACCAAAATTTTACATTATTGAATTTCTTTTTCTGAAAGCAATTAGATGCTGTTTATTGTTGTATTCACCGCAACTAGCTATTTTGATTGTTTTGTATAATGCAAACTAAAATGGCTTTCCGCCAAATTTTGAATCTTATCTATTCGAAAACTTAGAGCCGGTATGGCATTCAGCTAGCATTTATTATTGTTTAATCTAAAAGATCTTCTGGGTTAACTGTAGTTAATGAATCGCAGGAATTAACTGCGCCATTAATCAAGTTCATGATTTTATTAAAGTTAGTTGAGGATTGTTTTGATATATCCAACTTGGTGATGTGTATGGGACTTGTTTTAGGCAGAGACAGAAAAGTTCCACGCCTTAATGTGATCTGCGTCACACTTTTGCTCAAATTAAAGTCGCTGACATGTTAAATTCTCGCTGGTTTAAATCTCTATTTTTGCCTGGTTGTGGTAGTGAATCATTCTGCGGTTGCATAAATATTTAAGTGCGCAGCTAAAAAGTACTCATTAAATTTAACGTTGTTTCTGTCTTTTTATTAACATTTCAAAGCTTATTTGTTAATGATTTTTGGTTTGACGAAACAACTCGGGTTATTCAGTATCAACTCCGTAGCAGATGTGGGTATTTATTTAGATTGCTTGATTAAGTCGGCGTTTAAATAACAACAAATAAAAATGAACCACTGCACAAGATAATAAGATAAATGCTAGGGAGCTTAATCTGTATGAACCAAAAAACATTAATTGCAACGAGCATTAAAACTGCATTAGTTGCTTCAATCGCCGCCGCATCAACAGCATCGGTTTCAGCTTATGCTGAAGAAACTGCAAATGTTGAGCGTATCGAAGTCACAGGCTCTCGTATTCAACGCCAAGACATGGAAACAGCATCGCCTGTTACTGTCATTGACGAGTCTGCTATTCGTGCCGAGGGTTACACTTCTGTTGATGACCTACTTCAAGCACAAACTTCTATGGCTGGTGCTGCAGTAGGCTCAAGCACTAACAATGGTGCGAACGGTGTCGCTCAAGTTGACCTACGTGGTATGGGTGCACAACGTACGCTTGTTCTTTTGAACGGTCGTCGCATGGTTAACTCAGGTAGCGGTGCAGACAGCTCTGTGGATTTAAACTCTATCCCTGTTGCTATGATCGCTCGTGTTGAAATTCTTAAAGATGGTGCATCTGCAGTTTATGGCTCTGACGCGATTGCTGGTGTAGTAAACATTATCACCAAAAAAGACTTTGAAGGTTTCCAATTCGACGTTCAAGGCAGTACCACAGATAAAAATGATGGTGAAACAGGTGAAATCAGTGCGCTTTATGGTTTCAACACTGACACAGGTAATTATACATTTGGTGCAGCATACTCTCGCCGTGAAGGCGTAGTTCAATCAGACCGTGATTGGACACCATCTGCAGGTAGCTCTTACACACCTGGTGGTACTTTAGGTGGCAAATACCAAGATGAGAACGGTGAGTGGAAGGACCTAGAAACAGGTTACGATTTCACACAAGACTCATACTATCAAACGCCAAATGAGCGCTACAGCTTATTTGCTAATATGACCCAAGAATTGGGTGACGACATCGTATTGACTGGTGACCTACTATACACCAAGCGTAAGTCTAACCAGCAATTAGCCGCGCAACCAGCAAGCACCAAATTAAACGTGTGTGGCGCAGATGGTGTAGCGCCAGGTGAACCATGTGTAGATTTAACGCCTGAGATGATTGCCGCTGGCATCGCACCAGATAGCACTGGCCGTGTTGAGTACCGTCGCCGTACGACCGATGTTGGCCCACGTATTTACTCACAAGATACTGATACTTTGCGCGCTTCAGCTGGTTTAGCTGGTTCACTTGATATCAATACTGGTATGGACTGGGACTTCTCATACACATACGGTAAGAACAGTGCAAAAACTTCTGTTGCTAACTCTATCAACCAGAAGAAGTTTGACGAGTCTGTATACAATAACTTTGATGACTGGATGAACGGCACAGTTAGCCAAGAGCAATTAGATGAAATCAGCTACTTAGAAGAGTCGGACGGTGGTAACGAGCAGCACACAGTATCTGCTGGTTTAACTGGTGAACTATTTGACCTAGAAGCTGGTGCAGTTGCGTTTGCACTTGGTGCTGAATACCGTCACGAAAGCGGTTACTTCAACCCTGATGAAGTGATTGTTGCTGGTGAAGGTACTGCTGCACAACAAGATCCAACTAAGGGTAGCTACGATGTATTCTCTATCTTCCAGGAAGTGAGTGTACCATTTACTGATAAGCTGACAGGTGAGTTCGCATTACGTTTTGATGACTACTCAACGTTTGGTAAAGCAACAACCTGGAAAGTCGGTCTAACGTACGAAGCGACTGATGACTTAATGCTTCGTGGTGTGGCTGCAACAGGTTTCCGTGCACCTAGCATTACCGAGCTATACGGCGGTAACTCTGGCTCATACGACTACCTAACTGATCCTGCTGGCGTAGCTAAAGATTCACAGATCTTAGTGAATTACACGTCTGATGAAAACTTAAAGCCTGAAGAGTCTGAGTCTTACACTTTTGGTATCGTGTACTCACCTAGCTATGTTGATGGTATGTCGTTAACCCTAGATTACTGGCGCTTCAAAGTAGATAACGCAATTTCTCGTCGTGATACTCAGGCATTAATGAACTCATGTTACGCTGGCGATTCAAGCGCATGTGAAATGATTAATGTGACTCACGAGAATGCACAAATCGGTAATTGGGATGGTCTAACAAGCGAGTTAACTAACGTTGGTTATCAAGATACTTCAGGTATCGACTTTAACTTAAACTACAAGTTTGAAGGCGCTGGACTAGACTGGACTATCAATAATGACACCACGTACCTATTAAACTTTGAACAAGATAACAAAGATTACACAGGTACTATCGATGGTAACTTCGGTGCTTACGCTAAAGTACGTAACAACTTCAGCATTCAAGCATCGCAAGGTGACTGGAGCGTGATGTACTTTAACCGCTACATTAGTGAAATGGAGAACCTAACTTCTCCAGAAGATAAAGCTGAAGCTGTGCTTTACCACAACGTTTCTGGCTCTTACCACATCAATGATGAGATGCTGTTAACTTTAGGTATCAAAAACCTAACTGATGAAGAACCTTCTCGCGTTAACAATGGTTCAGACGGTGGAACAGTACCAGAAGTTTACGACACCATTGGTCGTCAATACTACGCTGGTTTCTCAATGAAGTTCTAATTTGAACTTTAGTTAAAAACCTAAAAAAGCCCGCATGTTGCGGGCTTTTTGATATGTAAAGTTTACCTGTGAGGTAAACGACTTAAACTTGCCTAAGGTTTAAAGCGACTATCCTAGTGCTGCTGTGGCAGACGCTTGCTGAATGAGTTCAATTTTGTAGCCGTCCGGATCTTCAACAAACGCTATTTCGGTTTTTCCGCCTGCGACAGGGCCTGGTGCACGAGTCACTTTGCCGCCTGCTGCTTCAATTGCTTTACAGCGCGCATAAATGTCTTCTTCACCAATAGCAATATGACCAAATGCGCTGCCTAAGTCGTACTCTTCAACGCCCCAATTATAGGTCAGTTCGATTACTGCTTGACCACTTGATTCGTCGCCAAAGCCGACAAATGCCAAAGTATATTTATACTCGGTATTTTCTGACTGACGTAAAAGGGACATGCCCATAACCTTAGTGTAGAATTCGATGCTTTTTTCTAAGTTGCCCACACGCAACATGGTATGAAGTAGTTGTGCCATATTTTTGGTTTCTTTTATTGTGAAATCTACCGCCTAGATTAACACTGTTTGCTTAAGGCTCAATCAATTAATGATCAGGATCAATATTAACGGTCACAGTTCACAATTATGAACCAACAAAGTAGGAAATTTGGCAACAGTCGCTATCATTAAGCTATTGAAACTTGGAGGCAAGAATGACTACAGAACTAAAAATGGCCCTTGGCACAACCCTAGTGATTGCAATTTGTTTCAGCGCATTTTTCGTAGCAATGTTTTAAAAATTGTTTGCAATTATTGACTTAAAAAGCCGCATTTAGCGGCTTTTTTGATCTTTTGCGTTTGTCTCAAGATAGCGTTACGTATTTCCCTTATTTCCTTATTTCGTTTTAACCGTCACTAAGCATAAAGCTGCACCGCTTATGGGTGTGTCCCTTTGTTGCTTGCCGCACTTTCTATCTGATTTAGTACTCATACATATCAGAAATGCGCGTATAGTTTGTTCTATCTCGTTTAAACATAAGCAGTTTCATTAGGCTTTAACGTCATATTTCTCAGACCATAACCTTAGATTTTCGAGTATATCCAAGGCGCTGCGGCCGAGTTCTGTTAACTCGTAAGTCACTGCAATAGGGCGTTCTTGCACCACAGTTCGAATAACCATCTTTCGAGACTCAAGTTCTTTTAGTCGCTGGTCGATCATCTTTTTACTCGCGCCGCCCAACATGCGACATAAGTCGTTAAATCTAACCGGTTCATCTTTAAGATGATAAATAATAGAGCCGGTCCATTTTCCGCCGATTATCCTCATACCTCGCTCGATAGCACAAGGCTCAGCGCATGGTTCAATTACTTGCTTTTTGCCTGTTGGCAAGGTTTCTACTTTACTTTTCATAGGAGCTACGTATTTAGTGCTAGGGACTTAAGTTTTGCTAGCAATGCTATTTAAGAACAAGGTATCTGTTTATCTATTTTAGGTTACCAAAAGTTAACTGGTTGAATAATGTATCAAGGTTACTAAAATATACCTTAAGTTTTAATTCTGGTCTAGTTAAGGACAAAATCATGAGTAACGTACTAATCATCAATGCCCACCAAAAATATCCATTTTCAGAAGGTAAGTTGAATCAAACACTGGTTGATAAAGCATCTAAATGGCTGGGCGAAAATGGCCATCAGGTTCGAGTCGTGACCATGAGTGACTCGTTTGATGTTGAACAAGAGATTGCCAATCACCAGTGGGCAGATACGATTATTTTACAGTCGCCTGTTAATTGGATGGGGGTTCCTTGGCTATTTAAAAAATACATGGATGAAGTATATACCGCAGGTATGGCGGGGCAGTTATGTGCAGGGGACGGCCGTACTTCGGCTGAGCCAATTGCAAACTATGGCACTGGAGGTACGTTAACGGGTAAAAACTACATGCTATCGTTAACTTTTAACGCACCAGCTCAAGCATTTGAAGACCCTGCAGAATACCTGTTTGAAGGTAAATCTGTTGATGACTTATTTTTTCCTATGCATATGAATTTCCGCTTCTTTGGGATGCAAGCTTTAACTACCTTTGCTAGCTTTGATGTGATGAAAAACCCGCAAATTGAGCAAGACCTAGCGCGTTTTGAAGCTCACTTAGCTGCGCAGTTTAAATAGACTCACTGCAGGATACTCTTTGAATTGTGTAGACAGACAAAGGAGAGGTTATGACTGATAAACACCATGTTCATTGTGATTGTGGCAAGGTGCAACTTGCTTTGACTGGCTTACCTAAAGTTCATGGTTTTTGCCATTGTGAGGATTGCCGTGAATTACTGCAAGTACCTTATCACTCAGTACTTGCGTGGGAGCCGGAATTTGTTGAATTTACCCAAGGTGAGCAAGAAATAAGAGTATTTCAACACCCTACGAAGCGAATGACACGGGTGTTTTGTGGTCATTGCGGCGATGTTCTATATAACACCAATGCTATGGGCTGGAAGTTAGTATCGCAGCTGATGTTTACAAAGTGTAATGGCAACAAGTTACCCCAAGGTTTCGAGTCTAGCTCGCATTTCTTCTACGACAGACGCATTGTTGATATTGATGATGAGCTGCCAAAGCGGGGCTAAATACTAATAAATGGCGATGACTATTTTCATCGCCATTTTTGTTTGAATAGGGCGTACAGGGTTTAATTTAGATTACTGCTTACTCATCTGTTTTATCTTTAAACTCACATAAGTCTTCAATGATACAGCTACCGCAGCGAGGCTTACGAGCAAGACAAGTGTAACGGCCATGCAGAATAAACCAGTGGTGTACGTCAACTTTGAATTCAGCAGGCGTCACTTTAAGCATCTTTTGTTCAACCTGATCGACATTCTTACCCATGGCAAATTTTGTGCGATTCGCCATACGGAAAATATGGGTGTCGACAGCTATCGTTGGCCAGCCAAAAGCAGTATTTAACACAACATTTGCAGTTTTGCGACCAACGCCAGGCAATGCTTCCAATGCTTCACGGTTTTCAGGCACTTCACCATCATGCAGTTTAAGAAGCATTTCACAGGCTTTAATGACATTAATTGCTTTGTTGTTATATAAGCCGATGGTTTTAATGTATTCCTTTAAGCCTTCAACACCCAAGTCGAATATGGCTTGCGGTGTATTCGCAACAGGGAATAGCTTGTCAGTTGCCTTATTAACACTGACATCAGTCGCTTGCGCTGAAAGTGTCACAGCCACCAATAGCTCAAACGGGCTAGAAAAATTAAGCTCTGTTTCTGGTTTTGGATTGTTATCGCGTAAGCGTGTAAGGATTTCGCGGCGTTTTTGATTATTCATATTGGCTCTACACACAAAAAGCACAGGTCTCGCCAGTGCTTAGGGTTTGTTGATCTTTGCTGATTAGAATTTGTTCGAGTTAAAAGCACTTTAATCAAGACGCGAGCTATGCTGTTTAGTCGACTAAACAAGTGGCTCGCAACGCAGAGAAAAGTGCTTTTAAACGAACCTTTCAGGCAGCGCTTGTTGTCATTTCTACTGCGTTAACAACTTACTCATGTGGAACAACCACACATCAAAGTCGTTGTCTTGTATAAATTTCCAACAAGCAGCAGCAAAAATAATCTTGAAAGGTCAACAGACCCTAATCATTGTTATTATTTGTCTTGAGGTTCACTTAGTGCGCTAACTGACTTTGGTGATCCTCGCGCGCTCGACAGCAGGCGCCGATACTTTAGGTTGCCTTGCTTTAATTTGTTGATCAATCACATTTTTAAGTGCAATGATTAATCCCATGCCGATGAATGCTCCTGGAGGCAGCATCGCCAGTAGAAATGCATTATCGACTTGCCACACTTGGATGGTTAGTACACTTGCCCATTCACCTAACAGCAAATCTGCACCGTCAAACAGTGTGCCTTGACCGAGGATCTCACGTCCAGCGCCTAACACCACTAATACCGCAGCAAAACCAAGACCCATCATTAGACCATCAAACGCTGAGTGGGCGAGGGAGTTGCGCGATGCAAAGGCTTCGGCGCGGCCAATGATCAAACAGTTAGTCACAATCAGTGGTAAGAAAATGCCCAGCGACATATATAAGCCGTAGGCATAGGCGTTGATCAGTAATTGCACGCAAGTTACTAGCGCGGCAATGATCATCACAAATACCGGAATGCGGATTTCTTTTGGTACATAGTCTTGCACCAGCGACACGAGAATATTTGAGCCAACAAGCACTACCAAGGTCGCTAGACCTAAACCAAGGGCGTTGGTGACAGTTGCAGTTACTGCAAGCAGCGGACACAAACCTAAAAGCTGTACGATACCAGGGTTGTTATGCCACAGACCTTGCTTGGCAATTTCTGAATACTTACTCATCATGAGCCTCACAATTAATTGGCGCGCGGTATAACTGGGTACGATTTTGCTCAACAAAACGCATTGCGTTGTTAATTGCTCCTAGATATGCTCTTGGGGTAATGGTCGCGCCAGAGAACTGGTCAATATCGCCGCCATCTTTTTTAACTTTTAATGCTGGCTTAGTATTGTCGTAAATCCAACCGCTAAACTGTAATACCCAACCCGATTTACGCAGTTCAATCTTGTCACCTAACCCTGGGGTTTCCTGATGAGCTAGGGTGCGCACGCCTAGTAAAGTGTTATTGCTGTCAACGCCGATGAGTATCTTAATATCGCCATTGTAACCAGCAGGTGCAATCACCTCTAGCGCCAGAGCAGTCGGCTCTCCATCTATAGTTGCCACATAAGCTGGCATTGGTTGCTCGCTACCTAGTAACTCAGGGTCATGCACCAAAATACAATGCTCGGTTAATGGGTTGTCGTGCATGTTTTCCGGCACCACTTCAGCCAATAACTTGGTAAGTTGCAGTTTTTGTTGTTGCTCAATGGTGTCTTCTGTCATTGCGCTAATAACGGCAACTAGGCCGGTACATAGCAGCGCGAAGATGGCTAAAATGGTGCCATTCTTTACCATAGATTTTTTTGCCATCGATTTGTTGGCAGCAGATTGATTATCTTCAGAACTATTATCTTTAGAACTAGTAGCCACAGTTTTCTCGGTCATAGTGAATTTCCTGTGCGGTGGCCGTATGCTCGTGGGCGAATATAATGGTCAATAAATGGAGCACACATATTGGCAAGCAAGACTGCAAATGCCACGGCGTCAGGGTAGCCGCCAAAGGTGCGGATAACATATATCAATACACCGATCATAGCGCCAAACACTAAGCGACCACGAGGGCTAGTCGCAGCACTGACAGGGTCGGTTGCAATAAAGAATGCTGCCAACATAGTGCCGCCAGAAAATAACTGTAACCAAGGGCTAGCGTGAGTATCTGGGTACAATACAAAGCCAACACCCACGCATAGCATTAGGCTAGATAGTAGTGCTGTTGGAATTTGCCAGCGGATAACTTTTAGCTTTAGTAGCATCAAGCCGCCGAGCAAGTACATTAAATTAACCCAAAACCAACCTTGTCCGACACCAGCATCAAATATGGGTCTTTGTAGGCTTTCATCGGTTGTGAGCCCCATCGCTAGATCGTTTTTTAAGGTATCTAGGGGAGTCGCCATAGCAACCGCATCAACATTTAGCTGGAAGTAATTACCGGCAAACTCTGCTGATTCATAAAAAATAGCCAGCAAACTTGTGAGCATGTCTGCTTGATTAAGCGCAATTGTTTGTGGTGCAACCCATGATGTCATTTGCACTGGGAATGAAATAAGCAGTAAAACATAAGCTGCCATTGCCGGGTTAAACAAGTTATGACCTAAGCCACCATACATGTGTTTAACCATGACTATCGCAAATAAAGTGCCGATAACCACAATCCACCAAGGAGCAAGAGGCGGAATTGCGACTGCTAGTAGGCTTGCGGTCACCAATGCGCTGTTATCTTTTAGTACTGGCAATACGGCGCGGCTGCGCAACTTAACCATTAGCGACTCAGCAATGTAAGCCGTGCTGATTGCCAGCATAAGCTGGATTAAGGTGCCAAAGCCAAAAAAGTAGCTTTGCGCCACTATCCCTGGAATAAGGCATAGTGCAACTTTTAGCATCACCGATGAGGTTAAACTATTGGTGCTGACATGCGGTGATGATGCAATTTTAAATGCCATGATTATTCCTCTTGCTGCTTAGCTAACTTTTTGGCCTTTGCCTTGGCAACGGCAGCAGCAATTCGTGCTTTCTTTTGTTCTTCAGCTGTTAGTGGGGCAGATGTTGGCGTCACAGCTTGAGCTTGTGTATCGCTGCGCTGCGCCTCGTCATCATGTTGATTCTGCTTTGATGCTTCACTTGTTGCCGGTTCATCTGATTGTTTAGTCTCTTTAGCCGCTTTTTTGGCTTTAGCCTTAGCTACTGCGGCGGCAATTCGCGCTTGCTTTTGCTCTGCTGCACTATCTACAGGGGCTGATACAGATGCATCAGCAACAGTATCTTGCTTAGCTTCAGTATCAGCTTCACTAGCACCATCTTCAGCCTGAGAGTCATCGGGCTCGCTGGCTGAGGGTGCTTGTTGAGCCATTTTCTTTGCTTTGGCTTTAGCTACTGCTGCAGCGATACGCGCTTTTTTGTCATCTTGACCGTCGTTATTGGCGGCTAATTCAGCATCAGTGCTCGTCTTCTCTGTTGTCGTCTCTGTAGCTTGCTTGCTGTCTGTCGATTCTGCCGAGTTTTGCGCTGCCTTCTTGGCTTTTGCTTTGGCAACTGCAGCTGCAATACGTGCTTTCTTACTGTCTTGCGCACTTTGGTCATCAGTGGTGTTGCGATCAGTTACGCTTGTATCTGTGCTTTGCTCATCAGACGGCGCGTCAGCGTGAGCCGTTGGTGCGTTATTCGCTTGAGATTGGCCCGCTTGAGCTTCACCTGCTTGAGTTTTAACAGTGAGTTGTGCAGCTTTTTTCGCTTTAGCACGTGCGATAGCTGCGGCCACTCTGGCTTTTTGTGGATCAAGCTCTTCTGAAACCGGCGGACTTGCAGCTTCAGCTTGTTGCTCACTTGCTTTATCAGCTTCTTTGGCTTGCTGTGCTTTCTTGGCTTTGGCGCGAGCAATCGCTGCAGCAACGCGATCTTGCTTTGACTCTAGTTCTTGATTTGCTTGTGCGTCGGACTCTGCGCTTTGAGACGCTTCACCTGTGCCACTTGCTTGCTGAGCAAGTTTGGTTTTTTTCGCCTTAGCTCTGGCGATAGCAGCACTTACCGCTGCTGACTTATTGTCGTTGGCGGAAATGTTAGTCTCTGATGTACTAGTCTCTGCCGCAGACTGCGCTGATTGCTCTGCGGCTTTCTTTTTAGCTGCAATGCGCGCCATCGCCTCGGCTACAGCGTCTTTATCTGAGCCTGACATGGCTTTCTTGCGTTTGTCAGCTGCAGCTTTCGCTTTAGCTTCACGGGCAAGTTTTTCATCTTCTAAGCGTTTCAGCCTGGCTTCAAATCTGTGCTTAGCCGCTTCAGCTTGGCGTTTTTCTTCTGCAGCATTGCGCAGCGCAGATTTGGCAATACGGTAATACTCGACCAGTGGTATATCGCTTGGGCATACGTAGCTACAACAGCCACACTCTATACAATCTTGTAAGTTAAAGCTGGCGGCTTTGTCATACTCTTCAGCTTTTGAATGCCAAAATAGTTGCTGAGGTAGTAGCAGCGCAGGGCAGGCTACAGCGCATTCACCGCAGCGAATACAAGCTTGCTCTGGACTGTCTTGTGCAATTTGATTATTGCTTGGCGCGAGTACGCAGTTTGTCCCTTTAAGTACCGGCACCTGCAATTCGCTGATTGCGTACCCCATCATAGGGCCGCCAATGATTAACTTTTGCTGAGTCTGAGCGCTAAACTGGCATTGCTGCAAGGCATGCTTAATTGGCGTGCCGATAGGAAGCCAGTAGTTGCCTTGATGCGCGACTTGATCGCCAGTTAGTGTCACAACACGCTCAATAAGGGGTTTGCCGTTAAGCACTGCGTCTTGAATGGCAAAAGCAGTACCGACGTTATGTACCACGATGCCTAATTGTGCTGGGATTGCACCACTTGGCACTTCTTGGCCAGTGATGATTTGAATGAGCTGTTTTTCACCGCCAGATGGGTATTTAGTTGGAATAACGGTGACGCGCATCAAACCTTTAGCAATAGGGCATTGAGCAACGGCTTGCTCCATTGCTTGAATTGCTTCTGGCTTGTTGTCTTCTATGGCGATAACAATGCGCTTTGGCGTTAGCAATTTATTGATGACTTCAACGCCAGAGATAATCTCTGCGGCGTGCTCGCGCATAAGGCGATCATCTGAGGTAATAAACGGCTCACATTCCACACCATTGATGATAACTAAATCAATTTCACTGGCTGGGTTGAGCTTAATATGGCTCGGGAACGCCGCGCCGCCCATACCGGCAATACCCGCGTCTTTAACCTTGTCGATAATCGCTTGGTTTGATAGCTCATCAAGCTTGGCAGGTGTTAGCTTCGCCCAGGTATCTTCACCATCAGGCTCAATTACTAGGCTTAATACGGGTAGGCCAGAGGCATGATTGCTTACTCGTGGTTCAATTGCCTTAACTGTACCTGAGGTAGGTGCATGAACTGGCAGGTAACTGAAGCCTTTGCCTTGGGTGAGCATTTGACCTTTTAATACATGGTCACCTTTTTGTGCGGTCAATACCGCTAAATCACCAACCTGAGGAATCGGGACTATGTACTCTGGTGCAAGCGGCAGTCGCGCGATAGGCGTAGTGTTTGACGACTGTTTTAACTCAGGTGGGTGAATGCCACCAGGTGAGTGCCACAGTGTTCCTTTATCTAATTGTTCTAATAAAGTTAGCACCGCTTTTCCTCATACTTCTCGGCCGAAATGACTTCAATGGTTTGCTGATTCAACTTCCAATCCCAGTTTTGTAGGTTGGTTTTTACTGGGATCATGTCGATGCAATCAACCGGGCAGGGCTCAACACATAAATCACAACCCGTGCAATCTTTGGTGATGACAGTGTGCATCAACTTGCCTGAACCTAAAATGGCATCGACAGGACATGCCTGAATACACTTGGTACAGCCAATACACTCGTCTTCACGAATGTAGGCGACTTTTTTGACATTGTCGGCAACCACCTCATCCATTGGTTGTGGGTCAACACCCATTAACTCAGCGAGTTTCTCCATGGTGGCTGTGCCGCCTGGAGGACATTTGTTAATCGCATCGCCGTTGGCTATGGCTTCTGCATAAGGGCGACACCCAGGGTAACCACATTGACCACATTGTGTTTGTGGCAGCAGTGCTTCGGCTTGGTCGATAACAGGGTTGCCCTCAACTTTGAACTTTTCGGCAGCAAAACCGAGCATGATGCCAAATACCAGTGCGACAGCGGTTAATACACCAATGGCAATTAAAATACTTGAAAGCATTACTTCACTAGCCCCGCAAAGCCCATAAAGGCAAGTGACATTAGGCCTGCTGTGATCATCGCAATTGCGCCGCCTTTAAATGGCAGTGGCACATCTGCAGCAGCAAGGCGCTCACGCATGGCTGAAAATAGAATAAGCACTAATGAGAAGCCAGCTGCTGCGCCAAAGCCGTAAACAGCAGATTGCAAGAAGTTATGGTCTTCATTAACGTTAAGTAGTGCTACACCTAACACTGCGCAGTTTGTGGTAATAAGCGGCAAGTAGATACCTAAGGTACGGTGTAGTGATGCACTGGTTTTTTGTACCATCATTTCGGTAAATTGCACCACTACCGCGATGACCAAAATAAAGCTCATGGTTCTTAGGTATTGCAGGTCAAACGGCTGTAATAAGAATTTATTGGTTAAGTAGCTTAAAATTGAGGCGAGGGTAAGCACAAAGGTGGTTGCCATCGACATACCAATCGCGGAGGCAAGCTTGCTTGAAACGCCCATAAACGGGCAAAGTCCGAGAAACTTAACTAATACAAAGTTATTAACCAGTACAGTACCGATTAATAATAAGAGGTATTCGGTCATTATGTTGTTAGATAGCCAAAATCAATCCAGCTATTATCTTAGTTTTAGCGTTAAGAAACAACGGATAAAAAACAAGGTTAAAGCAATATATACCCAAACAACCTCAAGATGCATGTTCAGCGAGAATTGATTGGCTTTCAGGCGCGGCGCTGATTTGATACATAGTTGTTCTACGTTGAAAATCTGCAACAAAGCATGACAGCCAATCAAACTCGCCCTTTGGGAGCCACTCATTAGGTCCATTTCTTTGTTGCAAAGCCTAGAAAGGGAATGCCATTACGTCGACTTTTCGCCTCGAACTGAACCTAATGAGAGGCTCTGAACCCTGTATATTGAAGTTGCTTGGGTATAACTTAACCTTGTTCGAAAATTTACTCTGTAAGGGAAATATCCAGCTGAATCAGCCTTTTTTGACCTTTTCTGGCTGAGCGATGTAGTAGCCTTGCAGACCATCAACAAGTAGCTTTTCAAGAGTGAGTTTCTCATCTTGGCGTTCAACACCACACGCAATTACTTGAATGCTCAATCGTTTAGCAATATCAACAATCATGCGTACGAAAAACTTATTGTTATTGTCTTGCTCAATGGCGTTACTGTAACTGCTATCAAGCTTGATAAAGTCTGGACGAACTTCTCTAAAGAACTTAAATGAAGTAAACCCAAGACCAAAGCGCTCAATGGCGACTTTAGAGCCAACTTTATGCACCTCGTTGACGAAGTTGTGACTGGCTTGCAGATTTGACTGCATGCCAGATTCGTTAATTTCAAATACCAAACGCGATGCTATATTACGCTGACGACCAAGTACGTCTTTCAGCCATAAGCAGAACTGATCTTGCATAGCGGTACTCGCACTAATATTAACGCCGAAAATACCAGACAAACTTGGGTTCTCACTCAGCAGTCTAATGGCATTGGTGACAATCATCTTGTCCAGTTCGAGATTACATGTATGACGCTCAGACATGGCGATAACGGTAGAGGTTGGCAAGTGATCGCCTTCTGCGTTGTAAAAGCGCGCGAGTAGTTCACGATAGATTTCACTGTCGTTATGACAAGGCTGAATCGGCTGTTGGAAAAAGCTCATGCTTTGATTTTGGATAAGCTGAGCAATGGTGGTTTTCCAATGGTCAGTACCTTGCTGTTCATTACCAGTAAACTTCTCTAGTTGATGGTAACGGTTCGGGCCTAATGTTTGCGCAATACTCACAGCTGCATCTGCTAGTGACACTAATTTCGATGGGTCGCATTGGTTCTCATAAGGCACCATACCGGTATGAGCAACAGAGTCCATCGCGGCAGAGCTTGCATATTCATCAAGCTGACCACGCAGATTATCGAGGTATTTCTCACCTTCTTTTAGGGTTAAGCCCTCAAAGAAGATAGCAAAGTCACCACTTGATAAGCGATAGCATTCACTTTTACCGACATTAGCGGCAGCTTTACGCATACAAGTCGCAATTTTTGCAAGGTAATCATCACCGGCAGCGCGGCCATGTAATTGGTTAATATTGGCCAGCTCGGCAGCTTTAGTGATTGCCATGATACCGATTTGTTTATCTTTTGCCTTTTGCACTTTATCTAAATATTTAATAAAGCGGCTACGCGTTGAAAAACCGGTAATTGGGTCTTGGTAGGCAGCTTTTGTTAGCTTGTCGTTTTCAGCATGAACTTTACTCAAGCTGTCTTTCAATTGTGAGCGGCAGCTATCTAACGCATTACCTATAGGGCGAAGTACACCAGGAAAGCGCGAGCGTTCCACAGCCTGGAATGACAGGTTAGGGATGTTACTGATGTATTCTGCAGCGTACTTAATACGGCGCATGTGCACGCGAATCAAAATGGCGAACACCAACATCAAGATGAGGTAACTTAGAATAATAATATGGGCAGCTTGCTCTAGATCGGCAAAACTTGGCGAAATAACACTTGAGGTACTTAAACGCACTTGAATGCGACCATCACCTAGCTCCTCTGCATGACCGAGCTGGATGTCGAACACCTTGCTAGCAAAATCGTCATCAGGACGAGCAAGAGAGCCGAAAGTATAGTTGTAGTCGCTGTCAGTTTTGTGAACATACTGGAAAAACTGAAACGAATATTGCTCAGACAGTTTTTTATACAAGTCTTCGCCATCTCCAACCCAAGGCTTGTATTGCTTAATGTCAGTTTGAAATTGAGCACGCGCGACCTGACCTTGATTTTGTACTTCCATGTTTTCGGTGTGATATATGATGTACAGCATCAAACCAAAAGTGATCAGCAAGGTTAGCTGAAATGATTTTGATATGCCCATAAAGCGTTCGGTTCCTGAAGCATTGGTTAATCGTCAATTATTCGATGAGCTAATGTCATTGTGACTTTTAACTACTATTCACGAGACATCGTTGAAAAATATCAGAAATATTAAACTATATTAGCAGACTTATAGGAAGAATTTCACTAGCACTTATGGTTATAGCAGTTAAAAACAAAACACCGTGTTGCAAACAATTAACTTAGACTATGAATCGTTTTTTAAGACAATATGCCTATAACTCATAACGTAATTTTTTATAAAAATTAGTTAGTTAGAGCGCCTGTTTAGCATTGCCGTGGGTTGAATAAATTCATCGATAGACTAAATAACAGATGGATTTAGCTTACTGCTAGAAGAAAATAAGGAAAATAAACACAGGAAGAGAGTGGCTCCCCAGACTGGACTCGAACCAGTGACATACGGATTAACAGTCCGCCGTTCTACCAACTGAACTACAGGGGAATCGAAGAAATTGAGATTTGATTGGCTCCCCAGACTGGACTCGAACCAGTGACATACGGATTAACAGTCCGCCGTTCTACCAACTGAACTACAGGGGAATTGAATCAAATTGAGATTTAAGTGGCTCCCCAGACTGGACTTGAACCAGTGACATACGGATTAACAGTCCGCCGTTCTACCAACTGAACTACAGGGGAATACTTAAATATCGGATTATGTTGGCTCCCCAGACTGGACTCGAACCAGTGACATACGGATTAACAGTCCGCCGTTCTACCAACTGAACTACAGGGGAATAACATAAACACTTGCTAAATGTATTGGCTCCCCAGACTGGACTCGAACCAGTGACATACGGATTAACAGTCCGCCGTTCTACCAACTGAACTACAGGGGAATAACACATTTATATCACAACACACATTGATTGGCTCCCCAGACTGGACTCGAACCAGTGACATACGGATTAACAGTCCGCCGTTCTACCAACTGAACTACAGGGGAAGCGCTTAGCAATGTATTGCTGAGAACGGAGCGCATAGTAAAACGCTGCAGCCCTTGAGTCAACTCGCATATTAAAAAAAATGAACATCTGCATCTAATTGGTTATGTAATGCGCATCATGTGCGAGATATAAGCGCTAATGCTGTCAGAGCAGGCAGTAGCGCTATGATTTATTTACGAAACTCTTTTTCTCAAACAGCTATTTATTGCATTTATCAACGCATAAGTACGTACAAGTATGTGGATGGGAGGTTAACTTTTAACCTTTTGGCAAAATTCTGTCCGGCAGAGCGTCAAGGTCTGTTTGAATGCGCGGCAACAACATGACTAGTTAAGTTTTAAGGGTTAGTAAGCATGACTTTGATTTTGCCAAGTGGTCGAGAATGGCTGTTAATATTAAAAATAGCAGCTTAGCTAGTAGTGCTTATATATGCCTAAGCTATAGGGGACCAGTTCGCGGCTATTTGTTAAAGAGTTGAGAGCAGCCAAGTAGAGTTTAGGTTTGCTTGTTGGTGCCAAACTAGAGTACTCCAATCTCAGGTCTACTGAACTTTGATCTGTTAACCAAAGAGCTGCACAAAACTAGAATGAGCTGAATAAAATTTTGTTGGTGGGATTGCAATGAATTACTAGGGTTAAATATTAGTAATAGCGCAATTAAAGTTTGTGGATTGTAAGAGCTACTTTCAAATGTAAAAAACTTTCAGTGTGTCATTCATTTGGCAGATATCTTACAAAGGGGCGCTAAAGCACGGCAAAACTGGGTTTAATTGACTTATCCACTATTTCTGTGGATAAGCCTGTGAGTTAAGCCTAAAAATTGGCTGCAAATACCCGTAAAATGGGGCTTGGACTTAAAATGGTCTATTTTTTTAACCATTATTTAAAGCGTTTATTATCAGTGGTTTATAAAAATCAAGCGCTTTTTATGTTTGATGTAGTTAACTACGGGAAAATGTAATCAAAAATAATTCAAAATTGTGCATTAAATTTGCTTTCAGCGTTGATTTTTGCTCGCTTTTTAAGCTTAGGAGAGAACTTTAGCTTAACGTAGATAAGTTTCATATTTCGTTATTCAAACTGTCATAATCTGCCGCTAGGAGATCGCAACAGTCAAATTTCGTCGAATCAAGTGATCGTAAAATGATCAGCTAACCTGGTTGCGTATCCAAGCAATTTTCATCCTATTTAAACTCATTTGGCGTACAAAGTAGCGCATCAAAATTCAGCAGAAAAGCCATGAGTTTGCCATACACCTTAAGCAATATTCGGAGTATGATAATGGGCTGCCATTTATAAGGATTAACACGTGTCAGAATCGATTTTTTCACTTGCTTCCAAATTTGAGCCTGCAGGCGATCAGCCAACCGCGATAAAGCAGCTGGTTGATGGTTTAGAGTCAGGCATTGCGCACCAAACTCTGCTTGGGGTAACTGGCTCTGGTAAAACCTATACGGTTGCTAATGTTATTAAAGAAATGGGGCGTCCGACCATTATTATGGCTCCCAATAAAACCCTGGCAGCTCAGCTATATGGAGAGATGAAAGAGTTCTTCCCTAATAATGCTGTTGAGTATTTTGTTTCTTATTATGACTACTATCAACCAGAAGCCTACGTACCAGCATCAAACACTTTTATTGAGAAAGATGCATCAGTTAACGATCACATTGAGCAAATGCGCCTGTCGGCAACGAAAGCCCTACTGGAGCGTAAAGATGTCGTGTTGATTGCGTCTGTTTCAGCTATCTATGGTCTTGGCGATCCTGACTCTTACATGAAGATGTTATTGCACTTGCGTCAGGGCGACTTTATGGGGCAGCGTGATATTTTAAAGCGCCTGAGTGAAATGCAGTACACCCGCAACGATATTGACCTGCAGCGTGGTACCTACCGTGTACGCGGAGAGGTGATTGATATATTCCCAGCTGATTCAGATAGAGACGCGATTCGCGTTGAGCTTTTTGATGATGAAATTGAAAGATTAAGCGAGTTTGACCCTTTAACTGGGCAAATTACCAAGCGCATAGCTCGCACCACTGTTTACCCGAAAACGCACTATGTGACTCCGCGCGAAAAAATTCTTGCCGCAACCGAAGAGATTAAAGAAGAGCTTCGCGTACGCCGTCAGGAACTACTGGATAATAACAAGCTTATTGAAGCCCAACGCATTACTGAGCGGGTTCAATACGACGTTGAAATGATGGTGGAGCTTGGTTACTGCTCAGGTATTGAGAACTACTCACGCTATCTATCTGGGCGACCAGCGGGCGACGGACCGCCAACCTTACTTGATTACTTGCCAGCTGATGGTTTGCTGATTATCGATGAGTCTCATGTCACTGTGCCACAAATTGGTGCCATGTATAAAGGTGACCGCAGCCGTAAAACCACACTAGTCGAGTATGGTTTTAGGCTGCCATCCGCGCTTGATAACCGCCCGCTCAAGTTTGAAGAGTTCGAAAACTTAATGCCGCAAACGATTTTCGTATCGGCAACACCAAGCAACTATGAACTTGAAAAAAGTGATGATGAAATTGCTGAGCAGGTAGTGCGCCCAACAGGCTTGCTTGACCCAGAGCTTGAGGTGCGCCCGGTGGCAATTCAGGTCGACGACTTGCTGTCTGAGGCCAACAAGCGTATCGCGTTAAATGAAAGGGTGCTGGTCACCACATTAACGAAACGCATGGCAGAGGATTTAACTGAGTACCTTGATGAGCACGGCGTGCGAGTGCGCTACCTTCACTCCGATATTGATACCGTGGAAAGGGTGGAGATCATTCGCGATCTGCGCCTTGGTGAGTTTGACGTGCTGGTCGGTATTAACTTGCTGCGTGAGGGGTTAGACATGCCAGAAGTGTCGCTGGTGTGTATTCTCGATGCTGACAAAGAAGGCTTTTTACGCTCAGAGCGCTCGCTTATTCAGACCATCGGCCGCGCCGCTCGTAACGTCAATGGTAAGGTGATCTTGTACGCTGATACTGTCACAAAATCCATGGACAAGGCGATGAAAGAAACCGAGCGTCGCCGTGCTAAGCAGCATCAGTTTAACCTTGATAATGGCATTGTGCCTAAAGGTGTGGTGAAGAGTATTACCGATGTAATGGACATTGGTGATGCTAGACCAACAGGTAAAGCGAAACGTGGCAAAGGCCTCGCCAAAGTGGCAGAGCCTGAGGTTAACTACGACAGCACCGTTGATATCAATAAGCAGATCCAACAACTCGAAAAACAAATGCTGGAACACGCTAAAAACCTCGAGTTTGAGCAAGCAGCAGCACTACGTGATGAAGTGGCAATGCTTAGAGATAAGATGATTTTGGAAAGTTAGATTTGCTTGGTGTTGGCAATTAAGCTATTGAGTAATAAACGGCTCATACAATATGTGTATGAGCCGTTTTTGGTATATTTAGTTTATATCAGTTTTAATATTCAAAGGCCTGCTGCCTAGGCGCTATTGCGCTTTGATGGTAAATGCGAGCTCTACGGTAAGGTCTTTACTTGCTACCGGATTTCCATTGATGTGCTTTGGTCTATAACGCCATTTTTTTAACGCTTCAATTGCGCTTTGTTCGAATAAACCACTTTCGTCTTGTTCGATAACAACCACGTTTTCGACATTTCCAGATGTGTTTACATTGAAGCTCATCGTTACCCAGCCCTCTATTCCTTGTCTTGCAGCAGATATTGGATAAACAGGCTCTGCACGGTAAATGGATTTTAAGTGGCTATGTTGATTTTGTGCGGCGTCTAATGCGTTAATCGTGTCCAACACCTGTGGGCTTATATTTGAAATCATCATTTCAGCTTTCTTATTCAATAACTTCATCCTTGCATTTGAAGGGGCTATTGATAGTACTTTTCGTGCATAAAGTAGTGTTAAAGACCACTGTTCTAGTTCTGCATGGGACTTCGCCAATTGTGAATCAACTTCAATAGCGGTATCCGTGCAGGTAAACGATTTCCACTCATTATATGCAGTTACAGCGTCCTCATGTTGGTGAGTTTTTGCTAGCAGATCTCCAGAAGTCTTGAGTGCACTCGCATGCATCTTTCCATCGAGCGCATTTAAGTTAATCGCATCAGTAAACTGAATTATGGCTTGCTCATCTTTTCCAAGCTTCGTAAGCATTGTCCCTAGGTAATATCCAATAGTCGCTTTTTCGAAATCATGTTTAGTGTCGATACTTTGTAACGCATTGATAGCTTCCTCTACACGGTGATTTCTTTGTAGATCTATAGCTCTGGTAATTTTTTGTTGAGTTGTAGATGAGAGTATCTTTGATTTACGTTGGTGAGTTGGGCAGTCATCAGCAGCAAGTGCGCTAGATGTGAAAAAAGTCAGTAATGCTAATAAGCCCAGTATGCTTCGATTCATTTATGCTAAGTCCTTTTACGAATGAATTAAATTTACAGCTGGCGCAGAATACCACGTAGTGAGTTTGGTATCACCTGAGTCGTTGGATTAACTAGGAAAATTCACCAAGTGCAGATAGAAAAACTCATTCAGTTTAAGTCAGTTACTTGAAAACCCTTTAATAGATACACAATAAAAAACGCGCCACTTAACAAGTAGGCGCGTTTTGTTATTTCTAGTGTTTTTAGCAATCAGCTAAAACACAAAGCCATTTCAGCTTAAAAAGTCATTCAAGCTTAGAAGTTTGCTGACTTAGGTGCACGTGGGAATGGGATCACGTCACGAATGTTAGCAACGCCAGTCACGTAAGACACTAGACGCTCAAAACCAAGACCGAAACCAGCGTGTGGCACAGTGCCGTAGCGGCGTAAGTCGCGATACCAGTTCATGTGCTCTGGGTCGATGTTCATTGCGCGCATGCGCTCATCTAGCACGTCTAAACGCTCTTCACGTTGTGCGCCACCGATGATTTCACCAATGCCTGGAGCCAGTACGTCCATTGCAGCAACGGTTTTGCCGTCGTCGTTCAAACGCATGTAGAAAGCTTTAATGTCTTTCGGGTAGTTCTTGACAACGACTGGCGCTTTAAAGTGCTCTTCAGCTAGGAAGCGTTCGTGCTCAGACGATAGGTCGATACCCCATTCAACATCAAACTCAAACTTCTTGCCAGATGCTTTTAGAATGTCGATTGCATCAGTGTAATCAACTTGGGCAAAGTCACTGCTTACGAATGCTTCTAAGCGCTCAATAGCAGTTTTCTCAACACGCTTAGCGAAGAATTCTAAGTCATCACGGCGCTCTTCAAGCACAGCATTGAAGCAGTACTTCAGCATTTTTTCAGCAAGCTCAGCAGCATCGTCAAGATCGGCAAATGCAACCTCAGGCTCTACCATCCAAAACTCAGCTAAGTGACGGCTGGTGTTTGAGTTTTCAGCGCGGAAAGTTGGGCCAAAGGTGTAAACCTTAGACAGCGCACAAGCGTAAGCTTCAGCGTTAAGCTGGCCAGAAACCGTTAGGAAGGTTTCTTTACCGAAGAAGTCTTCAGCGAAATCAACATCGCCTTTGTCTGTGCGCGGTAGGTTTTCCATATCCAGCGTTGATACGCGGAACATTTCACCTGCACCTTCTGCATCAGAAGCGGTGATAAGCGGCGCAGATACCCAAACATAACCTTCTTCGTTATAGAAGCGGTGGATAGCTTGCGATAGACAGTTGCGTACACGTGCTACGGCACCAATTAAGTTGGTACGCGGGCGTAGGTGAGCTACTTCACGTAGGTACTCGATTGAGTGACGCTTTGCTGCCATTGGGTAGGTATCAGGATCTTCAACCAAGCCAACAACTTCAACGTTAGTCACTTGCAGCTCAAATGCTTGACCGGCACCTGGAGACTCAACTACTTCACCTGTCATGATCACAGAGCAGCCAGCTGTCAGCTTTAACACTTCGTCATTGTAATTAGACAAGGTATTAGGCACGACGCCCTGAATAGGATCAAAACTTGAACCATCATATACGGCTAAAAATGAGATACCTGCTTTAGAATCTCGACGTGTTCTTACCCAGCCACGTACAGTGACTTGTGTACCAACGGCGTGCTCGCCGTTAAATACAGCTGCGACAGTTGCAATTGTCATTACTGCGCTACTCTCCATCTAACGATTGTAAAAAATATTTGGCGTTTATCTTACCTTTATGGTGGCTTTTCTCAAGCTGAAAACGCTATTCTAGGGTGATAATTGAATGACTTTTTTATTATCTGTAACAAATTTGCTGTTATATCAGCCGAAATCGTTATTTTACCTAAAAGTCTGAATCGCTTTAGCTGATTTTTTAAGCGTGTATCAGTACTTAATCAGAATCTGCCGCAACATACTAGCGGTTGTAACTTTGCAAATTGACAAAGGTGCCATGAAAAGACTTGCCGTTTTCCAAACCATTTTAACCGTGCTCTCGGTGTTATCCTGGAGCATTGCTATTTACGCCTTGATTATTTTTGGTGAAGCAAGACCAGACAAAGCTGTGGGATATTTTCGCAGTAAAGGCGTTGAGGTGCGTTTGCACTGGGACCCAGACTTAACCATTCAGCTCGAATACTTAATATGGGCGTGTGCTGCGATTAGTCTGGTTAATCTGCTGGTAAATTTTTACGCAAAGACTACAACGCGGATCGGCTTTTGGGTCAATATCCCCCTGTTGTTTGTGGTGTCGCTAGCGGCAGGCTTGTATATACGTTACGTGGTGTAGCGAGAACTTTGATCGTTAACTCCAGTTTTAGCTATCGCTGATATGCTGGCACAACATGTTGATTACCGCCGCAGTAATACCCCAAATAAACTTATCTTGATAGGGCATAACATGCACCTTGTGTGTGGTGCCTTTGCGCTGAAAATCAACAGTGTGACGATTATTATTGTCGATGAAATAACTCAGCGGCGCAGTAAAGCAATCTGCTACTTCATTACTATCTATCTTCATGGAAAAAGGTTGTTTAACCATGCCAATAACCGGCGTTACTTCAAAACCTGTCATGGTGTGATGAGATGGAAACGCTCCCAATACTTCAACGTTATCTGCTTTTAAGCCTATCTCTTCATCCGCTTCTCTGAGCGCTGTAGCAACTAGGTTGCTGTCAACCTGTTCAACCTTTCCACCGGGAAAACTGATTTGTCCTGGATGGTGACGAAGGTGCATAGGTCTTTGGGTCAGAATTAGGTTTAGCTGTGACTCAATTTCAATCAATGGAATGAGTACCGCTGCTTGCAATGACTCTCTGCCAGTGAAAATAGACGGAATATCATGGTTGAGTTGATGCAATTTAAACCGCGTGCGAAAGCTATGCCTATCCATATTTTAGTGTTGAATACCTTTTTCTTTGTAAATGTGCTGGTTAAGAGGTGTGCCGTAAACCCAGTATTTTAAGCTATCAGAGTTAGTTTAATTTTGTAATTCCTGATTTAGCGCAAATTCGAGAATTAATCTGCTGCCAATGCGCTTTGCTATCAACTACACTTAATTCCACAGTTGAGGAATTAATCAAAATGACGGCGATTAAATGCAATTAGATGACAAACATCCCCGTAAAGTAGGCAGGCCAACAGGTAAACAAGATAATCGCGACAAGATTATCGCTGCAGCTCGTGAGCTATTTATTGATAAAGAATACAGCAAGGTCACTATGCGTGATATTGCAGAGCTAGCAGGTTCAGATCCTGGGCTTATTCGCTACTATTTTGGCGCGAAAGATGCGTTATTTATCACCATGATAAAAGAGACATCCGCACCTGTACTTGCCCAGATAAAATCAATTAGCGAAGCACCAAAAGTCGGCTCGTTGCATGACTTGATGAACACTTACTATCAGGTAATGGCTAAAAATCCTAAATTTCCACGCTTGATGCACCGCTTACTTAGTATGGCTCATGAGTCGAACGATTTCCCTGAGATAGCAGAGGTAGCAAATAACATAGCAAAGACTCAACGAAACCTGATTTTTGATAGTTTAAAGAAACAAGGTGCACTGCAAGATGACGTTAATGTTCCATCAGCTCAATTAAGCTTTTTCTCGTTAATGGTATTCCCATTTCTAGCGCCAAAAATCATGCTCGACTCGTTGGGGATCCAAATAACGCCAGAGTTTTTAACCGAGCATGCCAAGCAAAATAATCAATTACTCACCCAAGGCTTGTTTAAAGCCCAAGTCAACCCAGATGTAACCAAGGAAACAAGCAATGAACACCAATAAACGATTAATTTTGCCTGGAATTGGCATTGGAGCCGCAGCCTTGGTGTTGTCAGTGGTGTTAAAGCCTGGGCCGGATAAGGTTGATGGCTTTGATAACTCGCGTGTTGTCGAAGTATTTACCCTTGAGCAGGTTGATGTTGCGCCGGTGATAGAAGGCTTTGGCCGCGTGTCGCCAAAACATGTTTGGCAGGCGTTGTCAGAAGTCGGCGGCAAAGTCATTTATCGTCATCCACAGTTAGAAACTGGGCGCACATTGGCAAAAGGCACCAAGCTATTAGAGATTGACCCGCTTGAGTATGAGCTAAACCTTGCTCAGGCCAAAGCGTCACTTAACTCAACTGAGGCGCAGTTAGTAAAACTGGATCAACAACTTGAAAGCCTTAAAACTAACTTTGATATTGAGCAGCAAAAACTTAAGTTAGTCGAGCAAGAGTATCAGCGTAAACAAACACTTAAAAAGCGCAATCTTGTGTCTAGCTCAGAGCTTGAAAGTCAAAAGCAAGCTTTACTGGCGCAGCAAAACGCCTTAGAAAATATTCAAAACTCACTCGATACTTGGCCTGATGACAAAAAAGTCACCGAGGCGCAAAAACAAGTCGACCTTGCCAAGGTGCAAGATGCCGAGCGCCGACTAGCACAAACTCAAGTGGTGCTGCCATTTGATGCGCGTTTGTCAGACGTGAACATCGAGCTGAATCAAGTGGTGAGTATTGGTCAGGTTATGTTGGTTGCCCATCAGCTTGGTAGCTCGGAAATCAAAGCCGAAATGTCACTGCAAAATATGCGCGTGTTGGCAACGTCCCTTGAAGCGGCAATGCCAGAGCATGCACAGCGATTTGCAAAAGCTAGCGACAATGGCGCGATGCCATCAATTGATCGCTTTGAGCTTAATGGCGAAGTGCAATTTCAAGCGGGTAATAATCAGTTTAGTTGGCCAGCTAAGGTCACTCGTGTGGCAGAAACCGTTAATGCTAACCAAGGCACTATTGGTGTGTATTTAGAAGTCGAGCAAGATTACAACAAGCTTAATTTGTTAGAGCGCCCGCCACTAACCAAAGGCATGTTTGTCAAAGCGCGTATTGAAGGCAAAGCCGCTAAGCACTTTAGTGTGCCAGAGCAGGCTATTCACACTAACAACTTGTATGTAATGCAAGCGGATAGCACTTTAAAAATTGTGCCAGTTGAGGTGCTATTTCGTCATGAAGGCGGCGTCGCAGTGCGAGGTGATGTAACGGCGGGTGAACAGTTGGTGGTGAATGACTTAATCCCTGCGATTGAGGGCATGAAGCTACGTGTGGTTGATGCTAACAAGGGGGCTGAATAGTGATTGCGTATGTAACTAGGCATCCAACCCTAGCCAACTTATTGATGATGGCATTTTTACTACTGGGTTTGCTGCATGTAGGCACAATCAAGCGTGAAACCTTCCCTGAGTTTGCACCGCCTTATGTAACAGCTTCTGTAGTTTACCCAGGCGCGTCGCCAGTCGAAGTGGAAGAGAGCATCTGTTTGAGTATGGAAGATGCTGTTGATGGGCTTGCCAATATTGAAGAAGTAACTTGTGACGCCCAAGAAGGCATCGCAACCATGAAGCTTAAGCTAGCTTCCGGTGCCGATATGGGGCGCTTCTTGATTGACGTACAAACTCAAATCAATGCGGTGAAAAACTTCCCTACAGAAATCGAATCACCGATTGTGAAAGAGTTAGATTGGGCTGATCCTGTGGTCGATATCGCATTGGTTGCCGAAACCAGTTGGCCTGATTTAAAGCACTATGCAGAAGATGTAAAGCGCCGCTTAAAGATTGATGCCGGGCTTGATTTAGTCACCATTACTGGCTTTAGCGATCATCAACTGCGCATTGAGCTTAACGAAGTAGACATGCGCCGCTTAGGGCTGTCGGCAGGTGAAATCGCTGACAAAGTGGGCAGGCAAAACGTAAAGCTACCAGCGGGTAACATTGAACTGGCTGACAAAAATCTGCTTATTCGTTTTGATGAGCGCAAGATGACGCCAGGTACTTTAGCCCAGCTGATTGTGGCATCAAATAATGACGGCAGTGTGGTGCGTCTAGGTGATATCGCCACCATCACCGATCGCTTTGAGCTAGATGAAGAGCACGCGTTATTTAATGGCAAACCTGCTGCACTGATTAAAATTCAGAAGAATAAAGCAGAAGATGCGCTGAACGTAAAAGACAAGGTCATCGAGTTTATCGAAAAAGAGCGTCATCTCGCGCCAGATGGTGTCACGCTAACCATGACTAATGACATGTCATCTCTGGTAAAAGATCGCCTCAACATGATGCTAACTAATGGTTGGCAAGGGATTGTATTGGTGTTCTTCAGTATGTGGCTGTTCTTTAGCTTACGTTACTCATTCTGGGTTTCAGCGGGTTTGCCGGTGGCATTCTTAGGTGGCCTGTACCTAATGAGCCTCTTTGGCGTGTCGATCAACATTATGAGCTTGGTTGGTTTGCTTATGGCTATCGGCATCATGATGGATGACGCGATTGTGATTTCAGAATCTATCGCTTCCCATGTTGATCGTGGCCTTGATATCGATACAGCAGTGGTTGAAGGGGTTAAGAAAGTTGCGCCAGGCGTTGCGTCATCCTTTATTACCACAGTGTTGATTTTCAGCTCGCTACTTGGGCTTGATGGTCAAATGGGCGCCGTACTGTCACAAATTCCGATTGTGCTGATCATGGTGTTATCTATCAGCCTGATTGAAGCATTTATCATCTTGCCAAATCACTTACACCATTCGCTAAAGCATCAAAATGATGACGTGGTGCACAACAATGTGTTTGCGCGCTTTAAGCAGCGATTTATGGCAGAGTTTAAGCGTTTTCGTGACACCAAGTTAGTCAATGCTGTTACCTGGGTAGTACGTTGGCGCTATGCCAGTGTCGGCGTCACTTTAGGTATGTTGTTGCTATCGTTTTCATTGCTCACCAGTGGTGCGCTTAAGTTTGTACCATTCCCAGAGCTAGACGGTGATATTGCTGAGGCGCGTGTTTTATTGCCGCCGGGTTCTACCTTGTCGCAAACCCAAGCTATCGTTGACCGCGTGGTTGCAGCAGCAAAAGTCACAGGCGATAAATTTACTGACCAGAATGAAGACAGTCCGCTGATTGAAGACATCACCAGTCAATTTAACTTTAATGCTGATGCAGGCGAGAAAGGTCCACATGTTGCAACGGTGAGGCTAGATTTATTGTCAGCTGAAATTCGCGAAACCAAAATTGATGACTTTATCTACGCGTGGCGCGAGCAAAGCGGTGAAATGGCAATGCCAATTGCCGTGGTATTTAAGCAGCCGTCAATGGGACCAGCTGGTCGTGATATTGAGCTTCGCATTCAAGGTGATGACTTAACCGAGCTGAAAGCTGCGTCTGTGTCGCTGCAATCATACCTAAGCGAGTTTAATGGTATTAACGGCATTATGGATGACATGCGCCCAGGTAAAGAAGAAGTCAAAGTCAGTTTGCGACCCGGCGCGGAAGCGTACGGTATTGATGGGCAAATGGTAGCGTCACAGCTACGCAGCGCCTATTTTGGACAAACCGCTGATGAAATTCAGGTTGGGCCTGAAAACATTGAGATAGACGTGCGCCTTAATCGCGAGCAAGCAGGAGACTTACAGGGTTTAGCTAACTTCCCAATTATCTTAAGTAATGGCGATCAGCTGCCACTATCGTCAGTAGCCTTACTTGAGTATCAACGCTCATACGTGCGTATTCAGCGTATTAACGGCTTGCGGACGGTTACCGTGATGGCAGATGTTGATAACCGTATTGCTAACAGCACAGAGGCCAATGCCAAAATACGCAGTGAATGGGTGCCAATGATCAAACAGCAATACCCTAACATTCGCGTTGATTTTGAAGGCTCAGCTAAAGAAACCTCAAAGACGGGCACGTCATTAATGAATGGCTTTATCGTTGGGTTATTCGGACTGTTTGCTATTTTAAGCTTCCAGTTTAGAAGTTACCTTGAGCCATTTATTGTGATGCTGGCTATACCATTGTCATTGATTGGTGTGTTGTGGGGGCACTTGTTACTGGGGCACAATATGTCGATGCCGTCAGTGATGGGCTTTATCTCATTGGCAGGTATTGTGGTCAATGACTCTATCTTGCTAGTGCAGTACATTCGCCATCATGTCGATGAAGGTGAAGATGTTCATCAAGCGGTGGTGAGTGCCAGTCGCGAGCGTTTTAGAGCCGTGTTCTTAACCTCATTAACCACAGCTGCGGGTTTATTGCCGCTACTGCTCGAAACCAGCTTGCAAGCACAAGTGGTTCAGCCGTTGGTGGTATCCATCGTATTTGGTATTTTCGCCTCGACCATGATGGTGCTATTTATCATCCCTTGCGCTTACGCCATCCTCGCTGACTTTGGTAAAGTGCAAAAGCATGTAGAGATATAACTGACGGCTAGTTAGACTAAAAAATGCCGCTTGGTTTACTGTAGTGGTTGCTGTCGCAGTAACTGACGGTAAATAAGCGGCATAAGTGTTGTCAGCCCTAAATCACCTGATTTAGTCGGAGGTGGTTATCGTTCAGTAAGGCTTTGCCTGTAAATTCTGTTGATTACCAGTTCTGGTAGCCTAAATAATTACCTCACGTTGCAATAACATTTAAAGCACGCCGTGAACACCTCCGTGTGGGCTCAACGAAAACATCCATGTTTTCAATGGCTTTAGATGTTGTTGCAACTCAGATTTATAGGTGAAACTAGGCTCTCTTGTAGGGAGTTCACACAAAGCTACCTTTTTCATAAGGTGGCACTTTACCTGCGTTTATGTCGAAGCAAAGCTGGTTGAGTAGTGACCTTGTCTGATTGATATTTGCTACAAAGTGCCATTATCTAGCACTGGCAAAATCTTGCTGACTTTATCGAATGATTCCTGATACTCCGCATCGCCTTTTGAGTCGGCAACAATCCCGCCGCCAGCCCAGCAATAGATGTTTTGCTTGTCAGTTACTAGGGTGCGAATGGTGATGCTAGTATCCATTTTATTGTCTTGACTGATGTAACCGATACTGCCGCAATACATAGAGCGGCGTGACGGTTCTAACTCTTCAATAATTTCCATGGCGCGGATTTTAGGCGCGCCAGTAATTGAGCCGCCGGGGAAGGTGGCTTTAAGCACATCCACGCAGCTTTTACCTTTGTCTATGGTGGCAGTCACTGTGCTTACCAAATGGTGCACAGCGGGAAAGCTCTCAACATCAAATAGCTTAGGTACAGCAACACTGCCAGGCGCGGCAACGCGGCTAACATCATTACGCAGCAAATCAACAATCATTAAATTCTCAGCGCGATCTTTCTCAGACAGCTTTAACTGCGCGGCAAGTAGGGCATCTTGCTCAGGTGTTGCGCCGCGAGGAAGCGTGCCTTTAATCGGCTTAGTTTGAATTTGGTGTTGATTAACCTGAATAAAGCGCTCTGGCGAAATAGATAAAATGCAGTGCTCAGGTAGGCGCATAAACGCTGAAAATGGCGCTTTGTTTGCAGCGGTAAGTGTGCAGTAAGCTTGCCACTCATCACCTTGGTATTTTGCTTCAAAGCGCTGAGTTAAGTTAATTTGATAACAGTCGCCACTGAGTAAATACTCCTGCACTTGATCAAACTTAGCCAGATATTCATCACGGCTGATTTGTGTTTGCCAACCTTTATAAAGCTTGAATTCGGCTTTATTAACTAAGGAGTGAGTAAAACTGTCGCTATTGGATTCAGCCGCAGTAATTAGCTGTTCAATTTCAGCAAGCTTTTGCTCAAGCGCAGTTTCGCCCTGATAGTGACATGCAAGCCATTGGCTATTGGCATAATCAAACAGCAATACAAAGTCATAAAAGCCAACATTCATTGCAGGCAGTGAAATATCATCAGCGGCAGTGGCTGGCAGTTTTTCAAGCTGACGACCTAGGTCATAGTTAAATGCACCTAACGCGCCGCTGCTAAAGGGCAGGTGAGTGTCGCTCGATTTTGGGTACAGCTGCTGTTTTACCACATCCAAGGCATCAAAAGCATTGCAGCTTTGAGTTTGCTGCTTAATGGCATCAGCCAGTTCATAAGCAATGACATCAGATAAGGCAGTAAATTGATTACTGTAACTATCTGCCGCGCTGCCGCTATTTGCGGTAAGTGTCGCGATTGGGTCGATAGCGATAATGTCGTAGCGGGCATCGATATGATCAGAAAAGCCTGAGTCTAATAACATCGACCAGGGCTTAGCTGCAAACAAACCAAACACAGTTTTAGTGTCTAATTGCCAATCCAATTCGCGAATTGCCAGAGTGTGATTTGATCGCGCAGACATCGATAACCCTTATCTAAAATGTGATGTAGCCCAAAAAGGATGGAAAGAGTATCATATTGCTCACAAAAGGATTAGGGCTTGTGGTTGACGCCTGCCGCTTTTATCAACAAACAAGATAAAAAACTGTATCGGTAAGCTTTTCGACCATATTCCCAATAGTTTGATTTAAAACAACGATAAATAAACTAAGCCATAAAAGGCTGCTGGAGCGCACCAATATGTCCACTAGTGAAACATCTCAAGCTGTTGTTATTAAGCAGGCTGACTTTATTGAAAGCATTGCTGACTCACTACAGTACATCTCCTACTATCACCCTAAAGATTTCGTTGATGCCATGCACGAGGCTTACCTTAAAGAGGAAAGCCCAGCTGCAAAGGATGCCATTGCGCAAATCTTGATTAACTCGCGCATGTCAGCCGAAGGTAAACGTCCATTGTGTCAAGACACAGGTATCGTAACCACGTTCGTTAAGATTGGTATGAATGTGCAGTGGGACAAAACGGACATGACAGTGCAGCAAATGGTGGATGAAGGCGTTCGCCGTGCTTACACTAATCCTGATAACCCGCTGCGTGCATCCATTGTGGCAGACCCTGCTGGTGCGCGTAAAAACACCCGAGATAACACCCCATCAGTAGTGCATATTGATATGGTGCCAGGCAGTCACGTTGAAGTTGCGATTGCAGCAAAAGGCGGTGGCTCTGAAAACAAATCTAAAATGGTCATGCTAAACCCGTCTGACGATATCGCAGCTTGGGTCGAGAAAACCTTGCCAACCATGGGCGCAGGCTGGTGTCCACCAGGTATGTTAGGCATAGGTATCGGCGGCACGGCTGAAAAAGCCGCGGTAATGGCAAAAGAGTCATTAATGGACCCTGTTGATATCCATGAGCTGTTAGATAAAGGCGCAGAAACAGCAGAAGAAAAGCTGCGTTTGGATATCTTTAATCGTTGTAACGACTTAGGTATCGGTGCCCAAGGTCTTGGCGGTTTAACCACAGTGCTGGATATCAAAATCAAGTCAGCGCCAACTCACGCGGCATCTAAGCCAGTTGTGATGATCCCAAATTGCGCGGCAACTCGTCATGTACACTTCCATCTAGATGGCAATGGCCCAGCGGATATAGCGCCGCCTGCACTGGAAGACTGGCCAGAAATTACTCGTGAAGCGGGTGAGAACACTCACCGTGTTGACCTTGATAATGTCACTCAAGCTGACATTGAAAAATGGAAAAGCGGTGACACCTTATTGCTCAACGGTAAAATGCTAACAGGCCGTGACGCTGCTCATAAACGTATTCAAACGCTAATTGAGTCAGGCGAAGGTTTACCAGAAGGCGTCGACTTTACTGGTAAGTTCATTTACTACGTAGGCCCAGTTGATCCAGTTGGTGATGAAGTAGTTGGCCCTGCAGGCCCAACTACAGCAACCCGTATGGATAAGTTCACTGACCTAATGCTAGAGAAAACTGGCCTAATGGGCATGATTGGTAAATCTGAGCGCGGCCCACAAACCGTTGAGTCGATTAAAAAGCACAAAGCGGTTTACTTGATGGCCGTTGGCGGCGCAGCTTATCTGGTTTCTAAAGCCATTAAGAAGTCTCGCGTAGTCGCGTTTGAAGACTTAGGCATGGAAGCGATTTACGAGTTTGAAGTCAAAGACATGCCAGTGACCGTTGCGGTAGATAGCCAGGGCGTGAATGCACACGATACAGGCCCTGCGATTTGGAAAGTGAATATAGCTGATGCGAAAGCCTAAAAGTAAATAGCTGCGCTAATGTCAGGCATAAAAACTACTTTTTCGTATTAGCCTAAGCCGTTAGGCAAACATTAGCGCACGTTTTGCTCACAATTTAACGCTTAAGCCGCTGCTTTAAACAAAAGCAGTTGCTTAGGCGTTTTGCTTTCGCTAGTCTGCTAGCACTTTTAAACAAAGTTCAAGCATAAATAACAAACCAAAGCCGCGCTTAAGCTGGTTTCAAGCCGACTCATAAAGCATGCAGATGTGGGTCGTAGTCTTGATAAAAAGGCTTTGGTAACAATCGAAAAATCGAGACCCAATAACAATGAAAACATCTTCTATATTCATCGCCCTAGCTGCAGCAGGTATGATGAGCAGTGCAGTTGCCGCTGACCAGCGTGCCTTCACGGTACAAGACCTATCTAACCTAAACAAACTTCACAGCGCAGCAGTATCAAACGACGGTAACACCCTTGTTTATGCTGTAAAACTGATTGATGCCGACGGTAAAGCAAGCTCAGATCTATACCAGTTAGACCTAAGCGACAAAAACGCTAAGCCTAAGCAGCTAACTTCAGTAAAAGGCACTGAGCACGATGTGAAATTCGCGCCAGATGACAAGTCGATATACTTCCTAGCAAATCGCACCGGAAGCAGCCAGCTATTCAATATGTCGCTGACCGGCGGCGAAGCACAGGTTATCTCTGACTTACCGCTAGATATTCAAGGTTATGTGTTATCGGCAGACGGTAAACAAGTCGCTTTGAACATGCGCGTATTCCCAGAGTGTAAAGACCTAGCTTGCACAGTAGAAAAGAAGCAACAAGTAGCTGATGCTAAAACCACAGGCCGTGAATACAAGCAGCTAATGGTGCGCCACTGGGACACCTGGGAAGACCATGCTCGCAACCATATCTTTGTAGCAAGCCTTAACGGTAAAACCATCAAAGATGCGGTAAACGTGACTCAAGGCCGCGATACAGAAACGCCGCCTAAGCCGTTCTCTGGCATGGAAGAAGTAACTTTCACCCCAGATGGCAAGCACATTGTTTACACGGCAAAAGCACCAAGCAATACCCAAGCTTGGACAACAAACTATGACCTATGGCAAGTGCCCGTAACAGGCGGTGAAGCCGTTAACCTAACTGAAGCTAACAAAGCCTGGGATGCACACCCAACGTTCTCGGCTGACGGTCGTTACCTTGCATATCTTGCGATGAGCAAACCAGGTTTTGAAGCAGACCGTTTCCGCATCATGCTGCGTGATAATGTCACAGGTCAGGAAAAAGAAGTCGCGCCACTTTGGGATCGCAGCCCACACTCACTGATGTTCAGTAAAGATGGCCGCAAGCTATATGTCACTGCGCAAGATGTAGGTCAAGTCAGCATCTTTGAAGTTAACACTCAATTTGGTGACGTGCGCCCAATCTACAACGATGGTAGCAACAGCCTAATTGCAGCAACTGAAGACAAGCTGATCTTCAACAAGCGCTCTTTAGTTGAGCCGGGTGACCTTTATACAGTTAACCATGAAGGTGAGCATCTAACTCGTTTAACTCAAGTAAACCAAGATAAACTTAGCAAGATTAAGTTCGGTGAGTTTGAGCAGTTTAGCTTTAAAGGCTGGAATGACGAGAAAGTACACGGCTACTGGATCAAACCATACAACTATGAAGAAGGTAAAAAGTATCCAATCGCTTACCTAGTTCATGGTGGTCCACAAGGTTCATTCGGTAACTCATTCTCTGGTCGCTGGAACGCTCAGCTATGGTCAGGTGCGGGTTATGGTGTGGTTATGGTCGATTTCCACGGTTCTACTGGTTATGGCCAAGCATTTACTGACTCAATTAGCGAAGACTGGGGCGGTAAGCCACTCGTTGACTTGCAAAAAGGTATGGATGCAGTGACCAAGCAACAGCCTTGGTTAGATGCCAACAATGCCTGTGCATTAGGTGGTTCATATGGTGGTTACATGATGAACTGGATCCAGGGTAACTGGAACGACGGCTTCAAATGTCTAATCAACCACGCTGGTCTATTCGATCTACGTTCTATGTACTATGTGACAGAAGAACTATGGTTCATCGAGCATGAGTTCGGCGGCACTTACGAGCAGAAAAAAGACCTGTACGAGAAGTTCAACCCAGTTAACTATGTAGAAAACTGGCAAACACCTATGCTGGTTATCCACGGTGAAAAAGACTTCCGTGTACCATACGGTCAAGGTCTAGGTGCATTCACTTACATGCAGCGCAAAGGTATTCCATCTGAACTGTTAATGTTCCCAGATGAAAACCACTGGATCTTAAATCAGGATAACCTAGGCCAATGGTACGAAAATGTATTCCGTTGGATGGACAAGTGGACTGAAAAGAAATAGCAATTAACTATTTGCTATTGAAATAGAAGCTGATGGATTTTTTGATATTAGCTTAGTTAAATTAAAGGGTGCCTTAGGGCATCCTTTTTTATTTGATTACAATTTTTTAACCCGCGTTCCCCATGATAATAGCCGCAGTATCTAGCCATTGTTTGTCTTCGTCTTTGATAGAGCTAAAACTGTGATCTTTTCACTTAGAAAAACTAATCCAAATATCATGTTTGGTTACTAAATTTCTCATTTTGCGATAATCACTTTATCCGCTACATTAGCGCCGAAATTTAACAGTTGTACTAGATATTTAGCAGTCGAAATAAGTATTTAGCGACTAGACTTAATCTTTGTTCTACAAAACGGCTTGGACAAGCTTAGCTTTTTATAGGCTTTCGGCCGGGCAAGTACCATATACATCACGTAAATTAACAGTGAGGATACGAGATTGGACTACATGTTGTTTATCAAGTTCTTTTTAGGGCTGGTGGCAATTATCAACCCAGTAGGGCTATTACCTGTATTTGTTAGCTTAACCAGTCACCAGACTGATGCTGAGCGCGAACATACCAACAAGGTAGCCAACTTTGCGGTAGTGGTGATCCTAATCGTGACCATCACCATAGGTCAGCATATTCTCAATATGTTCAGTATCTCGCTGTCATCGTTCCGTATTGCTGGTGGCAGTCTTATCTGCATTATTGCGATGTCGATGCTGCAAGGTAAAATAAGTGAAGTTAAGCGCAACAAAGAAGAAGACCGCGAGTCATCAGGTATGGACTCGGTAGCTGTTGTGCCACTTGCATTGCCACTGATGGCAGGCCCAGGCGCCTTAAGCTCGGTGATTGTATTTGCTGCAGAGCATAACTCGTTTGCCAATATTATGGGGATGTTTGTTACCGTGATAATTTTCGGTAGCTTAAGCTGGGGCCTGTTTAGAATGGCGCCGGTTATTTTCAAGTTGCTTGGTACTACAGGCATTAACGTGATTACCCGTATTATGGGCCTACTAATGTTCTCGCTAGGTATCGAGATTATCGCCACAGGAGTCAAAGGCTTGTTCCCGATTTTGTTGGCTAATGCTTGGTAATCGGCTTTACGTTCGAGGTTAGTTAACTCAAATGCCTAGCAAATGTGCAAACGCGCCAGAGCAGGGCGTTTTAACTTGACCACAATCAGGCATTTGCGTAAAGTACCCGCCAGATCTCAAAGAGGTCGACATACGGTGAGGTGTCCGAGTGGCCGAAGGAGCACGCCTGGAAAGTGTGTATACCGCAAGGTATCGAGGGTTCGAATCCCTCCCTCACCGCCAGAATTTATAAACAAAGCCCCAGCAGAAATGCTGGGGCTTTGTTGTTTCAGTCATCTTACAAAAACCTAATTATTTCCCTTGAACACTCGCCACCGCGATCAACTGTTGGCAATAAGCTAGGTGATGGCGGATTGGATCTAGGTATTGATTGACCTTAGGGTCGGTGAGATACCAGGGGCTTGGCTGGGTTTCAGCTTGCTCATGAGCAAAGATAGCTTCAACCTGAATTAGTGCTTTGGTTGACGCCATAGTCAGCCAAATGTGGTCGCTCATTTGGGCAAGCTGCTTAAAGATTGAAATTTGAAAGGTGTAAATCATCGCCGCTGGTGTTTCTGCTTTGCGGCTTATTTTATGTAGCAGCTCAAATGGATTGGCTATTTCAAGGTTTTGCTCATCTAGCGCCTGTGCTTTTTCATTATCTTCACTAGTCACTAACGGCGATAAAAATAACTCTGGCCATTGAATGTGCTTGTTGATTAGCACAAGTCCTAAAGCGATACGTCTTTCGCCTAACCAATTATGTACCACACACAGCAGATGTTGTGCTTTCGGCATATCTTCATCACGCATTAGGCTTGGCAATAAAGCCATACGTTGCACATTAACCTGTTTACTCAATAACGACATTAAAATCACCGTTACCAATCCTGTTGACGGCCAGCAGCCTATTTGCGGCTCAATTTGTTTGGCTACTGTATCAAGTTGCTGCTCTAACCATTCATCATCTGGGCTGTTACTCACCACAAAGCTTTTATCAGACTTAGCATATGGGCCATTACAAATGTTGATCACGTTTGGCTCTGCGCGGCGGGTTGAGTTAAACGTAATGGCAATTCCTTGATTGGGTACTTGAATTTCGCCTTTGGCATTACCAAAGATGGTGACCTGTTCAAAGCTTAAGTGTGGCGTGTCTGTCATGTGGGATGTCTGTAATTTGCAGCGTTAAAGTTAACTGCTAGTGCTGTATAGAGGGCTATAGTCTAACGGATCAAGATGCGATATGTCATGGTTAGAGTCGGATTGATTGCAGCTGAGCAACCGAGATTGCGCATAAAAGCTAAGTCAGCAAGGTAGTGCGCTCAAAGCTTGATTTTAGAGACTTTACTCTAGTTAGATTGAGATAAATTGCTTGTATTTTGTAACGGCTTTGGATAATAATTGAAACACTCGTTTGAATCATCTGTTTAAGAGAATAATATGAATCCGTATCAAGCTCCGCTAAAAGACATGCAGTTCCTGCTCGAAGACGTTTTTGACGCAACATCAACCTGGCAGTCGATGCCGGATATTGCAGAGATGGTCGATACCGATACGGCAATGGCTATCTTAGATGAAGCCAGCAAGATTAGCCGTGATCTAATCCACCCTTTAAACAGAAGTGGCGATGAACAAGGCGTACGCCATGAGGGCGATAAAGTGATCACGCCAGACGGTTTTAAAGAGGCTTACCAAGAATTTGCTGATGGCGGTTGGGTCGGTCTTTGTGGTGATGCTGAACTTGGCGGAATGGGTATGCCGAAAATGCTTGGGGTTCTGGTTGATGAAATGAGCTACAGCGCGTGTAACTCATTTACGCTTTACGGCTCGTTAACCGCAGGCGCAGCGCTGGCAATCAATGCTCACGCAACAGATGAACTAAAGAATACTTACCTGCCAAACCTATATTCAGGTCAATGGGCGGGCGCAATGGATATGACAGAGCCGCAATCAGGCTCTGACCTTCGCACCATTCGCACTAAAGCGGTACCAAACGATGACGGCAGCTATGCTATTTCTGGCACTAAAATCTTTATTACTGGTGGTGACCACGACTTAACTGAAAACGTGATTCACTTGGTTCTGGCAAAACTGCCTGACACTAATGGTATTTCATTATTCCTTGTGCCAAAAATCAACGTGAATGAAGACGGTAGCCTAGGTGAGGCGAACGGCGTTTCGGTTGGTTCAATCGAGCACAAAATGGGTTTGAAGGCGTCAGCCACTTGTGTGATGAACTTTGACAATGCCAAAGGCTATTTAGTTGGCAAGCCAAATCGCGGCCTAGTGTGTATGTTCACTATGATGAACTACGAACGCCTAGCGATTGGTATTCAAGGTTTAGGTAGCTCACAAGCGGCTTACCAAATGGCGGCCGAGTATGCCAAAGAGCGCATGCAAGGTTTAGCGGCTGGTGGCTCTCCAACAGGTGCTGACAGCGACCCAATTATTGTTCACGGCGATGTGCGCCGTATGCTACTTACCATTCGCGCATTAACCGATGCAGGTCGCGCGCTGTCAGTATTTACCGGCAAGCAATTAGATTTAGCCAAATATGGCAGCGATGAAGCAAAATCAAAAGCAGCGCGTTACGTTGGCTTAATGACGCCAGTTGCGAAAGCATTCTTATCCGATCGCGGTTTAGATGCCACCATCATGGCGCAGCAAGTATTCGGTGGTCATGGTTACATTCGTGAAACGGGTATCGAGCAACTGGTACGTGACACCCGTATCGCACAAATTTACGAAGGCACTAACGGTATTCAGGCGATTGACTTCCTAGGTCGTAAGGTGACTGGCGACAACCTCGCTACGCTTAAAGAGTTTGTTGCAGATGTGCGCGAAGATTTAGCTGGCTTAAGTCATATTGATGACGCTGACAAAGAAGCTGTGCTAGATAGATTTGAGCAGATTGTACAAACCGCTGCATTTATTAACGATAACAAGGTTGCCCAACCTGCGTTAATCAATGCTAGTGCAGTCGACTTCTTAGATGCCTTTGGTTACACCCTTTATGGCTTCTACTCACTGTTGATGGCAGATAAAGCAGCCAACCATGAAGATAGTGACTTTAAAGCGCAAAAAGCGTTTGTTGCGCGCTTCTATATGGATAAGCTACTTGCAAAAGCAGACTACCACCTAGCGCAAGTGAACCAAGGCGATAGCGCGATTATGTCTATGCCTGAGAACTTGTTCTAAGCCTAAGCTTTAAAGAGTTATAAATAAAAAAGCCGCTCTGATTTAATCAGAGTGGCTTTTTAGTGTTTATGATTATGAAAGGATGAATTGCTATCTTTCTGCTGAATACGGGTCGTCAGCCAGCAAATAAGCACGTAAGTCGGCTTTATTTTCTTGAGCGCTTAACCACTCGCGCATTTGTTTAACTTTGCTGTAGCCCTCATCGCCAAACTTAGTTTGATAAAGCTCGGTTAAGCTTTGTTTTGTAGTTTGCTGACGAATATTACGTTGCCAGCTTTGAGTGACCACTGAGTTTAGGCTGCCAGCTAACCCTTCGCTTTTTAGTAGTTCCCATTCGCCTTTATCTAACCAGATCCCGCCAACAGCTGCACTATAGTCTAGACGATGCTCGTTACCCGCTGAAATCTTGAATTTACGCATAATTGCGCCAGATTTAGGGCAAAACAGTGCTTGTTTGCTGTCTGTAGCATCAGAGTCTTCAAAGCTGATGTTATCTGAAAATTGATAGTCAGGGTTTTGCTCTTTCCAAGCGATATAGTCTTCAATCAATATCCAGTTGCCGCCACAGTTTGAGCAAGTATGAGTTCTAAATTGTCCATCGATAAAGCTTGGAAATAGCGCGCCATTTTTACAACTTGTACAGTTCATAACATTCCTTAGTTATTAGCTTTTTTCCATAGGAGAGGGCGGCTAAACTGAGTTGACCGCCAAAAATAATTTAAGCCTTACCCAACCACAGCTCAGCTTTGCTATCGTCTTTAATGACTAGGCTTACGGTATCTTTCACCGATTCGGTTAATACCATAGTGCCTTGCATCAGTTGATCGCGGCGGAACCAATGTAGCTCAAGCTCGCTGCCAGCGGTGTAATCTTGCAGTTGCTTTTCAAACTCGCCGTTGACTTGCAAACCATCAGCGGCAATTAGTACATCGCCGGCGCTTAAGCCAGCTAGGTGGGCAGGGCTGTTGTGGGCAACGGTGTTGATTTTGATCCCCATAGCTTGCGGAGCAAACTTAGCACCAAAGGCTATCTTGTTACCTTTGTCTGCTTTACCGCCGCCAACATCACTGCTACCTTCGCTAGCACGCAGCACTAGCTCAACGCCAACTTGTTCAAGTAACTCGCTAAGTGGTAAATCCTCGGTTGAATCAAGCCATGCAAATAATTCAGAGCAATCGCGATTAAGCAAACGCTCAATGATTTGTTGGTGAGTGTTGTCTTGCGTGCCGATACCAGTTAAACCATGTTGCTGCCATAGCTCGCGCATAACATCATCGAGCGAGTATTTACCGTTTGACTCAAGGCGCAGGGTTAAATCCAGCATTAGAGCGAACATTGCGCCTTTGGTGTAATAGCTAACAATGGCATTGGCAGCGTTTTCTTTTTGCTGGTAGAAGGTCGTCCAGGTGTTAAAGCTTGAGTCGTTTAGGGTTTGGATAAAGCGTCCTTCACCACGATAAACTCGGGTCATTAACTCGCTCAGCATATCCAAGTATTGGCTTTGGTTAACTCGGCCGCTGCGGTAGGTAATAAAGTCATCAAAGTAAGAAGTGATGCCCTCGTATGCCCAAAGCTGTTTGGTGTACGACTCTTTTGATAAGTCAAACGGGGTAAACTCAGCCGGTTTAATGCGCTTAACATTCCAGCTGTGGAAGTACTCATGGCTGCAAAGTGACAAATAAGTGCGATAACCGCTATCGACCTTGCTATCCATGCTTGCTGGTAAATCGCTTCGTGAGCACATTAACGCCGTTGATGCTTTATGCTCTAGACCGCCAAAGCCTTTATCCAGCACTGTAGTCATAAATACGTAGCGCTTAAATGGCGCAGGCGTGCCAAAAAAGTTGATTTGATATTCACATATAGCTTTTAAGTCTTGCTCTAAACGCGCCATACATGCGCGGTGCTTGCCGCTGAGTACAATATCGTGAGGTACGCCGTTTGCTTCAAAGGTGCTAATGGTTAAATCGCCCATTTCTACAGGGTGGTCGATTAAATCATCGTAGTTGTCAGCGCTAAACTCACCAAAACCAAATTGCTCACCTTGAGTGCGCGTCATGCTAGTGGCGACTTTCCAATCTCTTAGTTCGTTAAGTGCTGGCGGCGCAATAGTCACGGTATGAGCATTATCTTCTAAGCCATTTGCAGCTAGGAAAACACTGCTGCCGTTAAAGAAACCATGGTTAGTATCAAGGTGTGCAGTACGTACAGATAAATCCCAGGCGTAAACCTGATATTCGACGCGCACGCTACCTGCTTGATTGTGTAGTTGCCAGGTTTGCTTGTCTTGCTGACTAATGGCGATGTGCTTGTCTGACTCATCAAATGCCTTAATGCCAATGATGTTTTTAGCAAAATCGCGGATCATATAGCTGCCAGGAAGCCAGGCAGGCAAGGATAGCGTTTGCTCTGCTAGCGCATTTGGGATGGTAAAACTAACAGCAAATAAGTGGGCTTTAGGGTCAATCGCATGGATATGATAATGCATAGGGAGAGTCCATTTTGCGTGGTAAAAATTTCTTATATTGGCGCTCATGCTGCCAAAAACACTGCAATTAGACAAGGATTAAGCGGTTATTGGTTGTTTTTACATTATATCGCTAGAGTCGGAAGCCTAAGGCTTGATAGAATTGGCTTTATTTCCTATTTTTGGTGAAAGATAAGCCTGCTTGGCTGAAGTTGTTTTCATGCTTAAACAATGAAGCAGCTATAGCAACGAGATAACGGCTTAGGCTAAACCAATATTCTTTTTTAAGTCAGCGACTGTATAGAGGAAGCAAAAATGGCCGAAGAAACCATATTTAGTAAGATTATCCGCCGCGAAATTCCTGCCGATATTCTTTATCAAGACGAGTTAGTCACCGCCTTTCGTGACATTGCACCTCAAGCGCCAACGCATATTTTGATTATTCCAAATCACCTTATTCCTACCGCCAATGATGTGAAAGCATCAGATGAAAAGGCTTTAGGCCGTATGATGACTGTAGCAGCAAAGCTTGCTGACGAAGCTGGCATTGCCGAAGACGGCTACCGCTTGATCATGAACTGTAATAAGCATGGTGGCCAAGAGGTTTACCATATTCATATGCACCTTGTGGGTGGTAAGCCATTAGGACGTATGCTTGGTCATGACTAATCCTTCAACTACGAACAAGCAAATTGTTAGCCCAGAGTTTTTTGAGTTAACCGATGTCGCTAAGCGCTTTGTTAATCAACTGGCGCAATGTCGCCGTCTTGGGTTTGATGTAAAAGAGGGCAGTGCTCATCACGTGTTGATTGAGCTGCCATACAGCAAAGATATTATTGGCTACCCTGATACTGGCGTTATTCACGGCGGGGTGATCACAACCTTAATCGATACTGGCTGCGGCGCTGCGGTGGTGTGTGCGATTTTAGATAAGTATAAGTCGCTTGAGATTTCACCCACGCTTGATTTACGTGTTGACTATATGCGCCCAGCTGAGCCAAATAAGTCGGTGTTTGTGCTAGCTGAGTGTTATCGCTTAACGTCAAGCGTGGCGTTTACGCGCGCGATAGCCTATCAAGACAGTATTGATGCCCCAATTGCTCACGCTGTTGGCTCATTTATGCGTATTAGCCCAGAGATGATCAGCGATGAGTTTCGTCAGTCATTAATTGGTGATAACTGTGAGCAAGTGGCATTAGATGCGTCAAATAGAGCCAAAGAGTTTGCTGAGCAAAATCAGCAAATTGAGTTTCAAGATGTGGTTAAACGCGCCATTGATACCAATAACTACACCTATCTGTTAGAAAAAGTGCCGTACTCGCAATTTATTGGTATTTCGGTAGAACGTTTTGGCGATGAAATGGTGTTTAAATTGCCGGCTAAAGCTGACAATATCGGCAACCCAATCTTGCCCGCGATTCACGGCGGGGTGATTGCAGGCTTTATGGAAATGTCGGCCATTGTGCAGCTAATGGTGTTTATGACGGCTAAGAAAGTGCCTAAAATTGTCGACTTTTCGATTGATTACCTCCGCGCTGGCTTGCATCAAGATACCTTTGCCGAATGTAAAATTACTCGTCAAGGTCGCCGCGTGGCGAATGTAAGCATTAATTGTTGGCAGTCTAACCGCAAGCAGTTAATTGCTACGGCGCGAGCACACTTTTTATTAGAATAGGAGTTCCCATGAAACTATTAAAATCGGCTTTGATCGCGCTGGGCTTAGTTGGCTCAGCGGTTATGTTTGCCGGGTGTGCAAATCATACCTCGGGTTTATCGGCCAGTTCAGATGGAAACGTACGTGTTGATAACGCCACTTTTAACCGTGAAGTTGCCATTGGTAATCTACGCTCAAAAATGACCTCAAATATTATGGAAGGCGCAGCGGTCATTTCAAGCAAGGTTGCTACTGACCTGCGTTTGCAATACAAGTTTACTTGGTACGATGCCAGCGGTTTTACCATTGAAGATGAAGCCACAAGCTGGAAGTCGTTAAAACTGCACGGCAAGCAGCAAATGCAAGTAAGCGCAGTCGCGCCTAATGCTAATGCAACGCGCTTTGAAGTGTATGTGCGTAAGGCGTTTTCAAACTAAGTCACTTGTTTATTTCGTTTGGTCGATTCTCTTATTCAATTCTCTTAGCCAATAGTTTGAGTGTGAGAAATCCTGCAAACAAGCGTGACCATAAAGCCAGCTAACACTAGCTGGCTTTTTAATGGAATTTTCAAGGTTTTTGTAATAGGTAAATCACTCAATCTGTGCTGCAGGTCAACTTGGTTAAAATTCATGCTTATAAGTGAGTAAATTGTTTTAATTTGAGTGTAAAGCCACAGGGCTTTGGGTATAATCGACGCCGCCAAGGGGTGTTAGTTGCTGCGTTTATCGCACGTTTTTATTGCAGCACTAACTGAGATGTTTTTTTAACAAACCCTTAGAACCTGATCCGGCTCATACCGGCGTAGGAATAGGCCGCAAAATCTACCTGCACAGACCTTACTATGCTTGCCGGATCTCAAAATCGGAATTTGAGGTCCTCATGTCGTTTAAAAAGAAATCTTCTCTCGCACTAGCCATTATTGCGAGTTTCCATGCCAATGCTGATCAAATTGAAGTCGCTCCTGCTGATGAAGCGATGGAAGTGATAGTGGTTAATGCTGACTTTAACCAAATTAACATTGAGCGCATGCCATCAAGCGTGACTGTGATTGGTGAGCAACAGATTAAAGATGAAGGTGCGCAGCACTTTGAAGATGTATTGAATTCTATTGCCAACTTTAACTGGTCTGGTGGTAGCTCGCGCCCGCGTTATTTCCAAATTCGTGGTGTGGGTGAGCAAGAGCAATATCAAGGCGCGCCAAATTCATCTGTAGGCTATGTGGTTGATGATATTGACCTATCTGGTCTAGGTATGGTGTCGAGCATGTACGACATGCAGCAGGTTGAAGTACTGCGCGGCCCACAAGGTACCCAATACGGTGCTAACGCACTGGCTGGTCTTATTTATCTTAAAAGTAATGACCCGACCGAGCATGCAGAGCATGGCGCAAAAGTGAGTTTAGGTGATGATGACCTACGTACTTTTTCTGGCTTTAGCTCAGGCGCAATTACTGAATCAGGCAAGGTGCTATACCGCGTTGCGCTTGAAAAGCATGACCAAAATGGTTTTAGAACCAACGAATATTTAGGGCGTGATGACACCAACAAGCGTGATGAGTTAACTGCACGCGCAAAATTGCGTTGGTATATGACAGACGATCTTCAAGCTGATCTCACCTTAATGCACGCCAACTTTGACAATGGCTATGACGTGTGGACGCTTGATAACAATGGCTTTAATACCTTAACTGATCAACCTGGTGTGGATAATCAAAAAACCACTGGTGCTGGCCTTAAGTTTATTTACTCTGGCGGTGAGGGCTTTGAGTTAACCTCATTAACGTCATTCGCGAAGACTGACCATCGCCACATGTACGACGGTGACTGGGCTAACCCTGACTACTGGGGCGGTAAAGATTGCGAAGGTGAAGCATGCCAATACGATTACACCTGGGATAAGAAAGCTAATCGTCAGACTATCACTCAAGAGTTTCGTTTTACCTCAACTGAATCTGGTCGTATTTGGAACGGCACCACAGATTGGTTAGTGGGTTTATACGCAATGAACCTTAAAGAAGACAATGACTTATATTCTGAGTACAACACCTGGCCAGACGAAGTCTTAGTATCTGAATACGATGCGACTAACTATGCAGCATTTATGCAGTTTGATACTCAGTTAGGCAATGATTACCTGTTGTCGACAGGTCTGCGTATTGAGCGCCGCGTAAGTGATTATAAAGATACCAACGGCGATAACTTTGATCCAAGTGAGAACATGTGGGGCGGTCATATCGCGCTATCGAAAGCAATCAATGTTGATCACAACGCCTATGCACGTATCGCACGTGGTTATAAAGCGGGTGGCTTTAACATGACCTTGCCACCTGAGCTGGCAGATAAAAAAGAGTTCACCGCTGAAACCCTATACAACTATGAGTTAGGCTTAAAATCTAGCTGGTTAGATGGCAATGTGGATACCAATATCGCGTTGTTCTATATGGATAGACGTGATCAGCAGGTATCAGCTTCATTGCAAGACCCTGAAAACCAACAGCGCTTCATTCTATTTACTGAAAATGCTGGTAGTTCAAACAACTATGGTGCTGAGGTTGATGCTAAGTGGTATGCCAGCGACAACATCGAAGTATACGGTAGCTTAGGTTTACTGAATGCAACCTATGGTGACTATAAGTACAAAGACAAATACGGCTCTGAGGTCGATTTATCTGGTCGCGATCTGGCGCATTCTCCAAAGTACACCTACAGCTTAGGTATGACGTACTTTAGCGACGCAGGTTGGTTTGCCAACCTTAATGCTAGCGGCAAGAGTGATTTCTACTACTCTGATAGCAATGATTCTAAGTCTGAAGCTTACACTATCTTTAATGCGCGCATGGGCTATGAAACCGATACCTGGTCTGCTTATGTTTGGGGTCGCAACCTAACTGATGAGAAGTACGGCGTGCGTGGCTTCTTCTTCGGTAACGAGCCAGATCAAGGCTGGGTTGATAAGCAATATATACGTTATGCCGACCCGCGCCAAATTGGCGTAACCTTTGACTATAAGTTTATGTAAGCGATAGGTTTAATAATCACTTAGTGTTTAGTGCGGCGGTGTAATACCGCCGCATTTGTTTGGAAAAAGCCTGGAGAGAATGATGAAACTGACCGTTGAAATCAGCATGTATCCGTTTAATGAAAACTATATTGATCCAATCAAATGGTTTATCTCGCGCCTTGATAAATACGACAATATTCAGCGTGTAACTAATGCGATGGCGACACAAGTTTGTGGCAATTATGATGATGTGATGCAAATGCTCAATGTTGAAATGCAAGCTGCACATGAAAAGTGGGGCAAGGCAGTATTTGTATGTAAGTTTATTGGCGGTGAATTAAACCTAAGTCACAGCGAGTAAATGCTCATCAATTCCATGAACGAATAATAAGAAAAAGAGATGGTAGATACTTTATTACAAGCTGCGAATGAAATCAGCGTGATGACCGTGTGGGAGTTGATTGCGGTGATTTTAGCGGTTGCCTATCTGGCGTTAGCAATGAAAACGAGTAAGTGGTGTTGGCACGCGGCCTTCATCAGCACGGCGATTTATACCGTATTATTTTGGCAAGTATCCTTGCTAATGGAGTCGGTGCTTAACGTTTACTATATGGCGATGGCTGTTTATGGTTATTGGCTTTGGGCGCAAAAACCAAAGACGGAGGCTGATAGCACGCCGAGCACGGACAACAAGCAAGATGGCTCTTTGATCGAATCCTGGTCTTTAGCCAAACATGGGGTAGTTATTGCCATTACTGGAGCTGTTTCTTTGCTGCTAGGTTATTTGATGGCAACCTATACCCAGGCTTCATTTGCTTATTTAGATGCTGCCACAACCTGCTTTGCGGTGATGACAACTTACCTAGTGGCTAAAAAAGTGCTGGAAAACTGGATTTATTGGGTAGTCATCGACCTAGTCAGTATTTATTTATACTTCCAAAAAGGGTTGATGCTAACCACAGTATTATTTGTCGGTTATGTGTTTATGGCGGTTGCCGGATACTTTATGTGGCGCAAACGCTACTTGGCTCAAACCGCAATTAACCCAAATTTAGCAACAGCGTAGGCGCGAGCTAAGTGTTCATTGAACTTATCAAGCCTTACCTTACTCACGCTCAGCTTAAGTGTGTGCAAACCATGCCCGCAGCGCTAGTTGAGTCACTTGAGCAAAGCTGTCAGCAGGTGTCGGCTTTGTCCCACGGGTTGAGCAATGACAATTTTCGCTTGCACTGCATCGGTGGCGATAAGGTGCTGCGCATTAACCGTCAGACTAGTGAGTGGTGTGATAGGGCGCTTGAAGTTGAGACCTGGCAGCTTGCCTATGCACAAGAATTGGCGCCAAAGCTATTATGGCATGCTGCCGACTATCAAACTTATTTAAGCGAGTTTATCGTACCGCAACAAGCTTCAAATCTAGATGAAGATACAATCAACGATTGGTCTAGCCTGTATGCAGAGCGTGGCTGTAGGCAAATTTTTTCTACGTTTGTACCCGATGAACGCGAGCAGAAGAGCTTCACCGCAGTGTTACTCGCGAGCATGTTAACTGAGCTTCATAGTCTGCCTTTGCCAAGTAAGGCCATTTCCACATCAGAGCAATATCAAAACTATTGGCAGAGGCTTTTGGCGAGAAAAGCTCGGTTAGAGGCGGCATCTCAAACAGATGACGCGGCAAAATCAGCAACTGAATGGCTAGCGCTATTTAAGCAACTCAAAGAAATGCAGCCGCGGGTTGAGGGCTGGCTCGCGCAAATGGATGCCAGCTTGATTAAACCGTGTTATTGCCACCTAGATTTAAACCCTTACAACATTTTACCTAACACCACAGTTTGTGGTCAGCCGCGACTGCAATGCATTGATTTTGAATATGCTATTGCCAGTCATCCTTTGTTTGACCTTGCCTCTGTGATTGCTACTCATGATTTAGATGCTCATGCTACTCAGCAGTTAATTAGCGATTATCTGTCATCTACAATCGCACAATCACATCTTACAAATGATGCTGTCAGTGCCATTGAAAGCGCAGTAAATCTATTTTGGCTATTTGCAGTCATGTGGGCGTTATTGATGTTTGATATGGCTCTTTACGAAAGCCATCTTGATGAAATCCATCGTGACGAAACCCAAAGCGATAAGAGCCTTACATACCTTGATTATGCTAAGCAATACTTAACTTTAATTGCTATGCGCTAACTTGAACTACTCTTAAAGCACTCAATTGAAACAAAAGTTTTGTAATAAAAAACCTTGTGGTTAGGTCTGATGTAAATAACAGACCTATAGCGCTTTGCTGAGCAAAGTGTCGCGTTGAATTTACTTTAAGGATAAACCATGCAAGCACTTGCGAACTTATACCAATCAATACTCAATAAACTGCGTCACTTTGATGGACTAGCACCGCTGGCGCTGCGAATTTATTTAGCGCCAGTATTGATGCAAGCAGGTTACACCAAACTGAGCGCATTTGAAGATACTGCTGCCTGGTTTGGTAACCCTGATTGGGGCTTAGGCTTGCCAATGCCTGAAGTGATGGTCGCGCTGGCGGCGGGGACTGAGTTTTTTGGCGGTATTTTATTGTTGATTGGATTAGCAACACGTGTAGTGGCGATCCCTATGATGTTTACCATGTTGGTGGCTGCATTTGCGGTGCATTGGGAAAACGGTTGGTTAGCGATAGCGGATAGCAGCTCGTGGCTCGCGAATGAAAGTGTGCTTGCTGCAGGGGATAAACTAGCAATGGCGAAGTCGATTTTGCAAGAACACGGTAACTACGAATGGCTAACTAGCTCAGGTAGTTTTGTGATTTTAAATAATGGTATTGAGTTTGCGATAACCTATTTTGTAATGCTGTTAGCCTTGCTGATGACTGGTGGTGGTCGTTACACCAGCGTAGATCACCTGCTAGCGAACAAGTACTTAAAGCCAGAATAATAGTTCCGGGAATACTGATTACCCCGAGCTCAGGTTAGCCTAGTCAGGTGCAATTGAATTAGCGGTTAGTCATTCTATTGAATTAAATATCCCACCAGTTTGGTGGGATATTTGTTATGATGGCTTCAACTTATAGTTTTAATCGCACAGTTTAAATAGCTCTGCTTGTAACCTTAGTACGCTAAATTCAAAGGTTTAAGGTATGGTGCTATTTAGTAAAAGGATGTATTCGTGGACGCAAAAACACTGCTATTAACTCGTCAATCTACCCCTAGACTTGCTGCTCCAGCACCCACTCAAGAGCAATTAGATTTTATTTTAGATGCGGCAATTCGGGTGCCAGATCATTGTGGATTAACGCCATGGGAGTTCATTATTGCCGAGGGTGAAGGCCTCGATAAGCTAGGTGCAGTGTTGTCGCAAGCGGCAATCGATAAAGGTGCTGACCAAGCCTTTATTGAGAAGGCGAGCAAGATGCCTCACCGCGCACCAATGGTGATCACTGTGGTATCGAAAATTCAATCTCATCCGAAAGTACCTGAGCTTGAGCAGCATTTAGCGGCTGGTTGTGCCACTCTTGCGATGCAACAAGCTGCGTTTGCCTTAGGATTAGGAGCCATTTGGCGTACTGGTGATTTTGCTTTCAATCCAAGTGTTAACAAAGGTTTGGGTATTGCTGACACCGATCAAGTCATTGGCTTTTTGTATATCGGCACGCCTGTCACCAGCGCAAATATCAAGCCACAGAAATCAGGTCGGGAGTTTGTGCGTCATTTGTAACGGACGAAAGTGATGTAAAGCAAAAAAGGCTTACCCCAGGGTTAAGCCTTTTGATATAGGTGAACAATTTTGGCCTCTAGCAACTAAAACAGCAACGCCAGCAGGTACTACTTCATTATCCTCAACATTATCCACTTCAGTAACTGGAACTTGTTATTAAAGCCAGCTGCCTAAATCAGTCATCAAAATCCAATGGCAATTGATTTTGGTATAGATAGTACCCTAGTGGACCCATGAACAGGCTGAGAACGCCCCAAATATAGCGTTTATAGGCATCAATTTTAGCGTGCGAGGTGAGCGCGCGGTAGCAAAAGTGTATGTGCAGTATGATAAGCAGTGCTATCAATACGAGTAACATAATGTCCATATTATTCATGTCGGTTCCTAAGCAATCATTGCTTGACGTGGGCAGCTATTGTCGCGATTCATATCTAATCGTGTATAGGGTTTGTGGCCATTTTTATGGCAACTTATCTTCGCGTTATGCTTTTATAAGTGTATCTCTTTATAGATAACTTGCTCGCTCACGATTGAAAATACGCCAAATGGGTGAGGTTGCTTCGTTAATCTACAAGTTAAAAGTATTAAGCCTATTGGAGCATATGAGTTAAGTTATAAATAGTGCTAAAAGCGTAAATTAACTTAAATTTCAGCTGTTTGTGATGAGAACGTAAATTTGAGTTGTTGTAATGGTTATTTTGCTGCAGACGGGCTAGTTGACGGATAGTTTGAAATGCTGGGCTTGATTATTGTAGTGGATGTAAAAAGTGCCAGTGATGGATTGTCACTGGCACTTGGTATTAGCGGCTCTGTTTACTATCGATTGCTTTTGTGGCTAGTAAGCTGTTTCAAGGATTTGCTTACTTACTTCTAGCGTCACTTCTCCGCGCTCGCCAAGCTTGGTCATGCCGTGAGTTTCAAGTGCATTAACCCAGGTATCGATATAGCTTTGCTCAATACCCTCATCTGAGATACGCGTTGGTACTTGCATTTGCTTGAAGAAGTTTTCGGTTGCGGCGATGGCAGCATCAATTTTTAAATCGTCACTGCCTTCTGTGATGTTCCATACACGCTCAGCATATTGCACTAGCTTGCCACGTTTTTGCTCGCGGCGAACTTTCATCACTGCAGGTAATACAATAGAAAGCGTACGCGCATGGTCAATACCATGGCTTGCCGTTAACTCGTGACCAATCATGTGAGTTGCCCAATCTTGCGGTACACCTGCGCCGATTAACCCATTTAGTGCCATCGTCGCTGACCACATAATATTAGCGCGCACTTCTAAGTCATCTTTAGTCTCGCTCGCCAGTGCTTTCGGGCCTTCTTCAATTAATGTCAGCAGTAGACCTTCACTGAATCTATCTTGTACTTTGCCATTAACATCGTACGTGAGGTATTGCTCCATAATGTGCACGAATGCATCTACGACACCGTTTGCCACCTGGCGCTCTGATAACGACAAAGTGACTTTTGGATCAAGTACAGCAAACTGTGGGCGTACCAGTGGGCTACCAAATGGCAGTTTATTACCATCACGTGTCACTACTGAGCCATTGTTTGATTCTGAGCCAGTTGCGGGTAGGGTCAACACTGCGCCAATTGAGATGGCGGCTTTTACTGGTGCGCCTTTGGCAACGATATCCCATGGGTCTTCACCTTCAAACTTAGCGGCCGCAGAGATAAACTTCACACCATCAACGACTGAGCCACCACCTACTGCAAGCAGGTAATCAATGTTTTCTGCTTCAATAATCGCCTGTGCTTTCATCAGAGTGTCGTAGTTTGGGTTTGGCTCGATGCCGGAAAATTCGAACCAGGTGTGGTTTGTTAACGCTTCAACCACTTGATCATATACGCCGTTACTCTTGATTGAGCCGCCGCCGTATACCATAAGCACCCGTGCATCTTTTGGGATTTCTTTGCTAATTGCACTGATCTGGCCTTCACCAAAATGAATTTTAGTGGTGTTGTGGAATGAGAAATTAAGCATGACATTGTCCTAATTACCGCTAAGGGTTAGCGTTTTTGTGTGTATAAGTTATGTATATGGCTTGGTTTGGCGTTTTTCAATTTGTTCACTGAAATTTTAATCAGCACTAAGTGCTGTAACTTGATTGAAAATGTCGCTAAATCTAAACGATAGCTTTTATACGTGCTCAGCAGCTGTTAGGGTCATATACAAACCAACAAGTTATAAAAATAGATTAGCCAAGTTATGCCAAGAGCAAAGAAAGACCTTAAAGCACAAGAAAAGTATTTAGATCAGCAAGCTAAGATGGCTTATGAGCATCTGGTTAGTCAGCAGTCTGCGCAAAAGGCAGCAATGGCAAGTATCACTGCATCGCTGTTGTTGATGATTGTGTTTATGTTGATTGTCAGTGCTGGTCTGAAGTTTGTTTGGCTATTCTTTATTAGCGCCTGGTTTATCGGCCATTTGTCGGCGCAATTTGGCAAGGTGTTTGAGCGAAAGCTGGCGTTGATCCCTGCTATTGCTGCATTAGTCAGTCATGCTGTACTTACGTTAAGTTTAGCAGCGCTAGGACAGATAGAATTAGATGCGTTAAATCTTGCTATGATCCCGCTAAGTTTTTTTAGTGCTTTTTATGGCGGGGTCATGGAGCTTAATCAAATTCAGCGACGAGCACTGTGGCGCAAGGAATTAGGGCGTATTTAGCTTTTATCAACTAAACATCAGCACAAATTGCCATCAACTAAGATTCTAGTAAGCCTTAACGTTCTTTTGCGCCATCAAAGTGCATTTTCCCCATTCAACCGTTATCTATCATGTAGTTGCCCAGTTAAAGGGGACTCTATGAACTATCTTTTCTAGGAGCAATGTTCTCTAGGAGCTTTGTAAAGCGATAAAATGATCTTTATCGTCTAGCCATAGTGGATATTTGCGCATCACATCGGCAAATAGCTCAGATTCAAGATGCGTTGTTAACCAGTTTCTCACTTTGGGGTAAGGCGCAGACTCAAACCACTTTTTGTCGACATGGGCAAATTGGCGCACAAACGGGAAGATGGCAAAATCTGCAAAGGTTGGGCTATTTGCAAATAGATGCGTGTTGACTTCAAGTCTTTGTTCAAGTTTGGCGATGAACTCACATCCTCTGTCACGGTAGTCTTGCTCAGTAAACTCAGGGTAGCGATCAGCGTATTTGTACCTATCAAGATTTTGCTTAAAATCACCATCATTTTGGCTTATTAACGTTTTAGCCTCATCCCAATTTAGGCTTTGCAGCAATAACTGGTAATCATCTTTATCTAAATAGCTTTGCTCTGTGCTTGGGTGCTTAGTGAGTGCATAGGTAAAAATATCTAAACTCTCATCAATAATCAGTGCTGACTCACCGCGCTCACTTAATGCAGCTTTGGCTTGAGCTTCATCTAAACAAAGTACCGGTACTGTGCCTTTAGGCGAAATGGCGAGCATTTCTTGCGGTTTGTGCTTAAGAATAATCTCTCTAATTTGCGGGTTAAGTGATGATAAATGCAGGCCAATGCGTCCACGCATGGCGTAAGGGCAGCGTCTAAAGGTATATAAAACAGCTTGTGATGTGTGTGGTGACATATTTGATACTACTGATTGTTAATCGTTTGATAGCTATGTGAACTAGATTCGGTTAGAATTCTGCGCGCAAAATTGATCTAGATCAATTTTTAAAGCGTTAGTTTTGTAGAATTAGTCACATTTAGTTGTTTTGCACTGGGGATTAAGCCTCAGCGAGCGGAGAAAATCATGTCACAAGTTGTTGTTTGCGCGTTATATAAGTTTGTCGAATTACCTGAGTATCAATCTTTACAGCAGCCTTTGCTGTCAACAATGCAAGCGCTGGATGTAAAGGGCACTTTGCTACTGGCTCAAGAGGGCATTAATGGTACGGTTGCGGGCACGCAGCAAGCAATTGATGGCTTACTTGCCTGGTTAGATGCGCAGCAAGGGCTAAAAGACATTGTTTACAAACTGTCATTCGATGATGAAATGCCGTTTTACCGCACTAAAGTAAAACTTAAAAAAGAAATTGTGACCATGGGTGTAGAGGGTATCGATCCACGTAAAGTGGTTGGCACCTACGTAAAGCCAAAAGATTGGAACAAGCTTATTTCTGATCCTGATGTACTGCTTGTTGATACTCGCAACGATTATGAAGTCGAAATTGGTACCTTTGAGAACGCGGTTAACCCAAACACCGAAACCTTCCGTGAGTTTCCAGACTATGTGAAACAAAACCTAGATCCTGCTAAACATAAAAAAGTCGCCATGTTCTGCACTGGTGGCATTCGCTGCGAAAAATCAACAGCTTATATGAAGGAGCAGGGCTTTGATGAGGTGTATCACTTAGAAGGTGGCATTTTAAAGTATCTTGAAGAAGTCGAGCCTGAACAAAGCATGTGGCAGGGAGAGTGTTTTGTATTTGATAATCGAGTGGCAGTAAATCATCAGTTAGAAAAGGGTCAATACGATCAATGTAATGCTTGCCGTTTACCAATTACTGAACAAGACAAGCGATCAGAGCATTATGTACAAGGGGTAAGTTGCCCGCACTGTATCGACAAACTATCCGATAAGCAGCGTCAGCGCTTTATGGAGCGCGAGCGCCAGGTGCAGCTAGCAAAAGCCCGCGGTGAGAGCCATATTGGTAGTGATGTGGGTCAGGTTATCAAGAATAGACGTCAGCAAAAAGCTGAGCAGAAACAAGCTCAAGCTGAAAAGTAGCCAGAAAACTAATAATGGCGCACCCAATTAAGGCTGCGCCGTTTTTGTACCAAACGTTTATAGAAGCAAGTGCTTATAGAAGCAAGTGCTTATAGCAGTAGGTACTTATAGCAGTAAGTGGACGCCAAGTGGCGCTAATTTTTGCTGTTCGCTCATTAAGTCTTGCATTAGCAACTGGTCTTGCTTGTTATGCTCTTTGGTAAATTTAAAACTTAGCTCATTGGCAGATGCATTGAGTTTTACTGCATAGTCTTTATCGGGTGAACGACCAAGGTTCAACAATACTGCAAGGCGCAGTATGGTCAGTAAACGGGTAAATATTAATCGCTGCTGATTATCACCAAAGATTAGGGCTGAATAGTCTATTTTTTTACGATGACACCCAACGAGCAAAGCTAACATTTGTTGTTGTTGCTGGTTAAAGCCAGGGAGATCGGCGTTATCAAGAATGTAACGGCCATGCTTGTGATGAGACTTTGAATTAATTGAAATACCTATCTCATGCAATTGACAAGCACCACTTAACATCCAGTGATAATCACTAAGTTGCCACTTGACACAGATTTGTTCAAATAGCGCCAGAGCGGTGTCTTGCACCTGACGAGCCTGAGCGGTATCTGTGTGGTACAGCTGAGATAAACTGGTGATCGTTCGCTGGCGAATATCATCTTGATGTTCAATTCTAGCCAGTTCATACAATACGCCTTCGCGCAGCGCACCTTTTGCGACTTGTAGCTGTTGAATATTCAAACGACGGAAAAAGCCAATCATAATGGCCAGGCCTGCCGCGATTAATGGCAGGCGTTTGTCATCTAACGAGGGCAGGTTTAGGGCATTAATATGGCCGCATTCGATTAGGTAAGCTTTGAGTGCTTTAAGGTTGTGGTAGGTAATACCGTCAGGGTTATCAACGATATCATTGATGGCACTGCTAATCGCTTTAGCTGTGCCAGAGCTGCCTAAAACCAAAGACCAGTCTTGATTAAAGTACACCGGTCCTAAGTTGGAAAATTGTTTGTCCGCTGCTTTGACCGCTTGTTTAAATGCTTCCTTGGTGATTGCACCAGTAGTAAAAAAGCGTTTGTTGTAGCTGACACAGCCACATTTTAAGCTGGCAAGGTGGGTTGCTTTTTGCTCGCTTCCTAAAATGACTTCAGTTGAACCGCCACCAATATCAATTACGATATTACGGCTCTGTAGTACCTGACTGTGGGCAATGCCGTTGTAAATAAGTCGCGCTTCTTCGTGCCCAGATACGACATCAATTGGGTAATCCAATGCTTTACGGGCGGCCTTAATAAATACTTGGCGATTTTTAGCCACCCTAAGGGTATGAGTGGCAACTAATTTTACACGTGTTTTTGCAAGCTCAGAAAAGCGTTGGCTGAACTCCTTTAGGCATTGCACTCCATTTTTGATAGCCTCTTCAGCTAGTAAGCTTTGGCTATCTAAAAACTTAGCAAGTTGAACCTGACGCTTTTCTTTGTGCAAAATTTGCAAAAGACCGTCTTGCTCGCGCGCGATCACTAAATGAAAGCTGTTTGAGCCCATATCGATAGCGACAAAATGTTGTGAGGTATCTGACATCCGGTTAATTTACCCTAAGCTTCACGTGGCTGTGTAGGTACATCGATTGTATCGGATTTTATCTCAAGTTGCTTTTTTACCTGTTTTTCATGGTTTAACAGATAGTCATGAATCGCAATTTGGCTGCGTAATTTACGCTTGTTTCCCCGCGGTTGATAACGATTATCTTGTTGTAAATTGATGATCCGCGCTTTGGTGTTGTCTCTAAATTGCAAGTCGACGATGTCGCAGATCATGGTTTTTAATTGCTCGTCATAAACTGGCGTGAATACTTCAACCCGCTCATCGATATTACGTGACATCCAGTCTGCTGATCCGATAAATAGCTTTTGCTCACCATTGGCATGGAAGTACATTACCCGAGAGTGCTCAAGGTAACGGTCGATAATGCTCACTACCTTGATGTTGTCACTAATGCCAGGAATTTGTGGAACCAAACTGCACATACCTCGAATAAGCAGCTGGATTTGTACGCCAGCTTGAGAGGCCTCATACAGTTTATCGATAAGCTGTTTATCAACAAGGTTATTAAGTTTGAGCTGAATATGCGCTTTACGCTTTTGTTTCGCTAGCGTGATTTCATTATCGATGAGCGACAGCAATTTACCTCGTGAGTTGTATGGCGAGACAATTAGGTGTTTAAAATCGTCTTTTCGATAAGGGTGCTCAATTAAATCAAACACCTGCTTAACCTCTTTGGCGATCTCTTGGTTCGCGGTGAATAATGAAAAGTCGGTGTAAAAACGCGCAGTACCTTCGTTGAAGTTGCCCGAACCGACATGACAGTAGTACTGGTTTTTACCGTGTTCTTTACGGGTGATCAGGCACAGTTTGGAATGAATTTTTAGGCTTGGTATACCATGGTGAACATTGACGCCAGCTTCTGCGAGACGGCGGGTCCAGTTAATGTTCGACTCTTCATCGAAGCGCGCGCGTAGCTCAATTACTGCGGTGACACGTTTACCATTTTTAACCCCGTCAATTAACGACTGCATGATATGACTCTTTTTCGCGACACGATACAGGTTGATGCGAATGGCGCTAACAGCTGGATCATAAGCTGCTTGTCTTACTAGCTCGGTAAAATGTGAGAACTTGTGGTATGGGTAATTAAGCATAATGTCTTTATGCCTAATGGCTTCGAAGCTGTTGTCAAAAGCAAGAAACTGTTGTGAGTCGATGGCATGAAGCTTTTCGTTAACCAGTTTTTTGCGTCCCGGATTTGGGAAGTCCATAAAATCACGAAAGCTATGGTAGCGACCACCTGGAATAAGGCACTCAGTTTCGGTTGAACTGATATTTAGGTGTGCTTTGAGCATATTGAGCATGTGCTGCGGCATATTGCGGTCGTATACTAGGCGCACAGGCTGAGCGTTAAGACGCTTTTTAATCCCCATGGTCATTTGCTCAAGAGTCGTCTTCTCTAGCTCGTTACTCACATCATATTCTGCGTCTCGGGTCATTTTCATTGAGAAGACTTCGATGCTGTCATAATCAAAAAATGGTGTGAACAGGTCGTCAATACAGTGGCGAATGATATTGTCGAGCAAGATTAAGTGTTTAATCTTTGTGCCTTTTTCAGATGGAAGCTCAAGGAATCTCGGCACGCTTTTATTGGGAACTTCAACCAGAGCATACTCTTCTTTGTTGGCTTTTTTTAAGCTAGCGACGAGATAGGTGGTGCCATCAACGAGGTGCTGCACTAAATCGCTTTCATCAGTAATAATATGTGGTGCAATGTGACGCTTTAGCTGATTGTTAAAGTATTTTCTTAACCAAGCACTGTGGAATTCACTCAGCTGCGACTCGTTAATTAAAAATATATTGCAGCGGGCTAGCTCTTTCATTAGCTCTTGATAGATAAGATCAAACTTTTCTTGAAGCTTTAAGACCTTTTGCTGAATACTATTCATCAGTTGCAAACACTTTTGCTGTTTGCGGCCAAAGCCCGTTAGTAGGATAGAGCGCCTAACCGCAGCGACTCTCACCTGAAAAAACTCATCCATGTTGCTAGAAAAAATTCCTAAAAAGCGCACACGTTCAATTAGAGGCACCGCTTTGTCGAAAGCTTCTTGCAGAACTCGTTCGTTAAATGAAAGCCAAGAGAGTTCTTTTTCAATGAAAAGCTGAGTTTGCGCATCGGCCATTAGGTACTCCATATACACCAATAACAATAAGGAATAGTTGGAAAGGTAGAGCTTGAAATAAAGGTAAGCTGCTGTTTCGAAAGTATTTATCAGCAGTAGCAACATCCTTTCTATTGTAAATTTAGTATATGACAGATTTATTAAATTAGCCTTTGCAACTCGGTATTAAGTCGGGTTTGTGAGCGTTGTCACTTCGCTGCTATTGAGCTAAAACCAGTGTTTTATTCTCGCTAAATTCGTTTTTCATTTAGTTATCACCACAAACGCTGCTTTTATCGACTGTTAGTGTGCATGCCCGTGTTTGTGCTTTAGTTGTAATTCACCGCGTGCTAAATTTGACGGCTTTTTGTTAGTGTGCGCTAGGGCGCTTGAGGGGCAGTTATGTTTGTTGGGTTCGACTATGGCAGTGCCAATTGCTCGGTGGGGATGATTAATGAGGGCAAGGTGGAGCTTTTACCTCTGTTGGATAACTCCAATTATATGCCATCGACGCTGTATGCCTACGATCGCGATCTTATCGCGCAGGCTGTATATCAAAATCTACCAGCAACCGAACAAGCGAGTTTCGCGCAGTTGCGCTCATCTCAACTTGCTCATGCTAAACGCGTTCGCCATGAATTAGACCTAACGCCAACTGAGCCTGCCGTGTTTGTCGGCAAAGAAGCTCAAGCACACTATCTTGATATGCCCGAAGAAGGGTTTTATGTCCGTTCACCAAAATCGTTTCTTGGTGCAACGGGGTTGCGAGATGAACAAGTCGCCTTGTTTGAAGATATCGTCACCCTGATGATGCAATATGTTAAGCAGCGCGTAGATAAACTGCTTAATGATAAAGGGCTAGGTGTCGCCAGTCATGCCGTCATTGGCAGACCCGTTAACTTTCAAGGTATTGGCGGGGAGCAATCTAACAAGCAAGCAGAAGCCATCTTAACCACAGCGGCTAAACGAGCAGGCTTCACTGAAGTTAGCTTCTTGTTTGAACCTTTAGCTGCAGGTATGGATTACGAAGGGCAGCTTGTACAAGATAAAACCGTGTTAGTGGTGGATGTTGGCGGTGGTACAACTGACTGCTCTGTAGTACGCATGGGGCCAAAGCTTGCAGCAAAAGATGACAGGCAACAAGACTTTTATGGCCATAGTGGCCAACGTATCGGTGGTAACGATTTAGATATTGCGCTAGCAAAACAAGGCTTTATGCCGCATTTTGGCGACGGGAGTTTGCTTAAAACCGGTAAGCCGTTACCGAATCAGGTTTTTTGGAATGCGGTTGCGGTGAATGACATTAGTGCCCAGCGCGACTTTAGTAGTTTGAGTACCAAAAAGTTGATTGATGATTTAATCAAAGATGCTGCTGAGCCTGCTTTGATTAAAAGGCTGCAAAAAGTGCAGCGCGATCAGCTTAGCTACCAGCTAGTGCGTCAAGCCGAGCTTGCTAAGATTAATTTATCGGATACCGATGTCGCCCAAGCAGATTTAACCATGGTTGAAGCGGATTTAACCCCAACTGTCAGTTTTGATTTATTTACTCAAGCTATTGATGATTCGCTTAATAAAGTCGACAGCTTAATGCGCCAAGCGGTTGAGCAGGCAAAGGCTAACCAAGATTTTAAGCAAGTGGATATTATCTATGTGACTGGCGGTACTGCACGCAGCCCCGCCATTTACAATAAAATTGCCAGTATTTATCCTGATGCAGAAATTGTAGTGGGTGACCACTTCGGCTCGGTGACTGCGGGGCTGACTAAGTGGGCGCAGCGTTGTTATTCATAGTGGATTGGTTCACTGCCTAGCATATCCACAATCGGGTACAGCCGTTAGGTTATTGTCAGTAATATTTTAGGGAAATTCAAATGAAGAAACTTAGCAAAGTACTTGCTTGTTTGTCAGTGATTACAACTATTGGTGCACTAAGCGCCTGTAGCGATGATGTGGGTAAAGTAAGCCTGGGTGTGTTCACCACCAAAGATATTAAACTTAACCACATGAACGATCCAATCGTAACTGGCGTCACTTGCCACGTTGCTAGCATTGAGGCTGACTTAGATTTAGCCGACCCGTCTGACTCCTCTATCTCATGTCGTCAAACCGGTGAAATTACGCTCGATATGATTGCTGCAATTGATAAAAGCAAATCTGGTGAAGTGGTATTCAAGAAGTCAAAAAGTATCTTTTTTAAGAGTATGAAGATTCGCCGTATCTATGATGCTGACAATCAAACCTTGATGTACGTTTCATACTCTACCAAAGAAACCTCAGGTAGCTACAAACACAGTTTATCGACCGTACCACTATGGGGTACCAAAGCGTATCAAGCCGCAGCAAAAGTTAGCGTGAATTAATGACAGCCACAGTCACGACTGACGAATATCGTTAACGACCGTCAACACTAACACAAACACCAACACCGCAAGAAAAATCAAAAATCCTTGCTTTGGCTTCTTTAATCTAACTCTCGTTTTCAAGATTAAAGGAGTCAACATGATACGTAGTGTATTCATTACTGGTGCCAACGCAGGGTTGGGCAAGGAATCTGCCAGACAACTCGCTCTTAGAGCTAACATCGACAAAATCTACTTGGGCTGTCGTGATCCGCAAAAAGGTCAAATTGCGCAAGCTGAACTTGAGCAACTCACTGGCCGCAATATCTTTGAAGTTATCACAATAGATGTCAGTAACCTTGACTCTGTTGCTAATGCCGTTAACTCATTACCTCAAAGTGTCGATGCTTTGGTTATGAATGCTGGTGGTACTGGCGGCAAACATTTCCATAATTTAAACAGCAGCGGTGTGACCGAGATTTTTGCCGTAAACCTACTTGGGCATAGTGTATTGGCTGAGTCGCTGCTCACTAGCGGTAAGCTCAATCACGTGGCAGTTTATGCTGGCTCTGAAGCTGCGAGAGGTGTTGAGGAGATGGGCATGAAGCGCCCAACATTTGATACGTCATCTGTGAGTGAGTTTGTTGGTTTAGCACGAGGGAGTTATTTGAGTTCAGTTAACGATCCCACTGTTGCTTATGGTCCAATTAAATATATGGGCGCATTATGGATGTCGGCAATGGCGCGCCGTTACCCACAAATACGCTTTGTCACGATGAGCCCTGGTGCTACAACTGGTACCCAAGGGTTTGATAGTTTGCCATTGCTAAAGCGAGTCATGATGCAATCGGCGATGAAGGTGATGCTATTACTGGGTAAAGCGCACCAGGTTGAAACCGGCGCGAGCCGATACATGGATGCCGTATTCAATTCAAATTATAAGAGCGGTCTATTCTATGCGAGTAGGAAGGGGTTAACAGGTGAGCTAGCTGATCAAGCGACGCTGTTTGCTGATATTGCCAATCAGCAGTATCAAGAAAATGCCTATCAAGCGATTAAGCAGTTAGCACCAATGTGACAATAGATGACTAGCAAAGATGACAGTTTGGGCTAAAGAGTAGTTGGTTATTCCTATTCTTTAGCCGAGATTCATTACAATGTATACGTGTTACTTGCGTGCCTTGCCTTGTACGGCTTTAAATCTTGGATTTGATTTGCAAATCACGTAAACGCGGCCACGGCGTTTAACCACTTGGCAGTCAGGGTGGCGCTGTTTCGCGCTTTTTAACGAGCTTAAAACTTTCATTAGCCAAACGTTCCTTTAAATTTGTTCTTAAATTTAGCTACGCGGCCTTGGTTCTTAGTCGTGCGTTGCTCACCAGTGTAGTAAGGATGAGATTGACTCGATACATCAAGGTTGTAGTAAGGGTAAGTTTTACCCTGATATTCAATTGTTTGATCAGTCTTTAACGTTGAGCCTACTACAAAGTATGCATCGCACGATGTGTCGTGAAAAACCACTTGGCGGTATTCAGGATGGATATCTGGTTTCATTCGCTTCTCCTTGATAAGTACAGGAGATAATAAATGCTACAAGGTATCATTGCAAATGATAATTATTTTTATTTGCATCTTAAGGTTGAGCTGGTGGTAACTACTTATCGATTGACTAGGGCTAACTTAGCCGTAAACAAAACAGGTAGCCGTTGGGCTACCTGATATTAATTTTAGTTGATTAGTTTACTTAGCTAATGCGATTACTTGCATGAGTTTACGACTAGGTTATAACGCTCAAAAGCAGCTTCAAGATCGGCAATCAGGTCATCAACATCTTCAAGTCCGATATGCAATCGAATCAATGGCTTTGATGTATCCCAATTAGTAACCGTGCGGATTTTATCTAGACCAAAATAGCCTAAGATCAGGCTTTCATAACCGCCCCAAGAGAAGCCCATTTTAAAATGCTGCATGTTTTCAACAAATGCTGTGACAGCTTTAAGGTTGCCTTGTTTTAATACAAATGAGAACAGGCCATTACCGCCACTGAAATCGCGCTCAAAAAACTCATGCCCAGGGCAGGTGTCAAACGCCGGGTGTCTTAAATGATCGACTTCTTCACGCGCCGCAAGCCAGTTAGCTACTTTTAGTGCATTTTGTTCGTGCTGCTTTAGACGAACCCCTAAAGTGCGAAGACCACGGTTTGCTAGATAAACGTCATCTGGAGAGGTGGTAAGCCCCATTAAATAGCTGTGTTCACGCAGGCGCGGCCAGTGTTCTTCGTTCGCCGTTGCTGTGCCTATCATCACATCTGAATGACCGACAATGTATTTAGTCGCGGCTTGAATAGATATGTCGATACCCATTTCGAATGGTCTGCAATTGATTGGAGACGCCCAGGTGTTATCTAACATGGTGATAATATTGTGCGCCTTGGCCACCTCACAAATGCCAGGAACGTCTTGAATTTCCATGGTAATTGAGCCTGGTGACTCTAAAAATATTACCTTGGTATTCGGGCGAATAAGCTCTTTAATGTCTGCGCCGATAAGCGGGTCGTAATAAGTGGTTTCTACACCGTAACCGGCAAGCAGTTTGTCACATAAATCGCGAGTTGGCTCATAGACATTGTCGACCATTAACAAATGATCGCCTTGACCTAAGAACGACAATAAAGCACCACTAATTGCCGCAGCACCTGATGGGTATAAAGCTGTGCCACAGCCACCTTCAAGTTCAGCGATAGCTTGTTGAAATGCAAAGTGAGTGTGGGTGCCACGGCGACCGTAAAACAGCTCGCCGTTGGTTTTGTGCTTAATGGCGTGGCGCATGTCATCCATCGAGTCAAACACTACGGTTGATGCACGGTAAACAGGTGGGTTAATAATGCCTTGGGTGTATTTCTTATCTCGGCCTGTGCTGACAATTTGAGTTGCCAATTTATCGTGCTTGCTCATAACGCGCCGCTCTCCTTAAACCACATATTGGGTAAATAGCTTCTTTGTTTTAGCTATCTTAACATCTAGATGGCTAAATGTAAGTGGCTATACTCGCAAATATGAAGTGTTGCTAAATATAAGGTGCTTATAAAAATTGAGTGCTCGTTAATATGAAACAGGCGCGAGCCACCTGAGCAATGCCCTTAGCACAAGCCACAGCACTAAAAACTCAGCTCTGCCACACAACCTTGTGGCTCATTGGGTTTGAGTTGAAATTGCCATTGATAGCGTTGGCAAAGCGTATCAACGATAACTAGCCCCAAACCATGGCCAGTTTGGTTGTGCTCATTGTGACTCAGGCCATGCCCGTTGTCGCTAACGGTAATCGCATTCTCACTAATAATGATTTCAATCGCTTTGTTGTCTTGCTCAAGATCTGTGAGCGCATTAATGGCATTTTGTATTAAGTTGCCCAGTAGCATTTTAAGTACGGCTTCACTTGGAATGATATGAGGTGTTGTTTGAATGTCTAGCTTTAAGCTAATACCTCTTTGGTTAGCTGTGGTCATATGGTTCGACAATATCTGTTCTAGCTCTTGTGCCTCTAACAGTCTTGGCTGAGCTTGTGAGTTAGGGTTTTCTTGCTTGACGATATGCAGCAGGGCATCGACGGTATTTTGCATATCTTGGCTGGCACGAACGATACGCTCACGTTGTTTTTGTTGAAATGCCTGCTCTTGATTGTGACCAAGTAACACTGCTGCGCCGCGCACGATACTCAGTGGTGTTCTCAATTCATGGCTGGCATAACGTGCAAAGGCCTGTTCCTGTTTAATGCGTTGCTCGCTGTTTTCGCGGTATTGATTGAGGCTGTCGGTTAGAATGCCAAACTCGGTTACCGCGCGGCTGCTAATCGTAAAAGAGTCTGGTAGCGGGTGTTGCTGCAGCTGATCGCTTAGCTGATTGATAGGTTTGATCATTGGACTCAGCACTTTGGTCGCGACCGTGTTCAGAATGACAAATAACACTGACATAAGCAGTACACAGAATAATAAAGTGCGTTGCCATTGCACATCGGTGAGCTCAGAGTATTGTGCTAGCGAGATAATATACACTTCTTGCACGCCCTTACTGGTGACTAGTTTGGTTTTGTAGACAAAGTAATCAATAGATTGGCTATGAATTTCGGTTTGGTATTCACTGGGGAACTGGGCGGCTTCTTTAAACTCATCTGGCAGTTGCTCTGCGTGAGAATAGGCGATGACCGTTGGCGAAACCGTTAGCGGAAATCCCGCAGATTGCTCCAAAGCTTCTCCAACATAGGGTTTTGCTTGCTCAAGATTTCTAAGGCTTACCTGATCTTCAACCCATTGCATGACGCCAACCATGACTAAAAATACAAACCCTGCACTGATAAAGCTGATGGCTGCAAATGCAAGTCTTAGCAGGGTCATTAGCGAGCGAGAGGAATATTGGCTGGTGGAGGTTTTGTCTTTGGGCATGGTATCAAACGCCTTGCTGTTTTTAAGTTTGTTGTAATTTAAAGCCAACTTTTGGCACGGTCACTAACATAGGTGTGGCGAAGGGCTTATCCAGTTGAGTCCGCAGTTGATATATATGGCTGCGTAGAATGTCTTGTCCTGGTGGGTTATCACCCCACAGCTGCTCAATGACTTGCTCGCGCGTAACCAGGTTAGGTGCATACTGAGTTAGTAACACCAGAATTTGATAGGTAGTGGGTGTGAGTACTAGCGTTTGCCCTGCGCGCATTGCTTTGTGCTGAGCAAGATTAATACTGAGCTCTGAAAAGCTAATTTCATTAGGTGCCACCTGACCTTTGTGCCTTTTTACCAATGCTTTGACTCTGGCGTAAACCTCTTCCAAATCAAATGGCTTACCTAGGTAATCATCCGCGCCGACATCAAAGCCTTGCAGCAAGTCTTGTTTACTATCAAGGGCGGTCAACATTAACACAGGGGTGATGCAGGCTTGCTGGCGCAATTGACGGCATAGGCTAAGGCCGTCGATTTTTGGCAGCATTAAATCAAGAATGATGGCGTCAAATGCGGTTTGAAGTGCGAGTTTTAGTCCTTGTTCACCATTGGTCGCATAATCTAACTCGCAACCAAGTGCCTCAAAGTAATCACCTAACACGCCAGCCACATCATGGTTGTCTTCAATTATTAGAATTTTCATTTAGCCAAGATAAACAGTCATCACGTTATTGAGTAAATTATCACATGTGCAATGTGTAAGAAATGTCGTCGACATTTCTTACACGCGCACTTGTTCATAATCCAATTCTATTTTTTAAGTGGACAAGATTATGGTTGTGGACACCCACCTAACAGCAGTTTCTCCGGTCACCTTATCGATTGTGATCCCCATGTATAACGAGGTTGAAGGCATTGATGTGCTGTTCGAGCGTTTAAATACACTCATTAGCGATATGGATGACTTGTGTGAGGTGGTTTTTGTCGATGACGGCAGTCACGACGGTACCTGGCAATACTTGCTGCAAAAACACAGCTTACACTTTGAGACGCAATACATTCGCTTGAGCCGTAACTTTGGTAAAGAGGCGGCGATGACAGCCGGTTTAGAGAGTGTTCGCGGTGAAGCGGTCATTTTGCTCGACGCTGATCTACAAGATCCGCCTGAGCTGATACCTGAAATGCTTGCCAAGTGGCGTGAGGGCTTTGATGTTGTCAACATGAAGCGCCGCAAGCGCCATGGGGAAACCTGGTTTAAGCGTTTTTCTGCAGCATGCTTTTACAAATTAATGAACTGGCTTTCAGATACGCCAGTTCATGAAAATGTGGGGGATTTTAGATTACTCAGCCGCCAGGTCGTTGATCACATCAATGCCATGCCTGAACGAAATCGTTTTATGAAAGGAATTTTGAGCTGGCCGGGCTTTGCACAAGCGACCATCGAGTTTGATAGGCACAGCCGTCAATGTGGTGATACTAAATGGAACTATGGCTCGCTGATCGGTCTAGCGATGGACGGTATTACTTCTTTCAGTTTCAAACCATTGAGGCTAGCAACATACTCTGGCGTTACGATTGGCGTGTTTGCCTTCGTATACGGCCTGTGGATTATGACCAAAACCTTAGTGTTTGGCGAAGCTGTGGCGGGTTATGCCTCAATTATGGTGACGCAATTGTTTCTTGCGGGTGTGCAGTTGCTTGCTATTGGCTTAATTGGTGAATATGTCGGCAGGGTATTTGTGGAAGTGAAACAGCGACCGATTTTCATTGTGGCACAAGCTTATCAGCAACACCGCAGTGATAAACCATTTTCCGTTTCTCAAAGGCAGCAATTACAAGCTAACACTGTGCCTAATGCTTTTAGTTACGGTAGCAACAAGGCGCCCGGTCCTATAACCAATACAGTGACAGCCTTTAACTCTGCCAAAGAGGTGAATGGCTAATGTTGAGTATCAGACAAAAGCAATTATTGGGTGTGCTGATTACAGCTCTTTTCATTCGTTTAATTTCATTGCATTTTTATCCGCTAATGGACACAACTGAAGCCCGCTACGGCGAAATGGCACGCCTGATGGTGGAAACGGGTAACTGGTTAACGCCATTGTTTGATTATGGCGTGCCGTTTTGGGGTAAACCGCCACTGCAAAATTGGATGAGCGCTGGCTCAATCGCGCTATTTACCAATAATGAGTTCTTTTTAAGGCTACCTCATTTTATCGCTGGGCTGTTTACGTTAATAGCTGTGGCGCTATTTGCTAAACAGTTTGCTATCAGTCGTCTAAATGTCGCGTTGGTGCTATCGACCATTTGTGTATTTTACGTGTGTTTAGGCACTGTAATGACAGATATGGGCTTACTATTTGCCGTCACCTTAGCCTATATCGGGTTCTACTTGGCGTTCACAAAGCATAAATCTTTTGCCTATATCGGCTTCATTGGGCTTGGCATAGGGTTATTAGCAAAAGGGCCGGTGGCGCTAGTGATATTCTTTATCGGCTCTGGCTTATGGTTATTGTGGCATTTCGGCGCAGTAAAAATGTGGTCGCAGTTAGTGATAAAAGTACCGCTTATTAGTGGCTTTGCTTTAATGCTATTGCTCGCCGCGCCCTGGTATTGGATGGCAGAGCAAGCGACACCGGGCTTTTTAGAATATTTTTTAATTGGTGAGCATTACTCGCGCTTTGTAGATAGTGGCTGGCAAGGGGACTTGTACGGCTCTGCGCATGACCAACCAAGAGGTAAAATCTGGCTATTCTTTGCTTTTGCAGGCTTACCCTGGACGTTATTTATTCCAGCAGCGCTGTATAAATTATATCAACGGCATAATGGATTTGATGGTTTAACTAAGTTTTTGATCTGCTGGATGCTGTCGCCACTTATCTTGTTTACCTTGGCGGGCAACATTTTACCCGCATACGTGCTGCCGGCGGCGCCAGCGCTGGCATTGTTAGTTGCGTATGCGTGGAAAGAACACGGCGTTGCCCACCTTGCTAAAGTTGCCGCATTTATACCCGTGCTTTTGCTAGTCGCATTAGCAATGGTTAACTCGGGCATTGATAAGCAAAAAAGTGATAAATGGCTGTTATCGCAGCGTAGTGAAGATCACCGTGTATTTTATTGGTTGCAACAAGAATTCTCTGGGCGGTATTACACCCAAGGGCAAGCAAAACTTATTGATCAAAATACTCTGCAAGAGGTGACACAGTCACAGTTTTATCTGGTTGCCCATCATAAACACATTGATGTTTCATTACCGCCATTTAGCCGCTGTATCCAGCAGGCAAATACTCAAGATAAGTCACTGTTATTGTGCCGTTCCTCAGCTTCAACATCGGCATCTGAATTGAAGGCGCAGTCTGATGACTTAGCTGTCGAGCAGTTGAGTCGTCACTGATGAGTCAGCCAGCTTTTGAGACTGAGAGTCAAAATGGCGAAGTCGCGCTTTCCTCTGAGCGGCCTAGGTACAGTCAATTTGCACTACAACATAAATTTAGCCTGTTTGACTCAAGCTTTTATCGTTTTGTGTTGGTTGGTGGAAGTAGCTTTATTGTCGATGCCAGCTTGTATTTTTTACTCATCGAGTTTGTGTTTACTGGTGATACAGGTGCGGCGCAATTTGCTCGCGCCATTGCCATGTTAGTTGGGTTGCTGTTGACCTGGATTGGCCACAGATATTACAGCTTTGGCAAGCGAAAACAGCTGAGCGCCAAGGCACAATTTAAGTGGGTTGCGTTGGTGGCTGCATGTTCAATTACCGTGAACTTTATTGGCTTTAGTTTGATGCATACCTTGTTGCCACAACATACTTTGGCGAGTTTATTTAGCCTAGGCTTTGGCGTGGGCTTAGGGTTGGTGGTCAATTGGCTTGGCGCAAATTACCTCACTTATCGTCATGTAGTCGCATAAGCAAAGCAGCTTTGTGGGTTGACTAAATAGATAAAACAGCGCCTATCGGGATGTCTCGATAGGCGCTTTGGGTAATACCACTTATTTGAGCTGGCTCGCTGAACTAGCTTAATAGCTAAGAGACTAGTTTAAGGAATCGCTCACAAAGGCGTCGCTCAAAAAATCTCGGGCAAAATTAGTTAAGCGGAAGTGTCACGCAAATTTCAACCCCTTGTCCTGATTGCGTCTCCACATTCGTGGCACTGATAGTACCGTTATGGAATTCACTAATTAATCTTGCGATATACAAGCCTAAGCCAAGGTGTGGCTTACTGCTGGCTTCTTGCGGGCGTACCGACACCATAGACTCAAAAATTTGATCGTTCATGTTCTCGGGCAATAGTGGCCCAACATTGGTGACCTTGATGATAGCTTGCTTATTGTATTGCGTCAGGCTCACGTCAATGGCGCTATCATCGGCGCTAAATTCTATGGCGTTGTTGATGAGTTTGTCCATTAGCTGCGCGATGTATTCGGGCACTCCGTGACACTGCATCGGCTTGTCTTCAATGTGAGTGCTGAAGCTTTGCTGAGGGTAGGTAAGCTGATATCCCTGCATACAACCTGCAATCACTTTTTGCAGCGGGAAGTCATTGGTCTCAGCCTTAGTAAGACTCTCTTCTAAGCGGGTCGCTTCACTTAAATTGTTGAGGATAAGGTGCAGACGATTAACCCCTTCCTGGGCGCGATTAACGTACTTTTCTGTGGGTTCATCTAGTTGCTGCAAGCTTAAATGCTCAAGGGAGCTACGCACCACTGCAACTGGCGTGCGCAGCTCGTGCGACAGCCTTGACGACATATTCTCTAAATAATGGGTGTATTGACCTAAGCGGCTGACGATACTTGAGAAGCTACGCGATAGATCGCCAATTTCATCTCTGTTTTTTGACGGCTCAATTTGCTGGCGCACACGTCCTTGAGCATCAATTGCGGTTTCAGCCTGGTCGCGTAAGCGGCGAATACGGCTAGAAATGCTCGATGCAAATATAAATAGCGCCAATGTACCCATGCTCATGATGGTGAGAATAATATTGAACAGTTTTTCTAGTGCTTTATTTCGCAGCGAGCGAATACCGTGAGTAGTTTCTTCAGCTATCACCACACCCATGACTTTATCGTCAATCCAAATAGGGCTTGCCGCGGCTAAGATCACCGCTTTACTGTCGGGTGTTAGCCTCCAGGTTGAGCCAGGCTTACCCTCAAGCGCTTTTTCGATATGACTGCCACTTAACTCGGTAGAGTCTTGCAAAGAGTCAATAAAGTCTTGTGGTGGGCGGGTGAGGATTTTGTAATAAAGAGGCAGTAAATACTGGCTATGGAATTTCTCCCAGCCGCTGTTATCCGTTTCAAGTAGGGCCGTGCTCTTCCAGGCGTTGCTAGATGAGCGAATATCGCCCGATTTAGCCAGTACGCGGCCGTGATTATCCACCACCCAAATCCGTGAGCTGTTGTGGCTCATGCCTTTAATAATACTTTCGATTTCAGGTGAGGGAACCAACACTGTACCTAGGTTTGCCACTGAGTTAGTTTGCGATGTTCCGATAATATTGACTAAATCGCGAGTTTGTTTGCTGTCGACATTATGAATGGCGAAACCAAGCTTGCTGCCAACCATTGAAAGTGGCACCCGAAACTCTATGTTGTAGCCTTGTTTGGTCACTCGCCAGTGACCTTGAATACGCACTTCTGGGGTAACAGGAATGCTTTGACTTGGGTCTGCTGGCAGCTCAAATGCACTTAGCCAGCCTTGTTCTGTATTGGCAATAATGTAACGCTTAAATTCGCCGGCAGGGGTTAGCGTTGCCATGACGAGATGATCGTTTCTGTCTACTCTGAGGCTGTTTTTACCACGAAAGATGACATTGGCATCGCTTACTTGAAAAAATCCGTACAGGTATCCTGCGTATTTACCCACCATATGCGTAAAGCGAATATCTGGGGTATCTTGCTCGTCACGTTGATATAGCAAGTTATCCTTGCCGTATTCCAGCATACGGTGAGCATATGGTTGCCAGTCGTGCAGTTTACCGTCTAGCTGAATAGGGCCCGCAAGCGGGTAGGCATAAAGATCACGGCCTTTTTCAACCTGGCTTAAAAAGCTTGCCTGATTGTCAAACAGTTTTGGACGCTCGTGTAAGGCTGTGGCCAGCGCTTGAGTCGTGCCCTCTAAGGTTTTTTCTTGACCGTGACGCAGGTATTTCTCCATCTCCCACACATACTGATAACCAAGCCAGGGCAGGCACAGTAAGAATAGTGACAGGATAACGACTTTGGCTCTAAGCCCTAATGGTAAATACATGAATAACCTTGGTTAAGATACTTTCGATTGCGTTACAAGCTGTCCCAGCGATAGCCCATGCCATATACGGTATCGATACAGTCAAAGTCGCTATCAACGGCGAGAAACTTCTTGCGAATACGCTTTACGTGCGAGGTGATGGTGCTGTCATCAACATAGATTTTAGCGTCCGCCATCAAGTCTTGGCGGCTACGCACATGGCCTGGGTGTTTTGCCATGGCGTGCACCATCCAAAACTCGGTTACTGTTAATTCAATCGGGGTTTGCTTCCAGCTCACCTGAATACGGTTGGCATCAATGGTAAGTGGGCCTCGCTCCATCAAATTATCTTCAATTGGACTTGAGCTAATCAGCTCTGAGCGGCGAAATAGTGCGGCAATCCGTGCAATAAGATGAGGAAAGCTGACATCTTTTGATAAGTAGTCGTCAGCCCCTAAGCGCAGGCCGCAAACCGTATCGATGTCACTATCACGAGCAGTTAAAAAAATGATCGGCAAGGTGCTCGACATATTGCGCAGCGCTTGGCACAGGGTAAAACCGCCGTCGATTTCTTCTTCAAGTCCAATATCTAAAATGGCCAAATCAGGTAAGCGACTGTTAAAAGCTTGCATGGCTTCTGGGCGATTAGCATAGGCCTGAACTTGATAGCCTTGCTGCTGCAATACATCTTTATAGTTCTCGCGGATCGCCGCTTCATCTTCAACTATGGCAATTCTTTTCATCGTCTCTGTATCTTTCTAACACACTCATTTTTCGTATAACGCTGACTATACAGTAAATTTAGCCGCAAAAAAGCGAACTGAGGCAATTGCCATATTGTTGCCACATTTGATCTCTGCATTGCCATTTTTGATGCCAAAAAAAGCCATTTGGGCATTGTTTAATAGCTTCATCGAGTTCAGGAGCACACATTCTGAAACGCAAGTTTAAATAACACCTAAAAGGATGAAGCACATGAAAAAGCAAACTATCGCCATTGCACTAATCGCCACTCTTTCACTTTCAAACATGGCAGTTGCCGCGTCGCAAAACGCTGATATTGAAGAGCGTGAACACACAGAAGAACTAGTAGGTTTGAGTTCTGGTTTAGTGTTTGGCGCAGTTGTGGGTGGCCCGGTTGGCGCATTTATCGGCGCATTTACGGGCTCACTTATTGGTAAATCTGTTGGTGATGACAGTGAGATTGCGGCGCAGCAAGCCAAAATCAGTGAGCAAAGCTCAACCATCACTGCCATGGAGCGTAACAATCAATCATTGCAAGAGATGACCCAAGCCTACAACGAGGCACAAGTGCAGCTGGCACAAATTAAAGCAACTCAACAACAAGTGCTTGATGAGTTAAGCATGGGCATGAATGTACAGTTTAAAACCGGCTCTAGTCATATTGAACCTATCTTCAAACAGCAACTTGATAACGTGGCTTACATGATGAATGTATCGCCAGAGTTAACCCTTGATTTAACCGGCTATGCCGATCGCCGCGGTGACTCAAGCTACAACCAGGTGTTATCTGAGCAGCGTTTACTTGAAGTGACTAACTACCTGACAGCGCAGGGCATTGATGCGAGCCGCTTACAAGGCCAAGCCTACGGTGCTACTGCGCCATTGCATCAAGAGCAGAATTTTGAAAATGACTTCTTTGATCGCCGCGTGACCTTAAAACTTGGTGCTAAGCACGGCGAACTTGCTTCTAACTAACCCCTTCTATTTATTGAAATTAGACAGTTGCCTGCTTGCAATGCAAGTAGGTGACAAGGAGCATTTATGTGTCATGGTTCCCGTTTTAGAAACGAAAAACTAAAGCGCTCATGCTTTAAACGTTATGTATACCTAGTGATTTCTTGCTCGCTATTGATGCTATTTGTGAGTCGCTTTGCAAGCGCTTCAGGTCATACCCAAGGGCAAAATGAGCAGTTAACCCAAGGCTTAATGAGTTATCAAATTGCGACTATTAATACCAGTAGCAATACCCATGCGAGTAACAATGCCAATAGCCATGGCAGCGCCAAAGATGGCTTAGTGCAATTTGGTGAGCCCCACGCTGAGCAAACTTATTATGCATTGCCGCTAAGTACTTCGGTTGATATCAATGTCACTGGCATGGTAAGTCGCGTTAAAGTTGTGCAAACCTTTAAAAACCCAACCAATCATTGGATTAATGGCGAGTATGTATTTCCTTTGCCTGAAAATGCTGCCGTAGACTCATTGCTGATGCACGTTGGTGGCAATACGATAGTTGGCATTATCGAAACCAAAAAGCAGGCGAAGCGAACCTTTGAGGCGGCAAAAGCCCAGGGTAAGCAGGCAAGCTTAATGCAACGCCATCGCAGTAATATTTTTAGTACTGATGTCGCGAACCTTGCACCTCAAGGGGAAATGCAAATTGAGTTTTACTATCAAGAGTCATTGGCGCTCAGAGATGGTGAATACAATTTACATTTTCCTATGACCATCACGCCGCGCTATCAACCCAAGCAACTATCAGAGTTTGACAAGCCACTGCCAACAATGCGCTTTAGTGCTATGTATCAGAATCTATTTGGTCAAAGTAATACGGCTAGCATTGAGCACACTGCCGATCAGTTATCTAAGAATCAGTTATCAGAGTATGAGCTAGCTGAGCAGAGACTAACTCAACACAATTACGCAGCTTTAAACCAAGTAATTAACCCGGTAGAGATTAACGTTAAGTTAGACACTGGCTTTGAACTGGCATCCGTATCCAGTGCTAGCCATAACATTAAGCCTTTTCAGCAAGGTGATGCTTGGTCTATCTCGTTAACCGAGCAGGCAACGCCAAACAAAGACTTTCTGCTCAGCTGGACGCCAATGGCGCAAGCAAATGTTGAGAGTTACTTGTTCAGTCAGCAAGGTCAAACTCATGTGCCAGCATCAAACGCTACACCCGCAGAAACGAAAGTAGCCGGCGTTGAGCCACACAAAGTGACACCCACGAGTCACTATCAGTTATTGATGGTGATGCCGCCGCAGGAGTTAGCACAAGCCCAACAAATAAGCCGTGAGTTGATCTTGGTTATTGATGTGTCTGGCTCTATGTCTGGTGACTCAATTAGGCAGGCAAAACAGGCGCTTAACTATGCGCTAGCCGGACTAACACCACGGGATCGCTTCAACATTATTGCCTTTAGCGACAGGTTGACTCAATTGGCGGTAGAACCTTTAGCTGTTAACAGTCGCAACTTAGGTCTCGGGCAGCAGTTTGTTGCAAGTCTTGATGCTAATGGTGGCACAGAAATGGCGCCAGCACTAAAGGCAGCACTGACTTCAAGTCATAGTAATGGCAATGTTGGTGTTAATGCTGATGGTGAACATCAAACAAAGCACCAAGCTAATTCGCATAAGCTTAAGCAAGTGTTGTTTGTCACCGATGGTGCGGTGTCTAACGAGCAGCAACTGTTTCATATCATTGATACTCATTTAGATGATGCGCGTTTGTTTACCATTGGCATTGGCTCTGCACCCAATCGCTACTTTATGCAACTTGCGGCGTTGGCAGGTAAGGGCAGCTACGTATACATCAGTGATGGTCAGCAGGTGAGCGAGAGAATGGCAAAGCTGCTGGCAAAGCTTGAACACCCCGCTTTAACCGATATCAAAGTCGCTTATCAAGATGGACAAATTCCTGACTACTGGCCAAGTGTGATTGGCGATTTGTACTTGGGTGAACCTTTGGTGCTGAGCATCAAAACCGATGCACAAGCTCAATCTAAACCGCTTGTTGTTAGCGGCAATATTAATGGTCAATTCTGGCAGCGAACGCTTGCTACCGATGAGCCAACTCAAGCTGCAGGGTTAGATTTACTTTGGGCTAATCAATACGTCAATGCACTGGAGCTGACTCAAAACCGCGCTAATCGCCAACGTGTCGAGCAGCAAATTGCTGCCATTGGCCTCAAGTATCACCTCGTTACTTCGCAAACCAGTTTAGTGGCAGTAGATGTCACGCCAGTTAACCCTGATCCAACTAATAGTGTTGATGGATTTGTAAGTAACCTTTTGCCTGCGGGATTCGATGCTAGCAAGCAGCGCGCTAATCAATCGGCAAAACAGCATGCAATGCGTTTACCGCAAACAGCAACCGATAGCCGCTTATGGTTGTTAATTGGTTTTTGCTTGATGTCTTTAGGGCTTGGGCATGTCGCATGGCAATGGCAGCGCCGCAAAGTGAGCAGAACATTCGGTCAATATGCTGCTCCTGTTGCGTTATCAGCTGCGGATTAGGGAGGGGTAGTTATGGCAAAGACCACTATAGCAACCACTCACTTTAGTGCCCGCACTTTTCATTTGATTATAACAGTACTGCTGGTGGGAGGAGGATTAATGATGGTATTTAAGGGAGGATATATGCAGGCAAAAGCCCATTTTGCGCAATACTTAATTGAAAGCGCATTTGAGCGAAGTTTACAAGACCAACAGGCTCACAAGCCTTGGTCTTGGGCTGATACTCACCCTGTTGCCAAGCTGACTATAAAACGTAAGCTAAGCAGTGGCCATACTCAAACGGCGCCTTTATATGTATTGGACGGTGCCAGTGGCAGAACCATGGCGTTTGGACCGGGGCTGATGCACACTGGTGCGCCTGTTTCTGCCAATGGCAATACCATCATTACAGGGCATAGAGATAGTCACTTCTCAGTGCTGCAATTGGTGCAGGTTGGCGACGAAATCGAACTAGTAGACACGTCTGCACAAGTGCTTAAGTATGAGGTAAGTGATATTCAGATAGTGCATGAAACCTCGACTCATGTGTTAAATGACAACGGCGATAGTGAGTTAACGCTAATTACTTGCTATCCGTTCGAGGGCATTACCAGTCAGACTGAATATCGTTATGTCGTTAGCGCCAAGTTGAAAACTGATACTGAAACAGATGGGCAACAAATCGAGTTCGCGTCCACGTCCACTCAAACAAGCAATAAAAAACACGGCTATATGTAGCCGTGTTTTTTCTTTTAATAGGGGCAACCGACAAGGGTAAATTAGCTAATTGGCATTACCCGATTGCGGCCCAAGCGTTTAGCTTCATAAAGCTGCTTATCTGCCGCTTCGATCAACTCGGCAACCCCTTGTTTTTCGGTAATTTGATGTACGCCAAAAGATGCGGTGATAGAGTCGATAACTTTGTCGCTGCGTCTATCTTTCACGGTAAGCTTTTCAAGGGCGCGGCGGATCCCTTCAGCTAAATGCCTTGCTACTCTTTGGTTGCTATTAGGGCAAATAATGGCAAATTCTTCGCCACCGTAGCGATATAGCTTGTTGCCATCACGGCAAGCTTCCTGAATACGTTTAGCTACGGTTTTTAACACTAGATCGCCAAGTTGATGACCAAAGTTATCATTAAAGTTCTTGAAGTGGTCAATGTCCGCGAATATTAGACTGCACTGGGATTCTTTATTTGCGACTTGCGCGACAATGTCATCGTCAAATGCTCTGCGGTTTAGCACATTGGTTAAAGAGTCAAATAACACGTCTTTTTCCGACTCAGCCAGTTTTGATTTTAATGATTCGATTTCCGCTTGAGCTTTAAGTAGCTGCTCGGTAAAGCTAACGGTGCTTGAGCGGATGTTGCCTTGTTCTTTAACGATATTACGCACCACAGCGATGATTTGATCCAGCGAAAATCCACCATCTTCAATTTCGCTTAATTTGGCAAAGTCTTTTTCAATTTGCTCCTGGAATACCTGAGTATCTTTATTGGTGTCTTTTACTGATTGCGCTAAGTCTATCACCATAGCATCGAGGCTCTTGCGAAGTGAACGCACATCTAACTCAACCGGATCGGCTACGTGCTGGCGATAAAGTAATTCACTGGTGACGGGAGAGCAGGTTTGATTTTGTTCAATTGCCTCATCCATAGCTTTATTTAGCTCAGGTGTTTGCTCACCGACATAGGTATACCAGAGGGCATAATTGGTTGGTGTAGTAGGGATTTTGTACTTGAGCATTAACGGAACAGCTTTTTTAAGGTTCGCGGCGGCGGTTTGCAATAGATTGTTTGACATCGAATATATCTAACCTCGCAAAGATGACCTAAAAAGCAGCAAATATAACAAATACACGTTTATGGCTGCATGTTTAGATAACTATAGCAATTTGTCTGAAAGCTTAAGTTGATTGTATGAATTTGTTGTTGATTTAGCTAGGTAAAGTTATGTGAGCTGACTCGTACTACACAGATACTGTTATTGGGGCGATAGTTGGCAACTAAGACATTGCCTATAGTCTAACGCAAGGTAATTGAGTCGCAACAAACGTTGCGCGTGAGCATTGATTACAACTGAAAATAACTAGAAATGATATTGAACTGAAAAGCGCGGACCTGTGAAGCTGTAGTTAAGATTATAATCGGCAAGGTGGAAGTCTTGATCACCGAAGCTAACGTTCTGAGCATAATCTACATCAACTTCGTAGTAGTTATAGCCTACAGACAGCTGCCAGTTGTCACCAACGTTTGTCTCTACAGAGGCGCGAATATCAATTAGTGAACCTTTGACATCATCGTACTTAATGGCGAAATACTGGGCGTGCCCGCCAATTGTCCAGCCAGGGATAAATTCGTAAGTACCATAAATACCAATATCGGGAAGCGGTGCGGTAAGGCTTTCATCAACGACTCTTGGGTTTGCCACAAAGTCGTTACATGCCGAGTTAGCCATCACTGTAGGTGAACACAAACCGATTGTTCCCTCAAAAGCGGTTTTGATAAACATGGTGTGTAAACCAATCGACGCACCAAAAGTGTAATCATCGCCTTGGAATAAATCGTAACCATAGCCTAAACGCATAATGTCGATGTTTAGCGTGGTTTTTAGTTGAGCGCCAGCTTCTACAATGTAAGTTTTGTCATCGTTTGGGTTGGTGAAAATCCAGGTATCTTCAACATAAGGAGTATTGGCGGTGCGATGCAGAGATTTCCAATCGACGTAAACATGGTGTCGATCATTGAACGACCATACAAATTCGAAAAAGGGAAGAAACTGATCTTCAGCCAGAAATAAATCATCCTCAAAATCCAATGGAAAAATACCACCAGTTTCAGGATTGGTAACATTCATATAAGAGTCTGAGCTGGCATAAAATGCACCGACACGAAAAGCGAACGAATCTTCTGCAGTCACATCAGCAACAGCTATTGGAGACATAGCTAATAGCAAAGAGCAAGCAAGTGCAGATTTGAACATGGATTTAGTGCCTTTCATTATTATTGGTTTTAGCGCTTTTTATCGTTATGAATGCCAAAAGCGACGTTTACTTCGTTGCTCAGGACTAATTTAGACTCAAAAGATATTAGCATCTTGTAACCAAATGTGAAGCGGTTGTGATAAAAATATTGTGGTAAATCAAATTTGTGCAGAAGTTGCGGCATTTATCGCGTCAAAGTTTATTGCAAATTCTTGCAAGTGACATTTTTTGCGACTTAAAGTTGGCATATCACATAATTTTGACGCTCTTAAAGTCAATATTTACTGTTAAGCAAAGGGCTAAGCGCTTAAATGAGTGCAGAGGGATTTTTGAACTTAAAGAGTGCTAGCACTGGATGAAAATGCGGAAGTGTTCAGTGATAGAGCAAGGTGTGAGTTGGTGGAAATTGAGCGAACGTATGAGAGTGTGCACAAAGTGCTGGCAAGATTTAAGCGCTGGCAAATGCACTTAATCGAATACCCTTAATAGAATGCGCTCAACCTAATGTACACAAATTGGTAAGCGCTTAAACTTATAATGGATGAATTAGCCTGAATTTACATAAACGCATTGATGAGCACTGCGCCCCAGACAATGCCGCATAAGGTTAATGCGACAAATACTGCTGCTGAGCCAATGTCTTTAGCCCGGCCGCTTAATGGGTGAATGTCGTCACTTATTCTATCTACTACAGCTTCAATAGCAGAGTTCACCAGCTCGACGATGAGCACCAGAAAAACACATGCAACAAGCAATAGCTTTTCTACCAGAGTGACTGGTAGCAATGCCGCGATAGGTAGCATGATTATCGCTAGGACAAGCTCTTGACGAAATGCAGCTTCATTTTGCCAGGCCGCTTTTAATCCTTTCATCGAAAAGCCGGTCGCGCGGATAACGCGTTTAATTCCATGATTGTTTTCTGGTTTCATAAGACTTTGTAGTTGTTATCAGTTGTGTAATGGATGGTCTATGCTTGTTTGGAATGGCATTATGCCACTGTTTTATACCAATTGGGATAAATAAGTGACCAGAGATTACGCAGGAAAAATCGCTTAGAACAAGGCGGAAATTACAGCTAGCTAGTTACTCTACCTACAAAATTTCTAACGAAGTTATAAGCGCTTTTAACCAGTAAGAATGATCAAATAGTTGTTCTAATTGGTATTCTTATATCAACAAGCAAGGAAGCTAACTATGAAATGTCGCGCCCAGCAAGCGCCTGTTTGCATGTGCATTTTAATCATACTTTCTGCAGTTTCAATCAAGTCAACTCAAGTACCGTATCGATTACATCTGGTCATTACTTTGTTACTTAGCTTATTACTCAGTCTGTTATTGGGTGTGTGCAGCGCCGAGTCAAATGCTGACACCTTAGACTTATCAAAAGTGCAAGACACTCCGCCGCAGTTACAGTTAGCCAAAATATATCAAAGTGATATGCAATTAGAGAATTACCTAGTCAGTGAAAAGCTTGATGGTGTGCGCGGTGTGTGGACTGGAACAAAGCTTGTCACCAGAAAGGGTAACGCCATTGATGCGCCTGATTGGTTTATTGCGCAACTGCCCAAGGGCGTTTGCGTTGAAGGAGAGTTATGGCGTAAACGTGATGACTTTGAAACTATTTCTGCTCTAGTGAGAACCAAACAACAAACTGAGCATACTCAAGCTTTGTGGAAACAAGTGAAGCTTATGCTGTTTGATGCCCCTTGTGTAGACGGCAACTTTGCAGAGCGCTACATGTACTTGAAGCAGTTATCAATTGGCAAAGCTAACGTTGGTGCGATAGAGCAGAAAAGGGTGTCTTCAAATGATGAGTTGTTCGACTGGCTAGATGATGTGGTCACAGCTGGCGGTGAAGGGCTGATGCTGCATAAAATGAATGCACGTTATTTCCATGGCCGTACAGACAACATAGTCAAGCTCAAACCCAAACATGACGCTGAGGCAAAAGTGGTCGCTTACACTGCAGGTAAAGGCAAGTACCAAGGCATGGTTGGCGCTTTGGTGGTCGAGCTAGAAGATGGTATACGTTTTAAAATCGGTTCAGGCCTTACCGATGTTCAGCGACAATCTCCGCCGCCCTCAACAGTATTATCACCTTTGAATATTCGGGGTTACCAAAAAGGGCGTACCACGGTTTGCTCGGTTTAAACGAGTTAGGCATCTTGATAAAGACGATTAGCCTTAAATTCAGATCGTCAATGCCACGCTAAATAGGGCTGCGCGATTAAATTACTTTCTATATGAGAGCTGAGCAGCATTTACCAATGATACTATGACTGTGTTTTTATACAGGTTTAATTTTTATGCAGGGAACTTCGCTAATCGCTTCTCGTTATGTAAGTTACAAAATTCTCGGTTTACCAAATGAAATACTGATAAGTTACTGATTTTATAAGTTTAAAATGTTATCAATCGTTTACATAACGAGACCTGATAATTCTCAGTTATCTAAATTCTCGGTTTCACCAGCGCTAGATGCTATTGCTGTTTCTAGATTTGGTTGGTAAGTTATTGGAAATATTAATTAAAAAGTGTATTGCAGTTTGAGTTCTGGCGAAATGTTAATGGATTAAATCGGAATTCCCGCTAATACGCTGTTAGGTATCAATGAAAGGACGCGTGTAATGTCAAACTGGGACTTTTATAAAGCCAATATAAATCAGAACATAGCATCTATCTATTTGGACTTAGACGCAAAATTAGATTTAGAGGAAAATAACCTAGATACGTTAAGCTGGCTATTCATAAAGCTCAAGTACGAGCGCGATGATGGATTAAGTCACGATGATGAATTTGATGCATTGTGTGATTATGAAGATAATATTGAAAATGCAATAGAAGGTTCAGAAATTCACTATGTTGGACGCATAACAACCAACGGCATGAGGCAGTTTTATTTCTATTCAGCAGACTCTTCTTTGTTTGAAAAAGTAATAAATGATGTATTAGATTCAAAAAGTGATTATCTTTATCAAATAGGTTCAAAACCTGATCCAGAATGGAATCAATTTAAAAATGTTTTGTATCCTGGGGAGCATGGTTTAAATCAAATTCAGTCAAGAGAAGGTGATACCTAACAAGCCAATCAAGTCGGACGTATAACAGTTGGCTGCGTTCACTTCGTTCACAATTTTAGCCAACTATTATTCGCCGCTTATTGGGGCGTTAGCTGTACATAAGGATTTGGCATCACTACTCTAAAACTATTAATTCTATCCTTAGTGGTTTTCGTCATCGTGACCTATCTTTACGTTTTCCGAAACCAAGAGATACGAATTGACTTCATTCCTAAACAATTTGAGTTTTGTGAAAAGATCATTTCTAAGGGTGATGCGGAGTACGATGATCTAGTCAAAGTATTAACTAACCATGAAGATGGTTGGGTAGCTTCTTATTCTAGTTTCGCTCCAATTAGAGTTTACTATTCTCCAGCCTTTCAAGTTAATGTGGTGGGGAAACAAGTCGTTGTATCATATAAAACTGATAACGGTTATCCTCAATTTGTTAAATTAATTAAGTATGATTGGTCTAGTTACTGTGCAAAGTACAGCTAACAAGCCATTGCTAATGCTCCGGCCTGATTAAAGAAGAACATATATTTTAAGTCATTGTATTTATGAAAGATAATAAGATTTCTAGCGTCCTATTCGTATGTATGGGCAACATTTGCCGCTCGCCAACTGCAGAAGCGGTATTTAGGCAGCAGGTTGCTAAGCATCAACTAGATGTGTTGGTAGATTCTGCTGGCACAATTGCTTATCACCAGGGGAATGCACCAGATCCACGTTCTGTAGCTGCGGGTGTTAAACGTGGCTTAGATTTTTCAGGTATGAAAGCAAGACAAGTTACTGACAGTGACTTTGAAAACTTTGATCTGATTTTAGCGGCTGATAATGACAACATGGCGGATTTACAAGCACGCTGCCCAAGCCATTTACAGCACAAACTTAAAATGATTTTAGCCTTTGGCGATGCAGATATAACTGAAGTGCCAGACCCTTACTATGGCGGTGATAAAGGTTTTGAGTTGGTGTTAGATTTATTAGAAGACAGCTTGTCGGCGCTTGCTATCAGCATTAAATAGCACGTGGTTTAGCCAACAGTGCTAAGAGCTAAGTGCCAAGTCTTAAAATAAGTAGCCGATTTTAAGCTAATAAAAAGCCACAGTGATGACTGTGGCTTTTGCAGTTTTCGGCTTAGGAAAGCTTAAGCGCAATAGGGATAAACGTTAGACGCAAACATGCGCGGTTAATATTTAGCGCAAGCATTAGTGCAAACACTACTTAGAACAGAGGTAACTAGTGACGCTTACCTGAACGTTTACGTTTTTCCTGCTCTTGTTTTTGCTTTTTAAGCTCTTCTTTTTCTGCCAGTAGTTCTGCCACTTTTTGCTTTTCAACTTCCGCCATTGCTGGAGTTTCAAGGGTTAGCTGACCAATCTTGCCTGAGCGGAACTCGTGTAATAACAGCTCTGATACTTTGTGGTAATCAATACGACCGCCACCGCTCAATGCGCCACGTGAGCGGCCAATGGCTTCTAGCAGTTCAATATCGGTTTCTGGCAATTCTTTTAGCTTGTAACGCTCCATCATTTCTTGAGGGTACGCTTTTAAAAAGTACTCAGCTGCGAACATGGCGACATCGTCATATTCCATAGCCGTATCTTTAATCGCGCCAGTAACTGCTAAGCGGTAGCTGCTTGATTCGTTGTCTACCTTCGGCCACAAAATGCCTGGTGTATCGGATAGTACGATACCATTGCGCAGATTAATGCGTTGCTGATTTTTAGTCACTGCTGGCTCGTTACCCGTTTTCGCGATAACGCGACCTGCAAGGGTATTGATAATGGTAGATTTACCCACATTTGGGATCCCCATGATCATGGTGCGAATGTCTTTTTCGGTAACGTCGCGGTGAGGCACTAATTTACGGCAGATATCAGGGATTTTTTTGACCATGCCAGGTTGCAGTGTGGTGATTGCAGAGGCTTTGACACCTTGCTCTTGTTCAAAATACTCAATCCACTGCTCGGTAATTACCGGATCGGCAAGATCAGCTTTGTTGAGTAACTTGATGCATGGTTTTTCTCCACGCAGTTTGGCAATCATCGGGTTTTCACTGCTATATGGGATACGCGCGTCGAGCACTTCAATCACGAGGTCGACTTGAGGCATAACCTTCTCGATCTCTTTACGCGCTTTATGCATGTGTCCTGGGAACCATTGAATAGCCATGATGTTGCCTTTTGTCACTCAAAAATGAAGCGGTATTCTACCTTGTTCATTGATTAAAAGCACAAAAAAAGCGCCCGAAGACGCTTGTTTGTTGTGCAGCTGTTGGGCCCTAAGCTTAAATCACCCCAAGTTCGCGTAGTCGCTCCATAAGGTAAGAGTCGGCTGTGTATTTGTCTGACAGCACTACCTCTGGGTTTGGATGTAAAAATAGCGGCAGTGAAATGCGAGATTTAGTTTTGTCAGCGCCTTGTGGGTTTATCACACGGTGCGATGTTGATGGGAAGTAGCCTTGTGAAGCTTCTTGCAGCATGTCACCTATGTTAATGATGAGGTTACCAAAGTCACTTGGCACATCAATCCATTCGTCAGTTTTAGTTTTAACCTGTAATCCTGGCTCATTGGCGGCAGGTAATATGGTGATAAGGTTAATATCTTCATGTGCAGCAGCGCGAATTGCGCCTAGTTCTTCATCACCTTGAAGTGGCGGATAGTGTAATACTCTAAGCAAGGTTTTTTGGCTGTTCTCAATCATTTGCGATAGCGGGATTGAGTAGTGTTTGGCTACATCTGCTGGCGAGTATTTTTCAATCCAGCTGAGTAATTCTGCAGCTAACGCGTTGGTTGACTCATAGTATTTAAGAATATTTCGCTTAAGTTCTTCAGGTATTCGGCCCCAAGGGTACACATGGTAGTACTCTTTAATGTCTTTAACGCTATGGCCTTTGGCGGTTTCTGAGATAGAAGCTGGGAAGAATCCGTCTTGTGTTTCTGGTTTAAACAAAAAGTCATCTTTGTTGTCGCTATTGAAAAATTCGTACCATTGCTTGTAAATGGTCTCTACCAGCGATTGCTCAATAGGATGGTGGCTTAAGACCCCAAAGCCAGTTTCATGGAGCGATTTTACAAATTGCTCGGCGCAGTTATCACTGCGGTAGTCGATAGTTTCTAGTTTCATATTTATGATCTTATTTTTATCAGTTTTTGTATAAGCATTTTTATCAGCATTGGGCGAGTTCTTGTGACTCACTCCAACTTGAACCCGAGCTAATGGTAGCTATTGTCGCAATTGGCTGCAATTATTTGATCATGATCACTAGGGCCTGCTGTTCTTTGCTGATTAGAATTTGTTCGAATTAAAAGCACTTTAATCGAGGCGTGAGCGATGAAGTCTAGTCACCTAAACAAATTCGCTCGCAACAAAGAGTAAAGTGCTTTTAAACGAACCTTTCAGGCAGCGCTTGTTGTCATTTCTACTGCGTTAACGACTTATCATGTGGAGCAACCACACATCAAAGTTGTTGCCTTGTATAAATTTCCAACAAGCAGCTGCAAAAATAATCTTGAAAGAGCAACAGGCCCTATACTACCGTACACTTTATAGAAGTTAGGTCGTATCATCATATTGACTAGACCGAGTCCAAAGGTGAGATTTGTGGTAGAGGAAAAACATGAAACCACTAACAGAGTTTGAACGTTATGTAATTGAGCAAAAGGGCACTGAGAGGCCGTTTACTGGCGAATATGTCGATCACAACGCCAAAGGAGTCTACTGCTGTAGGCGATGCGAAGCACCGCTTTATTTGAGTGAACACAAGTTTCAAGCCCATTGCGGCTGGCCTGCATTTGATAACGAAATCAAAGGTGCGGTAACACGCGTACCGGATGCTGATGGACACAGAACTGAAATCGTATGCGCTGAATGTGGTGGTCACTTAGGGCACGTATTTGAAGGTGAGATGTTAACGCCGGCTAACGTGCGCCATTGTGTTAACTCGGTGTCGATGACGTTTAAAGAAATCGAAGCGAGCGAAATAGGTAATGAAGCTAAGCAGTCTACTAAGCTTGCCACCTTTGGCGGCGGTTGTTTCTGGTGCTTAGAGGCGATATTTTCACGCTTAGATGGGGTTGAGAAAGTCACTTCAGGTTATAGCGGTGGCTCTGCAGAAGATGCCAACTACGAGAAAGTATGTAGTGGCAACACTCATCATGCTGAAGTTGTGCAGGTAGAGTTTGATGCTACGAAACTTGATTATCAAACCTTGCTTGCGGTGTTTTTTAGCTCACACGACCCAACCACGCTTAACCGCCAGGGTAATGATGTAGGCCCACAATATCGCTCAGTGATATTTGTGCATGATCAAGTGCAAGCAGACCTAGTTAATGCAGCGCTTGCTGAGCTTGAATCTAAGCAGGTGTTTAATAACCCAGTTGTGACGCAAGTGGTTAAATTTGATGAGTTTTATGCCGCCGAACTAAAACATGAAAATTATTATGCAAACAATCCTCAACAGTCTTATTGTCAGATGGTGGTTAAACCTAAAGTCGATAAGGTGACTGAGCTGTTTCAGCACTTATTGAAGTAACTTTCTGTTTAGTAGAGGGTTGTGTAGCAGTGGGTTGTGTATGCGGTAGATAGCAAAAGAGCGACCCAATGGTCGCTCTTTTTAATACTAACACTAGCTGACTACTATTTAGTATCTAGTAGTTAGTCATGTGAACTGGCTTGTGCTCACTGTCAGTTTGGAAGTAAACATCAACTTTCTTACCGTCAACTTTATAGTAAGTGTTGGTTACGGTACCCATCATGTCACCACGGCCTTTCCAAAGTGGTTTGCTTTGCAGAAGCTCACGTACTTCTGACTCTGGAGTCTCAACAGATGCTTTCGCCATGAAGTTTTCAGCTGCATCTTGACGTGCAAGAGAGTGTGCTGCGAATGCTTCATCAACAAACTCAGCAGGCTGGCTGTAAACAGAGTGGTTAGCGTGTGCTTTGTACTCACCCTCAGAGTAGTTTACTTTACCGCCGTAAGTGTTCTCGATGTTCATCGCAGGCTGGTTAGCAGAAGCTACAGTGTAAGTGAAAAATGCTGTGTATTCTGGGTACTTGTTGAATACTGACTTAATACCTGCGTAGTCTTCAGTGTTGTATACATCCCAGCTTAGGTAGAAAGAAGGAGTCGCTGTATCGCTCAGGATCTCACCGCCGTCTTTTTCACGTAGCGTACCTTGGTCAGCCATGGTGTTCATGGTCATTACTTGAGCACCTTTGGTGACACCACCGTAAGGGATTAGACCAGCCCAAGTTTGGATCAGGCGAGTTTTACCGTCAGTGTCAGTGTGTTTAAGCATTAGCAGACCAGTGTAGTTAACACCCATGTAGTCAAAGTTAGATGCTGCCCATGCTTTATTGCCTGAAGCCGCTACTGCCATTGAAGTACATTTTGCTGGAGCAGATGGGGCGTGAGCACCTTTTTCAGCCTGTAGGAAGCCCATACCGCCGTTGCGTTGAGATTCAAGGATCGCTTCATCTGACATAGCAACAGCTAGAAGAAGGTTAGGGTTCTTGTTTAGTTGATCTGCAAGACCGCGAATGTAAGATGCAGATTCTGGGCTAGCTTTCTTAAGCTTAGCGAATACTTGTTGGTCATCAAAAGACTTAGATAAAGACTCTGCACTTAGGCCTGGAAGCATTTGACCTAAGGTGTCGCTGAAACGCTCGATTGCGCTTTCTACTTGGTTACCAGCGACTTCACCAACGTGTTTACCTAGCTCGTAAGTAGAACCCGTGAACTGTACTTCACCGATTTGATCTGTGTGTTGGATAAGTTCTGCGTTAGCGCTAAACGCGGTGAATGCGATTAAACTAGCTAGAAGGGTCTTTTTCATGATTTAACCTTAACAATGTGTTTCGACTTGGTTTCATCATAGGACAAGGTTTTTAACTAGTATTTATTAAAATGTTTAGAATGCCTTAGTAAATATAAGCGTTTGAAATAAAGGCTAGATCACGGTTTTTATTGCCTAAACGAAATAGCTCCCAAACGATTTGCGATGCCAGCCTCATAGGTATCGGTTAGAAAATGACTGGTAAGTGCGTTAAAAAAATAGCGACCACTAGGGCCGCTATTTAGTTTGGTATCACTGAGTGCTCAAGCCTAAAATTTAAACAGGTTTATGAGTCAAGCTTATCGTCAGCCACCTTGTAGTGTGGATCTTCAATCATGTTCACTTCGACCAAGTCACCCGCTTTATGCAGTAGCGCTTTACAATCCTGACTTAAGTGACGCAAATGTAGCTGTTTACCTGCTTTTAAATAACGCTCAGCAAGGGTGTCGATGGCATCTAATGCTGAGTGGTCGGCAACGCGTGAGTTTTGAAAATCAATGATCACATCTTGTGGATCATCTTCTGCTTTGAATAGTTCAAGGAAGTTTGCCACCGAGCCAAAGAATAGCGGGCCGTTTACACGGTAAATTTTCCAGCCGTTAGCGTCTGTCGATACTTCAACGTTAATATGCTTAGCGTGCTCCCAAGCAAATACAAGAGCAGACACGATAACACCAACAAATACCGCAAAGGCAAGGTCGGTAAATACGGTTACGGTTGTCACAAGTACAATCACGAATGCATCGTGCTTAGGTACTTTGCGCATCACCTTAAAGCTTGCCCATTCAAACGTGCCAAGTACCACAATAAACATTACACCAACTAGCGCTGCCAGCGGGATAATTTCGATGAATGCTGCGCCGAACAAGATAAAGGTTAGTAAGGCTAGGGCAGCAGTAATACCTGATAGGCGACCACGACCACCAGAGTTGATGTTAATCATTGATTGACCAATCATCGCGCAACCACCCATAGCGCCGAAGAAGCCAGAGGTAATGTTACCAACACCTTGGCCAACACATTCTTTGTTGCCTTTACCACGGCTATTGGTCATTTCGTCGATTACCGTTAGGGTAAGGAGCGATTCAATCAAACCAACTGCCGCTAAAATACAGGCGTAAGGCAAGATGATGTAAAAGGTTTCGAAATTGAATGGCACGCTTGGGATGGCAAATGATGGCAGGGTACCTGCAATGGTTGCTGCTTCATCACCACTCATGGTTTTCAAAAAGTCTAATACGTTGCGGGTATCAAGATCTAAACCAACTACTAAACCAGTAACCGTTAAGATAGCAACCAGTGAAGAGGGCACAGCCGTGGTTAGCTTAGGTAGAAAATGAATGATTGCCATGGTTAGTGCCACTAACCCTAGCATGATCATTAATGGCTCTTGTGCCATCCAAACCATGTTGCCTGCAGCGTCTTTGACTTTAAACTGGCCAAGCTGAGCAAGGAAAATAACAATCGCCAGCCCGTTAACAAAGCCTATCATTACCGGGTAAGGCACAATACGGATGAATTTACCCAGTTTAAATACTCCGGCGAGAATTTGAATAATACCGGCGAGTACAACGGCGGCAAACAGGTATTGCACGCCGTGCTCAACAACCAATGAAACCATTACAACTGCCATTGCGCCGGTTGCACCAGAAATCATCCCCGGTCGGCCACCGATGACTGCGGTAACTAGCCCCATAATAAATGCAGCGTATAAACCTACCATAGGTTCAACATGTGCCACGAATGCGAAAGCTACGGCTTCCGGGATCAGTGCCAGTGCCACGGTTAATCCCGAGAGAATATCGGCTTTGCTACTACTTGTTTTGTGTCGAAGAAGATCGAACATGATGCCTCTGATATGTATTGTTGGGGTTGTCAAAAAAATTGTGAGCATGTTAACAAAAATTAATCACTCACTAAACCTGAAAATAGCCTTAAGTAGAATTATTTAACTTTAGGAGTAGCTAATGTCTTTTCAATATTCAGGCATAAAAAAACCACGCCTAAGCGTGGTTTTTCTTAGGGTTAAAGGTTATTGACCAGGGCGAGCCATATCTGATGACGCGCTGTTTGCTGTCATCGATTTAGCTGGTTTAGCCGCAGGTGCTTGAGCACTTGCATAGTCTTTACCTTGTGGTGTTTGTTGCGCAGCGCGCACTTCCACACTTGGCTTAGCCATTTCTGAGCCAACCATAGAGCCAAATCGACTCGCAGTTGGTTTCGCTGCTGGGGCTGACACGCTGTTGCCTTCACTCTCAACTGGAGTCTCATTTGACTCTGCCGCTACTTCGGCTTTGTCTTGAGCTTTAGGCGGTTTAATCGCTGCTGGCTTAGCCATAGGTGCAGATGCGTTAGATGCTAGCGCACTCGCAGGTTTTGCTGGCTCTGCTGATGCTGTTGATACAGGCGCTTCAACAGCTTGCTCAGTTGGCGCTTCAGCGACCTTTTCAGTAGCCGGAGTTTCAGCTGGCGCTTCAACTTTTGCTTCAACAACTGGAGCTTCAACCACTGGCTCTTTCACTTCAGCAGGTGCTTCAACTACCTTTTCGGTTGCTGGCTTTTCAACAGGTGCTTCAGCAGGTGTTTCTGTTTCAACAACCACTTCAGTTACGGTTTCAGCAGCTACTTCAACAACAGGCTCTGCAGCTGGCGCATCAACAACCGTTTCAGTTGTCGGTGCTTCAATTACAGCTTCAGGAGCAGGCGCGTCTACTTTAGCCTCAGATTTACTTGGTGCTTCTGATGTACTTGGAGCTTGTGCTTCACTTGTCGCTGAGTTGTTTTCTGCGTCAAGTTGCTTTTCAAGTTCATCTACCGGAGTAAACACTGGTGCTTGAGCGGTATCTTCATCGTCACGGCGACGGCGCTGGCCTGCTGCACGCAGGTGGCGAGGGCTGCGACGGCTACGACGCTGACCTTCACGCTTACCGTCTTCAGCTTTATCTTCCCCAGTTGTTTCAGCTTTGTCTGTAGTAGCCGCTTCAGCTTTTTCTGTGGTTGCAGCTTCTGCTGTCGCTTGAGAAACCTCTACGCTTTCAGCTTTAGCTTCAACAGCAACACTAGGTTGTTCAACAGTCTCTGCTTTAGCCTCTGTTGCTACTTCTAACGTTTCAGCCGCTTGCTCAGTTTCTTGCTCAACTTTTTTCACGCGCTCTTTACGAGGACGGCGAGTACGAGTTGACTTTTGCTCTTTAGCTTTTGGCGCAGCTTGGCCTTCGCTGTTTTGAGTGTCAGCCGCTGGCTTTTCTGTAACTTGCGCTTCGACAGTCGCTTTTACGTTTGCTTCTTCAGTTGCTAGCGCAGCTTGTGTTTGCTCGTTATTAGTCGCTTCGTTTTCGATGCGAACTTTACGGCGCATATTACGGCGTTGACGACGCTCGCGAGCCGCTTCTTGCTTAGGGCTCTTTTCTACGTTGTCACGCTTTGGCTTGCTGTTGCGGTTAGCTTTGTCAGCAGACTTATTACGCTTGTTCTCGTCTTGATCAGCTTTACCTTTATTACGCTCATTGCGATCAGCGTTACGATCAGCATTTTTGCGTGAACGGTTGTCATTACCGTCTTTTGCATTCGACTCACCACGCTTACGACGTTTGTCATTACGGTTATCTTGGCGCTCGTTACGACGGTTACGACGATTTTGCTGACCGCCTTTTTTACCTTTGTTCTTGTCTTTGTTGTCAGACTTTTCTTCTTCGCTGCCAAATAGCGAGGCAATAGCACTGAAGATGCGACTGAATAAACCTGGCTTTTCTTCTGCCTTAGCTTTCGCAGGCTTAGCTGCCGGTTTAGCTGGCGTTTGCTTAGGTGCACCAAAGCCTTTGATTGCTGGCTCAGGCGCTGCTGCACGCTCAAGTTTACGTGGTTCGTATAACTTGTTTTCTGGCTGTTCAACGCGCTTGTAGCTCGTTTCAGTCACTTCATCGTCAGCTTTGCGACGTACTACGCGATATTCTGGCGTTTCCATGTGACGGTCTGGGATCACGTACACTTCAACGTCATGACGCTGCTCAGTAATGCGGATTGCTTTACGCTTTTCGTTAAGCAGGTAAGCCGCTACATCAACAGGTACTACCGCTTCAATTTGCTTGGTGTTCTCTTTAATTGCTTCTTCTTCCATTAAGCGAAGAATAGACAGTGCTAGAGATTCAGTGCCGCGAATAGTGCCTTGACCGTGACAACGAGGACACAGGTGACCTGCAGACTCTTCAAGAGAAGGGCGCAGACGCTGGCGCGACATTTCCATTAAACCAAAGCGTGAGATACGACCAAGTTGAACGCGAGCACGGTCACTGTGGACAGCATCACGCATGCGGTTTTCAACTTCACGTTGGTGGCGAACTGGTGACATATCGATAAAGTCGATAACCACTAGACCACCTAGGTCGCGCAGACGTAATTGACGAGCAATTTCATCAGCGGCTTCTAAGTTAGTGTTGAGTGCCGTCTCTTCGATATCGCCGCCTTTAGTTGCGCGGGCAGAGTTAATATCGATTGAAGTTAATGCTTCAGTTGGGTCGATAACAATCGAGCCACCTGATGGCAGGCGCACTTCACGTTGGAATGCTGATTCAATTTGCGACTCAATTTGGTAGTGAGTAAATAGCGGTACTTCCGACTCATAGCGTTTTACACGCTCTACAAAGTCAGGGCGCACTAATCCAATGTGTTGCTTAGCTTCGTCAAAGATACGTGGGTGGTCAATTAAGATCTCACCAACATCACGGCGTAAGTAATCGCGAATTGCACGTACAATGACGTTACTTTCCTGATGGATTAAGAAAGGCGCAGGCTTGCTGTTAGCCGCTTCTTGAATCGCTTCCCAGTGATGTTGTAGAACTTTAAGGTCCCACTTTAGCTCAGCTGCATCTTTACCTACACCGGCTGTACGAACAATTAAGCCCATACCTTGTGGTACTTCAAGCTCTGACATTGCAGCTTTAAGCTCGCTACGTTCATCACCTTCGATTCGACGAGAAATACCGCCTGCGCGAGGGTTGTTTGGCATGAGGACCAGGTAAGAACCCGCAAGGCTAATAAAGGTTGTTAGTGCAGCACCTTTGTTGCCACGTTCTTCTTTATCAATTTGGATGATAACTTCCTGACCTTCAGACACCACTTCTTTGATGTTTGGACGGCCTTGGAAAGAGTAACCTTTAGGGAAGTATTCGCGAGCGATTTCTTTAAGTGGTAAGAAGCCGTGACGCTCAGCACCATAGTCAACAAAAGCTGCTTCTAGTGATGGTTCAACACGGGTGATTTTACCTTTGTAGATGTTTGACTTTTTCTGTTCATGACCTGGGCTTTCAATATCCAGATCGTACAGTTGTTGCCCGTCAACAAGGGCTACACGCAACTCTTCTGATTGAGTTGCATTGATTAACATGCGTTTCATGATGACATCATTCTTCTAATAATGGTCATCAAACAACAGATTGTCTGCATTACGGGCCTGATCTTCTAAAGTGCAGCCGTCACGGCTGGTATCAGGCTGGGAGGTGCGCATTACTGTTAGACGCAATCGCTGCGTGTCGCATCCTATTTATGGCTTATTTTCTAGTTGTTACAAAAACAAGGAATTCGTTAGTCAACAAACCCCATAAATCAATTTCTAGTCCGTTAATGCCCAAGTCGAATCGTGTTGTCTGATAACAAGCTAAAATATTGTTCGATTTTGGGGCGAATTTGGGTAAAAGAAACTAAGAAAATTTAGTTGCTACTTACGGTTTAACTGTAACAGCTAATTTGGCTGTTTAAATATTAGTACAGTTTGCAAATCAATGAGTTGCGACCGATAAAGTTCACTTGTTCTTTTACTTATTCTTCGCAGGATGGGGATTTGTGAACACTTTATCCACTGCTTACCCGCATCTAGTCGGCAAATATAGCAATAAACATATAATTCAGCAATCAAAACTCGGCATTCTTAATATATCAATTGCTAACTAAGATCAGTTACAATGTCGCGGTAATAACAGTATGGCGTAACATGAAAACAGAAATCTCCACTAAAGTGCAGATGGTCACGATTGACGAAGACCATTTTGAGCAGCGTATCGATAACTTCCTTCTTACCAAACTTAAAGGCGTGCCGAAAAGCATGGTCTATCGCATTGTGCGTAAAGGTGAGGTGAGGGTAAACAAAAAGCGAATTAAGCCTGAGTACAAGTTACAAATTGGCGATATCGTGCGTATTCCTCCGGTTCGCGTAGCTGAAAAAGACTATCGCACCGCGCCGTCGGCAAACTTATCGCAAGTTGCGCAACTTGAAGAGCGTATCATCCATGAAGATAAGCACTTAATTGTGCTGAATAAGCCTGCTGGCATCGCGGTTCACGGTGGTAGCGGCGTTAACTTTGGGGTGATTGAAGGCTTACGTTCATTGCGTCCGCAGCAAAAGTTTTTAGAGTTAGTACACCGTTTAGATAGAGATACATCCGGAGTATTGCTAGTCGCTAAAAAGCGCAGCGCACTTAAGCATTTGCATGATCAACTACGCAAAAAGACCATGCAAAAAGATTACCTTGCGCTAGTGCGCGGTGATTGGCAGGCAAAAGATAAAGTGGTGAAAGCGCCGCTGTTAAAGATCACCTTAAAATCGGGTGAGCGCATTGTGCGGGTTAACAAAGAAGGAAAAGAGTCTGAAACTCGCTATAAGATCATGCAGCGCTACCGAGGTGCCACATTAGTTAAGGCTTCGCCCGTGACGGGTCGAACCCATCAAATCCGTGTTCATTGCCAATACACAGGCCACGCGATTGCTTGTGATGATAAATACAGCACCCAGCAGTTTGACGACAGCATGAAAGCTATCGGTTTAAATCGTCTATTCTTGCATGCTGCAGAGCTTAAGTTTATTCATCCAGACTCTGAAGTGACCACCATAGTTAAAGCGCCGCTTGATGACGTGTTGCAAAACACATTGGATAAGTTAAAGAAAGCGTAACTATGTAGGCGCGGCTATCGTGTTTATGTAGGTTTGATTGGCACACCTTTATTAGAATTGAACGAATCAAGTTAAATGACGAAAGACAGTAAGAAGTATCAGCTAGTCATATTCGATTGGGATGGCACCTTAATGGATACCATCACGAAAATTGTGGTGTGTATGCAAGACGTTGCCAAGCAAATGGGTCAGCCTGTCCCGAGTGAGCAACAAGTACGGGATATCATAGGTCTGTCGCTACCCACTGTGATGCCAATTTTGTTTCCTAACGCCATTGATAAGCAAGAGGAGTTGGTGGAGTGTTATCGCCAGCAATATAAAAGCTGCACCATTGACACGCCAATGTTCGAGGGTGCGGTTGAGCTTATCGAGCAGCTTTATGATGAAGGTTACACCTTAGCTGTGGCAACGGGTAAGGCAAGACCTGGACTAGATAGAATGCTAGTGACGACAGGCTTAGGTAAGTATTTCAAAGCGACTCGCAGTGCAAGTGATGCTGCGAGCAAACCTGACCCTCAAATGCTCAATTCATTACTCAAAGAGCTCAACGTAAGTGCAATTGATGCTGTAATGGTTGGTGACTCGATAATCGATATGACCATGGCATCTAATGCAGAGATGGACGCCATCGGCGTAAGCTACGGTGCTCACAGTGAGGCTAAGCTGCTCAGCGCTAACCCAGTTGCTGTGGTTAACACTCCATCAGATATAAAGGGCTTGTTGTAGCGGCTGTTATAAAGGGTAAAGCTATCGCAAGATTAGCCTGTTTTCTGGATTTGCAAACACAATAAGTTTGAATAACTTATTTTTAAAAAGCTAAAGGGGAGCAAATGTTCTCCCCTTTAGTTTTATATAAACTCATATCTATCGCCGCTTTTTGTCGCGACTTATTGAATTCGCCTTGTGCGTAGTGTTTTCAAAACGCGAGAGATAAGACGTTACACGTTAAATAGGCTTTCTGGTTAACTACAACACGTGCACGTCATGCTGACTAAGTAGGTCGATAAGCTTGATTAACGGCAGGCCAATTAAGGTGTTTGGGTCGTCACCTTCAAGTTTGTCGAATAGCGCAATACCAAGCCCCTCACTTTTAAAACTCCCCGCGCAGTATAGTGGTTGCTCGGCTGACACGTAATTTTCAACTTGTGCTTTGGTTAATTGCCGAAAATGTACAGTAAAGGGCTCAATGCAGCTATGTACTGTGTTCTTGTTAACATCTAGCACTGCAAGCCCTGTATAAAAGGTGATGGCTTTTCCAGAGGCACTAAGCAGTTGCTTGACCGCATTTTCATGGGTCAGCGGTTTACCAATTATTTCACCATTAATCACCGCTACTTGATCGCTACCAATAACCAAGTGCTTAGGTTTCTCTGCGCTTGTGCCGTTAGAGGGCTTTTCTAAGCACATTTTTGCCACTGCTTTTGCTTTTTCAATCGCAAGGCGTTCAACTAATGCTGTTGGCGACTCTCCTGTAAGAGGGGACTCGTCAATGTCTGGACTTAAGCAGTCAAATTCGAGGTTTAATTTGGCCAATAATTGTTGGCGATAAACTGAGCTAGAACCCAGGGTTAACTTAGCTTTCATGGTATTTTTGATTAAATAATTATCTGATGGCTGAGAGTTTACTAAAATTAATTTCTAAATGTAGATTTTTAGCGATCAACAGCTTGTTTTGAACCATGCTGTTGGGTAGAATTCTGCTTCGTTTTAATATGGCGTTAGTTTAAAAGAGCACTTAGCCCACGAATAGGGTGATAAATCATCGTATTTAGGGAAATTTTCTTTGACTCTGACGCTTGCAAACTATAATATGCGCGCCTTATGCAAACAGTAAAGATACCGGTTTCAATTGATCCAGTTCGCGCCGCCACGAGTCGTCTTCGTTACGAAGGCATCATTCCTGGCAAGCAGAACAAGCGATTAAATGAATTATCAGCCGGCGACTGTTCCGACGTAGTTGTGTCGTTGGAATGTGGTGTCGACTTACAGGGGATAGTCTACCTTCGCGGGAAGGCTGTGACGGAGCTCACTCTGCTATGTCAACGTTGCATGACACAATTTACTACTGAGGTTACGGTCGACTTTTGTTTTAGTCCTTGTAAGACTGAGGCAGAAATCGATGAGCTCCCGGATGCGTATGATCCAATTGAGGTTAATGAGATTGGAGAAGTACGTCTACATCAATTGATCGAAGATGAATTGATAGTCGCTATGCCAATTGTTGCCATGCACGATGATGAAGATTGTCAGCAAGGTTCACAAGATATAGCTGTAGGCGAAATCGAAGAAGCTCAAGAGGAGCGTCCAAATCCGTTTGCAGTGTTAGAAAAACTGAAGAGCAAGTAATCGTAGGAGACAGGTCAAATGGCTGTACAACAGAATAAAAAATCTCGTTCTAAGCGCGGTATGCGCCGTTCACATGATGCATTGAGCACTGCTCAACTATCTGTAGACGCAACTAGCGGTGAACTACACTTACGTCACAACGTGACTGCTGACGGTTTCTACCGCGGTAAAAAGGTAATCAACAAGTAATTTGTTGCTAGCCTTATGAATAGTCTGACGCTTGCGTTAGATACGATGGGGGCGATCATGGCCCCCACATCACAGTGCCTGCCGCCGTGCAGGCATTGAAATCTCAAGCATTTCTAAAATTTATTTTGGTGGGTAACGAAGCCGAAATAAATCCACACCTTAAAGGTGTCTCCCCAGAAGTTACTTCCCGTATCGAGATCATTCACACCACCGAAGTTGTGACCATGTGTGATAGACCGATCCATGCTTTGCGTTTCCGTAAAAACAGCTCAATGCGTTTAGCGCTCGAGTTAGTTAAAGATGGCCGCGCTGCCGCGTGCGTAAGCGCCGGTAATACGGGTGCGTTAATGGCAATGTCGAAAATCATTTTGAAGATGTTGCCTGGTATTGACCGTCCAGCGTTGGTGTCTTGTCTGCCAGCAGTTACAGCCAAACCTGTTTACTTGCTAGATCTTGGCGCTAATGTCGCCTGTGACTCTGAGACTCTGTTTCAGTATGCGGTGATGGGTAGCGTGTTGTATGAAGCCATTCACAAGAACCCTCAACCAAAGGTTGCGCTATTGAATGTCGGCATTGAAGAGATAAAAGGCAATGACCAAGTTCAGCAAGCAGGGCAGATTTTGCAACATACCGATCAATTAAATTATGTTGGTTTTGTCGAAGGTGATGAAATCTATACCGGTAATGTTGATGTGATTGTGTGCGATGGATTCGTGGGTAACATCACGCTTAAAACTTCTGAGGGTATCGCTAAACTCTTAGTGCACCAGCTCAAAAATGGCCTTAAAGACGGTCTAATTGTTCGCTTATTGTCCAAATTAATAGCGCCTAGAATTCAAAGTGTTCTCAGCAAGATGAACCCCGACCACTATAACGGAGCAAGTCTGATAGGATTGCGCGGAATAGTAGTAAAGAGTCATGGAAACGCTGATGAAGCTGCCTTTTTACAAGCAATAAATCTAGCGGCAACTGAAGCGCAACGTCGTCTACCAGATATGATTAATGATCGTCTGGAGTCGATACTTTTAGACATCAATAGCTGATCTTTTTTATGCACACAAAAATTCTCGGAACGGGCAGTTACCTGCCTGCACAGGTTAGAAGTAACCAAGATCTCGAAAAAATGGTCGAAACCAGTGACCAATGGATTGTTGAACGTACTGGTATTTCTGAACGCCGTATTGCCGCTCAAGATGAGTCGGTATCAACCATGGGTTATCAGGCTGCACTAAATGCGCTAGAAATGGCGGGTGTTGACCCAAGTGAACTCGACATGATTGTATGCGGCACCACATCAGCGCCGAACGCATTTCCTGCAGCGGCATGTGAAATACAAGCCATGTTAGGCATAAAAAACATTCCTGCTTTTGACGTAGCTGCAGCTTGCTCAGGTTTTGTTTACGCTCTGTCAGTTGCTGATCAATTTGTTAAAAATGGCGCGGCTAAAAAAGTATTAGTCATTGGCGCCGATGTGCTTTCACGTTTATGTGAACCAGATGACAGAACCACTGTCATATTATTTGGTGACGGTGCTGGCGCTGCTGTTATTGGTACAAGCGATACTCCAGGTATTATCAATACCCATATCTATGCTGACGGTAGCCAAGGCGATTTGCTTAAATGCTCATTCCCTCCACGCGCTAATGAAAGCTCAGAAGCCGTGGGCTATATGACCATGAAAGGCAATGATGTATTTAAAGTCGCGGTGACACAATTGTCTAATGTGGTAACTGAGACATTGAAGATCAATAATGTCGATAAATCTGAAATCGACTGGTTAGTGCCACATCAGGCTAACTTTAGAATTATTAAAGCCACTGCGAAGAAACTCGACATGAGTTTAGATAAGGTGGTGTTGACGCTAGCGAAGCATGGTAATACCTCTGCTGCGTCAGTACCTATCGCATTAGATGAAGCAGTGCGCGATGGACGTATTCAGCGCGGTCACATGTTATTACTTGAAGCGTTTGGTGCAGGTTTTGCCTGGGGCAGTGCGCTAGTTAAGTTCTAATTTGACTGGTCTTTATACGACTAAAAATAACAACAAACAGGTATATACACATGGAAAAATTAGCATTTGTTTTCCCAGGCCAAGGTTCTCAAGCTGTCGGTATGCTTGCTGAACTTGCTGAGTCACAACCAGTTGTCGCACAAACATTTGCCGAGGCAAGTGAAGCACTGGGTTATGACTTATGGGAGTTAGTTCAGCAAGGCCCTGCTGAAAAGCTAAATGAAACAGATAAAACTCAGCCTGCATTATTGACGGCAAGCGTCGCAATTTGGCGCGCTTACCTTGCAGCTGACAAGCCTATGCCAGACTTTCTTGCTGGCCACAGTTTAGGTGAATACTCTGCGCTTGTGTGTGCTGGTGTCATTGAGTTTACCGACGCCGTTAAATTGGTTGAACTACGTGGTCAACTAATGCAGCAAGCGGTTCCTGCAGGCACAGGTGCTATGTTCGCAATTATCGGTCTAGATAATGATGCGATTGCTAAAGCTTGTGAAGAGTCGGCTCAAGGTGACGTTGTTAGCCCAGTTAACTTCAACAGCCCAGGTCAAGTCGTGATTGCTGGTGAGAAGCACGCGGTAGAGCGCGCAGCTGATGCATGTAAAGCTGCGGGCGCGAAAATGGCGGTTGCTCTGCCAGTGAGCGTACCATCGCATTGTGCGCTAATGAAACCTGCCGCAGATAGACTCGCCGTTGCATTAAAAGCAATTAATTTTAATGCGCCGACTATCTCTGTTATTAATAACGTTGACGTTGCAACGCTAACAGACGGTGATGCAATTAAAGATGCATTAGTACGTCAGTTATATTGCCCTGTGCGTTGGAGCGAAACCGTTGAGTACATGGCAGAGCAAGGTGTTACTCAAATGGCAGAGTGTGGCCCTGGCAAAGTGCTTGCGGGTCTTACAAAAAGAATCAACAAATCAATTAAAGCAAAACCTGTAAACGACAATGCTTCGTTTGCAGCTCTTACTGAATAAAGGAATTTTCATGTCATTTTCTGTAGAGGGCAAAATTGCTCTAGTGACTGGCGCTAGCCGCGGTATTGGCCGTGCTATTGCTGAAACACTTCAAAAGGCTGGTGCAACCGTCATTGGTACCGCAACCAGTGAAAAGGGCGCCGCTGCAATTCAAGCCTACCTAGGTGAAACAGGGTTTGGAATGGTGCTCAACGTCACAGATAGTCAATCAGTGGCCGATTTATATACTGAGATCAAAGAAAAAGCTGGCGATGTCGATATTCTAGTGAATAATGCTGGTATCACTCGTGATAACTTAATGATGCGTATGAAAGATGATGAGTGGCAAGACATCATTGACACAAATCTAACGTCATTATTTAAGCTAACTAAGCCAGTGATGCGTTCTATGATGAAAAAACGTCAAGGTCGTATTATCAGCATTGGCTCTGTAGTCGGTACTATGGGTAATCCAGGCCAAGTTAACTATTGCGCAGCGAAAGCCGGTTTGATTGGATTTACAAAATCTCTTGCGAAGGAGGTTGCATCTCGTCAAATAACAGTGAATGCTATTGCTCCAGGGTTTATCCAAACCGATATGACTGATGAGCTGACAGAAGATCAGCAACAAGCTATCATGTCGCAAGTACCTATGGAGAGATTAGGGCAAGCGCAAGAAATTGCCAATGCAGTATTGTTTTTAGCCTCAGATTCAGCCGCTTACATTACAGGTGAAACCTTGCATGTGAACGGCGGTATGTATATGGTTTAAAGCGATTGGCAGTAACATGCCAAATTTTTGAGTAACATGGGTAGCATTGAAATTGTAAATTTGTGGTTAGACCACAGAATCTATACTTGCAATGTTACCTCAATCTAATAAACTACTCGCAATCTTACGCAAGTGCGTAATTTGAATAGGAAAGAGAACTAATGAGCAACATCGAAGAACGTGTAAAGAAAATCATCATCGAGCAACTAGGCGTTAAAGAAGAAGACGTTAAATCAGCTGCTTCTTTTGTAGACGATTTAGGTGCAGATTCTCTAGACACCGTGGAACTAGTTATGGCTCTTGAAGAAGAGTTTGACACTGAGATCCCAGATGAAGAAGCTGAAAAGATCACCACTGTTCAAGCAGCGATCGATTACGTTTCTAAGAATCAGTAATCCAGAATTCTCAGAAACAGGCGGCAATTATGCCGCCTGTTTTTGTTTAAACCCCGATAAAACACCATCAACGTAAAATTCATTATGCTGTTTCTTGATTGCTTTTACGTTGGTTCATCACAATGAAGGTAATTACCATGTCTAAACGTCGCGTAGTGATTACTGGCTTAGGGTTAATCACCCCAGTTGGTAATGATGTGGACACCTCTTGGCAAGCATTGCTTGCTGGCCAAAGTGGCATCGAGCCTATCACCAAATTTGATGCTACCGAATATGGCACCCGCTTTAGCGGCTCAGTTAAAAATTTCGATATAGAACAATACTTATCGAAAAAAGACGCGCGCAAAATGGATCTGTTCATTCAGTATGGTATGGCAGCTGGCATCCAAGCTATGAATGACTCAGGTCTTGATATGAGCGCATTAGACCCTAGCCGCGTTGGTACTGCGATTGGCGCTGGTATGGGCGGTATGTGGTTGATTGAGCAAAACCACAGTGCATTATTAAAAGGCGGTCCTCGCAAGGTTTCTCCATTTTTCGTACCAAGCACGATTATTAATATGATTGCCGGCCATATGTCGATTAAGTATGGCATGACAGGTCCGAATTTTGCTGTAACAACCGCTTGTACTACGGGCGTGCATAACATCGGTTTTGCTGCGCGTACCATCGCTTATGGCGACGCTGATGTGATGGTTGCAGGCGGTAGTGAAGATGTGACTTGTCCACTTGGTGTAGGTGGTTTTGGCTCAGCAAAAGCGCTTTCTACTCGTAATGACGATCCAAAAGCGGCAAGCCGCCCATGGGACAAAGACCGCGATGGCTTTGTTATTGGCGATGGCGCAGGCATGATGATTGTTGAAGAATATGAGCACGCTAAAGCGCGCGGCGCAAAAATTTACGCTGAGCTTGTGGGCTTTGGTATGAGCGGCGATGCATTCCACATGACTTCACCTCCAGCCGATGGTGCAGGTGCCGCTGCAGCAATGGAAAATGCGATTAAAGATTCAGGCGTTGCTAAGACCGAAGTGGGTTACATTAACGCGCACGGCACATCAACACCTGCGGGTGATAAAGCTGAGGCTGCAGCTGTTAAATCTGTATTTGATGAGCATGCTTACAATCTGTTAGTTAGCTCAACCAAATCAATGACTGGTCACTTGCTAGGTGCAGCTGGTGCGGTTGAGGCTATCTTCACTGTACTTGCACTACGCGATCAACATGTACCTCCAACCATTAACCTGGATAATCCAGATGAAGGTTGTGATTTGGATTTCGTTGCACACACGTCGCGCAAACATAGTTTTGATTACGCTTTATGCAATTCATTTGGTTTTGGTGGCACCAACGGTTCGTTGATGTTCAAGAAGGTCTAATAGCAAGCAATTAATCGTCACTATCGAATAATTCAATTAAAAAAGCGCGTTACGCGCTTTTTTTATAGGTATACTGAACTTAACAGTAATTGTATGACAAATAGAGGGGCGACGATGGCGGGTCAAGATAGAGAGCTTACTTTACGGTTTTTAGCCGAACCTGCGGATGTTAACTTTGGTGGTAAGGTTCACGGCGGCGCAGTAATGAAGTGGATTGACCTTGCGGCATATGCAACGGCTGCAGGTTGGAGTGGTAAATACTGCATTACGGCATATGCAGGTGGTATTCGTTTTGTTAAGCCAATTCATGTAGGCAATATTGTTGAGGTTACTGGCAAGATAATTTATACCGGTGCCACCTCGATGCATGTGGCAATTGATGTACAAGCTGGCGATCCCAAAAATGCCGAACGTCAATTGACCACACATTGTATTGTGATTATGGTAGCTGTCGACGACGAAGGTAAACCCACTCCTGTACCCGAGTGGATACCTGAAGCAGAAGAAGACATTCGTTTACGTGACAGTGCGCTGCGCCTAATGGATATGCGTAAACGTATTGGCGCAGAAATGGAAGCGCACGTAAAACCGACCATAGACTAAAAGAGGATGGCATGGCAAAGGTTGCATTCATTGGCCTAGGAGTAATGGGCTACCCGATGGCGGGTTTTCTACAAGAAAACGGCCATCAAGTTACTGTATACAATCGTACTACCGCTAAAGCGGAAAAGTGGGTTGCTCAATATGGCGGTGAGTTTGCGTCAACGCCAAAACAGGCTGCTGCAGAGCAAGACATCGTGTTCACTTGTGTTGGTAACGATGATGACTTGCGTCAGGTGGTGATTGGTGAACATGGTGTCGCTCAAAGCATGAAAAGTGGCAGTATTTTAGTCGATCACACAACAGCATCTGCCGATGTCGCCAGAGAGCTAGCGACCAAACTTGCCAAAAATAATATTCGCTTTATGGATGCGCCTGTATCTGGCGGTCAAGCTGGTGCTGAAAACGGCGTACTAACTGTGATGATGGGTGGTGAACAAAAAGATTTTGATCAGGTTAAACCTGTCATTGACGCATACAGCCGCTGCGCAGAGCTGCTGGGTGAAGTGGGCAGTGGTCAGTTAACCAAAATGGTGAACCAAATTTGCATTGCCGGGGTGGTTCAAGGTTTGGCAGAAGGACTGCATTTTGCTCGCAGCGCCGGCTTAGACGGCCCTAAGGTTGTTGAGGTTATCAGCAAAGGCGCCGCGCAAAGCTGGCAAATGGAAAATCGCTATCAAACCATGTGGGAAGGCGAGTATGACTTTGGATTTGCTATCGATTGGATGCGCAAAGATTTAGGCATCGCGCTTGAAGAAGCGCGCAGAAATGGCAGTCATTTACCTGTCGCCGCGCTTGTGGATCAATTCTATTCAGAAGTGCAAGCAATGAAAGGCAATCGCTGGGACACATCAAGCTTAATGGCGCGTTTAGAGAAAACTCGCAGTTAACTGAGTTTGTATGTCAACGAGTTAGTCGTACAGCACTGCTTATTAACAAAACAAAAGGACAGCAAATGCTGTCCTTTATTTTTACTATGACCGTTTGCAACAAAGCAAATATGCTAATAGCTTTAGCCTATAAATAGCTTTACTCGTTGAGTCGCACTAGGTTTGTGGCTCAGCCACTAAATGCTCTAGCTCAACAGCCGCGACCGAATGAAGCGCATCCATTGCCGCACCAACTAAACTAATTTTCCCTGCTGCAGACTCGATTAGTACCGCGCGTTTAATGTCGCTGAATTGGTAATTACTGCGGACAAGGTTAGTCAGCGCCATTTGCATTGGTTGCATTGATGGATTAAACGCGGCGTTTTCAGCATATCGTCCACAAAGGATTTTACCATCAGCCATCTGCAGTGTGACAGCGCCATGACTTTGCGTATAAGGAGCATAGCTAGTATTGAGCTGCTCAAGCGCTTCAATGATAACAGGGTCATCACTAGGCAATACAAAATTGAGGTTCTGCTCAGTCAATAACGGTTGAGTCACTTGTAAATCTGCAGGACCAAAAGCATAGGGCAGATAGTGGGACAGCTTTTGTGGCCTTTGATTAGGAAGGTGAATAGTCACATCTTGCCCCTCAATTAATTCATTGATGAATTGGCGACAATGGCCACAAGGGCTGAAGTTAATAATGATGGCTTCAATGTGTTTTTCACCGGCAAGCCAAGCATGACTAATAGCGCTTTGCTCGGCGTGTACCGTGTGAAACAGTGCTTCACCTGGAAGTTCTAGGTTGGCTCCCATATATATGTTGCCTGAGCGACCTTTGACTATCGCGCCAACAAAAAACTGGCTGAGTTCAGGGCTTGCTAGTGCTGCCGCAATAGGTAATAGCGCAAGCAACAACTCATTAGTTTCTAGCTTGGTTTGCTCACTTAAGTTGGCTAGCTGCTCGGCGCTAATGTGACCATTAAACTGCTCGTTCAAAATCGGGACGATGGCAGTGGCTAATTCTTGTGGTAATTGGTTTAACGCAGGTGCAAATCTATCTTGCATATTCCTTTCCTTGTATTCACTTACTATAACGATTGTAGGTATTGGAATAGGGCTTTTAGTAATTTTTGTTTGTGTTCATTTTGGCTGGTTTCTTCGACCAAGTTTTCTAGGTTTATCACATAATCGGGATCTGATAAGCGTTGCTGGCAAAACTCTCGCCATTTGAGCGATTCTTCATCAGACAAGGTTGCTGGATAATTCCGTGCGCGATATCGAAACAGCATTTGATTAATTCTTTGGTCTTCAAACTGCAGATCAAGTGCTGCCAGGTGCTCTGGGGCTGTGCGCTGAATAATCTCCATTTTAGATTTATCCGCAGGGCTAAAGAAGCCGCCGCTGTAGAGCATAAGATCAGGGTCAGTGATTTCAGCGCGGTCTGATTCGATTTCAAATACCGCATTTAGCTTCTCGCGAATTTCAGTATTCTGCCTTAGCTTTCTAAATTGCTCTCTGGCAAATTCGATATCGAAATTAATGTGATCACAGACTTTTTCATCAAGTAGCTTTGTTGGACCAATAAATGGGCACTTATTAAGGTGCACCAGCTTGACGCCAACCGGTAGCTGCTCTTCGTTGAGCTGCGCTCTTGGCGTGTACATACGCTCAACGATTTCCTCTGGAGTGAGTGACAGCAAAGGCTCAATATCCATAGCAAGGTTAACGCAAATAACCGCATTTTTATTGGTTGGGTGGTACGCAACGGGAGCTATTAAGGTGGTGCACCCTTGGGCAGAGCTAATTTTACTACTCACATGGACTAGCGGCGTCATTTTGAGTACATCAATTTGTTCAGCTACTGCTTGTTTACGGCGCAAGTTAAAGTAGTAATCAAACAACTTAGGCTGCTTTTGCTTGATGAGCTTTGCCATATCAATGGTGGCGTAAACATCTGACATTGCGTCGTGGGCTTTCTCGTGACTTAAACCATTTGCCTGGGTGAGTAGCTCTAGCTTAAAGCTTGGTGCACCGTTTTCACCCATTGGCCATTCAATACCTTCAGGTCTAAACGCATAACAGGCTCTGACCAAATCAATAATATCCCAACGAGAGTTGCCGTGTTGCCATTCACGTGCATAAGGGTCGATAAAGTTACGATAAAAGCCATAGCGGCTGACCTCATCGTCAAAACGAATCGAATTGTAGCCAGCAACACAGGTATTTGGCGTGGCAAATAGACGATTAATCTTCGCCATAAATTCAGCTTCTGGGCTGCCTTTAAGATTGGCTAGTTGCGGGGTGATCCCTGTGACTAATATTGCTTCGGGTGCTGGAAGGTAGTCAGGAGCAATTTTGCAGTAAAATGTCTCTGGCTCGCCAATGATATTGAGATCTAAATCGGTTCTGATCCCCGCAAATTGGGAAGGTCTGTCTTTTGCTGGGTTTGCACCAAAGGTCTCGTAGTCATGCCAAAAAATAGACGGGCTCTCGCTATCGTTTTTATTCATTTGTTTGATCTTTCTTTTTCTTCGTTTTAATCGCTTAAATAAATAGCTTAAGCTTTAAAAATGTTGCGCTCTCATCATTTTAATTCACTTTGACTTATCTTGCATTAAGCCAATCTGCGTACATTTAGGAACTTGGGGGTTAAGGTTGTTTCATAAAAATGTACACCGACTCCCCTAAAGTGTCCTTAGCTGACATGCAGTTACCTGCAATTAATGGCAGTGCATACAATGGCAGCCCAGGAATCAAAAATCGTGACGGCCTTAGCGAGCGTGTCACACCCATTGGTTCCATCATGTTTCAGTACTGGTGCAGGCTTAACGGCAAAGCTGTTCGAGTAAGTTTAGGCCGATGCACGTAAGCAAGGGGGACGCGGCAAGCAGGCGCCTAGCTTAGTTAAAAGCCTAACTGTTAACTTTACATGGATGAATGACGCTTCAGGTGGTTCAAAATATCGACCTGTTGAAGTGAGTGTTACTCCGCAATCAATTCAACACCTTATTGAGTTTGTTGGCGGCGGGTTATTCCAAACCTCAGCTTGCACAGCAAGCCTTTCAGCCAAGCTAGCCAATGGCGGAGACATATTGACCGCAGAGATATTCCATTTTCGAAAAGGTTATCGGGACATGCTTCGAAATAAGCACTAATGCGCCTGACAGCGTAGCTTCGTTCAGCAAGAGCATTGATGATAAATCACAATCAATTCGAATTATCGTACTGCTTATAATCTGCACATTAGTTCTGAACTGCAATCGCATTACATCATCTGATGGTAACACCTGTGTGAAACTTGGTACTACCCGTATACAAATCGGTAATACCAATTTGTCGATTGGAATTACCAGCATGGAAATTGGTAATAACCTGTTGTGAATTTGGAATACAGCTGACGCACTGATTAGCTTTGTTCTGCTATTTGGTAATGTTGTCATATCCATTGGTAGCGAATATAAAAACTACTCAACAATAATTGCTTGGCTTTTCTGTAAGTGTTTGTTTATACAGTCTCTTTATGTTTGGTGAACGCATGTCAAACCAATGCGTTAGTCCTTTTTGTACCTCTGTTACAACCAATTTTTGTTTTTGGTAATGTTTTGTGTGCTGTTTTTGGTTGACAATGGTGTGTCGTGGTGGTTATATTTTTGTTAATTAGAGGTTACAGGTGTGAGCGAGTTGTTAGGTGTGTAGCTGTGTGGGGGAAGTTGTATATGATTCTATGTACAACCAAGGCGAGCGCATGAGTGATTGATTATCAATCATGTGCTAAGAGTTGTTGAACTTTGAATGCGCAAGACGCCGTAAAATCATCCTTGCTAGCTTCGCTTGAGCATCCCTGCTAAATAGGCTTGCTTACTCAAAGCTCATAAAGCTCATAAAGCTCATAAAGCTCATAAAGCTCATAAAGCTCATAAAGCTCATAAAGCTTATAAACCTCATAATAAATCGCGCGATAAAATGTTCAGGAACTCGCCCTGTATGTATAACGATTAATCACAGCTCTTTGATCATATGCGACAAAGAGTTCTGCTTCTTATTACAACGAACTTAGATAATTTTTGGTGTTAATTAGAAGCGGTGGTAATTAGAAGCGGCGTTAATTAGAAGCAACGTCTCATCTATTTATATTGCGTTTTTTAGGGTTGGTTAAGTTCATGTTTAGGTGCAACACTATATGCACCGAATATAGGTGTTCTAAGTAAGATTTGAAAATAGTTAAGCCGAACAATACACGAACATATTCAACAAAGAGATCGTAAATTATAAAGGATTTCAATATTAACACATATAAATCTTACCGACATTTTCAAAATAAAATGTGTGACGTTTTCGCAGTGCTCGCGTTTGCTTTAGCTGTTTTTAGCGCATCACTCAATGCTCAGGAAGTTGAGGAAAATACGCTTATTCCCAAGTCACACACTAGCCTTGCTGAAGGTGTTTTACTGGGGGATTTGTCAAAACTCGATCCGCATAAAAAGCCAGGTGAAAATTTTGATTTACTCGATTGGTCGTTAACGTTGCCAACCGATCTCAACAAAGATAAAAAAGCTGATACCGTCTATGAGAAATCATTAGCTAAGGGCTTTAGCTTAAAGCCATTTTTTTATACAGCAGATGATGGTGGCTTGGTCTTCGCTTGCCCAAACGTTGGTGCCAAAACCTCAAAAAACACCAAATATGCGAGAACCGAATTACGCGAAATGCTACGTAGGGGTAATAGTCGAATAAAAACGCGTGGCCTGACAAAGAATAACTGGGTTTTCAGTAACGCGCATGGTTCAGCAAAAGCTAAGTCTGGCGCTGTCGAAGGCAGTTTGGAAGGGACTTTGGCAATAAACCGAGTATCTACCACAGGTGATGTAAAAAAGGTTGGACGCGTGGTCATCGGGCAAATTCACGCGACGGATGACGAACCTATTCGTTTATATTACCGAAAATTACCAGACAACTCGAAAGGGGCTATTTATTTTGCCCATGAAATAAATGGTGGTGATGATATTTGGATAAATATGATTGGCTCACGTTCACATACTTTATCAGACCCTGATGACGGCATCGCCTTAAACGAAAAATTCTCTTATAAAATTTCCGTCATAGATGAAGTGTTGTTCGTCACTATCATCAGGGAAGGTAAGCCTAATATTACTAAATACTACGATATGAAAGATAGTGGTTATAGTGCTAGTAATCAGTATATGTACTTTAAAGCGGGTGTTTATAATCAAAACAATGACGGCGCTGATGGTGATTATGTACAAGCCACTTTCTATCATATCCATAACACGCATAAAGGGTACAAGTTTTAGCGCAATTAAAGTATCAACTTATAATTCTAAATTCATAACTCGTAACTATGGTTTTTGGGTTGCATTTTTATTTGGATTAATATTTTGGAGGTTTTAGGGTTTCGTCTATTTTAATTGATATAACTCTAATTAAAGTATAATAGTTTGATGGTATTTACCGCTTGCAAAAATGAATATAAGAATTTAATGGTAGTAACCTGTTTGCAATAAAAATATATCAATAAATGGCATTAAAATACTAAGGGGAAGTACGGTATGTCGACGAAATTAAGTAAAAAAACACAACCCATCCTTAAAATAGGGAAGTTCAAGCTTTCACCTATCGCAAAATGGTTGAAGCTTGCTGCATTTACTTCTGTAACTAGCTCTTTTGCATTTTCGGCTACAGCACAAGAAGCCGAAACTGAAAATCTAGATAAAGCTAAGGATGATATAGAGGTTATTGCAATTGTTGGTACACGTAGAACAATTCAAGACCAAATTGCAATAAAGCGCGAGTCTACCACGGTTGTAGACGGTTTATCTGCTTCAGATATTGGTGATTTACCTGCACTTTCAATTGCTGAGGCGCTAGAATCATTAACGGGTGCATCATCGCACCGTGAAAATGGTGGTGCTACTGAAATCAGTATTCGTGGTTTAGGTCCATTCTTAAGTGCCACTAACATCAATGGCCGTGAAGCGACCAATGGTAGTGGTGACCGTTCAGTTAACTTTTCTCAGTTCCCATCAGAACTGATGCAGAAAGTGGCTATTTATAAAACACAAGACGCCTCAATGATTGAAGGTGGGGTTGCCGGTCTTATTTCATTGGAGACACTTAAGCCTTTAGAATTTGGTAAGCAACGTTTTCAGGCTGAAGTAAAAGCTAATTACAACCCAGACCAAGCCAACGTTGACAGTTCACTTCAAGATGATTTGGGCTACCGTGGAACACTAAGCTATGTTGACCAATTTGAATTTGATAACGGCCAAGCATTTGGTTTGAGTGTAGGTTTTCAACGTCAAGATATTAGCCAGCCAGAAGCTGAATATAGGAGCTCAAGCCCAACCGGTTCATCTTTGTGGGCATGTTTGAATGATCCAACCGATACCAATACCGGTTTTTTCCGCAGCTCAGCGGGCGATTGTGAAGATAGCGTTGATGGTTCATTTAGTAACCAAGGTTATAATAATGATATTGATCCAGAAACAGGTCTTGCAGTAGATGAAGGCAGAGAATATGCATGGACTGGTTCAAGCCGAAGCTTCCGTCAAAATGAAACATCAGATAAAAGAGACGCTTTATTCTTTGCTCTGCAATACCAACCCTCAGAAAAATGGGATATCAATTTTGACGCACAATTTTCAGATCGTACCCAAGCAGAAGCGCGTCATGATTTAATTTTCTTACAAAAGCGCGTTACGCCAGGTGTAACGGGACAAAATCTGATCACAAACGATGTTGGCGGTATTTTACATTGGGAAGGTGAAGAACGCATCGAATCTGCGGGCGAGCAATTTTCGCGTGAAGAAAACTATCGTGGATATGGCTTGAACGTAGAACATTTTTACTCTGATGATCTAAAGATTAGTGTTGACCTTGGCTATTCTAAAACCAGCCGTGAAGAACTACAAATAACTAACCGAGGAAGAACGAGCTCTCGTCCTTTCATATCTTGGGATTTAGGAGAACATATTCCTCATTTCACAGTGACTGATTTTGATGTGACTGATATTTCCAATTTTACAGATAGTCTTCGCACTCGCCTCGACAGAGAAAATGTTCGCGACAACGAAATTATGGGTGCACGCGTTGACGTTCAATATTATCTAGACAGTGATGTTTTTAGAAGCGTTCAAGCTGGCGTTCGCGTTTCTGAACTAACATTTGTTCAATTTGGTGGCACTAACGGTAACGGCTCAAGAACGACATACAATTTAGATGAATCTGCAACGTCGGCCATCGATGTACTTGAAGGTTGTCAAATAGCCTTCCCTGAGAGTGATTTTTTATCTAGTGTTTCTGACGGTAATATTATCACCCATGTTGACAGCTCAGGTAATGTTGTTGAAAGCGGTACAGGCAATTCATGGGCAACTTACGATAACGAGTGTTTCTCTCAAGCATTAGCAGCATCACAAGGCGGCGAATTCGCCTATCCAGAGGTGATATACGAGAATGCGGGTACTATTGACGTAACAGAACAAACTACCTCTGCTTATGCAATGCTTAATTACGACACTGAAATGTTTGATAAATTTGTTCGCGGTAACTTTGGTGTGCGTGTAGTAAATACTGATGTTAACTCTATTGGTTTTAGAGAAGGTTTTGACGTTGTTACAGATCCGGTCACAGGTGTGGTATCTCTAGTACCAAATGGCACTATTGAACAAATTGAAAGTGGTGGCGATTACACTGAAGTACTACCAAGCTTTAACTTAGTTGTTGATTATGATGATAATATTCTCCTAAGGGCCGGCATTTACCGAGGTATGTCACGTGCCGATCCATCTGATATGGGTTATAGCCGCACATTTGTAACCGATGACTCTGATGACCCTCAATCCGTTGAAGACTTGTTAGTGGGTGCAAATGGCTCTGGTAACCCTGAACTTAAACCATTAATGTCATGGAACTATGATCTTGCTGCTGAATGGTACCCAAGCGACGATGCTATTGTTGCTTTAGGTGTTTACTACAAGCAATTTAATGGTGGTTTCCAACAGCAAACACAATTAGAGACGTTTACCGTTGACGGTGTGGAAGTTGTTTTACCTATAACTAATTCAGTAACGACTGAGGAAAAAAGTGACCTTTATGGTTTCGAAGCGACATTCTCGTATCGTTGGGATTTAGGGATTGGTGTGAAGTTTGGTTATAACTATGCAGATACTACCTATGAATTTGAAGATAGTAACTACGGTAATACCTTTACAACTGATTTAGACGGTGTAACCACTCAGCTTACCGCAGGTATTGTTCCACCTGCCTCAGTCCCCGGATTTTCTGAGCATGTATTCAATGGTCAGGTTTACTACCAAATAGGCGATTTTGATACTGCGCTTATCTATAAGTATCGCAGCGAATACTTCCAACCTTACACTTCTAACGGCACAAGACTGCGTTATGTTGATGAGGCAGGTACTTGGGAAGCTCGTGCGGCATACAAAATCAATAAACACGTTCGTGTTAAATTTTCAGCAATTAACTTGTTCAGCGAACCTCGCAGTGATGACTTCTATGTCAAAGGTAACTTGGGTCAAGTAAGTGATTATGGTCCACGCCTGTTCGCAGGTGTCAGCTTTAAGTACTAGCCAAGTCTAGTTCTTAACTAAAACAAGCTAATTTGAAGAAAGAATCTTTTTGGAGTAATAAAAATGAATAATAAATTACTTTTACCGCTCATCATTGCGACAGGCCTAGTAGGTTGTGGCGGTGATGACGGTGCTGAACTCGATGCTAATACTCGCGGTAGTATAGAAATAATCGGAAGCGACTTTTATGCTGGCGCCACGCTCTCTGCAATAGCTACTGATGCTGACGGAATTAAAGAAGACACCATTACATACGTTTGGTCAACAGGTACTATTGGCACATCTTACACAATTACTGAAGCCGACGAAGGCACAATCATATCTGTTTCTGCCAATTATACCGATAATGCAGGCTTTACAGAAGGTGTAGGTGCATCAACACCTACTATCAACCCAACCCTAAATGTTTCAGCTAGCATTATTAAGGGCCCTATTGATGGTGCAAACTGCGACATATTTGAAGTTGATGATAGTGGTGCTGCAGTTCTTCCTGCGCAAGGCACTGCAACCTCTGACGCTTCAGGTGGCGTTACATTTATCGACGTACACTTCGAAGGTTTAGGTTTAATTACTTGTACTGGTGGTACTTATACTGACGAATCAACAGGTTTAACCTTAAATGCTCCTCAACTACGATCTGTAGTGACTGTCGATGAATTTAGAGTTGCTAAAGATGAAGAGGGTAATGATGCCACAGATGAAAATGGAGATTTAATACTCGTAATACCTACCTATGTTGTCTCACCTTTAACCGAAATGGCTGTTCAAAACGCGGGTAGTGATTTAAACCAGTTTGCTGAAGCAGCTGAGATAATTAATGGTCGTTTTGGTATTCGTTTTGATACAACAGAGGTGCTTCCTACTTTAGTTGGTACTGTTGAACTTGGTGCTGATGGTGCTGAAGATGCCGATAGATATGGTTCTGTGCTAGCGCTACTATCACAAGTTGATGCAGACAACGCAGACGCAGATTTATCTACCGTTATGGAACAACTTGCTAGTGACGTCGCTGATGGCTCTTTTTCTGAAGTGTCTTTAGTGACACTTGAGACAGCACAAATTAATTTACAAACGACTTCACAAGTTGCTGGTTCTGTTGATGAGGAGCTACTTAATGTAATTGGAGCCGCTGTTGGTTATAACAATGACCCTGTTGCTGCAATCATCGAAGGTGAATTTGGCGGTACTGTTCAACATACTGCTGTTAATCCACTAACTGGTTCACTCACCATTATTGATCCAAACTTTGAAGAAGATGCTTTTGTTGCTCAAACTGATGTAGCACTTGATTATGGTTCTTTTAGTATTAGCGCCAACGGTAGCTGGTCTTACACGGTTGACACTGCAAATGACACTTTAGCGAGCCTTGAACTAGGTGAATCTGTAACAGACTCAATCACTATCGCTTCTATTGATGGTACGACTGCTGATATTGTTATTCGTGTTGCTTCACTTACTCAAGTTGTAAAAATAAGCGATACAGGCGGCGATACGGGTGAGATTAGATTTAGCGTTGATAACCTTCGTCAAGGTAAGCTGACTGCATCTATATCTAAAGAGGTTGCGCTTGGTAGTGATGGAAATATTAAAGATGCTTATATTACGCTTTATGGTTCATCTGGTAGTTCTAGTGAATCGCTTGTAGATTTGCGTATTCAAGGAACTCAAACTCAAGCCGATGGTACTGTAATTGAACCTCGTTTCTTTGTTCGAAATACTGACAGTGACGCTTATCCTGGCAATATTATCACTGCACCATTTGTTGAAGAGCAGTTTTATGATGTAGAAATCGAATGGGACTTAGATCAAGCAGATCAAATCACAGTGACTATTGATGGGGTAGTGATTGGTGGAGGTTCATTCTCTACTGCAGCAGTTGTTGACTCTGATTATACAAGCTTAGACCAGTGGTTTGCTGATGGTGTTAAAGCTATCCAATTTAGATTTGGTGATAATGATAGAACGATTCCTTTCGGTTCTTTCTATGTTGATAACATTGAAGTATTTTCTGATACCGCTGGCACTGCAAGCGTGTTTTCAGATGACTTTGAAAGCTATGATGCAGGTGAGACTTTAGATGGTGTAGACAGCAAGTACGGCTTAGCTATTTACTCAGAAGTTATTGTATTTGATGCAGGTGAGGGCACAGAAGAGCCTACACCAGCAGTATTCTTTGATTTAACGGGAAGAATTGCAGCTGATGAAGCAACGACTACAGGTTTGGTAAGTGTACTTGACCCAGATGAAGGCGAAGCATTTATTGTTCAGGCAACCTTAATGGGTACATACGGTTCATTAGCAATATTAGAAGATGGCTCTTGGACATATTCACTTAATACTGCTGATCCCGTTATTGCAGCACTTGTTGTTGGTGAAAGTGAAATCGATACCTTTACTATTGAATCTTTGGATGGTACTACCGCTGAATTAATTATCACTATTACAGGCACAGTTGTTGTTGATACCGGAGCAAACAATGTTGCTAGAATGGCTGATACTACAACAGACGCCGATGCCGAGCTACGTTTAACCACAGATCCACTTGCTGAAGGCTCTATTTCTGCAACCATTAAGCTACAAGCAATTGATGGTTTCACTGCTACACCAGGTGTTTCTGAAGATAATACCGCTTACATCAGTATTTACGGCGGCTCAGCTTCTTCAAGTAACTTAACTGGCGAAATAATCTTTGCTAAAGACGGTAAGGTTAAATATCGTGATGCAGCAAAATCGCAGCAAACCATTGAAGGCTTAACTTATTTTGATGATACCGATATTGACGTTGTTATCGATTGGACTGCAACAGGTTATTCAGTTTCAATTGATGGTGGTACAACCTTCTACGGCCCATATGAAGCAATCAATACAGGTACAGCAACAGAAACGTATCAAATCCGTATTGGTAGCTCTTCTAAAGAGTCAGCAAAAGAATTACTCGCTGATGATGTCGTCATTGCTGATGAAACAGATATGGCAGTATTATCTGAAGACTTTGAAAGTTATGCTGACGGTGAAGATTTAAGCTCTACTTACTCAAGCTCTGCTGAAGCAACTGTTAGGACCATAGCGGGAACGAGTGTAAATAAAGTTGCTAGAATGGCTGACACAACAACAGACGCCGATGCTGAGTTACGTTTAACAACAGCGGCTCTTGCTGAAGGTTCTATTTCTGCAAGCATTAAGCTTCAAGCCATTGCTGGCTTCACTGCTACACCCGGTGTTGATGAAGATAATACCGCTTACATTAGTATTTATGGTGGTTCTGCCTCTTCAAGTAACCTAACTGGCGAAATAATCTTTAGTAATGATGGTAAGGTTAAGTATCGCGATGCAGCAAAATCGCAGCAGGTTATTGATGGCTTAACGCATACAAACGATACGGACATTGATGTAGTGCTTGAATGGACAGCAACGGGTTATTCACTTTCAATTGATGGTGGCACAACCTTCTACGGTCCTTATGTTGCCATTAATACAGGGACTGCGACAGAGACGTATCAAATCCGTATTGGTAGCTCTTCGAAAGAGTCAGCAAAAGAGTTACTCGCTGATGACATTGTTATCGCTGATGCAAACAATACGGCAGTGCTATCTGAGGACTTCGAAAGTTATGCAGTGGGTGACGATCTAAGTACGATTTACTCTAGTTCTGCCGAAGCAACAGTGCAACAAGACTAATCAAATTTCAGTTGTAAATTAATATTTTAAACAATGTGTTAAAAATGCCGCTTATTGATAGCGGCATTTTTTGTTCTACTTTTGTAGACCAAAGTGTGCTGCTTGATTGCGACTTTCGCTCTTTTACAAGTAATAAATAGCAAAGTATCTATTTTTACCGCTTTATCTTTTTGGTCTTTAGCGAGTTTTTTAATTATCAGCCATAAGCATGTTAACAAATAGGTGAGTGAAAAAAGCAGAGTCTAGATCATCAAGCTTGTAGAGTGTTTGAAAGTTGAATTTGGGAGAAATGTGTACATGGTAGAGTACATATGAAATCGATCTAAAAAATATACCTAATTCAAATCAATGCCTTATATGATTAGGTGACCTAGTCGTGCCCAAAATAGTGGCCTGTGTATCTTGGTCCCTTGACGCATTCATTATTGCTACAGAGTAAGAAGTTGTTTGAAGCCGACTGTCCGAAGAGTCAACGTAAAGCCTCGGCTGATAGTAAACGTTTATTAGCATCAAATCGATATCACAATTGTTTTAGTGTGTTTTTCGATCGCATACCAATAACTTGACTTAAAGCGCAACAGTACACTGTTCCCATTGCAAGCTTTAACTCGTTTGAAAAATATGCTGTTATAACAATCTGTTTACTTTTTCTGTTCGAGTAATCAATCTCATCGAATTTCTTATTAAGGATCGTATGTTGATGTGTAACTCAGAAATCAAAGTATGGCTATTTGGGTTCGCTGCCATCGTTGCAACAGGTTTTGCGCAAGCGCAAGAACAGGTGCGTATGCCTGAAACACAGCAAAGTAATCAAGCAGAGATTAATTGGCAAAAGGTGGTATCACTGCAAGGGAACGAGTTAATTCAGTATGTCGACAGCTTAAAATTATCAGGACAAGCTTCGTTGAATTTTTGGAAGCAGTTACCGCTGAGCCACGCAAATCATCAAGTTGCTCATTTCTATAATAGTCAGGCGTTTCCCATCTATATGCGTCGCTACCCAAGACCGCAAAAAGATGCCATAGAGTTTACGCCCAATATGGGTACGAAAATTATCAGTCCGATTGATGGTAACACTTTGATGCTGCCATTTACTGATTACTATCCAATTGATTCAGGTATTTATGGTGATGCTAAAAAGACCTACAAAATTGGTTTTTCTACTCATGGATTAGAGCACCCGTGGTTAATGAACAGTGCGGCCTCTGCGCAGTGGCAAGCGAACGAGTTGACCAACGTGGAGTTATCGATAGCAGATGCTCAGTTTGATAATCAGGTGCAAGCCAAGCATATCGATACTTGGATTGAACAACAATATGATGGAATTTTGATTTGGCCAATGCAAGAGGCTCCTACTGGGCCTCCTGTAGATAGAGCATATAAAGCGAATATACCTGTTGTATCGATTGACAGGCTAGTGGGCTCAGCAAGAGTAAGTAAACAAATAACAGGTAACTTTGCTGCGAATGGCGCTCAGCAAGCGATGTACCTTGTAGATAGGCTTTATAAAGAGCTTGGAACTGTAAAAGCGAATGTGGTCTTAGTAAGAAAGCCGCTTGGAAGCACGGCCGATGCCATGCGCACTGGGCACTTTTTGAAAGTTTTAAGCTACTTTCCTGAAATCAACATTATAGAAAGTGTTCACAATAACTCTGATCGAGAAGACTCGTTGCAACAAGTCGCAAAAGCGTTAGTTAGCCACTCGATTATTGACGTAGTGTTTTGCACTGGCGCTGAGCAGGCCATGGGCGCTGTGAAAGCAATCGATGATGCTAATCGTTGGAATAGCAGAGCCGGGGGAAACAAGGTGATAGTACTCAGCAATGATGAGCTTCATTCTTCATTAGATGCAATAAAAGAAGGGAAGATCGCAATGGCGGCCCCTTATACTCCCTTTTTAGCGTCTCTTGGGCTTAGAGTACTACTCAAGCATATTGAAACTGGCACCGGACACAAAAACATTACTACACCCGATTTACCCATGATCACCAAGCAAAGGATGAATATCTTTGGTGTAGATACTCTGTCTGCTGAAGATTGGTTGCCATACAGTTATGGAAGTACCAACGAATGAATCTATTGAAATCAACAAGTATCCGAACCCGATTTCTTACTGTTTTGTTAGCGGTGAGTTTACTGCCGGTGAGTACTGTTAGCTTAGTGATCACTGATTACGTGCAACATACCTTGTCAAATAACATATTTAATAAACTTGAATATGTGCGCTCGGCAAAGCACAGCCAGCTTAAACATTACATTAATACGCTGCATGCTAATGTGAGCGTACTTGCGGAAAGCACTACGATTAGTTCTTCGGTTGAAGCGTTTTCTTCAACATTCGACGAGGGAGTAATGGATGAAGTTCAGTATAACTTTTTTGAGTCATTAGAGTATGGGGATGCTTTTAAGAAGTTTCTGGCCGGGTATCAATACTATGATCTGATGCTGGTAAATAATGATGGCAACATCATATACAGTGTTTTGAGAGAGGACGAACTTGGCCAAAATGTTCAATCCGAACGGTTTACGAACACCTTACTACCAGTTGCTTACGCTAAGGGGCGACAAGGAGTGTCAATTACTGATTTTGGTGAGTATTGGCCCTCAGCTGACAAAATTTTGTCCTTTGTATCTGCGCCAATTACCAGTCAATATGGAGAGATACACGGTGTAGTAATCCTTAAAGTCTCAAATGATTATGTGAATGAGGTAATGAAGCAACGCTCTGGCATGGGAGAAACCGGTGAATCTTTATTGATCGGGCCAGACTATACGATGCGATCTGATGCTTATCTTGACCCCGTTAATCGTACAGTGTCAGCATCATTTGCCAATCCTGAGTTAGGGTCAATTAAAACCGAAGGTTCAATTGCAGCTTTGCAAGGAGAGAGTGGTGGCATCATCACCAAAGATTACCGAGGAGTATCCGTTCTATCGACTTACACTCCCATTATGTGGGGCGATATCAACTTTGCTTTACTGGTAGAGATGGATGAGTCCGAGGCATTTCATGCGATTTTGCAAACCAGAAAGATTATCTTTGTCACCGTAATATTTCTTGCTGCTTTGATGGCCATCATCGCGATATTTCTTGCCACTGTACTAACCAGGCCTATTTTGAAATTAACCCATGCATCACAGTCTATCGCTGTAGGGGTACACACCGATGACGTGATTGTAAAACGTGACGATGAACTTGGGACGCTAACCAATAATTTCAATCAAATGAAGCATGCGATTAACCAGCAATTGCAAACTATCCGTACCCAAAAAGCGGCGCTGAACAAGAGCAATGAAGATCTTGAAGCCCAAGTCAAAGCACGCACTGCAGACTTAGAGGAGTCGAAAAAACGTTTTGAGCTTGCAATACATGGTAGTGGTGATGCCGTGTGGGAGTTTGAAGCATCTGGAAAGATGTGGTTTTCGCCTCGATTCTATGAAATTGTCGGTGAAAATATGATTATAACAAGCCGTGAACATTGGCATGAGTTAATCCATCCTGACGATTTTGCACGCACTTATGAGGCGATGAAAGCGCATATATTCCAGCAGCAGGCATTTAATATTGAATTTAGGGTTTATGGCAGCAATAAAAAGCTCATTTGGTTCCAGGCCAGAGCGAAATCACTGCGTGATGAAAACGGAATTGCTGTGCGCACCAGTGGTACCTTGACTGACATTTCATACCGTAAACAAATTGAACATGAACTGGCTGAGACGACAGAAAAAGCCAAGCTTGCAAGTAGAGCTAAAAGTGATTTTCTTGCCAATATGAGCCATGAAATTCGCACACCAATGAATGCCATCATTGGGATGAGTTATCTAGCTTTGCAAACTGAATTGAACTCTAAACAGCAAAATTATATCGAGAAAGTGAATTCGTCGGCAGAGTCACTACTTGGGATTATTAATGACATACTCGATTTTTCTAAAATTGAGGCTGGCAAGCTCAATATTGAACATACCGATTTTAACCTTGACGATATTTTTGACAATCTAGCAAATATTGCGGGGTTAAAAGCGGAAGAGAAAGGATTGGAGTTGATGTTCCAAATTTCTCCACAGGTACCCAAGTATCTGTTGGGAGATCCGCTTCGTCTTAGTCAGATCCTTATAAACCTAACCAATAATGCAGTTAAATTCACTCAACAAGGAGAGGTAGTCGTTAAGGTTGACGCACAAGAAATTGATGAAAATAGCGTGAAGCTATTGTTTTCAGTAAGAGATACAGGCGTTGGGATAAGTCCAGAAATCCAATCACAATTATTTACATCGTTTAGTCAGGCTGATACGTCTACTACGCGCAAGTTTGGTGGTACAGGATTAGGGCTTGCTATTTGCAAAAAGCTGACTGAGCTAATGGACGGCGATATTTGGGTTGATAGCCGTGAAGGTGAGGGCAGCACTTTTCATTTTAACCTTGTGTGTGATTTACAAACTCATATTTTCGAGAAACAGGCGCAGTTCCCAAGTGCTGATCAGAATAAAGCCTTCCATATTCTAGTTGTCGATGACAATAAGTCATCACGTAAAATTCTTCTCGAAATGCTAAGTGTTCATGGTTTCAAAGTTGATGAAGCAATAAGTGGGCTGAAAGCTATTGATATGCTGGTAGCTAGAGATAAAACAACGCCTTATGACCTAGTATTAATGGATTGGAAGATGCCTGAAATGGACGGTATCAAAGCAGCAGAGATCATTCAGACACATCAACAACTCACCCATTATCCAACTGTCATTATGGTTACAGCCTATGGCAAAGAGGAAGCGGCAGAAGCGGCTAGAAACATCAATATTGAAGGATTTTTAACTAAGCCAGTTGTCGAAAATCAGCTTATTGCAGCCATATTATCGTCTCTGGGTATAGCTTATGAAAGTGCTCCTGTGAGCAAGACAAGTAAGCTTACTGATTTTGCTATCAGCAACCTAGAGGGAGCGAAAATACTATTGGTGGAAGACAACGCTGTAAACCAGGAGTTAGCGAAAGAGCTGTTGGTTAGTAGTGATATAGAAGTCACGGTTGCCAACAATGGCCAAGAAGCACTGGATATACTTGAAACTGCAGATTTTGATTGTGTGTTGATGGATTGCCAAATGCCAGTGATGGATGGTTATGAGGCGACTAAAGCAATAAGACAACAGAAAAAATTTAATAAGTTACCTATTATTGCGATGACGGCCAATGCAATGGTTGGTGACAGAGAAAAAGTGATCGCATGCGGGATGAATGATCATGTTCCCAAACCAATAAGAGTAAAGGAGTTATTTTCAACGCTCAGTAAATGGATTTTGCGAAGCCCAGTCGTCGATTCACTGACTAAATTCAAACAGTTTGAAGTTAGCCCTGAATTACTCGAGCTAGTACCAAAGCTCCCAGGTGTTGATAAAACCCTAGGGCTTAACATTTGCCAAAACAACGTTGACCTCTATTTAAAACTGCTGAAAATTTTTCACGATAATGAGCAGCATTTTACTGAAAACTTTACCCAACTCATGTTGGCCGAAGATAAGCAGTCTGCCTGTCGAATGGCACATTCATTAAAAGGTGCCGCTGGAAATATAGGCGCAACTCATATTCAACAAGCTGCTGCCAAATTGGAGTTAGCTTGTCACGAAAACAAGTCATTAGAAGAGTTGTCCAGTGAGCTAGATCTGGTGACATCTTCAATGGCCGCCACAATTGCTGACATGTCAAAAATTGATTTTGAATATTTATTGGGAGCAATCAATCAGGCATCTGAGCAATCTGATATTACGCAAGTAGAAAATCTGACCGAAGAGGTCGCTAAGCTTAAGCAGTTACTTGAAACATTTAGTACTGATGCTTTGAGTCACTTTGAGTTGATACGAGGTGCGTTAGAGGACGCTGCTGGTCGTAAAACAGTTGCAAAACTACATCGCATGATTGATGGGTTTGAATTTGAACGTGCAGTTGAGCATGTAGATCAACTCGCAACTAAGCTAGCTGAAAAAACTAGACACGAACTTTAAGGGAACAGATGACAAAGCACACCATTCTGATAGTTGATGACGTAGCGGACAATATTCATTTGTTAACTGATGTGCTCGGTGACGAGTACACCATAAAAGCGTCGTTAAACGGTACGACTGCGCTGAAAATATGCCAGCAACCAAGCAAACCCGACTTAATCTTGCTCGATGTGATGATGCCAGAGGTCGATGGTCATGAAGTTTGTCGCAAGCTTAAAGCTGACCCCACCACAAAATCAATTCCGATTATTTTCATCACAGCCAATAGCGAAGTATCTGATGAAACACTCGGTCTGTCATTAGGGGCGGTTGATTATATTACCAAGCCTATCAGTCCAGCGATTGTAAAAAGTCGGGTCAGAACCCACTTGGCTTTGTACGATCAAACAAGGGTACTGAATAAAAAGGTTTTAGAGCGCACTAAAGCGTTAACACAAACTCAAACCAAGATCATTGAGCGTCTAGGTAAGGCTGCTGAATACAAAGATAATGAAACGGGAATGCATGTCATTAGGATGAGTCATTATGCGCATATTCTTGCAATAGCGAGTGGCATGGATGCACTTGAAGCTGATTTACTTAAACAAGCCGCACCTATGCATGACATTGGCAAAATAGGCATACCAGATCATATTTTATGTAAACCAGGACGGCTGACAGATGATGAAAGAGTTGAGATGCAAAAACACGCCGAGATTGGCGCCGACATTATCGGCGATGACGATTCCGAATTACTTAAACTTGCTAAAACGGTGGCAATCAGCCATCACGAAAAATGGGACGGAAGTGGTTACCCAAATGGGTTGTCGGGTAATGATATTCCACTGTGCGCACGAATAGTCGCTATTGCTGATGTGTTTGATGCGCTGACCTCTGAACGTCCTTATAAAAAGCCATGGTCAATTGAACAGGCTACTGTGTTTTTACAAGAGCAATCTGGCAAGCACTTTGACCCTTATCTTGTACCATTGTTTTTGAACAACCTTGAAGAGGTGATTGCAATTAAGTCTACCTTTAAAGATTAGCCAAGAGTTGCAGATCTCTCGCGAGCGTATGTGATAGAGAGGTTAGGATTATCGTCAGCCCTAAGGAAGTCAATTAATGATGCTGGAAAACGCAAGTTCGACCTCAGTGCTCGTTGTAGAAGACATCGACAACATGAGGCTTACCATTGTTAAGATGCTATTAACACTAGGCTTTTCAAAGGTATTTCAAGCAAAGAATGGTATTGAAGCGCTCGAAAAACTAAATGAACATGATATTAAGCTAGTTGTTTCGGATATTGGCATGCCGCAAATGGACGGCATGACTATGTTGACACATATTAGAAAAAATAGAGACTGGGACTCACTTCCAATTGTCATCATTTCGAGCGTGGTAGAGCAGTCTATCGTAACTAATGCGATAAAGCTGGGTGTATCGCAATACATCGTCAAACCGTTTTCGCAACACATATTGCTTGATCATATTCATAAAGCCCTTGCAAACCCTGTTGTTTTTGATTCTTCGGTTGAGCCTGAAACTGCAAATGAACCAGTTTCCGTAGTCAACAACGAGCCCGAAAAACTGTCTATATTAATTGTCGATGATGTACCCGAAAATATTCATGTCATTGCGAATACGTTAAAAGGTGATTACCAGTTAAGGGCGGCCACTTCAGGTAAGAAAGCACTAGAGGTTTGTTTGTCAAACAATCCACCAGATTTGATTTTACTCGATATTATGATGCCGGAAATGGATGGCTTACAGGTAATGGAGAAGATTAATCAACATAGCCAGTTATCTCATATTAAGGTGATATTTTTAAGTGCGCTCTCAGAGAATGAAAATATAGTACAAGGCTTTGAGTTAGGGGCTGTTGACTACATAACCAAACCAATCGTACCTACCGTATTAAAAGCCCGCCTTTTGACTCATTCCAATATTATTAGGGCTCAAAAAGCCAGCACAGCTCAGATCCGCTCGATGATGGAAAGCCTAAAAGTTCGCAATGATTTTGAGCGCATCATGCAACACGATTTGAAAAACCAATTGCAAGTTATTAATTCTACAACCAACAGCATTCGCAAGAATATTAAAAGACCTGATGTGGTTACCTATATGCTAAATGCTGTTGAAAACGGCACTTTGATGATAAATCAGATCATTGACAATATGGTCATGATCAACCGTATAGAAGAGGGGCAGTATCAATTCAAGCCTCGCAAAATTTTCGTCGCTGAGATAATCGACACCGCGATTGACGTTAACACGGTTACAGTAAAAGAAAAACGCCTCGAAGTTGAATCACATGTATCTTCTGAGATCTGTGTGATGGGAGAAACCCCACTGATGGCATCTATTATTAATAACTTGCTGCAAAATGCCATGCAGGCAGCGCCTAATGGCTCAGCTGTAATGATACGTGCCAATACTGACAGTGATACAACTAGGATTGAAATTCATAATGTAGGCGTGATCCCTAATAGCATTCGCGATACGTTTTTTGAGAAGTATACAACCTATGGCAAAGCTTCTGGCACGGGTATGGGAACGTATGCGGTTAAGTTGATGGTTGAAATTCAGCAAGGACAAGTGAGTTTTACTTCTAGTGTTGATGAAGGTACGACCCTAATTGTAGAGCTTCAGGCGGGTTAGCGGTATACCAAGCTCTCTTGCTAGATACTTAGCTATTACTCGCATTTTCTTAGAATTAGTCGTGACGCAGATACCAATGCAGGCTACAATCAGTCGGCATTACTAAGGTAACTTCATGAATCGACACGTTTATAATTTGCCTCACTTAGTTGAGTTTCACCATCACAGTCGGGTGCTCGTGCGCCTTGAGGATGAAGTTAGTGATCTGGCTTTACTTGGGCATTTGGCCAATCCGCTGGCAGAAATTGTTGTAAATCAGTGTCAGCCATTACAAGCACGGTTTATCATAAAGCAGGCGCCATTCATTTGTATTGAGCTGCAAGAGTGGCAACAAGCTACGATAAATGAGTGCTCATCAGTTTCACGTTCGTTAGGCCAAGGTTTTCGCTTGTTTTTAAAACTTGGGCACGATCCAAGGCAATGCATTGAAGAGTTACGTGAGGGCGTAATAATTTATGTCGAGCTAGGTGACAGTGTCAGGATTTCACTTGCGAATAATAGCCGCTTTGAGTTACTTGAGTTTGAGCAAGACTTTAGGCAGCTTAAGTTACCTGAGTCATTGATCAAAGCTCAGTCTATTGTGGAGCGTGAGTTTACTCGAGAAGAGTCAACGGGCAGCCTTGCACTGCAAATTACTGAGCTTGAACAGGTGCGCGCTGAAATTAGTCAGTTACTCAAGAGCGATGCGACCAAGATAAACCATAGCTTAAGCAAAGAGCTAATGAAGTACGATCATCTGCTGCACAGCAAGCGTCAATGGTTGTTTCGCAGTTATCAACAAACCTTAGACCGCCCAAATTTGAATACCTCTGCTAATCAACCAAATCTTGAAGTTGAGAAGCTACAACATAAACTTGATTGTTTTAACTTACTCGCACCAAAAAGTGTGGTTGAAATGGTTGATAAGCTCGCCGAAGAGTCGTAAATCCCTATGTCATATATTTGTCCTTTATGCGCAAGCCCGTTGAGCCTTGCAGGTCGCAGCTGGGGCTGTGAAAACGGTCACCAGTTTGATAAAGCCAAAGAAGGCTACGTAAATCTGCTGCCAGTACAAAAAAAGAAAACCAAAGATCCCGGTGACAGCAAAGAGATGATGCAAGCCCGCCGCAGTTTTCTTGAGCAAGGCTTTTATCAAGCTCTGAGCGATAAAGTAAATCAGTTAGCCAGTAGCTATATTGACGATGATGCCTGCATTTTAGATATTGGCTGCGGTGAGGGGTATTACACCAGTCGACTAGCTCACAGTTTGGCTGGTGAACATGTTTTTTATGGCCTCGACATTTCAAAAGCGGCGGTGCGCTATGCGGCAAAACGTTACAGTGAAATTAATTTCAGCGTAGCCAGCGTGTTTGAAATGCCATTTGCCGATAACAGCTTTGATTTAGCCATTCGTATTTATGCGCCATCAAAGCCTGAAGAACTGCAACGTGTGATTAAGCCTGGTGGGATTTTAATCGCGGTTTCACCCGGCCCTAAACACCATTATGCAATTAAGCAGATTATTTACGATACACCAAAGCTTCACCCTCAAGATAAGATCCAAATCGCTGGATTTGACCATATAGCCGAACACCAGGTGTGCTATGAGTTAGATTTGACGGATAAAGCGGATATTGAGAATTTGCTTAATATGACACCTTATGCCTGGAAATTGTCGGATTTTCAAAAGGCTAGGTTAGCCAAGCAAGGACTAAAATGTGAATTAGACTTTAAGATTGAGATCTACCAGCGTCCGTTGCAAAGTTAACAAAACTGATGCAAGTTTATGCGATTATTTTGCTGGTTAAACAGAGGTACAAAACCCGGTAAAAAAACTTTATTGATAAAGGGTTATGTTTGTTGACTTATAACGTGGATGGGTTATAGTCATCTTGGCTTGAAGGTTGGGCTTATAGTTATGTGTTTCAATACGACCAGTTTCGTCCTGTAACATAAGTAATAGTAAACCGGCATTTTCAGCTTTATCGCCGTTAAGGCTTATTAATATATTTACAGGATTTATATCATGTCTCAAGTAACTGGTGTAGTTAAGTGGTTCAACTCTGACAAAGGTTTTGGTTTCATCGAGCAAGAGTCTGGTCCAGACGTATTTGTTCACTTCCGTGCAATCAACTCTGACGGTTTTAAGACTCTTGACGAAGGTCAAAAAGTTTCTTTCACTGTTACTCAAGGTCAAAAAGGCCCACAAGCTGAAAACGTATCAGTTATCGGTTAATTGATACTCTATTAGAAACATTATTGGTTTCTGATAAGTAACAAAGAATCTTTAAAAGCCGTGGTTTTATACCACGGCTTTTTTCTTGCCTGTGTCCCGACCTAAAGTGTGAGTTTCACAACTCGAGTTACGATAAAAAATGAAATTAGTACGAGTTACCAATGATAATCTACGCGAAGTCATTAACTTAAAGTTGGATGAGGCACAAAGAGGTTTCGTGTCTGAAAATGTTTACTCGATGGCGCAAGCAGCGGTGAATCCGAATTATCAACCAAGAGCGGCAATTGCTTAAGGTAGGGTGGTGGGCTTCATTATGTATAGCGAATGGCTAAACGCTGAATGGGCAACAGATCCACGACCCAATGAGTACTATATATTTCGCGTAATGACAGATAAAGATTGCCAAGGTAAAGGATATGGCCGCCTAATGATGAACACGGCATTAGAAGAAATTCGAGCAAGAGAGCCTAAAGCAATCCATATTGGTTATAGTGCGGATAATGACCTAGCAAGAAACTTTTACCAAAGCCTTGGTTTTGTGGAGTATGGACGTTTTGATTGGGGCGATATAGCTGCCAAAATTGAATTCAAATAGTGTTCGTGGTAAATCGAGTAAGCTTGGACAAGTTCGCAAGTAACAAAAGCGTTTAAGATGGAATCTTAGCACTCAGTACTCAGCATTTAGCATTTAGCATTTAGCATTTAGCATTTAGCATTTAGCATTTAGCATTTTAAGTTTGACTGTGGTTTTTATCACTTTACAGGGCACTTAAATACTTTCAGCGATTGGCGCTAGCAGCGCACGTGAGTATTCCAGGCTAGATGCGTAAACCACATTTGGTATTTCGTTATAGCAAGGCCATTTGTGTTTACTTCAGACAATAAAAAACCGACCTGAAGCGGCCGGTTTTAACTTGTTAGCTAATAGAGGTTGTCATCAACCTCAACCATAGCTTTTATCAACAACAGCTCTTATCAACAAAAGCTATTTGGCAAATAGCGTGTCCTCTAAGGTTCTACCCGCCAGCATTGACTTATATTGCAATCTGTTAGACTCAAATAATTCCAGCAAAGTCCGTTCGATGTAGAAAGGTGATGACTTGCTGTATTCTATCACCAGCTGTTGTTCGGACGTTTGTTTTACTTCAATGACCGAATCTATTCTAGTAATTGATTCAATTAGCTCAGATTCAAGGTTATTAGTCAGTGTAACAGTTAAGTACTCACTGCTTTGTGTTGAATGAATCGACACTGACTGTTGCAACTGACCATTTTCAAGATACAACACCTTGTCACAAAGCTTCTCTAATTCTTCAAGGTTGTGTGAGCTGATCATAAAGGTGGTGTTGGCAGATTGCTGCTTTACGATCTCTCTCACTTTTCTTGCATTGGCAGGATCAAGCCCTGCTGTCGGCTCATCAAGCAACACCAGTTTCGGCGAGCCGATTAAGGCCTGGGCAATGGCAACACGCTTAGTCATACCATGGCTTAAACTTAAAGGCTTAAGCTTGGCAGATTGCGCCATATCAACCAGCTCTAACACGCGCTTTACTTCTTGTTTGGCTTGCTTACTCGACATGCCTTGCAGACGGGCGAAAAAGGCGAGCTGTGTTTCTACGGTAAAATTAGGGTCTAACGCGGCATCTTGAGGTAGGGCTGACACCTGATTATGTAAACTAGCACTGCCGGGTTTGTGCCCTAAAATGCTTACTTCACCACTTGAGGGCAATATGTAACCGCAAAGCAGACTAAACAATGTTGTTTTACCTGCGCCATTAGGCCCAACAAGTGCAATTGGCTCGCCTGAATCTAACGTTAGCGATACCGAGTTAAGTGCTAACTTGTCACCGTATTTTTTAGATAGGTTATTGCATTCAATTAGCTTCATATTTTGCTCCTATTCATAATTGAGTGACCAAGGAGCAAAAAGCATACGGTTTGGATAAGTGGGATTGGCGCATAAATGAGTGCGTTTATACCAAGCGAGTTAATCATGCTTGAGATCTGGGAACCAGGTAAAACCCAATGCAGGAACTCTAATGCAGGATATTGCATGTTAATAATCGATATCACCATAGAGGCAATGACCCAAAGCACAATGGCAAAAATACTGGCTTGTCTAGCGGTTTTTGCAATAAGCGAGAACACTGCCATTAGCGCTACATAAGGCATGATAACCACAATAAGGTTAAGCAAAATGATTAATGCACTACTAAGGGACGGCAGCAATAGGCTGGCGTCGCGAATAAGCACAAGTAACAACGTCGCGACTAAAGTAACGCATATCAACAGCGCTTGAATTGCCATTTGACCAATAAAACGGCCGAAGAATAGCTGGCTTCTGGATACTCGCAGAGTTAAAAACCTGAAAGTGCCTCGCTGCTTATCAGAGCAAAACTGATCCGCGCAAATAAACAAGCTAAATAATGGAAACAGATATAATGAGATACACCAAAGCACGGCATATTCAGGTACAGGTGCATCAAATAAGGTGTCGAATGCGCCAGGCCCGTATAGGCCGACAACAAACTCTTTAAACATTGGGTTAACTAAAAAGTCTGCAGCGCTTTGCACTGGATAAAGCAGAATTAATGCCCAGATCAGTACATAAGCGAGCAGGGCAATCATGCCGCCCGGATTAATAAAGCGTTTTGTCACTTCAAATTGGCTTATCATGCCAATTTGCCTCATCGCTGAGGGAGCTGTGGTGCTGGTCATTAGATTCTTCCTTAAAATATTACATAATTAACCTGAACACAGGATAATAAATAGGTTTCTATCGCCTATTTTTGCCTATCTTTTAGTAACAAAGAGGGCGTTAAAGCTACTTCCAATAGGCTAGCTATTGACGCGTAGCTTCGCCTTGAACTAAACAAAACTATCTCGATAGAAACACTAAGCTAGGCATTGAACCGTTCTAGAGTGCTATTGACACTTCCTTATCCCGAGCTCAGGTTAGTAGTCCTTCAAGCTCTTCAATACGTTTAGTTAGTTCATCAACTTTGGCTTCGAGTTGCTCAATACGTGTATTTTGCGCCGCTTTGTCAGTCACGTCCTGACTAACACTGACTTGATCGCCGCTTGCCATGATTTGCTCGGCATCGTATTCAGAAAATAGCTGCTGATATTGATGATCACGTCTGTTTGCTTGCTTAGGCAGTTGCGCCACTACTGGCGTTTCTAATTGTGATAAGGCAACCAGCACTGATTCAACATGTGAAGCATCATCAAAGTTGTACATGCGTTGACAGCGGGTTTTTAGCTCGCCCGGAGTCTGTGGTCCTCTGAGCATGAGCACCGTTAGCACGGCAACTTGTTCTGGTTTGAATTGGTTTTCGCTAAATTCGGTATTACAAAAGCGGTGTTTATATTTAACGACTCTTGAGCCGAAGCCCGATTGCTCACTGATAAGCCTGAGCTTATTAAGCGACTCAATGGTTTCACTAACTTGCTGCTCAGATAACGACATCACTGGCTCGCGGCTGCTTTTTTGATTACAGGCAAGTGTCAGTGCATTAAGAGAGAGAGGGTATTGATCTGGTGTGGTAATTTCTTTTTCGAGTAAACAGCCAATGACTCGAGTTTGCTGTGGGTTAAGTTGCATAAACGCCCCAAAATAAAAAGCCTGCTTCTGTTATAACAGAGGCAGGCTTTGAAGCAAAGGCAAACAAATGTAAGTACTTATATTAAAATGATAACTGAGACTAATCTGTACACTTTGCGTAAGGGGCTAACTACCAACTCCCTAGCTACCAGTTAAATGGATGCCATCTGTCTCAATGGTGATTTTCTGTGCTTTGAACAGGCCGCCGATGGATTTCTTAAAGGCTTTCTTACTCATTCCAAGCTGATCGTAAATCACGTTGGCATCGGTTTTATCATTAAGCGGTAAAAAACCATTGGCTTTGTTTAGCCTAGATAAAATCAGCATAGCGTGTTTATCAAGCTCAGCTTTACCACCTTGTTGCAGTACTAAATCGATTTTGCCGTCGCTACGTACTTGCTTAATGTAACCAGTAATTGATTGACCGAACCTTAGTTTCTTGAACACTTCATTTTTGTAAATTACGCCCCAGTGACTATTGTTGATGATCGCTTTATAACCAAGGTCAGTTTGGCCGCCAATAATCAGTGAAACTTGTTCACCTTTACGGTATTTAGGTTCAGTTTTATCAAGAAACTTATCTACTTTGGCTGAGGCAACGATACGCTCATCGACATGATTGATGTGCACGTACACTAAATACGAGAAGCCTTCTTCAACCGGGCGCTTTTGCTCACCGAAAGGGAGAAACAAATCTTTCTCTAACCCCCAGTCTAGAAATGCACCGACTTTATTGGTCGCGACGGCTTTAAGAAAAGCAAATTCACCTACTTGGGCTTTAGGCTTTTGAGTAGTAGCGATCACCACGTCTTCGGAATCAAGGTATAAAAATACCTCAATTTTATCGCCAACTTGACTGTCTGCAGGGACATATTTTTTAGGTAGTAATACCTGACCTAATTCAAGGGCATTAAGGTACACACCAAAGCTTACTTCTTTGACGATTTCGAGTGAGTAGTGGTTGCCAATATCTATCATCTTACGCTCAATGTTGGAGGTTTTTATAACTGCGGCAATTATACACGGCTTTTTATCTTTGATAGTGCTTAACTTAAAAAATGCCAAAATATCCACTATAAATTAACCAATGTAAGCACCGCGCAAAATAAAGGTAGCCTTTTGAATGTTTTTGCTTGCTTATTGGTAGGTTAGCGAGTTAAATTCTCGCGCTTTTTGTTGATACGGCGCTCGTAAAGCATTGGATAAGTATATAGGTTTAAGTGACAAGACTATCGACAGTTACTTAAACACTAAATTCTTGCTAAAGAGCGAAAAATAACGCAGTGTTAACTGTATTGTTCCATGGTTTTATATCGTTTTATTTGGAAAATGTTATGACTGAATGGTCTATTGAAGATGCGCGCGCAACCTATAACGTGACGCATTGGAGTCAGAAGTTTTTTGGGATCCGTGATGATGGTGAAGTGACGGTGTCACCTGATCCGCAAAATCCTGAGCATAAAATTGGCTTAAATGAGCTCGCTAAAGACATGGTTAAGGCCGGTGTGTCTTTACCCGTGCTGGTGCGTTTCCCACAGATTTTACACCATAGAGTTGAAAGCCTGTGCGAAGCCTTTAATGAGGCTATTCAGAAATACGAATATCAAAATAAATACCTGTTGGTTTACCCGATTAAGGTGAATCAACAGCAAACTGTTGTTGAAGAGATTTTAGCGAGTCAAAAATCTAAAGAAGTCCCGCAACTCGGGCTTGAGGCCGGCAGTAAGCCAGAGCTAATGGCGGTGCTTGCGATGGCACAAAAAGCTAGCTCGGTGATTGTTTGCAATGGTTATAAAGACAAAGAATACGTTCGCTTGGCATTAATTGGCGAGAAGCTTGGCCACAAAGTTTATATTGTGCTTGAGAAAATGTCCGAGCTAAAACTGGTACTTGCTGAAGCACAACAGCTTGGTGTTACCCCGCGTTTAGGTATTCGTGCGCGCCTTGCATTTCAGGGTAAAGGTAACTGGCAAGCCAGTGGTGGTGAAAAGTCAAAGTTTGGTTTATCTGCTGCGCAAGTATTACAGGTGGTTGAACAGCTTAAAGCACAAGATATGCTTCCTAGTTTGCAATTGTTGCACTTCCATTTAGGCTCGCAGATCGCCAATATTCGCGATATTAGGCAAGGTGTGAGTGAAGCTGGTCGCTTTTATTGTGAATTAAGGCAGCTTGGCGCTCCTGTGGATTGTTTTGACGTTGGTGGCGGTTTAGCTGTTGATTATGACGGCACTCGTAGCCAGTCAAGCAACTCAATGAACTATGGTCTAACAGAGTATGCCAATAATATCGTTAACGTGATGACGGATTTATGTAACGAGTATCAACAGCCAATGCCGTTGATTATTTCTGAGTCGGGTCGTCACCTTACTGCGCATCATGCGGTGTTGATTACCGATGTGATTGGCACGGAAGCTTATAAACCTGCTGACGTTACTGAGCCTGATGAAGATGCACCTCAACTATTACAAAATATGTGGCAGTCGTGGGGTGATTTAAAGGGACGGTTAGATCAACGTGCTTTAATCGAGGTTTATCACGATACGCAAAGCGACATGGCCGAGGCCAACTCATTGTTTGCGGTAGGTCAACTGACATTGGCGCAGCGCGCGTGGGCTGAGCAAACAAACTTGCGAGTGTGTCACGAGCTTAAAGGATTGCTAAGTAACAACAACCGCTTTCACCGACCTGTTATTGATGAGCTAAACAGCAAGCTAGCTGATAAGTTCTTTGTGAACTTTTCATTGTTCCAGTCATTACCTGATGCCTGGGGTATTGATCAGGTATTTCCTGTATTGCCGTTAACAGGACTGGATAAAGCACCTGAAAGACGTGCGGTGATGCTGGATATTACCTGTGACTCTGACGGTATTGTAGATCAATATGTTGATGGTCAAGGTATTGAGTCTACCTTACCCGTGCCCGCTTGGAGTGCTGAAAGCCCGTATTTAATTGGCTTTTTCATGGTTGGTGCTTATCAAGAAATTTTGGGCGATCTACACAACTTATTTGGCGATACTAACTCTGCAGTAGTGCGTTTAGATGATCAAGGTTTAGCCAATATTGACTCAGTGCTAGAGGGCGATACTGTCGCTGATGTGCTTAGATACGTGAATCTTGATGCAGTAGAATTTATGCGTACCTACGAAGAACTCGTCAACAAGCACATTGTAGAGAATGAGCGTGCATCAATTCTTGAAGAATTGCAGCTTGGCCTGAAAGGCTACACCTATTTAGAAGATTTCTCCTAGCGGTGTCACTTGCGCCGCAACTTTTGCTGCGGCGCGAGTTTTTGAGTGGTTAGATGTTTGAAGCCAGTGAAAAAAAACTTGAGATAGTTGTTGCGAATGAGTTTGGCTCGTTGAGAACTTTGCCTGATGACTTTAAGGCAAAGCTGTTAACGCTTGCTGGCGCTGAAATCTTATCTCACGTTCACAATGACTGCATCGATGCGTACGTGCTGAGTGAGTCGAGTTTATTTATTTGGGACAATAAACTACTGCTGTTGACTTGTGGGCAGTCAACCTTAATTGAGTCGGCGCTTTATGCATTAGGCGTAATTTCTACCGATCATATCATTAGTTTCAAGTATCAACGTAAAAGCGAACTTTTTGCGGCGCTGCAAACTACAACCTTTGCTGAGGATGCAAAGCTGTTAGCTCAGCAACTACCAGGTCGATCTCTGACGTTAGGTGACAAACCTGAGCAACAACATTTCATGTTCTATTATACTCATCGTGATTTAGATACAACATTAGTTCCGCTACCAGAGTTAACACCTCAAGAGCATTTAATTAGCGAATTAATGCTTTACCAACTCGATAGTGACAGTGCGGCACGTTTTATGGCGCTAAAAGGGCAAGGCAAAACCTTAACCGCAGCCAAGCAACGTAGGCTACTTAATATTGGTGAATTACTTGTGGGCTTTAAGTTTGACGACTATGCATTTAGCCCATGCGGATACTCGTTAAACGCAATTAGTGGCAGTTATTATTTAACCTTGCATTTAACTCCTCAAAGCAGTGGCTCTTACTTAAGCATTGAAACAAATCTAGATAATTTAACCATCGTTTTCGGGATATTTACTCGTTTACACCACCAATTTAGTCCGGCTCGTTGCGATCTTGTGTTAAGTGGTCATGGCGCTTTTACCAGTGATGCGAGTCAATACTTAGCAACAACGCTAAACCTCTGTGATAGCAAACACGGTAGCGATGTCAACATTGTCGACACTAGCCTTAATGAGTTAGATAACCATACTGAAAGCCCTGAGCAGAGATATACTATACACTTGCGCCAATTTTGCCGACGTCAATAAGACACGGTGCGCATTACTTTTGTTATTAAGTGAGGAGTCTATGACGACTTTTGCTGAAAAACCAGATTATTCATTGTATTCAAATGCGTTTGGCTACTTACGCCAGCCGTTAGATTTTAAACCACTAGCGAGCAACGCCGATGTCGTTGTCATTGGCCTACCGTTTGATATGGCGACTACAGGTCGCTCAGGCGGCCGCATGGGGCCCGATGCAATTCGCCGCGCCTCAGTTAACTTAGCCTGGGAGGATACTCGCTGGCCTTGGCATTTTAAGTTGAGCGATAGCATTAGCATTGTTGATGCGGGCGATTTAGTGTTCGACTGTGGCGATCAAGCCGACTTTACTGGCCGATTAGAAGCTTTTGCGACTAAAGTGGTCGAGTCTGATAAAGCGCTGTTGAGTTTTGGTGGTGACCACTTTGTTACCTTGCCACTGCTGCGTGCTCACCATAAGAAATACGGCAAAATGGCTTTATTGCATTTCGATGCTCACACGGACACTTACAGTCAGGGCAGTAAATATGATCATGGCACCATGTTCTACCATGCGCCGAAAGAGGGGCTGATTGATGTTGAACATTCGATTCAGATCGGCATTCGCACTGAATACGAACAGCAAGGGCACGGTTTTGACGTAGTCGACGCTGCAACTGCAAATGAAATGACCGCAGATGCCATCATTGAACGTATTAAACAGCGTGTTGGTGATTTACCGCTATATGTAACCTTTGACATTGACTGCCTTGATCCTGCTTTTGCGCCGGGCACTGGTACGCCGGTGTGTGGTGGCTTAACCAGTGATAAAGCCATGAAGATTATTCGCGGCCTGCAGGGTATGAATATAGTGGGTATGGATGTGGTAGAAGTTGCCCCATCGTACGATCATGCAGACATTACCGCACTTGCTGGCGCCACATTAGGGCTTGAAATGCTGCATTCATGGGCAGTGGGTAAAAAGCTCGCACCGGCAAAAGACTAGTAATGTCATCGATTAATTGAAAAGCACAGCTGGAGTAGACACTTGCAGCTGTGCTTTTATTTGATAATCAAGAATTAAAAAGCGAACCGAACAATGAGTGATTTAAGTGATATTCGCCGCGAGTACACTCAAGGTGGATTAAGACGAGAGCAATTGCCAGACAATCCGATGGCATTGTTTGAAACCTGGCTTGAACAAGCACGTGATGCCAAGTTAATCGACCCAACTGCCATGAGTGTAGCAACGGTTGATGAAGACGGCCAACCATTTCAGCGCATTGTGCTATTAAAGCAATTTAGCGACAAAGGTTTTGTATTCTTTACCAATCTTGAAAGCCGTAAATCTAAGCAAATTGCCTGCAATAGCAAGGTAAGCTTGTTATTCCCTTGGAATGTATTAGAGCGTCAGGTGGCGGTAACTGGCGAGGCAAAGCCACTGTCTATGCTTGAGGTGAGTAAATACTTCATGAGCCGACCAAAAGACAGTCAGATTGCTGCCTGGGTGTCAAAGCAGTCTAGTAAGATTTCTGCCAGACAAGCCTTGGTGGGTAAATTTAACGAGATGAAAGCCAAATTTGCCGAAGGTGAAGTACCGCTGCCTAAATTCTGGGGCGGCTATATTGTTGAGCCAACAAGCATTGAGTTTTGGCAAGGTGGTGAAAGCCGCTTGCATGACCGGTTCTTGTATGAAAAACAGCAAGGTAATTGGCAGATTGATCGCTTAGCACCATAGGGCTTGTTATGAGTAAACCATTTATTTGGGTCGATGCTGATGCTTGCCCAAACCCTGTGAAAGACATGTTGTTTCGAGCAGCGGAGCGTAAACAGTTGCAACTACGCCTGGTTGCGAATCAACTAATCGGTCATCCTCCATCGCAATTTATCAAAGCGATTCGCGTGAGTAGTGGTTTTGATGAAGCTGATAACTTTATTGTCGAGCAAGCGTCACAAGGCGATTTAATCGTTACTGCTGATATCCCACTTGCAGCAGATGGCGTTGCAAAAGGTGCTTTGGTGGTGAACCCACGAGGTACTTTATATACAAAAGATAATGTTAAGCAAGCACTTAACTCGCGTAATTTTATGGAAGAAATGCGCTCAGCTGGTGTAGTTACCCAAGGACCCGCTAAATTCTCAGCTGCCGATAAGCATGCTTTTGCAAAAGTCCTGGATAAATGGCTTGCTAAGATAAATTAAAGATGACTAATATTTAGTTAGAGCGTTAATTTATTACGTCATAAAAAGGACTTACATCATGAAGACTCAACTCAAATGCTTATCTGTAGTAGCGCTTAGCGCTTTTTTTAGTGCTAGTGCGTTAGCTGGAGATTGGCAGGTTAATTCAGCCAACTCAAACGTCAGCTTTATTTCTACTAAAAAACAAGACATTGCTGAAGTACATCACTTTAAGAATCTATCTGGCAGTTTGTCGGAGTCAGGTGAGTTTAGTTTAACTATTCCACTTAAGAGTGTTGCGACAGGTATCGAGATACGCGATCAACGCATGCAGTCGATGTTGTTTGAGGTGAGTAAGTATCCAAGTATGATGCTTAGCGCTGAGGTTAAGCCTGAGTTGTATAAATCGCTTGCGGTAGGTCACAGTGTCATTGCACAGGTAAATGGTACGATTGACTTACATGGTATTAAAGCTGATAAAGTTTTTGATGTTATGGTCGCGAAAGTGGCAAAGGAAAAGTTACTTGTCACCAGTTTTAAACCCGTGGTAGTCAACGCCAAAGACTTTGGATTAGAAGGTGGGGTAGAAAAGCTTAGAGAAGTGGCTGGTTTATCAAGTATCAGCTTAGCAGTACCTGTGAGCTTTGTGATATCCTTATCGCAATAAATTTAAATAGTTAGCGAAAGAGGGCGCACTGTTAAATGCGCCTTTTAATTGCTCAAGGAGCCATAATGGTTACAGATAAAGACGGTTATGTTCATCTTATTCAGTACTTAACCGAACACTTGCACTTGTTTGAAACCAACGACGCTAGTGTTGAAGATGCTGGCAGTGTACTTGAGCTATTTGAAGAACAGTTATCAGCACAAATCATTATGGTTTGTGGTCAAAACCCGCAACTTAGTTTTGCCCAACGTAATATGGTTATCCGCGAGATCGATGCCATTGTTTATGATCTTGAAGAGATTTTAGGCTCCAAAGGTAATCATCAAGCAACAGCTCAACAAAGTATTTTTGTCACAGAATTCTCAGGCTTGATTAAAAACTTGTTTGATCAAGAAATCGAGCGCATGGTGCCTTAGGCTTGTTTGTGCTCGGTACCGCGCCAGACTCCATCTGCTGGTTACAGTCAGTTAGATACACAAATTTGGCATGCTAGATTAAATTGTAAAGCGCATGCACCCACCACAGCTAGCTTTATCGTAACAACTAGTTGTAGCGTAAAATACCTACCTCATTGATTGTCATAGTAAAAGGAATATAAATATGCTGCGTTATCTTTTCTTGTTTCTAATGATTAGTTTGTCAACACAAGTACACAGCAAACAAGTCGACCCTCAAAACCAGAGTAAACAAACGCTCAAAGGGTTTGAAACTATGACGGTAGCGGGCTCGAATTTAATGTTTGCTGCGCGTATGGACACCGGAGCTAGTAAGTCATCTTTGCACGCCGTTGATTTAGAAATCAAAGGCGGCGCGCACAAAAACATGAAGAAAAATATTGGTAAAACCATTGAGTTCACAACCATGAATGAGCGTGATGAAACAGCGCGCTTGTCTGGCAAGATTGTCGATACTTCTACGGTAAAAAACTCTCAAGGCACAGAAACTCGCTACATTGTTGAGCTTGCCATTGGCTTCCCCGACAAACTCAAAACGGTGCAGGTTAATTTACGCGATCGCGCCCACATGGATTTTAAATTACTCATTGGCCGTAATTTCTTAAAAGGTGATTATGTGGTCGATGTGTCGGAGAAAAAGTACATTGGCCCAGTAGAAAAGCTGTCTATTGTTGAGTCTGACTTACTTTTCAAAACCCGCATTGACACTGGCGCAGTCGAGAACTCACTGCATGCGGTTGATATTCATATTGAAAATGAAGACAAAGATAATATGGATAACAATATAGGTAAGATGATCACTTTTACTACCGAAAACGAAAAGGGCAAAAAGGCGACCGTGAAGACTCGCATCACTAACACCTCACTTATTCGTAATGCTCAAGGTAGCGAAGTGCGCTATATGGTCAAACTCAAAATTGGTGAGCCGGGCAGTGAGTTTATGGTGGAGACCAATTTAAGAGACAGAAGCAAGATGAGTTATAAACTACTCATTGGGCGTAATTGGCTGCAAGGGCATTACATAGTGGATGTAGACCTTTAAAGAAGCGCCATAGGCTAAAATTTTTTTCGCTCGCGACTAGCGCAAACAAAAAAACGCCAACAAAAAACCGCTAACAGTAATGTCAGCGGTTTTTGTTTTTATAGCGGTATAAAAGTAGTGTTAAGCCCGCATTGATTTTTCACCACGAGCCAGTCCTACGATGCCTGAGCGAGACACTTCAATAACCTTAGTGACATCAGCGAGGTTTCCTATAAAGGCGTCTATCTTTTCCCCCGTGCCAACCATTTGAATGGTATACAAGTTAGGAGTCACATCGACAATTTGACCGCGGAAGATATCAGCTGTGCGCTTAACTTCTTCCCGGTTTGCGCCTTGCGCTTTTACCTTAATTAGCGCAATTTCACGCTCAATGTGCGCACCTTCAGTAATGTTGGCAACCTTAAGAATATCTATCAGCTTGTGCAGCTGTTTCTCAATTTGTTCCAGTACGCTGCTGTCAGCGGTAACCGTGATATTTAGGCGTGACAAGGTATTATCTTCTGTCGGTGCAACGGTCAAGTTCTCAATGTTATAGCCGCGCTGTGAGAATAAGCCAACAACGCGAGATAAAGCACCGGGCTGGTTTTCAAGTAATACAGAAATAATTCGACGCATTAGCTTTTCTCCGTTTTGCTTAACCACATTTCATTCATCGCACCACCGCGAATAAGCATTGGGTACACGTGCTCAGTTTCGTCAACACTGATATCAACAAACACTAGCTTATCAGTCATGCTTAGCGCTTGTGCCAGCTTAGTTTCAAGCTCAGCAGGATCGCTAATCGTCATACCTACGTGGCCATAAGCTTCAGCAATTTTGGCGAAGTTAGGTACAGAATCCATATAAGAGTGGGAGTGACGACCTGAATAAATCATGTCTTGCCACTGCTTAACCATGCCTAAGAAACGATTATTGAGGTTAATAATTTTCACCGGAATATCGTATTGCAGCGCTGTCGAAAGCTCTTGAATATTCATTTGAATAGAGCCATCGCCAGTAACACAAACTACGCAGGCATCAGGGTGGGCAAATTTAACGCCCATAGCCGCAGGCAAGCCAAAGCCCATGGTGCCTAGACCGCCAGAGTTAATCCAACGTCTTGGTTTATCAAATGGATAGTAAAGCGCGGCAAACATTTGGTGTTGACCCACGTCGGATGCAACATAAGCATCACCATTAGTCAGCTTATGGACGGTTTCAATTACCTGTTGCGGCTTAATTCTCTCTGAGCTTGTATCGTAAGCAAGGCACTTACGGTTACGCCATTGGTTGATTTGGCTCCACCACAAGTCCATGGCATTGGCATCGTTTGCTTTGCCAGAATCTTCTAAAAGCGACAGCATACTAGACAGCACTTTGTCAGCGCTGCCTACGATAGGAATATCAACCCGCACAGTTTTAGAAATAGATGATGGGTCAATGTCTATGTGGAGAATTTTGGCATTCGGGCAGTACTTTTCGACATTATTCGTTGTACGATCGTCAAATCGTACCCCAATACCGAAGATCAGGTCGCAGTTATGCATAGCCATATTGGCTTCATAAAGGCCGTGCATGCCAAGCATGCCTAAACATTGTTGATGGGTGCCAGGAAATGCACCCAACCCCATAAGAGTGTTTATCACTGGGATATTAAGCTTTTCAGCTAGCTGTAAAATTTGTTGATCACATTCTGATATGATCGCGCCTCCGCCAACATAAAGCACTGGCTTCTTTGCTTGTAATAAAGCCTCTAGACCACGTTTTATTTGACCCTTATGGCCAGTAGTCGTTGGGTTATATGAGCGCATGCTTACCGTTTCAGGGTAAACATAATCATGCAATACATCAGGATTCAAACAATCTTTAGGTAGGTCTATAACAACCGGGCCAGGACGTCCGCTTGCAGCAATGTAAAATGCTTTTTTGACGATAGCGGGTATGTCAGCAGGATCGGTAACCAAAAAGCTGTGTTTCACCACAGGCCGTGAAATACCAATCATGTCGCATTCTTGGAATGCATCATTACCAATTAAGTTACTTGGTACTTGGCCTGACAACACCACCATGGGAATTGAGTCCATATAAGCGGTAGCAATGCCGGTAACTGCATTAGTTGCGCCAGGGCCTGATGTCACAAGCACCACACCAACTTTGCCTGTTGAGCGGGCATAACCATCTGCCATATGCACGGCAGCTTGTTCGTGACGCACAAGAATATGTTCAATACCAGAGATTTTGTGCAGAGAATCGTAAATGTCGAGGACGGACCCACCAGGGTAACCGAAGATATGTTCAACGCCCTCATCGATTAGAGAGCGCACAATCATGCTCGCGCCGGAAAGCTTTTCCATAAAAAACATCCTTTAAAGTTACCGTATGGTAAACAGTAGCTTGAATACAACGACGGTAATCGTTAAATCAGCGGGAGAGAAGGGTAATTCGCTCCCATGTCGAGCTCGATCAAGAGTCTTGATACAGCCTTAAAAACATCATATGTAAAAATAAATTTACTGCAATAGCTGAAACTAATTTATTTATAAACTTGAAGTTTATTCAACTTTGTAGTCTTGAGTGGGCTTGTGTGGATTTGCAAGGCTATAGCCTGTGTAGTGAGTAAACTTTGTGGATAGGTGGCAGAGAATAGTAGATTCTGAAGCGGCAATGATGCCGGAACCAATTTTGGCACCGGCATTAAATATTTAAATTCGCTTAAAGGGCGTAATCACAGAGGCTTAATCATAGAAGGGCAAACTTTAATGACTAGTTTGCTCTTTGTCTTGTTTGCAGAACAAGGCAAACCACTACCAATAATACTGAAATCAACATTAGCGCAGAGAATGGCACGGCATCGCCGGTATAGAACAGGGCTAAAAGTGGCCCAGCGAGAGCGCCAAAGCCAAATCGCAACGTGCCAATCACTGCAGTCGCCGTGCCGGTTTCTTGTTTAAACTTCATCAGTACGATGGCATCGGCATTCACCGACATGACACCCAAGCAACCCATTAATGGGATCAGCATTGCCACTGTGTAGTGATAACTTAGCCCAAACACGTTAGCAGCTAGCAATGCTGATGCCGAAACAGTTGCGCCAAAGGTCGCCATTACCAACATACGTTTTGAACCAAAGCGGCCAACGATTCTAGAGTTAATAATATTGGCGAGCATCAATGCGCCAACATTACTACTAAACAAAATTGCAAACATGTTTTTGCTTAGCTCAAACACTTCCATGTAAACAAATGGCGATGCGGTTAGGTAACAGAAAAACGCAAATGACGTCAGTACGCCACAAATGATGTTGAGTTTTACACCCTCGCGAGAAAATACCGTGTAGTAGGCACGAAAAAACGATTTCTGACTGCGCTCATTGCCAGCATCACTAGGCATTTTAAGTTTGATGAGCACCAATATTAGCAAGCCAAAAGCATATAAAGCCTGACTGGCAAAAATCATGTGCCAGTCAGCAAAGCCAAGGATAATACTGCCAAGGGACGGTGCAACAAGCGGCGCTAACATCATAATCAAACTGACATACGACATGCCTTTAGCTGTGTTATTACCGTAAACCTCTTTAATGTAGCCAGGAACTACTACGGTCGCTGCCGCGCCAATAAATGCTTGTAAAAAGCGTAATGCCAAAAATACTTCGACGCTGGTGGTTATCGCAATAAGTGTACTGACTAGGGTAAAGCCTGATAAGCCAACTATCACTAACGGACGGCGTCCAAAACGATCGGCTAATGGGCCAAAGGTAAGCATTCCTATTGCGTAACCCGCTAGGTAAATGCTCAAAGACTGTTGAACAGTTGTTACACTAGAATTGAAGCTGTCAGCCAATATCGACATTGCGGGTAAATACATGTCGATTGCCAATGGGGTGATGGCAACAATCGCCGCTAGCATTGGGATTAATAATGCAAGTGGGGGGAAGTTAGCTAGGGGATCTGTTTGATTGACATGGGTACTGGAACGCAAAACTACCTCAGAATACCGTTGAAAACAGTCACATTTTAACACGCCAACTAAATTAGCGTCCGGCTAATTACGTTTTAATTGTAAGATTTTACAAAGATTGCAGCTTGCAATATATCGTTAATCTTATCGACGCAAATTTGTCATTTTTATCCAGTACGTTATGCGAAATCAAAAAAACAGGACGTACTAAAAATGAAAAAGCGCTTATTTTCTTTATCGGTAATTTGTTCAGCCATGTTGCTAAGTGCATGTGATGGCGATGATGGTGTCAATGGCACTAACGGCAGCAATGGTGAGAACGGAAAGGATGGCTATAACACTGTCATATCAACAACAGATATTGCTAAAGGTAGTGAACAATGTGTGTTTGGTGGGCAAATGATCCAAGCTGGGTTAGATGTTAACCGCAATGGCGTGCTTGATGCTGATGAAGTTGATACGAGCTTAACGGTTTATCAATGCAATGAAGCACAGGGGAAATTAGCGGCTAATTTGATTGGTCGCTATGAATCTGGCGTGTTTGGCCAAAGCGCTGCTGAAATTGTTGATTTTCACGTGTCAAGTAAACAAGCATTTGTCGTAAACGCGCAAAGTGGCATGGTAGATGTGCTCGACTTGTCAAAATTAAGTGCCGCTGAACAAGTTGAGAATCCATTCACGCTAAACAATATCGACAAGCTGATGACAATAGACGCAGCTGCCGATAGCGCACTAACAGGCTTGGGTAGCGTAAATAGCGTTGCTGTACATGGTGATTTAATGGCGATGGCGATTGAACGTGCTGATAGCGCTGGTAACAGCAAGCAAGGTAATGGCGTAATAGCATTTTATCGTTTAAGCGATTCTGCAGCTCCAGTATTCCTAAAAACGGTTGAGGCTGGCGCGCTTCCAGACAATGTGACATTTACTCCTGATGGCGCGTATTTACTGGTAGCCAACGAAGGTGAGCCAAATGATGCTTATGATGTTGACCCAGAAGGTAGTGTGTCAATTATTGCAATCACTGATAATACCCCTGCAGATACGGCAACAAGTGTTGGCTTTACTGAGTTTAATGTTGGAAGTCCACGTAATAGCGAGCTAAGCGATAAGATTAAAATCAACGGCCCTGGAGCTAGCATCGCTCAAGATCTAGAGCCTGAATACGTCGCAGTTTCACAAGACAGTAAATACGCATTTGTCAGCTTACAAGAAAACAATGCTATTGCTGTGATTGATATTGCTAACGCAGAGGTGGTGCGGATCAATGCACTAGGTCTTAAAGACTATGGCTTACTCGGTAATGAAATCGATGCTTCTGATAAAGATGACATGATCAATATTCGCACTTATCAGGGTGTATACGGCATGTATCAACCAGATACTATCGCAAGCTATCAATGGGGCAACACCGATTTCATCGTTAGCGCTAACGAAGGTGACTCACGCGACTACAGTGGTTTCTCAGAGGAAGTGCGAGCTGAAGATCTCACTTTATCAGCAAACCACCCTCAAATTGCGGCAGCGCAAGATAAAACGCTACTTGGCCGTTTAAAAGTCACAACGTCAATGGGTGAGTCTGAAACCGCTGGCATTTACGATAAAATTGTATCTTACGGTGCGCGCTCATTCTCTATTTGGACTAAAGAAGGCACGCAAGTTTTTGATAGTGGTAGCCAGTTTGAAAAAATCACAGCGGCATTGCTTGGTGATGACTTCAATAACCATAATGAAGAAAGCAAAGGCGACAGCCGCAGTGATGATAAAGGGCCTGAGCCGGAAGCGGTTGCATTAGGTAAAGTCGGTGACGCCTTGTATGCATTCATCGGATTAGAGCGCACCGGCGGCTTTATGATTTATGATGTGACCAATCCTTTTGAGGTTAGCTTTATTGATTATGTCGTTAATCGTGATTTTGATGTCGAGTTCGAAATCGATGGAGCTGATATCACAGGTACACCAGAACTTGCCGGTGATTTAGGTCCTGAAGGGATGAAGTTTGTTGATGCAATGAATAGCCCGACCGGTTTGCCTTTGCTTATTGTCGGTAATGAAGTGAGTGGTAGCACTGCGGTTTACCAGTTCGAGCTAAACTAAATTGACAATTATTCGTTCAAGCTCCAGTAACAAGAGTATTGAACCTTAATTTTGTTTAAAAATTTAAACTAGTGCAGTGTACGAAAAAGCCAACGGTCATACCGTTGGCTTTTTACTTGTGACGATTAACTGCTAGTTAACTCGTCTCGTCAGCTTCTTTGCTATCCTGGTGCGGTAAAACAGCATTTAGGATGATGGCGACGATACCGCATAGACTAATGCCAGATAAGCTAAACTCGCCAATACCAAACGCCATGCCACCAATGCCGAATACCAGTGTTACTGCGACAATTGTGAGGTTTCGCGGCTCTGATAAATCAACCTGATTGCGTATTAGGGTATTTAAGCCCACAGCGGCAATCGAGCCAAACAACAAGCACATAATGCCGCCCATTACAGGTACTGGAATGGTTTGCATCAGCGCACCTAGTTTGCCGACAAAGGCGAGAATAATGGCAGTAATTGCCGTCCAGGTCATAATGCGAGGGTCAAAGCTCTTGGTTAAAGTTACCGCGCCAGTTACCTCTGAATATGTGGTGTTTGGCGGGCCGCCGAATGTAGAGGCTGCAATAGTGGCAACACCATCACCCATAAGCGTGCGATGTAGCCCTGGCTTTTTCAAATAATCCTTACCGGTTACATTAGAAATAGCCAGAATATCACCGATATGTTCAACCGCTGGCGCGATTGCCACTGGTAACATGAACAATATAGCTTGCCAGTGAAACTCGGGCGCGACAAAGTTAGGTAGGGCTACCCAACTGGCGTTAGCGACAGGTGAGAAGTCAACAATGCCGAAAAATAAGCTCATGATGTAACCAACAACAATGCCGGCTAGAATTGGCATTAGTCGAGTAATTCCTTTGGCGAACACGGCAACAATAATCGTTGTGGTCAATGCACCTAGCGAAATAATGAGCGCCGTTGATTGCTCAATTAACACCGCGCTACCATCACCAGTTTTCCCCAGAGCCATATTTACAGCTACCGGTGCAAGGCCTAAACCGATGATCATAATGACTGGGCCAACCACCACAGGCGGTAACAGCTTATGAATAAAATCCGTGCCCTTAAACTTAACGGCGGTGCCCATCAATACATAAACAAAACCCGCTGCCATTAAGCCACCCATGGTAGCTGGGATGCCCCAGGTTTGAACGCCATATAAAATTGGTGCGATGAACGCAAATGACGAGGCTAGAAAGATAGGGACTTGTCGGTTAGTGATAAGTTGAAATAATAGGGTACCAATACCTGCAGTAAATAGCGCTACACTGGTATCTAGCCCTGTGATTAAGGGCATGAGCACCAGCGCGCCAAATGCGACAAATAACATTTGTGCGCCCTGAAGTGGTACAAACATACGATTCATTTCCGTCTCCATTTAGTGATGATTAAATTTGATTAATTACAATCATCTATTAACCGATCGTGCTAATCGTGATTTACTTCCTGTCACATTCTTATGTTACACTTTGGTCACTTTGTTTTGTTGCGTTTATCCTATCTAATGTTAAAAAATACACTCAATGTCATACTTTTAGCTGCTTCATTAGTTTTTACTACATCAATTTCGGCTGTGGAAATTAAGAAGTTGGATCAGGCTGATATACAAGTTAATAGCCGCAGCAAAACTGATCGCACTAACGCATTAAAGCAAGCTTTGTCGCAAGTGTTTGTGAAAAACTCAGGTAACGCCAGTGTGTTAAGTCATGAACTAGTGAGTGCTCAGGTTCAAAAACCACAGTCATTACTGACGCAATACAACTATTACCAACAAGATAACCAACTTTATTTGCAGGCTATCTTTGATCACCAGCAGTTAGTACAAATTCTACGTAAAGCTGACCTACCTGTGTGGGGCGCGCAGAGGCCATTGACATTGTTTTGGCTAAGTATGCCAAGTGAAAACGGTTATGAAATTGTGTCTGACGCTATGGTGAGCGCCAATGAAGATGGCATGAACGACTATGCAATTAGCCAGGGGATCCCTGTGCTATTTCCGTTGATGGATTTAGACGATTTGATGCAGGTAAGTGTTACCGATGTGCGTGGGCAATTTGCACAATCGGTGGCGATGGCTAGCCAAAGGTATGATGCCGAGTACTTTGTCGTGGCCAATATGGATACCTTTGCTGGTGAAGTGCGTTACCAAATGAGTTTATATGCCAAGGATAGCCAAGATCCGATTATGCAGCCGTTACTTTCTCATCAAGGTCTGGCGCTAGATTACCAGCTAGCTGGGCAGCAAATGATGGATAAATTAGCGCAGTACTTTGTTAGCCAATACGCGATAGCATCTTCTGGCGAAGATTTATCGACATTACTTAGTTTTGTCGGCATTGCATCAATGAAAGATGTGGTGGAAATTGAAAGTTATTTGCAAGAGTTAACTGCAGTTAAAGCCATTCAGTTGCACCAAATTAATGCTGATACTGTGACTTATGCCGTTGATTTATTTAGCCAGGTTGCCGACTTGCAACGACTGCTAAATATCGACAATCGCATACAAGATATTACCATACCTCAAACTGAGTCCACTTTAGGTAGCGGCTCAAGCTTTGATCAAGGATTTGGTCAAAGTCCAGATCAAACGAATGAGCAGCCTAGTGAGAAAGACGGTGAGCCGGTTACCCTCATATATCAATGGCTAGCACGCTAGGCATTGACGTTCCTTGCGGTGAAAGTTCACCGCACTATTCTTAGCTTGTGTTATACTGGCGCCGTTAAAATTTAGTGAGATCTCAATTTAGTGAGTCAACATTCCCCAAAACAGCTTTCATTACCCGTTTATTTACCGGACGATGAGACATTTGATAGTTATTATCCTGCATCTGGCAATGATGAACTGATCGAAAAGCTGCAAGCCAGTGCCAAAGGGGAGTTATGCAATTCGCTATTCATCTTTGGACCGGAAAAGTCTGGTCGTACACATCTGCTCCATGCCGCTTGCGCTCAAGCTAATGAATTAGAGCGACGTACCTTATATGTACCACTTGGTATCCATGCCAGTATTTCAACGGATTTGTTTGAAGGTTTAGAGTCTTTACAGCTTATTTGCATCGATGACGTTGATGCCATTGCAGGACACCCAATTTGGGAAGAAGCGCTATTTCATTTATATAACCGCATTAATGAGCAGCAAGACTGCCAGCTTATTGTGAGTGGCTGTAAGTCACCAACCGAAGCTGGTTTCTCACTTCCTGATCTCGTCAGCCGTATGCAATGGGGGCTCAGTTACCAATTGCAACCAATGAAAGATGATGACAAATTGCTTGCTTTGCAGCGCCGTGCTGCAATGCGTGGGTTGCAGCTTTCGGACGACGTTGGACGCTTCTTACTTAATCGTATGGCAAGAGACTTACGTACCTTGTTTGATGTGCTAGATAAGCTAGATAAAGCGTCTATGGTTCATCAACGCAAGCTGACGATCCCTTTTATCAAAGAAATGCTCAGGCTCTAGGGGCAAATCATCTGTGAATGCTTGTCGCGCTAGCATTAAATAGCGTGGGCAATTCGCCTTTCAACATTGTTAGTACAATTAATTCACACCTATTGCATATACACTTAATGCTGTATATGCTCAAAACATGTTCCCTGTTTGCTTTTCTAGTTTGGTATCAAAGGTTTATTGCTGTGCAAAAAACTGAGATCATAAAAACGCTTCAAGCAGATCCTAATTTTGATGAAGCGAATATCAATGAGCTGCTTTACCAGTCAAACCGTGATATCGCCAAGCGTTCATCGACGGGGAGTTATATTTACCTGTTGATATGGTTTGCACTCGTACTGCCATCAAACTTATGGCAAGTTAACTCAAACTTATCCATTATTGTGACTTGCGCTTTTTTACTGTTAGCTTGTTTGCGTTTGCCGTATGTATTTAAATTCGATTCCATCTATTTAAAATTCCCTGGCGTGTGGCGTTACGGTTTTCCCCTGATCGTTTTGTCTCCTGCTTTAATGTGGGGCACATTATGTTCATTGTGCTTCGTTATTCCTAAACTTGAGCCTTATGCGCTGATTATTATTATCTCAACAGCTGGCCTGACAGGTGGTGGCGTTGCAGCGCTTATTCCATCGCGCTTCCTTACTATTGGATTGTTTTCGGCATTTTTAGTGCCGCCCTTTATCACGCTGGTAGTTACTCAACATGAAAATGTATCGTTAACGCTAGTTTTTGCAATCTATTGGCTAGGTATGTATTCAACGACCAATGAGCAACACGCTCAGTATTGGAAGGCCCTAAAGGATTCGCTGTTTATCAAAAATCATGCAAAAGAGCTTGAGCATCTCAATAATATGGATGAGCTAAGCGGATTAAAAAATAAGCGCTACTTTAACAAGGCCCTGATGCAAAACGTGAAATTGGCTGCTAGAGCTAGTGGACCACTCGCAGTAATGCTACTTGATATTGATAACTTCAAACAAATTAATGATAAGTATGGTCATCTTGTCGGCGATGTGAGTATTCATAAGCTTGGTGAAGTGCTTAAATCTATCGTCAAAAGAGATACCGATGTTGTTGCTAGGTTCGGTGGGGACGAATTTGCAATTATTTTGCCAAGTCAGGATAAGCAGCGCTGTGTTGAGATAGGTGAAAGCATTTGTCGCGCGGTGGCTTCACTAAATCCAAGTTCACCAGAAACGAGCCTTGTGGATCAAAGCCCGCAGGTTAAGTTTACCGTAAGCATAGGGCTTTGCTTTAGTATGCCTACATCGAGTACGCATCATAACGATCTTGTTGAGCAAGCTGACCACGCGCTTTATGAAGCGAAACATCAAGGCAAAAACCGTGTCGTTGTGGTAGACAATCACTAGTTTCCCAATCTGAGGTTAAGCGGACGAAAAAGCGCCTTGTGATTGCAAACTTACCATTGGTATCAATGACCGTCGCAATGACAAAGGCGCGAATTTAGCCAACCCTTTGTTGGCTGTGAATTACTTGTCTTTATTCTTGTGCTTTTTCAGCCCAAGTCCTAGCTCTCTACCACGTTTGCGCGCATAGAAAGGAAAGCCTATGAGTAGCAAGCTGATCAAAACCGACTCAATAATCGCAAAAAGCAATAACTCTTCAGTGACATAAACTAGGGTAAGGCCATGCAATAAATATAGGCATAGAATGAAGCTCGCCCACGCATAGGTGTATGGGTTGCCCGTAATTACGCCTTTTAATGGCAACAATAGCGGTAGTATCCAAAGTACACTAAACACCATTGAATAGTCGCCATTTATCCCTTGCTGGATAAAGTAACCAGCGAGCAAAGCGACCAACGCTAGATAGCCGATACGGCAAAGCTGCATCAAGGTTGCTGAACTCATACCCGATTGAACTTGGTTATCTTGCATGTTTAAACCTATAGGATCTCAAGCACATTTTCAGGAGGACGACCCACTGCAGCCTTACCATTAGCGAACACAATAGGGCGCTCAATTAACTTAGGTGTTGCAACCATGGCTTCAATAAGTTGCTCGTTTGATAATGCAGCATCACCTAGATTTTGCTCTTTGTATTCTGTCTCTTTGGTGCGCATCATCTCACGTGGTGAGGTTAAACCAAGTAGCTCAATGGTTTTGCTAATGTCTTGTACAGAAGGTGGCGTTTTTAAATACTCAACAATCGTGATCTCAGCTTGTTGTTCTTCAAGTAACGCCAGCGTTTGACGGCTCTTTGAGCAGCGTGGATTGTGATAGATAGTTGCTTTTGTCATTGTTGCTTCCCTTAATCGCTAGCTATAAAAACGGGCAAATCCGTAGATTTGCCCGCAATTGTATAGAAAATTACTGTTTAAAATAAGTCTAAGTCTATTTTAAAGCGTCAAGTTGTTTGTCTGCCTGGCGGAATTGCCTGATCCGAGCGTCAATCCTTGCCATTTGTAGGCTGTTGCCCTCAGAGTATCTGTGTGCATAATTTAGCTGATCAATGGCGCCTTTATAATCTGCCGCCAGCGCAAGTACTTCAGCGTTGCTGTAATGCTCCAGTGCTCGATTGCCAAGCTTTTTGTATGCATCAGTCATCAACTGGTAAGGCAGCATACTCTGTTTGTCTAAAAACAGCATATCTTCTAGTAGCGGAATCGCTTTTTCTGGCTTACCCGCCTCGGTGTATATGTGGGCGAGGTTAATGCTAACGACAGAAGATGTTGGCATTAGCCCTAGACGATGCTCAAGCATTGCTATCGCATCTTGATAGTCTTTGCGCTCAGCGTACAAATCGCTTTGAGTGTCGATGTAGAACAAGTTGTTTTTATCTTTTGCAAGTAGTTCAGTGATGATTTCTTGCGCTTCATCAAACCGCTTTAGCCTAAATAGCGCTAATGCTTTACCGTATAATGCAGCATCTTTAAATTTAAAAGTACGCTTTTTAAGTTGTTCTTCAAATCGGTACAAAGCAGCGCTATCACTAAGGCTTGAAAAACGTACCTGAATACGGGCTTTTGCCAGATGGTAATCAAGGTTATCTGGAATATAACGTTTAGGGTATTGCGCTGCGCGGTTACGAGCTTCACTAATACGCGATTCTGGTAATGGGTGAGTTAACAGCATTTGTGGCGGCTTTGAAGTAAAGCGGTAACGCACGGCTAACTCTTGGAAGAAGTCAGCTGCGCCGTTTGGATCAAAACCCGCTTCCGCCAAAATTTGCATACCAATACGGTCAGCTTCTTTTTCGTGTAAACGGGTGTAGTTAATTTGTGATTGAGTCGCCAGTGCCTGAGTTGTGGCTAATGCTGCCATACCCGCTTGTGGGGCAGCAATGGTTAACAATATTGCGCCTAGCATACCTGCGATAGTGGCGGTTGAGCTTTTCTCTTTGGCTTCAAATGAGCGCGCTAAGTGGCGTTGAGTAACGTGTGCGATTTCATGCGCCATAACTGATGCGAGTTCACTTTCGGTTTCTGCATTCAAAAACAGTCCTGTGTGTACACCAACATGGCCACCAAAAAAGGCGAATGCGTTAATTTCGTCATTTCTGAGCAAGAAGAAATAGAAAGGGGTTTTAACGCCGGTTGCATGAGCAACGAGTTTGTTGCCAAGCTCAGTTAAGTATTGATTTAATACAGGATCGTTGAGCATGGGGCTGATGAGCGAATAACTCTCATGTAGGCGTCACCAAAGACCATTTCTTTCTCGAGACTTAAGGTGTTAACCGCGGCAGTACCTAAATCAGGCAAATCATTGCTGGCGAAACTTTTCGCAACGCCCGCTAAACAAATGAGTAGTGAAGCGCTAAGTAGTATTTTTTTAATAAATGCACTAGATAATGTTGGCAATGGAAACCTTCGTCGATACATAAATTGAGACATAAAACACCACATTCGGCGGATTTCTTGCCTTGTGGTTTGTTTTGCAAGCTAGGATAATAGCCTTAGTTTGTTTAACGCAAGTTGATTATGGAATTTATTGATTTAACTTCATACCGATGTCCTTACCCTTTAGTTCAGGTGAAGCTGTTGATGAAGCAAATGGTTAAGGGAGATAACTTGCTAGTATATCTATCTGACCCAGGTTCACGCCAAGATGTTCCCGCCTTTGTGAAAAAAATGGGCTTTGGTATTGAAATTAAAGAGCAAACTGATCTGCGACTTTCCTTAGTGATCTCCAAAAATTAATTGTTATACATCTAGAAGGCACATTAATGCTTACGTATTTAGGAAATTGGTACAAAAAACATTTTAGCGATCCGCAGGCTATTACTTTACTGTTTATTTTAGTTGGCTTAGGGCTAACTCTCTACTTTGGTGCATCTTTGCTTGCTCCTTTGTTGGTGGCGTTGATTTTAGCCTTTTTACTTGAGTGGCCAGTGCAACAAATGACCCGTATAGGCCTTAATCGCACAGCGGGGGCATCCGTGGTGCTTGTGGCGTTTTTAGGGGTCATGCTAGTGCTGTTTTTGGTCTTGATCCCAAGTCTGTGGAATCAGGGCTTAAGCCTAATATCAGACTTACCTAACATGCTTGATAAAGGTATGGTGGCGATTAAAGAGTTTAGTGCCAAGTACCCGCAGTTTGTCAGTGCAGAGCAAATTGATCAGATGTTCGCTGAGCTTAAAAAATTCGCCGATACTCAGCATTTACTTGATTTAGGTAAACAGCTTCTTGGCTACTCTGCATCTTTATTGGTGTTAATGGTGTATTTGATTTTAGTGCCATTATTGGTGTTCTTCTTTTTGAAAGATAAAGATGAGCTCATTAAAGGCAGCAAACGTTTTTTCCCATCGAATCGCGATTTAGCATCAAGTGTATGGTCTGAAATGGAGCAGCAGATCTTTAACTATATTCGCGGCAAAGTGATTGAAATCATCATTATTGGCGTAGTGAGTTACGTATTCTTTGCGCTCATGGGCTTAAGATACTCAGCGCTTCTTGGTGCGCTTACGGGTCTGTCTGTGCTTATTCCTTATGTTGGTGCCACCCTAGTGACATTGCCAATCGCATTAGTTGCGTTTTTCCAGTGGGGGATTAGTCCTGAGTTTGGTTATCTCATGCTTGGCTACGGCATTATTCAGGCGTTAGACGGTAACTTACTGGTACCAATTTTGTTCTCTGATGCGGTCGATTTACACCCGGTAATTATTATTGCTGCGGTGCTGGTTTTTGGCGGACTATGGGGCGTACTCGGGGTGTTCTTTGCCATTCCGCTAGCCTCATTAGTTAAGGCAGTTATTAATGCCTGGCCGGTCACCCATGAGCATCTTGAGCAAGTCGAGCAGCAACATAGGTAAGCTTATTGATTTAGCTTGATACTTTAACTTAAAGGCAGCCATTGGCTGCCTTTTATGTATGTGCTATCAATTATATAAACCATTTTAATCATCATGCTATACATTCGATGTGAACAATGTTTGTGGGCACTTTTTTTTGTAACGAAAAGGGGGGGAGAACTGAGTGAAATTAGTCAAGCCAAGTAAATCGTATCAGGCAAGTTATCACTCTTATATCGAAGAGTTAGGCCGTGAGGAGCGCTATCCGTTTCCGCTGGATTTTGACCATAGTGATTTCGATGCGCTGCTCTCAAAGCTTGAGAACTTTCGATTAGGAGAAAACCTCCCAGAGGGTTATGTGGCAAGCACTACGCTATGGCTGATTGATAATGAAGAAATTGTTGGAGTAACCAATTTACGTCATGGTTTAAATGAGGCGCTGCGCCATTGTGGTGGGCACATAGGTCTAGGTATTCGTCCATCGATGCGTGGCAAGGGTTATGGTAAGGATTTGATGAAGCTGTCTGTTGACCAGCTTCGAGCCATGGGCGAGCGACAAATTCATATTCACTGTTATGCCGATAATCTAGCATCAGCTAATACCACTAAAGCCATAGGTGGTGAGCTAGATTCGCAAGTGATGATTGATGATAAACTGGTTGAGCGCTATATCGTCTAGTGTCAGTCGCGTTTGAAGCATTGAACGAACAAGACTAAAAAGCCCGCTACAAACAGGTAAGCGGGCTTTTGGCCAATTAGATTTATTTGCAGCTCAGCTACTAAGGCGTGTAGTAAGTTGCTGCACCAGGGCCAACCGGCAATCCTACCACGAACACCCAGATAAAGAAGAACAGCGTCCAACCAACAAAGAATACGATGGAATATGGCAGCATGGTGGCAACCAAAGTACCTATGCCTAGGTTTTTCTTGTAACGACTTGCAACGGCGAGGATTAAACCAAAGTAGCTCATCATAGGTGTGATCAGGTTAGTCACTGAGTCACCAATTCGATAAGCCGCTTGAATGGTTTCAGGGGCATAACCCACAAGCATTAACATAGGCACGAAAATTGGCGCAGTTACAGCCCATTGAGCTGAAGCGCTACCTAACATTAGATTGATAAAGCCACATAGCATAATAAACAGTACAAACACGATAGGGCCTGTTAAGCCAACGGCAGATAATGCATCCGCGCCGGTTACCGCCAGCACAGCACCAAGATTAGTCCATTTGAAGAAAGCCACAAATTGTGATGCAAAGAACACCAAAACGATGTACATGCCCATGGTACTCATGCTGTGAGACATGGCGTTAATAACGTCGACATCTTTGCGCATATTGCCAACAACTGCACCGTAAACTAGACCTGGGATTGCAAAGCAAATAAAGATGAATACCACGATACCTTTTAAGAAAGGTGAACCTGCTACCAAGCCCGTTTCTGGATGACGCAGTGCGCCCCATTCAGGCACGATGGTTAACGCTAAAATAGCTGAAAGAACAACAACCGATAAGCCGGCCATCTTAAGGGCTTTGCGCTCGATAGCAGTGACTTCATCCATTTTTTGCTCGGATAAATCGTCTGCTGCTTCAGATACATCATATTTACCAAGCTTAGGCTCAACAATTTTTTCAGTAACGAATGCGCCCAAGATAGTAATTAAGAAGGTAGATGCGAACATGAAATACCAGTTTACCTCAGGGCCGACGACGTAATCTGGGTCAATCATCTGCGCTGCCGCTTCTGTAATGCCTGATAACAGCGGGTCTACAGTACCCAGTAATAGGTTCGCGCTGTAACCTCCAGATACCCCGGCAAAACCCGCTGCTAGACCCGCTAGCGGGTGACGTCCTAGGGAGTGGAATATCATTGCTGCCATCGGCACAAGTACCACATAGCCAAGCTCTGATGCGGTATTAGATACGATACCGGCAAACACAATAGTTAAGGTAACTAGGCGTTTTGATGCGCCCATTACCAGTAAACGCATAGCTGCAGATAGCAAACCAGAGCGCTCAGCAATACCAACACCAAGCAGTGCAACCAGCACAGTACCAAGTGGTGTAAAGCCGGTGAAATTAGTCACTAGTTTGGAGACTATCATGCGCAGGCCTTCGCCGCTCATAAGGCTCACGACATGGATAAGTCCATCTTCGCCTCGACCTTTTGCGCCTTCAGGACGAGGGTCGACAACCGATAGCTCAAAGTAACCAGCGATGCCACTGATCACTACTACCGCGATACAGAACATAGCGAAAAGGGTAATTGGGTGGGGTAACAGGTTACCTAAACGTTCGACAATATTAAGAAACCGGACAAAAGCGCCGCTAGAGGCGATGTCCTGTGGGGTTTTAGACTGCTGAGAAGTCATGATCTTCCTTTGTATTTGGCTTAATTATTATGGATTGCAGATTTGGGCCAACTTATAGGCTAGCGTTTAATGTTTAAACCTAGCTTAAATGCGCACTGTCATTGTGTCATAGATAACCCCTAGAGTGGCTGAAATCAGTGTTCTAGGATTCTAGCTTCACTTATTTGAAAGCTATATCTTGGTTACAATCTTCTACTTAACTATGGGCTGCGTCTTAGTTAAGAGCTTTATCTAGCTCAATAGCAGCGACATTGGGCTGCCATTCTATTACAACCGCACTGTTTTGGAATATGTTTTTGCGCGATTGCAGATAAAAGCAGCACGTGCGTTAGTTTGCATTCAATAACATGGGTTGAAACTCAAAGGTGTGAGGGGATTTATAGCTACATGCGAACAAATTTTAGATGTAATTTGCAAACAGAAACGCCACTAACCATGAGTCAGTGGCGTTTAAATGAGTTGTGCGCAGTATGAATAAAGGGCTACTGATTATGAATGAATAGCCTTAACAGTATTAACTCTTATTGTTGCTATCCGCTTGCTCACTCGTCACTATGTCTGTGTCATCAGTTGTACTTGATTTAGTGTCTTTCTTCTTGGTCTCAGATTCGGCTAAAGCATCAAGGATAACTTGGCTAAGCTGCCCATCGTCTGAGTTATCAGAATGTTTGCCTTCTTTTGAGTCGCCTGCTTTTGGATCTCCAGTTTTAGGTTCACCGGCTTTTGGTTCACCGGCCTTTGGTTCACCGAACTGGGGCATCTTGAACTTGGCGCTATATTTAAGCACTGCAAGGTTGCTAGCGATTATGCCAACTACCAGAATAATGATTAGCCAAACTTCTAAGCCTTCTAATTCCATAATGCCTCTATAAAAATGCTAACTATGAGCGTACTACCAAAGATCAGTCTACGGCTAAACGCAGCTCACACTTGCGAATATCTTCAGGCGTATCCACCTCTGGTGAATCAAAGGCACTGATCGCAACTTTAATTTTATGACCATGCTCAAGTGCTCGTAATTGCTCCAGCTTTTCAAGATCTTCTAAGCGGCCTAGCGGCAACTTAGCAAACGTATTTACAAAGCGACGAGTATAGGCATAAACCCCTAAGTGTTTGTAGACAGGGTAGTCATCGGTATCGCGGCCAAATGGAATGCACGAGCGCGAGAAATACAGTGCGTAAAAGTCGTTGTCGAATACCATTTTAACGTGCAGTGGGTCGTCACGTTCTTGCTTATCGACAATTTCAAACCCTAAGGTTGCCATTTCGAACTCGCCTGGATGGCGCTCAAATAAGGTGATTATTTGCTCGATTGAAATTGGGTCGATAAGTGGTTGGTCACCTTGTAAGTTGATCACTAAATCATCGTCAGCAAGGCCAAGTTGATCGATAGCATCATTAATACGGTCTGTACCAGATGCGGCTTCAGGATTGGTCATGACCACTTGACCGCCAAAAGCTTCTACTGCTTGTTTAATTCTGTCATCGTCAGTCGCTACATAGATATTATCTAAACCTTTGGCTAATGATGCACGCTCATAAACGTGTTGGATCATTGGCTTGCCGTTAATTGGCGCTAAAGGTTTTCCTGGGAAGCGGCTTGAGCCGTATCGCGCGGGAATAAGCAGGGTAACTTTCATTATTGACCTTTCAATTGTGCAAAAAGCAGTAAATAAAAGGGCTCATACGAGCCCTTATGTTAATAGCGTATGGCTATTATATACGACGGAATAGCTTAGTCAGCATTTCGTCGGTAACTTTCTCTTGGTAACCTTCACCGTAAACATTTTCCCAAAGTGGGCCCATGCTCTTTGTTACGGCTACCATCTTAGCGATAGTTTCATCTGGTAAGTCTTTACAGATGTTCTTAGGTAGCTTGATGTTGTGCTTATCCATCATTTGACGGAACTCTTTAACGCCTTCTGGGTAGAACTCTTCAAGTACGTCAAATGCTAAGCAGTTACCGATACCGTGATGGTAACCTAGTACATAACCTAGACCGTATGAAACTGCATGACAGGCACCAACTTGGCTGTAAGCGATGCTCATGCCGCCCATGTAAGAAGCCATCATTAGCTTGTCATCTTTTTCTGGATGATCATCTAGGAATACTTCGCGGCAAAGATCCATCGATTTCTCAGCAAATGCTTTAGCGAACTCGTTCAGGTAAGTACCTTCTAGTGACTCAACACAGTGAATGTAGCAGTCCATACCTGTGTAGAACCATTGATCCGTTGGCACGCCATCAATTAGCTCAGAGTCCATGATGATTTGATCAAATACAGTGTAGTCTGAGTTAAGACCAAGCTTGCGCACTGGGCCGCAAAGTACAGCAGTACGTGATGCTTCAGCACCTGTGCCTGAAACGGTCGGGATACCAATATGGTGAATAGCAGGGTTCTTAATTAAGTCCCAACCTTGATACTCAGCGCTGCCGCCTTCGTTGGTTAGCATCAGTGAAACTGCTTTCGCTAAATCCAGCGTTGAACCGCCACCAAGACCCACAACGCTAACTGGTGCTTTGCTGTTGAATGCTTGTACTTGCGCGGTTAAGTCATCAACCTGCTTAGTGGTTGGCTCATCATCTACGTTAACGTAAATCAGTAAGTCGTGATCTTTTGCTGGTACGCGGCCACCAAGAGGTTTGTCTTGGTGTACGTCATCAACTAGGAATACCACAAAGTCATCAGCAGTTTTACGTTCTTCGCTTAACACATCATCAAGCTGTGCGAATGAACCACGGCCAAAGATCATTTTTGGTACGCATTTAAAATTTTTAAAGCTCATTACAAGACTCTCCGTTGAGACATCTACATATAGATAATCGCACCAAGCGAGCATGGTGCGATTATTGGTAACCGGGTTTAATTAAGCAAACGCTTTCTTAATGTTTTCAATGCGCTGCGCGATTTCTTCTTCTGTCCAAGATAGCTTGATCAGCATAGAAATCGTGCGGCTCATGATAGCGTCTGACTTAGGCGTTTGAACCTTAGTATAGTCAGGGCGATCTTCAATTAATGTGATAGGTAGCGCAGCTGGCGATTTTAGCTCCTGGATGTGCTTCCAGTTTTTCAAGTAATGCCAGTTATTTACGTACCAGTAGAAACAACCGTCAACGCCGTTTTCAGCAAGCTTCTTGTTGATTTCAATGGTGCGCTCTTCTGTTGGCAACATGAAAGATAGGAAACCCGCTGAATCACCGTCTTCACAAGGGATTTCACGGAAAGTCACTTCGCTGATATCCGCCATCGCATCTTTGATTGCTTTTTTGTTAGTGCGCTGGATGTCGATGATTTTGTCTAGCTTACGTAGCTGAGCTAAACCCATTGCTGAGTTCATTTCTGAAATACGGAAGTTAAGACCCATGTTCGGGTGGCCCTCTGCGCCGCGATCGTTACCTACGTGGTCGTGACCGTGATCTGAGAACATGTGGGCATGGTCGTAAATTTCAGTCGAGTTGGTGATAACCGCTCCGCCTTCACCACAGGTGATGGTTTTAACTGAGTCGAAAGAGTAGCAACCAACTGCACCGATCGTGCCTAGAGCTTGACCCTTGTATGAGCCACCAATTGCTTGGCAAGCATCTTCAAGAAGCACTAAGTTGTGCTTTTTACAAATCGCGACAATCTCGTCCATCTTGGCCATAGAGCCACACATATGAACTAGGTTAACCGCTTTAGTGCGCGGAGTAATTGCCGCTTCAATACCTTCTGGAGATAAACATAAGGTTTCGTCTATTTCAGCAAACACTGGGATAGCGCCTGCCATGAAGACCGCTTCTACTGAAGCAACGAAAGTAAATGGCGGTACAATAACTTCATCACCAGCGCCGATGCCCGCTGAGGCTAGGGCAGTTTGTAGTGCTGCAGTACCACTTGATACTAGGTGCGCGTGCTTGGCGTTCATTTTCTCGCAAAGCAGCTGTTCCATTTCGCGGGTTTTCCAGCGATCGTTACGCATATGGTCGAAGTTATAACGAAAAGTAAAGCCGTTCTCCATCACATCAGCAACTTCTTGCTTTTCTTCTGGACCAAATAGTTCAAAACCTGGCATGGAAATTATCTCCTAAAAATTCTTACGCATCTGCGTTTAGTAAACCCATCGATTATAACTAGCTTCATAGGCAGAGGGCGAATGATATTGAAAAATAATTCATCAAAAACACAAAGACCTGCGGCTTTCGCAGGTCTTTAGTTAATGATTGCGTGATATTTGTTCAACTTGCGTTAAACATCAACAGCCTTATTTGTCGTTTAGGGCAATCTGACGGTCAACGGTAACATCAAGGTCGTTAAGTAGGCCGTTGTCGATACCATAAATCCAGCCATGAACTGAAATTTCCTGACCACGTGCCCAGGCTTCTTGAATAATGCTTGTTGAGGTCACGTTAGCCACTTGCTCAATCACGTTGAGCTCACACATGCGATTAAAGCGTGCGTCTTCATCAAGTTTTTCTAACTCATCTTTGTGGAAGCGGTAGATGTCTTTTAGGTGACCCAACCAGTTGTCGATTAAACCATAACGATCGTCAGTCATCGACGCTTTTACACCGCCACAGCCATAGTGTCCTACTACCATGACGTGTTTCACTTTTAGCACATCAACAGCGTATTGCAGAACAGACAGACAGTTAAGATCGGTATGGATGACCATATTAGCGATATTACGGTGAACAAATACTTCACCAGGCATCAAATCAATAATTTGATTTGATGGTACACGGCTATCAGCACAACCAATCCATAAGTATTCAGGTGTTTGTTGCTTGGCGAGCTGTTCAAAGAAAGTTGGGTCTTCTTGATTGATACGATCTGCCCAGCGGCGGTTGTTATCAAACAGAGGTTTAAGGATTTTCATAGGCACCTGATTATTGTTATTAAGCCTGCAGTGGCTAAGTTATATCTCGACATGGCTCTTTGCTATTGAAGTCGCCAAGCTAGTGAAGTCGCAAAGTTAGCGAATTCGTTAAAGCGAGCCCAAACTGCACTGTGAGTGAAACAGAGAGTTGCGACTAATCGATTGTTTTGCCAGATTATACCAGTGATTTCTAATCGGCTGGTCGTATCTTTGTTTTCGCTGAGCTATCTTAAATTAATTGCAGATTAAATTCATTAACAGGTATTACATTTGTATCGTGAATTTATCTATTTAGAATTGAAATGAACACTGACATTGTTCTAATTGCGAATTTTGAGGTGTCTCTACTCATTTTTAGGTTATCGTGGATTTTCACTTCATCGCAGACTAGTAGGAAGCGGCGCGACATAACGTACATAGCGGCTGACTAGGTTGGGTAAATCATTTACCAGCTCATCTGATAATTCGACTTCGCTTTTATCAAGAACTTGAGCCAGAGCATCTGTGCTAAATGCATCAAGGAAGTGTTTGGCGACAGGGTAAAAGCTTAAATGCCAAGGCTCGGCGCTAACGCCACTTTTGCCATGTTGAAACGGGAAGTAAAAGCCAAATCTTGCTGCATTGACTCGTAACCATTGATACAGCTCATAACATGGGCCATTCGCCTGATACTCTTCACTGACTAATTGCAGATCGTTAACATCAATGCTTGCAGCATCGAACACATCTATATCCGTTCCCCAGTGATGGCGAGAACTGCCGGGGAATGCTGACCATAATAAGATAGCCTTGAGTAACTGCTCATGAGTGAGCTTTGAAATATCGAGTGGTTTTGACTGGCTATCAAGCACAGGACGTTTGCCAAGTGCTTTATTATTCCAAATCAGGCTTTGGCGCTCAAAGTCACGAAATGCAGAGCATATCTGAATATCAAGGCCATGTTTAGCGCCAGCGCGTTGTAGCTGATTAAAAGCCGCTGCAGTATGATGCTCAACGAGTTTATTACCAATTTGAGTTAAGTGCTTTGAGCTCAAGCCATATAGCAGCTCAGGTGCGTTAGCAAGGTAGCTTAGGCTATCTTGCTGCAGCTGAGTTAACGATGTGGTGGGTAACTGGTTTATTTGCAAAGCAGTTTTTCCAGAATACGTTCATAGCAAAGTGCTAGCACATCTAAATCGGCGACTTTAACGCACTCGTTAACCTTATGGATGGTAGCGTTTACCGGGCCTAACTCAATTACTTGTGCGCCTGTTGGTGCGATAAAGCGACCATCTGAAGTGCCGCCAGAGGTTTGCGGATCTGTTTCATAACCTGTGACTTCCAAAATAGCTTCTTTGGTTGCGTCAAGTAATGGACCTTCACCGGTTAAGAAAGGTAAGCCGTTAAATATCCAGTCGATGTCGTAATCAAGGCCATGAGCATCAAGGATATTAAGTACCCGTTTGATTAACTCTTCAGCGGTGACCTCAGTTGAGTAACGGAAGTTAAACATTACCTTTAGATCGCCCGGGATCACATTTGATGCGCCCGTACCGCCATTGATGTTGGCAATTTGAAAGCTTGTTGGCGGAAAGAACTCATTTCCATGATCCCAGTGCATTTGCGCGAGCTCAGCAAGCGCTGGCGCAGCTTTATGTACTGGGTTATCAGCAAGGTGAGGGTAGGCAACATGGCCTTGAACACCTTTGACTACCAAATTACCGGTGAGTGAGCCGCGGCGGCCATTTTTAACCACATCGCCTAACTTATGGGTTGATGATGGCTCACCAACCAGTGCCCAGGTAATTTTTTCATTACGCGCTTCGAGGGTATCAATTACCCTTGTGGTGCCGTTAATGAATGGGCCTTCTTCATCACTGGTGATCAAAAAAGCGATAGAGCCTTGATGGTCTGGATTCTTTTCAATAAAACGTTCAGTAGCAATCACCATTGCAGCTAATGAGCCTTTCATGTCTGCTGCGCCGCGACCGTGTAGGTAGTCATCAATTACCGTTGGCGTAAACGGCGGCGTATGCCAGCGATTGATATCACCTGTTGGTACAACATCTGTGTGGCCAGCAAAACAAAATACTGGGTCGCCTTTGCCTTTACGTGCCCACATGTTGGTGGTGTCTTCAAACACCATAGACTCAATTTCAAAGCCAAGTGCTTTAAGACGCTCGGCCATTAGTTCCTGACAACCCTCATCTAAAGGCGTGATTGACTCTCGGGAGATCAGGTCTTTCGCTAACGCGAGTACGGCTGAATCTTGCTTCATTGGTTTAACCACGCTTGATAACTGTCAGCTTTAAAGCCGTTGATGATTTGATTGTCACGCTCGAGCACTGGGCGCTTAATGAGCGTTGGTTGCTCAGTCATTAATTTAATCGCGCTTGCTTCATTAAGGCTTGCTTTAACGTCATCAGCTAAGGCGCGGTAGCTGGTGCTACGCTTGTTGAACAGTGTTTCCCAGCCTATCAGCTTGGCCCAGTTTTCTACTTGCTGCTCAGTCAAGCCGTCTTGACGAAAATCATGAAACTCAAATGCATGCTCATTCTGTTCAAGCCATTTACGTGCTTTCTTTACTGTGTCGCAATTTTTAATGCCGTATAAAATCAAAACTGAACTCCGTGTTCTTTAACTATGCTTTTGAATTAATTTGAAAATGAGGGTTGGTATTTGCGCAGGCTTTGATGATCATGTTATGTGATAAGCTCAAGCGCAGTGTAGGTAGCCGTTAGATTAATAATAAAACGGCTAAACAGACAAGGGGATATTACATTTGCACAGTAAAGATAACGTCTTTACCTGCAGTTACGCTGCCTTGTTTTTTATCGAGCTGATCGACATCTTCCATATTGGCTAGTACAACCGGTGTCAGCAGGCTATCTACTTGACCTTCAAGCTGCTGCATATCAAATTCTAATATCGGGTCGCCAGCTTTAACTTGTTGACCTTCTTCAGCCAAGCGTGAAAAACCTTTGCCACCAAGCTCAACTGTGCCAATACCAAAGTGGATGAATAACTCTAACCCTTGTGGAGACTCAATGCTGAATGCATGGTTTGTCTCAAAGATTTTGCCTATCGTGCCGTCAATGGGTGCCAGTATTTGCTTACCCTTGGGGTCGATAGCAATACCATCACCAACGATTTTTTCTGAGAATACGGCATCTGGTACTTTTTCTATTTTTACTATCTCGCCGGATACTGGCGCCAAAATATCTATTTGACCAGAGACGGGCTGTTGCCCTGAAATTAGGCGTCGAATTCGACTTAAAAATCCCATGTTAACTAGGCCTCGAATTTTATTATTCTATTTACTTATATGTTTGTTTAGCTAGCGCAACTAGTAGCTTCTAGCATACTTTACTTACTGTAATCACGCTGGCAACACCTTAGGTTAGTGTAACGCGAAAGCATCTGAATTGTATGCCTTTATTGTTTGTGAAATTTGCTCAATTTGGCTTAATTGCGTCACTACCTGCGCATGTTTTACAAATTCTTGATAATTACCCTCTATCAGGCGTGCTTTAACTGCCAATACGCTCGCTGGGTTGATACTCAATTCATCTAACCCTAAGCCAACTAACAATGGCAGCAATTCAGGGCTGCTGCCTATCTCACCACATAAACTAACTTTAGTGCTAGCGTTTTTACATTGGCTAATTGTCATGGCGATTAATCGTAATACAGCTGGTGATAGTGGTGGATAATCTTTGGCTAATTGCGGGTTAGTGCGATCTGCAGCCAAGGTGTATTGGGTTAAGTCATTGCTGCCAATACTGACAAAATCAATCAACGGCAACATGCTCGCAAGATTGAGCACTGCAGCAGGCGTTTCAACGACTAAACCAATATCGACTCTATCGTATGTTTTACCATCCTGGGTTAATTCTTGTTTGGCTTGATCGACCAGGTCGAGCAGTGGAGTGAGTTCTTCAACCTGACTCACCATGGGGAACATCAGCCTAACTGTGCCGTGGACGCTGGCTCTAAGTATGGCTTTAATCTGGGTAATAAATACTTTTGGCCGGGCAAGACTATAGCGAATGCCGCGCAGTCCTAGCGCAGGGTTATCCTCTTTTGGCAAGTTTAACCAAGGGATTTCTTTATCGGCGCCAATATCAAAGGTTCTGATGGTTAAAGGTAAATCGCCAAGGCTATGTAACGCTTCACAGTACAGCTGGTACTGTTGTTGCTCGCTTGGCATCGCCTTAGAGTGCATTAAGATAAATTCCGTTCGAAACAACCCCACACCTTGAGCCCCACGTCGGCAAGATGACTAATATCGTTTAGCTCACCCACGTTAGCTACTAGGCTCACATGATGGCCATCCTGGGTTTGCGCACTAAGATCTTTGTACTTTGCCAGCGCCTCACGTTTTTGTCTTTCAGCCTCTGCTTGCGCTTTTAGTTGTTCTCGAAGGGTATCGGACGGCGCAAAGTGCAGTTCACCTTGCAGCGCATCGACAATAACTTCAGTGCCATCGGAAATGGTCTGATGCTCTGCAAATGGGCAACTTAATAACGTGGGAATGCCGGCGCTTCTGGCTAAAATTGCGGTGTGACTAGTTAAGCCACCAGATTCAAGCACAATACCTTTGATATGCGCTAAAGGTAAAATGGCAAATTCAGCTGGGGTTAGGTCATCGGCAAGTAAAATGGTGTCTTGCTCTAATGTTGATAAGTCCCATTGCAGGTGGCCATTTAGCGCGGAATTTAAACGTTTAGCTAAGCACAAGATATCATCGCCACGACTCGCAAGGTACGGATCATCAATTTGACTTATCTCAAACGCTTGCTGGCGAAAAATTCGATCGACAGCAACGCTGGCTGAAACGCGATACTGGCCAATATGTTGATACAAGGTTTGGTGGAGTTCGCTATCTTCTAACAGTGCAATATCGGCATCAATAAGCTGAAAATGATCGCACTGTTCGCTCAAGCGCTGTTGGCACTGCAACAGGTATGAAATAAGGTTATTGACGCCACGAAGTAGTTTGTCTTTTTCAGCTTCAATCTTGGAGGTTGAGATGAGTGATAGGTCTAATGGGTGGGTATTGGATCGGATGGTAAGTGCTTGGCCAAACGCAATACCTGATGAAACAACAATCCCATTTACCGACATATTCGTTCCTATCTCTTTTCTATTTATTGATGCTTAACATGTGAAAGCTAGCTAAGTGTACTGAGTAGGTTAGCAACGCAATCAACAGCTTGCTCAGCTTGGTCACCACTGGCACTGACAGATACCGTCACGCCATGGTGGAGCCCTAAGGTTTGCAGTTTAAATAAACTCTTTGCGCTTGCTTTTTTTCCGTTGCATTCAACCATGACATCACAGTCAAAACGTTTAGCTTCTTTTACAAGCAAGGCAGCAGGACGGGTGTGCATGCCATGACGGGCATTAATAGTGACAGACTTTTGGTACATCAATTTACGACTCACTCTATTGTTGGCAAACAATATAACGTAAAACATCGCCAGCTTATAGAAAAAAGCTGGCTTGAATACAGTGTTTGCGATGACATGGCGGTAACTGGTGTGATTTTAGGCATTTACCGGCTTTGTTAGGGGAATTTGTACTCGCTCAAAACAGTCAATTTGAATTGCTTACACTTGGCTTAAAGACAAGTTAGACCTTAAATGACATTTATAGGCTTTAACAAAGTAGAAGATTATAAATTTTTCCTTGTCCCCCAGTGAGCGACAAATCTACGTTCTGTGAGCTAAGATGTAAAAATAATGTATTTGTTAATCGAAGTTGAAATCTGGCTAATTTGCCGCTTAATCAATGATTTATAAGTTATCGGGTATTGTTTGGTTAATAATCATGCTAATGACTTGTTTTTATTTTGATTTTTTGTGAAATTACCCGCAAGATGGCAGAGTTAATAATAAGAGGTGTTCAAATGGTAAACCCAGCAAGTGTTGTAACCAATGATGATATTCTTTTAAAGCTGTGCCATTCAGTGTCACACGTGCTTTCGAGCACCAGCGGCAGCCAAATTAGTCACGCTGGCATGGTGCAAAGTATTTCCCGTACGCGACTAAAACCAGACCTTGGTTGTTTCTCTATTTTTGATGGTGGCTTTTCTGGGTTGGTTGTCATCAATTTCTCGGCAGCTGCTGCGATTGAAATCTATCGTAAGTACATGGTTAACATGGGTATGCCAGAATCTGAGCTGGCTTTTACTCACACGTCAGATGATGTTAGCAATGTGATGGGTGAGTTGATGAATCAAATCCTTGGTGATTTCATCAATAAAATTTCTAAAGAGTTACAGACCTCAATCAGCCAAAGTCAGCCAAAAATGCTGACAATTAATAAAGAATTAACGATTTCAGTAGATACTAATCTTGATGATGCAGTGGTGCGCCGAGTGTCATTCAAAACTGAAAACAACCATACTTTCTATTTAGAATTTGCCATGGATAAAACCGAATTTATACGTTCGGTCGATTTTGAAATGGACGAAGAGTTTGACCCGGATTCTCTACTTGAGGCTCACAGTATTCAAACACGTGTCACAACGTCTTCGAACAAGCCTGCGGTAAAGAGTACTGATGACGATGCCGGTGACTTGCTGGATGAATTAGGCTTATAACCGCAAACATAACAACAATAAAAAGGTTGAACGCGCTATGGCTGCAAAAGCAACATCAATTGACATTGCCTATCGCGCTGGGGTGTCCCAGTCTACCGTGTCGCGCGCATTGCGCAATAGCCCTTTGGTAAACGAAGCAACTAGGCTAAAAATTCAAGCAATCGCCAAGGAATTAAATTACAAGGTCGATAAGAACGCCAGTAATTTACGTACCCAAAATAGTCACACTCTCGCGCTGTTAATCTGTGAAGACCCAACCAATGATGACTCTATGATTAATCCTTTTTTCTTGTCGATGCTCGGTTCGATAACGAGAGCCACGGCGCAGCAAGGGTATGATTTATTGGTTTCATTTCAGCAACTTTCAAGCGATTGGCATGCAGATTACGAAGACAGTAATAAAGCGGATGGCATTATTTTGCTTGGCTATGGTGATTATGTTGACTACGCCCACAAGCTAGAACGTCTAGCTGAACAAAATACCCATTTTGTTATTTGGGGAGCACAGGGCAGTGACGACTCGGTGTTATCAGTCGGTTGCGACAACTATCAAGGTGGCGTCATTGCAACTGCTCATCTGCTGGAGTGTGGGTATAAAGACATTGCTTTTTTAGGCGACAGCTCGAGCCATAGCCCAGAGTTCAGAGACCGTTATTTAGGTCACAGCGACGAGTTACGTAAAGGTGGCTTAACTGCGGATGCTAACAAGCAGTTTGACGCCATCAGTACTGAGGACTCAGGTTATCAGGCCGCCAATGCATTGCTTGATAGCGGCGAGAATTTTGATGCTATTTTTGCGGCAAGTGATTTGATTGCTATTGGTGCTATGCTAGCGCTTTCAGAGCGGGGGATCCGCGTTCCTGAAGATGTGGGTGTAATCGGCTATGACGATATTCCTGTAGCTAGTTATGCATCACCTGCGCTAACCACGGTTAAGCAAAATACGAAGCTCGCAGGCGAGAAAATTGTTGAGAGTCTGCTTAAAGCGATTCGAGGACAAGAGGTCGAGCCGCAATTAATTCCAACTAGTATTGTCGTGAGGCAGTCTTGCCGAGCTGAAACTGTAGTTTCAGCTGACTAATTTCTCATTTAAAGGCTGTGTATTTCTAAAGCAGGCGAGTTTAGTGTGACTAATAAGCCCCAGCCTGCTGACGAAAAGCTTGCTGCTAACTCGTAGATTTAACTTTGCAGGGAATTGCAATTTAATATGGGTAAACAAACTCTTAACCTTTCATCCGCTTTATCCTTTCCTGTGACTTGTCAGCTTACGCTTGTAAGACCGCATGTCTCTAGCATCGTGTTAATAGCATCGCTGTTGATAAGCGGCAATTGTCGTGCACAAGATCTCGAACCCCGCAGTTACACCAACGTGCCAATTGATCTTGAATTTGTAGCAGCAGGACTCGTCTATTCCCATGGCGGATTGTCTCCGGCACCAGGTGTGACCGTAAAAGATGCCCAGCTAACTGCAAAGGCCGCCGCGGTGGGGTATGCACGTACCTTTGCCTTGTTTGGTCAATCGGCAAAGTTTGATGTTGGTACCACGCGCGCTTGTATCGAAGGTAGTGCAACTTTCCAAGGCGAATTCGTAGAAGGTGAACAATGTGGCTTCGGCGATCCTGCGTTTAAACTCTCTTGGAACTTTTATGGTGCACCAGCTTTGTCATTGCAACAGTGGTCAAGCTATAAAGCGGGTTTGGTCATTGGAACTAGCTTGCAAGTTGAAGCGCCTTGGGGCAGTTATGACAGTGATAAATTGTTAAATACCGGTACTAATCAATGGGTTTTTAGGCCTGGGTTAGGATTATCTTACACGCAAGAAAAGTGGCAATATGGTTTAAACGCGACAGTGCGTTTTTATAGCGATAATGACAATTTCTATAATGATGTTTTTCTAGAAAAAGCGCCGCAATATAGTGCTCAGATTCACATTATCTATACATTAGATAGTGGAGATTGGTTGTCGGTAAGCGGCAATTATTTTTTTGGTGCGGATACGACTCAAGATGGTGCTGATAGCAATGATGAAGAGCGTAATTCTCGTCTCGGAGTAACTTATTCTTATGCAATTGATAAACGTAATAGCCTTAAATTTAACGCTAGTACAGGCTTCATTACCCGAGTAGGGAATGACTTTAGTACCTATGGGGTGTTTTGGCAGTATTTACTGTAAGTAGACTTTATTCAGCCGCGCGGGGAAACAAAAAAGGGTATCTAGTATGGATACCCTTTTTAGTTTATTGCAGTTGTTAGTTATAGATTAGGCAGCAACCTGATCAACGTTAACAGCCTTTGGATTTGGTCCGTACTCGTTATCTTCTTTTGAATTGAAGCACATAACCACTAACAAGATTAATGCACCTAGTAATGGGATTAAAATAAGCAGTAACCACCAGCCAGAGTGTCCGGTATCGTGTAATCTTCGCACGGCAACGGCAATACTTGGAATAAGTACCAGCAATGTATAAATACCGCTAAATACACCATAACCAGTTAATTCATTGTATGTACCGACTCCCATATCTAACATTGTAAGTACAATGCTGACGATAATGTTGATTAGGGTAAACATCCAGTATTCTTTACGACGTGCGCGACCACTAAAAACAAAATAGTTTTTGAGAACCTTTAGATACCATTCCATTGTGTTGTTTTCCTTAAACTTAAACACCAAATTGAGTGGTGACTATTATTAGCAGTTTAAGCTCGATTTAACAATATGATATATATAAAAAAATCCCACACTGGTCAGAGTATGGGATTTTGTTTAAACATTAGTGTCTATATATTACTTTATTAAAGCATCTGACACGATAGGGTAGTGATCCCATACTTGCTCATCAGCCATTGAGCGCACTAGTTTCACGTATTCTGCGTGAGTCCAAGCAAGTGGGGTCGCTGAGTTAGTGCCATCACCTAGCTTATACTGATAGCGAGTTGGGTTACCTACGCCATCCCAGGCTTGCTCTGGCAGCATTAAGCCACTATTGGCAAAGGTTTCCATGCCCTGAACATAGGTATTGATTAAGTCTGATTTAGTTTCAGCATTAAGGGTGTTGGTCGCTTTAGCTAATGCAAGCTCGTAGTGACCACGCTCACCTGTAAAGAACGGCCAAACACGACCGCGCTGCTCAGGTGTATTGCCATTTTCAGCGTAACCTAAACCTGTATTGACGTCTTCACCGTAACCATCGTTACCATAACGGCGGAAGCCTGGAACTTGACTGCCGTCTTTCGCGGTGAACTCATAACGCACACGCAAATTGTGCTCTAAGGTCATGTCGTCAATCAAGGTCACACTGTTTTGCACAACTTCATCGGTTGGACTCTTCACACCGTAGCGAACTAGCTCAAGGAAACCACCGTCCAAAATAGTGCGTTGGTCGAGACCTGGCTTACCATTGTTATCAAGCAGTTTTTGATCTGTATTTGGCTGACCATTTGGGCTGATCCGTAGGTAATATGGCTTACCATCGATTTTGCTGTTTAGGCTGCCATTGGTGGTAATCGTGGTTTGCTCAAGTTTAGCAACCAGTGCCTCGGCAACTTTCAAGTAGTCTTGATTGCTATCGCCTGCAAGTTTGGCTAGGTCATCAGCCGCTACCAGCCCTGAAATAATCGCCGCTATGGTAGAAGGTGAGTAGCCCGCTTGCTCTTCCCAGCGCTCTTGTTGTGTTGCTGGTGGCGTGATTTGTGTATCGTTCCAGTCTAATTTTACTTTTCCGCCTTTAACCAAGAAATTAGCCGCAGGTTTAAGCATCTTGTTATACCAATCGCTAATTTCCGCGTCAGTGAATACTCCTGCCTGCCAGAGTTTCCAACCTAGCATCAGTGGCATAGCGGTTTGGTCAAGCTGCACACCAACCCACTCAATTTGGCCATCAACATGGGTTTTTTGTAAGAACCAACCTGGTGCCCCTTCAAAGCCTGGGGTATTTGCGCTTACTTGTACTTTTTCAAGGTATTCAAAAGCAACACGTGGGGTTTCGGTATCGCCCATGGCTAAAAATGCCATTGCACATTGGTAAAAATCACGTGGCCATACGGCTTTATAACCGGTGCTGCCAACTTTGGCTGAAACGGCATCGCCCCATGGGTTAGAAAGTGATGCAATCAAGGCGCCACCATGGGTTTTATCTTCTTGGGCTTTTAGCACAAGTGCACTAGCGTTAAGCAACTTACCACCATCGGTGGTGGTCGCCGCCATGCGCTCTAACGGGCTCAGACTTGCAAGATAGTCTTTCCAGCCAAGGTGCTTGTCATCGCCCAAATAAGCACTTAATACTGCATCATAACCATCGTTTAAGGTGGCTGTTGCATTGCTAAGGCTGTTTTGTTTATTGTCACCAAAACCTATGGTGAGGTTCATCACCAATGGCTTATCTTTGTTTACCGCTGGATATTGCGCCGTTAGTGCGACATTGCCGCCAGCATTCTTGTCGCTGGTGGTTTGATAGACTGATTTTAGCTCGCCGCTTGATTTGATTTCGCTTACACCATCTGAAGTGCCAACAAAACCTGCAGATGCCTTGGCAAATTTCACATCAGATGTGATGGTCATATAAGATGAGTCGGCTTTGTCTGTATGAGCAACTAACGTGTTGCCTTCTACAAACGCGATATCATTGGCGCCACTATTATCGACATGCGGATTAGCATATAAGTAAGGGGTAATACCATCTTCAAATGCGGTAAATACCACTTTCATCATTAAGCTGTCGCGATTGGGATCGGTAAATATGTGCTTTTCAATTTGGTACTTGCCATCTTTATCCTTGTTAACGATTTTATAAGCAAGTGAAAGAGGGCGGCCTTGCTCATCTTGATGCAAGTATTCAATGCTAGAGATGGTGTCGTCTTTTTCGGTATCAACAAAGCCATTACCCGCAATCACAAACTGCATTTCTTTTAGCTGTGCGTTGTGGATAAGCCCGTACATGGTTTCGGTTAAAATACCTTGAGCAACACTAAACCAAACTTTACTGACAGGGTTGTCAGCTTGTGATTGATACTGACCGTTCACATAAGGTTCGTAAGAAGTACCAATGCCGGTTTTTCCAGAAAATGCCCACGTAGGGTCGATACCTGGCGCGCCCGGTGCGACGCTTGAACTTGCTGCCGCTTGAACACTTTGCGCTTCAGCTGAAGTAACTGCTTCATCTTTAGTACATGCAGTTAAGCTTAAACCCAGCAGTGCAATCGAAATACCGGCAGCTAGCGGCTTAAGTTTAGTGTTTGAAACCATGTGCTTCCCCAATTGTATTGATAATTGATTTTGTTGTTTTTTATAAGTGTGCTTTAAGTAGGTTAAACCTGCTCTTGCTCTGGTGATTGTTGAACAAAGTGCACAGCAATTCCCGACATGAGCATGAATACGCCGCCCATGACGACTGCATAAATGGGTTGTCCCTGGAAAAACAGTTTTAACAGCAGACCAAGTACACTTGCGGCGAGTAGCTGTGGGATAACAATAAAGAAGTTGAAGATACCCATGTACACGCCCATTTTGTTTGGTGGTAGTACACCCGATAACATGGCGTAAGGCACTGATAAGATTGAAGCCCACGCAAAACCAACGCCAATCATCGGCAGCCAAAGCAGACTTGGGTCGGTAATAAAGTAGAAGCTGATAAGACCGAAACCGCCCAGGAACATGTTGATGGTATGGGTAAACTTAATACCAACAGCTTTAGCTAGAAATGGAATAATTACCGCGGCAACCGCAGCAAAACCATTGTATGACGCGAATAAAATACCTACCCAATCTGCGCCATCATTATAAGCTTTGCTAAGTACATCAGTACTGCCGTAGTGAAATGACGTTACTGCAGCTGTGGTGTAAATCCACATCGCGAACAGCGCAAACCAGGCGAAGAACTGCACTACAGCAAGCTGCCTCATAGCCTTAGGCATGTGGAATAAGTCGTTAACCACATTAAAAGCCAAACCATGATTGTCTGCGTTAGTGTCTTTTTTAAGCTTCAGCGAGCAGAAAAGCTGCAGCGGACCAAATGCGAAAATACCGATACTCAGGATATATAGCTCTTGCTCTAGCCCTTGGGTGAAAATAGCGGCGGTAAAAATTGCGCCAATGGCCATCCAGATCATAGCACCGGTTTGATATTGCTTTGCACTGCGCTTTTGTGTGTTGTGACCATTAACGTTTTCGTGTGCTTTGCCATTAAAAGCTTCGAGCTCCTCCGGCGAGTATTCTTTTGATGAGATAATGGTCCATCCAACGGCTAGGAACAGCACGACTGCACCAAAATAAAAAGAGTAAGTGACTGAGTCTGCAATTTCACCTGCAGGCGCGGTATTTGCTACGTCAAAATAGTTAGTCAGAATGTATGGAAGTGATGATGCGATAACAGCGCCGATGCCAATAAAGAAGCTTTGCATTGCATAGCCTTGGGTACGCTGATTTTTTGGTAGATTGTCACCTACAAATGCGCGAAACGGCTCCATGGCGATGTTAATTGAAGCGTCCATGATCCACAGCATACCAGCAGCGATCCACAAGGTCGGAGAGTGCGGCATGATGAACAGTGATAACGTGGTACAAATCGCACCGATTAAAAAGTAGGGGCGACGGCGACCTAGGCTATTCCAAGTGTTGTCACTCATATAGCCAATGATGGGCTGTACGATTAAACCCGTAAGCGGTGCTGCAATCCAAAGAATAGGGATTTCGTCTATGTCTGCACCAAGGGTTTGGAAAATGCGGCTGACGTTAGCGTTTTGCAGTGCAAAGCCAAATTGGATCCCGAGAAAACCAAAACACATGTTGAATATTTGCCAAAAGCTTAATTGCGGTTGAATCGCCGTTGGCTGTGTATTGCTAGATCCTTGAGTTATTGTATTTGATTGATTAGCAGACATGGCATTCCCTGGTATTTTTTATGTTATTTATGCTTGCTGTCGTAGGTGCACTAGCACGAGCTTTCTAGGTTAAACTGCAGATAAAAAAATGGCGAATACACATCTCCCTAAGACGGGTATTCGCCAAAGACCTAGTTACTTTGTTAATTTGCTTTACTTGGCGCCGAAGCGATGAGTCTAACAAACTACAAAGAAAATGAAGGTACTCCAAAACTGACACACGCGTGTCAGAAACGACCTAGCCCTTTTCATCTCCACAAGCAGAGAGTGAAATTAGCAGGTTTCATACTATCGTTAGCGTGCATTTTTGCACAACTGAATACATACGTATTCATAAAATTTCAGTAACCTAGATATCGATAGTTGTTTACATTGGTGGTGTGCTGATTCTCTTGTAAGGTATTGTAAATAATTAGTTTTATTGCTTAATGTGATAATGCCGATATCGATAATTAGAAAGCAACTCTTGCCTGGTTTTGAAATCAATATGCAGTGTTTTTGTGAAAAAAGTGTGAGCCAGATGAGTTTGTTCTTAGTGTTGAATTAGATCGGAAAAGTTTATGGCAGGCTAGCGTTAGGGAAATGCGCTTTGAGAAAGCAAGCTTGTTTAGCAGGGTTGCTAAAGCAGAGCCCTAACGTAATCATAGGGGACGATTTTACGGCGTTTTGCATTGTCAAAGTTCGCATCCCTTAGTGGAAGGTCAATAATTAGCTCTCATGTAGTTAAATATATGAAACGTATATAGATTACAGAGACTTCGCTTCAACACATATCATTTAGATAATAAAAAGACGCCTCGATGATTAACTCAATCATCGAGGCGTCGATGCCTTATAAATTACAGTGCTATCTGTTTAGGGCTGTTAGTACAGTTTTATCAATTTAGCGCTTTGAAGCGAATCGCCGTGCCACCACTAGGTGCGAGCTTAAGCGTTAACGCATCTTTAGCAGTAACGGTTTTAGTTTCAATCACGTAATCATATGGATTGTCTAACCAGTTCGCCTTTTCACCATCACGATAGATTTGTGCTTCATAGCGTTTATTGGCCTCAAGAAAGTCTAGCTTTACATCAACTTCACGTGCGGCTTCATCGGTAATCGCACCTACATACCAATCTTGATTTTCACGCGCTTTACGGGCAAATACCAAATAGTCACCCACTTCACCTGCTAATGCTTTACTCTCGCTCCAATCGGTTGGTACATCTTGGATAAACTGGAAAGCATCCATACGTTCAACATAGTTGCGAGGCAAATCAGCAGCCATTTGGATTGGGCTATATAGCACTACGTATAGGGCAAGCTGTTTGGTTAAGGTGGTTTGCACACGATTCACGGCATCAAGGCCCTGTGGTGCTAAGTTAAAGATACCTGGAGTAAAGTCCATTGGACCGCCAAGTAGGCGAGTGTATGGCAAAATTACCGTGTGCTCTGGGTTATTTGGTGGCGTGCCCCAAGCATTAAACTCTTGACCGCGCGCACCTTCGCGAGAGATCCAGTTAGGGTAGGTGCGGCGCAGGCCCGTTGCCTTAATTGGCTCATGGGTATTAATGCTAATGCCGCGTTTGGCTGCTTCTTTGATGCTGTGTAGATATTCATTCACCATAAATTGGCTGTCATGCCATTCAAGACGAGCGATACCGTTCTCATCAATGCGTTTAATGTCTCCGCCATCGGCGACATAACCGGTTTTGATTTGGGTAACACCATTTTTCTGGTACAGATCATAAGCATCTGCCATTTGGCTACGGTAGTTGGTAACCGAGCCAGATGTTTCGTGGTGGCCAATTAAACGCACGCCTTTGGCTAGGCCATGTTTAGATACGGCCTCGATATCAAAGTCGTCATAGGACTTGGTAAAGCTAAACACATCGCCGTTATGGAACCAACTTCCGTCCCAACCGATATTCCAGCCTTCAACTAGGACTCCGTCAAAACCATATTTAGCGGCAAAGTCCATATAACGTTTGGTTTCACTGGTGGTTGCGCCATGTTTTGGTCCGCTTCCCCAGGTGTTTTCGTTAATGTGCATGCCCCACCAAATACCTATGTACTTGCCAGGCTCCACCCAGGATACATCGCCAAGCTTGTTTGGTTCATTCAGGTTTAGGATTAAATCTGAGTTTAATAGGCCTGTTGCATCATCACTGATTTGAATTGTGCGCCACGGGGTTGTAAAGCCCGGCTGGGTTTTTACTAAAATACCGTCAGACCAAGGTGTTAAGTCAGCGCGTAGTGTACCGTCGCGGCGTTGATCCAGCACCATAGCAGCGTAATCGGTGAGCGCAGCTTCGTGGATACTAATGTGAGTGCCAGATGAGAGCTTAGTGGTGAAAGGTGTATGGGCGCGATCCACCTTTGATACAGGTGTGGTGTTATATAGGTACTCGTAACGGTTCCAACCACGTCCAGGGATCCACCACGCGGTGGCATTGTGCGGATCGGGAATGACGAACTCAGTCATTTCCTTGGTGATATCAAGTTGTTTAAACCCATTCAGCCCAGTTTGGGTCGGCACTAGGTAGCGAAAACCAATGCCGTCGTCAAAGGCTTTAAACTCTAGGCTGAAGTTAAGCTCACCGTTAGACAGTTCAACGCTGAGTTTTTGATGATTGTCGGTTACAAACTGGCGCTCACCCCAAGGTTGCTCCCATTGAGAGCTATTGGCTGTAACCTCGCTGGTAGTGATTTTATAGTTTGCACCCATCTCGCCAATTTGTTTAAACACTAGACCTAAGCGGCTGTCGTTGATGACGTTATTACCATCAAACTTAACTGAATATCTCAATTGGTTGTCATCATCAGATAGCGCAATACTAATGCGCTTATCTGGAGAGTTAACAGACACGGTTTTTGCTAATGCCGCTGATGAAAGCGTACCTGCAGCCAATGCACTGAGTACAAAAGCTACTGAGCAAGCTTTAGCCACGGATGAGCGCGTTAAGTTTTGGTTCATTGCGATGAATTCCTTGTTCTGCTTGTTATCGTTTTTTTGTTTTAACTTGCTATCACTATCTCTGTAGCTCCAACACCAATGACTCTAATGGCTTTAGTGAAACCGTGATTGCGCCTTTGCCTGCATCATCAATTGTTAAATGGGTGATTTGTTTGTTGCTAAGTAAATCGACCATTGCAATATCACCTTGCTGATTTAACTTCCATTGTTGAACAAGGGTATTGGGTACACTAATGGTGAAGTTTGCGCCCTTTGTGGTTGAGAAGTTACTAGCAACAATGAGTTGCTGCTGCTCATCAAAGCGGGCAAAGGTGAAGGTTTTGTCGTTATAGCCTTTGGTCGCTAACTGACGTTGCAGGCTATCAAGCTCAACATAGTCACCTTTAAGTGCACTGGCACTATGGCTAAGATTCATCAGTGTTTGATAGTAACTGCGTAGCGCTTTTTCGCTCTCGGTAGACTGACCACCGTCGAACTTGCCGTTGTTCATCCAACGTTGATGTGCAGGCACGCCAATATAGTCAAAGATGCTGGTGCGAGTCGGTTGACCAAAGCCCGCGTTCTCAGCACCGGCTTCACCTACATCTTGACCAAAGTAGAGTAGGGTTGGTGCTCGGCTAAGTAGTGTTGAAACCACCATTGCTGGTAGCGCATTTTCTGCTTTGCCGCCAAAGTCAGGACTGGCAATACGTTGTTCATCGTGGTTTTCTAAAAAGTGCAGCATGTGCTCTTCAATATCTAACACCTTGTGTTGCACGCTGGCGATCGCTGCCGTCGACTTTTTGTCATGCATGATGTCTTTCAGGGTGTCATACAGATCAACTTTGTCGTAGAGATAATCCATTTTGCCTAAATGAATATAATCTCGGTAAAGGGTCGGGTTATAGACCTCTGCTAACAAGAAAGCGTTTGGGTTGGTATGTTTAATGTTGCTATTTAAATAGCTCCAAAACTCTACTGGCACCATTTCTGCCATATCGAAGCGGAAACCATCTACGCCTTTGGCAAGCCAGTATTGAGTGATTTGCTTGAATTTAACCCAAGAATCTGGGATAGCGCTGCTATCTTGCTGTGACCAAAATGCATAGTGGGCGGCGGCGCCCTTTTTCTCGAACCCTTTTGGCAGTGCAGGGAAGTCATGGCTGCCGTCTGGTTTAACGCCATAGTTAATTTTGACGGTCTCGTACCAATCATTAGCGTCAGGTTGGGCAAGACGTGAGCCGTTACCTGTCCACTTAGCCGGGTTTTCTGCAAATTTACCGTCGCTTAATGGGTGTGCGTCGCCGCCAAGTGGTTGATAACCATTTTGGCTCGCTGGCACAGTAAAGCTCCCACCTTGGATGTAATAAAAATTGTTGTTTTTAGCGTAAGTCACTGAGGTGTCGTCATTCTCGCCAAAGTCTACTACGCCTTCTGGTTTGGCAAGTGATTGATAGTCTCTAGCAACATGGTTGGGCACGATATCAATTAGTACCTTCATGCCGTTGTTGTGGGTACGGGTAATAAGGGATTCGAATTCTTCAAGGCGCTTAGCTGGGTCATTGGCTAAATCTGGGTTAACACTGTAGTAGTCTTTTACAGCGTAAGGTGAGCCTGCGCGCCCTTTGACCACATCTGGGTCATCTTGGCTTATTCCATATTGGCTATAGTCGTTTATCACCGCATGATGGGGCACGCCGGTGTACCAAATATGCGTCACGCCAAGTGATTTAATATCTTGCAGCGCTGCTTGAGTAAAATCACTGAATTTGCCTACACCATTTTCATCTATGGTACCCCAAGGTTTGTTAGTGGTATTGGTGTTGCCATAAAGGCGAGTAAATACCTGGTAAACCACGGCTTTGTGAGGCATAGGAGCTGCCAGGTTTACATCGCTTTGGCTATTTGCGTTTTGCTGGATGTTTTGTGCGGCAGTGTCCTTTTGCAAAGCTTTTGTCGTATTACATGCAGCAAGAGTGCCGCTGCCAGCTAGCGCGGCTATGGCAATGGCGACTGGTTTTAGCCATGAATTGGGTTGCTTAACTTTACTCATCTTCATAAATGTCTCGTTGATTGGTTTACTAGGGCTGCCCTAATACGTAATGTTTTATTGTTATTTTGATAGCAGGGTTACTGGTTTAAGCACCAAGCCCTGCTATCTGTATAAAGTTCGGCTTTTTCAACGCTTGTTATTTAAGCACTTGTTATTTAAGCCTAAGCAAGGTGACACCTTTGGATACTTCTAGTGTGTCGCCAAGTTTGAACTTGTCATCACTAATGATGTTTATTGCGCGCTGATAATTACCTATGTGAGCGGCAAAACGTGCTAAGTCCAACGCTGTGGCATCAGCATTTTTGCTGTAAATGACCATTAGGGTTTCATCCTGGTGTTGACGCAGCTGCACGTAAGTACCGTTTTCTGGGGCAAAATGCTTGAGACTGCCTTGTTGTATCGCCAGAGAGTTCTTGCGGTAGTTGAGTAGCTTACGGTTGAAACTTAATGCCCGATTTTGTGCTTTGCTTAGGCCTTGGCCGCTAAATGCATCTACGGCATCACCTTGCCAGCCGCCAGGAAAGTCGCCGCGCACAGCGCCATCATGACGGCCCTCGATAGGGCTGGTCATTAATACTTCGGTGCCATAGAAAATCTGCGGAATGCGGTTACTTGTTAGCACATAGGTGAGGGCTGCTTCATACAAGTCGATATCTTCATTCACTAAGCTGTACAAGCGGTTGGTGTCATGGTTACCCTCAAACAACACCAGCTTTGTCGGATCGGCGTAGACGACATCGTTAGCTAACGCCTCATATAAGGTGATTAAACCGCTGCCCCAATCTTCTTTGGCGTTGATGGCTTCAATCAGTTGCTCGTATACAGGGAAGTCCATCATGCTTGGTGTGTATGACACATAGCCATCTGCATTTTGTTTGCCCGCTTGCCAATAGCTAACCGTGATTGGGTTTTTAGTCCATTCTTCACCAACGATATTGAAGTTTGGGTACTCAGTCATTAAGGCTTTTGACCAGCGAGTTAAAAATGCTTTGTCGGCGTAGGAGTAGGTATCTTCGCGTATACCGCTAAGCCCAGCATACTCAACCCACCAGATGCTATTTTGGATAAGGTAGGTTGCCATTAGTGGATCGTTCTGATTCATATCTGGCATGGTTGGTACAAACCAGCCTTTTTCAAAATCATCTAAATCGGCTTTAACCGCGTAAGGGTCTTGCACCGCAGTTCGATGATGGCTGGTATAAGGGACTAAATCAGGATTTTGTTGCCAGGTTTGCTGATGGTTTATCCATGTTGACGTCGGGAAGTCCTGCATCCAACGATGACCGCTGCCCATGTGATTAACAATCACATCTTTAATAATGCCAATTCCATAGCCTTTGGCTTGTTCAACTAGGGCTTTATATTCTTCGTTTGAGCCAAAACGTGGATCAATTTTGTAGAAATTTGTGGTTGAGTAACCATGGTAAGAGTATTTAGCCTGATTGTTCTCCAGCAGTGGATTGATCCACAGCTGAGTGACGCCTAACTCATGCAAATACGGCAGTGCTTTACGAATGCCTTCAATGTCGCCGCCATGACGGCCGCCATCAAAGTTCCTATCGAGTCCCTCAAGCATATCAGGGCTGACATCATTATTTGGATTACCATTAACGAATCGGTCTGGCGTGATCAGGTAAATCACATCTTTGTTGCTAAAGCCTTGGCGCTGAGCAGAGTTAGCTTCGCGTTGTTTAATTTGATAGCTGAATGATTGGCTGCTTCCAGATTTATCTTCCAAGGTTAGGGTGATGGTTTGCGGCTCAGCATTAGCAAGGTCGAGATTGATAAACAGGTGATTATCGCTATCTGATTGAACCACTGACGTGAGTTTAACGCCGTTAGCCTTAGTAAGGTTGACGGAATGTTCTCGGATGTCTTCGCCGTAAACCAGCAGCTGCAGTTGATTGTGCTGCATGTCAGCCCACCAAAACTCTGGTTCAACTGTCAGCTGTGATTGAGAAGTTTGTGGCTGCGCGTTAACCATTGTGGGTAAGTTAAATGAAAGCATTAATGCAAGCGCCAAAGATACGCTTGCAATTGGCTTTAACTTACAAGGGCGGATTAACTCAAGATTGGTTTGGCTGAATTTCCCTTTACTGTTATGAAACCAGTTGGTTAAGGATTTGATTCTGGCTGTCATTTGTATTCCTTATATCCTTGATTGCGAGTGCCAAATAGTTAGCAATGTGGTGCATCATCTAAAGCATCACAGGTTTAAAAATGTTTCGTGCGCAGGTAGCTCAGCACTATAGTGCTGGTAAATCTGTTTGAGGTTATCGAGAAAATCTTTTCGTTCTTGCTGACTTAGAATATTGGCCAGTGGATTGTGATCTTGTGGCATCAGGTTTTGCCCAATCATGACTTGTAACCATGCCTCTTGGGTAAACAGTTCATCTTGCTGCCTAAATAAGTTAGCTGTTTGCGCAAATAACGAAATTTTGTGCTGTAAGGTGTCTGGGATAGACATGGTTTGGCAGTATTGCCAAAGCTCACCTTGCTGCCTTTGGTTGAGGTGGTAATGCAAGATAATAAAGTCGCGAATTTGCTCAAATTCAGTTTGTGACTGACGGTTATATTCTGCTACGAGTTCGGGCGTAATCGATAAGTGCGGCATAAGCTTTGTTAGGCGAATAATCGCAGTTTGCACCAGATGCAAGCTAGTCGACTCTAAAGGCTCTAAAAAGCCTGATGATAGCCCAATCGCTACACAGTTATTTTGCCACTGCTTTACTCGTCTACCTGGCTTAAAGCGAATAAGTTTAGGCTCACCAATGGCTTTCGCATCCAGATTATCGAGTAAAGTCTGTTTTGCCTTTTCATCACTGATGTATTTTGATGAAAATACCATGCCGTTGCCGGTTCTATGCTGCAATGGGATGCGCCATTGCCAGCCAAAATCATGAGCTGTAGCTCTGGTGTATGGAATAATAGGGCTGGTTTTCTCACTCGGCACTGCCCAAGCGCTGTCGCAAACAAGCCATTGTTGGTAGCTTTCAAATTCAACGTTTAAGGTTTTATCGATAAGTAAAGCGTGAAGGCCAGAGCAATCAATGAACAAGTCCCCGTTGATTACTTGCCCGTCTTGCAAGGTAAGACTTTCGATGTCGCCATTGTCTTTTTGGTTAATCGTTTCGACTAAGCCTTGAATATGGCGAATGCCCAGTTGCTGACAGTATTGTTGTAAGTAGTTGGCATAAAGGCCTGCATCAAAGTGGTATGCGTGGGTAATGCCAGCTAGTTGGTCGTTATGGATTTTAGGTTGAACCGAAAACTTATTTTGTTTAGCAACCTGATAGTTGTAGCTAAAATCCCATAAAGATGCAGGGCTTTGCGGTTTATTTGCTAGCCAGTAATGATGAAACGCACTGTAGCCAATATCTTTACCGATACTGCCAAATGCATGCATATATGCATCGCCTTGCTTGCCCCAATTCTCAAACTCAATTCCGAGCTTGATGCTCGCTTTGGTCTTTTCAATAAAGTCTTGCTCGTTGATACCTAAAACATCATTGAAAATCTTAAGCGGTGGAATCGTCGCTTCACCAACGCCAATAGTACCAATGGCGTCAGATTCAACTAACGTGATATTGATTGTACCTTTATACATTTTGCAGAGTAGGGCAGCGCTCATCCAGCCTGATGAACCGCCACCAACAATGACGATGTTATTCACTTTGCTGTCCATGGCATGCTCCTGATTTAAAATAAAGGCAATGTAAAATTAGTTAACGTTACGATTTATTAACAAGTTGCTGATATAAAAAAGCCTCTACCAAGGCAGAGGCTTTTTAAAAGCAATTTAGCTTAGAACTTGTAGTTAGCACCGAACATGTAGTTACGGCCATAGTTCTGGTAGTCACGTACATGGCGAGCATCTTCACCTGTGTATGTGATAAATGGCTCGTCAGTTAAGTTGTTAACCTGGAACATGATAGATAAGCCATCTAAAGACTCAAAACCACCTTGACCAAAGTCATAACCTAGCTGCGCATCGACTACCGTTTCGCCTTGAACATTCACGTTAACGCGGCTCAAGCTAATTGCGGTTACCTCACCTAGGAAGTCAGAGCGGTAGCGTGAGCTTACGCGTGCTTCAAAGCCTGAGTTTTCATAGTAAACCGTTGCGTTAAAGGTCTTGTCTGATAGACCAGCTAGTGGGATAGGGTCACTATCTGCTGTTTCTCTTACTTCTGAATCGTTGTAAGAGCCGTTTAGAATAGTACCAAAACCTTCTAATGACTCATGGAAGTAACCAAAGTCCATCGAGAATGACGCTTCAATACCGGCGATATGACCGCCATCACCATTTACTGGGATTTCAAACGAACCTGCACCTTTGCCTGGTTCAACACCTGGGATGACGCCTTCAAAATCAACAAACTCTGTATTGGTATAAACAGTGTTTTCTAGCTTCTTATAGTAAGTTGCAATTGCAAAGTAGCCTTGGTCGCTAAAGTAGTTCTCGTAACTCAAATCTACCTGGTTAGCCATCCATGGACGCAGCTGAGGATTACCCGCGCTACCTGAATAATAGATACCGCCTGCACCGTTTGGATCGTAGTTGAAGCTAGCTGAAGCATTCATCTTATCCATACGAGCACGGCTCATTGTGCGTGCGGCTGCGAACACTAAACGCTGGTTTTCGGTTAAACCGAGTGTCACGTTTAAACTTGGTAGCCATTCTAGGTAGTCATCATCGCCATAGCTATCAACTACTTCCAGCACACCGTTTACATTTTGAACGGCTTTACCATTTGAGCTTTGCTTGGTTTGTACCGCTTGAACACCAAAATTACCGGCTAAAGGCATGTCACCAATTTCAGTCTCAAAATCAGCCTTAACGTAGAAAGTAGCTACTTTCTCTTCTACCTGCCATGTATTTGTAGAGCGCTCAGGTTGAACCTCTGCAGCATCTAGAGAGTTGTAAATACCTGAGTTATACAACGCAAGTGCGTCATAAGACAGCATGTTACCCATGCCGAAGAAAGCCAGCGATGTTGGCTCTAGCATGTACTCTGGTGGATAGTCATCATGTAGTCGTCACCGCTACCGATTTCGTATCCTTTAAGTGTCAGGTATTCACCGTTATCTACTTTAGATTTTTCGCGAGTTGTGTAGTTTACGCCAAACTCAACGCTGCGCATGAAGCCGTCATCGAAAGTGTATGTAGTGCCTAGACGCAGTGAATTTAGCTCATCTTCAATTTCTGGTTTATTGATAAAGCCATCTTGCATGTTGCCATCGATTGATGGGCCCCAGCTAAACGCACCGCCTAGCTTGATTAGGTTTGGATCTGAATAGTCTAGCGCTGGATTAAATAAGTAACGACCGTCACCAGTAAATTTGAAACCTAGGTTTGGTTCTACTGCACCGTTGCTGTTACCGCGACCTGTACCTGCGTAGGTTTCGATACCAATGTCGGTACGCTCAACTTTAGACATGGCGATGTCGCCTTCAATCGTCCAGTTGTCGTTAATGATATATTCGGTGTTCCAACCTACAGATAACGATTTAGCATCACGGGTATTGGTGTCGTTACGTACAACAACCATCGCATCTTGAATAGAACCTTCTGTAACAAGACCGTCTTCAACCTGACTCGCAGTCACACCTGAGTTACCCCAGCCCGCACCCCACATACCAGGAATTTCGATACCACGTAGAATTTGCTCATCAAAGAATTTGGTGTAGAACACGTCTACCACTGATTTGAATTGGTCATTAGGTGCAAATTCGAACACAGCCATTACACCGTCACGTTCTAGCTCAGAAGAACGTACATATGGTTTAGCACCACCTAAAACTACAGGGTTGTCTGGGTTGTAATCTAATTCTGGATAACCCCACGCTTGCCAGCGCTCTTCTTGGTTTGGCGACTGCATGCGAGAGTAGCCAAGTGCAATACCGATGGTGTCATCAGCAAATTGGTCAATGTAAGAGATGCTGCCGCGGTAACCTTTATCGGTAGAACCTGCGTTTAGTGCACCTAGGTCATTCATTTCGCCGCGTACGTTGACTGCGATAGTGCGCTCGCCATGACGTAGTGGGCTAATGGTTTGCATATCTACAGTACCCGCGATCGCTTGGGTCATTAGAGATGCATCAGGTGTTTTGTAAACAACTACTGTATTAAGTAGTTCTGAAGGGTATTGGTCAAATTCAACGCCGCGGTTGTCGTTAATTGACGCTTGCTCACGACCGTTTAATGTCGCAAGAGAAAAATCTGGGCCAAGGCCACGAATAGATACTACGTTTGCACGTCCGTCTAGACGCTGCGCAGCAATACCTGGAAGACGAGCTAACGATTCTGCAATCGATACGTCTGGCAACTTACCGATATCTTCTGCTGAAATCGCTTCAACGACAGAACTTGAAGTCATTTTTACCGCTTGTGACTCTTTTAAGCTGCGACGAATACCAGATACCTGGATAACTTCAATGTTTTCGTCTGCAGTTGCGCCTGTTGCATCGTTTTCAGCGGCATAAGTGGTCATACTTGCGCCGGCTGCCGCAATTGCGAGAGTCAGTAGGCTTGGTTTAAAAAGCAACATTCATCTTTCCCCTTTTATGAATGCTTAACAACAAGTTGTCCAGTCCAGGTTGTTAGCGTTCGTTGTTTTTTGGTTACAGTCTTTATTTTGTTATTGCCCCGACTAGCTTAAATGACTGCATAAGTGTCGAGGTTATTACCAAATTGTTGTGGAACAGTTGAGATACTACTCCCAGCTTTTGATTGCCGACAATCTTATGCATACGTATTCAAAGCTATGCAAGTCACAAATCGCAGGTGTTTTAACCATATTTTAACAAATGCTGCGCCAGGTTATTTTATATTAAGTTATTGATTTTATGTGTTTAAAATTGTATCCAAACTGTATTTGTTACAAGCGCATTTAATGCATACGTATGCAGGCGTATTGAACCTGATTTCGTTATTCACGTATCCTCGAAACCAATAATAAAGAAAGCGGTTAACAACTTAATCGCAACAAAGGCGCAACTCATAGCAGGCTGCTATCGCTAGGTTGCCAAAGAAAGTAAGGGGAAAAAATGGGGCAAGTTAGCTGGTGGAAGGGCGGAGTGATATATCAGGTATATCCTCGCAGCTTGATGGACTCCAATGACGATGGGATTGGCGACCTGCGTGGTATTATTAATAAGCTTGAGTACATCGCTAGCTTAAATGTCGACGCCATTTGGATCTCACCGTTTTTTAAGTCACCAATGAAAGACTTTGGTTACGATATCAGTGATTACCTTGCTATTGACCCTATGTTCGGCTCGATGGAAGACTTTGATGAGTTGATCGCGAAAGCCCATGAACGTGATATAAAGGTTGTTATTGATCAGGTGCTTAGCCACACCTCAGATCAACATGCGTGGTTTGAAGAAAGTAAACAGAGCCAAGATAACCCGAAAGCGGACTGGTATGTTTGGGCAGACCCGCAACAAGACGGCACGCCGCCTAATAACTGGTTAGCGATTTTTGGTGGCTGTGCGTGGGAATGGGAACCTCGCCGCAAGCAGTACTATTTGCATAACTTCTTAAAAAGCCAACCTGATCTTAATTTCCATAATCCTGAAGTACGTCAAGCGATTCTTGCTAACGTAGAGTTTTGGTTAAAGAAAGGCGTTGATGGATTTAGGTTAGATGCGATTACCTTTTGTTATCATGATGAGCAGCTTCGTGATAACCCTGCAAAGCCTGAAGATAAGCGTCAAGGTCGTGGGTTTAGTGAAGATAACCCTTATGCTTACCAGTACCACTACTACAACAATACTCGTCCCCAAACCGTTGGCTTTATAGAAGAGCTAAGGGCACTCATTAACAAGTACCCAGGCAGTGTTACCTTAGGGGAAGTGTCGTCTGAAGATTCGTTAGCGACGATGGCCGAGTACACTCAGGGCGATGAGCGTTTACATATGGCATATAGCTTTGAGCTGTTAACCGATGACTTTAGCGCTGCTTATATTCGTCAAACTGTTGAAGAATTAGAGGCAAGTATTGGTGATGGTTGGCCTTGTTGGGCTATTGGTAACCATGATGTAGAGCGTGTTGCGACTCGTTGGGCGAAAGGCTCTGATAATAAAGACTTTATTAAGATGCTTAATGCACTGTTATTTTCGCTACGTGGCAGTGTTTGCAGTTATCAAGGTGAAGAGTTAGGTTTAACAGAAGCTCCGATCGAATTTGATCAGTTGCAAGATCCGTTCGGTATTACCTTCTGGCCACAATTTAAAGGCCGTGATGGTTGCCGTACGCCAATGCCGTGGAGCAAGCAAGCGACTCAAGGTGGCTTTAGCCAAGGTAAACCTTGGTTACCGATCCCGCAGGCACATCTAGATAAAGCGGTTGATACTCAAGTTGACGACGCTAACTCTGTTTTGTCTGCATACAAGCGTTTCTTAGCTTGGCGTAAACAACAAATCGCGTTGATTGATGGTGAGATTAAATTTATAGACGCGCCTGAATCTGTACTTGCATTTACTCGTACTCATAACGAACAGCAATTACTGGTAGCGTTTAACTTATCTGCTAGTAGTCAAAGTTTGACATTGACAGGTATAAATCCGTCAGAGCTACTAACGAGCCATGGCTTGTTAAGCGGTGAGCTGAGCGAAACGCAAGATGGCGTCGAAATCAGCTTGCCAGCATACGGCAGTGTATTTGCACAGCTAAAATAATTGTAAAAGCCGATATAATTACTATATCGGCTTTTTTGTTATTCATAATAATAAGAGATTAACTTATGGCCTCAACAGCACAAGGAAGCTCAGCTTCATATTCTCAAGGCGCAGATGGGCAGTATCGCTTTGCATTAGTTTCACTCACGTCGTTGTTCTTTATGTGGGGGTTTATTACCTGCTTGAACGACATCCTTATTCCACACTTAAAAGCGGTATTCTCACTGAGTTATACCGAGGCAATGCTGATCCAGTTTTGCTTCTTTGGTGCTTATTTTTTGGTGTCGCTACCTGCTGGAGCGTTGGTTAAAAAGCTAGGCTACCAAAAAGGCATTGTGACGGGCCTGAGTATTGCCGCCCTGGGATGCTTGATATTTTATCCTGCAGCAGAGCTGGAAGTTTACGCTATATTCCTAGGTGCGTTGTTTGTACTGGCTTCAGGTATCACCATCTTGCAAGTGGCTGCCAACCCTTATGTGAATGCATTAGGTAGTGTCGAAACCGCCTCTAGTCGACTAAACCTGACCCAAGCATTTAACGCGTTAGGTACAACAGTTGCGCCGTATTTTGGTGCGGTATTAATCCTGTCTGTTGCAAGCGGAGCTGTTGGTTCTGAGCCTGATGCAGGTGTGGTTAAACTTCCTTATTTGCTGTTGGCTGGCACACTAGCGGTGTTAGCGGTTGTTTTCTCATTGCTTAAACTGCCTACGATTACTGAACATACTGATAATGCTGACGGTGAAGTGGTTGAGCACAACGGCAAAACGTCGGCACTGCAGTCGAAGCACTTAGTGTTAGGCGCGGTAGGTATCTTTGTCTATGTTGGCGCTGAAGTATCAATTGGTAGTTTCTTGGTTAACTTTTTAGCAGAGTCACATATCGCTGCGATGGAAGAGGCCGAAGCGGCTAAATACATTACCTATTATTGGGGCGGCGCTATGGTAGGGCGTTTCATCGGCTCTGCGGTAATGCAAAAAATTGAAGCGGGTAAGGTACTTGGCTTTAATGCATTCATGGCGGCAACTTTGGTTGTTGTTGCTATGCTAACTAGCGGTCATATTGCTATGTGGGCGATATTACTGGTGGGGCTGTTTAACTCAATTATGTTCCCAACTATCTTTAGTTTATCGCTACGTGATTTAGGCCCACATACCTCACAAGGTAGTGGTTTCTTATGCCTTGCGATTGTTGGTGGTGCAATTTTACCGTTACTTCAAGGTATGCTTGCTGACACTATGGGGCTGCAAGCTTCATTCTTTTTACCTGTTATTTGTTATGGCTTTATTTTGTTCTTTGGCCTTAAAGGTTCGAAAATGTAGCCTGAGCTCTAAGTTACTTATGAAAGCGGTCATTTGACCGCTTTTTTATTGCCTGCAATATTGCTAATGACAGCATTAATACCTATGATCTGCGGCTTAATATTTCATTTCCAAAAGTTGCGTTAACTTTATTTAGTTAAACGCATCGCCAAAGAGACGCTCATGCTTACGTATCCCTTATCAGGCAGTTCATCAGAACTTGTGTTAAATGTGCTTACTATGGTACTTAACCAAGGCAAACCATTAGATAGAGCCTATTCCCACAATTTCTCTGGTTTAAAGTTGGCGCCTGATGAGCAAGGACGTATTACGCTGGTAGTTGGCGACATGCTACGCCGTTTAAACCTGTATTGCTTCGTAGCGCAAGTCAGTATTGATAATTTTGAGCGTGAAGGCTCAAAAGTACTCAATGCCTGGCATTACTTCCATGGCTTAGATTTGCCGAAAATGCAGTACTCATTACAAATTGATGCTAAACAAGTCGATAAACTCATTGCCGATGCCAAACAACTGCCTGCACTTTGGGATGGCTGCCCTGAGTGGCTTGATGAACTAGGGCAAGCGCAGCTTAAAGATAAATGGAGCGATGAACGAGCAGCACTTGCTAAAGCACCTAAACGATATATTCGCGTTAACCCGCTTAAATGTACTCGCGCAGAACTCAAAACACGTTTAGCAAAAGAGGGCATCGAAACAACAGAAGTTGCAGGGGTTGATAGCGCGCTTGAGGTGACGTCAAATTCAGCTTTGTTTAGAAGCAATTGCTTCAAAGAAGGCTGGTTTGAACAACAAGATGCGGGATCGCAAATGGTCGCTGATGCGGTTAATGCAAAACCTGGTATGCGCGTTGTTGACGCTTGTGCAGGTGCTGGCGGTAAAACTCTGCATATTGCTGCGCAGATGCAAGGCAAGGGACGCTTGCTTGCAATGGATGTAGAACAGTGGAAACTAGATAACCTAAAAACACGCGCTAAACGTGCTGGTGCGCACAATGTCGAAACCCGCATTATCGCGAGTTCTAAGACCATTAAGCGTTTAAAACTATCTGCTGACAGAGTATTACTTGACGTGCCTTGTTCAGGCCTTGGTGTATTGAAGCGCAACCCAGATGCAAAATGGCGCGATACGCCAGAGCGTTTGCCTGTGCTTGTAGACTTACAAAAGCAAATTCTGCAAAGTTACAGCCGTATGGTAAAAGTTGATGGCATGTTGATTTACGCGACATGCTCTATCATGCCTGAAGAAAACAGTTTGCAGGTACAAGCATTCCTTGCTGAAAACCCACACTTTGAGTTTATTGATGAAGAGCACATCTATGTTGCTGATAAAGGGTTTGATGGATTTTATCTTGCAAGGATGAGACGAATTACAGAATAACCTTGTCTTGGTACAACGATTAAAAATGCGACTCCTAGTGAGTCGTTTTTTTATTGAAGATTAGGTTTTTTGTCGTTTGCTAGCGAGAATTATCAAACATCAACAATTTAAAACTTTGCAGTAATCGCTGATTATTCGCACATCTCTCAGTGAGTATTAAAACGTGGAAACTTATATATTTACAGTCCTCTAGCACAAAATTGTCTAACTAAAGTTGCGAAACAACCCATTTACGCATAATGTGAATAATAAGTCGTACATCAACCGCTAATTGGACTTTTTGCTTTATGATCGATTCAGGAAATTCCGCACATCGTTATTTGACGACGGGATCTGAAAAGGACTTTAGGGACTCTACCATTGAGCGTTATAGCGCCGTGCTTAATATGGTGCTAGAAGGTTTGCCGCTAAGAGAAATCCTACATTCTTTAGTACTTTCGATTGAAGCACAAAAACTGGGCACCAAAGCTTCTGTGCTATTACTAAGCGATGATGGCCAAAGACTCCTAACTGGGGCTGCTCCAAGTTTACCCAGCGATTATAACGATGCGATTCATGGTGTTGAAATTGGGCCAGAAGTGGGGTCTTGTGGTGCTGCCGCTTATCTTTGTCGGCGGGTCATTGTTGAAGATATAGAGACTCACCCAAACTGGCAACCTTACAAAGCGCTGCCACTAAAAGCAGGTTTAAAAGCTTGTTGGTCTGAACCAATATGTGACAGTAAAGGTGAGGTTATTGGTACCTTTGCCATGTATTACGACACGATCAAGTCTCCCACTGACCTTGATTTGTTGCTTATACAGGAGGCTGCAAAGCTCGCGAGTTTAGCGATTGAACGCAGTAGGGCGATGTACGTCGAGCGTTTGAGTAGCAAAATTTTTGATCATTTGCCTGTAGCACTGCTTATTACCAATGAAGACGGCAGTGTCCTCAACTTTAACCCCGTTTTCAACCAACTCGTCAACGATGGCGAGCCCTGTTCTGGCGAGTTCGATATGCGCGCGTTTTTGCGACCATCAGCTAGCGATGTTCGCGAGCAACTGTTTGAACATCTTGCACGAGGACATGCGTGGCAGGGCGAGCTACTCGGGGTTAATAAAGCTGGACAGCAGTTAGAATTAGATCTCACTGTCGCTGTTATTCGCGATTCATTTACACAGACGAATTGCTTTGCTTGGCTGATCAGCGATATTAGTGCTCGCAAGCAGGCCGATCAGTTAATTCAATACCAAAAGTTCCACGACCCTTTAACCGGGTTAGTTAATCGCAATGGTTTAATCGATAACATCGACAAGTTAATTAGTGCGCACCATCAGTATAGTGATGTAAGTTTTAGCTTGTTAATGATGGATGTTGACCACTTTAAACAAATTAACGATACCTTAGGTCATGATAATGGCGACAGGCTATTACAAAAAATAGCTTCACGTATTGGCAGATATATCCCTACCAATGCAGTGTTATCACGGGTCGGTGCAGACGAATTTGCGCTGCTATTACCTAACGAGCAAGATCAAGACAAGTTAACCACGCTTGCCGCTAACCTTAATCAAGCTCTGACAAACCCGATTATTATCTCCGATCAAACTTTGCTAATGTCGGTAAGTATAGGTATTGCGCGTTTTCCACAAGATGCTGATAACCTAGATTTTGTTCTTAAATATGCCAGTCAAGCCATGTTCAGCGCAAAGCGCCAGGGGCGTAATGGCTATTGTTTCTTTAATCAATCATTGCAACAGCAAGCAACAAGAACAGCCTACCTGACTCAACACCTTAAAAATGCCATCAGCAACAATGAATTCGAACTTTATGTTCAGCCTATGGTGTCGCCTTTGTCGGGCAAGATAATTAAGGCTGAAGTGTTATTGCGTTGGCGCCATGATGGTCAGTTTATTTCGCCAGATGAGTTTATCCCAATTGCCGAACAAACTAACCTTATTGTGCCTATCGGTGAGTGGGTTCGAAGTACGGCGTTAAACTATGCTGTTGAATTACATAAACTTGATTTCGCAGTGCCTCTGTCAATCAATGTATCACCACTGGAGTTTTGGTCGTCGGAGTTACAGCAAAGGTTCATTGATTTCTTTGACGCTAAACTTGAAGATATTAATATGCTTGCCCAGTTTAGCCCTTTAATCACTCTTGAGATCACCGAATCTTTGATGATGAAGCAGCAGAATGACATTCATGGGCTGTTAAAATCGTTGCAAGATAAAGGTCTTAAAATTGCGATAGATGACTTTGGTACAGGTTACTCTTCATTGGCATACCTGGTTAATTTCCCCGCAGATCAGATCAAAATTGATAAGTCGTTTATCCAAAAGCTCTCAGATGACGATAAACATCAAGCCTTGGTAACCGCGATCATTAACTTAAGTTTGTCATTAGGGTTACAGGTTGTGGTAGAGGGAATTGAAACCCGAACTGAGTTGGATTTTATTAATCAGTTTGATGTGATGGCAGCGCAAGGATACTATTTTTATAAACCTATGGCATTTACAGAATTTACCGAGTTACTGAAAAAGCAATAAATGTACATTTTTTGTACTTAAATTGAGCCTTGTTTATCAGACTTTAGCCCACGCTTTACGCTAATTATTAAGCGCCTGATACATGCTGAGCATTAACCTTGGTGTAATGGATTTGTTAAGCTGATGACGTTTAATTTAACTAAACAAGCCAGATCCTAGAAAGTACAAAATCCTGTGCAGAATTTTCATAACAGCATATCGTATTGATAAATAATTTCGTCTTTTTGAGGTTTTTCGCTTATTATTTCATCGACACTTATCTTAATACTCGAAAAAATTTTGGTTACAAGCGTAAAAAAGCCGCTATTTTAGCGGCTTTTTATATGGAAACTTAGTTTATGTTATTAGTTTAATAACGCATTTGCTTCAGTGTATTCAAGGTTAAGAGCGTCTGCAACTTCCTTACAAACCAATTTGCCGTGCATTACGTTTAGGCCGTTTAGCAAGTGCTTGTCTTGGTTAAGAGCTTGCTTGTAACCTTGGTTAGCAAGCTTGATGATGTAAGGCAGAGTCGCGTTATTTAGTGCGAAAGTAGAAGTACGAGCAACTGCACCTGGCATGTTAGCAACGCAGTAATGTACTACGTCATCTACGATGTAAGTTGGCTCTTGGTGTGTAGTAGCATAAGAGGTTTCAACACAACCACCTTGGTCAATTGCTACGTCAACAATCGCGCTGCCAGGCTTCATGCGCTTGATGTGCTCTTTAGTCACAAGTTTTGGCGCTGCCGCACCTGGTACTAACACACCGCCAATAACTAGGTCTGCTTCTAGTACGTGACGCTCAATCGCATCAGCCGTAGAGTAGATCGCTTTTACTGAAGAACCAAACTGCACGTTTAAGCGGCGTAATACATCAATGCTACGGTCTAGGATAACGACGTCAGCGCCCATACCTACAGCCATTTGTGCGGCGTTTGAACCCACCATACCACCGCCAATAATAACAACTTTAGCTGGTTCAACACCTGGAACACCGCCAAGTAGCATACCGCGGCCTTGTAGAGATTTCTCTAGTGCGCGAGCACCAGCCTGGATAGACATACGACCTGCAACTTCAGACATAGGTGCCAATAGTGGTAAACCGCCTTTATCGTCGGTTACAGTTTCATATGCAATACATACCGCGCCACTGTTAATTAGGTCTTCAGTTTGCGGTAGATCTGGTGCTAAATGTAAGTAAGTAAACAGGATTTGGTCGTGGCGTAACATAGCACGCTCAACGGCTTGCGGCTCTTTAACTTTAACGATCATCTCTGCTTTGGCAAAAACTTCTTCAGCAGTATCAAGAATCGACGCACCTGCATTGATGTAGTCTTGGTTAGTAAAACCAATACCCATACCAGCGTCTGACTGAACAAATACTTCGTGACCATGATTGGTTAACTCACGAACGCTTGAAGGAACCATACCAACGCGGTATTCGTGATTTTTAATTTCTGTAGGTACACCAATAATCATTTTGAGCCTCAATAAAAACTAAAACGCTCACTTGGCTAGGTATAAGTGAGCTGTATTGTTGTTGTAATCTGTGGCCTTGAACGTGCTTATTCAAGGGAACTCTAGTATAGTACCGCTTCAGCAGTTTATGCTGCTGAAGATAAATAATAACTAGATAAAAATGTTGTTTTATTGATAAAACGTGGTTAAAAATATGGCAAGCAATAAGAGTAATTCTATTAAAGATTTGGATCGAATTGATCGCAATATCCTTAATGAACTTCAGGCTGACGGTCGCATCTCAAACGTCGAGCTTTCAAAGCGTGTAGGTTTAAGCCCAACCCCTTGTTTAGAAAGGGTAAAGCGATTAGAAAAGCAAGGTTTTATTAATGGCTATACAGCATTAGTTAACCCTCATTACTTGGGAGCATCACTATTAGTTTTTGTTGAAATTACGTTAAATCGTGATACACCAGATATTTTCGACAAATTTAATCGTGCAGTGCAATTGTTAGACGATATTCAAGAGTGTCATTTAGTTTCTGGCGACTTTGATTATTTACTAAAAACCCGAGTTTCTGATATGTCGGCATACCGCCGCCTTTTAGGTGAAACACTACTTAAACTTCCTTCAGTATCTGATACCCGTACTTATGTGGTTATGGAAGAAGTAAAGCAAACGAATAAAGTCGCTTTGCACAATTTAACTGAGGCTTAATGCTGGATGCGAGTCTCTTAGAAAATAAGAGAGTCGTTATTTAAAGCAAATCGTCGCTATAGTACTAGTCGCAAAGTACAATGAATTGGAGTGATAAATAAAGGGCTACGGCCCTTTATTTTTTTCCAGTGGTGCTATTTTGAACAGTTATCTCAAATTGTTACTTAATTCAATTAATCCCGCTTTAGTTTCCCTTGAACAAACCGCGTAGCACTAGGATAATCACTGCAAAATCAGTGTTATTCTGATATGTTATTTTTTTTGGTTTATGGAAATAGTAGTTTGACTCAGGGAAACAACCTTAAGACTTTATCCGGTTTGCAGCGACTCCTCGAAGGTGGCCTCATTATTTGCTGCATGCTTGCCACTTATGTACTGCTAGCGTTAAGTAGTTTCAATCCAAATGATCCAGGCTGGAGTCAGTCACACTTTCAAGGTGAAATTCACAATTGGACCGGTGCCGTTGGTGCATGGGTTGCCGATGTGCTGTTTTACTTCTTCGGGTTTATCGCTTATCTGATCCCAGTCATCATCGCCTCAACAGGTTGGTTTATCTTTAATCGCGCCCATAAACTGCTAGAGATTGATTACTTCTCGGTTGGCCTACGTATTATTGGTTTTCTTTTGATGATCCTTGCGCTTGCTGCACTTGCGAGCATGAATGGTGAAAACATTTACGTGTTCTCAGCTGGTGGTGTTGCAGGCGACGTCATTGGCCAAGCAATGCAGCCATACTTTAATACCCTAGGCACAACTTTGCTGTTGCTGTGCTTTATCGGTGCAGGTTTCACATTAGCAACTGGCATTTCCTGGTTAACGATTATTGAGCTTACCGGCTTTGCTACCATTTGGCTTGCTAAACAAATTTTGGCCTTGCCTCAACATTTTAAAGGACGAGAAGAAACGGAAGATACACGTGGGTTCATGTCAGTGGCCGATAAGTTCAAACAAAAGCAAGCTGAGCATGCTAGCAACTCAGAATCAGACAAGGCTGATTTGTCACTGCCATTTGATGAGCCGCAAACAGAGTCCAATAACGAAAGCCGCCAACAAATTGAAGAAAAGACTCAGTCAAGAATGGCGTCATTCAAGCAGTTCTTTGGCAGTAAAAAACACAGTGATGCGAATGCATATGAGCAAAGCGACAGTGTTGAAACACCACAAGATGATGAAGATCAAACCCTCGAGCTCGAAAACGACATTAATGAGCCGACATTTACTGCGCTTGATGATCATGATGCTCGTCAAGAACCGAGCTTATCGATTTGGGACCACGCGGAAGATAACGCTGGGAGCGAATCACAGTATCAAAGTGATAAAGATGCAGCCGTTGCAAATATAAGTCATGATGAGGCGATTTCCGACGTCGACGAGCAAACAGAGTTAGATGAGTCTAGCCTGGAGCAAGCTGCCGATGTAATACAAGAGGCTGGTAAGTTAGTTGCCCAGCGCGCACCAGAGAAAGACGCCAAAATTGTTGACGGTATCGTGGTTATTCCAGGCAAAGATACTCAGCAGTTAGCGCGCCCTGTAGACCCGTTACCAAGTATTTCACTGCTTGATGTACCTGATAGAAAAACCAACCCGATTAGTGAAGAAGAGTTAGAGCAGGTAGCCCGACTGGTAGAGGCCAAGTTAGCTGACTTTAATATTAAAGCTAATGTAGTTGGTGTTTTCCCTGGCCCAGTCATTACCCGATTTGAGCTGGAATTAGCACCGGGTGTAAAGGCGTCTAAGATTACTAATTTATCTAAAGACTTGGCTCGTTCATTGTTGTCCGAAAACGTGCGTGTAGTTGAGGTTATTCCGGGTAAAGCCTATGTCGGTTTAGAGCTTCCTAACAAGTTCCGTGAAACCGTATTCATGCGTGATGTACTTGATTGCGAAGCGTTTGAAAAAAGTCAGTCGAAGTTGTCTATGGTACTTGGTCAAGATATCTCGGGCGAGCCCGTTGTCGTTGATTTAGGTAAAATGCCGCACTTACTTGTAGCAGGTACAACAGGCTCAGGTAAGTCGGTTGGTGTAAACGTGATGATCACCAGTCTGCTCTATAAATCAGGGCCTGATGATGTACGCTTCATTATGATTGACCCTAAAATGCTTGAGCTATCAGTGTATGAAGGGATCCCGCACTTATTATGTGAAGTTGTTACCGACATGAAAGAGGCGGCCAATGCACTGCGTTGGTGTGTTGGCGAGATGGAGCGTCGCTACAAACTGATGTCGGCATTGGGCGTTCGTAACCTTAAGGGCTACAACCAAAAAATTAAAACTGCCGCAGAGCAGGGCGAATATATTCCAGATCCGCTGTGGAACGCTAACGAGAGTATGCTTGATGAAGCGCCGCCGTTAGAGAAGCTACCGTCAATTGTGGTAGTGGTTGATGAATTTGCCGACATGATCATGATTGTCGGTAAGAAAGTCGAAGAGCTTATTGCCCGCATCGCACAAAAAGCGCGCGCCGCAGGTATTCACCTTATTCTTGCAACTCAGCGCCCGTCGGTTGATGTGATTACTGGCTTAATTAAAGCAAACATCCCAACTCGTATTGCGTTTCAGGTGTCTTCGCGAATTGACTCGCGAACCATTCTTGACCAACAAGGTGCTGAAACCTTATTGGGTATGGGAGATATGCTGTATTTACCTGCTGGTGTTAGTGTGCCAAGCCGTGTACATGGCGCCTTTATTGACGATCACGAAGTACATAAAGTGGTTGCCGATTGGCATGCTAGAGGTAAACCACAATATATCGATGAGATTTTAAATGGCGTTAGTGAGGGCGAGCAGGTACTACTGCCTGGTGAAACCTCAGAATCAGAAGATGAATTAGATGCGCTATATGATGAAGCCGTTGCCTTTGTCACGGAAACGCGCAGAGGCTCTATTTCTAGCGTACAACGTAAATTTAAAATTGGTTACAACCGCGCCGCGCGCATTATTGAGTCGATGGAAGCACAAGGTATTGTGAGCGCGCAGGGGCATAATGGTAATCGCGAGGTGTTAGCGCCACCGCCACCAAAGAATTAATTTAGGATGTATATGAAAAACCTATTTAAGCAAAAGTCGGCACTGTTAGTTATGTTAGGGGCCTTTACCACTCCCCAAGTTTTTGCTGACGATGCGCAAGAGTTAAGAGGCAAGCTTGAAGGTATCGATAACTTGCATGCTGGCTTTGCCCAGAAAGTAACAGATATCAATGACAAGCAAATTCAATCCGGCAGCGGTGTGTTTGCACTGGCGTATCCGAATAAGTTCTATTGGCACTTAACTGAGCCTGATGAGTCGATGATTGTAGCCGATGGCACTAATTTATGGGTATATAATCCGTTTGCAGAAGAAGTTACTGTGATGGATATAAGCCAGGCAATTGAAGCATCACCTATGGCGCTATTGGTTCATCGCGACGATGAAACTTGGGCCCAATATCGTGTCTTAAAGAATGATGCTACCGCTAATAACTGTTACCAAATTAAGCCAGTCACAGAGCAGTCAAACGTAGTTGATGTGAACGTGTGTTTTGACGACAGCACGCTTACTGCGTTCAGTTTGCTGGATAATCAGGGCAATTTAAGTCAGTTCAGCCTGTCTGAGCAACGCGCTGTGGCTGATGATGAGCAACAGTTATTTGAGTTCGTTATTCCTGATAATGTCGACATTGACGATCAACGCTTAAAGCAAGCTCAATAGGGTTTCCTAGTGGCTAACTTGGATTTTGATTTTGCCCCAGACTTTCGTCCCCTTGCTGCGCGTATGCGCCCACGGGTGATTGACGAGTACATTGGTCAAGGGCATTTACTTGGCGAGGGGAAGCCACTACGCCAGGCGCTTTTGAATAATCGCGCCCACTCCATGCTGCTTTGGGGACCACCTGGTACGGGGAAGACAACACTCGCTGAGCTTGTAGCCCATTATGCCAATGCTCATGTAGAGCGCATTTCAGCGGTCACTTCTGGCGTTAAAGAAATCCGCGCGGCTATTGAGCAGGCAAAAGCCATTGCCCAAAGCCGTGGTCAACGCACTTTATTGTTTGTTGATGAGGTACATAGATTCAATAAAAGTCAGCAAGATGCCTTTTTGCCGTTTATTGAAGATGGCACGGTAATTTTTGTTGGCGCCACCACTGAGAACCCGTCGTTTGAGCTAAACAATGCACTTATGTCACGAGCCAGGGTCTACCTTATTCATAAGCTTAACGACGATGAAATTCAGCAAGTCGTCAATCAGGCACTAACTGATAATGAGCGAGGTTTAGGTGCACGTAACTTGTCACTGCCAAAAGACGTCGCAAATCAACTTGCGAGGATAAGTGCCGGTGATGCTCGTAAATCGTTGAACTTGATTGAGTTGATGAGTGACCTTGTAAACGATGGCGATGCGTTTACCTCAGAAATGCTCAGTCAGGTAGCCGGTCATCAAACCGCTGGCTATGACAAAAATGGCGATCAGTTTTACGATTTAATTTCTGCTGTGCATAAGTCCGTGCGCGGCAGTTCGCCAGATGCTGCTTTGTATTGGTTTTGCCGCATTTTAGAAGGTGGCGGCGATGCTTTATATGTTGCTCGAAGGTTACTCGCCATCGCATCTGAAGACATCGGCAATGCCGATCCTCAAGCCATGAACGTGGCACTAAACGCCTGGGATTGTTACCACCGCGTAGGGCCGGCAGAAGGCGAGCGGGCAATTGCTCAGGCAGTGGTGTATTTAGCCAGTGCGCCCAAAAGTAATGCCGTTTATACTGCATTTAAACAGGCTAGAGCTTTGGCGCGTGAAACAGGTAATGAAGCTGTACCACACCATCTACGTAACGCACCAACTAACTTAATGAAAGACTTAGGTTACGGGCAAGAATATCGCTATGCCCATGATGAAGTAGGGGCATTTGCCGCAGGTGAAAACTACTTCCCAGAGTCGTTAAAAGACAGTCGCTTTTATCATCCGACTAACCGAGGTTTTGAAAAGCGAATTCAAGATAAACTTGCTCATTTAGAGCAGCTTGATCAACTCAGTGAGCTAAAACGCTATGACTAATGTGTTGTTTGTTGCTTTAGGTGGATCGATTGGTGCAGTTTTGCGCTATTTGTTCTCATTATTTATGCTGCAAGTGTTTGGCACGAGTTTTCCTTTTGGTACACTGTTGGTCAATATTATCGGCTCGTTTTTAATGGGTGTTGTTTATGCACTCGGACAAATTAGCCATGTTAGCCCAGAGCTTAAAGCCCTCATCGGCGTTGGTATGCTTGGTGCTCTAACAACATTTTCTACTTTCTCCAACGAAACCTTGTTATTAATTCAAGAAGGATATTGGTTGAAAGGATTTCTCAATGTGTTGCTTAACGTTACTTTGTGTTTATTCATGGTGTACCTAGGGCAACAATTAATCTTATCGCGCGTTTAACTAAAAAGAACTGACAACATGCTTGATCCAAAATATTTGCGTAATGAACTCGAAGTCACTGCCGAGCGCCTAGCAACTCGTGGCTTTATTTTAGATGTTGATAACATGACTAAGCTTGAAGAAAAGCGTAAGTCATTGCAGGTTGAAACCGAAGAACTACAAGCATCACGCAATGCAATTTCCAAATCGATTGGTCAAGCCAAGCAACGTGGTGAAGATATCGAGCCAATTAAGGCACAAGTGGGTGATTTAGGTGCCAAGCTTGATGCTAAAAAAGCTGAGCTTGCAGAGCTGTTGACTGAAATCAATAATATAGCGATGAGCGTGCCAAACCTGCCAGATGAAGCGGTACCTCATGGTAATGATGAAGACGATAACGTTGAAATCCGCACCTGGGGCACGCCAAAAACATTTGATTTTGAAGTAAAAGATCATTTAGACATTGGTGAAGGTGTTGATGGCTTAGACTTTAAAAATGCGGTTAAGATTACTGGCTCGCGTTTTATTGTGATGAAGGGGCAAATCGCACGCCTAAACCGCGCACTAGGCCAGTTCATGTTAGACATGCACACTCAGGAGCATGGTTACACTGAAGCTTATGTGCCATTAATGGTTAACGAAGATAGCCTATTAGGTACAGGTCAATTGCCAAAGTTTGGTGAAGATTTATTCCACACTAAACCGGCGACTGAAGAAGCGCAAAGCTTATCGCTTATTCCAACAGCTGAAGTACCACTAACTAACCTGGTTCGCGATACAATTATTGATGAAACTGAGCTGCCAATTAAGATGACAGCATTAACAGCATGTTTCCGTAGTGAAGCAGGCTCATACGGTCGTGATACCCGTGGTCTTATCCGTCAGCATCAGTTTGATAAAGTAGAGTTAGTGCAAATTGTTCACCCAGAGCAATCAATGCAAGCACTAGAAGAGCTAACAGGGCATGCTGAAAAAGTGCTACAAGCATTGGAGCTGCCGTATCGCACAGTTGTGCTTTGTACAGGTGACATGGGTTTTGGCGCAGCCAAGACGTTTGATATTGAGGTTTGGTTGCCTGCACAGAACACTTACCGCGAGATCTCTTCTTGTTCAAACATGAAAGATTTCCAAGCGCGTCGTATGCAAGCGCGTTTCCGTAATAAAGCAGATAACAAGCCAGCACTGGTTCATACGCTTAATGGTTCTGGTTTAGCGGTTGGCCGTACATTAGTGGCAATTCTCGAGAATTACCAAAATGCCGATGGCACTATTACAGTCCCTGCAGCACTGCGTCCATACATGGGCGGGTTAGAAGTGATTGGCTAACTTTGCGAACAGCAGAAAACAAAAAAACCTATGCCTCGGCATAGGTTTTTTATTGTCTAAATATTGCTAGATTCATGCGAATGACATGTCGCTAGCAGGCTAGGTAATTTTGAGTTAAATGCACTTTGCAGGCTTAGGTAGACCTGCGATTTTAGTTGCTTGTTTGGCGGGGCCAACCGGGAATAGGGTATATAGGTACTTTGAATTACCTTTCTCTGCACCAAGCGTTTGCCCAATTGCTTTTACCAACACGCGGATCGCGGGACTGGTATTAAACTCGAGGTAAAACTCACGTACAAAGTGGATCACTTCCCAATGATTGTCAGTTAGTACAATATCTTCACTGGTAGCAATGGTTTGCGCCATATCTTCAGACCAGTCACTTAGATTAACTAGATAACCTTGATGGTCGGTTTCAATCTGTTTTCCATTGAATTCAAAAGAATTTACCATGTGATGACCTTAGCGTATTGCAAACTTAAACTAACAAAAGTGGCGTAATCTATCACATCAATGTCTAAACCGGAAATCACTGCGGCCAAGTGCGTTGCCAAGCCTCTTGATTGCATGTCTTGTTCAAGGATAAATACCTTTGTTCCGGCTAATGCTTGCTGCCAAGAGGGATCAAGCAGGGCATTGATAGCATCGCTGCAAAGGATGATAGCGTCTTGCTCGCCAAGGTAACGTAGGCACAATGTGAGTGCATTATCGTTTTGTTCTGATGTTTGTATATGATGAAGATTCAAAAGACGAGTACCTCATCTGATTCAGTTAATGCTTGGCTGATTTGCTTATTTGAAGCGACGTGATGTGCAACTTGCAATGCTTCGCTAGTTAGGTTTAATTGTGTAAGTGATGTTTCGCACACTAAAATTGTTTCAATGTCATAAATGGGCATGGCTTTAAATGTCGCAATATAATCCTTGCTACCGCTCAACTCAGGTTGCTGGTCGCTAAGTAAATTGAGTAAGCCTTCAGCGACAAAAATAACGGTCACTTGTTGCTCAAAACTTGCGCTTAACAGCGCTAAATCTAGCCCTTCACGGGAGCTTGTGCTGCCAAAAGGGCTGCGTCTAAAAACTATGGCTATTTTTTTCATTAAAAGCTCACCATACGATCGGCTTTCTCTATACCTGTGACTAACTCACCTAAACCACCCATCATAAATTGCTCGTCGCAGTTATGCTGAGCTAAACCATTTTCTTTTGCATCTTGCTCTGAAGTAATACCGCGGCGAAGCGCAGCTGAAACGCAATTAATCAAAGGAATGCTTTGAGCTTTAGCAAACTCGCGCCATAAAGCATTGAGATTTGGCTCATCAGAAGGTGGGCAGGCAAGCACATTGGCGTTACTGACCCCGTCTTGATAAAAGAATACTTGGTTGATTTGATGGCCTTGGGCGATAACAGCTTGGCAAAACTGCAATGCATGAAAGCTTGCCTGATCACCATAGACGCTACCGTTAACCTGGATGATAAATTGACTCATAGAAATAAAAATGGCCCACAATTGTGAGCCATTTTAACGTACTTTTTTCGTAGAAACGATTAATCGTCGCTACCCATACCTAATAAATGCAAAATGCTGATAAATAGGTTAAGGAAGTTTAGGAATAGTGAAACGGTCGCGCGGATATAGTTGGTTTCACCACCATTAACAATTCGGCTTGTATCGTAAAGGATAAGTCCAGTCATGATCATCGCAATACCTGCATTCATGATCATAAACATCAACGAGCTTTGTACGAAGATGTTAATAATCGCCATACCTATCATCACGATAAGGCCAGCAAATAAGAAACCACCCATAAAAGAGAAATCTTTTTTAGTGGTTAACGCATAGGCTGATAGTGACACAAATATAAGCGAAGTTAATGCTAGCGCTTGCATAATAAGTCCAGGACCATTTGCTACGCCAACGTAGTGGTTAAGAATATAGCCAAGAGATGCGCCTTCCATACCTGTAAAGGCAAATACCCAGAACAAACCTGCTGCTGTATCTGCTTTACGCAAAGTCACAAACAGCAGCACTAAACCACCAATTGATAGACCAAGCGACATTAGCGGAGAAATCTTCAGCGCCATTGCAATGCCAGCACAGACAGCTGCAAACGCAAGCGTCATAGACAACAACATGTAGGTGTTGCGAAGCATTTTGTTAACTTCAACCGTCGATAATGTCGGTGAAATCGTCGAGTTTTGGATCATGTTTATCTCCGTATAAGTCACTAAAATTTATGTGATTTCTAATTAAGCTAAAGTGTATTTTAGCCAATATTACCCATATCTTAACCTAGCTGATGCGAAGGATAAAGCGAACTAGTGTGAGTTGTGATGCTTAGCGGCAATAATTCAGATTAAGATTTGTTAAGTTTAGGTACGCTCTATCGAGTTTGGCTATTCGAAATCGATTACCGTTAGCGCAACATTAATTTATGACAACCATTCTTGATAGAGTTTTTCTGTATCACCAAGATAATCTAATACCCATTCTAATGCAGGAGACATGTTGTCTGGATTCCACGCAAGGCAACAAGCGCTGGCGATCTTAGGGTTTACCAATGTTTTTCTAACCAATAAACCGCTTCTTATAAAGGTTTCTGCCAGGTGACAGGGGACATAGCCAACTCCCAAGCCTGATGCAAAACAGTTAATCGCACGGATCCAATCTGGTACCACAAGTCTGCGTTGATTATCTAGCAGCCAGGTAGTGCGTTTAGGGATTTCACGTGATGTGTCTTCCAGGCAAATAGCAGGGTATTGGCGCAGCTCATCATCGGTTAATGGCCTATCGATTTTTGCCAACGGGTGACTTTTACTAACAACGAATGCCCAGTCGACGCCCTTCATGTCACGGTATTGATAGGTACCACCTACAGGAATGGCTGACGTTGCACCAATAGCGACGTCGCTGCGTCCGGTTGCTAATGACTCCCAAACGCCATTATAGACCTCAATCCTAATTATCAGTTCGATGTCATCGAATTTGCGATAGAAGTCGCTGATTAATGAACTAATGCGATCGGCCCTAACAATATTATCAAGTGCGATGGCTAATTCAGGCTTCCAACCGTTGGCAACACGCTGCGTTTCATGTTTGATTGCGCTCATCTCTCTCAGTAACTCTCGTGAGCGTTGTAGGAAGTGCTTTCCCGGTTCGGTTAGCGACACACTGCGATGATGACGTTCAAACAAGGTTACGCCAACGTCCGACTCAATTTGTTTAACGGCGTAGCTAACGGCTGATGGCACTTTATTGAGTTCATTAGCTGCAGCGGTAAAGCTCCCTAAACGGGCAACGATATCGATCATATTGAGAGATTGTTCTGAAAGCATTGCTATGGCCTTGCTGTGATAAATTTTGAAAGCAGTGTGCAAAATAAAACGTTTCACGTGGGAAATCTATGCCGTTAAAATGCGCGACCGTTTCAGAGACAGTGAGAGCAGCAAGATGACTAACCACGTTAAAACTAACTCAATTATAGGTCAATACGGTTATTATCTCTATCTAGTTATGTTAAGTATGTTGAGTTTTGTCGCAACCGATATGTACTTGCCTGCGTTTAAATCAATTGAAAGCTCTTTAGGTGTTTCAGCTTCTGAAGTTGCTATGTCGCTCACCACTTTTTTAGCTGGTTTAGCCATAGGCCAACTCTTATACGGTGATATCGTTAGGAAATATGGTAAACGTTTAGCACTAATGTTTGGCCTAAGCTTATTTATGATGTCGACATTAGCGATTTCAATACTAGACAGCATGTTATTGATTAATATCTGCCGTGTATTTCAGGCTTTAGGTGTTTGCAGTGCTAGCGTTATCTGGCAAGCGCTAGTGATTGAAAAGCATAGCCCAATAGAATCACAAAAAATGTTGTCAAACTTAATGCCTTTAGTCGCACTATCGCCTGCAATAGCACCGATACTAGGTGCGCTGGTGTTAGAAGCGTGGGGCTGGAGAAGTATCTTCGTTTGTCTGGCAGTGACAGCGATCATTCTTATGGTGATGACGGTCTATTTTGTAGATAAAGACAGACCAAATAAGCTTGCTATAAATACAAGTACTAATCAGCAAGCGACAAATACCCAAATTAGTTTTACAGCCATGTTAGTTAACCGTTTTTATCTCGGTAACGTACTTATTTTTTCAGCGTGCTCGGCATCATTTTTCTCCTATTTGACCTTGTGGCCGATCGTCATGGATAAGTTTGGCTACGATGCAGGCGCGATAGCCTGGAGTTTTGTGCCGCAAACGGTCATGTTTATTGTCGGTGGCTTCAGCGGAAAATTGCTCATTAACAAATGGGGCAGCGAAACTGCATTAAAGCTTGAACTTGGGTTGTTCTTTACCACCAGTGTGTTGCTTGGCCTGTTTACCCTTGTTTTTGAGATGACCTCTATTTACCCAATATTGGTAGTGTTTGCATTACAAGCTGCGGCAAATGGCGCAATTTATCCAATTACCGTAAATCAGGCATTGCAGACATTTAAAGGTAATGCGACCAAGGCTGCGGGGTTACAGAATTTTATCCAAGTTAGCTGTGCATTTTTCGCATCGAGCTTAATGGCTACGTTTGCTTTATATGGGGAGGTCGCCATGGGGTGGGGATCATTGGATCATCTTGTTTGGTCGTCGTTGCGATTTATTGGCGAATGACAGGTAAAGGTTTGGCTAAAGCGTGTCAAAATAAACATGATATGGTCGAAAACTCAGCTAAGTGCGCGTAAATCAAACATTTGATCCTTTGGTATAAAAATAATGCTTTACACAACTAAGCGGTTTAACTAATATCCACGGCGTTCGGAGAGATGGCAGAGTGGTCGAATGCACCGGTCTTGAAAACCGGCAGGGGTTTGTAGCCCCTCTAGGGTTCAAATCCCTATCTCTCCGCCATATTTAAAGAAGCCCGCTTAACGCACGTTAAGCGGGCTTCTTGCTGTAGTGTCGTTATAAGAGCATCTATTGAACCGAGTCCAGCTAATATTTTGTGTATTTATATGCTGAATCGTTTTGTAAAGGCGGGGCAAGAACCAAATAGATGCAGCAATGAAAGCTGTGTCAATCTCTTCACTAACTCGGTGTTATGATCAGAGGAGTGCAGTAAATAGCGAGTGTCATCAAAGCACAATTTGCGAATTATGAACTGCATGCTCTCGTTGATATTTTCGTGGTAGTGTAAATACTGTACCAACAAAATCGCAGGGTTAGATTTACTATTGATCCGTTTTGATTGTTAGCGCGATATGCTTGAACTGTAAGCATAACGCTGTATTTAGCGTCAGTTAGTCGAATCGAATCAATAAAGTGCTTTACAGTTTTAATCGCTTCACCTATTATTCACCGCGTTCGGAGAGATGGCAGAGTGGTCGAATGCACCGGTCTTGAAAACCGGCAGGGGTTTGTAGCCCTCTAGGGTTCAAATCCCTATCTCTCCGCCATATTTAGAGAAGCCCGCTTACGTAAGTTAAGCGGGCTTTTTGCATCTATAAGACAATAATTTGTTATCGCAGCGCTTTTGAATTATTTCAGCTAACTACCATTACTGGCTTTGACTTTAACGTAGAGTTTACTTACCTATAGTGTAGCGATTGTGGGTTAAAAATAACGGTATTAGCTAATAAATTCATCAGTTTGTCGATTTTTAAAACGCTCAGTCGATACTCACCAACAAAGCGCTTTACATGGCATTCCTGTTACCCTAATATTCACCGCGTCCGGAGAGATGGCAGAGTGGTCGAATGCACCGGTCTTGAAAACCGGCAGGGGTTTGTAGCCCCTCTAGGGTTCAAATCCCTATCTCTCCGCCATATTTAAAAGAGCCCGCTTAACTCACGTTGAGCGGGCTTTTTGCTTTTTCACTTTGGGAGTGAGTATCCCTCCATAGCATCTTGTAATTTAGAACCTTAGTGTGAGTCGCTTAGCTATAGTCCTTTTACGTGGTTAGCGCAAACCTGTTAGTAACACATTGATACATGTGTGAAGTGTTACATATTGTTTTATATGAGTTTTTATACCGTACGCTTGTTATTTTAGTAAGCAGGTTGCTGTAATATTGTAGATTGATAATTTACGCAATCGGGGGCTAATGGCACTAAGCAGCGTTAAATGTGTCTCTAACGCTTTGGCGTGCACTTTGGCATTTATCAGTGCCATTGTGATGTTAGGTTGGATAATGCAACTTGAGGCGTTAATCAGGCTTGATGAGTCGTTAACACCGATGCAATTTAATACAGCTTTGTGCTTTTTTACCTGCGCATGTTCACAACTGCTTTGGTCTTATGGATATACTCAGTACGTTAAGTATTTAGGTTACGTGCTGCTGTTCATTGCCGGCTTTTCGCTACTAGGTTACCTACTACACATTGACGTCTATCTAGATGAGCTTTTCGTCAGTCACTTCATTCAAACCGATCTTGTTACCCACCCAGGGCGCATGGCACCAAACACTGCAGCTTGTTTTATGTTTGTTGGGCTGATTTATTGTACTCGGTATCACTTAAATCGTTGGTTAGGCGAGCTTAATCGCTTGTTAGCCTGTGTAGTTGTTGGCATCGCAATAGTTGCGATCGTTGGGTATGTATTTGGTATTGAAACTGCGTATGGTTGGCGTGATGTTACCGCTATGGCGCTGAGTACCAGTATTTGTTTTGCCATAGTGGGTATAATGGTCTTGCTGTCACTATATAAATCTCAGCAAACGGTCTGTGGTTACCACTTGCCGTTATCATTACTGTACTTACTTATCTCATGTATTTTGTGGCAGGCGATTTCGCTTGCTCACCCTGAACCGAACCCAAATTATATTTCACGTGGTTATACGCTAGCTGTTGGCGCTATTGGCACTGTCGGGCTATTTAGCTATGTATATTACTATCAGAACGTTTCTGAGCAACACCACGCCAAGTTCATCCCCATCGTAGTTGTGTTGTTTGGAGCGATATTCTCGACATCTTTATACATTTACCTTACCAATAACCAGTTTCTTAGAATCGAAAATAAACTACACAACACTGCCATCGCTAAGGTCAATACAATTCAGTCGACGATTGATATTTTTCTCACCTCGATGCTTAACAATGTCAGGATTATCGCTTATTACAACCAAGCTGAGAGTGGCTCGGTGTTTCATACCGTGTCGGAAATGTCCACTGACAAGTACAAATCAATTAATCGGATTCTATACGCACCAGTGGTGGAGGAAGTTGAAGAATTTAATCAGCGTATGGGACAGGTATATGGTTTCCCAATTGAACTGTCACAAATTAATGGTGGGCTCCAATCTCAAGTAACAACCAACCCGCAATATTTACCCATCTTGTTTCAATATCCCAAAGTGCTAGATAGCAATGACTTAGGATTAGATATTATGAGTAATCCTGATTATCGCAGAGGCGTTTACAATGCATATATGAGCGATAACGTGGGCCACCAAGTACTTAGTGCATCGTTGCGAGGCATCGAAGGGCCGATACAAGGTGTGATTTTTGCCCCCATTCGTAAAAGCATTTATCAAAAAAATTATCAGATTAATACGCTTAGCGATATACGCGGATTTATTGTGTTGGAATATGATCTTCAGATCATGTTGCAAACCATTATCGGTGAGTCTAATTCACTCACCGATCTCAATTACTTAATCGAGCAGAGCGACAGGGATTTTTCGATTTTGGTGAAAGCGACTGGGGTAAAAAGCATAGAGCATGCGCTTTCATCAAGTGAGCGCTATCAACCTATGCAACACCGACTGAATATTCTTGATGACAAATTTGTCGTGAAGGTGTGGCCCAATCAAGCATTCATCGATGAGATAGAGAGTGTTGCACCTGAGGTTATCGCGCTGGTCATTATGCTGTCTTCGCTGATTATCGCCATCTTCCAATATCGCTCGGCGCTGAAGGGCAGGCATATTGCCAACATAAGAGCTTATTTTGAGGCTGTTGTCGACTCTCTGCCAAGCCCGGTACTCATTATTGATCAAGACTTAAAACACATTGACTGTAATAAAGAGTTTGCGTCAGTTTTTGGTTTTAATAAACGTCAGCTTCATACGCCCGAGTTCGTCGAGCGGTTACAAAAAATGGCTGACTATCAAAGGCTTTACAATGAAGATAAAGTCGCGCTAGCGACAGAGCAAAGCGTAAACTCTATTGCCACCGTGCCGTTGACTGATGGTACGGAAAAGGTATTTAACTATCAGCGAAATGTGATCAAGTTTAACGGCAATAAGATGTTGGTGTGTTCATTTGCTGAGTTAACTTCTGAAGTTAAAGCCAAACAAGAAACTGAAACAGCGCTTAGTTATGCCAATCAAATGTTCAACATGGCACCTGACGCCATGATTATTACCAACAAACACGGCATCATTATCCAAGTAAATAAGGCCGCGGTTGCACTGTTTGGTTATGGTGAAAAGGAATTGCTGTTTGAACCCATTGAGTTGCTTGTGCCTACATCATTGCATCAGCAGCACCGTAAAAGTCGACGCAGTTTTATGGTTGAAGGTCAAACGCGTGAGATCACGGCAAGTCGCTCAGTCATTGCAGTGGGCAAGCATGGTAAAGAGCTGCATGTTGAGATCAGTTTAAGCCCAATTGATACTAAGGATGGCGTTCACGTTGTTGCATCGGTGCGTGATGTTTCGCAACGTAAAGCTTATGAGGCTGCAATTAATCTCGCTAAAAGCGAGGCAGAAAAAGCTAACCAAGCTAAGTCTGAGTTTTTAGCTAATATGAGTCATGAGTTGCGCACACCGATGAATGCGATTATTGGTTACACTCATTTGGTCAAACAAGGTGTACAAGACAGCGAGCATCAAAAATATGTTGAGAAAATCAGTTCGTCAGCCAGTACGCTATTAGCCATTATTAACGATATTCTTGACTATTCAAAAATCGAAGCCAATCAGCTTACATTAGAATCTACTCCGTTTTATCTCTATGACAATGTTATCAATACCGTGTCGAGTGTTTGCTATAACCAGGCAACTGAAAAAGGTTTGTCGTTTACGGTAAGCACGCCATTTGATATGCCGTTTAAACTGCAAGGAGATGCGCTAAGGATCAATCAGGTGTTAAGTAACTTGCTTGGCAATGCCATCAAATTCACTGAAGCAGGCTCAATAGAGCTAAACATTAACCTTATCGATGAAACATCTAGCTCGATATTAGTCACGTTTGAAGTAAAAGATACTGGTATAGGCATGAGTACCGATGTAGTAGAAAACCTGTTTGTTCCGTTTACACAGGGCGATGCTTCAGCAACCAGAGCCTATGGTGGCACCGGTCTTGGGTTGTCAATTTGTCATAAAATTTTGCGTATGATGGGCAGCGAATTACACGTAAGCTCAACTTTTGGTTTAGGCAGCACCTTTAGTTTCACCATAGAGCTCGCTAAGGCTGCGCAAGCAAACCTAATAACATCCCCAAACCAAGACGATGAAAATAGTAAATTGGTGACATCATTAGGCCAGATTGGTTTAAAGACAGATAACGCATTAGAAAGGCTTAATGAGCAACAGGAGCTATATCTAAAGCTTATTCGTAAGTTTAAAGCTCAACTTCCGAGTCGGATCAAAGGGCTTAACAGTGATAGAGATCAGGATTATCCCACAGCCGAACTCAGGTTTGAATTGCATAGCTTAAAAGGGCTATTGGCTAACGTTGGTGCAGAAACATTATCTGCTGACTGCCAGCAGCTAGAGATCGATCTTCACAATCAAGTGCTCGATATAAGTAGATTAGAACGTTTCAAGAAACAACTGCTTCAGTTAAATATCGCCCTTGAAAAATGCCTGCCTTTACAAAGTGACAAGCACGCGAAAGCCAGTTCTAAATTTGAGTCTAAACGGGTGAGTGATATACAACTCACGCGCTTACGCCAGTTGCTGCAAGATAATGATACCGAAGCAATTGAGCTCCTAGAGCAATTAATATCTGAAAATGTTGCGCCTATCGAGCGGTGGCAAAAGCTGTTGTTACTGTGCGAGCGTTATGATTTTGAACAAGCTTTATTTGAGCTTGGCGCAATTGATAATACGAGTGAACTAGCATGACATGTGATGTAACAGTACCAACAAAACATACTATTTTGGTCGTTGATGACCAGCCAGAAAATATCGATATATTACGAAATATCTTAAAGCACCAGTATAAGGTCATCGCAGCCACCGATGGTCAAGCGGCCTTGAAGCTAGCGCGCAGGGCAAAGCCTGATCTTATCTTGCTGGATATTATGATGCCAGGGATTGATGGCTATTGTGTGTGCAAACGGCTAAAAGAGCACGAGCAAACTGCTGAGATCCCGGTGATTTTCGTGACAGCGTTAGGCGAGGAGCGTGACGAAAGCCGTGGGCTTGAAGTTGGCGCCGTTGATTACCTAGTCAAACCTATTAGCGCGAATATTGCACTTAAGCGTATTAAAGCGCATTTGGCGCTGCACTATCAGCAGCAATTGCTTGAGCTTGAAGTAGACAAGCGCACGTCAGAGCTAGCTCATACTCAACTAGAGGTTGTAAAGCGTCTAGGTCGTGCTGCCGAATATAAAGACAATGAAACCGGTATGCACGTGCAGCGTATGAGTCGTTATTCACATGCCCTTGCTTTAAAAGCAGGCTTCAGCCAAAAACAAGCTCAATTGATTTTAACTGCAGCGCCGATGCACGATGTCGGTAAAATTGGTATACCCGATCATATTTTATTAAAGCCAGGAAAATTAACCCCGGAAGAGTGGAAAATCATGCAAGCGCATGTGGATATCGGGTTAGATATTCTGTCCGGCGCTTGTTCTGAATTACTAGCGCTAGCAGCCGTCATTGTCGCAACACATCACGAGAAGTGGGATGGCACCGGTTACCCAAAACAGCTTAAAGGGGAGCAAATCCCGTTGGTTGGTAGAATTGTAGCCATTGCAGATGTTTTCGATGCGCTCACCGCTGATAGGCCTTATAAAAAGGCGTGGGCAACTGAAGATGCAATCGCCTTTATCAATGAACAAAGTGGTAAGCACTTTGACCCGCATATTGTTAGGTTATTCAACGAATCTATTGAAGATATATTGCAAATCAAAGAGCAGTTTAAAGATGAACCTGATATCGTTATTGCGACAGACGGTTAAAGAACTAAGAAGGTAGCGGTGAAGCGGCTTAAATTGTGGCAAAAAGTGTTGCTTGTAAGCCTATTGATACTAATCGGTATATTCATACTGCTAGTTAGCGCTACGCCAAAAGTGTCCGTTATTAATCTGTCAAAGCATCAAGTGAATGCTGTAGTTACACTGCCTTCAAGCCGACTTGACTTTGGCGTCATTGACTCTGAGCAAAGCAATAGCATCTATTATGATGTAAACCAAGCTGATGGCGTACTTGCCTACAAGGTGCTGTTTGTAGATAGCAAGTCTCAGGGTGTAGGGAATTGTGGCTATATTACCCACAGCATGTACTTTGAACATTGGCAAATCATAGTTTCTGGTAGTGATAAGCTTAAAGTGATCTGTACTCAATAACGCATGCGACTAGATAATCAATAAACTAACCAACATTATTCGTCATCAACAAAAACTATTAATTTCAATCATTCATAAGCTGCATTCAGTTATAACTTTGATTATGGCTCACATACATAGCGTGTCATCCCATGTATGCTCAGGCGTAAACTTATCAATTTGAGCAGCGCTTAATATAGGATTTTCCGTGTCACATCCCACTAAAATAACCTTCTTCAAACGTTTTATGACCGATATCCAAAACGGTGCTAAGACAATAACCATACGTGATTTTTCAGAGTCTCACTATCGTGTTTCAAGTATCGTTGATGTTTACGCATTAGAAGATCAATCCTATATCGGCAAGATTAAAGTATTGGCTGTGAAACCGATAAATTTCGATGAATTGAATGAAAAGCATGCACTACAAGAAAACATGACTTTGTGTGAGCTACAGTCAGTAATTAGAGATATTTACCCAGGGATAGAACAATTATTTGTGATTGAATTTGAGTTAGTGTAAGTCATTTTTGATAAATGAATAGATATTCAATGGTCTTTTTGCGTGGAACGGAGCGAAGTTTTTTATCGAATTGTTAGGGAGAGAAGATTTTTGATTCGTTTTAGCGAATCAATAGCGCTTCAGTTGATGAATTATATTCAAGTAAACATGCACTGAACTAGTGCAAGCTAAGTAATTTGTGTCGCAGATGAATGTGATTTTGCGTGTTAAATTCACTCTTTTTGGTTTTTTATGCGTTATTTTTATAATTAAAAGATTTTACTTATAGCGATAATGTAGGAAGTTTTAGTAAAAATTTACCTAGTAAATATGCTTGGCTGGGTCAGGGTGCCTAGTCGCTGTTATTCATTGCGCCGTCTTCCTTTGCTGGTTGAACGCTAGGATTGTAAGGCTTAAGCGGGGCTAGGTTAGGGATGAGGAAGTGAGACAGAGCTTTAGTAACGATTGCAGTGAGCCTTAATGTGAATGCCTGTTATAAGCCACGCGGGCCCAAAGTAACTACGCTTCTTGGAATCTCCTGATGCTTATACCTTAAGTTAGACAGTAAATAATCCACCTTTTGAAGAAGGTAGCTTTGTATTCTCAAAAACATCTATTAGTACTGATGTATAAAGCCTTTGAAAACATGGGCTTTTCGTTGAGTCTACTAATAAAACTAAGGGTGATGCGCTTGCTGTGTGCTTTAAATATCTTTACATAGCAGGCTCAACCTAACATGTCATGTAAACAGAAATACAGGCAAAGCCTATATGATGATCACCATCTACTGAAGTAGATGGTTTAGGGGAAAATAAAAAAGCGCCTAACGGCGCTTTTTTTATTTGAGATTATTTACACGCACGATAGCGCCAACTCATATCATTAAGCCTTTTATCGCTTGTCTAAGTCCACAAAGTCTCTGTCTTCAGAACCTGTGTAAAGCTGACGAGGGCGGCTAATACGATGGCCAGGCTGATCTAGCATTTCTTTCCAGTGGGCAATCCAACCAACTGTGCGTGAAAGCGCAAACAGTACGGTGAACATGCTCGTAGGAATACCGATAGCCTTCATGATAATGCCTGAGTAAAAGTCTACGTTTGGATAGAGCTTCTTCGATACAAAATACTCATCTTCAAGCGCGATACGCTCAAGCTCCATCGCTACGTCTAGCAGTGGATCTTGAATGTTTAGCTCTTCGAGTACTTCGTGACAAGTTTCACGCATTACCTTGGCTCGTGGGTCAAAGTTCTTGTAAACGCGGTGACCAAAGCCCATTAAGCGGAATGGATCTTCTTTGTCTTTAGCGCGATCGATAAACTCAGGAATACGATCTACCGAACCAATCTCTTCTAGCATGTTTAAACATGCTTCGTTTGCACCACCGTGAGCAGGGCCCCAAAGAGAAGCGATACCAGCTGCGATACAAGCGAATGGGTTAGCGCCAGATGAACCGGCTAAACGAACCGTAGACGTTGATGCATTTTGCTCGTGGTCCGCATGAAGAACAAAGATACGATCCATTGCTTTTTCAACAACAGGATTAACTTTGTACTCTTCGCAAGGAACAGCAAACATCATTGACAGGAAATTGCCCGCATAGCTAAGGTCATTACGTGGGTAAATAAACGGTTGGCCAACCGAATACTTGTAGCACATAGCTGCTAACGTAGGCATTTTGGAAATTAGGCGGAAAGCCGCAATTTCGCGGTGTTTTTCATCATTAACATCAAGGGAATCTTGATAGAAAGCTGAAAGGGCACCGGTAACACCACAAAGCATCGCCATTGGATGCGCGTCACGACGGAAACCGCGGAAAAATGCAGTTAACTGATCGTGGATCATGGTGTGGTTTTTAACCATTGATTCGAATTCTTCTGACTGCTGTTTATTTGGCAGTTCGCCATCTAGCAGTAGGTAACACACGTCTAAGTAGCTTGATTGCGTAGCTAGCTCGTAGATTGGGTAACCTCGATGAGTAAGAATACCTTTTGCACCGTCGATATATGTAATGGCAGACTCGCAAGAAGCAGTAGCTAGAAAGCCTGGGTCAAAGGTGAAATAACCTTTTGAGCCAAGTTTGCTGATGTCGATGACATCATGTCCAGCAGTGCCTTGTTTGACTGGTAATTCAATTGAGTCGTTATTTGGTAACTCTAATTTGGCTATTTGATCAGCCATACCCCGTTCTCCTTACTTCATTCTTATCTTATGAGTGCGGCATGTTAAGCGGTCATTACTTTACAGCGAAATCAGTTTACATTTCAATTCAAATAAGCGTTTAAATTGCTTAGACCATGGTATATATCTTGCTAGAAGCCAGTTGCTGTGCGGTTTACAGCTGAATTTGAATAATTTTTTTCTAAAAAATTAGAATTTGCATTATGTGATGTTTGTATTTGACAAGTCGCCCGAGTATACTTGCAGTCGCCCGCAAGGGAGACAGACATCACAGTTTAAGAATAATTTTTTTACTTGGCTAAATTAGTTAATTCTCAAACATTTAGGTGTTTGGTAGTCATCAGTAATTAGTGGATCATTTTGTTAACAATTTTAACGTTTCCGGAACTGGTCAAATTAACTACTGACAATAACAAAAATAATGCTCAATGGAGCTGAGTGAGCAGAACGTGAAAAAGCAAAGACCTGTCCATCTAGACCTGCAGACGATTCGCTTTCCTGCAACAGCAATCGTGTCGATCCTACACCGTATTTCCGGTGTCATTATGTTATTTGCTACCGGTATTCTTCTGTGGTTGTTAAATTCATCTTTAACTTCTGCTGAAGGTTTCGCTAGCGTCCAATCTCTTTTTGATACTTTCATTATGAAGTTCATTTTATGGGGCATCTTAACCGCACTGGGTTATCACATTTTAGGTGGCTTACGTCACTTAGTGATGGATACCGGTCGTTGGGAAGAGTTAGCTTCAGGTGCAGCTTCTGCTAAAGCCGTATTCGTTTTAGCGATTGTATTTTCAGTACTAGCGGGGATTTGGGTATGGTAACCAATGCAGCAAGTTTTGGACGCAGTGGTGTTCATGACTTTATCTTAATTCGTGCAAGCGCAGTTATCTTAGCTTGCTATGCCATTTTCTTAGTGGCATTCATTGCGTGTAGTGCACCTTTAACTTTCGAAATTTGGCAAGGCTTATTTAAATCATTGCCAATGAAAGTTTTCACACTTGTCGCTTTATTTGCTTTGCTCGTCCACGCGTGGATTGGTATTTGGCAAGTTCTGACTGACTATGTAAAACAAACAGCTTTACGCGGCGTTTTACAGTTTACCTTTGTCGTGACCGCACTTAGTTACCTTGCGGCAGGCATCATCATTGTGTGGGGTGTATAAGTGAGTATTCCAGTTCGCGAATTTGACGCAATCGTAATTGGTGCTGGTGGTGCAGGTATGCGCGCAGCACTGCAGATTTCTAAAGAAGGTAAGAGCTGTGCGCTTTTATCTAAAGTATTCCCAACTCGTTCTCATACAGTATCTGCTCAGGGCGGTATCACGGTTGCATTAGGTAATGCCCATGAAGACCACTGGGAACAGCACATGTATGACACTGTTAAAGGCTCAGACTTTATTGGTGATCAGGACGCAATTGAATTCATGTGTCAAACCGGCCCTGAAGCCATTATTGAGCTTGAGCACATGGGTTTACCTTTCTCACGTTTTGACAATGGTAAGATTTATCAACGTCCATTCGGTGGTCAGTCTAAAAACTTTGGTGGCGAACAGGCTGCTCGTACTGCAGCGGCTGCTGACCGTACTGGTCACGCTTTACTTCACTGTCTTTACCAGCAAAACGTAAAGCATAAAACCGAAGTGTTTTCAGAATGGTACGCGCTAGATTTAGTAAAAAATGAAGACGGCGTAATCGTAGGTTGTACCGCGATCGAAATCGAAACGGGTGAGATCGTTTACTTCAAAGCTAAAGCTACAGTATTAGCAACTGGTGGTGCAGGGCGTATCTACGCTTCTACTACTAACGCTCACATTAACACTGGTGACGGTGTCGGTATGGCGATGCGCGCTGGCGTGCAAATGCAAGACATGGAAATGTGGCAGTTCCACCCAACGGGTATTGCTGGTGCTGGTGTACTTGTTACCGAAGGTTGTCGTGGTGAAGGTGGTTATCTACTAAATAAAGATGGCGAGCGTTTCATGGAGCGTTACGCACCAAATGCTAAAGACTTAGCATCGCGTGACGTTGTAGCTCGTTCGATGATGACAGAAATCCGCGAAGGTCGCGGCTTAGATGGCCCATTAGGCCCACACTGTCTGCTTAAACTTGACCACCTAGGTAAAGAAACGCTTGAAGCTCGTCTTCCTGGTGTTTGTGAACTTTCTCGTACGTTTGCTCATATTGACCCTGCAGACGGTCCAATTCCTGTACTTCCTACCTGTCACTACATGATGGGTGGCTTACCATCTAAGGTAAGCGGTCAGGTTATCCGTCAAAATGAAGATGGCAGCGAGCAAGATGTGACTGGTTTATTCGCAGTAGGTGAGATTGCCTGTGTATCAGTGCACGGTGCTAACCGCCTAGGTGGTAACTCACTGCTTGACCTTGTGGTATTTGGACGAGCAGCTGGTCAGCACTTAGGTAAAGCGTTAGATGAAACGCCAACGCCTAAAGATGCAACGGCTGAAAACATTGAAGCTTCTTTAGCACGTTTAAATCGTTGGGAGTCAAACCAAGACGGTGAAGACCCGGCTGAAATTCGTAAAGATCTGCAACTTTGTATGCAGCTAAACTTCTCAGTATTCCGTACTGGTGAAGCGATGGCTGAAGGTCTTAAGCAGCTAAAAGCGATTCAAAAGCGTCTAGACAACGCTAAGTTATCTGACAACTCTCGCGAGTTTAACACTCAACGTATCGAGTGTTTAGAGTTAGACAACTTGATGGCGACAGCACTCGCAACGGCATACGCTGCTAACTTCCGTACTGAAAGTCGTGGTGCGCATTCACGTGAAGACTTCTTAGAGCGTGACGATGACAACTGGTTATGTCACTCAATCTTTGACCCAGCATCTGAGTCAATGAAGAAGCGCGATGTGAACATGGAGCCAAAGCTTCGCGAAGCTTTCCCTCCTAAGAAACGTACCTACTAAGGCAGGAGTTGCACAATGAATTTAACATTTTCAGTGTATCGCTATAATCCTGATGTAGACACTAAACCTTACATGAAGGATTACACCCTCGAAGTGCAAGAAGGCACAGACATGATGGTGTTAGACGCGTTACTTAAACTAAAAGAACAAGATCCAGCATTGGCGTTCCGTCGTTCATGCCGCGAAGGTGTTTGCGGTAGTGACGGTATTAATATGAATGGTAAAAACGGTTTAGCGTGTATCACGCCTGTTTCTACTTTTAAAGGCAAAAAGATTGTTATTCGTCCATTGCCTGGTATGCCAGTAGTTCGTGATTTAGTGGTTGATTTAACTCAGTTCTATAAACAGTACGAAAAAATCAAACCTTACCTAATTAACGACGACAAAACACCTGCACGAGAGCATTTACAATCACCTGAAGAGCGTGAGCATTTAGACGGTCTGTACGAATGTATTATGTGTGCGTGTTGTTCAACCGCTTGTCCTTCTTTCTGGTGGAACCCAGATAAGTTTGTGGGTCCAAGTGGTCTACTGCATGCGTATCGCTTCTTGATTGATAGCCGTGATACAGCAACAGAAGAACGTCTATCTGAACTAGACGACGCTTACAGCGTATTCCGTTGCCATGGCATCATGAACTGTGTTGACGTATGTCCTAAAGGTTTGAATCCGACTAAAGCAATTGGTCATATCAAATCAATGTTATTGAAGCGAGCGGTTTAATGCACATAATTTTGTTAGTTTCTCACTCAAACTAGCTCTGTTTAAGAGTCACTTTCTCATTGAAGGTGACTCTTTTGTGTGTTTAAGGAAGTCCCTGTAACAATTCGTTTTTCTTGTTGCAGTTTCACTGTGATAGCGCATACTGTCACGGTAGTATTTGGCTAAATACGTGTACCCAGTTTGAAAGGAATAATAATGCACCAAGGCATCATGAAAGCCTGGCTCGAGTCGTCCCATTTGAGTGGCGCAAACTCGACCTATGTAGAAGAGATGTATGAAGCCTATCAAGAAGATCCGCAATCAGTGTCTGCTGATTGGCAAGTCGTTTTTGATAATCTCCCTCCTGTCAACGAAGCATCAGCGAGTGCTCCTGAAGCTGCCCACTCTAAAGTCCGTGATTACTTCCGAAGTTTGGCCTTAGAAACCCGAGGTAAGGGTGCTAGTCGCGTAAGTGATCCTGAACTTGATGCTAAGCAGGTTAAGGTATTGCAGCTTATTAACGCTCACCGTTTTCGTGGCCATCAAAACGCTAACTTAGACCCTCTAGGGCTTTGGAAGCGAGATGAAGTTAAAGAGCTTAATCCTGCGCATCACGGTCTAACTAGCGAAGATATGGAGCGCGAGTTTAACACTGGCTCATTCGCCCACGGCGGCGAGACCATGAAACTAGGTGATATCGTACACGCACTTAAGAGCACATATTGTGGCTCTATTGGTGCTGAGTACATGCACATCACTGATACCGAGGAAAAACGTTGGATTCAGCAACGCCTAGAACCAACCCTCGGTAAAGCAAGCTTTAACTCTGATGAGAAACTTCGCATTTTAGAAGGCCTAAACTCAGCTGAAGGTATGGAAAAATACCTAGGTGCTAAGTTCCCAGGTGCAAAACGTTTCTCGTTAGAAGGTGGCGATTCGCTTGTTCCTATGATGCGCGAAATTATTTATCGTGCAGGTGAAGCAGGTACCAAAGAAATTGTTGTGGGCATGGCTCACCGCGGTCGCTTAAACGTGCTAGTGAATATATTAGGTAAGCGCCCAGCTGAGCTGTTTGACGAGTTTGCGGGTAAGCATGCCGATGTTAATGGTTCTGGTGACGTCAAGTACCACCAAGGTTTTTCATCTGATTTCGAAACGCCAGGTGGGAACGTTCATCTAGCGTTAGCATTTAACCCATCTCACCTTGAAATTGTTAACCCTGTGGTAATTGGTAGTGTACGTGCACGTCAAGACCGCCGTGGTTGTCAAGATGGCTTGCAGGTAATGCCAGTTACTATTCACGGTGATTCAGCTATTACCGGCCAAGGTATTGTGCAAGAGACATTTAACATGTCTCAAGCTCGTGGTTTTAAAGTTGGCGGCAGTATTCGTATCGTTGTTAACAATCAGGTCGGTTTTACCACGTCTCACCATGCTGATGTGCGTTCAACTGAGTACTGTACCGACATCGCTAAAATGGTTCAGGCACCTATTTTCCACGTGAATGCTGATGATCCAGAAGCGGTTGCCTTTATTTCACAATTAGCTGTTGATTACCGTAATCAGTTTAAGCGTGATGTTGTGATTGATTTAGTGTGTTATCGCCGTCATGGCCATAACGAAGCTGATGAGCCGAGTGCAACTCAGCCGCTAATGTATTCAAAAATTAAAAAGCATCCTACACCACGTAAGATTTATGCCGACAAGCTGATTGCAGAAGAAACAGTGTCAGCCAATGATGTTACCGGTTTAGTTAATACTTACCGTGACTCATTAGATGCCGGCGACTGTGTAGTGAAAGAGTGGCGACCAATGACGCTACACACAGTTGATTGGACGCCTTTCTTAAATAAAGAATGGGATGAAGATTACGATGCAAGTTTGCCAATTGAAAAACTAAAAGAGTTAGCTGATAAATTAGTTGATCTGCCTGAAAACCATAAGCTGCAATCTCGTGTCGCTAAGATTTATGGCGACCGCAAGACCATGGCTGCGGGCGAAAAAATGCTCGACTGGGGTATGGCTGAAACACTAGCTTATGCCACCATTCTAGAAGATCAAAAACGTGTTCGTATCACGGGTCAAGATTCTGGTCGCGGCACTTTCTTCCACCGTCACGCTGTATTGCATAACCAGAACGATGCGACTACCTATTTGCCGCTGCGTAATGTTGCAGACGAGCAAGGCCCAATTGACATTACAGACTCAGTATTGTCTGAAGCGTCAGTACTTGCGTTTGAATATGGCTATGCAACTGCAGAGCCGGGTGGTTTAACCATCTGGGAAGCGCAGTTTGGTGACTTTGTTAACTGTGCTCAGGTTGTGATTGACCAATTCTTATCATCAGGGGAGCAAAAGTGGGGCCGTTTATGCGGTTTAACTATGCTGCTTCCGCATGGTTATGAAGGCCAAGGTCCTGAGCATTCATCAGCACGTCTTGAGCGTTTCTTACAGCTTTGTGCTAACCACAACATGCAGGTGTGTGTTCCATCGACGCCTGCTCAGGTTTACCACATGCTTCGCCGTCAGGTAGTACGCCCAATGCGTCGTCCATTGGTGGTAATGTCGCCTAAGTCGCTTTTACGTCACCCGTTAGCTGTTTCAAGCATGGAAGAGTTAGCAGATGGTCAATTCCATAACGTAATTGGCGAAACAGATGACTTAGATCCTAAACAAGTCGATCGCGTGGTTTTCTGTAGCGGTAAGGTTTACTTCGAGCTATTGGAAAAACGTCGCAAACAAGAAATCAACAATATTGCTATTGTTCGTATTGAGCAGCTCTATCCTTTCCCTGAAGCGGAAATGAAGCAAGTGCTTGAACAATACCAACATGTAAAAGATTTTGTATGGTGCCAAGAAGAGCCACAGAACCAAGGTGCTTGGTACTGTAGTCAGCATCATTTCTGGGCCAATATCCCAGCAGGTGCACAACTAACCTATGCAGGTCGCGAGGCATCAGCTGCGCCAGCATGTGGTTACCCTGGCTTGCATTTACGCCAACAAGAATCGTTATTAAACAGCGCACTAAAACTGTCGCAATAGATAATTTATAAAAGGAATGTGTTCCATGAGTATCGAAATTAAGGTACCTGTTTTGCCAGAATCTGTTGCTGATGCAACCATCGCGACTTGGCATGTTCAACCTGGTGAAGCTGTAGAGCGTGATCAAAACCTAGTTGATATTGAAACTGATAAAGTGGTTTTAGAAGTTGTTGCGCCAGAAGATGGTTCAATTAGTGAATTATTATTCCAAGAAGGCGACACAGTTCTTGGGGAGCAAGTGATTGCAAACTTCGTTGCTGGCGCTGTTGCCGGTCAAGAAGTAACCAAGGAAGAAGCAAGCGCGCCAGCTCCTGAAGCAGCAGAATCTGAAGAGTCAAACGACGCGCTAAGCCCATCTGTTCGTCGTCTGATTGCTGAGCACAATGTTGATGCTAGCCAAATCAAAGGCACAGGTGTAGGCGGTCGCATTACTAAAGAAGACGTTGAAGCTTTCGTTAAAGCCGCTCCTGCTGCTAAGAGTGCTGCCGCACCAGCACCGGTAGCTCCGCTTGAAGGTCGTAGTCAAAAACGCGTACCTATGACGCGTCTACGTAAGACTATCGCTAACCGTCTGCTTGAAGCGAAAAACTCAACTGCCATGCTAACGACGTTTAACGAAGTTAACATGAAGCCAATTATGGACATTCGTAAGCAGTACCAAGAAGTATTCGAAAAGCGCCACGGTATTCGTTTAGGCTTTATGTCTTTCTACGTAAAAGCGGTTACCGAAGCACTAAAACGTTTCCCTGAAGTTAACGCGTCAATCGACGGTGATGACATTGTTTATCACAACTACTTCGATGTAAGCATCGCTGTGTCTACTCCGCGTGGTTTGGTAACGCCTGTGCTACGTGACACAGATACGATGAGCCTTGCTGACATTGAAAAGAATGTGCGCGAGCTAGCAATTAAAGGCCGTGACGGCAAATTATCAGTTGATGACATGACTGGCGGTAACTTCACTGTGACAAACGGTGGCGTGTTTGGCTCGTTAATGTCGACTCCAATTTTAAACCTGCCACAAAGCGCGATTTTAGGCATGCATGCCATTAAAGACCGCCCAATGGCAGTAAACGGTGAGGTTGTTATTCAACCTATGATGTACCTCGCTCTTTCTTACGACCACCGTATTGTCGACGGTCGTGAGTCTGTTGGCTTCTTAGTCGCAATTAAAGACTTCTTAGAAGACCCAACTCGTCTGCTACTTGATCTGTAAGTTGTAGATAAACCCCTCGTTGCTGGCCCAAAAGGGCCAGCTGGAAATTACTAGAAGTATATGGATAGATCATCATGAATTTGCATGAGTATCAGGCAAAAGCACTATTTGCCGAATATGGTTTACCAGTGTCAGAAGGTTATGCATGTGATACTGCCCAAGAAGCAGTAGAAGCAGCTGGCCATATTGGCGGTGATATGTGGGTTGTTAAGTGTCAAGTACACGCTGGCGGCCGTGGTAAAGCAGGTGGCGTTAAGGTCACTGGCGACAAAGAAGAAATCAGAGCATTTGCTGAAAACTGGTTAGGTAAAAATCTAGTTACTTACCAAACAGACGAAAACGGTCAGCCAGTTGCTAAAATCTTAGTTGAAAGCTGCACTGATATTGCTAACGAATTATACCTAGGTGCGGTTGTTGACCGTGCGACTCGTCGCATCGTGTTCATGGCCTCTACTGAAGGTGGCGTTGACATTGAAACTGTTGCTGAAGAAACGCCTGAGTTAATTCATAAGGCAATTATTGACCCTCTAGCAGGTCCTCAGCCATATCAAGCACGTGACCTTGGCTTCAAGCTAGGTCTTGATGCAACTCAGCTAAAACAGTTCACTAAAGTGTTCATGGGTCTAGCGAAAATGTTCGAAGACCACGATTTCGCACTACTAGAAATCAACCCTCTAGTGATTACTGACGAAGGCAACATTCACTGCCTTGACGGTAAAATTGGTGTTGATGGTAACGCACTATTCCGCCAGCCAAAAATCCGTGAGATGCACGACCCATCACAAGATGATGCTCGTGAAGCACACGCAGCTAAGTTCGAGCTTAACTACGTAGCGCTAGACGGTAACGTAGGTTGTATGGTTAACGGTGCTGGCCTAGCAATGGGCACAATGGACATCGTAAATCTACACGGTGGTAAGCCAGCTAACTTCTTAGACGTGGGCGGCGGCGCAACTAAAGAGCGTGTTGCTGAAGCGTTCAAGATCATCTTATCTGATGACAATGTTAGCGCAGTACTAGTTAACATCTTCGGTGGTATCGTACGTTGTGACATGATCGCAGAAGGTATTATCGGTGCGGTTAAAGAAGTTGGCGTTGAAGTACCAGTTGTTGTTCGTCTTGAAGGTACAAATGCTGAATTAGGCCGTGAAGTTTTAGCGAACTCTGGCTTAGATATTATTGCTGCTGAGTCTTTAACAGACGCTGCTGTAAAAGTTGTTGCTGCTGCGGAGGGCAAATAATGTCTGTATTAATTAACAAAGACACTAAGGTAATCTGTCAAGGTTTCACTGGTGGTCAAGGTACTTTCCACTCTGAGCAAGCAATTGCTTACGGTACACAAATGGTTGGTGGTGTAAGCCCAGGTAAGGGCGGTCAAACGCACCTTGGTCTACCGGTATTTAACACAGTTAAAGACGCGGTTGCTGAAACTGGCGCAACAGCTTCTGTTATCTATGTACCAGCACCTTTCTGTAAAGATGCAATCTTAGAAGCAATTGACGGTGGTATCGAGCTAATCGTTTGTATTACCGAAGGTATCCCTACGCTAGATATGCTTCAAGTTAAAGTTAAGCTTGAAGAGACTGGCGTTCGCATGATTGGTCCTAACTGCCCGGGTGTTATCACTCCAGGTGAATGTAAGATTGGTATTATGCCAGGCCACATTCACAAGCCTGGTAAAGTGGGTATTGTTTCACGTTCAGGTACCTTAACGTACGAAGCCGTTAAGCAAACAACTGACGAAGGTTTTGGTCAGTCAACTTGTGTTGGTATTGGTGGTGACCCAATTCCAGGTACTAACTTCATCGACGTTTTAGAAATGTTCCAAAACGATCCACAAACTGAAGCAATCGTGATGATTGGTGAAATTGGTGGTACTGCTGAAGAAGAAGCGGCTGAATACATCAAAGCTAACGTAACTAAGCCTGTGGTTTCTTACATTGCGGGTGTGACTGCTCCTGCTGGTAAGCGCATGGGCCACGCTGGTGCAATTATCGCTGGCGGTAAAGGTACTGCTGATGATAAGTTCGCTGCACTAGAAGCGGCTGGTGTAACTACGGTTCGCTCTCTTGCTGACATCGGTCAAGCACTTCGTACTCGCACTGGTTGGTAATCTTAGATTATTAACTTATGCAAGTAATAGAAAAGGCGCCAATTGGCGCCTTTTTTGTAGCTGGATAAAGACTCGTTATTTCAAATATTCAGACAGATCGCTACCTGCCTTAATGACTTGCTCTTGAATATCGCCTTTAAACAGAAAACCATCTTTGTCTCCGACGAGAGTAAGTTTGTCACCTTGGCGAAGTAGGGCAGTGCCTTCTTGAATACCGATTACGGGTGTCAATGGATCGACTTTGGTGAACTCTAGCAGTCGCTGTGCACGAGTTTCGCCATTGTGGCCAGGCGCTTGATAGTTGGTGTAATGAGGGTTTAATTGAAACGGCAGTAACTTTAATGCAGTAAATGATGGTGGCTCAATAATTGGCATATCATTGGTGGTGCGAATGCTTAAACCGGTAATGTTTGAGCCCGCGCTCCAACCTACATAAGGCTTGCCGTTATTCACTTCATCATTAATCAGCTGAATGAGATCGTAACGGTATAACTCGTGCAGTAAATGGAAGGTGTTACCACCACCCACGAAGATACCGTCGGCATCTTTAATGGCTTGTTTAGGGTCTCCATACTGGTGAATGCTGCTGATAGAAAGGTTAAGTGGAGCTAGCCCATTTTTAACGGTTTCAAGGTAGTCATCGTATTCAATGCTTACGCCGGCATAAGGAATGAACAACCAGCTTTGTCCTGGTTTACAAAGTGGCTTAATAAACTCAATGGTGTGGGCTAGGTAAGGGGTATCACCAACGCGGGAGGCACTTAGCATTAGCGCAGTAACAGACATGATTACTTCCTTTAAGTCGTTGTTTAGTATTTTGTTTGATGCAGTGTAGCAAAAACGCTATGGGTAACTCTATACGCTTATTGCGATTAGCTGCTTAGTACTATTAAGAGAAACTTAATAATTAATAGGTAAACTTAGTCAAATCTTTCAAAATTTAGCCATCCAGTATTAGGTAAAGCTTTTTTAATCATTTCACCCTTGAATTTCTTTTTTACGGACATATTATGTCTGAAACAACCTTTCAATTGACTTAAGTCAAACAGGAGCTGCGATGAAACGCGTCTTTTTATTGATTGCCACTAACATGGCGATTTTAGTAGTAGCATCAATTGTGATGTCTATTCTTGGGGTGAATACCTCAACTATGGGTGGCTTATTAGTATTTGCTGCTATCTTCGGTTTTGGCGGCGCATTTATTAGCTTAGCGATTTCAAAGTGGATGGCTAAGAAGACGATGGGCTGTGAAGTTATCACTCAACCTCGTGACAATACTGAACGTTGGTTAGTCGAAACCGTTGCTCGCCAAGCAGAACAAGCGGGCATTAAAATGCCTGAAGTTGCAATTTATCAATCTCCTGAGATGAATGCATTTGCAACTGGCCCAAGTAAAGATAACTCATTGGTTGCGGTTAGTACCGGGTTACTTTACGGCATGACACAAGATGAGATTGAAGGCGTGCTAGCACACGAAGTAAGCCACGTTGCTAACGGCGACATGGTAACGCTTACCTTGATCCAAGGTGTGGTAAATACCTTTGTGATTTTCGCGGCACGTGTAGTAGCTGGCATTATCAACAACTTTGTCGCTAGTAATGATGAAGAAGGCGAAGGGTTAGGAACGTTTGCCTACATGGGTGTTGTAATTGTACTTGATATACTATTTGGCATTTTGGCATCAATGATCGTTGCTTACTTCTCACGTATCCGTGAGTACAAAGCGGACGCTGGCGCTGCTAAATTAGCGGGTAAGAACAAAATGATCGCAGCGCTCGAGCGATTGCGCCAAGGCCCTGAAACCGGTGCAATGCCAGCCCAAATGTCTGCGTTTGGTATTAACGGTAAGCGTTCAATGGCAGAATTAATGATGAGCCACCCGCCATTAGAAAAACGTATTGCGGCTTTACAATCTAGCTAATACGTGACGTAACTAAAAGGCGCAAGCTGCAAGCATAAGGGGAAGCATCGCTTCCCCTTTTTTGATCTTATCAGTTAGATCTTAGTTGGTTGATTGTTATTGGCTTGTGATTTGGATACTTGACCTAAAGCACATTAAGTTAATCCAATACCTGATAACTTATGCACTAAATCAAGTAATTAGAATAATAAATACATAACCTCTAGCTGTTGGTGATGTATCAAGTGTGTGGAGTTGGATGTGCATAAAAAGTTCTTGATGTCGTTAATCGTTGCTGCAATTGCGGCTAGTTCATTAGCCCCGGTTCAGGCTGAGCAAAACTTAGTTGATTTTCATATTGAGCGAGCTTCAAATGGCTGTGAAAGTTGCCATGAAAATGGTGAACCATCAGCAGATGGCCTTTATGAGTTTGACCAATGCCGGGCTTGCCACGGCACCTTGGATAAAATGTCAGGTATGCACCACCGGCCGCACAAGAATATGTATTCGTGCGCTGACTGCCACGCACCACATTACAACAATGTAGGTGAAATTCCTGGCTGTGATGACTGCCATTTAGATAAACGCAAAAGTAAAAGTCGTCGTAAATAGCTATTGAGTTTGATTAAGGCGCTAGCTGTATAGTTAGCGCCGTAGCAGCTTCAAATTTTCATAACCATTCTTTCCAATTGCTTTTATGTGCCAGTCTAGGATGAACATGATTGGTGCAATCTTGTGCACTTTAATTGCGCATGCAATTCAATTTTCCTAATTTTTTTTACTTAAATCACAATAATTCAATGACTTAACCGCTTGGCATAAGATTCGCTTTTAGTTGGTACGGCGTAATGTATTAACTAAAAAGGGATCAAATGACCAGTATCAATTCAAGCTGCGCATATTGTGGGGTAGGTTGTGGCGTTGAAGTGTCATCAAATCTCGATCAAGCATTACCTTTAGCGACGCATCAAATTGACAGTTTATCGCTAACAGGAATGGCTAAGCATCCAGCAAACCTAGGGCGTTTGTGTGCTAAAGGCGAAAATCTTCTCGCCAGTATTGAGCAGCCAACTAATCTTTTATATCCGCAAGATGCTAGCGGAAAGTCCATTTCATGGAATGATGCGATAAACACCATTAGCCAACGCTTTAATGAAGTCATTAGCGAGCATGGACCACAAGCGGTAGCCTTTTATTTATCTGGCCAGTTACTGACAGAGGACTATTATGTCGCCAATAAACTGGCTAAGGGCTTTATTGGTACGGCTAACGTGGATACCAACTCGCGCTTATGTATGTCATCAGCCGTGAGTGCTCATCAGCGAGCGTTTGGTGAAGACGTTGTTTCCGGCAATTATCAAGACTTTGAACAAGCAAGGGTTATAGTGCTTGTAGGTTCAAATGCAGCGTGGACACATCCTGTTTTATTCCAGCGCATGTTAGCTGCACGCAGTGCTAATGGGACTAAAATTGTCGTTGTTGATCCTATGGCAAGCGCAACCGCAAAACAGGCTGATGTTCATCTAGCGATTAAACCTGGTTGTGACCATCACTTGTTCAATGGCTTACTAAGTTATCTAGCCAAACATGATTTGATAGATGCCCCTTATATACAAGCGCATACTGAGCATTTTGACCAAGCGATTCAGCAGATTGCTACAGACTATCAAGATGCTGATATTGCCAAATTAACAGGGTTAAGTGCTGATCAAGTATTAGCGTTTTATCAGTTATTTGTTGCTCACCAACAAGTTATTACTGCGAGTTGTCAAGGGGTGAATCAATCAACCCTTGGGACTGACACAACCAATGCCATTATTAATTGTCATTTAGCCAGAGGTCAGGTAGGTAAACCAGGCAGTGGTTTTTTCTCTCTTACAGGTCAACCCAATGCCATGGGCGGGCGCGAAGTTGGCGGTTTAGCAACGCAGCTGGCTTGCCATCTAGGGTTCGCTGATAAAGAGCGCAGCCTTGTGGCCGAGCACTGGGAAGCCCCAAACATAGTCGGTCATAAAGGACTAACAGCGGTAGAAATGTTTGATGCAGTAGCAAGCGGTGAGATAAAAGCGATCTGGGTTTTAGGCACAAACCCTGCGGCGTCACTGCCTGATAGTCATAATGTATCCAAAGCGCTCGCCGATTGCCCGTTTGTTGTTGTGTCTGATGTGACGGCTGATACTGACACCGCTAAACTTGCTGATCTATTGCTGCCAGCACTGCCATGGTCGCAAAAAGATGGCACTGTCACCAACAGTGAGCGAACCATTAGTCGCCAGCGTGGATTTGTTATACCTAAAGGTGAAGCTAAAGCTGATTGGTGGTCATTGGCACAAGTTGCTAATGCGATGGGCTACGCTGGTTTCGAGTATCAATCTGCGTACGATGTGTTTGTTGAGCATGCCCAGCTATCGTCTAAGGTTAAGCAGGCCTATCCATATAAAGCATTCGATATCTCAGGTTTAGCATCAATATCCTATGAGCAATACCAAGCACTTAAACCTACTCAGTGGCCAATTAACGATACAAGCCAGGAGGGCACAACAGATCGCCGTGTATTTACTGACGGGCAGTTTGCAACTGAGACAGGTAAAGCACAGTTTGTTTATTCAAAGCAAACAAACCTTGAACGCAGTCCATCTCCAATAAACAAACAAAATCAGCTGCTTCTGAATTCAGGGCGCAGTCGCGACCAATGGCATACCATGACCCGCACGGGCCACATCGCCAAACTGCGAGGTCATCAAGTTGAGCCGACGATTGCTATGAGTCAGGCAACAGCTAATCGAGTCGGTGTTAGTCAAGACCAATTGATCCTTTGTCAGCCTGTCGTAAATTGTGTAAATGAAGACTATGTTTCTACAAAGAACAACGCGACTATTGCGCGTGTGGAAATTGACTCAAGTATCAGTGTCGACAGTGCATTTATGTCGATGCACTGGACCAAGCAGTTTAGCCGAGCTGGTGGTGTTAATCAGGCACTTGATAGCCGCTATGACCCATATTCAAAACAACCTGGATTTAAGCATCAAACCGTCGAAATTCTCGAAGCCGGAATAAAACTTCAGGGCACACTATTTGGCACTTTGGATTACGCACAAACTTCAGTCTATCAGGTGCAACATACACTGTATTCTGGCAGTTGTGTCCATCTAGGATTTGCCGTTGATCATGTTTCGCTGCTCAGTTCTCAGCGCAGTTTAAGCTGGACTGTGTCTTTGCCCCAGCAACAAATAAAAGTAGCTTGTGTAACTGAGAATAATTGTTTGTCGGGTTTGTTATTAACTTCGCAAGCTAAGGTGAATGTAGATTTAGAAGCGGTAGCAGCGTTAATTGGTCATGAGCTTGCGCCAGATTTACTTAAGACGCTGCACAGTTTGATCCGCGCAGGTAACAGTCCACTTGTTTGCTCGTGCACTGGCGTCTCGGTCGCAGACATTGATGCCGCTGTCCACCAGCAGTTAGATAATCAAGTTTTTGAGTCCGGCATTAAGTCTGCTGATTTTGGCAAGGCACTTGACGCTGTGCAGTCAAATTTAGGGTGTGGTCGTCAATGCGGTAGCTGCAACAGTGAAGTTAAACAATGTGCCGCAGACAGTTGGCAGATAGCACTGGGAGAAATGCAGCCGTATCAAGCCGAGAAACCTGCTAAGGAGGATGTTGCCTAATGACACACTTAACCAAATTAAATACAAGCAGACTTAGCGGAATTGAGGATAGATTTTGTAGCAGCCAACTCAGTTCGGGTGAAGTTGCTATTGTAGGCGCGGGTTGTGGTGAACTTGAGTTGCTCACTTTAAAGGCAGCGAATCGCGTACAAAATGCTGATGCATTGGTTTATGACAGTTTAGTTAGCGCTGAGATATTGACCTTAGCAACACCAGAGTGTGAGCGCCATTTTGTCGGCAAGCGATGTGGGCAAAGCAGCGCTAAGCAAGATGATATTAACGCATTGCTGCTTAAACTTGCGCTTAAAGGTAAAAAAGTCGTGCGTTTGAAAGGCGGCGATCCGCATATCTTTGGTAGAGGCGCGGAAGAAGCAATCTATCTTGCCAAGCATGGAGTAAAAAGCGAGTTTATCCCAGGAGTGACAGCCGCACTTGGCTGCGCATCGAGTACCAGTATTCCTTTAACTTATCGCGGCCATGCTCGTAGCGTTACCCTAATTACCGGTACGCGCATGTCTGAGCCGGGTTTCGAGCAAGCAGCAAAACAGTGGCGCGCTTTATTAGATGCAGAATCAACACTGGTTTTTTACATGGGCAAAGAGCAAGCACAGGCGATTAGCCATGGATTATTGAGTGCAAACTGTAAAGCTGATTTACCTGTTGCGCTGGTAACCAATGGCGGCAGGCGCGATCAAATTATTACCTACGCCAGTGTGAAAGATATGGCGAGCAAAGCTAAAACCATAACCCATCATGGTCCCACACTGATTGTTGTTGGTGAAGTGGTAAATGTAGGCCGCGCGCTAAATAAAATGCTAGGTACATTAGAGACACAAGCGCTAGAGACACAAGCACTGAAGCTAGCTTAGTTATTTGCAAATACCTTAATTAGATTGTACTCAGTCTCGCGCTTAATGTTCTTAAACTTGGAGTTAGCCTTAGTGATAAATACTGAAGCTGCACATACATCAAATCTTATAGATATTAAAAATCAGCTAGCAACAGTTGATTTTAAGCAATTGATCAAGGCGTTAGGCAAGGGCGTAAAAGGATCACGTAATTTAACCTTAGTCGAGTCGCAGCAGCTATTTGCTGGCTTTGCTTGCGGTTTAGTGTCGCAAGTGCAAATGGCCAGTGCGATGATGTTAATGCGCGTTCGCGGTGAGAGCGCTGAAGAAATTGCTGGTGCTGCAATGGCGCTCAAGCAATTGGTTTCACCTAGCTGGCAACAACTCAAGGTGGACATTGATTGGCCTGTTTATGCAGGCAAGCGAGAGCAATTACCCTGGTTGTTGCTCGCTGCAAAGCTGCTGGCTCAGCAAGGGCACAGGGTTTTGCTTCATGGCGATAGTTTATCCTTGGCTCATCGCCGCCACGTAGCCTGCAGTGTTAATGCGCTGGACATTAAAGCGGCTACCACAGCGGAAAAAGCACAATCTGCACTTACATCCGATAACATTGTCTATGTGGAAGCCCACGATATGTTACCTGTGCTTGATGATTGCCGAGCTTTGCATCAAGAGCTAGGTTTGCGCAGTTTAATTCAAATGGCGGTTCGTTGTGTGAACCCGACTAATGCAAGGCTGTCGCTGCGCAGTTACTTTCATCCAGGTCTGGATAAGCAGCATTTAGCGATCGCAAAAATCATGGCGAATGCGCAGCCTTTATCAAGTAATGGCCATAACAATTATGATCTGCTGGTCGCAACCTTTAAAGGGCTTCAAGGTGAAACCGAGATTAACCCGCGTGTGTCAACTAAGGTTAGTTGGCTAAATACTCAAGGTTGTTCGAATCAGTCACATTACCAAAAAGGTGTGATTAATGTTGGCACTCGTTTAGAAGCGTTTTTCGGTGCCAAAACAGGTCAGGCAGATCTCGATAGTGCTGAGCTTATGCATATTTGGCAACATGGTGAATTATCTGGATCAGCTAGCAAGCTTGAAAACGCGACTGAGATTTTTGAACAAGCGATGAGCAGTGTCGAGTCTAGCCTAGCACTGGTAATTAAACTGCTCGAATTAACTCAAACCGTGAAAGCCAACAATCCTACGATTACTAATTGTAGTGAGATTGAGTTAAGTACTGATGATTACGTCTATGTTCAAACGCTATGGCAACAACGGTATCAGCAAAAATGTAAAGCTAAACTGCAAGTTGCTCAGATGTACTCGCTTAGATGCACTTGCTTAGAAAGTATGAGTATTAAACCAGCGCGCAACGCTAGACCTCAATATCAAAGTTTAATAAACGTCTTATTATAAATTGGGTTGCGCTACCTTGACCTTCATCCCTAAATTAGGCTGATAGCTTATGGGCTGTATTAGTACTTGTAGACTTAATTTGTAAAGTACAGCTCTGTAGCATCACAGCTTCTCACCAAGCATATCTTTAACTCTTTAGTATTTACTGTTTTCAGCGATTACTCATTGCCTATTTTGACTATTTGCATGAACCGAGTCATCGCTTATTCCATCCTATCTAATTTCGCCTCTAATGAATATTTATTGTTACTCATCTCTGTTACACCCAACTATTCCTGTGGGGGGAAACTAAGGAGCAAATGCTTTGAATACGCCCCAAGCTACCCCTAAAGTGGTAGTTGCATTTGATTTTTATAGATATAAAACAGTTGGTTACGTGTTTTTGTTGTCGCATTCATTTGGTGCAGTTGCTCTCAATCGGAGCATTCTTTAATGCCTGGAAAATTGAATGTTTTGTTTTAACCTTTATTTAACAAGTGTTTAGTTGAACGTGCGCCTTGGCATGGTCGCTGCAAAGTCACAGCAGGATAGTTCAATAAAAGCACGGCGATAGTGAATAGCTATTCATTTGCTGGCCGGGCTAAAAATTAATTTGAACATAAATCGTGTGTGTAGTGGGGACAGAAGGAGCCGGAAATGGCAGACATAAAACCTAAGTTAGTCGTGATAGGTAATGGTATGGTTGGCCATCACTTTATCGAGCAAATTTGTTCGTTAAAGTTGCAGCAGAGCTTTGAGATACATGTATTTGGTGAAGAGCCTCGACCAGCGTACGACCGCGTACAATTATCTAAGTACTTTGAAACAAATAGTGCTGACCCATTGATGTTGGCAAGTATTGATGACTATCAAAGTCAGGATATCAATCTGCATTTAAATGCCAAAGTCACTGGCATAGATACCGAGTCTAAAACACTTACAACAGAGTCGGGCGAGTGCTTTTGCTATGACAAGTTAGTGTTAGCCACAGGCTCATTTCCTTTTGTCCCGCCAATTAACGGTAACGAACGTGAGCAGTGTTTAGTATACCGAACCATTGAAGACTTAGAGGCGATTACTGCCGCAGCGAATAAGTCTAAAGTCGGGGTTGTTGTTGGTGGTGGTCTACTCGGGCTTGAAGCTGCTAACGCTCTAAAGCAGTTAGGGGTTAAAACCCATGTGGTGGAGTTTGCACCTCAATTAATGCCAGTACAATTGAATGACAAAGCAGGTGAGCTGCTATGTAGCAAGATTGAAGATCTGGGTGTAAGCGTGCATACCTCTAAAGCTACCACAGCGATTATAGACGGCGAAACCGCGCTGCACCGAATGACTTTCAATGATGATACTTATCTTGAAACTGACATGATCGTGTTCTCAGCCGGTATTCGACCTCAAGATAGCCTTGCTCGCAGCTCAGGGATCGCGATTGGTGAGCGTGGCGGTGTCGAAATTAACGATGACTGTTTAACCTCGGCTAAAGATGTGTACGCGATTGGCGAGTGCGCATTGTGGCAAGGGCGCATATTTGGACTTGTAGCACCTGGTTATCAAATGGCTCGTGTCGTAGCATCACATATTGCGGCGGGCACCGATAGCGCGGCTCAAACTCAACAGTTTAAAGGCGCCGACATGAGCACCAAACTTAAATTGTTAGGTGTTGATGTCGCTGCCATTGGTGAAAGTCGCGGTTTTGATAATGCCCAATATGTTGAGCTTTCAGACAATCAAGCTGGCATTTATAAAAAGCTTTGGTTAGATGAGTCAGGCACGCTACTCAAAGGTGCAGTGCTAATTGGTGATAATGCTGATTACAACAAACTGTTAGATCTGTATTTGTCTCAAGATGAAATTGAAGGCTCAGCGGTAGATTTACTGCTAGCTGGCGCTGAAAGTGAAGCCGATTTAAAAGATACCTCGATTGTATGTTCCTGCCATCAAGTGACCAAGGGCGATATTGTTGAAGCGGTAAAAGCCGGTAGTCACAACATGCCGGAGATAAAAGCCTGTACCCGCGCGGCTTCAGGCTGCGGTGGCTGTGCGCCTTTAGTGCAAAAAATTATTGATCAAACGCTGGAAGCTGAAGGACTCGATTTCAATAAAGGCATTTGTGAGCACTTTGAGCATGACCGCCAGGCTTTGTACCACATTTGTAAAGTTGAAGGCATTAAAGACTTTGAGACCCTGATTAAAACCCATGGTAAATCAACAGATGGCCATCACTATGGTTGCGATATCTGCAAGCCAGCTGCTGCGTCGATATTCGCCAGCCTAAGTAACGACTATGTGCTCAATCAAGACTTATCACACGTTGCCTTGCAAGACACTAATGATGCTTATTTAGGTAACCTGCAAAAAGATGGCACTTACTCGATTGTGCCGCGTATTGCTGGTGGTGAGATCACCCCAGACAAGCTGATTGAAATTGGTCAAGTCGCTAAAGAATATGACCTCTATACCAAGATTACTGGCGGTCAACGTATCGACTTGTTTGGCGCTCAGTTAGCGCAATTACCTGAGATTTGGAAACGCCTTATTGATGCAGGTTTTGAAACGGGCCACGCCTATGGTAAGTCATTGCGAACGGTCAAATCATGTGTGGGTAGCACCTGGTGTCGCTATGGCGTACAAGATTCAGTTGGCATGGCGATCGCACTTGAAAATCGCTACAAGGGTCTTCGCAGCCCGCACAAATTAAAGTTTGCCGTATCAGGTTGTACCCGTGAGTGCGCTGAGGCACAAAGCAAAGATATCGGCGTTATTGCTTCAGATAAAGGCTGGAATCTATATGTTGCTGGTAACGGCGGTATGCGTCCACGCCACGCAGATTTATTTGCAACCGACTTAACCACCCAGGAGCTGTATACCTATATCGATCGTATCTTGATGTTCTACGTCAAAACAGCAGACAAGCTGCAGCGTACCTCAACCTGGATGGAATCATTAGAAGGTGGTCTTGAATACTTACAATCCGTAGTCATTGAAGATGCGTTAGGTGTTAACGCTGAACTAGAAGAGCAAATGGATCTGATTGTTGAACGTTATCAGTGTGAGTGGAAAACCAGTCTTGAAAAACCTGAGTTCCTGTCGAGATTCAACGAGTTTGTTAACCCAGACAGTGCACCTAAGGTTGCAACTCATCAATATCAACGTATTAGGGAGCAGCGCTTCCCTGCAGTTAATGCCGACAACTCACAAGGTGCTGGCAATATTGCGATTAAACAAATTCTAGATACTGATCCACAACAGCATGACCCACAACAGAATGATCAACAAAAAAATGAACAAAAAGCAGAGCAAATGGAGGAGCTAGTATGAGCTGGGTAGATGTATGTGACGCAACTAGCTTACCAAAAGGTACTGGTATTGCAGCTTGGGTTGAGGGAAGTGCAGTTGCTATTTTTGATCTAGGCGAAGATGGTTTGTTTGCGCTAGATAATATTGACCCAGCAACTGGGGTGAGCCTGCTCGCGAGAGGGTTAGTGTGTGATATGGACGGTAAGCTGTGTGTCGCTTCACCACTTTATAAGCACCATTATCAATTAAGCAGCGGCGTGTGTTTAGAAGATGACGCCTTGGTTGCCAAGCCTTATCAGATAAAAAATCAAAATGGCAAAATACTCATTAAAGCGAATGCTCAGGGGGATGTATGAGTAGCGAAAAATTCAATTTGTTTTCATTTAGTGGAAAAATGAAAATCATGCACCTTAGCTGGATGGCATTTTTTGTCACCTTTGTAGTGTGGTTTAACGCAGCGCCATTAATGAGCGTGATTGCCGACAGTTTAGGGCTAACCAAAGCCCAGATTAAAACGCTGCTTATTTTAAACGTGGCATTGACCATTCCGGCACGGATCATCATTGGTATGGTCACAGATAAATACGGCCCTCGATTAACTTATTCTGCATTGCTGGCGATCTGTTCCATCCCTTGCTTTATGTTTGCAGTAGCTGACAGTTTCGAGCAGTTAGCGATAGCGCGCTTTATGCTTGGTTTTATTGGTGCAGGCTTTGTGATTGGCATTCGTATGGTCAGTGAGTGGTTCCCTGCTAAAGAGCTAGGTACAGCTGAAGGAATTTACGGTGGTTGGGGTAACTTTGGCTCAGCTGCAGCAGCCTTTACCTTACCTGCAGTGGCATTAGCATTTGGCGGTGATGACGGCTGGCGTTACGCCATTGGTATTACCGGCCTAATGAGCTTGAGTTTTGCATTTATCTATTACTTTAATGTTACCGATACGCCAAAGGGGTCAACTTATTTTAAACCTAAAAAAGCAGGTGGCTTAGAGGTCACTAGCAAGAAAGACTTTATTTTGCTGATCATTATGAAGATCCCTATGTATGCCACTTTGGCGTTGCTGGGCTGGAAGTTATCTCCTGCAGGTGTCTCTATGCTAAGTAATGAGATGACCACAGCGATTTATGTTGGGCTTGTGGTGGTGTTTGCGTTTGATTTCTTTCAAACCTATCAGGTAAATAAGCATATCTTTGAAAAAGAAGTACCTGAGTTTGAGCGCTACGAGTTCAAGCAGGTTGCTGTGCTCAATGTGCTGTACTTCACTACATTTGGCTCAGAGTTAGCGGTTGTGTCTATGCTGCCATTATTCTTTGCCGAAACCTTTGAATTGGGTATGGCGCAAGCCGGTATGGTTGCATCGAGTTATGCGTTTATGAACCTCATGTCTCGTCCTGGCGGTGGGTGGTTAAGTGATCGCTTTGGTCGTAAGTCGACTTTGCTTATCTTAACTGCGGGTTTAGCGTTAGGGTATTTCTCGGTAGCGCAAATTGACGGTAGCTGGGCGTTGCCGCTCGCTGTAATTGTTGTGATGGCATGCTCTTTCTTTGTACAAGGCGGTGAGGGCGCAGTATTTGCTGCGGTGCCACTGATCAAGCGCCGTTTAACTGGGCAAATTGCGGGTATGACTGGCGCATACGGTAATGTTGGGGCGGTGTTCTTTTTAACCGTTTACTCTATGGTGTCAACGCAAACCTTCTTCTATGTCATTGGCGCCAGCGCAGTGTTTGGCTTTGTTACCTTGCTGTTTATGAATGAGCCAAGTGGTCATATTGCTGAGGTCAATGAAGACGGTGAAGTGACCCTCATTAGCGTGAGTTAGTTTTACTGTATGACAGTAAATAAGCTATCTAAACAAGTTACAGATAACCAGGCCTTAGGGTCTGGTTTATCTGCTTGTGATAGTTTTCACCCTCAATCCGTTCCTTCAAATCAATCTAATAGCACAGAGCACAATGACATCGAGCTACCAAGCCCTAACACAGGGTGTGAACAGACGATCGATCACTTAAGTCACGGTCAGTCATTAACCGTCACCGTTGGTCAAAGCTCTAACGCGGGTGTGAAAGCAGAAAATCAAGACGCCATTGGTATACGTATACCTGAAGGTCTGGCGCTTACTACCAAAGGCATTGTTAGTGTAATTAGTGATGGCGTGAGCACTGCTGAAGCTGCAGCTCAAGCATCGCAGATTAGTGTGACTAACTTTATTGCCGATTATTATTCCACACCCGATACCTGGGGGGTACAAACTTCAAGTACCAAGGTGTTAACCGCGCTCAACCGCTGGCTTTACGGCTTAGGTCAAGATTACCGCGATGCTCGCCGTGGCTTTGTGTGTACCTTTAGTGCGCTGGTACTTAAGTCTTGTTCAGCACATATTTTACATGCCGGAGATTCGAGGGTTTATCTATTTCGTGATGGTCAAATAAGCCGGTTAACACAAGATCATGTTACTGAGGTTAGTGGTAGCAAAACGTATTTGACACGCGCCTTAGGCATGGATGTCAAACTTAGCGTCGATTATCGCAAGCTGTCGATACGACAAGGCGATGTCTTCCTGCTCACGACTGATGGTATTCACGATGTGTTGACTGACAATGAGCTTGCAAGTCGGCTCAGTCGGTTTGTTCAAACTAACCAGTTCCAAGACAATGACTGTGAGCATTTTTGTCAGCAGTTGATCGCTAAAGCACTTGACTGCGCCAGTAATGACAACCTTAGTGCGCAGCTGTTGTTTATCAGTGACTTACCCGATCAACAAATAGAAGATGTTTACCAGCAACTTTCTGACAAACCGTTTCCTCCACCGATGAATGTCGGTAATAAGCTTGATGGCTATCAGGTTACGCACATCTTGCACCAATCTCAGCGTAGTCAAGTTTATCGAGTGGTGGATTCAGACGGCAATGCTTATTGCATGAAGACGCCTTCGGTTAATTATCTCGATGACGCGGCATACATTGAGCGCTTTGTACTAGAAAGTTGGGTAGGTAACCGGATTCAAAACCCAAACGTGGTTAAGGTTTGCCACAGCTCTCGGCACAAGTCTGCAGTGTATTACTTGACTGAGTTTCTGGGCGGTGTGAGTCTATCGCAGTGGATTGAGCATAATCCAAAGTCATCAGTCGAAACTGTATTTACATTTGTAAAACAAATAGAAGCAGGTGTCAGAGCATTTCATCGAAAAGAGACGCTGCATCAAGACTTAAAGCCGGACAATATTTTTGTTACCAGACAAGAACAGGTAAAGATTATTGACTTTGGTTCATGTTACATCAAAGGCATAGCAGAGATAGCAACGCCGCTGGTGCGAGACAAAATCCTTGGTACTGCTGACTATAGTGCACCAGAGCTAATACTTGGGTATCAGGCAGATAGTCGAGCCGATCTGTTTTCATTGGCAGTAATCACTTATGAAATGCTCGCAGGGCAATTACCTTTTGCGGGTAAACTTGCGCAATGCAAAACTCGTCATGATTATCTAAAACTTAGCTATATACCCGTGTATCAACCAAATCCTATGGTGCCAGAGTGGGTTGATGATGTATTACGTAAAGCACTATCAATAGAACCTAGTTTTCGTTTTGCTGATACTCATGAGTTTGTTCATGAGTTAACCCGCGTTAATTATCCAAGCCGAAAATCTGAATTTGTGCCGTTAATTCAGCGAGACCCAACACGGTTTTGGCAAGCTGTAAGCGCAATATTGCTAATGTGCTTACTATTGTCGATATTCTTCTTTTAAAAATCCTACTTATCACCTTTGAACATCACTATAGGGCGTAACATGTCGGTTGTTACAGGCTAAATTGCCCACTAATTGGTTTAGTTTTTTGCATAAGGGTTTACACCCTTTATGACTGTTTGGTCATAAATCTGCACATTTTTAGCGCAAAACGAACACTAAAAACCCGCGAAAGTAGTACTTGAGTTTACTTAGAGCGCTAAGGCAAGTTTTTCTTCACCTCTAATGTACTGATTTTTATCTAGTAAAATCCATCACTAATACTAAGGTGGGGTGATCAGATAAAAATAACAGTTAGGTCTATCAGCGTTTAATACTCGCAGCCGATTCAAGGCAGAATTTCCAGCGTCATAATATTGACACTCTCAACAACATTGTTGAATCAGCGTTTGAAAACAGGGGTTTTTAAACAAGGTTTAACGCAAGGGGCAGGACGCATGACCTTGAATAAACGTGAAAAGTTTAGTCACGTTACAGCTAGAGCAGGGATGCTTGCTTTAGCGTTGTGTTTGAGTTCCTTTCCAAGTTGGGGTCAGCAAGACTTAAGTGAGGTGGATGAACTAGGCCTGTATAACAACAGCGCTCGGGTCAACCAAGTGGGTGATGGTATGTCTACATCCCTTACTCAAGTCGGTGGCGATAATCTTGCGATTATTAGTCAATCTGGCTTTTCAAATCAGCTAGTGACAAATCAGCAAGGTTTTGACAACCAATTGTCGGCTACCCAATTTGGTAGCGATATAGAAGCAACTATTTTGCAAGCAGGTTTTGGTAATCGTGTGTTATCTAGCCAAAACGGTGAGCAGCTGTTGCTACATATATCTCAGATTGGAACGGACAATATTGCGGTCGTTAATCAGACCGGAATCGAGAATGCAATTCGGATCCAGCAGTACGGCTCTGGAAATGCTGTAGGTGTGACACAGTGGGGAAATTCACAAAATGTTGTGGTTACCCAAAGTAGTTTATCTAACTAAAGTAAAGGGAAATACGTGATGAAATATTCAAAAATCGCATTGCTAGTATCATCAATGATGATGGCATCTGGCGCTTATGCAAGTAATACAAATACTGCCACAGTTGGTCAAAATGGTGCTGGTAACTCAGTCACTGTGACTCAGCAAGTCAATAGCTCTGATAACACTGCTGAAGTTGACCAAACCGGTGATAGCAACGTCGCGACTGTAAGCCAGGCTGATACCAGCAATACTTTGGCCGACATTGATCAAACTGGTTCTTCTAACACTGCTAGCATTAGCCAGTTTAGTTCTACACAAACAGCGACAGCGACAATCAGCACAACTGGTGACAACAACGACGCATCAATTGTTCAGCGTTTTAATAATGGTGACAATGCTCAAGCATTAGTTAATCAAGTAGGTAGCGATAATGATGCAATCATTGATCAAAACAATGGTGATGGCGCTAACTCAACGATTAACCAGTTAGGCAGCGGCGACATGGCTGAAATCAGCAACGTTTGGTCTGATTATGCCGATGCAACCATCAATCAAAGTGTTGGCGGTGGTAACAACGCGTTTATTAGCCAAGACTCTTCAGATTATGCTTCTGCTACTGTTAATCAAGATGGCACTGGTAACCAAGGTACTATCACTCAATCTACTTCTACTTTCTTCCAGTCGAACACCGACGATACAGTAGCAACGCTTTCACAAACTGGTGATGGCAACATCGGTACTATCGATCAAACTGGTGTGTCTAATGATGCAACAACATCACAAAATGGTGTTGGTAATGACTCAGCAGTTAATCAGTCTGGTGATGATAACATGAGCATGCTGACACAAATGGGCGATTCGAATATTGCGACAGTTGCGCAATCTGGTGGCCTGAATGAAGCAACGGCTTCTCAAGATGGCATGGGTAACCAGTCTTCAGTCACACAGTCTGGTGACGATAATATGAGCATGTTGACTCAAACTGGCGATACTAACGTAGCAACTGTATTGCAATCTGGCACGCTTGCCTCTGCAACATTAATGCAATCAGGTATGGGCTCAATGGCTTTCGTTGACCAGTCTGGTGCATCAAACTCTGCAGATGTTGAGCAATCAGGTTCTATGCAAACAGCAACTGTGACGCAACTTGATAGTGAAAACATTGCTGATATCGACCAGCAAAACACAGGCAACTCTGCAACTGTTATGCAAAGCGGTAACTCTGGCGCAGGCTTTGGTAACTTAGCGACAATCAACCAAGTGGGTGATGGTGATACAGCTTCTGTAACTCAATTTGGTGATTCGAACGAAGCAGTTGTACAAACTTCTGGCGATAGCTTCTCAAATAACATCACTGTTTTACAAACCGGTGTGTCTAACTATGCTGGTGCCGCTTCTGAATTAGGTGGTTCGAGCTCTATCACTATTACACAAACAGGTAACGGTAACTCTGTAGGTAACCTTCCAGGTGCTGCTAACTACTATGGCGCTTCTATTGGTGCGGGTACCTATGGTAGTGACAACATTATCACGGTTGACCAAGTAGGTAATGACAACCAAGCATATGCTGATTCAGCTGATGTATCTTCGGTTGTTGATATTGACCAAACTGGTGACTTGAACACCGCTGTTGCTGAGTCTTGGGCTGGTACTGACAATGAGATCTTAATCTCTCAAACAGGTATGAGCCACAACTCTGATGTATTTGTTAGCGGTGCGGGTAACAACATGGTGAGCATTACGCAAACTGATGCGTCAAACAATGCCGCTGTGAATACCTTAGGTTCAGGTAACACAGTAACTATCGTTCAAGGTATGTAGTAATACTTTAGTCTAGGTAAGGGTGCGTAAGCACCCTTTAGACTAATTGTTACCCCCTAATTGACTTGATAATCTATGCGGGTGTTTTAGCACTTACTCCGTACTTAGTGTACTTCTACCATCGTTTCACATGGAGTGTTTAAGATGTTTAAAGTCGTAAATTGGATGATAGTTTCTCGTTCGCAAATGTTAGTCGATTTGCTTGAATGTCGTTGGCCACAGGAGTTTTTGGTTAACCTTTCAAAGGCAACACCTGGCGAGATGGCTCGTAAGTTACCCTTAAAAGCTGTATCTATGGTTGTGTTTGATTTATCAACGATTGACCTACAGCAAGCGTACCAACTACAGCGCTTAGTCGAGCGCGAGTACAGCCACACCCACACTGTATTTATTAATTTCCCTAAGCAAGTGGATGCGAAGTTTTTAATCCATCCAGCTACGACACTAGGGGCGTTTTACGCAGAGGCAAGTTTGGCAGAGATCAGCGCAGGCTTTAATGAGTTATTAAAAGGCCGTAGCGTGTTCCCTCAGGATTTACAGCAGTCAATGACGTGTAACGACATTGATGATGATTCAGAACAATTAACCATTCGCGAGCGCGAAGTACTCCAAGCATTGCTTAGTGGTAGTACCAATCTTGATATTGCGAATCGCCTATTTGTGAGTGAATCAACCATTAAAACCCACCTTTACCGTGCATTTAGGAAGATTGGTGTTTCTAGCCGCGGTCAAGCAATTGCTTGGGCGCAAACCCATATGCATGAGGTGAGAGTATGAAACCCCTAGTGTGGACAGCGCTGTGTTTTGCGCTTGTCCACACCAGTGTGCTTGCAGGTCCGGTCAACCACACCCCGCCTGAAGAACCTGAGCAAACGGGTAAAGCTGACGATAAGTATCTAAAACAGAAGCCTACTCAATCTCAGAGTATTAGTGATGCCACGCCCAAAGCAGAATCTGACTTAGTTGATGGGCTCATTCTCAATCGCGCCATGACCCGATTTGGACATCGATTTTATCGAGAATTTGTGAGTGCATATCGAGACATTAACGGCACAAGTCAGCATTCAGGGCTCACTATTAAAGAATTCGCTACTGCTCGCAGCGGCAGTAAGCTCAGCGTGATGCACAACCGCAAACCGATATTTGTGACTTTCGTGTCACCCGCGTCACGCAATATTGATCGACAAGCTGCAGGAGCGGCTAAGCATGTTGATGCCTTATTAAAGAAGCATCAGCAGCAGTCAAAGTGGAGCGCATTTACCGACCCGGATCTTGCGCCAGACGAAATATAAGCAGGGACAGCACATGAAAAAATTCACATTAATTGCAGGCTCTACAGCCTTGCTATTATCAGTAACGCTTTCGAGTTCAACTCAAGCGACACAATTGGTATATACCCCGGTTAACCCAGCTTTTGGTGGCAATTACCTTAATGGCTCGTACCTGCTTGCCAACGCGTCGGCTCAAAACGAGCATACGGGTGGTTCGGGTTATACGCCGCCGTCAGCACTTGACCGCCTTGCGAGTTCATTGCAATCACGATTAATGAGCCAGCTGTTTAATGATGCAGCCAACGGCGGCGAGGGCTATTTAAAAACAGATGACTTTGAGATCAACGTCGTCAATGAAGACGGCTCACTACTTGTGCATATTACTGACTTACTGACCGGTGAGACCACCATTATTGAAGTAGGCGGAATTGTCGGTAATGAGACAACCGGGGGTAATATGAAAAAGCTAATCGTATTATCGATTGCGGCTCTATTGGCTGCATGCTCATCGGTTGAAAGCGAGTTCGAAGGTATTGAGGCGACAACCAGCTTGATGCCAAAGGGTGAGACCTATCAAGACTTGGTGAGTTTACCTATGCCTCAAGGAGTTATGGTTGCTGCGGTTTATGACTTTCGTGATCAAACGGGGCAGTATAAACCGATCCCATCGAGTAACTTCTCGACCGCAGTACCTCAAAGTGGCACGGCATTCCTTTCACAAGCATTGAACGACTCCTCATGGTTTGTACCAGTAGAGCGTGAAGGACTTCAAAACCTGTTAACTGAGCGTAAGATTGTTCGCGCAGGCTTAAAAGGTAATGCTAACGGTTTACCGCAACTTAATAGCGCTCAGGTGTTAATGGAAGGCGGCATTGTTGCCTACGACACTAACGTAAAAACTGGCGGTGCAGGCGCAAGGTATCTTGGTATTGGCGCTTCTGGGCAATATCGTGTTGATCGTATCACTGTAAACCTACGCGCCGTTGATATCCGTACAGGTCGCTTGCTGAGCAGTGTCACTACTACAAAGTCGGTGATATCAAAAGAGATCACCGCTGGCGTGTTTAAGTTTATTGATGCTCAGGAACTATTAGAGGCCGAAGCTGGCTTTACCTCAAACGAGCCAGTGAGCCTTTGCGTTGCAGCCGCCATTGAAAGCGCCGTAGTGCATCTCATCGCAGATGGTATTTGGAAAGGGTCGTGGAACCTACTCGATGAAAAGAGTGGTCATGCAAATCCTGTATTACAAAAGTATTGGTTAGAGGCGCACTCAGAGTCTAAAGTGAGCATGCGCATTAACCAAAGTAACAGCTAATCATTTAGGTAAGTTAACCGTTCAATTATCTATGCAATTAAGACTCTCGACGTTATGTCATCCTCTTTGCCCAATCAAATGATTGGGCTTTTTTTGTTGTTATTACTGTGAGTAGAGGGGACTTCAACTGTGCGAATTTTTGTGGTCTCAGTTGTGAATGCAGTTGTGATAGTGGCTGTAGTGTTAGTTAATCAATAAACAGCTCAGGCAACATATTTTCTATTAAAGTTGGCTTGGCTTCATCGGCTGGATTTATGCCATTTTCAAGTAACACAAATAATATGTCGCCGTGGGACTGTGTTTTGGCAAGTCCAATAAGGTTGTTAACCCCATGCATACTGCCTGTTTTGGCAAATACTCGACCTTTAATTGCTTGTTGTTGATACAGAGGTTTGTGCTTAAGTGTGCCAGATAAGCCACTCACCGGCATAAGATTGTAAAACTCATCGCCATATTGACTGTATGCCGTCTGCAGAATTTGCTTAAGGTGTTGAGCGCTTGTCATGTTGTAGCGCGATAGCCCTGAACCATCGACAAAATGGCTGCCACTTGATTCAATGCCAGCTTTCTTTAGTAACTGCTTTATTGCTGATGTTCGATTGAAATAGCTTCCTTGTTGGGTCAGGCCTGACTGCATTGCTACTGACGTAAGCAAGGTTTCTGCAATGAGGTTGTCTGACTTTTGCAACATGGTGCCAATAAGGACATTTAGTGGCTCAGATTGATGTTCAGCAACTAAGAATGGAAAAGTATTTCGTTCGTTGTCATTAACTTGTGGAATTAAGTTTGTACCTGCTAATAAGCTCGGCGCGTTGGCGTTGGCGTTGGCGTTGGCGTTGGCGTTGGCGCGGGAGTAGGGAGAGTTAACAATAACCCCGCCATCGGTATTGTTTGAACCAATCACAAACGCTCGAGTCATACCATCAATTAAGGTTAACGCATAACTGTCTGGGTCTGTGATTGCCAAGTTCAATGGCAGTTTGAGGCGATTAGCAAAGCAGCCCTTAATTTGATACTCGTTGTCGGTGGCAAGACTCATCGACAGCTCACAAGGGTTATATTGCGTATCACTATACCTTTCAAACCAAGCGTCAGATTTGATATTTATCACTTGATTTAACGCTTGCCCCAAGTATCGCTTTTGCTCGGCATTTGGTTTTAGTGAAACTTTAGCTTTCTGTTGGTAATCATTTGCTGTTAGTTGAGCGCGAATGCAGTTGCCATCGATAACCACACCTTTGTTAGCTGCGCCGTAGCAAATACCAAGGTCGTCCCACACCCAGCCAGCAGGGTAACTAGTGTCAATAAAGTCGCGCTCAACATACAAGTTACCATCAATTTTTTTCACGCCTAATGCGTTTAGGTGGTCGAATAGTCCCGCTAACTGTTTGCTGGTTAAACTTGGGTCGCCTGAAAATACTAGCTTCAAGTCTCCACTGTAGTATCCATACTCATCAGTATATTGAGTTATAGGTGTCGAAGAAAGAAGCTGGGTTTTATATCGAAAATTTTCATCTTTGTTTTGCTGTAGGTTATCTAGGGCAAGCAGCGCGGTGAGCGTTTTAGTAACGCTAGCAGGTTGCATTATGTGCTTGCTTTGATAGCTCACTAGTGTCTGATTTGACTCTGGATGCCAAATTAGCGCGCTTACGTGGCTGCTCGAAGCACTGGTATATGACTCAACTACAGCTTGTAACCGCTTAGATAAATTATCGGTTTTAGTTAGGCTTGCCAACTCAAGTTTATCTGCGCCGAGCGGCTTAGCATCGACAGTTTTTACAGGGCTACTAGCCTTGGCTGTGGGAGTGGCTAGCAGCAATGCTGTGGTGAAAATAGCCACTGCTTTATGGATTATAAAGGCAGGGCGGGATGCTGGAGTTAGTACCTTAGATTGCTTAACCACAAGAATGAGCCTGAAATGTAAAATTACCTAAGATGGTAACCAATGCAATCAAGACTTGCCATAAATGTTAGTTAACATAGCAATACTGTATAAAAAGGCGACAAAAAACAAAATATTGCAGTTTGATGTCAGAAATTACTTGTCCACGCCTTGCTATATGAGTAGGTTGTAACTCAAAATTGATTTAATAATATTTATTAGTGCACCAACAGCAATTAGCAACTAAACAAATTCCGTTTATTGCTTGTATTTTGCGTGGTTGTTTTCGAGTAATTCGCCTTTTAAAAGTATCATCTTTGATACCTTGCGAGACTCAATGTGCAAGTTAAGGAGGATGCCTTGCTGAATAAGCTAGGTGGAATTGCAGTTAATGCTGATGCATTAAGCTGGTTACTTACCCGAAGAATTTCAAGCAGACGCTGCTGGATAAAATCCAGCAGGCTAAGCATTCAATCTCTATCTCTGCTTTGTATGTCGAAGATGATGAAGCGGGCCGCGAAGTATTACACGCACTTTATGCAGCGAAAGCGAATAACCCTCTGCTTGAGGTTAATGTGCTGGTGGACTTTCACCGCGCTCGTCGTGGACTAATAGGCCACAAAGGCGATAGTGGCAATTATATCCTTTATCGCAAGCTAAATGACGCTGCTGCTCACCCAATTAATATTGTTGGTGTACCGGTTAAATCACGTGAGTTCATGGGCGTGTTGCACCTAAAAGGATTCATCATTGACGATACTGTGATCTTTAGTGGTGCGAGTCTTAACAATATTTACCTGCAACAAGGTGACAAATACCGTTTCGATCGTTATCACATGGTGGAATCAGCAGAATTAGCCAAGTCGATGAATGATATGATCAAGCGTTACATTCTGTCTGATCCTGCAGTCACTTCGTTAACTCAGTCTGCTGACACCGAAGTCTTGCCTGATAAACAAACGATCCGTAGTTTTAAACATCGCTTATCAAAAGCGCAATATGAGTTTGAAGCTACGCGTATTGGCAACCGGATCACGCCGATTGTTGGCCTTGGGCCAAAGAAAAACAAACTTAATGATGCCGTAGTTAACATCGTGAATCAGTCTGAAGATCATTTATTTATCTGTACCCTTACTTCAACCCACCGAGAGCACTTAACCGAGCACTTTCAAAACATTTAAGAGACGGTAAGAAGATAGATATTGTGGTTGGTGATAAAACGGCTAACGATTTTTATATTCCGCCAGAAAAACCGTTTTCTACCATCGGTGCATTGCCATATATGTATGAGCAGATGTTACGTAAATTTGCTAAGCGTCAGCAGTGGGCGATTGAAAATGGTCAGCTCAATATTCATTTGTGGCGTCACGACATCAATAGCTATCACCTTAAAGGGATCAGCGCCGATGACAAAACACATCTGATCACCGGCTCTAATCTTAACCCGAGAGCCTGGGCGTTAGATCTAGAAAATGGCCTGATGGTGCATGATGAGTCAGGTGTGTGGAAAGAGCAGTTCAAGCAAGAGCAAGCGCATATTCTTGAGCATACTCAACGATTGTTCCATTACAGTCAGATAGATACCTTGCAAAACTATCCAGCGCCAGTGAAGAAGATCATGAATCGTATTCGACGCATAAAAGCTGACTTTTTACTACGCCGTATCCTCTAATGCGTAGCTCCAATAAACCACCTCAAGTAGACGTTGTAGAGCAGCTGCTAAAAACGTCTCCTGCAATTAAAGAGCCTGTGCATGCTGTGCACAGGCTTTATAATTATCGCAAGGCGTTATCAACTAAGCCGTTTACTGCGCGTGGTAAAAAGTTAATACGCTGCCCTAAATGCCTACTTGGCGTGCAATTTTGTACCTGCGAGCATCGTAAGTTCTTGTCCACTAATATTAGTGTCATGCTAATTATGTACGACGATGAAGTGCTAAAACCGACAAATAGTGGTCGCTTGATTGCCGATCTTATTCCTAATACTTCGGCATATTTGTGGTCGCGCACAGAGCCAAACCCTGACATGCTAGCGCAACTTGCCGATCCGCAATATCAGGTGTTTTTGGTGTTCCCAGAGCAGTATATCGGGTCACAGCAGGCGATTTATAACCAAATAGATGCAAGCGTTTTAGCGCCAGATAAAAAGCCGTTATTGGTGTTTTTGGATGGCAGCTGGCGTCAAGCGATTAAGATGTTTCGTAAAAGCCCGTATTTGCATACACTTAGTGTACTTTCTATCGCGCCATCGCAACTTGCTACCTATGCGCTACGTAAAGGAAGCCATGAGTTCCAACTCGGTACTGCCGAGGTTGCAGCGCTTGCGCTCGAAGCCGCTGGTGAGCGAGAAAATGGTGCGGCGTTGACGGCTTGGTTTGATTTATTTGTAGAATCTTCATTGCTTGGGCGTAACCGCAGGCAAAAAGAGATAATCAAGCCAATTGAGCTATACATCAATAACTTTAACGATGCGGTTAAAAAGGCTGCCAGTAGAAGTTAGTGGTACTTATATAAGATTGCGTAAGATTGAGTAAAAAGAAGAATTACGAGAATAATTAGACCATGGCAAATGAAGCAGTTAAGCAACTTACCATCTTGTATCGGCTTGAACCTGGGTGTTTAGGGCCGGATGGTGTTGATCATATTGAAGCATTTTGCCTTTTGGTTCAAAAAGCGCTGGCAGCGAAAGGCAATGTTCACTACAAATGGCAGGTTGTGCCTAGGTTTGATAAATCAAAACCTGAAATTCAGTTTACGCTAAATGGCAAAAGTCTCACTGAACAACAAGCGCAAAAATACTTGAGCATGCTAACTATAGAGCTAGATAACGTCATCGATGGTTTTGAAGATATGCTCACTAAGATGATCAATCAGTATATTGCCCGTAAAGCTTAAATTGAGCAGTGGTTATACTCACTCGTTAAGCTGCTATTACCTAGCAGCTTACTTTTTACTTGAGGCAAGGGAGTATGCTCAACATGTCAAATAACACTTTCAATCAACCAGATAACCTTCATCTTGAGTCGCAGCTGCAGCAGTGGTTTGGCTTCAGCCAGTTTAATCTTGGTCAAAAGCAGGTTATCCAACACTTGCTCGCAGGGCAATCTTCACTGGCAATATTCCCAACAGGTTCAGGCAAATCACTTTGTTATCAATTCAGTGCTTTATGTTTACCTAATGTCACCTTGGTAGTTTCGCCGCTGCTTGCGCTGATGAAAGATCAACTGGCGTTTTTAGCGAGCAAAGGGGTTAGTGCCGCGAGTATTGACTCAACCTTAACGTTTGAGCAGACCAAAGATGTCATGCAAGGGGTTAGAGAAGGGCAAATTAAAATTTTGATGGTGTCAGTAGAGCGATTTAAAAATGAACGATTTAGGCGTTTTCTTAGCTCTATTGCGATTTCGATGTTAGTGGTTGATGAAGCGCACTGTATTTCTGAGTGGGGACATAATTTTAGACCTGACTATCTAAAGCTGCCGCAAATCCGTACAGAGTTTAATATTGCTCAGGTTTTATTGTTAACAGCAACGGCCAAAAGACAAGTTAAACTTGATATGGCTGCCAAATTTGGCATAAATGAACAGTGCATAGTGCAAACTGGATTTGAGCGCAGCAATCTGCACCTGCAAGTCATGGCAACACCTGAACATCACAAGCGTCAGCAATTACTGGCTTCAATTACACCTCATCAGCAACAAGGTAATGCCGGTATTGTGTACGTGACGTTGCAGCAAAGCGCTGAAGATCTTGCGAGTTTTTTAACGAGTAATGGCATTGAGGCTCAGGCATACCACGCAGGCCTGGATACGTCGCAGCGTGAACAAATTCAAGATGATTTTATGTCAGGTGCTGTGAATATAATTGTTGCAACCATCGCATTTGGTATGGGTGTAGACAAAAGTGATATTCGTTTTGTTATTCATTATGACCTGCCTAAGTCCATTGAAAATTATAGTCAGGAAATCGGCAGAGCAGGGCGTGATGGTAAAGATTCACAGTGTATTACGCTTGCTAACAAAGATGGCATTAATACCATTGAGAATTTTGTTTATGGTGATACACCTCAGAAAGATGATATAGCTGAACTAATCAAAATAATTCATCATAATGTTGATTCTGGCGTTTGGGAAATGCAAGAAAGCGCTATTTCTAGCCAAACCAATATCCGACTTTTAACATTAAAAACCTTGTTGGTTCAGTTGGAAATTCGCGGCGTGCTTCAGGCCAGTTACGCCTATTTCGCCGATTTTAAGTATAAGTTTGAGCTAAGCGAATCTGAGATCTTGGCTAAATTTAATGCCGAACGCCAGCAATTCTTAAAACAAATATTTGAGTTCACAGCATTTAAGAAAATCTGGGGACAGTTAGACTTTAATGCACTGCAACAAACCTTTGGTCACGAGCGCTCTCGCGTGGTAGCCGCGCTAGAGTATTTATCTGAAAAAAATATGATTAGCCTAGAGACTAAAAAAATCACCCAGGTCTATAAGGTGAATCAGCAGTTACTCGCCGAAAACAATTTAGTCGATGAGTTAACTGCGTATTTTGCTGATACCGAGCACAAAGAAATCGCTCGCATCCATGCGTTGGTCGCGTTTTTCGAAACTGACCAATGTATCAGTTATCGCCTAGCACAGTATTTTGATGATCATAACGCAGCGGTACAATGCGGGCGTTGTAGCGTGTGTCTGGGTAATGCTCAAGTGTTGCCTGAAACTCAGCAATCAGCTGTGTTGAACGATCAAATCATCAAGGGTTATATCGACGAATTTTGCCAGTTAGCCCAGGATAAAGGCTTTAGTGCGCCCGATGCTTATACCAAAACTAAATTCCTGATTGGCATGGTGATGCCAAGATATTCGAGGGCTAAAGTACGCCAGCTAACAGGGTTTGCCACATGTCAGCATATTCGTTTTGAACATGTCTTGGCTCAAGTGAAAAAACTGGCTTAAGTGCGCCGAGCAACATAAATTGAGTAACACAGTAACCTAGTAAAATATTCAATAACGATGAAACCACAAGCAGAAGAACTACTTAAAAAGCACGACAAATTGATCCACAGCGAAGGGTTAACGGTTGAATCTCATACTCAAAGAGAGCAGGGAGAGTGGTTTATTCAAACGTTAATGCTAAAAGGCTATCAAGTCCCATTTAAGTACAAGCGCACTAAAAAGTATAAAAGTCTGGCGGGGCAGAAAGTCAGTTTAGTGTACTACCCAGCAGTAGAACAGGTTGCGGGGTTTGAGGTTGAAGTGATGCAAGTAGTGCGTATTCGCCGCTATTAGCCTCATTACGGTTTGCACAAAAATAGCGAGACCAACCTTAGGTAGATTTGTCTCGCTATTTTTCACAAAGTAAACCTTGCTAGTTTCAACAGTTCAATACCGTGACGCTCAGCTTATTAAAACTAGTTTTATCTTTTGAACTATTGGTAGCTATTTGTTTGAGTCTTGGTATTGATCACCCGTTTGCCAAACTCGATACTTAAGTTCTACATCAGCTGGCAGGTAAAATACCTTAGGTAAACGGCTGTCGTATTTAATCGTAAATGGCTCATTGATTGGAATGAACTTGTTAGTTTTTGGTTCATTACACATCATCATGGTCGACATGCCAGGCGAATAATCGGTTAATTCATAGTAGCTATAACCCCAGCCCTCAAGGTTTCTTGTGGCTAGCTCCCCCAAAGACCGCGCAGATTACAGTCTGCAAGCATTGTTTTACCAAGTTGAAACTCAACCATATACCTGGACTCATCGGTTAACGGCGGCATTTCAATGATATGTTGCTTCATGCCAGAAACTGGTGCAGGAAACATCTTGATAGATTCGATAGGAGCATGAGTCGTAGGTTGGTAAACATATGTGTTCAACGATACTTGCTCACTTGAATCGGTACTTGCACAGCCCGAAAGCAGTGCTGTTGTGGCAATTGTCAAAGCAGCAAGTAGCTTTTTTGATGAGCCGATATAAGAGGCAATGCTTGATTGAATTGGTAGCGCAAAAGTAGTTGATGTCTTGTTATAGGTCATAATAGTTCCTTGCATAACATATCATTGGGTAGTTTTATTGCTATAAACGCAGCCGAACAGAAAAAGGGTTAAATAATTTAAAAATAAATATAGCTTAGCTTTCAGCATTCGCAGATACAAAAAAGCACCTAGTAAATCTGTGTGTTTAAAACATAATCTGTAGCCGGTTAGTTGTATTTATATCATTTGTTTTTTGTTTCAAAATATGACATAAAATATTGCATCTGCGTTATAAAATGCGCGTTATACTGGGTGACGTAACTACTATGAATAACAACAAAAACTTAGAACAAACAGCTGACATTCTGCGCTTGGCAGTGCCGCAAATGGCATCACTGAATATCCCCGTCACTCCAGCAAATTATGCTGTTTGGTTTGAGTATTTTGCTGAAACTAACCTCAATCTTAAACGTGCAATTGATGGATTAATCGCTAATGAAGTTGTGTTTACTGCTGAGGTCAATCATGGCTTGTATAATCGCTTTATTGAAGAGCGCTCACCTGAAGTGATTGAAAATGTTCAAATCGAGACGCAAATCCTGATCAACAGCCTATTTAACAAGATAGAGCAACTAAGCACAGGTACTGAAGCTTTTTCGACCAACTTGAACAAATTTGGTGACGAATTGCAGCAAGACCCAACACCAGAAACGCTTAATAACCTCATTGTTAGTCTTGCATCCGAGGTCGAAAGCGTGCTCGCGACAAATAAGGAAATGAAGCAATCTCTGGACACGCTCGGCAGTGAGCTTACAAGTTTGAAAGGTGAAATGGAAAACCTAAGTAAGGTTGCAATGACTGATGAGCTAACCTCGCTTAACAATCGTCGAGCCTATGAGATGTTCGCTACTGATCAAGTGACCTTGTTTAATGAACAGCATGTAGGTTGCAGCTTGATGGTGCTCGATATTGATCATTTCAAGCAGTTTAATGACACCTATGGACACTTAGTTGGCGACAAGGTGTTAGCCTATGTGGCGCTGGCGCTTAAACAAGCGGTTAAAGGTGAAGATTTTGTTGCACGTTATGGCGGCGAAGAGTTTGTTATTTTGTTGCCGGATACCAAACTTAGCGACGCGGTAACCGTAGCAGAGAAGATACGCCAACGCATTGCTCAGAAGCAATTAACCATTGGCAAAGAGAATAAACAGCAACTCGGACACATAACCATTTCAATCGGTGTTGCAGCGATTCAAAATGGTGATGATATGGACACCTTGTTAGCTCGTGCAGACGAGCAGCTTTATAACGCTAAAGCTTCAGGGCGAAACTGTGTTAAATACTAACTGTGTTAAATGCTAATTTCGAACACTTGGTACCTCATTAGATTGAAAAACGCTTTCGTGTAAAAAAGACCAGTATCTGCTTTAGGTGCTGGTCTTTTTTGATTCATGGCAATTCAATTACTTAAGCTTCATGTCCATTTTGATCAGCTGCTCTTCCATATCAAAGCTGACATCAAACCCCAGTGACTTTGCCAGGTTTGCCATACTGCGGTTTTCAAACATGGTAAAGCCAGTCAATACTTGAGTGTCGTTGTGCTTATAGTAACGAATTAGCTTCTCCAGTAATGCTCGGCCCAAACCCACACCTTGGTAATTGCTGCGCACCGCCATGGCAAACTCGGCTTCGGTATTATCGGGGTCGATTGACGCGCGGACAGCGCCTAAAGTAATCTCGTTACCCTTGTCATCAAACATAGTGGCAATAAATGCCATTTCCCTTGAATAATCAATTTGAGTCAATACTGCCATTTCTTCATGGGTCATCTTTGCTCGAACACCAAAATAGCGTTTGTATCTATCTTCGTCAGACAGCGAGTTATCAAAGTCCATATGCTTAGGCTCGTCTTCAGGCAGAATAGGGCGCAGCATTACTTTTAGTTCATTCTTTAAGGTAACCGTTTCTTCAAGTTCCTTGGGATAAGGCTGAATCGCAAGGCGGTTTGTTGGGATTTGTCCAAGAGGATTAAGGCTTAGCCTGACATCAAGCAAGGTTATATTGTCACCTGCGGCTAGCACGGGGTTAATGTCGATACCATTGATCTCTGGGCAATCGATAATCAGATGTGAAAGCTGAGTCAACATGACGCAAAGCGGGGTCATTTTTAACCCTAGTGGCAGGTGGCGATCTCTTAATTTATTGCTCTTTAATGCTTGAATGACCATATAGCGGGCAAGGGACATATTAAGCGGTGGCAGTGCAACGGCCGCATCGCGTGTTGGATCCCAGTCTGAGCCGCCTTCACCCAAACAAATCGCTAAGCCAAACACGCCATCGTTAATTACGGCCACTCGAAGCTCCTGTGCTCCGGCTGTGAGTGCCATTTTCTGAATGATAATCCCTTCAATGCGTGCCCGAGGGTTAGCTTGGTTTACACGCCTGAGCACTGACTCCGTGGCATTAGCAACGTCCTCATCTGAGCTTAAGTTAAGTACGACGCCATGAACATCAGACTTGTACATGACATCTTTTGATTGCACTTTAAGCGCGACTGGGTAACCGATAGCATTGGCGGCGTTAATAGCTTGCTGCGCCATGCTTTGGACATCATCATTACACTCGATAAACTCGGTTTGAATGGTATTGAGTCCATAGGCTGCAAGAATAGGCGCAGCTTGATGAGTTTCAATTTCCAGCTGTTGGTTAGCTTGGGCTTGTTGCAATAATTGCCGTGCCAGCTCACTATTGGTCGGAATGTTAGCCGGGATCGACTCAGGGATCTCTTGCAGCAATTTTTGGTTGCGACGAAACTCGACCATGTGCATAAAGGCTCTAATTGCACCTTCAGGCGTACGATAGGTTGGAATACTGGCCTGGTTGAATAGTTTCCTCGCAACATATGCTGAGTCCTCACCACTCCAGTTAGTAAGAATGTTAAGCTGATTGCGTTTAGGATGTAGCTTAATAGTATCGATGAGCGCATCGGCTATTTGTTGGCTTTCTCCTAACAATGACGGCGAGTGCAGCACTAACACTGCGTCGCAGTTTTCATCGTTCATCACGATTTCAAGTGCTTTAGCATAACGCTCACTGGCGGCGTCTCCCATCAAATCAACTGGGTTTTGTCTTGACCAGGTTGAAGGTAACACCGCATCTAGGGCACTAATGGTTTGTTGTGACAGCTTAGCAAGCTTGCCGCCTTTTATAATTAACTCGTCTGCAGCGAGTACCGCTGGGCCACCGCCATTACTAATAATGGCCAAACGTTCGCCTTTAAGCGGTGCAGAATGAGCAAGACTCTCAACTGCGGCAAACAGGTCAACCAAATCTTCAACTCTTAGCATACCGGCACGTCTAAAGGCTGCTTCATACACAGCGTCGTTACCGGCTGTGCCACCGGTGTGAAGCATTGCCGCTTGCATGCCTTCATTACTGCGGCCAGATTTAATCACCAATATGGGTTTATTATGAGAAGCTGCGCGGGCAGCAGACAAAAAGTGCTGCTTTTCACTGATGGAGTCTATGTAAAGTAAGATTGCAGAAGTCTTACTGTCGCGCCCGAGATAGTCGATAAGCTCGTCAAAATCTAAATCGGCAGCGTCGCCTAGTGAAATAAAACTCGAGAACCCAATACCTTTATTGTTTGCCCAATCAAGCACTGTGGTACAAATGGCTGCCGACTGAGAAACAAATGCAATTTTGCCGTTTTGTGCGCCTGTATGGGCAAGGCTGGCGTTTAAGCCAATGGGGGGCAAAATCATACCGAGACTATTAGGCCCAAGAATACGCATGCCTTTAGCTTTCGCTTTGGCTTTAATTTGCTCAAGCACATTGACGTCGCTATTCGTATCACAAAGCAGTTGCTCCATGCCTGACGCCATAATAACGGCAACTTTACAGCCAATATCAGCAAGTTGCTCTATGATGCCAAGGACTTTATTCGCGTGGGTACAAACTACGGCTAAGTCTGGCACCATTGGTAAGTCTGCGATGCTTGGATAAGCGAGCACGCCAAGCACGGAAGTGTAGTTAGGCGTAACTGGCATAATAGGTCCTGAAAATCCGCTCGATAGCAAGTTTTTCATCAAACCTTTACCGGCTTTTTTATCGCCATTAGAAGCACCAATCACCGCAACTGACTTAGGCTTGAAAAGGGCATTGATATTACGCTGACTCATAAGGCTCTCATTTATCGCAACTAAGTGATTCTATTATTCAATGTTTTGTTGAAGATTAATAGCTAGTTTGCACGATATGCTTCACATGCTTTAGTCGAAATTAGCGCAAACAAATCCTTATGCAAACAGCAATAAAAAAGGTCACCGTGAAGGCGACCTTTGTATTTAGAAAGCTACAAGCTAATCGATCAAGTCATTAATTATGCTTTTGCCTGTGTAGGTTCTTTCTGGGGCGCGTATATCCCAATTAGCTTAGCAACCATAGCTTTCATGTCCTCAATTGCCAGGTACAAACATGGGATTAAGCACAGAGTGACTACCGTTGCGAACAATACACCAAATGCCAGTGATACCGCCATTGGGATCACCATCTGCGCCTGCATGCTGGTTTCTGTCATGATCGGCACTAGACCGATGAAGGTGGTTAGCGAGGTCAACAAAATTGCGCGGAAGCGGCGACAACCAGCATCGAGCACAGCTTGCTGCATCGGCACACCTTGCTTACGGGAGTTATTGATATAATCGACCATCACCAGCGAGTCATTCACCACCACACCGGCAGCGGCGATGATACCAAATACCGACAACGCACTTAAGTCGATCCCCAATATGATATGGCCAAGCATAGATCCAATAATACCAAATGGGATCACTGACATGATCATAAATGGCTGAATGTACGAGCGTAGTGGAATCGCTAACAAGCTGTAGATCACCAGCATAGACACCACAAAATCACGCATTTGGGTATTTGCGCTATCAAGCTGCTCTTGAATGCTGCCTGATACTTCACTTTGAACAGTAGGGTACTTGGCTAGCAGCTCAGGAATAAAGTTGTCACGAATATCTTGCGCTAACTTAAATGGCTCAGCTTGCTCTGAATCAACCGTCGCCCACACGTTAATAGTACGGTTACCGTTTTCACGGCGAATGCTATTAACGCCTTGAACAACCGCAATTTCAGCAACCTCAGATAATGGCAGCTCAGCACCTTGATTGGTCTTGATTATCACGTCTTGTACTAGAGCAATTGAGTTTCGTTGCTCTTCAGGGTAACGCAGCATGACTTTAATCTCTTCACCGTTACGAATAATACGCTGGGCTTCAAGACCGTAGAAGCTATTACCAACTTGACCCGCGATATTCGCCAGGGTCAAACCGAGTGAGTGTGCAAGAGGTTTTAAGTAGAATTGAACTTCTTTGGTGCTTGACTGGCGTGAGTCGTTGACGTCACTGACACCTTTAAGTGTGTTCAATTTTTCCTTAAGTGCGAGTGACGCAGCAATTAGCTGCTGCTCATTGTTACCTTCAAGGCGGAAGCTAATATCTCCATCATCGCGACCGCCACCAAATAGGCTGTCTTGAATATTAAAAGACTTAACCCCAGGTATTTGTGGAATGGCTTGGCGCCAAAGTTCGGCTACTTCAAAGGTATTGAGTGGACGAATTTCAGGGTCAACCAATTTAGTCATGATTTCAGCGCGGGTGCGACCGCGAAGGTCGACTTGCATCTGCGAAATCATGTTTTGGCCATATTGCTTTTCTAAATCACGGTCGACCTTATACAACGCAGCTTCAATTGCAAGCGCGGCTTCTAGGGTTGCTGACTCAGAAGCATCTACATTCATTTCAACGGTGACGCGAGGGAAGTCGTGAGGGATCTTCGGCTGGCCGATAAAACGTACCAATCCACCCTGATATAAACCAGCGCAAACTAAAATAAAGCTGACGAATAACATAATAATTGCGTAGCGATATTTAGTAGCAAGAACTAGGCTGGGCCGATAAACATTGGCGATAAACCACTTTAAGCCACTATCAATATTACCCTGAACAAAGTTAACCCCGTTGCGCAGCCAATCTAATGGGTTTTTAGAGCCAGGCTTAACAGCTTTGGGCTTTTTCATATGGGCCAAGTGAGATGGCAGAATTAGCTTAGATTCTACGAGTGAAAACAGTAGACATAAGATAACGACGCCACCGATCGCGCGTCCAAAGGCTGAAGATGGGCCATCATCTAGGGTAATAGGCAAGAACGCGGCAATGGTGGTTAATACGCCAAAGGTAGCCGGGATCGCCACACGTTTAACACCGCGGATCACGCTATCAATATTTTGCCCACGCTCCTGACATTCACTGTGGGCGCTTTCGCCCATGACAATGGCATCATCAACCACAATACCCAGTACCAGAATAAAGGCGAACAGACTAATTACGTTTACCGTTATGTCAAGAAAGCCCATCGGCATGAATAAGATGGTTCCCAAGAAACACACAGGTAAACCCATCATTACCCAAAACGCTAAGCGCACACGCAAGAATAACGCCAGCATCAAGAAAACTAACACCGCACCACTTTTCATGCTATCAAGCATTAGCTGCAGGCGGCCATCTAGGTAATAGGTCATATCAACCCAAGGCTCTAATGTTACGCCTTGTGGCAGCTCTGTTTGCTTTTTATTTATGTATTTGTGCATCACAGACGCGACATCAGTAATACTTTGGTTTTTTGATGCGCCAACAAAGAAGGTAACAGAGTTCATGCCGTCAAACTTTGAATATTGAATGCCTTCTTCAAACCCATCATGAACGGTCGCCACATCCCCCACCAGCAGTGTGGTGCCATCTTCAAGTGTTAATAAAGGTAAGTCTTCAAATTCGTAACCTACATAAGCCTGATTTTGTACGCGTAAATTGATATAGCCGTTTTCAGCTTTAATTTGCCCGGCGGACATGTTGCGCGAATAGCCGCGAACTGCATTGGCTACATCGTTAAAGGTTAAGTCAAATTCGCGCAGGCGATCTTTACTGACTTCTACGCTAATTTCATAACCTAAGCCGCTGTAGTAATCAGAAATGTTCACGCCGGGAAGCTGCATGATCTCGTTGTGAATCGTTTCACCTAGATCTTTAAGCTGACGCTGAGTTAAGTCGCCATAAAGACTTAGGTACATGACTTCCTGACGGATCTTGATCCGCTCAACCTTAGGGCTTTCCATACCACCTGGGAAGGTTGAGATAGAGTCAATTTCAGATTTTACTTCATCTAGCACCACTTGCGGATCGTAATCATCTTCGATTTGAAAATAACCACTCGCAAAGTTGCGGTTAGAGTAGGTGATTACCCGCTTTAAGCCCTGAACGCTTTCGAGCGCTTGTTCAATCTTGATGGTAATGCCTTCTTCCACTTCTTGCGGCGCAGTGCCTGGATATTGAGCGCTAAATTCAATCCAGTTGATATCTACAGCAGGGAAGAACTGTTTACGAATGGTACTAGCAGTTAAAAGTCCGCCAAGCAAGATGATGATCATTAGCAGGTTCGCCGCAACGCTATTACGGGCAAACCAGGCAATCAAGCCTTTATTGGTATCTTCCATAATCCTTATTGCGCTCCCATCGCTAAATCAGTTTGCGGCGCTTGTTGCTCTGGCTCTGATTGAAGCAATTTATCTTGTGGTAGGGCAACAACCATACCTTCAACCGGGTAATCAAGGGCTGATGTGATAACCCGCATGCCAGATTCTAAACCACTGCTAACCACCACGTTTGACCCTTCCTGGCGAATAATGTCGACAGCTTTGTATCGTAGGGTGTTATCTTCATCCATTACTGCAACTTTGCCGTTCACCACTAAGTAGCGTGGAATAATGGTGACATCGCCGGCATCAGAACCATTAATGGTTGCTGTTACATAGGTGCCGTATCTAAGTTCAGGCTTTGGTGAGTTTAGTCCGTATGGATCATCAATTTGCGCCACCAGATAAGTCATGCGACTTTTGCTGTCTACGACGCCTTCACTTCGGACGATTTTACCGGCCCATTGTTGTTTGCTACCGGCATAGCTGCCGACTAGCTGCACCTTGGCATCTGCGCCGCGGCTTTCAAGATACTGAATTTCTTTATCTGCAAGCGGCAGTCGTACTTCGGCAACTTCTGTTCCTAGCATCAAACCAATGGCTGAGCCCGGTGCCACGTACGAACCTAGACCAATATTACGCGTGGCGATAAGCGAGTCGTAAGGCGCTTTGATAATCGTGCGCTCTAAATCACGCTCAGCGCGGTGCAAGCTGGCTTCAGCACTTTTTAGGCTTGCAATAGCTTGAGCCAGTTGAGGCTTGCGCAAGCTTAACTCGGTTGGCTTGCCTTCAGTGATGCGCGACCATTCTTGCTCTGCAACTGCAGCGTTGGCTTTCTCTTGGATAAGACTCGCGTTAGCCGTAGCTATCTTAGCTTGAGCATCAAGTAGGTTGGACTCGTAATCGCTTGGATCAATCTTGGCGAGTATCTCACCTTTTTTAACAAAACCACCTTTGACGAATTTATCTGACAAGTAAACAATTTCGCCGTTAACCTGCGAGATAAGCTCAGTTTCATATTTAGCATTAACCACGCCGTATGAACTTACCGAAAAGGTCATAGGTTTAAATTCAATATTTTGTACGGACACCAATGGTGTGTTATCGACAGGTGGTTTTTCCTCAGGTGGTTTTTTTAAAGAAGAAATGCCAATAAACGCGCCAATCCCTATAGAGATAACGACGATTGGAAGAATGATCTGAGTTTTAGTCGCCACGGTACAGTTCCTATTGTGGTAGCTCGCTTCTGTCATAGAAGCACATATAAAAAGAGAGCATGAGATATGCTTTTTTATCACTATCCCTATGGTAAATGAAATGTAAAGGCAAGGTAGTGACAATGTGTAAATGAGTGTTGCAACCCGAAGCAAATTTTACAACGAACACGGTGTATCCGTTGCAGCAGGCTTTTGGGCTATTGACGAATTTACCTACCTAACAGGCACTAACTAAAGTGTGTCAAAGCATGTCAATGGGATAAGATTTGCTGAACATTAACACGCAACATGTTTTACTTAACCGGCAACCAACAGCTGGCGTGAATTGACTTCACGCAAATAAAATTCAAGGGATAATAATGAAAAAAGCACTGCTACCTTTGGCCGTCGCCATGGCAATTGGCGGACTCACCGCATGTCAAAATACGAACACCAACACGGTGGAACCAAGTCAACAAATCTCCCCCTTTATTGCTCAGCAGCAGGCATTTGAGCAACTTACCTCTCAGTTTATTGATGATCTTTGGCAGCTTTCACCAACTTGGGCACTGTACAACGGTAAACACGTTAATGATGGTTACCTTGAAGTGCCTAACGAGCAAAGTCGTAGCAAAACACTGGACTTTATTGCCAAGCAGCAAGCTAAATTTGCTGCTGTTGATACTGCGACTTTAACGACCAACCAGCAAATAGACTTTGAGCTTATTAGTAACCTGCTTGCTAGCATGAAGTGGGAAATCACTGAGTTTAAAGCCTGGCAATGGCAGCCATCTAACTACAATGTTGCCGGTGGCTTTGCACAAATCATCAATGAAGATTTTGCGCCATTAGATGAGCGTTTAGCCTCGGTTATTGCCCGACTAGAAAATGTCCCAGCATATTACCAAGCGGCACAAGCGAGTATCGACAACCCAACGCTTGAGCATACCCAGCTTGCGATAATGCAGAATAAGGGTGCCTTTAGCGTGTTGAGCGATGACTTAGCGGCCCAAGTTGCAGAATCGGGATTGTCTGATGAGCAAAAGGCATTGTTTACTACACGTTTTGATTTAGCGGTTAAAGCTATTAATCAGCATATTGAGTGGCTTGCTAATCTTGAAAGTGACCTTAAGCAAAACGGCGCGCGCAGTTTCCGCATTGGTGAGGCACTCTATGAGAAGAAGTTTGCTTTTGATATTCAAGCAGGCATGACGGGTAAACAGTTATATCAAAAAGCGGTTGACGATAAGAATCGCGTGCAGGCAGAAATGGCAAAGATTACTAAAGAGATCTGGTCGAAGTATATTGATACGCCAATTCCACCTAACGATAAGCTTGCTATTCGCCAGTTAATCGATGTGTTATCGGCAAAACATGTCGAGCGCGATAACTTTGTTGAAGAGGTGCGCAAACAAATTCCAGAGCTAGTCCAGTTTGTTAATGATAAAAAGCTGATAACTCTCGACCCAACTAAGCCTTTGGTGGTGCGTGAAACGCCTGCATACATGCGCGGTTTTGCTGGTGCGTCTATTAGTGCTCCTGGTCCTTATGAAAAAGGTGGTAATACATACTATAACGTGACGCCGCTTGATGGTATGTCAGATGAAGCCGCTGAAAGTTACTTGCGAGAGTACAACCATTGGATTTTACAGGTGCTGAATATCCATGAAGCCATTCCTGGTCATTACACTCAGCTGGTTTATTCCAATGAATCACCAAGTTTGGTTAAAAGCCTATTTGGTAATGGTGCAATGATCGAAGGCTGGGCTGTATACACCGAGCGCATGATGCTTGAAGAAGGCTATGGTAACTTTGAGCCTGAAATGTGGCTGATGTATTACAAGTGGAACCTAAGGGTAATTTGCAACACTATCTTAGACTACAGCATTCAAGTTAAAGGCATGGAGGAACAACAAGCACTTGATTTAATGATGAATGAAGCATTCCAGCAGCGCGCAGAAGCGCAAGGTAAATGGCGCCGTGCAACTTTAAGTCAAGTGCAACTAACCAGTTACTATTCTGGCTACCGTGAAATTTACGACCTACGTGAACAGCTAAAAGTAGAGCAGGGCGATGACTTTGACCTGCGTAAGTTCCATGAGCAGTTTTTAAGTTATGGCAGCGCTCCTGTTAAGCACGTTAAGCAGCTAATGACGAGTAACTAGTCTCACCCTTGTAACGTGACCGATGACTTACTGTGCGGTGGTCATCTGTAAGACGACAAATTTAAAATGCTCATTGATATTTGTATCAGTGGGCATTTTTGTTGTGTAGATCTCAATTTTGTTAATTGCTCTTAAAATTCTTGTCCTAACACCTAGTATCAAACAAAACTTCATGCTAACGTTAATGAAAATCATTCTTATTTGAGTCCTGTTCTTTTAAAGTACTAGGTTTAAATAATCGATTTAAGTTTTAGCTGATTAAGTCCGACTCTAAATAACAATATACGGACTCGAATACAGGGCCAGATATGACAGATATTCTTATCATCCAGCAGTCGCACAAAAATCACGACGGCATAGAGCGTGATTTAATTGCGCTTGGCTACCAGCCACATATTGTTAATAACGCGCTTGATGCCTTAGTTCGCATAGAAACGCTCGCGTTGGATGTTGTATTGTTAGACCTAAGCGTTGAGCAAATGGATAGCTTATGGCTATTACTATCTCAACGCGCCAATGTACCGGTTATCGCACTGGCACATGAGAGCAACGATGACGAACGTTTAACCGCATTTGAATCAGGTGCTGATGATTACCTGCCGCAGCCTTACAATCTGCGAGAGCTGCAACTCAAATTCAAAGTGCTGGCGCGCCGCTTTAAAAAAGATGTTGCTCATAGCCAACCAATGGCATTGTTCTTTGATGATTTAAGTTACACAGTTCGGTACAACGATAAATCCTCGACATTGACGCAAACCGAATACCGACTGCTGAAATATTTATACGATCAACAAGGGCAGGTGGTCACAAAAGCTGAGCTGCAACGCAATGTCTTATCAAAAGATTACGGTAAATTTGACCGGAACTTAGATATGCACGTAAGTAATACCCGTAAAAAACTAGCTCTTGGTAACTTACCCCGTGAACTAATTAATACAGTTCGCGGTCGAGGTTACAGTTTTACCTTTGTCGCCGCTTAAACTCCTGCGCGGTATTTGCTAGAATCCCTGCGACCTAGGGCAATTGTTCACTCGCTATTGCCCAACACAAATTCTCGACAGAGATAACAAGTACAAGGGATGCACTATGCGGATCAGCGCAAATTTCGACGGTGGTAATATTGAAGTTGTAAATATCGATAAAGCCGATGATATTCAACTTAATATTCGCCCAGATGTAGGTAACGAATTCTATCAATGGTTTAACTTCCGCTTTGAAGGCGAAGTTGGCCAAAACTATACCCTTAATATCCTCAACGCTGGCAGTGCGTCTTACCCTAAAGGTTGGGAAGATTATCAAGCAGTTGCCAGTTACGACCGTAATCACTGGTTCCGTCTGCCAACAAGTTACGACAATGGTAAGCTAACCATTCACGTTGACCTTGATTGTGAAGCGATTCAAATCGCGTACTTCGCTCCATACAGTTACGAGCGTCATTTAGATCTAATTAGCGAAGTTCAGCTACATCCATCTGTGAGTCTTGAGCATTTAGGTTTAACCCTTGATGGCCGTGACATGACCTTACTTAAGGTTGGTGATGGCGATCCGGCTAAGAAAAACATATGGATCACCGCGCGCCAACACCCAGGTGAAACTATGGCTGAATGGTTGGTTGAAGGTTTACTTAACCAACTGCTTGATAGCGATAACGCCACAGCTAAGACTTTGCTCGATAAAGCTAATTTCTACATTGTGCCTAACATGAACCCAGATGGCAGCGTGCGAGGTCACCTGCGTACCAATGCCGTGGGTACAAACCTTAACCGCGAATGGCAATCACCAAGTTTGGAGAAAAGCCCTGAGGTTTATTACGTTGTAAATAAGATGCACGAAACCGGTGTCGATTTATTTTACGATGTTCATGGTGATGAAGGCTTACCTTATGTGTTCCTAGCGGGCTGTGAAGGTGTACCTGTTTATAATGACAAAATGGCGGCAGTGAATAAGAAGTTCAATGATGCCTTATTACTTGCAAGTGCCGACTTCCAAACTGAGTTTGGTTACGACAAAGACGAGCCTGGAAAAGCAAACCTAACAGTTGGTTCAAACTGGGTAGGTAACACATTCTCTTGTTTGGCAAACACCTTAGAAATGCCATTTAAAGATAATGCTAACTTGCCTGATCCGCTGGTGGGCTGGTCACCAGAGCGTAGTGTATACCTAGGTGAAGCATCGCTTATTGCAATGCTTGCTGTGGTTGATGATCTGTAAGTTATCCTTGTCGTTATTAGGAGACACCAATGGCATTGATTAATTGCCCAAATTGTCAAAAACGCATTTCAGATAAAGCTAAGACTTGCAGTCACTGCCATACCTCTATGGCGGGCGAAAGCGAGTCGAAAGCCACGATCCGTCATATTGAGAAAAGCAACAAGTTGATGAATCACAGCTTTATCTTTATGACCTTATTCGTTTTTGGTGCCGTATTGTGGTTTTGGGGCGGTGAAGTTGCGCAGGGATATAAGTTAATAATCTCAAGTGCATGCTTTGCCATTGGTTTTATTGGTTATTTGATCACTCGAGTGCGGATTGTGCTCCACAAACGGAAATCAGTATGAAGGATCTAAATCAAGTTATTGATGAAATGCCTTTTGAGGTATACGAGCGTCTGCGCACAGCATCAGAACTGGGCAAGTGGGAAGACGGCTCTGTATTAACAGACGAGCAACGCGAGCATACCTTGCAAGTGGTGATGCTATATCAAGCACGCAAGATGGATCAAACAGACCATTTCACCATTGCTCAAGGTGGCGAAATCAATGAGCTTTCTAAATCTGAGCTAAAAAAACAATTCAAGGGCGAGAGTATTGCAGCGTTTAAAGAGAAAGATCTGTAACGCGAATACTTAACCTGCAATGATGATAGACGAAGCCGCTAATAATGTTATTAGCGGCTTTTTTATATTGATGAACTCCAGAAGCAAGATAACCGTTACTTTAGCCATTCAGTTATTAAAAATCGCGTTTACGTATAAATCATGAGCAAATATTTGATGCAATTGTTCAAATAATGTGTTGAATTTGTTAAGCTTTATCCTTGTTTATTTTCTGTCAATTGGCAAATTCAATGCCGTATACAAGGATATGTTTTGATTAAAGACAAAATAAAAACGTTAAATTTAAATTGGGTCAAATTCTTACCTCTGTTATTGATTATTGTTGCAGTAATCAACTCCTATTACATTGTTATTGAAGGCCATGTTGGCGTAATCAAACGTTTCGGTGAAGCTAAAGGGCAAGAAAACCCTGGGTTACATTTTAAAATCCCATTCATTGAAACCGTCGAGATGATCGAAGTGCGTACCCGTAAAAATGCCGAAAAGATGGCATCTAGCACCAAAGAGCAAATGCCTGTTACTGTTGAAGTTTCTGTGAACTGGACGGTAAATAAAGAAGCTGCGCTAGATCTATTTAAAAAATATGGCGGCTTAACTCAGTTTGAACAACGCATTCTTGATCCGCGTTTCCGCTCAGCAACCAAAGATACTATCCCGCAGTTTGAAGCTGAGCAGCTTATTCAGGATCGCGCCAGCGCAATTCAAGGAATTGAACACCGTTTAGCTGCTGAGATGGAAGGATTCCCGGTTATTGTTGATAACATTCAAATTGAGAATATCGTGCTACCGCAAAAGTACATTAACTCAATTGAAATTAAGCAAACTGAAAAGAACTTAGCTGCCGCGGAAGAGCATAAACTTGAGCGTCAGCGCCTTGAAGCGTTACGTGCAGTAAATACTGCAGATGCAAAAGCAAAAGGTATTTTGAAAGTAGCTGAAGCTGAGGCGCAGTCAATTTTACTTAAAGGTAAAGCTGAAGCTCAGGCGATTGAAGCAAAAGCCAAAGCACTTAAAAACAATCCATTAATTGTTAAGCTGACTGAAGCGCAAGCTTGGGACGGTAAGTTGCCTTCAACCATGTTAGGTGACGGTGCGATGCCAATTATGGATTTAAGAGACGAGAAAAAGTAATTCTTTAAACACGTCTACCGTATAAATCCGGCACAAATGCTTATTTGCGCCGGCTTTTTTGTACCCAACTATTTCAACTATACAGCTATCTCAACTTCTATCTGGTGCATTAATTGGCTCATTCAATTGCTGTGATTGAAACTAACCCTCGATATGATTAAAGTATGCGCCAGTATCAAAGTAATTCATTGTTAGTTGTCCCTCACGAGTGCGTTATGTCATTACCCCCATGCCCAGTTTGTCAGTCCCAGTATGTATATCAAGATCAAAGTCAGCTAATCTGCCCTGAATGTGGTCATGAATGGAACCCACAAGAGTTAGCCGAACAAGAGTTAGTCATTGTTAAAGACGCTAATGGCACTGTCTTAACCGAAGGCGACAAGGTCACGATTGCCAAAGATTTGAAAGTGAAGGGCAGTTCCCAAGGATTAAAGATAGGCACTAAAGCGCTGGTAAGACGAATTTTTGATACTAAAGATCATCAGCTCGACTGCAAAGTTGATGGTGCAGGCGAAATGATGATCACAGCTCAGTTTGTTAAAAAGGCATAAGGGTAAGACTGTACTCTACCCTGGGTGCTAGAATCGAATTCATTAAACAGTTATGTTTAGGCTAACCATAACTGTTTGAACTAGAGAAAAAACGCCGAGTGAAAGCTAGTTTACTTGGTATCTAAGCAGTACTTCGTTATCTAATACCACATTGGTTGACCAAATAAAGCTTGCCCCCGCACCGCTGAACTTATCAATAAAGTTCATGTAGGCCTTTTTATTGTTCACGCCAATTTCATCGTCCGAGTAAAGTGTAGCTTGAGGCCAATCGTTTGAATCAAAGTCTTGCTTCATCCAACCATTAGGGGTTGCCCAGTGCGCAGCATAAGCATTTTCGCCATCATCGATGCCTTCAACTGTGCAAGATTCAGATAAACGCTTGTTACCCAGTTCAGTTAAACAACTTAAAGCATAAATAGGCGCGGTATAATAGGTTTGAGCTTGCCAATCTGCGTTAGTGACTGTGCCATCGCTAAAACTTGCGATAAATCCACCGTCACCTGGATGATATGCCTTGCCACGGTTATCTTCTGTGCCTAAGCCAAGGTTTTCTTCCCAATCAACTACCTTTACAGCAATGGTGTACGGCTTGTTTACTTTGAATTTAACGACACTTGAATTAAATGGCGTAAAAGGAACAGTATCGACAGCGATAAGTTTGCCATTTATGTATAGTTCAAAATAATTGTCGGCAAAAATATACCCTGTGATTTCTTCCCCGTCCGCATCAACGACAACAATGGGAATTGAGTCTTCATCTACACTAGCAATGTCTTTAGGTGTGATGTTGGCACACTCCTCATAAAGATCGTACGCTTTCAACGCACTGGTATAGTGATTTTCAGCGGGTACGGTCCAAACTGAGCCTTTATTGTCAGTAATTTCGCCAATACCAGCGATACGACTTCGACCATTGTTACACTGAAATAGATTATCAATTACTGTCGTAGCTCGGCCTTGTGTAATACTTGCTGTACCCGTGTAATCAGATATATCTGTGTTTACCGGGCGAGGGCTAGTTTGAGAGCAACCACTAAGTAATAGCGTTAATGCAGCTGAGGTTAACAAGTGTTTGTTGGAGATTTGCATTAAAGAATCCGAAATTGATTATTGAAGTGTAAGTGTAGCGTTTAATTGCTGGTGCGTTTAAATGACGCGTTCCAATGTAGATGATTAACTTGAAACAGTGCGGCGATTTTAGCTTATTAAAGTGTAAATTGACGTAAGCCATAGGCAATGTTGAGTAAATCTTAGTTGGTTCGCAGAGCGACCACTATCGGGTTAGTAGGCCTTTGCTATAGTTGAAACGAATATTCAGCTACGTCGAGGTGCGAGTAGTACAAACAAAAAAGCAATGCCAATGCATTGCTTTTTGATTTTTTCTGGGTGAAAGGAGTTAGCAAGGCTTAACCTAGCTGGCGTTTCAATTACTCAACGCTTAGTTCACCAAACAGGTTTTGCTGCATTTTGGCTTTGATCTGCTCGCTTGTTAAGCTAATTGAGAGTAAAAAGTGCAGTTTCGCAAGCGCAGCTTCTACCGTCATATCACCACCTGAAATGACTCCGGCGTTCGCCAACGCATTACCAGTCGCATAACCGCCCATATTAACTTGCCCCTGAAAGCACTGAGTTAGGTTGACGATGACAATGCCTTGCTCATCTGCTTGCTTTAGTGTGTCTAGCAGGGCTTTGTTTTGCGGTGCATTACCCACACCATAGGTTTGTAATATCAGCGCTTTAACGGGTTGCTGCAGAATATTCTTAAAAATATCCACCGCCATACCAGGGTAAAGCGTCACCACACCAATGGGTTGTGGGCTGATGGTGACAACATCTAATGGCAGCGCTGTTGCCGTACTTATTTTGCCTGCTTTTAGACTGATTTTAATGCCAGCTTCCAATAGGGTTGGGAAGTTTGGCGATGCGAAGGCATCAAAACCATCAGCATGAGCTTTGGTTGAACGATTACCGCGAAATAGCTTGTTATTGAAAAACAGGCATACTTCAGCCACAGGATAATTGGCCGCAATATAAAGCGAGTTAAGTAAGTTGGTTTGCCCATCAGAGCGCAGCTGCGCGAGCGGAATTTGCGAGCCGGTAACAATCACTGGCTTAGACAAACCATGTAACATGAATGACAACGCAGACGCAGTATATGCCATAGTGTCAGTACCATGAAGAATAACAAAGCCATCGTATTTATCGTAATTGGCTTTAATGTCGTTGGCGATCATTTGCCAGTCAGTTGGCGCCATATTCGATGAGTCGATCAGCGGGCTGTATTCATGAATCACAAAATCTGGCATTTCTTCATGATAAAACTCTGGCATAGATTGCACACAACCAGTTAAAAAGCCTGCCGCAGGTGCGAAGCCATTTTCAGTTTTTTGCATACCGATTGTACCGCCGGTATAAGCGACATAGATGGAGCGTTTAGTCATGAAGGGAATTCGTTACTTATGATGATTTATGGCGCAAGTATACGAATAAAAAAGCGTTAACCCAATAAAAAAGCCTGCGTTTGCAGGCTTTTATTTAGATTTGTGAGTTTTCTAGTCTTGTAGAAAACTAATGCAGCTAAAACGTATGTAGCTCACCCAAACTAAAAGTTACACGCTTCACAGTAGAGGTAAGCATGGTTTGGGTCATCAAACATAGCAAATTGCTCAAGTGCGCTGCCAAATTGATTTAGCATTTGGCTTGCAATAGAGCTGTTTACAAAGCTTGGTGGAATAAACTCTGCTGTCGCCCCCATTAGCTGCTGCACAAATACTTGCTCAGGTGATAGTGGCTCTTCAACCAACTTGGTATCAAACTTGTCCATATTTGCAAGCTCGGCAGCCTTGGCAACAGCTTGGTCAATATCTCCTAGCTCATCAACTAAGCCAAGTTGCAGTGCACGCTTACCTGTCCAAACTCGGCCTTGTGCAATAGCGTCAACTTGTTCAAGTGTCATTTCACGCTCATTGGCAACAAGCGAGATAAAGTTGAGGTAACCTTTTTCAATATGACGTTGAATTACGCTTTTAACGTTATCACTGAGTGGGCGCGCAGCACTTAAACCAGCCCATTCTGAAGTGGCAACACCGTCAGAGTTCACGCCAATGTGCGACAGCGCTTTATCAAATGTGGCAAACATACCGAAAATACCGATAGAACCGGTGAGGGTAGTCGGTGTTGCGTAGATAAAGTCGGCGCTGGCAGAAATCCAATAACCGCCTGACGCAGCGTACGAGCCCATACTAACAACAACTGGCTTACCCGCTTCTTTAAGTGCTAATACTTCTTGGCGAATTTGTTCTGACGCAAATGCGCTGCCACCTGGGCTATCGACACGCAAAACCACCGCTTTAATATTTGGGTTAAAACGCGCTTGCTTTAATAGCGCAGAAGTTGAGTCACCACCGATTTGTCCGGCAGGTTGTTTACCATTAAGAATATTACCTTTAGCGACAACAACACCGACTGAGTCAGTTTCTACAAAGGTAGGCAACTTAGCGTTAAGCTTTAGGTAATCATTGAAGGCGATATGCTTGTAGCTTTCACCATCATTGCTGACTCCGACCATTTCGATCATCGCGTTGCGAAATGCTTCAGCAGAAACGAGCTCATCAACCCAGTGCATATTCTTCGCAACAACTGCAAATTCACCATCGGCTTTATCGAGCTCAGCCATAAACCTTTCGTGCTCTAACACTAGGTCATCAGCGGGTACGTTGCGGTTAGCGCCAACAGTTTGTGAGTAGCTTTGCCAAAGATCGCTCAGTAATTGATCACTTGCTTGTTTGTCATCTTCTGACATGTCGTCGCGTATAAACGGTTCAACTGCCGACTTATATGTACCGACTCGGAACACATGCATGTCGATTTTAAGTTTATCTAAAGCTGATTTATAAAACAGGCGATAACGAGATAAACCATCAAGCGAAACGCTGCCTTGTGGGTTTAAATAAATGGTATCAGCGTAACTGGCGAGAAAGTATTGCTGCTGGTTATAGTTGTTGCCTTTAGCAATCACCTTTTTACCAGCATCACGAAACTCATTTAACGCTTCACCGATAGCGGTCATTTTGCTGATCCCAGCTGAGCGCAGCTGAGCGAGATCTAATACGATAGCCTGAATACGAGTGTCTTGGGTGGCGTTTTGGATAACGTAGAGAATATCAGCCAGTAAGATTTCACCATCAGGGTTATTGTTATTGCTTTGCTGTAATATGGCTTCAAACGGGTCGACATAGCGTTTCTGGTCAACAATGTGACCGGTTAAGTCGAGCACGAGCGCTGAATTATCTTCAACAATGATCTCATCTTCGCCAACCATTAAGGCCACGAAAATAATCGCTAATACGGAAAAGAAAACCAAATTAACAATAACTAGACGAATGCCATTAATGACTTTACCAATGAGGGTAAACATCTTCTTTAAAAATGACGGTTTATCAGCCATTAGCTACTCCTGTAACAATCTAATGTGCTTATGCTAACCGAATTCAAAGTTAAATGGTTAATTGAATTGTAAAGGATTTTAACAATCTGCTTTGCCAGGGATTGCCGTTGTTTAACTGAAAAGGTATGCTGGTTTAAATCACTTGTTTAAAAAGGATGTTTGAATGTCGTTTCCACATTTATTAGAACCTTTAGATCTAGGCTTTACGCAGCTAAAAAATCGCGTACTGATGGGCTCAATGCACACAGGCTTAGAGGAAGAAAAAGGCGGATTTGAGAAACTAGCTGCATTTTATAAGGAAAGAGCTGAAGGTGGCGTAGGTCTGATTGTTACTGGTGGTATTTCACCAAACTTTCGTGGTCGTCTAGCACCTCATGCATGTCAGCTAACTTACCCATGGCAAGTTAGTAAACACCGCATTGTGACAGACGCTGTACATGATGGCGGCGGTAAAATTTGTATGCAAATCTTGCATGCTGGGCGTTATGGTTATCATCCATTTAGTTTAGCGCCAAGTAAGATCAAATCGCCTATCACGCCGTTTTCACCCTCTGCCATGTCTTCAAGACAGGTAGACAAAACCATTAAACACTATGCTAATAGCGCAGAGCTTGCCAAACGCGCAGGGTATGACGGTGTAGAAGTGATGGGCTCTGAAGGCTATTTAATTAACCAATTTATTTGTGCTCGCACCAACAAGCGAACAGATAAATGGGGCGGCGCGTTTGAAAACAGAGCGCAATTCCCGTTGGAGATCGTTAAAGCGATCCGCGAAAAAGTCGGTAAAGACTTTATCATTATCTTCCGCTTATCCATGCTCGACTTGGTAGATAATGGCTCTACCTGGGATGAAGTCGTGCAACTTGGTAAGTGGCTAGAGCAAGCGGGCGTAAGCATTATTAACACCGGTATCGGCTGGCATGAAGCACGTGTCCCAACAATTGCTACTAGCGTGCCTCGCGGCGCGTTCGCTTGGGTGACTGAGCGTTTAAAATCTGAAGTTAAGGTACCGTTAGTTGCGACAAACCGTATTAACACGCCAGAAATAGGTGAACATATTATCGCCTCTGGTCAAGCAGATATGGTGTCGATGGCGCGTCCATTTCTTGCTGATGCAGAATTTGTGAACAAGGCTGCTGCAAATCAAAGCAAGCTAATTAACACTTGTATTGGTTGTAACCAGGCATGTCTTGACCATACTTTCTCTATGAAGCGTGCTACGTGTTTGGTTAACCCACGAGCATGTTATGAAACTGAGATTAACTTTAAACCCACCACAAATAAAAAGCGCTTAGCAGTAATGGGCGCTGGTCCTGCTGGTATGGCATTCTCTGTTTATGCGGCTTCACGCGGGCATGATGTCGTGCTGTTTGAAGCAAAAGGCGAAGTCGGCGGTCAATTCAACCTTGCCCGTAAAATTCCAGGCAAAGAAGAGTTTGATGAAACCATCCGTTACTTTCTTAACCAAATCAAGCTGCATAAGGTCGATTTGCGTTTAAATACTCGTCTAGATGCGGATGTCATTGCTAATGACAAGTTTGATGAGATTATCGTAGCCTCTGGTGTTGTGCCGCGCGATTTGAAGTTACCGGGCTTTGATAGCCCTAAAGTGGTTAATTATCAACAAGTGCTTAATGGCGACGTGGAAGTCGGCGAAAAGGTCGCACTTATTGGTGCTGGTGGCATTGGTTTTGATATGGCGCACTTTTTATGCGAGCAAGAGTCTTCGACGTTGCAACCTGAGAAGTGGCTCAAGCAGTGGGGTATTGATAATCAATACACTGATGCGGGCGGCTTAACAGAGCCAGAACAACATAAGCCTAACCGTGAGGTGCACTTACTACAACGTAAAACGACTAAGATGGGTAAAGGCTTAGGTAAAACTACCGGCTGGATCCATCGCAGCGTGCTTAAACAACATGACGTTAAAATGCATACTGGTGTTAGCTATGACAAGTTTGATGAAAATGGCTTACACATCACTATTGATGATAAACAGCAGGTACTCGATGTCGACAATGTTGTCTTGTGTGCGGGACAAGAGTCAAACCGCAGTATGCTTGAGCAAATGCAGTCGAGTGGTTTGCCTGTACATATGATAGGTGGTGTCGATGTTGCCGCAGAGCTTGATGCTAAGCGAGCAATTCGCCAAGGGGCGGAGCTGGCGATGCAAATCTAGCCTTTAGTCGCTCAACGTCAAATATAAAAAACCTAGCACTTCGCTAGGTTTTTTATGTCTATTTAGTTTAAATCCTTAGCCTAGCGTTTTTCGTTTAATACTAATGCCTTAAATATTTCTTAGTGATGCTATGTCAACTAGGATTAAAACAATACTTACATTAACTCCGCCTGCGAAGTGTATGGCGAGCGGATTTTTAGTTAAAGCAAGGACACTTCCATGAAAAACACTTTAATCAAGCTTGTAGGACTGCCATTTGCGGTATTGTTGATAGGCTGCGCAGCACAAACTGAGCCAAAGAACATGCCCGGTAGCGATCGTGATGAACATGGTTGTATTGGCTCTGCTGGTTACACCTGGTGCGCAGCGACTAATCAATGTGAACGTCCATGGGAGCTAGCGGAACAAAAGGGTTTTGAAAACACCGAGAAAGCATTCGACGCTTTTTGCAGTAAGTAATTGTTTGTTGTAAAAACAATCTGTGCTTGAATGTCACTCACTCCTAGCTGAACTAAAGTTGCCAGTTCTGGGAAACCACTTGAATAGATAGGTAATGCCTAATCGAATGGTCACGACCTACTGAAGGTGGCTGATAACAAAAAGGTGTTTCACTCTGCAGCGAAACACCTTTTTAATTGAGTGCCAACGTCACAAACGTTGTTGCCTTAACTCGGTAAGAAATCAATTGACCAAATCGTGGTCATGACTGAGACATCTTCTGCAGCAAACTTAATCTTGCGTAAGACTAGCGTTAACTGACGTTCAAGCTTGGCATTGTTTAACTCGCTAGAGTTAATTTTTACCGCACTGATGCTACCGTTTGGCTCAATAGTGATTTGGAACATAACCTTGCCTTTGAGCATAGGATCTTTCCTAAGTGCGCGGTTATACAAAGAGTACATACGCGATTTATTTGCTTCCAAGGTTCGGCGTATCGTTTCCTCTGAGCGTTGCCCCTTAGTGCTAGAAAGCTTGGCTTTCTCGGCTACGGCGCCTGCTTGTGCGAGCACTTCTTCTTCGGCAAGACGCACCTGTTGGGTGCTTTTAGTGCTTAACTCACCAGAAGACACAGTTTGAGTGACTGAAGATTTAGCTAAACTTTGAGTTTGCTCACTGGCTGCAGCAGCAATCATCTTGCGCTCAACTTTAACTTCATCGGCCTGACTGTTATCCAATGTGGTGGTTGAAGGTTTGACTTCAAACGCTTCACGCATAGAGAACAGCTCATCTTTCATTGCCGCTAACCCCGCGTTCTGGGCCTTTTCGCGGGCCTGTTCACGAGAGGGGGCAACAGGGATCTTAGGTGGCTCTTTTTCTGCTTCCTTAGGCTCGGGCTTCACTTGCTCTTTTTTAAGCTCTTCAGGCTCAGGTTTGGGTTGCTCTATTGGTTTAGGCGGTGGAGGAAGTTGCTTTTCCTTAAGAATGATCTTGGCTAATTGCGGTGGCAACTGCTCTTTAACTTCTCTTGGAATTTCAGCTTGCTCAAGCATTGGCACTAATACAGCGAAGAACAGGTAGCACAATAACAGCAGTGACAGAATCAGCTTAAACTGCTTATCTTGTTTAGAAGGCGTGAATAAATCACCCATCGACTGCTCGCTACTGGCACTAAATTGAGTTGAGGTTAAACTTGCTTGGCTCATTTACCCCTCACTTAGCTTTTTAGCTTGCTGTTCAACCGCTAACGACATGTTGCGATAACCCGTTTCGGCGCATGCTGCCATTATCTGCTTAAGCAGGGCATAAGGCGTTGAAGCATCGCTGAGAATGGTTACCGCCCGACCTTTAAGCTGCTCTGACTCTGTCAGTTCTGGTCGTTTACTTGCCTGATAGTTAAGCTCGTTGGTTAGCGCTTTGACAAACTCTTCATGTGGCTGATGAATATTGTCATCGGCCTGGCTTTGCCAAACAGCGCGGTCTTGGACAAGCACAGTTTGATCGATCACGGTAATGACTAGATTTTCCACCGGCAATTCTTCGGCTATCGACACTGGCAGCTTTATCTTCTCAATGTTTTGCAACACGCGAACTTCAGACTGATTCACAATCAAGAAGAACACTAAGATGGTAAAGATATCCATCAACGCAACCAGGTTTAACTTGTTGCCAGCTTTTAGGCGCTTGTGATGTTTTGCAAGGCGTTTAGCTCGTGGAGATTGCTTCATCATAAGTTGCTACCTCCGTTTGCAGCCTGACTGCGCTGCAGCGATGCATCACCACCACCTAGTTGCTCACTTGGTGCATCACCAAGAGAGATCAACGGAAACAACTCTGCATCAACAAGGTTGGCAGCGACGACGGCTTTAAATGAGCGTACCGTATCCATTGCAGAGACAATGGTTTGGTAATCAACGTTTTCACCAAGCAACAGCACGATGTCGTTTTTCTCAATCCCTTGCTGCTGAAAGGTCAGCTTTAAGTCTTGTAAGTAAACTGACAGCGCATTGAAGTCATATTGACCTTGCTCAAGCTCGAATCGCTTAAGCAAAATCCCTTCTGGGTAATTAAGGTCAAACCTGTCTTGGGTAATGACCAGCTCTAAAATTTTGGGTTTGTCATCGTTGTCTGCAGTGTTTTGCGAAAGCGTTGGCAGCTGCAGGTTCAAGATGCGCACCTGAGAGAAAACCAAACTCAATAACAATACCGGAACCAGTACGATCATTAGGTTCATAAACGAGGTAATATCGAGCTCCGCGTCTTCTCTATTTGGACGACGTCTTCTCATTGTTAGCCTCGGCTTTTATCCGACTGAGCGTTAAACGACAGCGAGTTTAATAGCTTGATTCCAGCGACTTCAATTGAGTCAACAATGGTGGCAGTTTTAGTCTGCAAACTAGAGTGAAATAGGATTAGCGGAATCGCGGTGATCAAACCAAACGCGGTCGTGTTCATCGCAACCGAAATACTCGATGACAGCAGATTTGCTTTTTCAGCAGGGTCGGCACTGGCAACGGCAGAGAACGCGGCAATAAGGCCCATAATTGTACCTAGTAGACCCAGTAGCGTAGCGATATTGGCGAGAGTGGCAATGTAAGGTGTGCGCTTTTCCAGGCGCAGCATGTACTCCATCATGGTTTCTTCCATGGCGTACTCAACATCCTCACGGCGATTAGCTTGACCTAAACGGCTAATACCACTGTGCAGCACGTCAAAAACAGGGGCTTTGTGGTTATTGGCGTGTTGCTTAATCGCGTCGATGTCGCCAGATTTAAGTGCAGCACCAATCAGGTTAAATGCTTGGCGGTTTTTACGGTTTACCGAGCTAAGGTATAGCCAGCGCTCAATAGTAATGGCTAAACCTACAACCAGCACTAGGGCAATAGGGTAAATAAATGGCCCGCCATTTTGTAAGAATGCAATAATATGGTCGGTAAAGCTCATGGTCACTTCCTTTTTATGTTATCCGCCGCTTATCTGCGACTTGTTGATTTGCAATTGTTTCTGCTATTTGTTTGCAGATTTAATTCTGTGTCGACTTGTTCTGAAGCGAATAGTCGAGCACTCGTTGTTGAAATTGTTTTGGGTTAATAGGCCGGAACTGCGGCAATTGAATTTGTGACTGTGCGCCCTCTACACGAATAGCCTGATCGATGCCTTGCCACGGCATAATGTAAATCACTTTTGGTTGCTCTGAAGTACCCGTTACCTGACTCTCAATCACTATGGTTTTTCCAGAGGCTTTAGTTTGCTGACTAGACTCGTTGTTTGCGTGAGCCATGTTGGATATAAGCCCCAAAATAGGTATCAAAATAATTGATAGTAAAGAGTCTTTCTTTCTTCCGTGTAGGGTGAAAGCAATGCTTAATAACTTTTTGGGTATGAATTTTATTAAACTAAATGTCAGCATCATGGCATTTGCTCCAAAGGTTGTGACTCGGTTGATGCTTCGGATTGTTGGCTAACGTTCGTGCCATTATTGATGTTAGGCTCGTTATCCGTTTTGGCTGGGATCTCAACGCCGCTGCGGCGCATTTTAATTTCAAGCCCAGCCAGATAGCGCTTAGCTAAATCATCAGTTGGATTGTAATTCAGGTACGCGCTGTAGTACTGGTGTGCTTCAAGGTACTGACCACGATATAACTCAAGCAGAATTGCCAGGTTAAGTTGGGCTTGTGGGTAAGCTGGCCATACCGATAGGGCGCTAAGATAGCTTTGCTGCGCAAGTTCAAATTCACCTTGCTGCCTTGCTACTTGTCCGCGAAGTTGCATTGCAAAGGGATTGTTGGGAGCCAAAGTTAACGCGTGGTCGATATTTGCTTTGGCTTGGTCAATATTACCTGTGTTTAATTTGATGATGGCAAGATTCACCCATACGCCGGAAAGATTGGGGTATTTACTTGCAAGGTCTTCAAGCTGCTGCGTTGCTTGTTGCCACTCTTGCTGCTTGATTAATTTAAGTGCTTGCTGGTACTTAGCTTTATCAGCGCTAGATACTGACTCAAGCTGGTTGCTGGCACTAAGTAAATACTGGTTAGCACCATTCGTTGCTGTTGCAGCACCACTCTGGGCATTTGCGCTGTTTGTTGTTACTGAGTCGCCTACATTTGGATTAACTTGATGCATCGCTGCCATTTCGCTGCCGATACTCTTAAGCTCTTCACTGGTGTTAGAAGATTGCTGCTCGCTTGACTGCTGCCCGTGTGTTGGTGATGTATTGCTAGCGCAGCCAGTGAGCGTGGACACAAGTAAAGCAGCTACAAAACTAATTATTTTTCCCTGTTTAAATCGCGCTTGATGCTTATAAGCAAAAGGGGCAAATGAACAGCGCTCATAACATTGATGCATGAATACTGCTGGGCTAATACATGGTTTCAATGACATCATGTGTTAACTCCTGTTTTTGATATAGTGCTGGGGTCATTTCTGCTAGTGCGCTAAAGCTTTTTTCAACCCATTGGTTGAATACATTTTGCCATGCTCGCTGACTATTACTCTCGTGGATTTCTATCGCCTTTTCCTCAAATGGATAAGCGAGCTCTTCGAGTAGAATTTCGTATTCTTCAAGTGCGAGTTCGTCTAGATCTGTCGGTCGTTGCGAGTCCATCACATCCGCCGCTAAAATCCGATACATTTGCGCTAACTGATATGTGGCTTGTGGCACGCGTTCTGCTAGTGCAAGATCAAGTACCTGTTGGTAATAACCAATCGCTAGCTTCATTTGTTTTTGCTTACGCTTTAGGCTTTTAGGTAGCGGATGGGTAAGTTTTACCCACTCAAAGCTCTGCTTGTGAGCCTGGCCAAGTTCAAATGCGGCAGACGAGGCGAGTTGTTTGTTACGGGTGGTAAAACTGGTACCGTTATGCACCTCTTGTTTATGCGCTGATAATATCTTGCGGTGCCAAAAATGCATCTTGTTGGTTTCACCATCTTCACGGTAAAACTCACTCATTTTGAAGCGAACTTCCTGAGCGATATCGAAAGGTTGAGGGTAGCTATGAGCATAAGTGCGGAAATGCTTAAGTGCATTATCGCGATCGCCTGCTTTAAGGTAATAATCTGCCGCTGTGTATTGAGCTTCTCGCTTAAGCGCTACGTCAGCTTCATCAGCACTCGCAATGATAACCAGCAGTTGCTCTGCCGCCAGATCCCAACGCTCTAACGATTCGTAAGATTGGGTTAACTTAGCTGGAATAGATGCGCTCATCGGGTTGTTTGGGTAGCGCAAGGCAAGGACTTTAAGTAAGTCGGCGCCTTGTTGCCATTGCTGCTGCGACAATAAAATATCAGCGGCTTCAAACTCAGCGTTTGCACGGTAGTCAGACTCAGGGATTTGTTCCCCTAGACGCAGAAAATGTTCTACTGCGACAAGTGGTTGCTCGCTCTTTGTCTCTTGCCCTTGCTGGTAAATACTCGATGCCAGCAAATTGCGCATTTCCTTATTGTTGCTAGGCTCGTTCTGAGTAAAGTTAAGCGCCAGGGCATAAGCAGACTCTGCCTGCGCATAAAGCCCAAGCTGATACTGTTGATGCGCATACAGCTGGCTTGCCAGCTGCACTTGTTTCAGGGCTGCACCTGAAAGGTTGGAATTGTTTGAATTTGCTGCTGTTAATTGCTGAGCTTTTCTTATGCGGCCAATATATGTCGGATTGTAACTAATGCGAGTTTGCCACATGTCTTGAGCATCGACTTGAGAGGAAGAACTCGTCGATAATAGATCCGCTGATCGTGCAGTTGATTGTGCTATTGATTGCGCAGTTGGCTGTTTAGCCACTTGATCGGCAAAATCGAATTTAGCATCTGTGCCAGCGTCACCAGTTTTATTCGTATTAATGCTAGCAATCGTCGTGGTCATAAGTGGCGCTAGGTTAGCGACAATCAATTTATTTCGCTCATCAACGCTACTGTCTTGTTTGGTTATCACTCCATGTTTAAGCAGTAAAAAGTCAGCATAGTGCATCAAGCGCTGCGGTTTTTCGGCTTTAAAAGCTAGCTCTGCGGCAACCGCTGCGAGCGCTAATGCGCGCTTATCATCGCTATAGTGGCTAATAAACTGATCGTCGAGCTGATCACGTAGACGTTGCTGCGCTAAGTGGGTGTCGCTTGTCACTGCCCTAAATTGTTTAAATTCACTTAATTTAAGTAAATCAATATCTTTACGTACAGTAATGGTCGCATCATAAGCTGCCTGGCGTTGCAGTTTACGTTGCTCCTCACTTGCCTGCGTCATTACCGGGTAGGCAATCTCTTGATAAGTGGCTAATGCCACGTGGTAGCGTCTCGCTTCAAAGTTTGCATCAGCGTAAAGGTATTTATCTTGTAGTAGATCGTTCGTATAAAGGTTTGCTTTTGCAAAAGGCTTAGATTGACTGACCTCGACTAACTCTAGGTAGACCTTAAGTGCATCGGCAGCGTTTGCAAATGCGTCGACGCGGCTAACAAATGTTTGCTCAGTAGCTTGAGACACTTCAGATGCTGGCGTAGTTTTTTTTGCGTCTGCGCTTGCATTGGCGTTGATCGATTGAGCATAAGCATAACGGCGACGACCTTCTTGCTCACTAAAGCTAAGTAGTTGTGGGATTAACTCGGTGCGGATGTCATCGTTTGCATTAAGCCAAAACTCACTATCTAAACCATAACGGGTTACATAGTTTTGTTTGAGCGCACGCATTGCTGCAAACTTGCCTTGAGTTTGATAAAGCTCTAACAGCGCTAGGCTATATCTAGCGGCCCAAACTGAGTTAGGTGCTAAATCTACGTAAGCTTCATAGGCGCGCTCAGCATCAGTAGGAAGCTGCTTACTCAATAAGAATTTAGCTAGGTTGTCGAACAAGATATGTTGGTATCTCGATAAGTGCTTAGCGTCCTGGTTGTCGGTGATCAGTTGTACTAACGACTCTGCCTGCAGTTGTTGACTAAGTGAAATACTCAACACCCTTTGGGTATCAATCGCAATATTCTGAAACTGCTGATTCAGTGTCTCAAAGCTAAAGTCTGCGGTTTTCGCAGCAGTTTGACTATCTGTAGAGTCAGTACCCGTTGTATTAGCTTTGAGCGCAGATGGACTTGATTCATGTAAGTCAATCATGGCGTCAAATACTGCAAGAAATTGATTGTCAGCCTGATAAAGCCTTGCTTGTTTAAACAGTGCCCAGCCAGACATGTACATACTATTTAACCGGTACTTATCGCCATTTGGCGCAGCAATGACTTGCTTATAGGCATCATAAGCTTGTGCATATTGCTTTTGGTTGTAATAGATTTCACCGCGCCTAAAGTTGAGCTCAGCTAAATAAATACTATTTGGATAGCGAGATAGTAAAGATTCAATTTCACTGAGGCTTTTTTGTTGATTACCCTGCAGTTCATAAGCTTTGGCTAATTGATACTGGATCTGCTGATTTTCCGGGCGGCTAGGGTAGCGTTTTAGCAATGACTCATAATCAGTCACAAGCTCATTTAACGCTTTGGCATCGCTGGCGAGGATCAGCTCGGCATTGGCATTGGGATCGCTGTCGATTTGATCCAGAGCCGCCAAAGAGTCATGTTCATAAGACTCTGTATCGAGCTGCACTAGTCGATACTCTACGGCACTGCGGGTAGTCGGGTCTGGCTCAGTCAGCAGCAATTCACTATAAATTGCTGCTAATTTTTGCCTGCGCTGGTTTTCAGATAAACGTGCATTGGCAAGCGCTTGTTGGTTATTAGCCTGTAGGTTGGCATCGCCTTGCCGTTGCTCTGCCATTTGTCCCAGGGTAGCGCGACCTTGATTGGAATAATCTTGCTCGCCGTGCTCAGAGCTTGAGCAGGCAAACAATAAGCTAGTAGTGATCAACACCGCCAGCGGCTTAACCTTTGGTTTGTATTTAATATCAGTAAAAGGATTCATTGCCGAGGCATGCTTGTGTTTCATATCTGTGCCTCTTTAATGTTTACTTGTTGACGATATGCTGCCTGGGTAAATGTACTGGTTTCATTCATCGAAAGGCTATTTTCAAGCACATGGCTTTTGTCAGGCTCATGGCTGCTAAGAGACTGCTCTAGCTGGGTTAGCTGCTCTAATAAACTTGCTAATTGGTGACGACTTTCTAGTAAGTGAGATTCAAGCTTTTGCTTTTCCATCATCACAAATTGCGCTACTTGCGCTTTAATGTCGGCTTGCAATACCTGGTTAACCGTGACCAGTTGTCTACTAAGCGAGTCTATCTGGGACTGATATTGGCGTTGTGCCTGGGCATATTGATTTAATGTGTCGCTGTTAGCACTACTTTTTTGTAGCGATTGATATTGCAGGTTCAGCGAATCAGCGGCTTGCTTTAGCTGTTTAGCTTGAACTTGATGCTGCCACAGCGCCTCAGGAAACTGCTGAGACAATTGCCAGTTTAATACGCCTTGTACACGCTTTAGACGGTCAATGTAGTCGGTTAAATCCTTTGCACCATCCAATTGGCTAATACGTGTTAAACCCAATTGGCTGCGTTGAATACGAGTGAGCCAGTCTTGCTGCTGACTATTGGCAAACAGGGTTTGAGACTTAACAGGCGCAAGCTTTGCCTGCTCAACTTGGTCGGTAAGCGCAGTAACTTGCTGGTTAAGTTCGTTAATCAACTGCTGATAATTAGTGTTTGCCCTTTGGGTAATAATTGATTGTCTGCGCTTTTGATTCATTGCAATGGTGTCAGCTAACCACACACTTTGATCGTTTAAATCAGTAACGGACTGCGAAATCGCACGCATACTGGTTAATGTAGTAAAACTGTGCTTAAGAGCCGGGCTGTTGAGTGCTTTATTTATCCATGGTGAACGACTATTGCTAGAGACTAAGCCCAGTTCTGCTATTTGCGAGTCTGAGTTTAAGGTTGTAGGTCGCGGAGAGCTCAGCGCCAAAACATCAGCACTGTTAGCAAAGGCGCTTGAAAATTCGTCTAATGACTTTATCAGTTGTGTATATTGGTTTTGTGAATACTCAAGTTGGACGATGGCTAGATATGCATCTTCAATCCGCTCAAGGGTTAGCGAAGGATTTAGCTGGCTTTTATTTAGCTGGCGTGGACTTAGCTGATCGCTATTCAACTGCGCATCTGTGTGATCGTCACTCAGGCTTTGACCATATTGATGACGAAAAATAAGTGGTACTTGAAGCAAATACGCCTGATAAGCCAAATCAGAATAGGGCGCTTGTTCGGTTAGCAGTTGATACATTTGCTTAGCTAACTTTCTGTTGGCGTGTCTGTTGTTATGTTCAACACCAGTAAGTTCACTTGCGGCATGGGCGTACAAGAAAACAGCGCTGTTAGCATAGGGGCTTTGGCCTGGAAAATCTGATAGTAGTTCAAACGCTTGGATGTAATCTTGCTCTAGGGTATAGGCCTGCGCTTGTAGCAAAGTCGCATAATCTACAATGGCTTGTTGCTGCATTTGCGAATGTACACTTTGTGAGTGGTAAGCGACGCCTGAACCAAGATTTCCATCTTCTGAGTATTCATCCGCAGCAAATGAGAAAAGCGATTGCCAGAAGCCTTGTGGTTCATCTTGCCAATGGCGGTTTTTAACCTGCTCAAGCTTAGTGATAGCTGATGAGTTATCACCGTTTTGCATATCGATAAGCGCTTGATTAAGTTTTAAATAGGCTTGCTCTAACGACTGACTATGCTCTGCATCAGCTAATTCAGACTGTGATTCATCTTGATTTACCACTAAGCCTGCTTGTTCGTCATCGATTGCTGTCACTAATGAAGGCGCGCTACTTGGCCAATGTGCCAACTGATTCATAATGCCGTATTTAGCGGCATAAGATTGTGGTAACCAATCGATGCGAGCTAGGCTACGTTGAGCTTGAGTGAACTTGCCTTGTTCTATGTACTGCTCAGCTAATTGTAATAAGGCAATTAATTTTAGTTCTTTGGTGGTAGTGGTATTTTCATCTCGATTAGTGGCAACTGTTTGTTCAGGTTTAGTTGTTAGTGGTTTAGTTGCCTGTGATTTAGATGTACGGGAATAGTTAGTAAGCTCAGTTAGGGTCTGTGTTGCCCGCGCATTTAGCCCAAGGTTAACTTCAAGTCCTGCCTTAAATAACTGGCTTTTAAACGAGCTACTGTTATAACGGGTTTGATTTAGTTCGACCTGTGCAAGGGCGCGTTCAAAGTCACCCGCAAAATAGTGAAATAACGCTAGGCGGTAACGTTTCTCGTCAATATCTGTGTGCTTTTTAATTGCGTTAGTAAGCTCTACCTGTGTGCTGCTAGCGTTCTGATTAGCTGTTAGATCAGGACTTTCGTTTTGCTGAGCAAGTGACAGCCGTGGGCTTACTGCCATGAATAGGCCGAGTAAAGCGCAAGCTAAAGGCTTAAGTCTAATGTGGGACTTAATAGGAACGTGTTTCTTCGCACATAGGTTGACGCGATTTTGAGATTTGCGACTCGAGTCTTTGATTAGTGCTACATTGCAGTGCATTACAGGACCCATTGCTCTATCTGCACGTCAGCGCGGTAACTTGACTCACTATCGACAACTTTTAGTTCCAGCATCACAGCTTCATCATCTTTTTCGAATTGATAGTTTGCTGCGCGCTGCACAGTGCGGCCTTCGTTGTCTAATCCAGTAACTATGGCTGTTAACTGGTGTTGGCCTGTTTTTAAATTACCTAGATATAAACGCTGTATTCCGCCGCGCTCTAGTGCTGCTCGTTGGCGTTTGGTGTAAAGTGCGCCTGCAACGTTATCGCCGTTAAGCTTGACCTCAACACTATCAATCTTAAAGAAACGTCCTACATCTACTGATACGAACACCGCAACTTGCGTGCTTGCAGGGAACAATAGATCTTCTTCAAGTACAAACAGATCGCGGTTAAGTTTCAATACTTCGCTTTTTAATGACTCGATATCGTTACCAAGTTGTGTACGCGTCTGTTCAGTGCTGGTGGTCGCATCATTAGCTGCTGCCGAGAAAATGCATAAACACGTCACTAACAGCGCGCAGCTGATCACCGCTTTAAAAAACGCTACGATTTTTTCTATTAGCTGCTCTTTATTCATATAAAAGACCTTTAACATCCTGTTGTCGCTAATTGTTAGAAATACACGCTATAAAAAGCGCGGATTACATTGGCGGAAAACTTATAAAACGGTTCGTTGCCTACGCCGCCTTCAGCGGTAGGGTCGCGGAAATTGTTGTAGTTAAATTGAATATAGTCCCATTGCAGTGACGCTTCTGATGGCCAATCATTGATGCTCAAGCTTTTTGGCATTGTGTACGTCACCCCTAGGCCGTAAGTCATGTCATTAAAGTCACTCAGCTCCTTGTCGCGCGCCATAAAGTTTTGTGCATCGCGGTAAGGAAAGAGGTCGCTATAAAAAGAGGCTTGGGTTTGTTGGTAATAACGCAGCTTTAATTCAAGTTCGAATGATTCGCCAATAGGGTGACGGTAGCCAAGCTCAACATCATTTGCCTTAATGTCCCAACTGTCGCTGAAATAGCGATAGTGTAAAAACAGCGCAGCTCGATAAGGTAAGAAATAACTTGTTGATAGCTTGCTGGCAAAAGAATTGCGGGTTTCTGGGTAGACTTCTGCTTGATATCCGACACCCGATGGCACTGAGTTATCGATAAAACGTACTGTGCGGTAGGGGTTATTGAGATAACCTTTGTCGGCAATCGCTTCAAAGTTGAGCGCTGCAGTCATATTGCGAGTGAGGATCTGACTGATCCCCGCGCGCAGTCGGTATTGTTCGCTGGTCTCAAAGAAATTATCGTCACCATTGCGACGAATTTCATTATCGCCGTAGGATAAACCTAAACTTAAATTAGTGAGATCGCCAAAGGTATCCTGAGAAATTCCCAAACTAAACGACTTTGCGAGGTAATCATCCTCATGGCTTTGGCGAGCATTGACTGTCATTAGTGTTTTATCGTTAAGGTATTCAAGCCCTAATTGCCCCTCATGACGAGTTTCTTGATAGGGACTTGCCGTACTAACAACATCAATGGATGCTGATGAAATGCTATCTAGATAATAATATGCAGTAACAGCAACCGATTCGGTTGCTTTTTTACGTAGCAGCACAGAAGGGCCGTCGATCTTCATGCCGCCGCCCTCATAGCTGTGGTACAAGACATCAGCGCGATCTGGCTCTAAAATCGCAGCTTGTACATTTGCAGTTAATGCCAAAAGAGCGAGACTACAAACAGAGCAACTCAATAATGATGTTGCAGTTAATAAAACACCCTTGATGCGAGATATGCCCATAAGCATCCAATTTACCATTGAGCAAGCTTGGTTAGTTACAGCCACAACCGCCACCTCCGGTACCTTCAGCGCCGCGACTGGCTTCACGGCCCTCTAACACGTGCGCAACGTGCATGTTGGCAACAGGGTGACGCGAAAATTTCATAATCGGATCAGCCAGATTTTGCCTTTCATAAGGTTTTACCCAAGGTTCAATATTCATTGCGCTGCAACCTGTTAACGCAGAGAGTGAAGTTAACAGGGCAATGAACAAAGCAGGCCTTTTCAATGCAGACAAGCTATAAACTGGTGAATTGTAAACAGACATAAACGATTCCTTTGGGTTACTTATTCGCGAATAAGCGTCTTAATGGCTTTGGCATATTTTTTCTCATAGCCATCCTGATAGCCGTAATAGACATTACGAACACTGCCACTGCGATCGATGATGACAGTGGTCGGCATCGCTTTAACGTCATAGTCTTCTGAAAGGGTGTTGGTCTGGTCAAACAGAATAGGGAAGCTTAAATCTAAGCCTTTTAGAAAGTTGCGACCGGCTTCGTTGTCTTGTTCAACGTTTACGCCCCATACCTGTACGCCAAGGTCTTGGTATTTATCCTGTAATTTTTGCAGTATCGGCATTTCTTTACGGCATGGCCCGCACCAAGAAGCCCAGAAATTAAGCACAATAATTTCGCCGCGCTGCTCGGTCAGGTTTAAATTGTCGCCAGTTAAGCTCTTAAGGGTAAAATCAGGTGCGCTGTCACCAACCTCTACGGCTTGTACGCTCGCGCTTAATGCTAGACAAAGTGGCGCGGCAAAGCACAGTGGTTTGATTAACGTGTTTTTGATAGTCCTGATCATTATTGCTTTGTCCTTGATTAATTCTTTTCTGTTTGTGACTACTACTGATTATTCGTGACTAATATTCACTGTTCGCAATGGCTAAATTTGTGAGTTAGTGATTGTTTGGTTCGCTAATCTCACTAAAAGTACCAGGCAATACCCGTTGCGAACGTCAGGTTATGAGTGGTTTTAGACTCGCCAGTTACCTCTGTATTAAACAGGTAATCACTCATGCTGATGTCCCAGGCCAAACCATCAGTAAAAAACACTCGATAGTTAGCGGTAATGTCTATGGTGAATTGGCTATCTCCTGCAAACTCGGTACTGCCGCCACCTAGCTCGAATGAAAAGATGCTGTTAAATACTGTATTTTCAGAGAAGAAAATTTCACCTGGTAAGAAGTTGTAGCCAAGGTTTAACCCGTAGTAGGTCATCTCGCGCTGCTCGTCAGTAAGCAATGGCGCTGTGTTGGCTAACTTCTCAAAACTTGTGAGTCCGGCTTTGGCTCTGGCGTAACGCGCTTTTACATAAAAATGCTCGCTGATGTGATAACCAAGGTGACCGCTAAGCCACAAGCTAGACTCAAAGTCTTCAATAGACATCAAGCCAACTTTGGCGCCAATTTCCCAATTTTCTGAGTCAATGACATCGTCTAGCACTTCGCGTCGGTCGACATCGGCTTTTACTGGAGTTTGCTCTGCGCTATGGATCACTGGCGAAAATACGCTGCCAGCCATTAGCGTAACCACACCCAGTTGACGAATGGCGCGGGTCTTAACAGCTAAAGTCTGTGACACCGAAGGTGTTAAAGCCCTTCTCTTTAAAAACAAGGGGTTTAAAAATATACGCTGAAACCAATTTTCCATGTTTCTATCTCTTCGTTAACGTCTCTGTCGGTTAGTGCTAATGACAAGTTGTACTCTGCGCGAATAATAAAATTACGGGTAAACGGGTATTTAACCCCGAGTGCGCTAGTCATAAGTGTGTGTTGTCTGTCATGGGCATCAGCAATAATGCTGTGTGGCTCAATTTGAATGTAACCGCCACCTACACCTAGGTAGGGGACGACATACCAATTCGGAAAAGGGTGTGCTAGCAACATACCGGTGTAAAGCGTGCTATCTGAGTTCTGACCAAAGGCTTTAGCGAAGGTGAGCTCTGCACTAAATACATCGCTAAAAGCGTAATCTGCGTATACCCCAAGGTAGTTAGCACCCTCTAAGTCGCCATACATAATGCCAAACTCGCTATCGCGCTCAGCAAATGGGTACATTTTTGGCGCAATAGCGACCGTTTCACCTTGATGAGCAAGGCTTTGCAGTGCGTCTTCGTGAAACCATCCTTCAAGCCCTGAGCGAGTTTTTACCTTGTACCAAGAGGTGCGCTTTAAAATAACTTCAACTTGATCGCCTTGTTCAATAACATGCTCAACCGGATAACCCTTACTAGGGCCTGAGTGCAGCTCGATAAACGGCACTTGAATGGTGACCTGTATTCGGTCGTTTTCTTGTTCAGTTCTTTGAGTGGCTTTAGTTGCTTTAGGCGCAAGGTTAATATTCTGGCTGTCGTTATTGGCATACGCAGGGGCTGATGCAATTGAGCCTGTCGCGAATAAAGTTGAGACGAGTAAAGATGCGACAAGCAGACGTGTGTTAACTGACACGTACTTAGATGGCATAAAGTTATTTATTATTGTTGTTCTCACTATGCTTGCCTGTATTTTTATCTGCTTTACTAAAGTTCATCGATGCTGCGCAAAGTTTTTGCACTCATGCGCAGCAAATCATTCTTGAGTGTAAAACGGGGTGTTGTAGTACTGCGCCCCAATATCTAACCATTCGCTAATCAGCTTTAATTCTGCACTCGTTAACATGCCTTGATGGGTAGGGTTAGCCATGACTTCAAAAAAGCGACTACTTGCTGCCGCACCGCCGGTACGCAATATGCTGTTAACCGGCACAGTGGTCATCACTGGGATAGGATTGCCGTCTTCATCAAGAATTAGCTCGCCGTCAGCATCGGTTTGATATACCACGTCACCATTTTCGTCGAGTAGCTCGACTAAGCGGTCAACCAATACACCTTCAATTTCTTCTAGCTCAACATCATTGAAAAACAGCTCGCGATAACTGGTCATGTGAGCAGCTTGATCGCTTGAAGGCGAGTTTAGTAATTCAAGTTGTCCTGCTGGCACCATGGCTAACGCGTCGCCATCAACGCGGTTATGACAAGCAATACAGGTGTTATCAGCGATAAGTTCTTGAGTTTGCTCATCAACAACCAATCTTGGCGTTTGCCATAGTGGCTGAATATGTTCTTCGTAATTAATTTGGATCCGGCAGTAGGCGTTCCACTGGTTAAAACAGCTACTGCCATTAGGTACTAATGTAGTTAAAGCTTGGTACTCATGTCGCTCATCAGGGTTCAACTCCGAGAGAGCTTCATCTGTCCAAATATCTTGGTAAACAAGGTCACTACTTAGCTCTGGTAAACCTAAGTGAGTCTCTACCACTTCGGCCATGGTTTGACCTTGCTCGGCAATCAGTGACGGCTTGGTATTAGCAAATGCGCTACCGCCAGTCGCGCCAGAGTTAATTGATTGTGGCTGGGCGTCGTATCGACCATGGGGCGCGGTACTTGAAGCAGTGTGACAGCCGATACAATTTAAGGTTTCGCCAGGTCTTACTGACATCCATTGTTGATGACGACCACCAATTCTTTGGCCGTTAGCATCTAACATGCTAATGGCAAACGGTGTATTGGCTGGCACTTTAACTTTTACTGAGCCGTCAGGTTGCACTGGTGTATAGCCAATAATTTCACGCATCAACTGATTACTGCTGCGGCCAAAGTCGGTATTGGCAATATCACGAACTTCATCTGGCGGCATCGGCACGCCGCGCACTATCCTTAAATAACGTACCGGGCGCTGAGCAGCCGTGACTTTCGTTGGGTCTTTAATATCATTAATGCCGTTAGGCGTTGCGTTGGTGATGGTGACGTCTTGGCCGTCAAAGTCATATACGCTTCGAATATGCAGTGCGCCTGCTTGGGCTTGATAAAGCTCAAAATCAAGCTCGTTGCCGGCAACGCGATCTGCGATAAAGGTTTTAGGTGTGCTTGTCGCTTGCATGACCAAGGCTTCGGTAAAAAAGGTATTTGACTCAGGTGTTGCGACTAACTGCTGGGTATTATTAGCGTTATCAAGCAGCCATAACTCATACAAAGCGGGCGCTAATTTTATATCTGGGCTTGCTAATTGCTCGTCTGTTAATTGGCCACAGCTTCTAATTTGCTCTTCAACAATCACACGGCACAAATCCCAGGAAATTAAATAGCGCTGACTCTCATCGGGTAGGGCAAATAGCGAAGATAAACGTCCATCAGGATTAATTTGATCGCTGAAATTAAATTGGTAACTGGTAAATTCAATATCGGCGATGGCACTGCCTGTGATATTGCTATCGGCAATTGTTTGGCGATTATCAATAAAGTCGGTGATGTTGATGGATATTGGCTGACGGTTAGTTAAGGTTTCATCATTATTTTGCGCCAGCAGATAAACTTGACCATCTGGTAATTGCTTAGTACCGATATAGTTTAAATTGGTCAATTGCCCATTTAATTCTTCATTATGAGAGTGCCAACCGAATACTAACTGATTGTCAGTACCATCTGGGTTCATCGAATAAAGGTTAATGCCGTGATTGCCACCCATGGCATCGAGACGGCTGTACAGTACTTTGCCGTTTTGCAGTATCAATGGATAAAAGTCGTGGCTTAGATTAAACGTTAACTGCTTAATATTGCTGCCATCGCCATCCATAATATGGATATTAAATGTTGGGTCGTCACGAAACTCATCAAGCGCAGTGTATTGAGGTTTACCTTCGTCTAACAAGATCGCGCGTGATAGCTTTTGCCTAGTTGATGCAAAGATAATTCGCCCGTCAGGTAAGTAAGAAGCCATTAGATCATCAGCCAACTCGGCAGTAGTATCGTCGGCAATAATGCGACTAAAACTTTTTGTTGCTAAATCAAATCGCCAAATGTTCCAGCTAGGCTGCTCATCTTCATCTACGCCTTCGATTTCAGGGGCGCGGATAGAAACTAAAAATGATTGACCATCATCAGCAAGGCTTAAATCACGAATATCTATGATTGGGTGAGGGGATTCATCTGCTGCTGATTCAGCACCGTCGGTTGCAAACAAAGCATGACTGATGTTTTCCGCGAGGGTATCTGCAAACGCATTTTGTTTAAACCAAAGCTCGGCTCCGCCATTAAATCGGGTTGGGTCGCTGATATCAAATATTGGCGCGGCAATATTATTATCAATATTTTCGTGACTGCGCTGCAGCATAATCACAGGGTATTCAACTAGTACAGGATCGACCTGTTGTTCACGAACGGCTGTTTCCGTATTGCATGCAGTTAATAGATAGCAAGCGAATACCGCTGATGTTTTAAATGCAAGCGGTGATCGCGATCGAATATGAGTAAGCCGATTAAAATTATTGCGCTTTATGTTTATTTGATTACTTAACTTGTGAACAAAATTAAGTGCCATCTATCGTTCCTTGATCCTAAATCTAATGTGTTAAATTTAGGTTTAAACCTTGTAATAATTCTTGACATTATTGCCGTCTAGCCCCAGTGTTTCAATACTTTTTTAAAAATATATTTGTTAACAAAATGAATTTAACATCAACAAATTAGCTAAATTCTACGTCAACAATTTGTCGTTTTGATTAATTTGTAAACAAATGAAAATAAGTATCTGGGAAGTGTGTATGGACACAAATACACAAAGAATCAACAAGGAACGCAAAATGATTCCATTTAAAACAACGTTTAAATGGTTCGGTAAAAATGATCATAAGAAAGCGTCAATTTTTTGCACGAGTTTGATCGTTTTGTCTATGGGCTACAGTGCGAATTTGACCGCTGGCAGTCTTGAACAAGCTAAAAGATTACATGATCGCTTAGCTGGCGTACCGCCATCTGAGCAAATAATTTTGGATATGGCTCAGTTAATCGACGACAACAAGCCAATTGAAGCTGCCTACATGGCGATGTCTTCACCCGCTTTTTATTCCAGTACCTTAAAACTGTTTGCAACGCCCTGGACTAATATCGATCAAGATAGTTTTGAGCCACTCAATGACTATTCCGCGACAGTGATTGGTATGGTGCGTGACGATGTTGATTTTCGGCAAATTTTGCAGGCCGATACTGTTTATGTTGGTGACGATACGCTTAATCTGCCTGCTTATAACACTAACAACAATGCTCATTATCAGGCGCTAGAAGATGGATTTATCGATTTGCAGCAACATCTAGTGGCAACCAGTCAATCGTCTGTTTCAAATGTTCCAGCAGACGCAACAGCAGGTGTACTTACTACAAGGGCTGCAGCTAAGGCATTCTTTTATCTTGGAACCAATCGTGCCATGTTGCGCTTTACCTTGATGAACCACTTATGCACTGACTTAGAGCCGCTAAAAGACAACAGCTTGCCTACTGATAGGATCCGTCAAGACGTTAGCCGCAGCCCAGGTGGCGATAGCCGGTTATTTATTAACAATTGTTCTGCCTGCCATACTGGCATGGATCCGCTCGCGCAGGCGTTTGCTTATTACAACTATGAGTTTGATTTAGACAATGACCCACAAGGTGAAAGCGGCGCAGTAGTATATAACCGCGCTGGCCAAATTGACCCTGAGACGGGGACGCGTGTTCAAGCTAAATATCATATTAACTCCACGACTTTCCCATATGGCTTTGCCACGCCAGATGATGAATGGCAGAACTATTGGCGAAGCGGTATCAATCAACATTTAGGTTGGAGTGATTCGTTGCCGGGCAAAGGCTATGGCGCGAAATCTTTGGGGCAAGAGCTAGCAAACAGTGAAGCCTTCGCACAATGCCAGGTTAAAAAAGTATTTAAAGCGGTTTGTCTGCGCGATGCAGAATCTAATGCCGACTTAGCGCAGATAAGCGCAAGCACGGATTCGTTTAAGCAAAATGGTTTTCAACTAAAGCGCACCTTTGCTGAAGTTGGCAACTACTGTATGGGAGAGTAAATGATGAAATCCATGAATACGCTTTCCCTTACCGCATTGTTGATTGCCCTATATGGATGTGGCGGCAGTGAGGTAGAGCAAAATCCACCTCAGCAGCAAGACCCAACCTCAGATGTTTATAGTGGTCCGCCACCAGCAACTGAAGACATTCAAAAGTATAAAGTCGCCTTGTGGGATAATATTTCGACTCAAGATAAATGTGGCGCCTGCCATACCGAAGGTTTGCAAGCACCGTATTTTGCTAGTCGTAATGACGTAAATGATGCCTATGCTGCGACAAACCCGCTTGTCGATCTTGCAACTCCGGCAGATTCTCGTCTCGTTGAAAAGGTAGCTGGCGGACATAACTGCTGGCTAGCAAGTGATGTTGCCTGCGGTGAAACCATGGCGCAATGGATTAAACTTTGGTCAGATGATCGCGTATCAACAGCCAATACAATTGAATTAACCGCACCAGTTATTCGTGACCCGGGCTCAAGTAAAAACTTTCCTGAAGATGCTACGTTGTTTAGCCAACATGTTTATCCGATAGTGAATCAATACTGTGTGCAGTGTCATGATGAATCCGCTGACTTTGCCCAATCGCCATTTTTTGCCAGCAATGATTTAACTTCAGCCTATGAAGCGGCCAAAACGGTGATTAATCTCGGTGAACCAAGTCAGTCCCGTCTTGTGGTCAGGCTAGGTAGCGAGTTCCATAATTGTTGGAGCGATTGTCAGGCGAACAGTGCAGAAATGCTAGTTGCAGTGAACGCGATGAGTGATGCAATTGAGGTCGATGCGATCGATCCAGATATGGTGGTGTCTAAGTCTCTACGCCTTGTTGATGGTATTACAGCATCAAGTGGCGGGCGATTTGAAAATGACATGATTGCGCTTTATCAGTTTAAAGCCGGCGAAGGTAACATTGCCTATGACACATCTGGCATTACACCTGCGGCAAACTTAACCTTACAAGGCGATTATGACTGGCTTGGCAGTTGGGGCATAACTTTCCGTAATGCTAAAGCGCAGGCCAGTACTGCATCGAGTAAGAAGTTTCATGACTTAATCACCGCCACCAATGAATTTACCATTGAAGCCTGGGTAACACCCAACAATGTGGTGCAAGAAGGGCCTGCACGCATTGTGTCTTATTCAGCCGGCGACAACGATCGTAACTTTACTCTAGGACAGACTCAGTACAATTATGACTTTATGCTGCGAACAGCAGCGTCTAACGCCAATGGCGATCCTGCGCTGAGCACGCCTGATGCCAGAGAAGTGCTACAGGCAACACTGCAACATGTTGTTGTAACCTACAATGCGCAAACTGGTCGCAAAATTTATGTTAATGGTCGTTTGATCGACATAGTCGATGAGGATATTGCACCGCTAGCAAGCTGGGACGATAGCTTTGCACTCATTCTTGGGCGAGAAGCATCAAATCAGCATGTGTGGCAAGGTGACATCCGTTTACTCGCATTATTTAATCGTGAGCTAGAAGCTGAGCAAATCGCGCAGAACTATGATGTCGGTGTTGGTGAGAAGTTCTTCTTGCTGTTCTCAATTAGCCATTTGATTGACTTAGCCGAAACATACGTGATGTTCGAGGTGAGTCAGTTTGATAACTTTAGTTATCTATTTAACGGCGCATCCATTGTCAATATCAATGGCGATAGCGTTGCCGAAGGTTTTGAGGTAAACGGCATCCGCATTGGTATGAATGGTAAAGAGAGTGCTCAAGGGCAATCTTATGCAAATCTGACTCGAAATATCTCAGCAGGTCAGGCTCTTGGTGAACCGCATCCTATTTCACCATTGGGCACGATTATAGGTTTAGAAAAAGGCCCAAGCCTTGATGAGTTTTTCTTAACCTTCGATAAGTTAGGTGAGCACACCAATGTGCGTGTGCCTGGGGTGATTGTCACACCAGAAGAGCTACCCGCAACGACAGAAACCGCCCATATCGGTATTCGCAACTTTGCCGAAATAAACCATTCTATGAGTAGTTTAACCGGCGTTAGCCCTGCAAATATAAAGGTGTTCGATACCTACCAGTTGGTGAAACGCCAGCTACCTAGCATTGAAAATATTGACACCTTCATTTCAGCTCAGCAGATGGGCGTAACCCAACTAGCTATCGCATACTGTGATCAAGCGATTGAAGATGTCAGTATCCGCGATGCCTGGATGCCAAATATTGATTTTAATCAACCGCCCGCGGTTGCACTGAGTCAAGCTAATCGCGCCGATATGATTGACCCAATTGTCAATCGTATGATGCCACTGAGTTTATCAACGCAGCCACAAGCCCTTGATGTGAGCGATGAGCTAAGTGACCTAGTCGATAAGCTATCGCAGTGCTCAACAAATTGTGATGCGCAGCGTACTCGCACTATTGCAAAAGCAAGCTGCACTGCTGTGCTTGCTAGCGCAGTCATGCTTGTGCAGTAGGAGGCGCGGTTAAGAGTATGAAGATAAGTATCAAACAAAGTAAAAACTTCAACTTGGTAGGCGTTTTACACAATAGCAATTTGAAAGGACATCATTATGAGTAAACCAAGGACCAAAGGCGTTAATGAGCCGTTGCTATTTGCCGATCACCGCCGTCCAATTAGTCGCCGAGACTTTATTGCAACCGGCTTAGTAAAAGGTGGGCAGGCCGTTGCAGGCCTTTCGCTGTTTAGTTTGTTTGCTGATGTTAATCAGGCGCAAGCAGCGTTATCGCCTGATCTTGAAGCGCTACGCAATACCTGTGGCATAAATGTACAAGGTGCAGGCAAAATTCCGTTTATCAGCTTTGACTTAGCAGGCGGTGCAAACATCGCCGGTTCCAACGTGCTAGTCGGGGGAGCTGGCGGTCAGCAGGACTTTTTGTCGACCGCAGGTTATAACAAGCTCGGGCTACCTGGCGATATGGTGCCTTCGGTTATGGATCCGAACACAGGTGCATCAGATTTAGTTAATACCGACCTTGGTTTAGCCTTTCACTCAGATTCAGGCTTTTTGCGAGGCATATTAGAAAAAGTGTCAGCCGACACGGCAGCTAAGATTAATGGTGCAGTAATACCGTGTCGCTCAGACAATGATACTGGCAACAACCCCCACAATCCCATGTACGCGATTGCTGCAGCTGGAGCCGATGGTTCATTAATGCCCTTGATTGGTTCGCGCAATACTGATTCTGGTGGTAATTCGATGCCAGCTGCCAATTTCATCGATTTAAGTAAGAGGCCAACCAAAATTGACCGACCAACAGATGTAACAGGTTTGGTGGATGTAGGTGATTTATTTGGGCTGTTATCGCAATCTGATGCCGTCACTGTTATGGAAAGTATTCAGCGGATCAGTGCGCAAAAAATGGCGAGTGTGAATACTCAAGTAACCCGAGAAGATGTCATCAAAGACCTGGTTAATTGTGGTTATGTGAAGAGCGCCGATTTAGCTGACAGGTTTGGCGATCCATCAACGCTTAACCCTGTGCTTGACCCTGATATTGTAGGACCAGCCGGCATTTTCTCCATTAACGAGTTTGATGGTGAATCTGAGTTTCAAAAAACAGCTTCAATCATGAAACTTGTGGTTAACGGATACTCGGGGGCAGGCACGGTCACAATGGGCGGCTTTGATTACCACACTGGCGAGCGTGGCACAGGTGAGCTAAGGGATCTACGCGCTGGTCGCTGTATGGGAGCATGTCTTGAATACGCAGCTCGTCGCAATATGCCGCTTATGCTTTATGTGTTCAGTGATGGGTCAGTAGCCAGTAATGGCCGAATCGACGACTCTGAAAATGGTCGCGGTAAAGGTGAGTGGACAGGTGATAATTCATCGACGGGCGCAGCTTTCTTCTTAGTATTTAATCCAAATGGTAAGCCGCAACTTATGGGCGGCAGCGAAGAAGAAATGGCGCGTCATCAACAAATTGGTTTTATGCGTGACGATGCATCAGTCGATACGGCTTCGGCGCCGTCTGCAAATAACGTGAACTTGTTGGTTGATACAGTGCTACTTAACTATATGGCGCTCCATGGTGAGCAGGGCATGTTTAATCAAGTAGCACCAAGGCAAGGGTTAGGACCCAATGCGATGTTAGATGCATTAACGGCTTTCCAACCAATAGTGTAGATTTATATATTAATGGAGTTAACTAGGTTAACTCCATGTGTAAATCATTATCGACGATGCACTGAGACTAAATGCCTGATAAACACAGCAGCACGTATTCTTGTTGTCGTAATATGGAATTAACCAGCTATACAATGTTTAATTTGTCTGCAGACCTGTTGAAAAATGCATTGTTTGCTGGTTATCGATAATCACAGCTTCAAAGTCTTTTAAGCGGTTAACTAGGTTCATTCCATCTTGTAAACCAAGTACAAACACGGCGGTTGAAAGAGCATCGGTATAGGTGGCGTCGGGCCCAATTACCGATACGCTAACGACTTTTCGTGCTGAGTCGCCTGTTTGTGGGTTAATGATGTGGTGGTAGCGTTGACCATCTTCAATAAAATAGCGCTCATAATCCCCCGATGTTGAGATTGCTTCGTTTTCTAACGGCAACCTTACTGCTGTTTTGTCTTCAGCTCTAGGGTGTTTGATACCAATCAGCCAAGGTCTTCCTACTCGATCGCCAAGTAACAAAGTATCACCTCCCGCGCTGACTAACGCGTGTTCTACTCCGGCATCTTTTAGCAAGTTAATCGCTTGCTTGATTGCATGCCCCTTAGCTATGCCGCCCAGATCAATCTTTGTTTTTGGGTGACTAAACGTGACGGTAGTCGAATTGTCGTCTAATTTCACAGCTCGGTAGTTAATCGCATCGAGTGAGGTTTGGATAGTATTTTCATTTGGCTTTTGCTTGGCGCGATAATCATAGTGATAACCAACTGATGCATAGGTAATATCAAACGCCCCTTGGGTAAGGTTGGCGATTTGCTGAGCTTGTTTTAACAGCTTAAATAACTCTTCACTGACTTTGACGGTTTTTTGGGCTGCTTTCTGGTTCACCATAGAAAGTTCACTGCTTGCTATATACGGGCTCATGGATTGTTCGATGCGATTAAGCTCTGCTTTGACCTCTGCGATAAGCTGTTTACTCGTTTGCTCTTCTTCCTCAAGTTTAAGTTTCTCAGAATCGAGATAAAACTCTACGTGAGCGCGAGTGCCCATAACATCGAAACTATGTTGATACCATTTAGCTTGAACATTAGTGCAAAGCAGCATGAGTGGCATAACAATCAGTTTGTTGGCGATAAACTTTCTATGGCGTAGTTTTGAACATGTAGTGATGACAGCTGAACGCATAATAAGAATTTGTTTGAATTATAGTGCTGTCAGTTTAAGGAATTATTGTCTAGTGCGTAAGGGGAAATGTTAACTATTAACCTAGCATTTTACACTCGATACTCGGCACAACACTTAGCACTTACTATCTTCTACTAGGTGTTAATTGCAAAGTGCTCAGGACGAAGATGATTAAAGACCATTGCCAAAACATAGTTTTAGGCAACGGTCTCACGTACATAGAATTAGTGGGCTAATAGAGCTGCCACACTAGGGCGCAATTTTATTAACCTTGTATTCTAGATTGTAGAAATGTGCTTCGCCTTTACCGTTTTCAAACTGGTTATACACGCCGGCTTTGAAGTAACTTAATAGGTGTTTCCAATAACTAATATCGTGATTAACTTTGGTGACACCATCCACTTTAACGACCAACTTCTGATCACCGACGATAATATCAAAGTGGGTTGGCTGCTCACTATCATAGGCAGTAAGCGGCAGCTTTAAGTAGGCATTTTTACACTCAGCTGAGCCTTTGTTGCCACTTTTTGATGAGCAATTAACTGCATTGTTCTTAATGATTGCCCAGTAATAGTCGTTATAACCCTTACGACTTTTTTCATAGACGATACGCAGCAGTGGATGGGGAATGTAACCAGTTCCATCATCATCGATGCCTTTATTATGAACTTGTAGATAGGTCATCGCATCATTTTTGGAAGGGCTGTTTTCCATTGCACCGCGAGGGTCAATAGGCATGACATCGGCTGACAGTTGATAGAAAGTATCAGCTAGGTTTGATGGGAAGTTATTTTTAACTCGCAATTCGTTACGTAGTTTGTAGCCTTCCATACTCACAATAAGTGCTTCAGAACCCTGATCGACATAAAAATGCTCATTGACTAAACCACTGAAGTTACTGTCTTTAGCAAGCTCATACTTAGAGCCTGGTTTTGCATTCGGTTCTGAAATCTGCAGTTTAGACTCACTCAAAATTGAGTCGAACTTTTTGTACTCAGCAGGCGCTACTTTAACGCCATTATGTGGCTTCATAGGAAAGTCTGGTTTTACTACCGTATCTGTTGCAGCGCACCCAACTGTGGTCATCGCTAATGCGATAGTTAATGGAATGACCTTTTTCATATTTATGTCTCTCGTCCGTCAATTTATGTTGTAAATCTTGTTTGTAATTCTAAGGTTGACTAGATTTTAAATATAATAATACAAATAGTTTGTGGACTAGATCTTATTTTTTGGTAGTGACTTTGTGATTAAACCGGGCTCTGTACAGATAAGGTAATACTTCTCAATGAGTTGTAAATATTACATTTGCCAGTATTAATCACTTAATTAAGCTGGTTTAATAGTCGAAAACAATCTCAACTAAAAAATGAGGAAGCGATAGATGCAAACAGTTGCGATTACCGGAGCCAATAGAGGAATAGGCTTAGAATTTGCGCGCTATTATCAATCTCAAGGTGCAAAGGTATATGCGTTATGCCGGAGCTCAAACGCAGAGCTTGAGAGTCTGGGCGTTAACGTGATTACTGGCGCAGAAGTCACAACTGACCAAGGATTAGATGTTATTGCACAAGGCCTAGCTGGTGCTGAGCTAGATATCTTGATTTGCAATGCAGGTATTTTGCGCGACGAACAGCTTGGAAGTCTGAATATTGAAACCATAAAACAGCAATTTGAAGTCAATACCTTGGCGCCTTTGTTAATCGTAGAGCGATTGGAATCGCAGCTTAAATCCGGCGCAAAAGTCGCGATGATCACTTCTAGAATGGGCTCGATTGAAGACAACACTTCAGGTGGGCGCTATGGTTATCGTATGTCCAAGGCCGCGCTGAACGCTGCATCTAAATCGTTAAGCCATGATTTACGATTAAATAATGTGTCAGTAGGAATATATCATCCAGGCTATGTTCAAACCGATATGGTTGGTGGTCGCGGTGACATTAGCGCTGATGTAGCAGCGACGCGTATCGCCAATTTGATTGCACAGCTATCGCTGCAAAATACAGGTGTTTTCTATCACTCCAATGGCCAACAGCTACCTTGGTAGTGTTTATTGGTTGATTAATGACAGTGATGTCACCTCGTGTTGACTTAACCTGAGTTTAGATTATTTAGAGTCTATACTGTCATTAGTTACTGTAATTCAGGATAAAATTACTCGATATGCCGGGTTTTAACATTGACTCCACCTATGGTGTTGTCATTATTCAAGACTTAAACGTCGTTAACGTTGATGAGAATTATGCCAAGATCTACGGCTATGATTCTGCGGCTGAATTGCTCGAAAGTATCGAGTCATTTTTAGATCTTATTCCTAAAACCTATCATCAAGCAGCAGTACAAAATTATCACGACACCATCGCGGGCACGATTGTTCCTCGTGGGCATACTTTTAAGAATGTTGATAGGCATGGCCGAGAGTTTACCGTGTTTTCGGTTGATCATGTTATCAAGTGGCAAGGACGTGACGCGCTGCAAGTTACCGTAATCGATCTGTCTATCGTCGTCGAAGCGCAAAATAAACTTCGGGAGCAGGAGCAAGCATACCGTCAGCTGATCATGAACTCAGGGCAAGGCATTATGGTACACAGGCAATTCAAACCATTAATGCTTAACCAGGCATGGGTTAATGCTATGCACGCAGAGTCTATTGAGCAGGTGATGGCGTTAGACTCTATCCTTGAAGTGATCCCGCCAGAAGATAGACTGTTAATGGCTGATAAGTATGACGAAATCTTACAAGGTAAACTTATCGGTAAAAGTAAGGTTGTCGAGAACATCTGTTTTGATGGCAAACGTCGATTTTTCAATGTGTATGACAATGTAATTGAATGGCAAGGTGAAAGCGCGGTTCAGGTTGTTATTGAAGATTGCACCGACAAGGTTGAGTATGAAAAAGCGCTCGCCTACAAAGCCACTCACGACGGCTTAACCGATCTTTATAACCGTAGTGCCATCAACGAGTGGCTAAGCAAATTATTTTATCGCCAACGTAAGTTGTTTTGTCTATTAATTGATATTGATGATTTTAAATTGATAAACGATCGCTACGGTCATCAAACCGGGGATGTTGTGATCCAATCCATTGCCAAGATTCTAAAGAAACAACTTAAGCTGTTATCAAGTCAAGGTGCGGTTGGACGTTGGGGCGGAGAAGAATTTATTGTATTCCTGACCGATATCGATGAAACCCATGCGCGTGAATTTGCACTGTCAATAACCCAAGCATTTGCTCGCAGCCAGTTTGAACATAGGCTAGGGGAGTTTAATGCAACCACCAGTATTGGAGTAAGCGTGATAGACACCGAGCTCAATCAAACACGTATAGATGAGTTGGTTAATACCACTGACAAGTATCTCTACCTTGCCAAAGCTCGCGGCAAAAACCGCGTGGTGAGTAGTTTTGACCCCGCCAGCTAGTGTTCAGTGGCATTAACTAAAAAGCGCATCTTAGCCGTTTTTGACATTTAAACTCATATATTTAATGCTCTAGTTTCAGATCAAAACCTAGATTTAGCAAGGAAAGCACGAATATGAAATTAGCATTTCGCTCTAGTAAACCACACTGCAGTGTTAATCTATTTAATATGCACGCCAGAAAGCTCGCTTTTTCATTATTGGCTGCAGCACTGACAGTGCCAGTTTGTCTAAGCCAACAAGCGATGGCCAATCCAGATTATGTTGAGCATAAAGCTAAGTCTGTAGGCGCAGACGAATATGGTATGAAGCGATACGTGATGGCGTTTTTACGTAAAGGTCCAAGCCGTGATAGACCCAAACATGAGGCCGATGAACTCCAAGCTGCTCATATGGCCAATATCAGTCGATTGGCTGAAGAGGGAAAGCTAGTGCTAGCTGGGCCATTTTTTGGCGATGGTGAACTTCGCGGTATTTATATATTCGATGTCGAAACGGTGGCCGAGGCCAAGGCGCTAACAGCAACAGACCCTGCAATTAAAGCTGGTAGCTTATCCATGGAATTAGTGCCTTGGTATGGAAGTGCGGCGTTAATGGAGATTAATGAACTGCACAAGCAAGTAGCCAAAACGTTGTTTTAAGCAAGCGCGTTTAGATTGGTATTTGCCGTTCAACTAAACGCGCTAGATAACCTTACGCCGACGCTAGTTCGTTGATATTGTTTGTAGTTGATGCATACCTTTCCTTATCCGCTTTTGCGTTAAGCGTACGTAACTCTTTAATAAAAGTCGGTAGCAATAAGGTACAAAGCGCTAGGTTAGAAATAGGCACAGCAAGCCAAATACCGTTTATTCCCCAAATTGTCGGCAGAATCAGTAAGAAAGGGATTTGAATCGCCATGTTAGCGACAGATATTTTGGTCGCCAACCCTCCTTTATTAATTGCAACATAATACATAGTCGCAATAAACATCACTCCATCTAGCAGTAAAGCAAGCAGATGTAAGCGCATACCGTTTATTGTTTCAGCAACTAAGGTTGCATCGTTGCTAACAAACATACTCACTACTAACTCAGGCACCAGATTAATGGTTGCCACAGTAATGATTGCAATGCTTGCGGCAATCTTTAATGCCAACAATAAGGTAGCACGTACATTTTTGTATTGTTTAGCACCAAAATAGTAACTAACTGGTGGTTGCATACCGCCAGAAATACCCTCAGCCAGTAGGTAGAACAAGGTTCCAACATAACCAATGACCGCAAACGCAGCAACATGGACTTCATTGCCATACTCTAGTAACAAGCGATTGTGCACTGACAAAATAAAGCTGAAATAGATAAACATGAAGAAGCTTGAAAGCCCCACGTTTAGAATGGCTTGTATTTGCTGTTTTGATATCAATTTGCTGCTAATTGTTAGGCGTGTATTGGCATATCCGCTGAAGAAATAGCCGATACCTATCACACAGATTGTTAATTGAGCGATTAACGTCGCGATTGCTGCACCTGTAAGCCCCATCGCGAACTGACCGATCAACAAGTAATCCAAAACGATGTTTAACCCTGCACCTGCGACCAGTAACCAGGTCGAGAAATTAGGATTGCCATCGTTGCGGATCATTAAAGGTAACGCTGTTGCGCCAGCAGTGAATAAGGCGCCGTAACAGAAGATCTGCATGTAATCTTGCGCCATCGCAAGGCTGTTATCTGTTGCAGACTGAAGCAGCAGCAAGTCTGTACCGAAGAGCGCGATGACTGTGGTAATTAGGCCAGAGAGCAACAACAATAAAACCAGAGCGTTAACTAAGACTTGTTTTGATTTAGTTTGATTTGCTTCACCGCGGCTGATTGACAATAAGCTGCCGCCGCCCATACCGATTAGCATGCCAAAACCGACGACCATGTTAATGATTGGCCACGCAAGATTAATACCGGCAAGCCCTGATGCACCGATGAAATGTCCGACGAATATGCCATCGATTACTTGGTATAGACCGCTGACCACCATAGCGGCAATGGATGGAATGGCATACTTCCAAAATGTTTTGCGTACTGAACTCGCGTTCGCATCAGTTCTGTTGGTCGTTGTATGTGTCATAGGGCTACTGTTGTCATTATTAGCTTGTCGCGTTATCGATTTATCACGTACTAGGGAAACGACAAGCACGTTAAGTGTTGATTGACTATTGTTGATTGAGAGTGGATTATGACTGAAAATTGTATATATCAAAGTTAGCTTCTATCCGTTTGGCGTATACATGCGTTGTATTTACGGGTGATAACTCTTAACAAACGGTTTATACGTAAAACCTGACTTGTCGTAAGGAGAAACCGTTGAACTGGTCACTGGATCAACTGCAAGCTTTTGTCTGCTCGGTCGAAGCAGGCTCATTTTCTGCCGCCGCCAGAAAGCTGGGTAAAGCGCAATCAAGAGTCAGTAGTGCTATCGCCAATCTTGAGCTAGATCTCGGTGTAACCTTGTTTGATCGCAGCGCAAAACTGCCGGTGCTCACGCAAGACGGTAAGCAAATTTACGCCGAAGCAATCGCAGTGCTGGCTCAATGTCAGCGATTAGAAGCCCGCGCCATGTCAGTCACCAAAGAAGTTGAGATCTCTTTGACGATTGCCATGGATGAAGCGGTATTAATTGACCCGTTTGAGCTGATGTTTATGCAGCTCGCTGAAGTTTATCCTCTGTTAAAGCTCACGATTATTAACGGTACTCGCAGTGACATTTCAGCCTGGGTTGAACAAGGCAAAGCGGACATTGGTATTATTTTCAGCGCCGATGATTTAAGTGAGCAGTTAGAGTACTACTCGGTTGATAGGTTTTACCAAACCTTGATCGTATCTGAAAAACACCCGTTAGCTAAATCCAAACGCCCGAGCTTAACGGAGTTGGTTAACCACCGGCAGTTAGTGATTTGCGATCTGCAAGGCAAAGCGAGTAAGCCAATATCACCTAATTACTGGATGCTGGATAGTTATTACTACATTACAGGTATGGTGACGCGTGGTATCGGTTGGGCGCTTGTGCCTGAGCATGTTGCTCGCTCAGATTGGTATATCGAGCACGGCTTGGTAGAGCTAGACACTTACCATATTCCTGAGTCGTTATTGATTGAGGTTGGTGTGGTTAAGCGCCGAGATAAAGGAGTTGGCGAAGTACTAGAGTGGTTATTTGCCGAGCTTGAAACCATGTTTAAGCAGACTAGGCGTTAACAGGTATATCAACGCAAGGGCTAGTATTGTATTAACTCGCCTCTATGCTGGTTCTTTTATCTTACTAGCCAGCGCAACCACCCCTGGGTGGGTACTGATGTCTTGCTCGATAGCCAAGTCTAAATTTGAATCTGGGCGACAGCAGCAAGGCAGGCATTCATCTTTTTCTAACGCGACAAGTGGCGGCGTGTGGTAAGTCACGCTACCACTTAACACTTTTGTTTTACAGGCGCCACAATACCCGTTACGACACTCAGAGAATACTTTTATTTTTTTGTATTCAAGTGCTTCAAGCAGGGTAGTTTTGTCGTCGTTAAAGAGCAGTACGGGCTGCCCTTTAACGCTAACAATCGGCGCTTTTTTAAATGGATTGTTATAGGTCAAAGTCAGCAAACTCATCGCTATCTACCGAGGCATCAATTTGCCCAACAAGGTAAGAAGAGACTTCCACTTCTTGAGGTGCTACCTGTACTGCATCACTTTCTAACCAGTTCTTCATCCATGGAAGCGGATTAGTTCTGTCTTCGTATGGCTGGATCAGGTTAACTGACTTCATACGTTGGTTAGTGATGTACTCAACGTACTGGCAAAGGATTTGCTCGTTAAGGCCAATCATAGAGCCGTCTTTAAACAGGTATTTTGCCCATTCTTTTTCTTGCTCAGCAGCCTCTAAGAACAAATTAAATGCCTCAGGCTCACACTCTTTGGCAATTTCAGCCATCTCAGGGTCATCTTTACCGCCTTGCATTAGCTGTAAGATATGCTGAGTACCATTGAGGTGAAGTGCTTCGTCGCGAGCAATTAATCGAATGATTTTTGCATTACCTTCCATAAGCTTGCGCTCAGCGAAAGCGAACGAACAGGCAAAGCTTACATAGAAGCGAATCGCTTCTAGCGCGTTAACCGACATCATACAAAGATACAGGGCTTTTTTAAGCTCGCGAGAATTAACGGTAATGGTTTCACCGTTGATCTCATGGGTGCCTTCACCATGTAGCTCATTTACTTGAGTCAATTTAATCAAGTGGTCATAAAAATGCGCTATATCGCCAGCGCGCTTGAGAATTTGCTCGTTCTGTACAATATCGTCAAATACAGCAGATGGGTCATTGACGATATTACGAATGATGTGCGTATATGAGCGAGAGTGAATTGTCTCAGAGAATGACCAGGTTTCAATCCAGGTTTCTAACTCTGGGATCGACACTAAAGGTAAAAACGCGACGTTTGGCGAGCGGCCTTGAATCGAGTCGAGCAGTGTTTGATACTTAAGGTTTGAGATGAAAATGTGCTTTTCATGCTCTGGTAATGAACCATAGTCAATTTTGTCACGGCTAACGTCTACTTCTTCTGGACGCCAGAAAAAAGACAGCTGCTTTTCAATGAGTTTTTCAAATACTTCATATTTTTGCTGATCGTAGCGTGCAACGTTCACTGGCTGGCCAAAGAACATTGGTTCGTTAGTTGGATCATTAGGTGTTTGACAAAAAGTAGAGTAAGCCATTATTTCCGTTCCTAAAAAAGCGGGGCAGCCCCCGCGATTTCATATTAATTATTATTAAATCTTGCACGCACCGCCGGCACAATCGTTGTCTTCTTTCTCAACAGAGGTAATGTCATCATGTTGATCAGACGCGCCGTCACGAGTGTTGTGATAGTAAAGGGTTTTCACACCTAACTTGTACGCAGTTAACAAATCTTTTAGCAGCACTTTCATTGGTACTTTTTGATCGTCAAAACGCGCAGGGTCATAGTTAGTGTTAGCTGAAATTGCCTGGTCAACGAACTTCTGCATTAAACCAACAAGTTGTAAGTAACCTTCATTGCTTGGCATGTTCCAAAGTAGTTCGTAATCATGCTTTAAGGTTTCAAAGTCAGGCACTACTTGTTTCAACTGACCGTCTTTACTCGCTTTAACACTAATTAAGCCGCGTGGTGGCTCAATACCGTTAGTGGCGTTTGAAATTTGCGATGAAGTCTCAGATGGCATAAGTGCAGACAAGGTTGAATTACGTAGGCCATGAGTTTGAATTTCACTACGCAGCGTTTCCCAGTCAAGATGCAATGGCTCATCACAAATTTCATCAAGCGCGCGCTTGTAGGTATCGATAGGCAGAATACCTTTAGCGTAAGTGGTCTCGTTAAATAGCGGGCAAGCACCTTGTTCTTTAGCCAGATTCATTGACGCTTTTAATAAGTAGAACTGAATTGCCTCGAACGTTTTATGGGTCAGGTTATTGGCTGAGCCATCTGAGTAACGCTTACCATTTTTAGCAAGATAGTTTGCAAAGTTAATAACACCTATACCCAAGGTGCGGCGATTCATTGAACCAAGGTGCGCCGATTTAATCGGGTAGTCTTGGTAATCAAGTAGATTGTCCAACGCGCGCACAGCAAGGTCGGCTAGCACTTCAATTTCATCTAAGTTTTCAATTGCACCTAGGTTAAGTGCAGATAACGTACAAAGGGCAATTTCACCATTTGGATCGTCGATGTTGTTAAGTGGCTTAGTTGGCAGCGCAATTTCTAAACACAAGTTCGATTGCTTAATTGGCGCAACTTGTGGGTCAAACGGGCTATGAGTATTGCAGTGGTCAACGTTTTGTACGTAGATACGACCTGTAGAGGCACGCTCTTGCATCATAAGTGAGAACAAATCGACTGCTTTTAGCACCTTACGACGAATGCTCTCATCTGCTTCGTATTTTACGTAAAGCTCTTCAAACTTAGCTTGATCGGCAAAGAATGCATCATAAAGGCCAGGTACGTCTGATGGGCTGAACAAGCTAATGTCTTTACCTTGGATTAAGCGTTGGTACATTAACTTGTTTAATTGCACACCATAGTCAAGGTGACGTACGCGGTTATCATCAACGCCACGGTTGTTTTTAAGAACAAGTAACGACTCAACTTCTAAGTGCCAAATTGGGTAGAACAGCGTTGCTGCACCACCGCGCACGCCGCCTTGCGAGCAAGACTTAACTGCGGTTTGGAAGTACTTATAAAAAGGTAGGCAACCTGTATGGAATGCTTCGCCGCCACGAATAGGGCTACCAAGCGCACGAATGCGACCTGCGTTAATACCAATACCAGCGCGTTGACTCACATACTTAACGATTGATGACGCTGTTGCATTAATTGAATCCAGGCTGTCATCACATTCAATGAGTACACATGAGCTAAATTGGCGAGTAGGGGTGCGCACACCAGCCATAATTGGCGTAGGCAGTGAGATCTTAAATGTCGATGTGGCGTCGTAAAAATCTTTTACATACTTAAGGCGCGTTTCAGCTGGGTATTTTGCAAACAGGCAAGCTGCCACCAGCATGTATAGGAACTGAGCACTTTCATAAACTTCTTGGGTCACGCGGTTTTGAACCAGGTACTTACCTTCAAGTTGTTTAACCGCAGCGTATGAGAAGTTCATATCGCGCCAGTGATCAATGTAACTATCTAAAGTATCTATTTCTTCACGGGTGTAATCGGCAAGAATATGTTGGTCATATTTTCCCATCTCAACTAATTGAGTCACATGGTCATACAACTTCGGTGGCTCAAACTGACCGAATGCTTTTTTACGTAGATGGAAAATAGCTAAGCGAGCGGCAAGGAATTGGTAATCAGGTGATTCCGGAGAAATTAAGTCTGCAGCTGCTTTAATAATGGTTTCGTGGATAGCTTCGGTAGGAATGCCGTCGAAGAATTGTAAGTGAGAACGTAACTCCACTTCTGATACTGAGACGTTGTTGAGTCCTTTTGCCGCCCAAGTGATCACTCGGTGGATTTTATCTAGATCAATAGTTTCGCGTTCGCCACTACGTTTAGTGACCATCATGTTGCTATTCATTAAGGATTTGCCTTGGTTTTTATTATCAATATCTGCTGGTGCAGTTTTGTGTTGATCAAATACGCGATCAGTAATAGTTGAGTCCAGTTATCTATTATTGTCGCCTTAATATTCACGCTCTGGGTTAACAAGCGGTTAAACTTTAAGCGCACCCCATATATATTGGGATTTTTATGGTTAACCTAACCCTAAGTGTAGTGTATTCCATCAACAGCAACACACAAGATATAGTGCTGTTAGAAATTAATGATACAAGATAGTGAGGTTTTAGCGGATTTGCAAGCTGCAATTTCGATAACATCCTGTGGATAAGTTGAGGATGTTTATTCGCTTAATTATGCAGGTTTGCTAAAGGGCAGAGCTACAGGCATATTCTGCGAATGCAACAGATTTTTAACATTAAAATTAGAACGGATTGATCGCTAAAATAAACACCATTCACAAATTTGATCGGCAAAATTTTAAGCAGTCTTTCTCAAACTTGATTTCGCTTTAAATTTATCTAGCAACTTGGGAACTATACGTTGCCCAAACAAAAACACATCTGTTAGACAATGAGTCCACTGAAAAGTAACAAACTAACATTAGAGCTTGGTCAAATTGACGACTTTGAAATTACCCAAGGTTGAGCAGAAGAGCTGCGATAGCAATGCAAAACTAGCGCTGAACTATTTACCTTAATAAGGCTACTTGAATAGCGCCAGGTAGTCCTGTGCTGATCCGAAGCGATATCGCGCAGGCCATTCATCAGGTGTATCTGTTTCATTCAAATAACCCCATAAGGCAACGCCGCCAATCATGTTAACGTTTTGAGCGGCCGCTAGGTCGCGCTCTGCATCGCCTATATACAAGATGTGTTCAGGGTCGATACCCAATTGCTGCGCGGCAAGTAGCATAGGTTCACAGTTAGGCTTAGGGAACTTGGTAGTATCCCCGCTAATGATTGTCTGACAGCGTTGAGTTAACCCTAGTGCTGCCATTAGAGGGCGGGTGAAACGGGCATGTTTGTTGGTCACAATGCCATAGGGAATTTGCTTAGCATCTAAACTATCGAGTAATTCACCCATACCCGCAAATAACTTAGCGTGTGAGCCATTGATTTGGTGATAGCGAGTAAGCATTTGTTGTTGAAGCGTATGCTGCAAAGTTTCATCAGCGTGAGGCATCGCCGTTTTTACTAGGAACAAACTGCCATGTGATGCAGCGAACCTTAACTGTTCAAGAGGTTTTGTCGGCAGTTGGTTATCGAGTAATACATCGTTGAGCGCAGCAACAAGATCTGGGGCGGTATCGGCTAACGTGCCATCCAGGTCAAAAAGTACACCTTGTATTTCATTGTTACTGTTTGTTTGCATTATTAATTCCTTAGCGCCCAAAACAAATCGCACATTAATGTATTATTGATGTGCGATTGTTAAGTTATACAGTACGAGTACTATATTTGATGTATAGCGAATTTATGTAGAAGGTTAGTCAACCTTTTGCGTCGCAATCATATAGTTAACATCGACACTAGGTGTGTACTTAAAGACGCCAGAAAGTGGGTTATAGGTAATTCCTAACGCATCGCGGCAGATAAGGTCGGTGTTATCAACCAAAGCTATAAGCTCTGAAGGCTTGATAAACTTTGCGTGCTCATGAGTGCCAACAGGTAACATCTTTAAAATGTACTCAGCGCCGACAATGGTTTGAATATACGACATGAGATTGCGATTAATGGTTGAGAAAAACACATAACCACCCGGTTTAACCATGTCGCAGCATGCTTGAATGACAGATTGTGGGTCTGGTACGTGTTCTAGCATTTCCATACACGTCACCACATCATAATATTCTTTATGGTCATCACGGTGCGCTTCAGCCGTGTTTTTAAGGTAATTAACGCTCACACCTGCTTCAAGAGCATGCAGCTTAGCCACCTCTAACGGCTCTTCACCCATATCTAAGCCGGTAACATTTGCACCAATGCGTGCCATGCTCTCGGCTAGAATTCCGCCGCCACAACCAACATCTAATACTTGTTTGCCAAAGATGCCTTTACTGGTGCGATCGATATAGTTAAGGCGCAGTGGGTTGAGTTGATGCAGAGGCTTAAAGTCGCCATTTGGATCCCACCAACTTTCTGCCATAGCTTCAAATTTAGCAATTTCTTGTGGATCGACATTTAGCGATGGAGATGATTGTTCAGACGGAGAGTATGTCATAACGCTACCTTGCTTTTTATAATGCTCGCCATTATAGCGACAAGATTTTCAGCGTGAATAGCTTATTAATCACAATTTCACCGCCAAGGTGATAATCGGTCAGTTTTTACCCAATATATGAGCCAACGTTTAATGTTATCGAGGTTAGCAATTAAGCACCTCATAGCTTTTATTAAAATGCCCAGAAAACGATGGCGTTTTTTTGAGCATTCAGACGTAAATACCTGCCTGAATAACAAGCTGTTACGAGAAATTTACTACAAAAAATCAAATGACGCTCCTTAGCCCTAGCACCAATATTATTCTGTGTTAGAATGCCAAATCACGTTTAAAAGCCAAACTGTAATATGGAAGTTTTGCAGTAAGCTAATTTTCAGGGGAACGAGCAGTTTATGACTGATCTGGCATCATCAATTTCGCCAATTAACATTGAAGACGAGCTGAAGAACTCGTACCTAGATTACGCCATGAGTGTAATCGTTGGTCGTGCGCTTCCTGATGTTCGTGACGGTTTAAAGCCGGTTCATCGTCGCGTGTTATTTGCGATGAACGAACTTAAAAACGATTGGAACAAACCATATAAAAAATCCGCTCGTGTCGTCGGTGACGTAATCGGTAAATATCACCCACATGGTGACTCTGCTGTATATGACACAATTGTACGTATGGCGCAGCCATTTTCGCTACGTTATACATTGGTTGACGGTCAAGGTAACTTTGGTTCGGTAGACGGTGACTCTGCAGCGGCAATGCGTTACACCGAAATCCGTATGGAGAAGTTAGCGCACTCTTTACTTGCAGACTTAGATAAAGAAACTGTTGACTATGTACCTAACTATGACGGTACAGAGCAAATTCCAGCGGTATTGCCAACCCGTATTCCTAACTTACTTGTTAATGGTGCTTCAGGTATTGCGGTTGGTATGGCAACCAATATTCCGCCGCACAACTTAACTGAAGTCGTTCAAGGCTGTTTAGCATTAATTGAAGAGCCAAGCCTTTCAATTGAGCAGTTAATGGAGCACATTCCTGGCCCTGACTTCCCAACAGCTGCAACTATCAACGGTCGAAAGGGCATTATTGATGCTTATAAAACAGGCCGTGGACGCGCTGTTATGCGCGCCAAAGCAGACATTGAAGAAGAAAATGGTCGCGAGCGCATCATTGTTACTGAAATTCCTTATCAAGTTAACAAAGCGCGCCTGATTGAAAAGATTGCTGAGCTAGTTAAAGATAAGCGTATTGAGGGCATTTCAGGCCTGCGCGATGAGTCTGACAAAGACGGTATGCGTATAGTTATCGAAATTAAGCGCGGCGAAGTAGGCGAGGTTGTACTTAATAACCTGTACGCTCAAACGCAAATGCAATGCTCTTTTGGTATCAACATGGTGGCATTGACCAATGGTCAGCCTAAGTTGTTCAACCTTAAGGAAATGCTAGAGAGCTTTATTCTTCACCGCCGTGAAGTTGTTACTCGTCGTACTGTATATGAGCTACGTAAAGCTCGCGAACGTGCACATATTCTTGAAGCACTAGCCATCGCACTTGCCAACATCGACCCTGTTATCGAGCTAATTAAAAACTCGCCAACCCCAGCGGAAGCGAAAGTTAAGTTAGTCGCACAAGGTTGGGATTTAGGTAATGTTAAAGGCATGCTTGAAAAAGCAGGTGATGATGCAGCGCGCCCTGAATGGTTAGAGCCAGAGTTTGGTATCCGCGATGGTCAGTACTACCTAACTGAGCAACAAGCACAAGCTATTCTTGAACTTCGCTTACACCGCTTAACCGGCCTTGAGCATGAGAAGATCTTACAAGAATACGAAGAGCTATTAGAGTTCATCGCAGGCCTATTACATATTCTTAATAGCCCAGTTCGTTTGATGGAAGTCATCAAAGAAGAGCTAGAAGAGATCCTTGAGCAATACGGTGATGAGCGCCGCACTCAAATCAACCAAAATGAAGTTGATATGAGCCTTGAAGATCTGATCAATGAAGAAGACGTTGTCGTGACGCTTTCTCACCTTGGCTATGCCAAGTACCAACCGCTAACTGACTATCAAGCTCAGCGCCGTGGTGGTAAAGGTAAAGCAGCAACGAAAGTGAAAGATGAAGATTTCGTTGAGAAGCTACTTGTTGCTAATACTCACGACACCATCTTATGTTTCTCTGACTTCGGTAAGATGTACTGGTTGAAGGTATACCAATTACCATTAGCGAGCCGCACTGCACGTGGTCGTCCGATCATTAACTTGCTACCGCTAGCAGATGGCGAGCGCATTACTGCAATTTTACCGGTTCGTGAATACGCCGATGATAAGTACATCATTATGGCGACAGCGCACGGTACAGTTAAGAAGACAGCATTAACTGCCTACAGCAACCCTCGTGCAAACGGTATTATTGCTGTGAATCTGAAAGATGGCGATCAGCTAATTGGTGTTGATATTACTAATGGTAATGACGACATCATGCTGTTCTCAGACGAAGGTAAAGTAGTACGCTTTAATGAGAAAGCACGTGATGCTGAAACCGGTCAAGTGAAGATTGACCCAGAAACGGGTGAAGAAGTCATTGCACTTCGCGCTATGGGACGTACCGCAACAGGTGTTCGTGGTATTAAGCTTGAAGGCGATCAAAAAGTGGTTTCACTTATCGTACCTAAAGGCGATGGCGCAATCTTAACGGTAACTGAAAACGGTTACGGTAAGCGTACTGAGCTAACTGAATACCCAGCTAAATCTCGCGGCACTAAAGGTGTGGTTTCTATCAAAGTTAGCGAGCGTAATGGCGCAGTTATTGGTGCAACGCAAGTTGGTGAAAATGATGAAATCATGCTTATCTCTGACAAAGGTACATTAGTTCGTACTGCTGCAGAAGGCGTTTCAATTATTGGTCGTAACACCCAAGGTGTGACCATTATTCGCACCGCAGAAGAAGAGAAAGTCGTTGGTTTGCAACGCATTGATGAAATTCAGTCAGAACAAGAGCTTGATGAAGAGGGCAACCCTATCATCGAAGGCGAAGTGGCTGAATCAACTGACGGCGAACAAGCTGCTAGCGAATAGTCATCTGACGAGTAGCATATAAGTTAAGCACTAGGAATTACACCTGCTAGTGCCAACTAAACAGATAAATGAGCACCTTTGGGTGCTCATTTTGTTTGTATCGAAAAAATGAGTTTTTTTCAGTGTTATAGGGCAAATTAACACTATTCATCACCTCATAAACTGCCTAGTATTAGGCATCTACCGCAATTTATCATTCGCATTAATCACTTAAGGAGTGAAGAGTGACTAGCCAACTGAACCAGCAGACTTTAACTACCCAAAAACCAGGTCAAACGCCAAAATACAACTTCTGTGCAGGGCCGGCGATGTTACCAACAGAGGTAATGGCTATCGCTCAAAGCGAACTCGTTAACTGGAATGGTATGGGCGTGTCGGTAATGGAGATCAGTCACCGTAGTAAAGAATTTGTTGCCTTAGCCAAACAAGCAGAGCTTGATCTGCGCCAGCTGATGAATATTCCTGATAACTACAAGGTGCTATTCATGCATGGCGGCGGGCGCGCGCAATTCACTAATGTTGTCACCAATTTTCTTGGTGATAATGGCCGCGCTCTTTATCTTACCAGTGGTCAATGGTCTCGCTCGGCTATCAAAGAAGCTAAGCTCATTGCAGGCGAAGATGCCATTGACGAAATGAATATTGTTGAAAAGGACGACGACAAATCAAAAGTCGTTTTACCTGATCTTGAGCAACTAAAACAAGCTGGTCAGAAACAATATCGCTATGTTCATTATTGTCCTAATGAAACAGTCGACGGTATTGAAATCTTTGATGAGTTAAATAGCCCTTGGCCTGTCGTTGCAGACATGTCGTCCACCATTATGTCGCGTGAGATTGACGTGAGCCGTTATGCGGTAATTTATGCTGGGGCACAAAAGAATATCGGCCCATCAGGGTTATCAATCGCTATCGTGCGTGATGACATGCTTAGCTTGCCAAAGCTAACTCAATCTTCGGTAATGGATTATTCGATAGCAGCGCAAAATGACTCTATGTTCAACACGCCGCCGACGTATGCCTGGTACTTGGCATCGCTAGTGTTCAAGTGGCTTAAAAAGCAAGGTGGTGTAAGTCAAGTTGCGAAAGTTAATCAGCAAAAAGCTGAGCTGCTATATCAATGCATCGATGACAATCCGTTTTACAAAAACGGTGTAGTTGCAAGTAATCGCTCCCGCATGAATGTGACATTTCAATTAGCAGACTCAAGTTTAGATCAAGCCTTTTTGCAACAAGCTGAAGAACACGGTTTGCTGACGTTAAAAGGTCATCGTATTGTCGGTGGTATGCGTGCAAGCATTTACAACGCAATGCCACTTGAAGGCGTGCAAGCTTTGGTCAAATTTATGCAAGCCTTTGCTAAGGCAAACAGCTAAAGAAATTTGAAAGCCAAAGCTCGAAGCAAAAAGCACAGTTATTGATAAGGAACATAGAAACATGGAACACAAGATCAACACGAGTCGGTTAACTATGTCGATGATGACTTTAGACGACATCGATTTATTTGTTGATCTTGATAGTGACCCTGAAGTGATGAAATATATCACGGATGGTAAAACCACAAGCTATGAAGATGCGAAAGCACTCTTTATCCCACGACTGGCTAAATACCTTAATCCTGAGAAAGGGTGGGGGCTTTGGAAAATTATCGTAAATGACTCGCAAACCTTTGCCGGCTGGATCTTGATTAGGCCATTGGATTTCTTTACTGACAATCCCAAAATGGATCAGCTTGAAGTTGGCTGGCGGTTAAAGCAATTAACCTGGGGCAAAGGCATCGCGACTGAAGCTGCACAAGCGGTTGTCGATTACTGTGTATCACTAGATGATAACATCAAAGCTGTTGGCGCAATTGCAGTGCCAGAGAACAAAGCATCAATTAATGTCATGCAAAAGCTCGGAATGGAGTTTGTATCGCAAGGGCCTGATAATGAAATGCCAGATATTAAAGTTGTGTATTACAGCAAGACTATTTAGCGAATGGTTAACTAGCTTAGCTCAGTCCGAACCATCACCGAAAGTTGAGAAAAGCTAACTAGAAAGCTCTAAACAGAATCAGCAAATAAAAAACGGTTTAGCTTTTGGCTAAACCGTTTTCGTTACTTGCATTAGAAAATGTCGTTTTAATTAATAGCGCAAGCATTCAGCGAATGGGGTATGCAGCTTTAAGCTACAACTAGTACTTTACAAGTGTTAGTACCGCCGATTGTTTCCATTGCGTCACCTTTGGTCATCAGCACCATGTCACCAGATTTCAGGTAACCGGCTTCAACCATTGCTTCTAGCGCTGCTTTTGCTAACTCGTCAGCACGGTACTGAGTAGAGTCAAAGTGCATAGGTTGTACACCGCGGTACAATGCCATTTTCGCCAGTGTTTTCTCGTGACGAGAAAGCGCGAAAATTGGTAACGACGAACTGATGCGTGACATTAGCTTAGATGTGCGGCCAGATTCAGTTAGCGAGATAATCGCTTTAACACCTTCTAAGTGGTTCGCTGCATACATAGTTGATAGTGCGATAGTTTCTTCAATTGAACTAAAGCTCTGATCTAAACGATGCTTAGAAGCTGTAACACTTGGGTGCGTTTCAGCGCCAACACAAACATTTGCCATGGCTTTAACTGTTTCTTCAGGGAAGTCGCCGGCTGCAGTTTCTGCAGATAGCATTACCGCATCTGTACCATCAAGAACAGCGTTTGCAACATCCATTACTTCTGCGCGAGTCGGCATTGGGCTAGAAATCATTGACTCCATCATTTGCGTCGCAGTGATCACGGCTTTGTTTAACTGACGTGCACGAAGGATAAGTTTTTTCTGTACAGCCACTAGCGCGGCATCGCCAATTTCAACACCTAAGTCACCACGTGCAACCATTACAACGTCACATGCATTGATAACATCATCCATTGCTTCTTGGCTTTCGATTGCTTCAGCACGTTCAACTTTAGCGACGATTAATGCTTTACTACCGGCTTCTTCTGCAAGTGAGCGCGCCAAATCAAGGTCAGCACCAGTACGTGGAAAAGAAACGGCTAGGTAATCAACTTGGATCATCGCGGCAGTTTTGATGTCTGCGCGGTCTTTGTCGGTTAGGGCAGGAGCAGTAAGGCCGCCACCTTGTTTGTTGATACCTTTATTGTTGCTTAAAGGACCAGCAACAGTCACGCTAGTAAATACTTTTTGGCCTTCAACACGCTCAACACGAAGCTGTACGCGACCGTCATCTAGCATCAAGATGTCGCCAACGGTTACATCTTGAGGTAATTGTTTGTAGTCAATACCAACTTGCTTCTCGTCGCCTTCACCTTTACCCAGTTCAGCGTCAAGAATGAACTCGTCACCTAGGTTAAGTTGAATTTTCTTGTTGTCTTTAAAAGTAGAAACACGAATTTTAGGACCTTGTAAGTCACCTAAGATAGCAACATGTTTGCCCAACTCTTTAGCAATGTTGCGTACATCTGTCGCGCGCTTTAGGTGATCTTCAGGTGTGCCATGAGAGAAGTTTAACCTAACGACGTTAGCACCGGCTTGAATGATTTTGCGTAAGTTATCATCGCGGTCAGTAGCTGGACCAAGGGTCGTAACGATTTTTGTTCTGCGGAACATGAGAAACTCCGTTAATGATTATCAAATTTAAATTAAAAGTACAGCTGCTAACTTGGTACTTCTAAGATGGATTCATTCTAACAGACTAAAGTAAAAAATGTAGTAAAGTTACAATCAAAATAGACCATATTGGTGTTTAATTTTTGTGACAGACTATAGGTTTTTGACATAAAAAAAGCTGAACTATCATAATAGTTCAGCCTTTGAGCGTTTGTTAAGTAATTTAACTTGTCACCAACCTGATTCAATCTGTAAATAAAATTACCAAATTCGTTTGATAATTAATCACTTACAAAAACGTCATCTTTTGGATGCTTAAATCGTTAGATCCTTGTTTACCCGCGACTCTTTCAGCACTTCTTTCACTCGCTTCAAGTTATCTCTAAAGCGTGGGCCACGGCGAAGTGTAAAACCAGTCGCTAACACATCGACAGTAACAAGTTGCGCTAGACGTGATGTCATTGGTAAGTACTGCTCAGTGTCCTCTGGTACTTCCATAGTCACGGGCAAGGTACATTCTAATGATAGTGGAGAGTTACGCGCGGTAATGCCAATCACAGCGGCACCATTTTCACGAGCAATACGTGCAATCTCGATTAATGATTTAGTGCGACCTGTGTGTGAGATCAGCACCACAACATCACCCTCGTTGCAGTTAATGCAGCTCATGCGTTGCATTAACACATCATCGAAACAAATCACGGGTACATTAAAACGGAAGAACTTGTTTTGTGCATCATGAGCAACAGAAGCCGATGCACCTAAACCGAAAAATGAAATGGTTTTAGCTTGAGTAAGAATATCCACCGCTTTATTAATAGCAACTGGATCTAAGCTTTGACGAGCAGTGTCTAATGAAGCCATTGAAGATTCGAAGATTTTAGTCGTGTACGAATCTGGCGAGTCATCTTCTTCAACGTGGCGGCTAACATACGGCGTGCCATTAGCAAGACTTTGGGCCAAATGTAACTTAAAATCAGGGAAACCTTTAGTGTCAAGGCGGCGACAGAATCGGTTAACAGTAGGCTCACTCACATCGGCCATTTTAGCCAGGGTAGCAATACTTGAATGAATTGCCGTTTGTGGGGATGCCAGGATCACTTCAGCAACTTTACGTTCTGATTTACTGAATTGAGTCAGGCTTTTTTGGACCTTTTCTAGGGTATTCATAAGCATGTATCCACTAAAATGGTGATGTTGTTTGTTATTGTTTTTAATTCCCCCACGTATAAAGAAGGGGACGAGTAGCTAGGAATACGACAAAAGTAAGTAGCTTTTTTACCTATGTTTGCTGCCCGTAAGATATTTACACGTTATAAAACGATCAAAAAACATCAGAATTAAATTGTTTCAATTAAAAATCATATCAGATTATAAGATGATATGCCTAGAATCATAACAATAGAATAAGAGTAAATTAAAGGTGCATTCGTCACGTTCTGTTGTTATATTACAACAAAAGAGCGTTTTTATTCACCATGTACTAACAGATGTAGACGCACAAAATAAATGGAGAGCTCGGAGCTATGGGTAAATCATTAGGCGCAAAAGCATGTGACTTTGTCCTATTTGGAACTAAAGGTGACTTAGCAAGACGTAAGTTACTTCCCGCTTTATATCAACTAGACAAAGCGAATCTACTTGATTCAGAAACCAAGGTAATCGGTGTCGCCAAAGATGCGTTTACAGAACAACAATTCAATGAGTTAGTTACTACTGCATTAAATACCTTCGTTAAAGATGAACTGTGTGATGACACTGTTGAGCGTTTTCTTGGCCGCTGCCATTATGTAGGAACAAATTTCACCGAGCCAGAAGGCTACAGCGCATTTCATGAGTTACTTGAACCAAGTAAACGCGTGATGGTGAACTACTTCGCAACTCCTCCAGCTATTTTTGGCGACATTTGTCGCTGCCTACATCAACAAGACCTCATTAAAGAAGATACCCGCGTTGTGCTTGAAAAGCCGATTGGTACAGATCTAGAGTCTTCTAAAGTCATCAACGACCAGGTCGCCGAGTACTTTAACGAGAATCAGGTCTACCGTATTGACCATTATTTAGGTAAAGAAACGGTACAAAACCTGATTGCGCTGCGTTTCGCTAACTCATTATTCGCATCTAAATGGGATAACCGCACCATTGATCATGTACAGATCAGTGTTGCCGAAGAAGTGGGCATTGAAGGGCGCTGGGGTTATTTTGATGGCGCAGGGCAAATGCGCGATATGATCCAGAACCACTTACTGCAAGTACTAACCCTTGTGGCTATGGACCCGCCGGTTAACCTCAATGCAGACAACATTCGCGATGAAAAAGTAAAAGTGCTTAAGTCGCTTCGCCCAATTAATCAAACCAATGTGTTTGATAATACAGTTCGCGGCCAATACTCATCAGGTTATTTAAAAGGCTCACCAGTGCCAGGTTATTTAGAAGAAGAGGGCGCCAATACCAACTCTGATACTGAAACCTTTGTTGCACTACGCGTAGACATTGATAACTGGCGCTGGGCTGGCGTGCCATTCTACTTACGTAGTGGTAAGCGTATGCCATTTAAGAGCTCTGAAATTGTGGTTCACTTTAAGAATCCGCCGCACAACTTATATAGCAATAGCTACCGTAGCTTGCCACCGAATAAGCTTACGATTCGCTTGCAGCCGCACGAAGGTGTCGAAATTCAAATGATGAATAAGGTGCCAGGGCTAGAGCAGCAAACGCGCTTACAAACTACCAAGCTCGACTTAAGTTTCACCGACACTTTCAAAAACGAGCGCATTGCTGATGCCTATGAGCGTTTGTTGTTAGAAGCTATGCTCGGCAACCAAGCCTTATTCGTTCGCCGTGACGAAGTTGAGCAAGCGTGGACTTGGGTCGACGGAATTATTGAAGCATGGGAAAACAGCGGCGAGAAGCCAAAACCTTACCCAGCAGGCACGTGGGGGCCAGTGGCCTCAGTTGCACTTATTACTAAAGACGGCCGTTCTTGGGACGAGTAAAGGAAAACCTAATGATTAAAGAATCAGTATTTAAGTCATTTGACTCGACTAATGAACTGGAATCTGTACTTGCAGATAAGATTGCTGGTCAACTTCAAGATGCGGTTGATAGTCGTGGTAAGGCAAGTCTTATTGTTTCTGGCGGCTCAACACCGTTGAAGCTTTTTCAACTGCTAAGTAAAAAAGCGATTGATTGGAGTGAAGTGTATATCACCCTTGCTGACGAGCGCTGGGTTGAAAGTGACGAAAAAGACTCAAATGAACGCCTGGTACGTGAAAATCTATTACAAAACCGCGCAGCAAATGCCAAGTTTCGCGGCTTAAAAAATATGTTTGCTACGCCAGAACAAGGCTGTGCTATGACGTCAGAGTCATTAGCTAACTTCCCAAGGCCTTTTGATGTTGTGGTATTAGGCATGGGTACTGATGGCCACACTTGTTCATGGTTCCCATGTAGCAAAGAATTAGACAACGCGCTAACTAGCAAAGAATTATGTGCAGCTGTTAATCCAACGACTGCACCGCATCCACGCATTACCCTGACACAAGATGCAATCTTAGCAAGCCGACAGATTTATCTGCATTTGGTAGGCGAAGCTAAGCTAACCGTTTATAAAAAAGCGCTGTTAAATGAGAACGTTAAAGAAATGCCTATTAGAGCTGTGCTTGCTCAACGCAAAGCACCTGTAGATGTGTTCTATAGCGCATAAGGAGTTATTAAAATGAACTCAGTAGTTCAAGCAGTTACAGAGCGTATAATTGCGCGAAGTCAAAAAACACGAGCTGCATACTTGCAAGCTCTGCAAGACGCTAAAGGCAAGGGCGTTCATCGCAGCGCGTTAAGCTGTGGTAATTTAGCCCATGGTTTTGCAGCCTGTCAGCCAGTAGAAAAGGAATCACTACGTCAGTTAACCAAAGCCAATGTTGGTATTGTGACTGCTTTTAACGATATGTTGTCGGCGCATCAGCCTTACGAAACATATCCTGAACTACTGAAAGCTGCATGTGCTGAAGTAGGGAGTGTGGCACAGGTTGCCGGCGGTGTACCGGCAATGTGTGATGGTGTAACCCAAGGCCAACCTGGTATGGAGTTAAGCCTGCTTAGCCGCGAAGTCATTGCGATGGCAACAGCCGTTGGTTTGTCTCATAACATGTTTGACGGTGCATTACTCCTTGGTATTTGCGACAAAATCGTTCCTGGCTTGTTAATTGGTGCACTTAGCTTTGGTCACTTACCTATGTTGTTTGTGCCTGCTGGGCCAATGAAATCAGGTATACCGAATAAAGAAAAAGCACGCATACGCCAACAATTTGCTCAGGGTAAAGTAGGGCGTGAAGCACTGCTTGATGCAGAGTCTAAGTCTTATCACAGTGCGGGCACTTGTACCTTCTACGGCACGGCCAACTCAAACCAATTAATGCTAGAAGTCATGGGCTTACAGTTGCCAGGCTCTTCATTCGTTAATCCTGACGATCCGCTACGTGAAGCATTAAATAAGATGGCAGCGAAACAGGTTTGCCGTCTAACAGCGATGGGCACGCAATATGCGCCAATCGGTGAGATCGTCAACGAGAAATCCGTAGTTAATGGCATTGTTGCGCTACTCGCAACAGGTGGCTCAACAAACTTAACCATGCATATCGTTGCTGCGGCGCGCGCTGCTGGCATCATCATCAATTGGGATGACTTTTCAGAGCTTTCTGATGCTGTGCCTTTACTCGCACGTGTTTACCCTAATGGTCATGCAGACATTAACCACTTCCATGCAGCTGGCGGTATGGCGTTGCTAATCAAAGAGTTGCTTGATGCTGGCATGCTACACGAAGATGTACTTACTGTGGCTGGTCAAGGTTTGCGTCGCTACACCCAAGAACCAAAACTTATCGACGGTGAGCTCATTTGGGTAGATGGCCCAACGGAAAGCTTAGATAAAGAAGTATTAACCCACGTAGACACGCCGTTCCAAAGCAACGGTGGCTTGAAGTTGATGAAGGGCAATTTGGGCAGGGCGGTTATTAAGGTTTCTGCTGTGCAAGAAGCCAATCGCGTTGTTGAAGCGCCTGCAGTTGTTATTGACGATCAAAACCAGCTCGACGAACTGTTCAAACAAGGCAAATTAGATAGAGATTGTGTGGTAGTCGTTAAAGGTCAAGGCCCTAAAGCTAACGGCATGCCTGAGCTACATAAACTCACGCCATATTTAGGCTCACTGCAAGATAAAGGATTTAAGGTTGCGCTGGTAACTGATGGCCGTATGTCTGGCGCGTCAGGTAAAGTACCAGCAGCGATTCACTTAACCCCAGAAGCTATTGATGGCGGTTTAATCGCTAAAGTTCAAGACGGTGATTTAATCCGTGTAAACGCTTTAACTGGCGAACTTAGTTTATTGGTTAACGAGGCAGAACTTAATGCGCGCAATGCAGAAGAAATTGATCTGACTGAGCGCAGTTTTGGCATGGGACGTGAGCTATTCGGCGCACTACGCAGTAATTTAAGTAGCCCAGAAACCGGTGCCCGTAGCACTAGCGCAATTGATGAAATGACAGCATAAGGAACACGGATCAATGGTAAGTAACAATTGGGCATTACAGCCTGCAGATGTATTTAAAACGAGTCCAGTCGTTCCAGTTATGGTAATTGAGCGCCTTGAAGATGCTGTACCGCTAGCAAAAGCACTAGTTGCCGGCGGTATTAAAGTGCTTGAAGTCACGCTCCGTACTGAATGCGCGTTAGAGGCCATTGCAAAAATCGCTAAAGAAGTACCTGAAGCCTTGGTTGGTGCTGGTACAGTTTTGAACGAAGCGCAGTTAAACCAGGCTGTTGAAGCTGGTTCGCAATTTATCATTACGCCTGGTGCAACAGTCGATCTGCTAAAGGCTGCTAAACAAGGCAACGTGCCTTTGATCCCTGGTGTTGCTAGCATCTCTGAAGTGATGGTTGGTATGGAGCTAGGTTACACACACTTTAAGTTTTTCCCAGCGGAAGCTTCAGGTGGTGTTAACGCACTTAAATCTTTTGGCGGACCATTATCAGGTATTCGTTTTTGCCCAACTGGTGGCATCAGTCAATCAAGCTACAAAGACTATTTAGCGCTAAAAAATGTTGATTGTATTGGTGGTAGTTGGATTGCACCGACAGATGCCGTAGCAGACAAAGACTGGGATAGAATCACTCAGCTTTGTAAAGATGCGTTAGCTATCTAGCATGTCAGTTTGAATCTTGCTTAAAAATTAAAAATGCCAGTCACAACAATGACTGGCATTTTTGTTTGCTAATGCGACACCGTGATATGTTTTCTGGCAATTGGTCATCTGATGTGTAGCTATAATTGCTAAACGCACCATGGATAAACCCAAGCAGGCAAACGTCGGAAACAAGTAAACAATTACAGAGATTTACAGAAAACTAAACGCAAACGAGATTTAATGCTTGGGTAACTTTACCCACAAACTTTAAAAGCATGCACGTAGCGACGCGCAAAAAATAACGCACACTTAGCCCAAAACTCAAAAGATAACAGCAACAGTCTAAGCGCGTATCAAAGACTAAAGGCAACACCACACTTCTCACATGTGACTACGTACAATGTGGTTCAGCATTATGTATATAAGCTCGATGGGACAATACAAAAGCCCATCGGGCTTTTTTATATAATCTGTATTGTACGAAGTTCTGCTATCAGAAAGTTAACCTGGCAAGCATCGATTGCTAGCAGAACGCCAAGCCGGTAATAGATTTTTGCTATCACTTTTGAATGTTTGTACACAACCAATCAAAGCTTTACGGATCGTCCGCTTAACTTGCAAGCCAACTTCACCGTACCCGGTCATCATTAATCGGGATTATTAAGGGACTTGTCCCTTAATGCTAAGCCTTAATAGCAGCGCTTTTTGCTGCGAGCTTTTCTCCCTGCCAAGCAGCTTTTGTCGCCTTTGCATGTTTCTAATGTCTGATTGTTGTTTACAACTTTCAAAGTTTCACGTCATAGCTCTGTGCTTTGGCCGGATGGGTATCAGGCAGCCCCGTGAGGGGGCTGATTGATACTCGCAGGTCAAACCTTAAGTGCGAGTGTTGTAATACTGCACTTTTGTACCATTCTTGGTACTTTTTAACGATGCGTAGAGAACGAAAGCGCCTTAAGCGCTGGAGTGAATGAGCAGGGGATTATGCCGCGAAGCGGTTCGAGTTCTAGTGACACTCGAACTTTACCGCGGTTTCCCGCGATTTTTATCAAAGAGTCCAGACACTATAACACTGGACTCTACTCCCATTTTGGGAGTTTTAAAGAAGCGTTACAGCTTTAACTTTATATATTCATTTGCGATGGAATCAATAAACTCGTCTTCTAGAGTATTAATTGTCGCTATTGTGTTCATTATTTTAGTAAAATCAGGTTTTGATACGAAAGACTCCATCGGCTCAACACATTTAGAAGCTTTGGCAGCTAGCTCTTTTAAGCCAATTGATTTTAACTGTGAAACCTTCCTATGCATAACAACTTGATAATCTTCAATACTTTTTACTTTATCCTCTAAGGTGACTAAGCTAGGCTCTCCAGCCTCATCAACAAGAGTCTTATTCTCAACACCTGTATATATTTCCAATAATAATAATTTGATTGAAGTAAAGTAATCATGAGCTGTAATTTGTACATCTTTAATAATTTCTGCTCGATGGTTAGCTTTCATCTTCGCTGTTTCAATTTTGTATGTATTTTTTGATGTGATAATTGAACCAGCTAGACCTGCAGCAGCACCTATTGCAACACCTATTAAAGTGTAAATCGCACTATCCATTAATCTTCCTTAATTTGATTAAAGTGTTCGGGTTCCTGTTACACCCGAACTAACTCCGGAATTCCGGAATAACTGCGCTTAAAAAGCTTCCTTTGGTAAATCAGATTGCTTTACCAAATCTTCGTAAAATGATTCTTCATCTTCGATGTGATCGTATAACGTCACCATCAAAGCTGTGTCATTTAGATGGTGAATTACTTTTCCGAACTTCATCATGAAATCCATAGGGTTATCACTAACACTAGAGGTTTCACCCTTACAGATACTTTTCTCTGATAAGCGCAAAATCTTAGACAATGAGAATACTTGGCTAGCTTTAGGCTCAGTTACGTCTCTTTCCCACTTGCTGACCGTTTGTACAGTTACACCGAGCTGTTCGGCAATATCTTCTTGCTTAATACCTAATGCAAGTCGTTTATCTTTTAGTACGCTACCAATACTCATGTTTAAGTCGCTCATATAAAACCCTTATTTAAATTTAAGTTTACACCCATTTTTATATCAGTTAGTATCAAGCCATATTTTTATGTATGTGTACATATACAAAAATGTAAGCCTAATAACTTGACAGGGTTTTTATCACTTGTTTTTCATCGACCGTTTATTCATGCAACAAGATCATCTAGATGCAAATTTGCCTCTGGTTGGTAAGCATGTGATTGAGCGTGTTGAATTAGAAACAGGTGAGCATTTACCGCCATCTGTTAATCAAAAAATCCTTGAAGGTTCATACAGTACCAAGTTGACTATCCGTTGTGATGGTCAACGAGTGCGTGTAGAGGGTAATCCATCACGTTGGCAGCGTATGGATAATCTGTTTGGTTTACAGACTTTGGACGAGTGTGTAGCGATATTTAACTGCGTACTAGCAAGACATAACTTACCTCCGTTCACCAAAAATACCCGTGTCGGTTTTCGTAAGTCGACCAGAACTGAAAAGCTTGAGCTATTTGGTAATGGTGCCGAAATCACTAGCATCGACTGGACGGTAAATCATGAAGTAGGCAAGGGTAGAGAACGCTCTTTTATCCGTGGTCTTTCCTCAATGCAAATTGGGCGAGGGCGCAAGCCTAAACTTTATCCTAATGGACACAGCTGCTACTGGGGAGAAGGCTCTGAGTGGGCAGTAACCAAGCTCTACAACAAAGCTTTTGAACTAGAGACTCATCTACGAAAAGACCAGCGTAAAAAACATAACGTATCAAGCGGCCAGCTTACTTACATCGAAAAGCTAATTGACTACTGCGAAGAACTTGGTGTTGTGCGAGAAGAACACGTCTTACGCCAGAAACTATTGAAACGACACAACTTACACCTATACGGCCGTGTAACTGAATCTGACTTCTATCCACATCTAAAAGACATCGAGACAGCCATGAATACTATACAAATCAGCCACGACGAACATCAGTCTATAGCTCATCAATTACTTGCTGCAGGAGCTGTTAAGACGTTAAGGCAAGCCAATACAACGATGAATTATTTTACGTTATGGCAGCATGGCTCTGATTTGCGTGAAATGCTATCTGAAAGCCAGTTTTATGAGCATAAATCTCGATTAAAAGCGATCGGTATCGATATTGGGCAGCAATTTGATGTTTCTCGCATGTGTCCAACATTGAAACGTTCAGATCCTATCGAAATAAAACCTTTATCTGTACCAGATTGGTATCAAATGCCAGTTGTCGAACAATCCAACGTCTTACCGTTTAAAGCCTACGCATAGGAGTATTTACCATGTTAACCATTGAAGTTTTCCAAGAAGATGTAAACGTAACCAGTCGTAAGTTACCGCCTAAAGATGGCAATGAAGGTCGTGTGTTCTATGAGCAAACGGCATATGCACATCTTGGCGATAAGTTTCCCGTCAAGATGACGCTGCAAGTCGATGGCCCAGCAGCTGTATACCCAGCAGGCAAATATGAAATCTCTGAGAAAAGCTTTGTCATAAACAACTTTGGTGGTCTTGAGCTTAAACGCTTTGGCTTAGTTATCAACAAACTTGATAAGCAGACAAGCAGCGCACCAGTCATTTCAAAATAAGGAGAACAACAATGGCTACACAAGGAACTGTGGTACTGAGTGATTTTGAATCTGTCTATCAGTCGCTAAAGCAACTAAAACTTGCAGCACAAGCTGTTTCAGATGTCGCTGATGATTGGTGTGAAGAAGATGCTAAACATGCGCTTGTAACCTTGTTATCTAGCAACTTACAGCAGCAACTAGAACAGCATCAACAAGTCGTGTTGAAGTCTATTAACGTCGTAGAGTCGGAGCCAGTATGCAAATCGAAACACGTACAAGCAGCGTAAAGCGTGCAGGCAAACAACCAGACTTACAATGTGACAACTGTGGTAAGCCATCCTGGTATGATGATTACGATAGCTTGTTCATTACATGCAATCATTGCAATGGCCATCTACGTAAAGTCACAGACGAAGAACCGTTTGTGCATTTGCGTTAGCTGACGTGCAGAACGCCGACGAGCGAAGCCTGAGCGCAGGAGAAGTGATAAGCTAGGCTAACCAAAGGCAACACCACACTTCTCACACGAAGCTGCGTACAATGTGGTTCAGCATTATGTATATAAGCTCGATGGGACAATACAAAAGCCCATCGGGCTTTTTTATATAATCTGTATTGTACGAAGTTCTGCTATCAGAAAGTTAACCTGGCAAGCATCGATTGCTAGCAGAACGCCAAGCCGGTAATAGATTTTTGCTATCACTTTTGAATGTTTGTACACAACCAATCAAAGCTTTACGGATCGTCCGCTTAACTTGCAAGCCAACTTCACCGTACCCGGTCATCATTAATCGGGATTATTAAGGGACTTGTCCCTTAATGCTAAGCCTTAATAGCAGCGCTTTTTGCTGCGAGCTTTTCTCCCTGCCAAGCAGCTTTTGTCGCCTTTGCATGTTTCTAATGTCTGATTGTTGTTTACAACTTTCAAAGTTTCACGTCATAGCTCTGTGCTTTGGCCGGATGGGTATCAGGCAGCCCCGTGAGGGGGCTGATTGATACTCGCAGGTCAAACCTTAAGTGCGAGTGTTGTAATACTGCACTTTTGTACCATTCTTGGTACTTTTTAACGATGCGTAGAGAACGAAAGCGCCTTAAGCGCTGGAGTGAATGAGCAGGGGATTATGCCGCGAAGCGGTTCGAGTTCTAGTGACACTCGAACTTTACCGCGGTTTCCCGCGATTTTTATCAAAGAGTCCAGACACTATAACACTGGACTCTACTCCCATTTTGGGAGTTTTAAAGAAGCGTTACAGCTTTAACTTTATATATTCATTTGCGATGGAATCAATAAACTCGTCTTCTAGAGTATTAATTGTCGCTATTGTGTTCATTATTTTAGTAAAATCAGGTTTTGATACGAAAGACTCCATCGGCTCAACACATTTAGAAGCTTTGGCAGCTAGCTCTTTTAAGCCAATTGATTTTAACTGTGAAACCTTCCTATGCATAACAACTTGATAATCTTCAATACTTTTTACTTTATCCTCTAAGGTGACTAAGCTAGGCTCTCCAGCCTCATCAACAAGAGTCTTATTCTCAACACCTGTATATATTTCCAATAATAATAATTTGATTGAAGTAAAGTAATCATGAGCTGTAATTTGTACATCTTTAATAATTTCTGCTCGATGGTTAGCTTTCATCTTCGCTGTTTCAATTTTGTATGTATTTTTTGATGTGATAATTGAACCAGCTAGACCTGCAGCAGCACCTATTGCAACACCTATTAAAGTGTAAATCGCACTATCCATTAATCTTCCTTAATTTGATTAAAGTGTTCGGGTTCCTGTTACACCCGAACTAACTCCGGAATTCCGGAATAACTGCGCTTAAAAAGCTTCCTTTGGTAAATCAGATTGCTTTACCAAATCTTCGTAAAATGATTCTTCATCTTCGATGTGATCGTATAACGTCACCATCAAAGCTGTGTCATTTAGATGGTGAATTACTTTTCCGAACTTCATCATGAAATCCATAGGGTTATCACTAACACTAGAGGTTTCACCCTTACAGATACTTTTCTCTGATAAGCGCAAAATCTTAGACAATGAGAATACTTGGCTAGCTTTAGGCTCAGTTACGTCTCTTTCCCACTTGCTGACCGTTTGTACAGTTACACCGAGCTGTTCGGCAATATCTTCTTGCTTAATACCTAATGCAAGTCGTTTATCTTTTAGTACGCTACCAATACTCATGTTTAAGTCGCTCATATAAAACCCTTATTTAAATTTAAGTTTACACCCATTTTTATATCAGTTAGTATCAAGCCATATTTTTATGTATGTGTACATATACAAAAATGTAAGCCTAATAACTTGACAGGGTTTTTATCACTTGTTTTTCATCGACCGTTTATTCATGCAACAAGATCATCTAGATGCAAATTTGCCTCTGGTTGGTAAGCATGTGATTGAGCGTGTTGAATTAGAAACAGGTGAGCATTTACCGCCATCTGTTAATCAAAAAATCCTTGAAGGTTCATACAGTACCAAGTTGACTATCCGTTGTGATGGTCAACGAGTGCGTGTAGAGGGTAATCCATCACGTTGGCAGCGTATGGATAATCTGTTTGGTTTACAGACTTTGGACGAGTGTGTAGCGATATTTAACTGCGTACTAGCAAGACATAACTTACCTCCGTTCACCAAAAATACCCGTGTCGGTTTTCGTAAGTCGACCAGAACTGAAAAGCTTGAGCTATTTGGTAATGGTGCCGAAATCACTAGCATCGACTGGACGGTAAATCATGAAGTAGGCAAGGGTAGAGAACGCTCTTTTATCCGTGGTCTTTCCTCAATGCAAATTGGGCGAGGGCGCAAGCCTAAACTTTATCCTAATGGACACAGCTGCTACTGGGGAGAAGGCTCTGAGTGGGCAGTAACCAAGCTCTACAACAAAGCTTTTGAACTAGAGACTCATCTACGAAAAGACCAGCGTAAAAAACATAACGTATCAAGCGGCCAGCTTACTTACATCGAAAAGCTAATTGACTACTGCGAAGAACTTGGTGTTGTGCGAGAAGAACACGTCTTACGCCAGAAACTATTGAAACGACACAACTTACACCTATACGGCCGTGTAACTGAATCTGACTTCTATCCACATCTAAAAGACATCGAGACAGCCATGAATACTATACAAATCAGCCACGACGAACATCAGTCTATAGCTCATCAATTACTTGCTGCAGGAGCTGTTAAGACGTTAAGGCAAGCCAATACAACGATGAATTATTTTACGTTATGGCAGCATGGCTCTGATTTGCGTGAAATGCTATCTGAAAGCCAGTTTTATGAGCATAAATCTCGATTAAAAGCGATCGGTATCGATATTGGGCAGCAATTTGATGTTTCTCGCATGTGTCCAACATTGAAACGTTCAGATCCTATCGAAATAAAACCTTTATCTGTACCAGATTGGTATCAAATGCCAGTTGTCGAACAATCCAACGTCTTACCGTTTAAAGCCTACGCATAGGAGTATTTACCATGTTAACCATTGAAGTTTTCCAAGAAGATGTAAACGTAACCAGTCGTAAGTTACCGCCTAAAGATGGCAATGAAGGTCGTGTGTTCTATGAGCAAACGGCATATGCACATCTTGGCGATAAGTTTCCCGTCAAGATGACGCTGCAAGTCGATGGCCCAGCAGCTGTATACCCAGCAGGCAAATATGAAATCTCTGAGAAAAGCTTTGTCATAAACAACTTTGGTGGTCTTGAGCTTAAACGCTTTGGCTTAGTTATCAACAAACTTGATAAGCAGACAAGCAGCGCACCAGTCATTTCAAAATAAGGATATTTAGTTATGAACGAGCATCTATCTAAAGCGATGAAGTTACACCGAGACATAGTCATGATAAACGAGTTTCTACTTAAGCGTTTAGCACCAGAGCAAGCACAAGCAGAGCTTAACGCTAAGGTAGCGGTGTTACTTGGTGAGCTTGATGACGAGTTATCGTATATGGAGGAAGAAGTCTCATGCGAACTGAAACACGTACAAGCAGCGTAAAGCGTCCAGGCAAACAACCAGACTTACAATGTGACAACTGTGGTAAGCCATCCTGGTATGATGAATACGATAGCTTGTTCATTACATGCAATCATTGCAATGGCCATCTACGTAAAGTCACAGACGAAGAACCGCTTGTGCATTTGCGTTAGCTGACGTGCAGAACGCCGACGAGCGAAGCCTGAGCGCAGGAGAAGTGATAAGCTAGGCTAACCAAAGGCATCACAGCACTTCTTACACGTAACTGCGTACAATAAAATCAGATTATGTTGAGTGTTTGCCGTAGCATAATCGCCAGTGGCGTAGGCCGCTGAAAGCGCACGTAACATAATCACATTGTGCGAAGTTCAAACCCTGCCAATTCGGTGGGGTTTTTTATTATGTACGGGTATCCATAATTGATAAAAAGTATACAAATAATCATGTTTTCTATTGATTAAATGTTGACAATTAATCAAGAGTCTCTATAATTAAATGTATACAAACAATCAAGAGAGATAACGTTATGGCTAAGCAATCTGATTTAAACTTTGTTGAAAACACTAAGTCTTGCGTTTTTTGTAGTTTCAAAGATATCGAGTTCTTTTGGGAGAAGGGTACTGATACAGTGATTGTTTCAGGTTTTTACTCTGATATCTCTCTACGCTATCGCTGTGACCGCGAAATCAGCGCTACAGACGCTCGCAAGGCTATTGTTAAGTTTGTTGGAGATACTTTTCATGTCTAATCATGGTGGCGTAAGAAAGGGTGCTGGTCGCCCTAAAGGTTCTAAGGTTGCCGAACCGACTAAAGGCGTTCGCGTTCCTCTTGGTGCTGAGCATGCAGTTAAGTCTTTAATCAAATGCTATAAGCAACATAATGAAGCATCTTTACGTAACTTAACGTCTATGGCCGAGACGGCCGCGCTCGAACTTGGCCAAGATAGCGCTTTTCTTTTAGCGTTTGCGTTAACTAATCAACGAGCTGCAATTAATTCCGTTACTCTTATTGATAACTTTAAGACTGCTAACGCTCATCTTTTAAGTCCCACTGATGAACTTATTGATTCTATGGAGGATAACGAAGATTGGGTTGGTTTCGATGATTAAGGGATTATTAAACCGTAGGTTTGATGCTGAGCGGAGCGGGCGCTTGTAAGCTGCTGCGCTTTTTGCAGCTGTAGTTTTTCGCTCTGCCAGACTCTTTTAACGATCACGTTATGGACTCCAAACGAAGTTTAACGGCCGTAGGCAAAACCATGTTTTGGGGTACGAAGAAAAAGTGCAGTACCTGTAATACTGCACTTTTGTCCCATTCGTGGGACTAATCCTGTTTTTTTAGCCAGTCTTCCACTGATACTTTTTCTATTTCTCTTTCGAGAATGAAGTGGATTATCTCTGCTTCAGATACGACTTCCTTTGTTTCGACCGTTAGGTCGTACGCCTTTTCCTTTAGCGCTTCTGCGTGCTTTGGTTTAACTCTTACCGTTGATATTAATTTAGCCATTTATTTTAACACAATGTTTAGTCGTACTCTGATCATAGGAATTACGTCACAAGTTACAAGTTACTATTGACATGTTATATGTAACACGTATACATTTACATCCAATGTAATATGTAACATGTCACAGGACGACGTAAGCATGATTGATTGGGCTACTGTAGAAATCGCGCTTGAGCATGAACCGATAGCATCTGACCGCTTTATCAAGGTCAAGGCTGACGGTGAAATCGAGTATGAAACAGTTTGCAGAAATCGCATTCAAGCAGGGTCTTATGAATCTTCAATATCTATTCGTTCGTTAGGTTCGAACGGGCAGGGCAAAGCGACACATCTTCAAATTGACGGTAACCCGTCAAAGTTCACGCAAGGTCACAATGTCTTTGGCATTAATCATTTACTACCGCTTGTATCTCGCACGTTCAAGGTAATCACGGGCTATCTCCAAATTGACTACACAGACCAAGAATTTTGGGCTGTTCAACGTGGTCACTATCGTATTACTCGCATTGATATTAATGAGTCGTTTGAACTCGACAATCTTCTTTCTGTTCGTAGCTGGTTGAAAGCTGCCGAGCTTAAATCTAAAACCCGTCATGGTCGCCCAACTAGCAAGGGTGGCACTGTTTATTGGGGTCAGAATTCACGCCGTTGGGCAATTAAAGCCTACTGCAAATATGACGAAATCAACTCGGGTAAAAAACACCAATTACCCGATGAACTTAAAAATACAAAAATACCTAAATGGGCTGAGTCAAAGCTCAGGATTGAATTGGTACTCCGTGGTATGGAGTTAGCCAAATTAGAAATAAAACAGGGTGCCGATTTAACGCCCGAGCGAATTGAAGAATTATACAACGCCTATCTCGGGAGGCTTGAAATGTCTAAGAACGTGACACTAACAGATAGCTCAGCGCTTAATTTGCCGCGCAAATTGCAATCAACTTATATGCTTTGGACGCAAGGCCATGACTTGAAAACGTTGCTTCCTCGAACGACTTTTTATCGTCAACGCAAAGAATTATTAGAGCATGACATTGACATCAATATGTCATGTGACCAACCGAATCAAACCAACGTTGTACCACTTCTTAAAGTTCTTGAGGCCAAGCCTGTATCAACGCCTGCTTGGGCTTTTAATGAGGGTCTTGTTTTAGATCCAACTTCCGATAAAACCCATGTGGGTTATGTACTAAAAAAGGTGTCTTAATTATGGCTAAGTTATTCGTTCAAGGTGTCGTAGAGGGTTTCCAAACGCTGACCAGCAAGGCTGGCAAAGTTTACGGTTATAACCTCGGCATTTCTTCAAGTTTCACCAACAAATATGGTCAACCAGAGAAACGTATTGTTGACGTTCGATACAACGACCAAACACGCGCAGAAGTTGAGCGCATGGCAGCACCGCTTGTTGGTAAGGAAGTCTATGTTGAAGTTTGGGCTTCGGGTAATGAGTTCAATGGTCGCGTGAATGTTGAATACAACTTCCAGCGTGATTCAAAGATTATCGATGCAAATTTAGCAGACCCGTACGGTGAAGTACGCAAGTCTGTTAAGGCGGCATAAATGACGATGTTAACTGTTTATGTCAAAAGCAAGTCTGGTGAGGTAATTCGCTTTGAATCTACGCAGAAAACGAACGTTGATTTTGCTGATTTATCTTACTTTGGGTATCCACAAACAAAACTTGCAAAGGCTGTCAAATCAGCCTTAAAGGTCTAGATATGTTGCCACTGGACGCGATTTTTCTCTCTGTCACTAGCTTTGCGTTCGGTGGCCTTTTTACATTTGCTGTTATCTATTACAGCTGCAAGGGTCGTAGAAAGCATGGATATTAGTACGTTTTTAACGCTCTCTATATCACTGTTTATCGGTTTTACATCGATTCTCACTTTTCTGATTTCGTATGGAATAGGTCAGTCATGGAAATAATCGAACACGATTTTTGGGGCTTGGTAGATAAAGGCATTGTACTTGCCAGCGCAAGCTATTACCTCTGTATAGCATGTATTGGTTTTGCGCTTGGTATGAAGCAATACGCATTACGCGTGTTTTTAGGTGTGTCTACATAAGGAAATATGTATGTTTAAAAAAGCAACTGCAGCAACCATTTTGATGGTTGGTTTTATGGGGTCAGCAATGGCTAATACCGATGGCACTGAAATCTTCACGGAAATTGGTGTCACTGTAGGTCTGTTTGCTGCTGCGGCTATGGTGCTGTTCTTAGCAATCCAAAAGCCACTGCTTATTATGAAGCTAGCGAAGAAGTTCCTAGGTCGCTCAACTTAATAGGTGGTAATGATGAAAGGGCTGTTATTAGTTCTCGGGCTGATTTCAGCCCTTTTGTCGTCTATAGTACAGGCGACAACGATTTATGATACTGCGAGTTATGAATCGCCACAGAAAGATATTACCGAGCAATGGCTTTGTGGCGCATTTAATTCGTTTCCTGCGAAAATCATGGATTTAGAGGCGTGTCGCGACCAAGGTAAAAACTCAATTAACTTGTGGGGCGATTCTTGGGGCGAATGTACTGCAAATACAAGTACACCCAATGAAGTCTTTTGGCATTGCGCTGTTACATGGTCAGATGGGACGTGGAAGTATGACCAAAAAGTCGGTCACGCATTCAAACAAGAAGATATATCAGAAAGCTCATGCCCCCTGAAACAAACCCGAATTATTCCTATAGTTACGATTCAACTGGCGATGGTGAAATTGACCGTTGTTATGAACCTAATGAGTTAGATAGCGCATCAAATTGCGGTTCACTTGCCACCGATGGCACGGTTATGCCAATGGCGGGTAATACGTCATTACAGGTCTGTGTTACTAACGATAATAACGGTGCCAGCTGTGGCTTTCAGATGGTGTCTAATGGCGAATGGCATTACTACGAGCCAGACTTAGAAATTAACTGTTTTGGCGATAGTGATGTGCCAGATTATGACCCCGATGCTAATCAACAGCAACCGGGTGACGAACAGTGTGTTGCTAATGGTACTGGTTTCATGTGTAGCGCCGACCCATCTGTCGAGTGTAATGCGCAAGGCGTTTGTGCTGATGGTTGTGGTTATGTGAATAATCAATTTGTTTGCTTTCGTGAAACGCCATGCACAGGCGAGGGCTGCGAACCGCCAGAATTGGACTGCACTAAAAATCCCGAATCACCGACTTGTAAAGCCAAAGAGGAAGAGCCCGACCCAGACCCCGAACCATGTACAGGTGAAAACTGTGATGATAATGGTGGTGAGAACGGTGGTAACAATGGCGGGTCAGGTGGCTCATTTGTGCTTGACTATGAGCGTCTAATCAACGGTATGAAAGAGGCCGCAGGTATGTTGATTGATGAATCGCCTATGCCTGATGGTGACGCAATGGTTGGTGACGTCACAGACAAGTTAAATGCTGCATTAGATGAAGAGGCAAAGCTGCACGAAGATGGTCTTTTTGATGGTTATCTCGATGCTTTTGATGGTTCCGTTTTCGATGTCTTAAAAAATATTTTCCCTCCGGTTGGTTCTTGTACTGCTATTGATTTTAGTCTGTTTGCAATAGACATATGTCCAGCTGCGGATATTGTTCGCTCGCTCATGGCCACGTTCTTCTATGGTCTCACTGCGTTTTACATTTTCCATGTGTTTAGTAACCGATTTACAAGGAGTAAGAACTAATGCCGTTACCTGCAATTATAGGCTTACCCGCTTTGGCAACGATGATTGGTGGTTTTGTTACCTCAGCTGTCACATGGATTTTGTCTAAAGTAACGGTCAAAGTCGGGGTGATACTTGCTGCACTTGCTGTCATGGCCACTGCGACAGCTGCGGTTGTGTTGGCGTTTTCTACTGCGCTTAATGCTGCAATTAATGGCATGTCTGCTGATGTAATGACGGGTTTGTATTTTTTACCTAGCAATATCAATCACTGCATTGGGTTGGTTGTTGGCTTTCATGCAAGCCTAATTACATATGATATGACGATGAAAGTTGTTGGTTTGAAAATAGAGATAGCCAAATGATTTATATCGTAACGGGCGTTCTTGGCGGTGGTAAATCGTTGATTGCTGTATCAAGAATCAAAATGTATTTAGATCGCGGTTCTCGTATTGTGACAAACATGGATTTATTCATGGAGTATCTCACAGATAAAGACGACAAGAGCGCTCGTGTAATGCGAGTACCTGATTACCCAACCGCTAATGATTTGGATGCGTGTGGTGTTGGTTATGACGGCGTTTTAAAAGGCAAGTTTAATGATGATGAAGCTGGGCTCATGGTACTTGATGAGGGTGCTGTTTGGCTTAACTCGCGTGATTATCGCAATTCAGATCGTGGCAACATGGTTAAAAAAGTTGTTCACTTGCGCAAGCAAGGTTGGCATGTACTTTTAATTGTTCAAGATGAAGAAATGCTAGATAAACAGGCTAGGGATGCGCTTGGTGAGCATGTTGTTTATTGTCAGCGTACCGACCGTATGAAGATGCCCATTCTTGGTGAATGGTCTAAGGCATTAGGCAAGAAAGAGATTAAGCCGCCTAAGGTTCACGTGGGTAACGTTAAATATAAAACGTCAGCTGGTATGCATACGGTTGATACTTGGTATTACCAAGGTGCTGAGCTTTATAACGCATACAATACATGCCAAATATTTGAAAAGGATTCAGACATTCAAGGCGTTTGCACTGTGTTGCCGTCTTGGTACATATATGGGAGATATACAAATGATACCGAACATCAGACCCGTAGATTTAACGAGTCAGACCAAGCAGGTCGCCCCGAAAAGAACCGTCCGGCCTTTTTCACTGGGGCAATAGTTGCGGGTGTATTGTCTTGGATGTTTTTACCCGCTGAAGAAGTTGAAGCGAGTGCTAGCGTTCCTGAGTCTGTAAAAGAGTCGGTTGCTGAATTGAAACCCAAACACCCACTTGATGGTGTGTTTATTACTGCTTCAGTTAAATCAACAAAAAGCTTTGATTATGTGTTCGAATCAAATAATGCTGTTGTTTATCCTGAGCATCACGGCTATCGCGTACGTTACATTAATGAGTGCCGTGCTAACTTAATTAAAGATTCTGAGAGCATTTACATTACATGCAATGCAGGTCGACCGATTGAAGCGACGGCTCAGAGCCGTGAGGTCTCTGCGCCTAGCGAAAGCGGCGAACAACCATTAGATAAAATTCTTGCTCCATTTAAGGATTGATATGCCTAACAAAGACACTGGTTTACGTTTATCGCTAGAGGCTGTAGAGCTGCTTGTAAGTATCTTGCTTAAGCTGTTATTGCTAGCGTGTTGTATCAAGTACTTATTGAGCTAACTGCGCACAATGAAATTTATGTTTATTCGTTGACATTATTTATTTTGTCTGATCTACTGTAATTGACCAATACGGAGTCGCTAAACTAAATGACCTGGGCGAATCGGTTAAGTGCCTTATAGCTGTATATGGTAACTGACTTAAATGGAATGGTAGGCATAGAACCTTGTCACTGGCGTAAACAATGCAGCTCGTCAAACTAAAGATCTCTTCAGAACCCATCTAATGATGGGTTTTGTTGTTTTGGCGCCAATATAAAACTGCGCACAATAAAATCAGATTATGTTGAGTGTTTGCCGTAGCATAATCGCCAGTGGCGTAGGCCGCTGAAAGCGCACGTAACATAATCACATTGTGCGAAGTTCAAACCCTGCCAATTCGGTGGGGTTTTTTATTATGTACGGGTATCCATAATTGATAAAAAGTATACAAATAATCATGTTTTCTATTGATTAAATGTTGACAATTAATCAAGAGTCTCTATAATTAAATGTATACAAACAATCAAGAGAGATAACGTTATGGCTAAGCAATCTGATTTAAACTTTGTTGAAAACACTAAGTCTTGCGTTTTTTGTAGTTTCAAAGATATCGAGTTCTTTTGGGAGAAGGGTACTGATACAGTGATTGTTTCAGGTTTTTACTCTGATATCTCTCTACGCTATCGCTGTGACCGCGAAATCAGCGCTACAGACGCTCGCAAGGCTATTGTTAAGTTTGTTGGAGATACTTTTCATGTCTAATCATGGTGGCGTAAGAAAGGGTGCTGGTCGCCCTAAAGGTTCTAAGGTTGCCGAACCGACTAAAGGCGTTCGCGTTCCTCTTGGTGCTGAGCATGCAGTTAAGTCTTTAATCAAATGCTATAAGCAACATAATGAAGCATCTTTACGTAACTTAACGTCTATGGCCGAGACGGCCGCGCTCGAACTTGGCCAAGATAGCGCTTTTCTTTTAGCGTTTGCGTTAACTAATCAACGAGCTGCAATTAATTCCGTTACTCTTATTGATAACTTTAAGACTGCTAACGCTCATCTTTTAAGTCCCACTGATGAACTTATTGATTCTATGGAGGATAACGAAGATTGGGTTGGTTTCGATGATTAAGGGATTATTAAACCGTAGGTTTGATGCTGAGCGGAGCGGGCGCTTGTAAGCTGCTGCGCTTTTTGCAGCTGTAGTTTTTCGCTCTGCCAGACTCTTTTAACGATCACGTTATGGACTCCAAACGAAGTTTAACGGCCGTAGGCAAAACCATGTTTTGGGGTACGAAGAAAAAGTGCAGTACCTGTAATACTGCACTTTTGTCCCATTCGTGGGACTAATCCTGTTTTTTTAGCCAGTCTTCCACTGATACTTTTTCTATTTCTCTTTCGAGAATGAAGTGGATTATCTCTGCTTCAGATACGACTTCCTTTGTTTCGACCGTTAGGTCGTACGCCTTTTCCTTTAGCGCTTCTGCGTGCTTTGGTTTAACTCTTACCGTTGATATTAATTTAGCCATTTATTTTAACACAATGTTTAGTCGTACTCTGATCATAGGAATTACGTCACAAGTTACAAGTTACTATTGACATGTTATATGTAACACGTATACATTTACATCCAATGTAATATGTAACATGTCACAGGACGACGTAAGCATGATTGATTGGGCTACTGTAGAAATCGCGCTTGAGCATGAACCGATAGCATCTGACCGCTTTATCAAGGTCAAGGCTGACGGTGAAATCGAGTATGAAACAGTTTGCAGAAATCGCATTCAAGCAGGGTCTTATGAATCTTCAATATCTATTCGTTCGTTAGGTTCGAACGGGCAGGGCAAAGCGACACATCTTCAAATTGACGGTAACCCGTCAAAGTTCACGCAAGGTCACAATGTCTTTGGCATTAATCATTTACTACCGCTTGTATCTCGCACGTTCAAGGTAATCACGGGCTATCTCCAAATTGACTACACAGACCAAGAATTTTGGGCTGTTCAACGTGGTCACTATCGTATTACTCGCATTGATATTAATGAGTCGTTTGAACTCGACAATCTTCTTTCTGTTCGTAGCTGGTTGAAAGCTGCCGAGCTTAAATCTAAAACCCGTCATGGTCGCCCAACTAGCAAGGGTGGCACTGTTTATTGGGGTCAGAATTCACGCCGTTGGGCAATTAAAGCCTACTGCAAATATGACGAAATCAACTCGGGTAAAAAACACCAATTACCCGATGAACTTAAAAATACAAAAATACCTAAATGGGCTGAGTCAAAGCTCAGGATTGAATTGGTACTCCGTGGTATGGAGTTAGCCAAATTAGAAATAAAACAGGGTGCCGATTTAACGCCCGAGCGAATTGAAGAATTATACAACGCCTATCTCGGGAGGCTTGAAATGTCTAAGAACGTGACACTAACAGATAGCTCAGCGCTTAATTTGCCGCGCAAATTGCAATCAACTTATATGCTTTGGACGCAAGGCCATGACTTGAAAACGTTGCTTCCTCGAACGACTTTTTATCGTCAACGCAAAGAATTATTAGAGCATGACATTGACATCAATATGTCATGTGACCAACCGAATCAAACCAACGTTGTACCACTTCTTAAAGTTCTTGAGGCCAAGCCTGTATCAACGCCTGCTTGGGCTTTTAATGAGGGTCTTGTTTTAGATCCAACTTCCGATAAAACCCATGTGGGTTATGTACTAAAAAAGGTGTCTTAATTATGGCTAAGTTATTCGTTCAAGGTGTCGTAGAGGGTTTCCAAACGCTGACCAGCAAGGCTGGCAAAGTTTACGGTTATAACCTCGGCATTTCTTCAAGTTTCACCAACAAATATGGTCAACCAGAGAAACGTATTGTTGACGTTCGATACAACGACCAAACACGCGCAGAAGTTGAGCGCATGGCAGCACCGCTTGTTGGTAAGGAAGTCTATGTTGAAGTTTGGGCTTCGGGTAATGAGTTCAATGGTCGCGTGAATGTTGAATACAACTTCCAGCGTGATTCAAAGATTATCGATGCAAATTTAGCAGACCCGTACGGTGAAGTACGCAAGTCTGTTAAGGCGGCATAAATGACGATGTTAACTGTTTATGTCAAAAGCAAGTCTGGTGAGGTAATTCGCTTTGAATCTACGCAGAAAACGAACGTTGATTTTGCTGATTTATCTTACTTTGGGTATCCACAAACAAAACTTGCAAAGGCTGTCAAATCAGCCTTAAAGGTCTAGATATGTTGCCACTGGACGCGATTTTTCTCTCTGTCACTAGCTTTGCGTTCGGTGGCCTTTTTACATTTGCTGTTATCTATTACAGCTGCAAGGGTCGTAGAAAGCATGGATATTAGTACGTTTTTAACGCTCTCTATATCACTGTTTATCGGTTTTACATCGATTCTCACTTTTCTGATTTCGTATGGAATAGGTCAGTCATGGAAATAATCGAACACGATTTTTGGGGCTTGGTAGATAAAGGCATTGTACTTGCCAGCGCAAGCTATTACCTCTGTATAGCATGTATTGGTTTTGCGCTTGGTATGAAGCAATACGCATTACGCGTGTTTTTAGGTGTGTCTACATAAGGAAATATGTATGTTTAAAAAAGCAACTGCAGCAACCATTTTGATGGTTGGTTTTATGGGTCAGCAATGGCTAATACCGATGGCACTGAAATCTTCACGGAAATTGGTGTCACTGTAGGTCTGTTTGCTGCTGCGGCTATGGTGCTGTTCTTAGCAATCCAAAAGCCACTGCTTATTATGAAGCTAGCGAAGAAGTTCCTAGGTCGCTCAACTTAATAGGTGGTAATGATGAAAGGGCTGTTATTAGTTCTCGGGCTGATTTCAGCCCTTTTGTCGTCTATAGTACAGGCGACAACGATTTATGATACTGCGAGTTATGAATCGCCACAGAAAGATATTACCGAGCAATGGCTTTGTGGCGCATTTAATTCGTTTCCTGCGAAAATCATGGATTTAGAGGCGTGTCGCGACCAAGGTAAAAACTCAATTAACTTGTGGGGCGATTCTTGGGCGAATGTACTGCAAATACAAGTACACCCAATGAAGTCTTTTGGCATTGCGCTGTTACATGGTCAGATGGGACGTGGAAGTATGACCAAAAAGTCGGTCACGCATTCAAACAAGAAGATATATCAGAAAGCTCATGCCCCCTGAAACAAACCCGAATTATTCCTATAGTTACGATTCAACTGGCGATGGTGAAATTGACCGTTGTTATGAACCTAATGAGTTAGATAGCGCATCAAATTGCGGTTCACTTGCCACCGATGGCACGGTTATGCCAATGGCGGGTAATACGTCATTACAGGTCTGTGTTACTAACGATAATAACGGTGCCAGCTGTGGCTTTCAGATGGTGTCTAATGGCGAATGGCATTACTACGAGCCAGACTTAGAAATTAACTGTTTTGGCGATAGTGATGTGCCAGATTATGACCCGATGCTAATCAACAGCAACCGGGTGACGAACAGTGTGTTGCTAATGGTACTGGTTTCATGTGTAGCGCCGACCCATCTGTCGAGTGTAATGCGCAAGGCGTTTGTGCTGATGGTTGTGGTTATGTGAATAATCAATTTGTTTGCTTTCGTGAAACGCCATGCACAGGCGAGGGCTGCGAACCGCCAGAATTGGACTGCACTAAAAATCCCGAATCACCGACTTGTAAAGCCAAAGAGGAAGAGCCCGACCCAGACCCGAACCATGTACAGGTGAAAACTGTGATGATAATGGTGGTGAGAACGGTGGTAACAATGGCGGGTCAGGTGGCTCATTTGTGCTTGACTATGAGCGTCTAATCAACGGTATGAAAGAGGCCGCAGGTATGTTGATTGATGAATCGCCTATGCCTGATGGTGACGCAATGGTTGGTGACGTCACAGACAAGTTAAATGCTGCATTAGATGAAGAGGCAAAGCTGCACGAAGATGGTCTTTTTGATGGTTATCTCGATGCTTTTGATGGTTCCGTTTTCGATGTCTTAAAAAATATTTTCCCTCCGGTTGGTTCTTGTACTGCTATTGATTTTAGTCTGTTTGCAATAGACATATGTCCAGCTGCGGATATTGTTCGCTCGCTCATGGCCACGTTCTTCTATGGTCTCACTGCGTTTTACATTTTCCATGTGTTTAGTAACCGATTTACAAGGAGTAAGAACTAATGCCGTTACCTGCAATTATAGGCTTACCCGCTTTGGCAACGATGATTGGTGGTTTTGTTACCTCAGCTGTCACATGGATTTTGTCTAAAGTAACGGTCAAAGTCGGGGTGATACTTGCTGCACTTGCTGTCATGGCCACTGCGACAGCTGCGGTTGTGTTGGCGTTTTCTACTGCGCTTAATGCTGCAATTAATGGCATGTCTGCTGATGTAATGACGGGTTTGTATTTTTTACCTAGCAATATCAATCACTGCATTGGGTTGGTTGTTGGCTTTCATGCAAGCCTAATTACATATGATATGACGATGAAAGTTGTTGGTTTGAAAATAGAGATAGCCAAATGATTTATATCGTAACGGGCGTTCTTGGCGGTGGTAAATCGTTGATTGCTGTATCAAGAATCAAAATGTATTTAGATCGCGGTTCTCGTATTGTGACAAACATGGATTTATTCATGGAGTATCTCACAGATAAAGACGACAAGAGCGCTCGTGTAATGCGAGTACCTGATTACCAACCGCTAATGATTTGGATGCGTGTGGTGTTGGTTATGACGGCGTTTTAAAAGGCAAGTTTAATGATGATGAAGCTGGGCTCATGGTACTTGATGAGGGTGCTGTTTGGCTTAACTCGCGTGATTATCGCAATTCAGATCGTGGCAACATGGTTAAAAAAGTTGTTCACTTGCGCAAGCAAGGTTGGCATGTACTTTTAATTGTTCAAGATGAAGAAATGCTAGATAAACAGGCTAGGGATGCGCTTGGTGAGCATGTTGTTTATTGTCAGCGTACCGACCGTATGAAGATGCCCATTCTTGGTGAATGGTCTAAGGCATTAGGCAAGAAAGAGATTAAGCCGCCTAAGGTTCACGTGGGTAACGTTAAATATAAAACGTCAGCTGGTATGCATACGGTTGATACTTGGTATTACCAAGGTGCTGAGCTTTATAACGCATACAATACATGCCAAATATTTGAAAAGGATTCAGACATTCAAGGCGTTTGCACTGTGTTGCCGTCTTGGTACATATATGGGAGATATACAAATGATACCGAACATCAGACCCGTAGATTTAACGAGTCAGACCAAGCAGGTCGCCCCGAAAAGAACCGTCCGGCCTTTTTCACTGGGGCAATAGTTGCGGGTGTATTGTCTTGGATGTTTTTACCCGCTGAAGAAGTTGAAGCGAGTGCTAGCGTTCCTGAGTCTGTAAAAGAGTCGGTTGCTGAATTGAAACCCAAACACCCACTTGATGGTGTGTTTATTACTGCTTCAGTTAAATCAACAAAAAGCTTTGATTATGTGTTCGAATCAAATAATGCTGTTGTTTATCCTGAGCATCACGGCTATCGCGTACGTTACATTAATGAGTGCCGTGCTAACTTAATTAAAGATTCTGAGAGCATTTACATTACATGCAATGCAGGTCGACCGATTGAAGCGACGGCTCAGAGCCGTGAGGTCTCTGCGCCTAGCGAAAGCGGCGAACAACCATTAGATAAAATTCTTGCTCCATTTAAGGATTGATATGCCTAACAAAGACACTGGTTTACGTTTATCGCTAGAGGCTGTAGAGCTGCTTGTAAGTATCTTGCTTAAGCTGTTATTGCTAGCGTGTTGTATCAAGTACTTATTGAGCTAACTGCGCACAATGAAATTTATGTTTATTCGTTGACATTATTTATTTTGTCTGATCTACTGTAATTGACCAATACGGAGTCGCTAAACTAAATGACCTGGGCGAATCGGTTAAGTGCCTTATAGCTGTATATGGTAACTGACTTAAATGGAATGGTAGGCATAGAACCTTGTCACTGGCGTAAACAATGCAGCTCGTCAAACTAAAGATCTCTTCAGAACCCATCTAATGATGGGTTTTGTTGTTTTGGCGCCAATATAAAACTGCGCACAATAAAATCAGATTATGTTGAGTGTTTGCCGTAGCATAATCGCCAGTGGCGTAGGCCGCTGAAAGCGCACGTAACATAATCACATTGTGCGAAGTTCAAACCCTGCCAATTCGGTGGGGTTTTTTATTATGTACGGGTATCCATAATTGATAAAAAGTATACAAATAATCATGTTTTCTATTGATTAAATGTTGACAATTAATCAAGAGTCTCTATAATTAAATGTATACAAACAATCAAGAGAGATAACGTTATGGCTAAGCAATCTGATTTAAACTTTGTTGAAAACACTAAGTCTTGCGTTTTTTGTAGTTTCAAAGATATCGAGTTCTTTTGGGAGAAGGGTACTGATACAGTGATTGTTTCAGGTTTTTACTCTGATATCTCTCTACGCTATCGCTGTGACCGCGAAATCAGCGCTACAGACGCTCGCAAGGCTATTGTTAAGTTTGTTGGAGATACTTTTCATGTCTAATCATGGTGGCGTAAGAAAGGGTGCTGGTCGCCCTAAAGGTTCTAAGGTTGCCGAACCGACTAAAGGCGTTCGCGTTCCTCTTGGTGCTGAGCATGCAGTTAAGTCTTTAATCAAATGCTATAAGCAACATAATGAAGCATCTTTACGTAACTTAACGTCTATGGCCGAGACGGCCGCGCTCGAACTTGGCCAAGATAGCGCTTTTCTTTTAGCGTTTGCGTTAACTAATCAACGAGCTGCAATTAATTCCGTTACTCTTATTGATAACTTTAAGACTGCTAACGCTCATCTTTTAAGTCCCACTGATGAACTTATTGATTCTATGGAGGATAACGAAGATTGGGTTGGTTTCGATGATTAAGGGATTATTAAACCGTAGGTTTGATGCTGAGCGGAGCGGGCGCTTGTAAGCTGCTGCGCTTTTTGCAGCTGTAGTTTTTCGCTCTGCCAGACTCTTTTAACGATCACGTTATGGACTCCAAACGAAGTTTAACGGCCGTAGGCAAAACCATGTTTTGGGGTACGAAGAAAAAGTGCAGTACCTGTAATACTGCACTTTTGTCCCATTCGTGGGACTAATCCTGTTTTTTTAGCCAGTCTTCCACTGATACTTTTTCTATTTCTCTTTCGAGAATGAAGTGGATTATCTCTGCTTCAGATACGACTTCCTTTGTTTCGACCGTTAGGTCGTACGCCTTTTCCTTTAGCGCTTCTGCGTGCTTTGGTTTAACTCTTACCGTTGATATTAATTTAGCCATTTATTTTAACACAATGTTTAGTCGTACTCTGATCATAGGAATTACGTCACAAGTTACAAGTTACTATTGACATGTTATATGTAACACGTATACATTTACATCCAATGTAATATGTAACATGTCACAGGACGACGTAAGCATGATTGATTGGGCTACTGTAGAAATCGCGCTTGAGCATGAACCGATAGCATCTGACCGCTTTATCAAGGTCAAGGCTGACGGTGAAATCGAGTATGAAACAGTTTGCAGAAATCGCATTCAAGCAGGGTCTTATGAATCTTCAATATCTATTCGTTCGTTAGGTTCGAACGGGCAGGGCAAAGCGACACATCTTCAAATTGACGGTAACCCGTCAAAGTTCACGCAAGGTCACAATGTCTTTGGCATTAATCATTTACTACCGCTTGTATCTCGCACGTTCAAGGTAATCACGGGCTATCTCCAAATTGACTACACAGACCAAGAATTTTGGGCTGTTCAACGTGGTCACTATCGTATTACTCGCATTGATATTAATGAGTCGTTTGAACTCGACAATCTTCTTTCTGTTCGTAGCTGGTTGAAAGCTGCCGAGCTTAAATCTAAAACCCGTCATGGTCGCCCAACTAGCAAGGGTGGCACTGTTTATTGGGGTCAGAATTCACGCCGTTGGGCAATTAAAGCCTACTGCAAATATGACGAAATCAACTCGGGTAAAAAACACCAATTACCCGATGAACTTAAAAATACAAAAATACCTAAATGGGCTGAGTCAAAGCTCAGGATTGAATTGGTACTCCGTGGTATGGAGTTAGCCAAATTAGAAATAAAACAGGGTGCCGATTTAACGCCCGAGCGAATTGAAGAATTATACAACGCCTATCTCGGGAGGCTTGAAATGTCTAAGAACGTGACACTAACAGATAGCTCAGCGCTTAATTTGCCGCGCAAATTGCAATCAACTTATATGCTTTGGACGCAAGGCCATGACTTGAAAACGTTGCTTCCTCGAACGACTTTTTATCGTCAACGCAAAGAATTATTAGAGCATGACATTGACATCAATATGTCATGTGACCAACCGAATCAAACCAACGTTGTACCACTTCTTAAAGTTCTTGAGGCCAAGCCTGTATCAACGCCTGCTTGGGCTTTTAATGAGGGTCTTGTTTTAGATCCAACTTCCGATAAAACCCATGTGGGTTATGTACTAAAAAAGGTGTCTTAATTATGGCTAAGTTATTCGTTCAAGGTGTCGTAGAGGGTTTCCAAACGCTGACCAGCAAGGCTGGCAAAGTTTACGGTTATAACCTCGGCATTTCTTCAAGTTTCACCAACAAATATGGTCAACCAGAGAAACGTATTGTTGACGTTCGATACAACGACCAAACACGCGCAGAAGTTGAGCGCATGGCAGCACCGCTTGTTGGTAAGGAAGTCTATGTTGAAGTTTGGGCTTCGGGTAATGAGTTCAATGGTCGCGTGAATGTTGAATACAACTTCCAGCGTGATTCAAAGATTATCGATGCAAATTTAGCAGACCCGTACGGTGAAGTACGCAAGTCTGTTAAGGCGGCATAAATGACGATGTTAACTGTTTATGTCAAAAGCAAGTCTGGTGAGGTAATTCGCTTTGAATCTACGCAGAAAACGAACGTTGATTTTGCTGATTTATCTTACTTTGGGTATCCACAAACAAAACTTGCAAAGGCTGTCAAATCAGCCTTAAAGGTCTAGATATGTTGCCACTGGACGCGATTTTTCTCTCTGTCACTAGCTTTGCGTTCGGTGGCCTTTTTACATTTGCTGTTATCTATTACAGCTGCAAGGGTCGTAGAAAGCATGGATATTAGTACGTTTTTAACGCTCTCTATATCACTGTTTATCGGTTTTACATCGATTCTCACTTTTCTGATTTCGTATGGAATAGGTCAGTCATGGAAATAATCGAACACGATTTTTGGGGCTTGGTAGATAAAGGCATTGTACTTGCCAGCGCAAGCTATTACCTCTGTATAGCATGTATTGGTTTTGCGCTTGGTATGAAGCAATACGCATTACGCGTGTTTTTAGGTGTGTCTACATAAGGAAATATGTATGTTTAAAAAAGCAACTGCAGCAACCATTTTGATGGTTGGTTTTATGGGGTCAGCAATGGCTAATACCGATGGCACTGAAATCTTCACGGAAATTGGTGTCACTGTAGGTCTGTTTGCTGCTGCGGCTATGGTGCTGTTCTTAGCAATCCAAAAGCCACTGCTTATTATGAAGCTAGCGAAGAAGTTCCTAGGTCGCTCAACTTAATAGGTGGTAATGATGAAAGGGCTGTTATTAGTTCTCGGGCTGATTTCAGCCCTTTTGTCGTCTATAGTACAGGCGACAACGATTTATGATACTGCGAGTTATGAATCGCCACAGAAAGATATTACCGAGCAATGGCTTTGTGGCGCATTTAATTCGTTTCCTGCGAAAATCATGGATTTAGAGGCGTGTCGCGACCAAGGTAAAAACTCAATTAACTTGTGGGGCGATTCTTGGGGCGAATGTACTGCAAATACAAGTACACCCAATGAAGTCTTTTGGCATTGCGCTGTTACATGGTCAGATGGGACGTGGAAGTATGACCAAAAAGTCGGTCACGCATTCAAACAAGAAGATATATCAGAAAGCTCATGCCCCCCTGAAACAAACCCGAATTATTCCTATAGTTACGATTCAACTGGCGATGGTGAAATTGACCGTTGTTATGAACCTAATGAGTTAGATAGCGCATCAAATTGCGGTTCACTTGCCACCGATGGCACGGTTATGCCAATGGCGGGTAATACGTCATTACAGGTCTGTGTTACTAACGATAATAACGGTGCCAGCTGTGGCTTTCAGATGGTGTCTAATGGCGAATGGCATTACTACGAGCCAGACTTAGAAATTAACTGTTTTGGCGATAGTGATGTGCCAGATTATGACCCCGATGCTAATCAACAGCAACCGGGTGACGAACAGTGTGTTGCTAATGGTACTGGTTTCATGTGTAGCGCCGACCCATCTGTCGAGTGTAATGCGCAAGGCGTTTGTGCTGATGGTTGTGGTTATGTGAATAATCAATTTGTTTGCTTTCGTGAAACGCCATGCACAGGCGAGGGCTGCGAACCGCCAGAATTGGACTGCACTAAAAATCCCGAATCACCGACTTGTAAAGCCAAAGAGGAAGAGCCCGACCCAGACCCCGAACCATGTACAGGTGAAAACTGTGATGATAATGGTGGTGAGAACGGTGGTAACAATGGCGGGTCAGGTGGCTCATTTGTGCTTGACTATGAGCGTCTAATCAACGGTATGAAAGAGGCCGCAGGTATGTTGATTGATGAATCGCCTATGCCTGATGGTGACGCAATGGTTGGTGACGTCACAGACAAGTTAAATGCTGCATTAGATGAAGAGGCAAAGCTGCACGAAGATGGTCTTTTTGATGGTTATCTCGATGCTTTTGATGGTTCCGTTTTCGATGTCTTAAAAAATATTTTCCCTCCGGTTGGTTCTTGTACTGCTATTGATTTTAGTCTGTTTGCAATAGACATATGTCCAGCTGCGGATATTGTTCGCTCGCTCATGGCCACGTTCTTCTATGGTCTCACTGCGTTTTACATTTTCCATGTGTTTAGTAACCGATTTACAAGGAGTAAGAACTAATGCCGTTACCTGCAATTATAGGCTTACCCGCTTTGGCAACGATGATTGGTGGTTTTGTTACCTCAGCTGTCACATGGATTTTGTCTAAAGTAACGGTCAAAGTCGGGGTGATACTTGCTGCACTTGCTGTCATGGCCACTGCGACAGCTGCGGTTGTGTTGGCGTTTTCTACTGCGCTTAATGCTGCAATTAATGGCATGTCTGCTGATGTAATGACGGGTTTGTATTTTTTACCTAGCAATATCAATCACTGCATTGGGTTGGTTGTTGGCTTTCATGCAAGCCTAATTACATATGATATGACGATGAAAGTTGTTGGTTTGAAAATAGAGATAGCCAAATGATTTATATCGTAACGGGCGTTCTTGGCGGTGGTAAATCGTTGATTGCTGTATCAAGAATCAAAATGTATTTAGATCGCGGTTCTCGTATTGTGACAAACATGGATTTATTCATGGAGTATCTCACAGATAAAGACGACAAGAGCGCTCGTGTAATGCGAGTACCTGATTACCCAACCGCTAATGATTTGGATGCGTGTGGTGTTGGTTATGACGGCGTTTTAAAAGGCAAGTTTAATGATGATGAAGCTGGGCTCATGGTACTTGATGAGGGTGCTGTTTGGCTTAACTCGCGTGATTATCGCAATTCAGATCGTGGCAACATGGTTAAAAAAGTTGTTCACTTGCGCAAGCAAGGTTGGCATGTACTTTTAATTGTTCAAGATGAAGAAATGCTAGATAAACAGGCTAGGGATGCGCTTGGTGAGCATGTTGTTTATTGTCAGCGTACCGACCGTATGAAGATGCCCATTCTTGGTGAATGGTCTAAGGCATTAGGCAAGAAAGAGATTAAGCCGCCTAAGGTTCACGTGGGTAACGTTAAATATAAAACGTCAGCTGGTATGCATACGGTTGATACTTGGTATTACCAAGGTGCTGAGCTTTATAACGCATACAATACATGCCAAATATTTGAAAAGGATTCAGACATTCAAGGCGTTTGCACTGTGTTGCCGTCTTGGTACATATATGGGAGATATACAAATGATACCGAACATCAGACCCGTAGATTTAACGAGTCAGACCAAGCAGGTCGCCCGAAAAGAACCGTCCGGCCTTTTTCACTGGGGCAATAGTTGCGGGTGTATTGTCTTGGATGTTTTTACCCGCTGAAGAAGTTGAAGCGAGTGCTAGCGTTCCTGAGTCTGTAAAAGAGTCGGTTGCTGAATTGAAACCCAAACACCCACTTGATGGTGTGTTTATTACTGCTTCAGTTAAATCAACAAAAAGCTTTGATTATGTGTTCGAATCAAATAATGCTGTTGTTTATCCTGAGCATCACGGCTATCGCGTACGTTACATTAATGAGTGCCGTGCTAACTTAATTAAAGATTCTGAGAGCATTTACATTACATGCAATGCAGGTCGACCGATTGAAGCGACGGCTCAGAGCCGTGAGGTCTCTGCGCCTAGCGAAAGCGGCGAACAACCATTAGATAAAATTCTTGCTCCATTTAAGGATTGATATGCCTAACAAAGACACTGGTTTACGTTTATCGCTAGAGGCTGTAGAGCTGCTTGTAAGTATCTTGCTTAAGCTGTTATTGCTAGCGTGTTGTATCAAGTACTTATTGAGCTAACTGCGCACAATGAAATTTATGTTTATTCGTTGACATTATTTATTTTGTCTGATCTACTGTAATTGACCAATACGGAGTCGCTAAACTAAATGACCTGGGCGAATCGGTTAAGTGCCTTATAGCTGTATATGGTAACTGACTTAAATGGAATGGTAGGCATAGAACCTTGTCACTGGCGTAAACAATGCAGCTCGTCAAACTAAAGATCTCTTCAGAACCCATCTAATGATGGGTTTTGTTGTTTTGGCGCCAATATAAAACTGCGCACAATAAAATCAGATTATGTTGAGTGTTTGCCGTAGCATAATCGCCAGTGGCGTAGGCCGCTGAAAGCGCACGTAACATAATCACATTGTGCGAAGTTCAAACCCTGCCAATTCGGTGGGTTTTTTATTATGTACGGGTATCCATAATTGATAAAAAGTATACAAATAATCATGTTTTCTATTGATTAAATGTTGACAATTAATCAAGAGTCTCTATAATTAAATGTATACAAACAATCAAGAGAGATAACGTTATGGCTAAGCAATCTGATTTAAACTTTGTTGAAAACACTAAGTCTTGCGTTTTTTGTAGTTTCAAAGATATCGAGTTCTTTTGGGAGAAGGGTACTGATACAGTGATTGTTTCAGGTTTTTACTCTGATATCTCTCTACGCTATCGCTGTGACCGCGAAATCAGCGCTACAGACGCTCGCAAGGCTATTGTTAAGTTTGTTGGAGATACTTTTCATGTCTAATCATGGTGGCGTAAGAAAGGGTGCTGGTCGCCCTAAAGGTTCTAAGGTTGCCGAACCGACTAAAGGCGTTCGCGTTCCTCTTGGTGCTGAGCATGCAGTTAAGTCTTTAATCAAATGCTATAAGCAACATAATGAAGCATCTTTACGTAACTTAACGTCTATGGCCGAGACGGCCGCGCTCGAACTTGGCCAAGATAGCGCTTTTCTTTTAGCGTTTGCGTTAACTAATCAACGAGCTGCAATTAATTCCGTTACTCTTATTGATAACTTTAAGACTGCTAACGCTCATCTTTTAAGTCCCACTGATGAACTTATTGATTCTATGGAGGATAACGAAGATTGGGTTGGTTTCGATGATTAAGGGATTATTAAACCGTAGGTTTGATGCTGAGCGGAGCGGGCGCTTGTAAGCTGCTGCGCTTTTTGCAGCTGTAGTTTTTCGCTCTGCCAGACTCTTTTAACGATCACGTTATGGACTCCAAACGAAGTTTAACGGCCGTAGGCAAAACCATGTTTTGGGGTACGAAGAAAAAGTGCAGTACCTGTAATACTGCACTTTTGTCCCATTCGTGGGACTAATCCTGTTTTTTTAGCCAGTCTTCCACTGATACTTTTTCTATTTCTCTTTCGAGAATGAAGTGGATTATCTCTGCTTCAGATACGACTTCCTTTGTTTCGACCGTTAGGTCGTACGCCTTTTCCTTTAGCGCTTCTGCGTGCTTTGGTTTAACTCTTACCGTTGATATTAATTTAGCCATTTATTTTAACACAATGTTTAGTCGTACTCTGATCATAGGAATTACGTCACAAGTTACAAGTTACTATTGACATGTTATATGTAACACGTATACATTTACATCCAATGTAATATGTAACATGTCACAGGACGACGTAAGCATGATTGATTGGGCTACTGTAGAAATCGCGCTTGAGCATGAACCGATAGCATCTGACCGCTTTATCAAGGTCAAGGCTGACGGTGAAATCGAGTATGAAACAGTTTGCAGAAATCGCATTCAAGCAGGGTCTTATGAATCTTCAATATCTATTCGTTCGTTAGGTTCGAACGGGCAGGGCAAAGCGACACATCTTCAAATTGACGGTAACCCGTCAAAGTTCACGCAAGGTCACAATGTCTTTGGCATTAATCATTTACTACCGCTTGTATCTCGCACGTTCAAGGTAATCACGGGCTATCTCCAAATTGACTACACAGACCAAGAATTTTGGGCTGTTCAACGTGGTCACTATCGTATTACTCGCATTGATATTAATGAGTCGTTTGAACTCGACAATCTTCTTTCTGTTCGTAGCTGGTTGAAAGCTGCCGAGCTTAAATCTAAAACCCGTCATGGTCGCCCAACTAGCAAGGGTGGCACTGTTTATTGGGGTCAGAATTCACGCCGTTGGGCAATTAAAGCCTACTGCAAATATGACGAAATCAACTCGGGTAAAAAACACCAATTACCCGATGAACTTAAAAATACAAAAATACCTAAATGGGCTGAGTCAAAGCTCAGGATTGAATTGGTACTCCGTGGTATGGAGTTAGCCAAATTAGAAATAAAACAGGGTGCCGATTTAACGCCCGAGCGAATTGAAGAATTATACAACGCCTATCTCGGGAGGCTTGAAATGTCTAAGAACGTGACACTAACAGATAGCTCAGCGCTTAATTTGCCGCGCAAATTGCAATCAACTTATATGCTTTGGACGCAAGGCCATGACTTGAAAACGTTGCTTCCTCGAACGACTTTTTATCGTCAACGCAAAGAATTATTAGAGCATGACATTGACATCAATATGTCATGTGACCAACCGAATCAAACCAACGTTGTACCACTTCTTAAAGTTCTTGAGGCCAAGCCTGTATCAACGCCTGCTTGGGCTTTTAATGAGGGTCTTGTTTTAGATCCAACTTCCGATAAAACCCATGTGGGTTATGTACTAAAAAAGGTGTCTTAATTATGGCTAAGTTATTCGTTCAAGGTGTCGTAGAGGGTTTCCAAACGCTGACCAGCAAGGCTGGCAAAGTTTACGGTTATAACCTCGGCATTTCTTCAAGTTTCACCAACAAATATGGTCAACCAGAGAAACGTATTGTTGACGTTCGATACAACGACCAAACACGCGCAGAAGTTGAGCGCATGGCAGCACCGCTTGTTGGTAAGGAAGTCTATGTTGAAGTTTGGGCTTCGGGTAATGAGTTCAATGGTCGCGTGAATGTTGAATACAACTTCCAGCGTGATTCAAAGATTATCGATGCAAATTTAGCAGACCCGTACGGTGAAGTACGCAAGTCTGTTAAGGCGGCATAAATGACGATGTTAACTGTTTATGTCAAAAGCAAGTCTGGTGAGGTAATTCGCTTTGAATCTACGCAGAAAACGAACGTTGATTTTGCTGATTTATCTTACTTTGGGTATCCACAAACAAAACTTGCAAAGGCTGTCAAATCAGCCTTAAAGGTCTAGATATGTTGCCACTGGACGCGATTTTTCTCTCTGTCACTAGCTTTGCGTTCGGTGGCCTTTTTACATTTGCTGTTATCTATTACAGCTGCAAGGGTCGTAGAAAGCATGGATATTAGTACGTTTTTAACGCTCTCTATATCACTGTTTATCGGTTTTACATCGATTCTCACTTTTCTGATTTCGTATGGAATAGGTCAGTCATGGAAATAATCGAACACGATTTTTGGGGCTTGGTAGATAAAGGCATTGTACTTGCCAGCGCAAGCTATTACCTCTGTATAGCATGTATTGGTTTTGCGCTTGGTATGAAGCAATACGCATTACGCGTGTTTTTAGGTGTGTCTACATAAGGAAATATGTATGTTTAAAAAAGCAACTGCAGCAACCATTTTGATGGTTGGTTTTATGGGGTCAGCAATGGCTAATACCGATGGCACTGAAATCTTCACGGAAATTGGTGTCACTGTAGGTCTGTTTGCTGCTGCGGCTATGGTGCTGTTCTTAGCAATCCAAAAGCCACTGCTTATTATGAAGCTAGCGAAGAAGTTCCTAGGTCGCTCAACTTAATAGGTGGTAATGATGAAAGGGCTGTTATTAGTTCTCGGGCTGATTTCAGCCCTTTTGTCGTCTATAGTACAGGCGACAACGATTTATGATACTGCGAGTTATGAATCGCCACAGAAAGATATTACCGAGCAATGGCTTTGTGGCGCATTTAATTCGTTTCCTGCGAAAATCATGGATTTAGAGGCGTGTCGCGACCAAGGTAAAAACTCAATTAACTTGTGGGGCGATTCTTGGGGCGAATGTACTGCAAATACAAGTACACCCAATGAAGTCTTTTGGCATTGCGCTGTTACATGGTCAGATGGGACGTGGAAGTATGACCAAAAAGTCGGTCACGCATTCAAACAAGAAGATATATCAGAAAGCTCATGCCCCCCTGAAACAAACCCGAATTATTCCTATAGTTACGATTCAACTGGCGATGGTGAAATTGACCGTTGTTATGAACCTAATGAGTTAGATAGCGCATCAAATTGCGGTTCACTTGCCACCGATGGCACGGTTATGCCAATGGCGGGTAATACGTCATTACAGGTCTGTGTTACTAACGATAATAACGGTGCCAGCTGTGGCTTTCAGATGGTGTCTAATGGCGAATGGCATTACTACGAGCCAGACTTAGAAATTAACTGTTTTGGCGATAGTGATGTGCCAGATTATGACCCCGATGCTAATCAACAGCAACCGGGTGACGAACAGTGTGTTGCTAATGGTACTGGTTTCATGTGTAGCGCCGACCCATCTGTCGAGTGTAATGCGCAAGGCGTTTGTGCTGATGGTTGTGGTTATGTGAATAATCAATTTGTTTGCTTTCGTGAAACGCCATGCACAGGCGAGGGCTGCGAACCGCCAGAATTGGACTGCACTAAAAATCCCGAATCACCGACTTGTAAAGCCAAAGAGGAAGAGCCCGACCCAGACCCCGAACCATGTACAGGTGAAAACTGTGATGATAATGGTGGTGAGAACGGTGGTAACAATGGCGGGTCAGGTGGCTCATTTGTGCTTGACTATGAGCGTCTAATCAACGGTATGAAAGAGGCCGCAGGTATGTTGATTGATGAATCGCCTATGCCTGATGGTGACGCAATGGTTGGTGACGTCACAGACAAGTTAAATGCTGCATTAGATGAAGAGGCAAAGCTGCACGAAGATGGTCTTTTTGATGGTTATCTCGATGCTTTTGATGGTTCCGTTTTCGATGTCTTAAAAAATATTTTCCCTCCGGTTGGTTCTTGTACTGCTATTGATTTTAGTCTGTTTGCAATAGACATATGTCCAGCTGCGGATATTGTTCGCTCGCTCATGGCCACGTTCTTCTATGGTCTCACTGCGTTTTACATTTTCCATGTGTTTAGTAACCGATTTACAAGGAGTAAGAACTAATGCCGTTACCTGCAATTATAGGCTTACCCGCTTTGGCAACGATGATTGGTGGTTTTGTTACCTCAGCTGTCACATGGATTTTGTCTAAAGTAACGGTCAAAGTCGGGGTGATACTTGCTGCACTTGCTGTCATGGCCACTGCGACAGCTGCGGTTGTGTTGGCGTTTTCTACTGCGCTTAATGCTGCAATTAATGGCATGTCTGCTGATGTAATGACGGGTTTGTATTTTTTACCTAGCAATATCAATCACTGCATTGGGTTGGTTGTTGGCTTTCATGCAAGCCTAATTACATATGATATGACGATGAAAGTTGTTGGTTTGAAAATAGAGATAGCCAAATGATTTATATCGTAACGGGCGTTCTTGGCGGTGGTAAATCGTTGATTGCTGTATCAAGAATCAAAATGTATTTAGATCGCGGTTCTCGTATTGTGACAAACATGGATTTATTCATGGAGTATCTCACAGATAAAGACGACAAGAGCGCTCGTGTAATGCGAGTACCTGATTACCCAACCGCTAATGATTTGGATGCGTGTGGTGTTGGTTATGACGGCGTTTTAAAAGGCAAGTTTAATGATGATGAAGCTGGGCTCATGGTACTTGATGAGGGTGCTGTTTGGCTTAACTCGCGTGATTATCGCAATTCAGATCGTGGCAACATGGTTAAAAAAGTTGTTCACTTGCGCAAGCAAGGTTGGCATGTACTTTTAATTGTTCAAGATGAAGAAATGCTAGATAAACAGGCTAGGGATGCGCTTGGTGAGCATGTTGTTTATTGTCAGCGTACCGACCGTATGAAGATGCCCATTCTTGGTGAATGGTCTAAGGCATTAGGCAAGAAAGAGATTAAGCCGCCTAAGGTTCACGTGGGTAACGTTAAATATAAAACGTCAGCTGGTATGCATACGGTTGATACTTGGTATTACCAAGGTGCTGAGCTTTATAACGCATACAATACATGCCAAATATTTGAAAAGGATTCAGACATTCAAGGCGTTTGCACTGTGTTGCCGTCTTGGTACATATATGGGAGATATACAAATGATACCGAACATCAGACCCGTAGATTTAACGAGTCAGACCAAGCAGGTCGCCCCGAAAAGAACCGTCCGGCCTTTTTCACTGGGGCAATAGTTGCGGGTGTATTGTCTTGGATGTTTTTACCCGCTGAAGAAGTTGAAGCGAGTGCTAGCGTTCCTGAGTCTGTAAAAGAGTCGGTTGCTGAATTGAAACCCAAACACCCACTTGATGGTGTGTTTATTACTGCTTCAGTTAAATCAACAAAAAGCTTTGATTATGTGTTCGAATCAAATAATGCTGTTGTTTATCCTGAGCATCACGGCTATCGCGTACGTTACATTAATGAGTGCCGTGCTAACTTAATTAAAGATTCTGAGAGCATTTACATTACATGCAATGCAGGTCGACCGATTGAAGCGACGGCTCAGAGCCGTGAGGTCTCTGCGCCTAGCGAAAGCGGCGAACAACCATTAGATAAAATTCTTGCTCCATTTAAGGATTGATATGCCTAACAAAGACACTGGTTTACGTTTATCGCTAGAGGCTGTAGAGCTGCTTGTAAGTATCTTGCTTAAGCTGTTATTGCTAGCGTGTTGTATCAAGTACTTATTGAGCTAACTGCGCACAATGAAATTTATGTTTATTCGTTGACATTATTTATTTTGTCTGATCTACTGTAATTGACCAATACGGAGTCGCTAAACTAAATGACCTGGGCGAATCGGTTAAGTGCCTTATAGCTGTATATGGTAACTGACTTAAATGGAATGGTAGGCATAGAACCTTGTCACTGGCGTAAACAATGCAGCTCGTCAAACTAAAGATCTCTTCAGAACCCATCTAATGATGGGTTTTGTTGTTTTGGCGCCAATATAAAACTGCGCACAATAAAATCAGATTATGTTGAGTGTTTGCCGTAGCATAATCGCCAGTGGCGTAGGCCGCTGAAAGCGCACGTAACATAATCACATTGTGCGAAGTTCAAACCCTGCCAATTCGGTGGGGTTTTTTATTATGTACGGGTATCCATAATTGATAAAAAGTATACAAATAATCATGTTTTCTATTGATTAAATGTTGACAATTAATCAAGAGTCTCTATAATTAAATGTATACAAACAATCAAGAGAGATAACGTTATGGCTAAGCAATCTGATTTAAACTTTGTTGAAAACACTAAGTCTTGCGTTTTTTGTAGTTTCAAAGATATCGAGTTCTTTTGGGAGAAGGGTACTGATACAGTGATTGTTTCAGGTTTTTACTCTGATATCTCTCTACGCTATCGCTGTGACCGCGAAATCAGCGCTACAGACGCTCGCAAGGCTATTGTTAAGTTTGTTGGAGATACTTTTCATGTCTAATCATGGTGGCGTAAGAAAGGGTGCTGGTCGCCCTAAAGGTTCTAAGGTTGCCGAACCGACTAAAGGCGTTCGCGTTCCTCTTGGTGCTGAGCATGCAGTTAAGTCTTTAATCAAATGCTATAAGCAACATAATGAAGCATCTTTACGTAACTTAACGTCTATGGCCGAGACGGCCGCGCTCGAACTTGGCCAAGATAGCGCTTTTCTTTTAGCGTTTGCGTTAACTAATCAACGAGCTGCAATTAATTCCGTTACTCTTATTGATAACTTTAAGACTGCTAACGCTCATCTTTTAAGTCCCACTGATGAACTTATTGATTCTATGGAGGATAACGAAGATTGGGTTGGTTTCGATGATTAAGGGATTATTAAACCGTAGGTTTGATGCTGAGCGGAGCGGGCGCTTGTAAGCTGCTGCGCTTTTTGCAGCTGTAGTTTTTCGCTCTGCCAGACTCTTTTAACGATCACGTTATGGACTCCAAACGAAGTTTAACGGCCGTAGGCAAAACCATGTTTTGGGGTACGAAGAAAAAGTGCAGTACCTGTAATACTGCACTTTTGTCCCATTCGTGGGACTAATCCTGTTTTTTTAGCCAGTCTTCCACTGATACTTTTTCTATTTCTCTTTCGAGAATGAAGTGGATTATCTCTGCTTCAGATACGACTTCCTTTGTTTCGACCGTTAGGTCGTACGCCTTTTCCTTTAGCGCTTCTGCGTGCTTTGGTTTAACTCTTACCGTTGATATTAATTTAGCCATTTATTTTAACACAATGTTTAGTCGTACTCTGATCATAGGAATTACGTCACAAGTTACAAGTTACTATTGACATGTTATATGTAACACGTATACATTTACATCCAATGTAATATGTAACATGTCACAGGACGACGTAAGCATGATTGATTGGGCTACTGTAGAAATCGCGCTTGAGCATGAACCGATAGCATCTGACCGCTTTATCAAGGTCAAGGCTGACGGTGAAATCGAGTATGAAACAGTTTGCAGAAATCGCATTCAAGCAGGGTCTTATGAATCTTCAATATCTATTCGTTCGTTAGGTTCGAACGGGCAGGGCAAAGCGACACATCTTCAAATTGACGGTAACCCGTCAAAGTTCACGCAAGGTCACAATGTCTTTGGCATTAATCATTTACTACCGCTTGTATCTCGCACGTTCAAGGTAATCACGGGCTATCTCCAAATTGACTACACAGACCAAGAATTTTGGGCTGTTCAACGTGGTCACTATCGTATTACTCGCATTGATATTAATGAGTCGTTTGAACTCGACAATCTTCTTTCTGTTCGTAGCTGGTTGAAAGCTGCCGAGCTTAAATCTAAAACCCGTCATGGTCGCCCAACTAGCAAGGGTGGCACTGTTTATTGGGGTCAGAATTCACGCCGTTGGGCAATTAAAGCCTACTGCAAATATGACGAAATCAACTCGGGTAAAAAACACCAATTACCCGATGAACTTAAAAATACAAAAATACCTAAATGGGCTGAGTCAAAGCTCAGGATTGAATTGGTACTCCGTGGTATGGAGTTAGCCAAATTAGAAATAAAACAGGGTGCCGATTTAACGCCCGAGCGAATTGAAGAATTATACAACGCCTATCTCGGGAGGCTTGAAATGTCTAAGAACGTGACACTAACAGATAGCTCAGCGCTTAATTTGCCGCGCAAATTGCAATCAACTTATATGCTTTGGACGCAAGGCCATGACTTGAAAACGTTGCTTCCTCGAACGACTTTTTATCGTCAACGCAAAGAATTATTAGAGCATGACATTGACATCAATATGTCATGTGACCAACCGAATCAAACCAACGTTGTACCACTTCTTAAAGTTCTTGAGGCCAAGCCTGTATCAACGCCTGCTTGGGCTTTTAATGAGGGTCTTGTTTTAGATCCAACTTCCGATAAAACCCATGTGGGTTATGTACTAAAAAAGGTGTCTTAATTATGGCTAAGTTATTCGTTCAAGGTGTCGTAGAGGGTTTCCAAACGCTGACCAGCAAGGCTGGCAAAGTTTACGGTTATAACCTCGGCATTTCTTCAAGTTTCACCAACAAATATGGTCAACCAGAGAAACGTATTGTTGACGTTCGATACAACGACCAAACACGCGCAGAAGTTGAGCGCATGGCAGCACCGCTTGTTGGTAAGGAAGTCTATGTTGAAGTTTGGGCTTCGGGTAATGAGTTCAATGGTCGCGTGAATGTTGAATACAACTTCCAGCGTGATTCAAAGATTATCGATGCAAATTTAGCAGACCCGTACGGTGAAGTACGCAAGTCTGTTAAGGCGGCATAAATGACGATGTTAACTGTTTATGTCAAAAGCAAGTCTGGTGAGGTAATTCGCTTTGAATCTACGCAGAAAACGAACGTTGATTTTGCTGATTTATCTTACTTTGGGTATCCACAAACAAAACTTGCAAAGGCTGTCAAATCAGCCTTAAAGGTCTAGATATGTTGCCACTGGACGCGATTTTTCTCTCTGTCACTAGCTTTGCGTTCGGTGGCCTTTTTACATTTGCTGTTATCTATTACAGCTGCAAGGGTCGTAGAAAGCATGGATATTAGTACGTTTTTAACGCTCTCTATATCACTGTTTATCGGTTTTACATCGATTCTCACTTTTCTGATTTCGTATGGAATAGGTCAGTCATGGAAATAATCGAACACGATTTTTGGGGCTTGGTAGATAAAGGCATTGTACTTGCCAGCGCAAGCTATTACCTCTGTATAGCATGTATTGGTTTTGCGCTTGGTATGAAGCAATACGCATTACGCGTGTTTTTAGGTGTGTCTACATAAGGAAATATGTATGTTTAAAAAAGCAACTGCAGCAACCATTTTGATGGTTGGTTTTATGGGGTCAGCAATGGCTAATACCGATGGCACTGAAATCTTCACGGAAATTGGTGTCACTGTAGGTCTGTTTGCTGCTGCGGCTATGGTGCTGTTCTTAGCAATCCAAAAGCCACTGCTTATTATGAAGCTAGCGAAGAAGTTCCTAGGTCGCTCAACTTAATAGGTGGTAATGATGAAAGGGCTGTTATTAGTTCTCGGGCTGATTTCAGCCCTTTTGTCGTCTATAGTACAGGCGACAACGATTTATGATACTGCGAGTTATGAATCGCCACAGAAAGATATTACCGAGCAATGGCTTTGTGGCGCATTTAATTCGTTTCCTGCGAAAATCATGGATTTAGAGGCGTGTCGCGACCAAGGTAAAAACTCAATTAACTTGTGGGGCGATTCTTGGGGCGAATGTACTGCAAATACAAGTACACCCAATGAAGTCTTTTGGCATTGCGCTGTTACATGGTCAGATGGGACGTGGAAGTATGACCAAAAAGTCGGTCACGCATTCAAACAAGAAGATATATCAGAAAGCTCATGCCCCCTGAAACAAACCCGAATTATTCCTATAGTTACGATTCAACTGGCGATGGTGAAATTGACCGTTGTTATGAACCTAATGAGTTAGATAGCGCATCAAATTGCGGTTCACTTGCCACCGATGGCACGGTTATGCCAATGGCGGGTAATACGTCATTACAGGTCTGTGTTACTAACGATAATAACGGTGCCAGCTGTGGCTTTCAGATGGTGTCTAATGGCGAATGGCATTACTACGAGCCAGACTTAGAAATTAACTGTTTTGGCGATAGTGATGTGCCAGATTATGACCCCGATGCTAATCAACAGCAACCGGGTGACGAACAGTGTGTTGCTAATGGTACTGGTTTCATGTGTAGCGCCGACCCATCTGTCGAGTGTAATGCGCAAGGCGTTTGTGCTGATGGTTGTGGTTATGTGAATAATCAATTTGTTTGCTTTCGTGAAACGCCATGCACAGGCGAGGGCTGCGAACCGCCAGAATTGGACTGCACTAAAAATCCCGAATCACCGACTTGTAAAGCCAAAGAGGAAGAGCCCGACCCAGACCCCGAACCATGTACAGGTGAAAACTGTGATGATAATGGTGGTGAGAACGGTGGTAACAATGGCGGGTCAGGTGGCTCATTTGTGCTTGACTATGAGCGTCTAATCAACGGTATGAAAGAGGCCGCAGGTATGTTGATTGATGAATCGCCTATGCCTGATGGTGACGCAATGGTTGGTGACGTCACAGACAAGTTAAATGCTGCATTAGATGAAGAGGCAAAGCTGCACGAAGATGGTCTTTTTGATGGTTATCTCGATGCTTTTGATGGTTCCGTTTTCGATGTCTTAAAAAATATTTTCCCTCCGGTTGGTTCTTGTACTGCTATTGATTTTAGTCTGTTTGCAATAGACATATGTCCAGCTGCGGATATTGTTCGCTCGCTCATGGCCACGTTCTTCTATGGTCTCACTGCGTTTTACATTTTCCATGTGTTTAGTAACCGATTTACAAGGAGTAAGAACTAATGCCGTTACCTGCAATTATAGGCTTACCCGCTTTGGCAACGATGATTGGTGGTTTTGTTACCTCAGCTGTCACATGGATTTTGTCTAAAGTAACGGTCAAAGTCGGGGTGATACTTGCTGCACTTGCTGTCATGGCCACTGCGACAGCTGCGGTTGTGTTGGCGTTTTCTACTGCGCTTAATGCTGCAATTAATGGCATGTCTGCTGATGTAATGACGGGTTTGTATTTTTTACCTAGCAATATCAATCACTGCATTGGGTTGGTTGTTGGCTTTCATGCAAGCCTAATTACATATGATATGACGATGAAAGTTGTTGGTTTGAAAATAGAGATAGCCAAATGATTTATATCGTAACGGGCGTTCTTGGCGGTGGTAAATCGTTGATTGCTGTATCAAGAATCAAAATGTATTTAGATCGCGGTTCTCGTATTGTGACAAACATGGATTTATTCATGGAGTATCTCACAGATAAAGACGACAAGAGCGCTCGTGTAATGCGAGTACCTGATTACCCAACCGCTAATGATTTGGATGCGTGTGGTGTTGGTTATGACGGCGTTTTAAAAGGCAAGTTTAATGATGATGAAGCTGGGCTCATGGTACTTGATGAGGGTGCTGTTTGGCTTAACTCGCGTGATTATCGCAATTCAGATCGTGGCAACATGGTTAAAAAAGTTGTTCACTTGCGCAAGCAAGGTTGGCATGTACTTTTAATTGTTCAAGATGAAGAAATGCTAGATAAACAGGCTAGGGATGCGCTTGGTGAGCATGTTGTTTATTGTCAGCGTACCGACCGTATGAAGATGCCCATTCTTGGTGAATGGTCTAAGGCATTAGGCAAGAAAGAGATTAAGCCGCCTAAGGTTCACGTGGGTAACGTTAAATATAAAACGTCAGCTGGTATGCATACGGTTGATACTTGGTATTACCAAGGTGCTGAGCTTTATAACGCATACAATACATGCCAAATATTTGAAAAGGATTCAGACATTCAAGGCGTTTGCACTGTGTTGCCGTCTTGGTACATATATGGGAGATATACAAATGATACCGAACATCAGACCCGTAGATTTAACGAGTCAGACCAAGCAGGTCGCCCCGAAAAGAACCGTCCGGCCTTTTTCACTGGGGCAATAGTTGCGGGTGTATTGTCTTGGATGTTTTTACCCGCTGAAGAAGTTGAAGCGAGTGCTAGCGTTCCTGAGTCTGTAAAAGAGTCGGTTGCTGAATTGAAACCCAAACACCCACTTGATGGTGTGTTTATTACTGCTTCAGTTAAATCAACAAAAAGCTTTGATTATGTGTTCGAATCAAATAATGCTGTTGTTTATCCTGAGCATCACGGCTATCGCGTACGTTACATTAATGAGTGCCGTGCTAACTTAATTAAAGATTCTGAGAGCATTTACATTACATGCAATGCAGGTCGACCGATTGAAGCGACGGCTCAGAGCCGTGAGGTCTCTGCGCCTAGCGAAAGCGGCGAACAACCATTAGATAAAATTCTTGCTCCATTTAAGGATTGATATGCCTAACAAAGACACTGGTTTACGTTTATCGCTAGAGGCTGTAGAGCTGCTTGTAAGTATCTTGCTTAAGCTGTTATTGCTAGCGTGTTGTATCAAGTACTTATTGAGCTAACTGCGCACAATGAAATTTATGTTTATTCGTTGACATTATTTATTTTGTCTGATCTACTGTAATTGACCAATACGGAGTCGCTAAACTAAATGACCTGGGCGAATCGGTTAAGTGCCTTATAGCTGTATATGGTAACTGACTTAAATGGAATGGTAGGCATAGAACCTTGTCACTGGCGTAAACAATGCAGCTCGTCAAACTAAAGATCTCTTCAGAACCCATCTAATGATGGGTTTTGTTGTTTTGGCGCCAATATAAAACTGCGCACAATGTATATTATGTTAAATACAATATTTAATATTCTTGACATTCAATAACTTACAAACCTGTTTTCTAAAGTCCTTATACAGCGCCATGTTAGCACCAAATATTTATTTATATAAGCGTTCTGTAAAACTCACTACAAAAGCCTTAAAAACCACATTTAATGCTAGTCACCTTGTTATAACCTCCTGCTGCTGTTTTTCGCTTGGTTATGCGAAAACAATATAATAAGGATATTAAAAAAATGCAGATGTATTACAGAAACGCGCACAACTACCTGTATCTGTGCAACCACAAAGACAAATTCCAAACCCTGTTTAACAATGACCACCGCGCTATATGCGACTTTTTCGATGTTGATAAGTCAACAGCTTACCGTTGGATCAATGAAGGAAAACCCACTAACAAGACAGCCTTACGTTTGTTAGATATTGCTGCTTCGGGTTTCATGCCATGTAATGAAGCGTGGAACGGCTACTTTATTTTTAATGGCCGTTTGGTGACTAAATCGGGCTACGTGCTGCAGCCCTGGGAAATTGAACATTTAAGTGAAGCTGCAGGACACGATCCAATCGCTGAACGACTGGTTAATCAGCCCCGCAATTTTAAGCCCTGGCGTGACCGTGAACCCGCGTTCGTGAAGAAGCTACACCGTAAATAATAAAAAAGCCGCTGGTTAGCGGCTTAATTGATGAGCTTTTTAATAATATCAACTAGCTTAACCACGCCTAACCCAAGCGTTGTTATACCGAATATAGCCAAGTACACATTAGCCAACTCTTTGTGGGTGATCTTCTTCTCTGCAACGAGTACCAATAATTCTGTTGGGTACCTGACTTCCTCAGACTCTTTAAAGTGGTCAATCATGCCTGTTAATGTATCTGGGTAGACATGGTTTAACGACAGAATCGTCAGTGAAGCTACAAATGCAGTCCGCTTATTACCATCTGGGAACGCATGGCCAACGGCGATAGCCTCTGCATACAAGGCGGCAATATTGAACACATCAGGCGTAAATTCGTCATCGTAATAAATACGGTGTTGAATGCGGCTAACTACTGACTCAATTTTATCAAGCGAATAACGGGCTTTAAGCCCCTGCTCTGTTTCCATTAAGTCGTCATGGATTTGAGCTACCTGCTCTGGGCTAAGTAGCTTCAACGGTGCGCTAGCTCTTTGATGGTTTTGTTGAACTGGGTGCGAATACGCCCAGATTGAGTTTTCACTTCGCTTTCTGTTGCAAAGCTAAAGTTCTTATCAAAGTCTGAGATATTAAGCTGTGAGCGTTGTTTTCCGTTAGAGATCGATTTGGTCACTCTAAGTGCTTGCTCTGGGGTTAGTTGTCTCGCTTTCATTGTTCCGGCCTATAAATCAGGGTCTTGTCTTAATCATATCACATATGATTAAGCCGCTACTATATAGCGGCTTAACAGCTTAACTAACGTAAATTTTGACGTACTAACGTGATTAGTTACGTCTTTTTACCCATCCGGCCAAGACCAGGACTAATGCACCCAGGATAAATATCAGTGTGTTGCTTGGCTGCACTTTGATAACTACGGGGTCTGGGGTTCTTACGTCTACTGCAAAGTCAGTTGGTATCATCTTTTTTAGCCTCCACTATAGTGATCCGTTTATCAAGTTCGTGTATTAAGCCTGTGAAATAGGTCTTTTGTTCGTTAATCAGGCTGCTAATGCGCCATAGCAACAGCACAACGGCCACGCTTGATAAGTCTAAGCCCAATGATTTAAGTGTCGCTAGTAGTGCTATGTCCATCTAACCGCCCTCTTTTTATTTGTTTTTGGTGCCAGAATGCTCTAAACAATCGCATCAGGCCAAGTGTGCTTACTGCGATACCTACGATCACAAATTCAAAGTACCAGGGCGCACCGTCATACCCCATAGCCGCCCAGCCTTTGTGCATGTATGGCTGCAGTGCTGGCACAAAGTGCATTAAGAACAAGCACAGGAATACACCGATAATAATCTCATCCATTGAGGATTCGCGGCGGTTCTGCAGTACTTGCATATCGTAATCAAAGTCCTGCGCTTGCTTTAGCTCGAGCTGGCGAGTTTTGGCGTTTAGCTCTGCTAGTTTTAGATTAACTTCTGCAGTTGCGATTGCTGCAGTGCTTTCTGCAGCGATACGTTTACGCTCTCGATAGCCGCCTGTTAGGTCGGCTATCGGGTCGGTTAGAAAGCTAAAGATTGATTTTAGCCAAGTCATATCAAAGCCCCGTTATCTGTTGGCCGACTAAATGCCGGTATTGTGGTTTTAATACCCGGTTATCAAATAAGCCGTACATTAACTGCTTGTATTGCGGGTTCCTGGTCAATACTTCCCAGGCTTGATCTGAAATCACGTAATTAGCATTTAGATAGTGTGGCTGTATGACTAATGGCGTGAACTCAATACGGTGGTTTCCGTTAGCCCAGGCTGTAACGTCAGAGATTAGACTTCCTGCAGGCGCGGTTATTGCGTTGGCAGTGCTATCCATTCGCGCAAAGGCTTTTGATGCCATATACACAATGTAAATAGCAGCTGCAGCGATAAAGGTGCTATGCCATACCGTCAGCGGTGGCAGCTTGAATTGTGCTTTGCTCATACGGATTGTACCCATTTTCAAAGTGGATCATTGCTGCGATAACGTTTGGATAATCATCAGCACTTAATACCTGGTTAACTGTTACGCCTGCTTTGTTGGCCACGAACGCGATATATTTATCGGTTGGGTTCTCAATTGGTGGCGCCCAGCGGTTAACAACACCTGCAACTGTGTTTAAGCGGTACTTATCACGATAGGTTTTTAGGATACGAGCTGCAGCGCGAATGCCGTTATGAACGGTATCAAAGACAATAAAACGGCCATCGCTGCCAATTTTGCCGCGCCATTCGATTGAGTTAGCTTCAATGTTTAGCGGGTTGTTGTTGCCTATGCCACGTGGGACAGGGTTCCCCTGCTCTTTTTTGTATGGATCTGCGTTTTTCATGTTGCTGTCTCCCGACAGTATCGACCAAAAGTCAAAGTTTAAGTAATCAAGGTTAGATTGTTCCGGTTGGGAAGTTGGTCCTGGTGTAGTTGTGTTGCCCTGGCTTGGCTGTGTTTGTACGTCTTGCCTGGTTGTTCGTACGAACAACCAGGCGCCGATTGATAACAGTGATACAGCCAGGATAACAGAGCGCATTAGTCAATCTCCGCAAGCCAGGACAACGTTACCCCGTCCAAATAACCCGCGGTTACAGCAATCGGATAACTGATAACTGTTGTTGCTGGCGTTGAGCCTGCGCCAGCTTGAAAAACATTTACAGTTTCGTCAGCAGGGTCGTAATACATGGCTGATGCGAAGTCTGCGCTTGCATCGGCTAGCGCTAGACCTGACTCAAACCAATTGATGTTTAAACTACTCGTAACATCGTTAATTACACCAATTGCGTTTTTACCTTGGAATATGATTGAGGAGCCAAATGCCATAACACCGATACAACTTTTCATTTTATCGCTTGAGCCCGAATCAATCTCTGACCATGTCAGCCCATTATCTGCCGACGCTACCACGTGGTATCGGGAATCGCTGTGGCTGTAATAGGCTTTAAAAATGTAATTACCAGCAATCGCAAGGTGGCGAGCATCTTGAATGATACTGCTACCATGGTCTAACACCTGCTCCCACTCTGCACTCGGGTTTGTTAGGTCTAATCGATAAACCGAGTTATAAAATGATGCTAAGAGCGCTTTTTGGTCAGCCGTATATTTAACATCTTTGAACGCTTTTTGCGGTGTAACTGGCGTGTACCACCAAGATGCGCCGCCATTTCTTGAAACGTAAACGCGGTCATAATTTGAATACATAATGTGTTGACCACTATCGAACACTTGCATGTAACAGTCACCACCAAAGTACGTGTTGATAGTGTTACCGTCCAAGTCCTGCCCGTACTTAACAGTGGTTAAGTGCGCTAACTCTTTACCGTCAGTACTCTTATAGATTCGACCGTTTTGATTTGTTACATACAGCGCGTTGTCATCAAAAAAAGCTATGTTATGTGTAGTTTGAGGGTGGACTGACTCGTTTTTGTATGTCATCGGCTTCCATGTTGCGTCATCATCCAAATACACGGGCGTGAACGACCTATGAGCCACAAGAGCGCCGTTTAAAATCTGGCACATTGACGCAATACTAAAATCGAGGCCGCTAGGCGTTGACTCAAATGCGTCATACGGTGGTGCAGCTTTTTCCGCTGCACCCTGCGTAACAGTAACTTTGGCAGGCTCACGGTAAACCCATATATCGCCTCGCGATTCCGCTTTGATTCTTTCGTTTGGCTCTAGCGTGAAGCCATTGAACGTTGATACATCTAAACCACCAATCTGGCATGTATCGCTGACCTTAATTGAGATGGCTTTTCGGCGAAAATCAGACGGTACAGCAAGTGACTTACCAGCAGGACAAAATACTGTGCCGCCGTTAACGTTTGCAGCTGCGCCGCCTGCAGCAAGTTTTGAGTAATCAAGCTTGGTGTCGGAAATCCAGAATTCAACGTACTGATCGCTTTCTGACTGCAGTGTCACACCGCTAACACGTTTATCAAATTGATTGCTCATGCCCTCGCGCATTTCTGTATGCAGCTCTGTTAGGCTTTGAGAGTCTTTCATAAAACGAATATCAACTACATCTGCAGCTGTTACGAGGTAGAAATACTTACCACCCTGGGCAATGCTGTTTGGTATGCCTTTCGTTAAATATGTCTTGATTAACATTACTTATCCCTCGTGGTAGCTAATAACGTGACGATCACAACGGTTAAGCCAAGGCCACCCGCTAGATATAGAATTGTTTTGTTGTTGGCATCGGCCAGGGCTGCGCCATCGCTGCGGCTAAAGCGCTCCATCAGCCCTAACATGTCATTGAAGCCGCTTGTTAGTAGCTTTTGACTGTCGCCTGTGACGGTTTCTGCAGATGAGATTGCACGCTCAGCTAATACAGCGTTGTTTGCGTGGGCTTGTTCAATGGCTTCGATACTGGCCGTTGATAAGTCGGCGTTCTCCATCATTGCTTCACTGGCTAGCTCTGCCATTTGGCCGGATGAATCTGCTATCGATACGGCAACTAGTTCAGCTAAAGCAGTGTTCTCCTGGATAGCGGTTTCTGATAACCCAATTGAGTCGCCAAACAACGCACGGCCAAACTCAAACGCTGAATTAGATGTTTGTTGTTGTGCTTCTACTAGGTCACTAAAACCGTCAGATTGTGAGTCGATTAACTCGTTGAAGCCGTCAGATAAAATCTCGCCTGTTTCGGTTAGTGAGTTGTAGCCTAGGCGCATCATTTCTTGGTTAGCCGCGCCTACTTCGTTAAATAGGTTACTGCCAGCCTCTAAGAACGCTTGGTTTTGCTCGACTGCACCATCATTGATTTGTTCAACGGTGAATAATGAATCTGAGATAACACCAGGTAATAACTCGACTAACTTGCCGACAATATCAAAGGCACCACCATCGATGATGGAGTTGCCATCACCTGTAATGATCATGCCGAGGTTTTCGCCGCCAATACCTATCGTTTCGCTGTTGTTCTCGGTGTTTTGATTTGAATTTGAGCGTGAACTTGAACCCATGGTTATAACTCCGCACGTAGTATTGTCTCAGCTTTTGCGTAGCCTAATGACTTAGCGCCAAGCCTTAACATTGCATCGGGTTTAAGCGTATGGAGTCGAACTGATTTAAAACCGTCTGCTTTAGCTTTTAAATGAATTTCAGAAACGTGTTTAGTCGCGTTCTTACCAGCGGCCGCAACGATTACTAACTCAGGGCCAGTTGCACGGCACTCTTTACGCAACACAAAATAAAACTCGTTATCTGAACAAAAGAGGTGCGACACACCCTGGGTAACTTCTTGCGATATTTCGTGCAAGTCGATACCCAGGGCTGGCGCTAAGGTTGTCCAGGCCTTAACTATTTCTTGGGCGACTTCATCAGCACTACGGCCGCAATCACGCATAAGATTACGATAGCCCATGGTGATATACCCTTAGCAGCGCTGCCTGCGCCAAAATTGACGTTACCGCCTTGAAACGCGGCATTGTTAGCCTGATCACCTGTGCCAGAACTGGCTGCAGATGAGTTGCTCATGTTTGGCATTGTCATGCTGATTTACCCTTGGTTAGTTGTGAGACAATTAGCCCTGCAATAACTGCAGCGGCAATTGATGTGAAAAAATGTTGCATCAATCACCGCCTTAGTTACTTGCGAGATAACCACCAAAGGAAGCCGATACCACCAAACACCAGCAATAAGGTACCCGCGCCAACTTTTAAGCCTGCAACACCAAGCTCAAATTGTTTTTGCGCTGGGTTCGCTGGCTGCACGACAGTTTCAACCACTTGAGGCGACTCTACTTGCACCGTATTGTCTAGCTCGTTACGTGCCTGGCCTGTTGCGTCCTTAATCGCTAGGACTTGCTCAGTTTGTCGCCATAGGTCAATACCCATCGATAAACTGTCACCAATACCACTTAACCAAGCTGGCGTGTTATTGGTGCTAGCTGCGCTCATGGTTGGCATAACTGGCTGAATGGTTTGTACAGGGAAATTACCTGCTTTTTGAAGTGGTAACATAGCAACCCCCTATACACCTTTAAGCGTGTCTACATACTCAATGACAAGCTCGCCGTAAGTTGCTGCAGCTGTACCCGCATCACACTCAACACGGAAACGCAGATCGCGAACGTCTTTAAGCTGCAGTGCTTGCTTAATGTCACCTTCACCGCAGAAATCAACTGCGTAATAACCCGCTTGAGGTGCACGGCCATTCTCACGTTGAACCTTTTCAGCAATGGACTGCTTAACGTTCTTTTCTTCGGTGGAATTGCGGATCACCGTCACTTTATCGACTGTTGCGTCAGTCACTAAGAACACGTTCTTAATGTGCGCGTCATAGCCTTTAGGAATGTTGTCAATTTCGTTAGTGCCGGCACTTAGGGTAACCGGTAAGCGTTTTACTTTGATGAAGTTACCAAACGGCACAGCATCAGACTGCAGTGCAGTAACGGCCACGGTTGGCGCAGCAACACTTGCATCAATTTCGAATGTAACGGTTACAGAGGTAATGGCAGGCATGAACGGTACTTGCTCAGCCGTTTGAGGCTGCATGTTCTTGGTACCAAGGCAGAACTGACGCTTTTCAGATAGCGTTTTCATTTCTGTCTTCTTGAAGTGTAGATCGACAATGCCGTCGACTACTTCGCGCTTGTAATACTTGTTGACTGCAGCCAGCACAGTGCCGTCTTTGTATTCTTCAACCACATCATTGTTGACGTTAACGCGGATGTTTTTCATCTTGGCCAACGGGATATTAGTTTCGATACTTAACTGATCGTAAGTGGCACCAACAGGCAAAGTGATAGTACAAAGCGCACCCGCCACAACAGCAGAGATAGTGTTAATGTTGATATGATTACGTGACATCGTTAACCCCTCCCTTAGCCGATTGCTTTTTTAACTGAACGGACGTTGTTAGACGCCCAAATTAGACCACCTGCGACAGCAGCCGAAATTAACAAAATTGGTAAATAGGTTTTCATTTCAAAGTCCTCTAAGGGAAAGTTGCGTTTCACAACGTGGAATCCCGAACTTAGAAAACAATTCGGTTATAAAACAAGCTAAATTCGGTCAACTTGGTTATAAATTCGGTTAATTTCGGTGGTTATTTGGTGACCGGACAATAAAAAGCCAGCACTTAAGCTGGCTCTTGAGGTCGCGTTCCTGGGCTAATCGAATACATGTTCAAGCGATATTCGCTCGACTTGCCCCGTTAAGCCTGGATGCTTTTTGATGTAGTTAAGTGGGGTTAGCTCTGCCATATCATCGATAGTTAAGCGGCATTCCTTAGCCATGCGTTTAGCATCGTCTTCGGTTTCCTGCATACCAATGATTTTAAATGGTGACTGTGAAATGGTTGTTTTGGGTACCTCGGTGCTACGTTGAAACACTGAGTGAACCACCAAGCCATACTTACGGCCACCTGTTAAGCACTCACCGTACGCGCTTTGCTCTTTGGCTGTGGTGTTACACCATTTAGCCACTTCTTCAACGACCATATCTAAGCGGCGTTGGCCGTCTGATGCGTGCCACATCAGCAAACTAAACCAAAGCATTTCTTCGCGGCTTGGGTTAGCTGGCGTGTAACAGATCCGAAACGGTTTTTTTGAACTCCAGGCATTCATAAACGCTTTAGCAAATGCCTGCCTGGTTCGGTAGGTATACGTGCGCTTACCTGCAAAGCCTATATCTGTGTCACTACCCGTGATATACAAATAGTCCTCGTACGGGTCGAAAATCGCCAAACAAGGGCTTTTAGGCATCATGCCGCCATATTGCACAGCAACCGACTTACCGCCACCTGTCCCCGCCGTATAGCAGCAATGCAGTGCTTTTAGGCGGTTATCTTTATTGATAGCCAAATTTAACCCCTCCTGGCTGTGCCTGCATGACTTCTTTTTGAATTTCGCCTAGTGCCTCCGGTGAGTAAAGACGGGTTTCGCCATCTATCTCTACCCGGGCTGCACCATTGGAAAACGTCACGCTAAAGTTATCAGCACCAATCAAGGTAACGCCTGCTACATAACCCGATAATGCTTCAAATAACATATCTCGTTTAAGGTTCATGTTAAGCGGCCTCTTGCATAGGTTGCTGCGCGGCTTGTTGCATTTGCTTCAATTGGGCTTCACGTTGTAGCTCTTGCGCTTGGCGCTGCAGCTCCGCTTGCTCTTTGAATGCGCGATACTTAAAGTACAGCGACACACCCAACATGATCACACCCTTAGCCGCGATTAACTCAACACGGTACTTCATCAATCCAGCTAACCAGGGCGGCATTTCACCGACTGAGTTAGCATACTTGACCACCGCGGGTGCAAAGTCTTTGGCAAAGTCGTCAATTTCGGCACCTGTTAGCGATAAATCAGCCTGAGCCACATGGGACGCAAAGCCAAGAACGCCGCTAAGACCATTACTAATAAGTGACTTTGCAGCCGTTACCGTCATCTTTTCGACTTCGGCCTTGGCCGTGGGCGCACTTGCTTGATCGTCTTGCTCACCTGACTGGGCGATAAACTCATTCAACGCGTCGTTAGACTCGGGTACCTGCAGCGCTTCTTGTTGCTCGCTAACCTGTTCTAACTCGGTTATTTCGGTTGTTGTTTGGTTGTCTTGTTCCATAGTGATTACCTAAAAGCAGCGTTAAAACCAATTAGCGCCACGATAGCGCCAAAGAATAAGCCAACAGGCAGCAACAAACCGCTACCTTGTTCGGGTTCGATTTCGGTTTGTTCCATCTCTGCAGGTGACCATTCCTCTAACTCGTCATCATCGATAACGGCCGGAACTTGGTCAGGTTTGGTTTCTTGGGTGGGTTCGGGGGCTGAAATAGCCAGCTTTGCTATTACATCGTCAGGCGTATCAGGTGCAACCATGTTATCGCGCCAGTAATCTTGCACGTGCTGGCTGCTACGTTGGTCAACTTTACACGCCGGACAATAGGTATATAACAACTTGCGGCCGTTGCTGCGCTGGCGAACTTCCATCACCTCGCCACACTCACAGCGCATCTTGCCGACTACGGTCGGATTAGGCTTCTTCATGTTCCCAGCCCTCTTGACCGTCTAACCAGGCGAATAGCTTATCCGCTACCTGGTCAATATGGTTTAAGCGTTGCTCTTGTGCGTCAACGAGCTTAACGAGCTCACCCGTTAGCGTAATGGCCTCTTGGGTTAGCTTGCCTGCTTCAGCGGCTTTTAAATCGGGGCGGTAAGTCGGTATTTCGTCTAACTTCTGAAAACCCGTTAATAGCTTTTGGTACTTAGCCATCAAGGTTAGGTTAGTTTCGGTACTCGTTTGGGTACCTGGTTCGGGTGTGGTTTGGGTTGTAGCTGTCACGTTGATTACCTCGCAATTGGTTAATTGTTACGAGGTTGTTCCATGTTCAATAGTACCACTGCAGCTTAAATGTGCAATTAGGATGAGCTTATCGATGAAATGGATGAGCTTAGCGATGAGTTTTCGATTTGGCTTATCTTTCCTGTTAGACAGTCGCGCAGCGACAAGCCCCGCAGGGTAACGCCCCTGCAGTACCAATAACGACAAACGGCCGTAGGCAAAACCATCCTCCCGTATCCGATAGGCGACTGACCCCTAGCGCAGCTAGGAAGTGGTCAGGCATTCTCCATTAATGCTTTATCCCAAGCTTGCGCAGGGTAAAGCATTAATAAATCTCTCTCTCTTTATATTTATATAAAGACAGTAGGAACTATGCTGTTTAAATGTTCGGTATTTATACACGGAGTAGTTTTACGCTCACATCACAGGTTACTCACACACTTATCCACAGTCGGTATAAAATTCGGTCAATTGTTACCGAACCAATTCGGGTGTAAACGGTCTGCAGTTGGATCCAACTCGGTCTAAATTGGGTGATTTTTGGTCAAATTTGGGTGTAATGGATCCAAGAAAACCGCAGTTAAGCGGCCTATTTGGTTAAGTTCGGTCAGTTTGGGGGCGCTAGAACGTCTTTATCGCGCTTGAATTTAGCCAGTAGTGTGATGGGTGTTAGCAGGGTTTTAATAGGCTTGTTGTAGAGCTTTGACTTGTTAACGATGGACTTTTTAGCAGCAGCATGCGCGGCCGCGAACGCCTCTTTTAACCCTGTCAGTTTGATGTACTTGATTGTGATCCGCTTGATTGAAGCTAGGCACACATAAGCAGGCTTGCCCTTGTGCATGGTTAAGCCTCTTGGCTGCGTTGACTCTATCCAGCCGTTCTCCATGGCGCGCGCTGCGCACTGTTTCACCCTCCAAAGCGGCAAGTTACACGTTAGCGCTATCTTTTCCCAGGTGTAGAGAAAGAACCCATTACGAGCGACAACCCCTATTTTGCGCGTTCTCAGGCACATATTGCTAACTAAACAGTCCATGACTGTCGCAATATCCTTGAGAAAACGTCTTTGGGTAGCACGGCCGCACGGTGTTAATAGTGACACCTGGCCGCTTGGGGTTTTGAGATACCCACTCCAACGATCGCGATGTAGCGCCGCAAATGGGCGCTGTGCTCTCGTCTTAGTGGGCGTCTTGGCAATCATTGACTATGCTTCAAGAACGGCGTCAGATTGAACGTGCTGCACAATCAGGCGGTGGTACGTGTTAGCGACTTCAAAGCAGCGCTGTGCTGTATCGACTTCACCGCGCTCTAAGTGCCAGTGTCCCATTTCAATATAGACGTTAGCTTTTTGCTTATAGAAAGGCTTAGTGACTTTGCTAGAAATCTTGCCCATGGCTTTGCGGCCAAGGTGCTCAACGTGATTAGGTGTAGTGATTAGCATCATAAGTATGTCCCTTTAATGTTTGTCCCGTTTAGTGACTTGGGGGATGTGCACTCCCCAATCACCGGGAACAACCTTATTTTTGCTAGCTGTTGTACGTGACTACAAAGCGTTAGCGATAAAGAACATACATGCTAAATGGCTTTCATGAAAGCTAGTCGGCTTTCGCTATCGATTAATTATTAGTCAAGTTTGTCTCATTTTGAGACTGGTGCTAATATGAGCCTGTGACTACAAAACGTGGGTTTTTATCTATGACTTATGACGAGCTTTTATCTCGCGCTATCGCCCGTGCATCAGAGCGCGGCAGCATCCGTCAGGCTGCGCCTAAAATTGGTATTACACCAGTTTCCCTAGGTGAGTTTGTTAGATGGAGAGAAACCAACAAATTTCCATCCGATGAGGTGTTATTTAGAATTGCTAGTTTAGCTGGCGAGGATAAAGTAAAGTCTCATTTTGCGACAATGGCTGTAAGAGCTAAAGACCCCGAAATATCAAAGGCTTACGAGTCACTTTTGGCCTAACCTCCCCTCTTTTTTAATCGTAGTCTGTATATTATGTTAAATTAAGTTTTAGGTAAATGATGGTAAGTGACTCTATCACCACCAAGCTCCTCGTCATGCATCAGTATCATTTTCACTACGGTCCATGGTGCATCGCTAGGTGATTTAAAAACTAATCCAGTATTGTTGCTGTATTTTACTGTGAACCTACTTTATCTTTGTCGAGTTACTTTATTAAGGCCTGAGATTTAGCAACAAGTCGTATACTAATTAGCAAGTGAATCTTCGAGTTATTGTAGTGTTTAACCTATGGTTCTCTATCGACTGTCATACAATACTTTGGTAAACAAATATCTAGCTTCATAAAATACACTGAACTCCTGAATGTTTTCTATGACGCGAAAAAATTACCTGATACTAAAATGCACAACCGGTTCGAGCTTTAATTAGTACGTTGACAATGTTTAAATTGGAGTTGAAAGATTGCATATTAAAATTTGTACTCTGAAAGCTTAAGTTATTGTATCAAGGTAGCTTTACTATGAATTACAATTGCTATGTGTGAATGCCTTGCTTACTAACATTGAAGTCAAAAATTTCACATCAACAAGAAGGATATACCCTATCCTGCTTATATACTTACCCTTTAACGTAAAGATACGAGAATACATCAATGTTTGAATGGATCGCGAGCCCAGAAGCTTGGGTTGCATTAGCTTCATTAGTCGCACTTGAAATTGTGTTAGGTATAGACAACATCATTTTTATATCAATTCTTGTTGGGCGATTGCCTGAGCACCAAAGGAATCGAGCCCGCCAAATTGGCTTGGCATTAGCCATGGGATCACGACTAGCACTGTTGTTTAGCCTAGCCTGGGTAATGGGATTAGTTGAGCCCATATTCACGATATTTGGTAATGAAATATCGGGGCGCGATATCATCCTAGTACTTGGTGGCTTGTTTTTACTGGCAAAATCTACCCATGAAATACATGCAAGTTTAGAGGTGGTTGAAGAATCAAAAGTGGCAACGGGCGCCGCAAGTTTTATGTCCATACTGGTACAAATTGCGATACTGGACGTGATTTTCTCATTAGACTCTGTAATCACCGCTGTTGGACTGGTTGATCACCTCAGTATTATGGTGATTGCAATTGTGTCGTCGGTTGGCGTGATGTTGATTGCGGCAAAACCTATTGGAGAGTTTGTTGATGCCAATCCAACCATTAAAATGTTGGCACTTTCATTCTTGATTTTGGTCGGCTTTACCTTGATTGCTGAGGGCTTTGAAGTGCATATACCAAAAGGTTACGTTTACTTTGCGATGGCATTTTCATTTGTTGTTGAGTTGCTCAACATTAAAGCGAGAGCGAAGCGTGCTAAGAAAGTTGCGAACATTCAACTGACTAAAAAGGTTACTGAATCCAACGATAAATAATTTTTTGAACAGAATAAAAAACGGCTCAATAACCCTATCATAGACTGAAGTTATTGAGCCGTTTTACGTGTTCTCTTTTAATGCGCTCTTACTCATAGCCCTTTAGTTGCGACGGTCTATTCAGGCTTCATAATGTTAAAGTGCTCGTAAGCTCTTGCGGTCGCTATGCGTCCCCTGGGAGTGCGTTGTACAAAACCTTGCTGAATTAAAAAGGGTTCAAGTACATCTTCAATAGTTTCCCTATCTTCACCGATTGCTGCAGCTAAGTTATCCAAGCCTACTGGGCCACCCATAAACTTATCGATAATGGCTAGTAACAACTTGCGGTCCAAATAATCAAAGCCTTGCACGTCAACATCTAACATATCTAGTGCTTTTTGCGCGACATCTTTGGTAATGATGCCATCATGCTTTACTTCAGCATAATCTCTTACGCGGCGTAGCAAGCGGTTAGCGATACGCGGTGTACCTCGGCTTCTTCTGGCTATTTCGGCGCAGCCTTCGGCTTCGGTTTCAAGCTCCATTACTTTTGCTGAGCGGCTAACAATACTGGTTAGATCTTTAATATTGTAAAACTCTAATCGTAGCGGAATACCAAAACGAGCTCTTAGCGGTGATGTTAATGCACCTGCTCGTGTGGTTGCGCCAATTAATGTAAATGGCGGCAAATCTAATTTTATTGAACGGGCTGCAGGGCCTTCACCAATCATGATATCGAGTTGGTAGTCCTCCATTGCAGGATAAAGGATCTCCTCAACAACTGGGCTAAGGCGATGAATTTCGTCAATAAATAAAACATCACCTTCTTCAAGGTTAGTAAGAAGTGCAGCCAAGTCCCCTGCTTTTTCAAGCACTGGCCCAGATGTGGATTTGATGTTGACGCCCATTTCGTTGGCTACAATCATCGCTAGCGTGGTTTTACCCAGACCTGGAGGACCAAAAATTAACATGTGATCGAGCGCTTCACCGCGTTTTTTAGCTGCCTCGATAAATACTTTAAGCTGAGCGCGGGACTCATCTTGGCCGGTATACTCATCGAGCAGTTTTGGTCGCATTGCGCGATCAATCGTTTCATCTTGCCCTTGTAATTGAGGCTCTATTAAACGGTCTGCTTCAATCATTATTTGCTACCTATTGGGTTTGTTTTACTGCTAAGCCTTAACTAAATCTATTTGGTCTTTAAAGCATCG